>NZ_JBHRWO010000021.1:100483-450317 GCF_042647865.1 Glycomyces rhizosphaerae
GCGCGCTGCTATGGCCGCTTGACAGGGGACTTCAGGCGCAGGTCGTTGACGCTCCGGCCGACGGCGACCGCCCAGGTGCCCGGCACGGTCCGCCAGGCGCGGGCCTTCTCGCTCCAGAACTGGAACGAGCGCTCCTCGAGCGGGATCGTGACCTCGACGGTCTCGCCCGGTTCGGCGCTGATGGCCTGGAAGCCCGCGAGGCGATGGGTCTCGACGCCGCCTTCGATGTCGACGCCGACCTCGGGGGTCAGGTAGACCTGGACGACCTCGCGGCCGGCCACCGGGCCGCTGTTGCGGACCCGGATCGTCACTTCGCCGCCGTCGGCGACCAGGTCCTCGTACTCCCATTCGGTGTAGGAGAGGCCGTGGCCGAACCAGTAGGCGGGCTCGTAGCCGTCGCGCTGCTCCCAGGCGCGGTAGCCGATGAAGATGCCCTCGTCGTAGTGGAGTTCGCCGTCCTTGTTCGGCACCACCTGGACCACCGGCGAGTCCTCGAGCCTGCTCGGCCAGGTGGTCGTGAGGCGACCGCCCGGCTCCGCGCCGAGCAGGACGTCGGCGAGCGCGTGCCCGCCCTCCTGGCCCGGGAACCAGGTCAGGATGATCGCGGCCACGTCGTCGGCCCAGGGCATCTCGACCGGCGAGCCGGTGTTGACGACCACGACCGTGTTCGGGTTCGCCTCCGCTACGGCCGCGACGAGCTCGTCCTGGCGGCCCGGCAGCCGCAGGTCGCGCCGGTCGAAGCCCTCGGATTCGGTGAGGGCGGTGGTGGAGACCACGACGACGGCCACCTCGGCGTTGCGGGCCGCGTCGACGGCCTCGGCGATGAGCCGGTCCTCGTCGGGGCGCGGCCCGGTGTGCATGAGCCCGAACAGGACTGAGGGCGGGAACCCGGGCGGGAAGGCGAACGGCGTGAACTCCAGGCGGACCGGGACCTCCCGGCCCGCTTCGAGAGGGAGCGTCACCCGCTCGACGCCGGGGCCGAAGAACGCCTCGAACGGGTCGTCGCCGGTGTATTCCTGGTCCGCGTCGAAGAGCACCTCGCCGTCGATGACCAGCTTGTGGTGGCCGAAACCCCTGGTGCCGAAGGTGTGCTCGCCGGTCTCGGTGACGGTGAAGACGCCTTCGAGGACGGCGTGGTGGAACTCGTCCTGGGGGAGGTCGCCCGGCAGGTAGCCCATCCACTTGACGTCGCCGCTCGCGAGCGGCTCGGCCGGGAGTTCGGTGCCGTCGACGCGGACCGGGCGGGCGGTCAGCTCGAAGCCCTTGTCGGCGGCCAGGATCTGCTCGAACAGGTCGACGCCCTGCGCGTAGTGGACGCGGTCGCCGAGGGCCTCGCGGAGGCCGTCGAGCGGGGAGACGACCTGCTTGGGGAACACGGTCGCGGAGCCGCCGCCGAGGATGCGGGCCTCGGCCGCGGCCGGGCCGATGAGCGCCAGGCGGTGGACCGCGTCCGCGTACAGCGGCAGGACCGGCGATTCACCGCCTTCGGGGGCGTCGTTCCGGGCGAGCACGAAGGACCGCTGCGCGATCTCCCGCAGCAGCGCTTCAGGGTTCGCGACGGCCTCGATGCGCTCGTCGACAGCGGCCCGGACGCCTTCGAGGGCGCCGACGCGGGCGGCGAGGGTGAGCATGCGGCGCACCGCGTCGTCCACGTGGGCCTCGCTGGTGCGGCCCTCCCGGACGGCCTCGACCAGGTTGCGGCCGTAGACGGTGAAGGGTCCGGGCATGGCCAGGTCGAGCCCGGCCTCGATGTCTTCGACGGTGTGGCGGGCGGCGCCCCAGTCGGAGACGTTGAACCCGTCGAACCCGAACTCATTGCGCAAGGTGGCCATGAGCTCCTTGTGCGCGGTCATGGTGTGGCCGTTGACGGAGTTGTACGCGGTCATGACACCCCACGGGCGCACGGCGGCGGTGACCATCTCGAACGGGCGCAGGTACAGCTCGCGCAGCGTCCGCTCGCCGATGATGTTGTCGACGGTGAACCGGTCGGTCTCGGCGTCGTTGCCCACGTAGTGCTTCATCGTGGTGCCCACGCCGCACTCCTGGACACCGGCCACATACGCCTGCGCGATGCGCCCGGTCAGGTACGGGTCCTCGCTGAAGGCCTCGAAGTGCCGGCCGCCGAGCGGAGAGCGGTGCAGGTTGATGGTCGGTGCGAGGAGCACGTCCACGTCCTTGCGGCGGGACTCGGCCGCAAGCAGGTTCCCGATGCGGCGCACCAGGACCGGGTCCCACGAGGCGGCCTGCGCGGTCGGGCTCGGCAGCGCCAGGGACGGGTCCGCGGCGGTCCAGAAGCGCCCGCGCACGCCGATGGGGCCGTCGGAGACGGTCATGGACCGCAGACCCGCTTCGGGAACCGCGAGGGTCCGCCACATGTCGATCCCGGCCAGGAGATCGGCCTTGGTCTCCAGGTCCAGCTTCGCCAGCGCCGCCTCGACGGCCTCCGCGTATTCCGGCCGGTCTACGGGCGCGTTCCAGTCGCTCATGCCGCGCTTCCTCTCTCTAGTCGCCTCTACCGTGGCATCTCGCGGGTCGCCGCGCACCCGCTTGACCCGACGGGGGATTCCTCGTTTGGAGTGTGACACTTTTACCGAGTGATCGGTAGGTTCCGTGGCCTAATCTTGACAAACTATGCTGAGGACCCGAGAACGTCCAGCTCACGAGAGGCACCCATGCCCGCTCAGCACGGCGCCCGCGGCCAAGCCCGCCGCGAGGAGATCGTCCAGGCCGCGATCGAGGTCATCGCCGAACGCGGCTACCGCGGCGCCAGCCTCGCCGCCGTCGCCGAGAAGGTGGGCCTCACCCAGCAAGGCCTCCTGCACTACTTCCCCAGCAAAGAGCACCTGCTCATCGGCGTCCTCGACTTCCGCGAGCAGACCGACGCCGACCGCGGCACCGTCACCGTCCCGATGACCATGGCCACCACCGAAGCCGTGGTCGAGGCCAACGCGAACCGGGTCGCCATCGTGCGCACCTTCTCGGCCCTCCTCGGCGAGTCCGTCACCGAGGACCACCCCGCCGCCGACTACTTCCGGGTCCGCTACCGCCGCGTCCGCGAGGCGTTCACCGCGATGCTCCGGCGCGAATGGGGTGACCGGCTCCCGTCCGGACTCACCCCGGAGGAGGCCGCGCCGCTCCTCATCGCGATCATGGACGGTCTCCAGTTCCAGTGGCTCCACGAGCCTGAGTCGTTCGACATGCCCGCGGCATTCAGGGCCTTCGTCCGGCTTCTCGATCCGAAAGCGGCCGAATGAACCTGCCTGCCCTCGACGCGCTCGCCTGTCCCAACTGCGGGCAACCGCTGGATCAGGCCGACCGGCGCCTGTCCTGCCCCGAAGGGCACTCCTTCGACCTCGCCAAGCAGGGCTACGCGCCGCTGCTCGCACCCGGGTCGAACGCCACCACCGGCGACACCGCCGACCAGGTCGCCGCCCGCGAGGACTTCCTCGACTCGGGCGTCTACGACCCGCTCATGGCCGCCGTCGCGAACGCCTCGCTGACCGACGTGCCCGGCGTGATCGTCGAACCCGGTTGCGGGACAGGACATTACCTCGCCGCGGCGCTGGCGGTCGACGCCTCGCGCGAAGGCATCGGGCTCGACACCTCGAAGTACGCGCTGCGGCGCTGCGCGAAACGCGTGATCGCTGAAAGCGATCCGCGGCGAGCCGCCGGAACTCAGAGGCGACTCGCCGCGGTGCTCGCCGACGCGTGGCAGCGACTGCCCGTACGCGACGACGCCGCCGCCGCGGTCCTCAACGTCTTCGCCCCCCGCAACGCCGACGAGATCGCGCGCATCCTCCACCCAGGTGGAGCGCTGGTGGTCTTGACCCCCCGGCAGGACCACCTGCGCGAACTCGTCGACGCCTTGGACTTGCTGAGCGTCGACCCTGCGAAACCGCAGCGGACCGCCGATCAACTCGGCACCCTGTTCGAGGCCGAGCGGACCGACGAGCTTCACTATTCGATCGGGCTGGGACACAACGAGGTCCTGCAGCTCGTGGGGATGGGTCCGAGCGCCCGCCACCTCGACGCCGCCGCGCTCGCCGCGGCCGTGGCCGGACTGCCCGACAAGATCGAGGTCACCGTCTCAGCGACCGTGACCCGGTGGCGCGGAAAGCATTGACAGAGGCCCAATTCCGTCATGCAGGAACCCGATCCTCCGCGCCACCGGGTTCGGTCTATCCCCCCGGATCGGAACGAGTGCTCGAGTTCGAGCACTTGTCCTCGTATGTCATGACCAGTACGGTACGAAGCGATACCGCTAGACGGCTGGAGATGAGATCAGTGTTCGATGAGAAACGCGCGACGCGGCGCGGACTGGCCTTCGGAACCGCGGGCCTTTTTGCCCTCGCCGGGTGCGGCGCCGGCGACGCCGCCGCCGAGGAGCAGGTGACCGTCCCCGAAGACGCTGCGGTGGAGCAACTCCAGGTCGAGGTCGTCGAGACCTACGACCACGACGCCGGTTCGTTCACGCAGGGGCTCCAACTCGCCGAGCACCCCGAGCACGGCACGGTCTTCTACGAGAGTGCCGGCCTCTACGGCGAATCCGACGCGCGCATCGTCGACCCCGGCACCGGCGAAGTGCTCGCGTCCCAGGACCTCCCCGCGGAGCAGTTCGCCGAGGGCCTCACGTTGACCGACACCGACGTCTGGCAGATCACCTGGCAGGAGGGCGTCGCCCACCGCCGCGACCCGGTCACCCTCGACATCGTCGAAAGCGTTGCGTACGAGGGCGAAGGCTGGGGGATCTGCTATGACGGGACGCAGCTCGTCATGAGCGACGGCTCGTCGACCCTGACGTTCCGCGACCCGGTGACCTTCGAGGAGACCGGCACCGTCGAGGTCACCCTCGAGGGCGAGGCGGTCTCCCAGATCAACGAGCTCGAATGCGTCGACGGCCAGGTCTGGGCCAACCTCTGGCAGACCGACCAGATCGTGCGCATCGACCCGGCCACGGGCGAGGTCGGCGCGGTCGTCGACGCCGCCGGGCTGCTCCCCGCGGAGGACTCGGCGGGCGCCGATGTGCTCAACGGCATCGCCGCCGGCGAGGAAGAGGGCACCTTCTACCTGACCGGGAAGCACTGGCCGAAGCTCTTCCTCGTGCGCTTCACACCGGCCTCGTAAACCTTTTGCGGCCGGTGCGCGTCCATGGCACCATCGCGCCTTATGACACCCGAGCTGCGCACCGACCGTCTCGTCCTCGAACCGTATGTCCCCGCTGACGAAGAGGACTTCGTCGCGCTCTTCCAGGACACCCGCGTCTCGCAGTGGATGGGCGACGGACCCGAATCCGAGGAGTCGGACCGGGCGCTGTTCTGGCGGGTCTTCACGCACGTCTACGAGGTGAACAAGTTCGACGTCTGGGCCGTGCGCGAGAACGGCGTCTACGTCGGCCACGCCGAGATCAAGCCGACCGAGGTCGTCCCCGGCGGCCACGAGCTCATCTACGCCCTCACCCATGCGGCCTGGGGTCGCGGACTCGGCACCGAATTGGCCGAGGCGATCTGCGACTACGGTTTCGAAACGCTCGGTCTGGACGCCGTTCACGCCACCATTGCGGAGCCCAACACCGGCTCCATCGCGGTCATGGAGAAGATCGGGTTCCTGCACGTACGGGACAAGCCCGAGGAGGACGGGCCCGTCACGAAGGTGATGACGCTGAAACGCCCGAGCGCGTTAGGAATCGTTCACCGAGTGTCCTGAGTGAACGAACCCGCGCGAGATCGGGAATTGCGCGGATGGTTCGGGTAGTCCATGATGAGGTCATGGCCATCACACCCCTGGACCGATTGCTGGAGTACAAGTTGCACCTCTTGACCGACTCCCGGCAGCCGCGCGTCTTCGCCACCTGGTGGCAGGACCTCATCACCGCCGCCCTGTCGGCGTGGTTCTTCGGCGGCCTCATCCTCGACGTCAACGCCCACGCCCGCGGCTGGGCCGAATCGTTCTTCACCTGGTGGCACCTGGCGTTCTACACCGGCTTCTTCGTCACCGCCGCCTGGATCGCGTGGATGTTCGTGCGCGCCCACCGCTCCGACGGGCGGACCGGCATGGCCGCCGTCCCGCACGGCTACGGACCGGCCGTGATCGGCGTGCCGCTGTTCCTCGTCTCGGGGATCGCCGACATGGTCTGGCACGAGGTGCTCGGCGTCGAGACGAGCCTCGCGATCCTGTTCAGCCCTTCGCACCTGACGCTCGCCGTCGGCGGAATCCTCATCGTCGCCGCGCCCCTGCTCTCGGCGTGGCGGCGCGAAGCCCTTGCGGTCGAACCGGAGCCGATCCCGCTCGAGGCCCGCATGGCCGCGCCGGCGCTCTCGCTCGGCTACATCATGACCGCGCTGGTGCTGTTCCTCGCCTACCTCGTGCCGTACACGAACTCGCCGTTCGCCATCGCGGCGTCGCTGGAGGGCCCGAACGTCTTCGAGGGCTTCCCGGTGGCGGGCATCGTGTTCACCACGGTCCTCGTGCTCGCCGTCGCGGTCATGATGACCGGCCGGTTCCGGTTGCCGCTGGGCTTCTTCACCGTCGCGTTCGCCTATCCGTCCATCATGGTCGGCGCCTACTCGGGCTTCGAGTACGGCGGGTACGTCTGGATCTTCCTGCTCTCGGGGGCCTGGCTCGACTTCCTGGTCTGGCTCATCCGCCCCGAACTGCGCCGCCGCCGCGACCTGCTCGTGCTCGCCGGGGCCTGGGCGATTCCGGTCTGGGCCGCGTTCCTCATCAGCACCGGTGCGTTCACGGGCATCTGGCCCGCCGCCGAGATCGGCCTGGGCGCGCCGCTGGTCGCTGCCGCGGTCGGCGGCCTGTTCATGCTCGTGGTGCAGCCCGAGCGGCGCACGGAGATCCGCTCGGTGCCCGTGGAGCCCTCGCCGTTCGACGACGTGATCGCCCGCGCGAAGGCCATGTCCGCCAACAAGCCCGCGGAGTAGGAACGGCCCCGGCGGAAGCCGGGGCCGTTGCTCTCACTGCTTCAGTGCCGCAAGGCTTTCGGTCAGCAGCTCCTCGGAGATGAGCGCGGTGCTCGTGCCCTTCGTGCGGCATGCGTACGCGCCCGCGAGGCGGCCCGCGTCGAGCGCCGCCGCGAGGTCGCCGCCCTTGGCCCGGGCCCACAGCATCCCCGAGACGAACGCGTCGCCCGCGCCGTTCGAGTCCACCGGCGACCAGTCGGCCCACGCCGCCACCTTGGAGCCGAGCTCCGCGACGGGGTGGATCGCGTCGTAGTGCTCCAGGGGGCCGCCGCGTTCGAGCACGTACCCGCCGCGCTCGCCGTCGGTCGCGACGACGACCGAGGCGCGGCCGTTGTCGATGATCCAGCGCATCGCCTTCTCCGGGTCCCCGCCGAGCTTCGCGTTCGAGAGGGTCACCAGGTCCGCGCGCAGCGCGAACGCCTTCTGGTGCTCGGCCTCGCCGTCCCAGGCGTGCAGGTCGGTCGAGACGGTCACGCCCTCGGGGATCGCGGTCAGGACGTCGCGGGTGTGGTTCGGGATCGACACGTGGACGTGTTTGGTGTCCTCGACGTGCGGCCCGAAGAACTCGGCGGGCATCCGCAGGTCGCCGTCGTGGCGGTAGTCGTAGAAGGAGTATCGGCGGCCACCGGCGTCGACCAGGTTCACCGAGCGGGAGGTGCCGTTGGGGGAGATCAGGTACCGGAAGTCGAGGCCGTGCTGCTCGTAGTGGCGGCGGATCAGCGCGCCCTGCTCGTCCTCGCCGATGTAGTCGATGAAGCGGGTGGCGAGGCCGAGGTGGAGGCAGCCGAGCGCGACCCCGTTGCCGGTGTGCGCCACGTAGTCGTAGATCGGTTCCACGCCTTGCGAATCGCCTTCGCCGATCGCGATCTCGGGGACGCGCACGATGGTGTCGACGCCGACGCCGCCGACGACCAGGATGTCGAGCATGAGATTGCTTCCTTTGCAAGAGTTTGCAGATATATCTGGAATCGATTGCAGGCGTTCACCCTATGGGCCGATCGCGGATCGGTCAAGCCGCTTCCCCGCCATGGTCCCGCACACGACGAAGGGCGGCGACCCCGAGGCCGCCGCCCTTTCTCTTCAGTTGATCATCGGAGGACGACGCCGCGGCGGATCGCGTAAGCCAGCGTCGCCGCTCCGAGGGCCGGGCCCCAGATGTAGAACGGGAACGCCCAGACGAGTTCGACGGCGTCCTGGCGGAACCCCAGGACCGCGAAGGGAACCGCCATGAAGGTGAACATCGCGGCCATCATCGAGGCAGGGACGATCGCGATCATCGGCGGCACCGGGCGGCCCTTCACCACCGGCATCCAGAACGGCCAGCGCGTGCCCCACCGCTGCGTCATGCCGAGGCACAGCACCCCGCCGCTGAGAGCGGCGAAGCCGAGCAGCAGGCCCCAGACGCGGATGGCGGGGTCGATCTCGTCGCCGATGGGGCCGCCGAACCAGGGCCACGGGGTCAGCCAGGTCATCCGGGTGAGCCCGTAGGGGAGGGCGCAGGCGAAGGCGATCCAGCTCGCGGTCCTGCCCCACTTCGCGGCCCGTTCGGGGGCGAGCCAGGTGCGCTCGGCGGTGCCGTCGCCGCGCATCAGGAGGTGCTGGAGGGTCAGTGCGGTCCAGATGGCGCCGCCGGCGACCGTCCAGACCTGCGTGAGGAGGTAGGCCCACTGGTCGGCGAGCGCGTCGCCGAAGTTGGTCACGAAGCCGCTGAACATGGCGGGGTCGACGACGCCCGTGCTGATGAGCGCGATGAGGATCGCGGCGATCGCCGCGCCGGTGATGACGCGGGCGGTCGTGCCGCGGGCCAGGAGGACCGGGCCGGCGAGCACCGCGAGCGGGATCGCGAAGGCCGCCATGTAGCCGGCGAAGGCCATCGGCGAGACGGTGGTGAGCAGGAGGCCGAAGACGGCGGCGTAGAGCGCGGTGAGCGGCCAGAGCCTCGGCTCGGCGCGGGCGATGAGGAGTCCGAGGAGGCCGGCGGCGATGAGCGCGGCGGGGGCGATCCAGCCCGGCAGGGCTTCGGGGAGGTGGATCGTGGGTTCGAAGTTCTCGTGGCCGTAGGGGCCGTTCTCGGGGTCGAGGAGGTGCCAGAGACCGATCGGCAAGGCCAGCAGCGACCAGAGGAAGGCGGCGAGGACGGTGATGCGTCCGATGCGGGTGGGCCGCGTCGCGAGCGGCGTCAGTTGCGTTGTCATGCATTCAGATTCGCGGTTTCGGGGTCCCATTCCCTCCCGCGTGCGGGCGAACCGCCTCCCCCTGGCGGGGGAACCGGCCGGGGGAGGCGGTGCCGGGGGACTCTCGGCCGCAACATCGTCGACCTGCGATTGCAATACCTGTTCGAGAAGGTCACGGACTCATCACAAACGGGATCGGGTGTGGTCACGACCCCTGTCATGACCTCGCTGCCTGCCATAGTGTGTAACTCGGATCACGCAAACCTTCACATCTAACAGCGTGTCCTCTCTCGAACAACCTAGGAGCAACCATGTCGCGCTTCCCCCGGGCACTGCTAGCAGTGGCTACAGCGGGTATTACAGCGTTCTCGCTCGCCGCTTGCGGCGACGATTCGGATTCAGGCAGCGGTGACTGCGACGCAAACGGATTGAAGATCGGCACGATCCTGCCGCAGACCGGTTCGCTCGCATTCCTCGGCCCGCCCGAGTTCGCCGGCGTGGACCTCGCGATCAAGGAGATCAACGAGGCCGGCGGTGTGCTCGGCTGCGATGCCAAGGCCATTCACCAGGACTCTGGCGACACCACCACCGACATCGCCAGCCAGTCGGCGGACGCGCTCATCAACCAGGGCGTCCACACCGTCATCGGCGCCGCCTCGTCGAGCGTGTCCCTGAGCTTCATCGACAAGCTCTACCAGGAGGGGATCGTCCAGATCTCCCCGGCGAACACCTCGCCGGAGTTCACCACCTATGAGAACGGCGACTACTACTTCCGTACGGCGCCCTCGGACGTCCTCCAGGGCCGTGTCCTCGCCGACACGATCATCGCCGACGGCCACGAGAAGATCGCCATCTTGGCCCTGCAGGACTCCTACGGCACCGGCCTCGCCGAGGCCACGGCGCAGAACATCACGGACTTCGGCGGCGAGGTCGTCGAGCAGATCGTCTACGACCCGGCCGCGACCGAGTTCTCCGCTGAAGCCGGACGGATCGCCGACTCCGGCGCCGACGCCGTCGTCCTCATCACCTTCAACGAGATCGTGAACCTGGCCCCGGCCCTCGCCGAAGAGGGCATGAGCGCCCAGGACGTCGGCTGGTACCTCGTGGACGGCAACCTCTCCAACTACGGTGACCAGTTCCCCGCGGGCTTCATGGAGGGCGCCAAGGGCACCTACCCGGGCGCCGACACGGCCGGCATCCAGGAACGCCTCCTCGAGGTGGACCCGGACCTGGTCGACTTCACCTACGGTCCCGAGTCCTACGACGCCACGGTGCTCGCCGCCCTCGCCGCGATCCAGGGCGATGCGGTCGACTCCGAGACCATCAAGAACAACCTGATCGACGTCAGCCGTGAAGGCACGAAGTGCTCCGGCTTCACCGAGTGCGCCGAGCTGCTGGCCGACGGCGAGGACATCGACTACGAGGGCTACTCCGGCCCGATCGAGTTCTCCGCCGAAGGGGACGTCACCGCCGCGACCATCGGCGTCTTCCAGTACAAGGCCGACAACACCTACGAGAACCTCGCCTACACGTTCGGCGACCTCGAGGAGTAGTCAAGAACCGCAATGAGAAACGGCGATGCCCCTCGGGACCACAGGACCCGAGGGGCATCGCCCTGTCCGTTGCGAACCTCGCCTGCACGTTCGGCGACCTCGAGGAGTAGTGAAGAACCGCAATGAGAAACGGCGATGCCCCTCGGGACCACAGGACCCGAGGGGCATCGCCTTATCCGTGTTCTAGCGAGCCTTCCCTAGCGTGCCCAGGTAGAGCTCGACCACCTTCGGATCGTCGATGAGGCTCGCACCAGGACCGGTGTAGGCGCTGCGGCCCTGGTCCAGCACGTAGCCCCGGTCGCAGATCTGGAGGCACCGCCGGGCGTTCTGCTCGACCATGACCACCGTGACACCGGTCTGGTTGATCTGCTTGGTGTTGAAGAAGACCTCGTCCTGCATCGCCGGGGACAGGCCCGCCGACGGCTCGTCGAGCAGCAGCACCGAGGGCTCCATCATGAGCGCCCGGCCCATCGCCACCATCTGCCGCTCGCCGCCCGAGAGCGACCCGGCGCGCTGGGCGCGCCGCTCGCCGAGGATCGGGAACAGGTCCGTCACGAACGCGAACCGCTCCTTGAACGCCTTGGGCCGCAGGAACACCCCCATTTCGAGGTTCTCCTCGACCGTGAGCGTCGCGAAGACGTTGTTCGTCTGCGGCACGAAGCCCACGCCCAGGGGCACCAGCTGGTGCGCCCTGCGGTTCGTGATGTCCTCGCCCCGCAGGGTCACCGTGCCGGAGGTGATCCCCACGAGCCCGAACATCGCCTTGAGCAGGGTCGACTTCCCGGCCCCGTTCGGGCCGATGATGCCCACCAGTTCGCCTTCGTTGGCGTACAGGTCCGTGCCGTTGAGGATGGACACGCCGGGGATGTACCCGGCCGTGACCTCGTCGACGTGCAGCAGCGCGTTCTGCGAGGACGCGAGGTGCCCCTCGCGGGAGCACACCTCCGTGTCCGACTCCGGAACGGCCTCCAGGGGCACGCCCGTCGGGCCGATGCCGGCCTCGGTTTCGTTGTCGCTCATGTCGTCTCCTAACGCTGAGCCGCGTCGTGGTGGGCGCCGAGGTAGGCGTCGATGACCCGCCGGTCCGCCGAGATCTGGTCCGGCGTCCCCTCGGTGATCAGCTGCCCGGCCGCCATGACGGCCACCCAGTCGGCGATCTCGTGGACCATGTCCATGTCGTGCTCCACGAACAGGACGGTCATCCCGTCCTCGCGCAGGTCCTTGATGTGCTCCAGCAGGGTCTGCTTCAGCGCCGGGTTCACCCCGGCCATCGGCTCGTCGAGCATCACCATCTTCGGACGCAGCATGAGCGCCCGCGCCATCTCCAAGAGCTTGCGCTGGCCGCCGGAGAGCTCCCCGGCGTAGTCCTCGCGCTTGTCGATGAGCTTGAACCGCTCCAGGAGCTCCATGGCCCGCTCGCGGTTCGCGGCCTCCTGGCGCTTCCACAGCGGTGGGATGAGCCCGGCCCAGAACCGTTCGCCCACTTGGTCGTCGGCGCCGATGAGCATGTTGTCCATGACGGTCATGCGCGTGAGTGCCTTCGTCAGCTGGAACGTGCGGACCATGCCCGCCCGCGCCACCTGGTAGGAGCGCATACGGTCGGCCCGGCGGCCGTCGAAGACCCACTCGCCCTTGCTCGGCCGGTCGAAACCGGTGAGCAGGTTGAAGAACGTGGTCTTGCCCGCGCCGTTCGGCCCGATGAGGGCGGTGATCGTGCCCTTCTGGACCTCCAGGTGCTCCACGTCCACTGCGACCAGGCCGCCGAAGGCCCGGCGTACGCCGTGGGCCTTCAGGATCGGGTCCGCTTTCGGCGCACCGGGTTCGGGCGGCACGTCCGCGAGGGCCGCGCGCGCCGCGGTGATGCCCGCCCGCAGCAGCGGATCGGGAGCGGCCGCCTCGGTCTCGGGCGTGGCGTTTTCGGGCTGCTCTGCTTTATCGGACATCGAGCATCAGCTCCCTTCGATTGCCGAGGATGCCCTGCGGCCGGAAGATCAGCAGCAGGACCATGCCGAGGCCCAGGAGGAAGAACACGAGCGGCCCGACCTGGGTCTGGTTGATCAGGTCGGGGGAGATCAGGTCGGCGTTGATCGCCTGGCTCAGGCCCTGCGCGAAGATGTTGTACAGGAACCAGAACACCGCCGCGCCGAGCACGGGCCCGAAGATCCGGGCCGCGCCGCCGAGGATGAGGACCACGTAGAAGTAGAACGTGAAGTCCGTCGAGAACGTGTCCGGCTGGACGTTCGCGCGGCTCAGCGCGAACAGGAACCCGGCCACCGCACCGATGAGACCGCCGATGACCAGCGCCTGCATCTTGTACGCGAACACGTTCTTGCCCAGGCTCCGCACGGCCTCCTCGTCCTCGCGGATGCCCTTGAGGACGCGGCCCCACGGGCTGTGCACGAGCAGGCCGAGCACCACGCAGAAGAACGCGACGAGCGTCCAGCCCACCGTCATGACCCACAGGTCGCGGTGCGAGTACTGGAGGTCGAACAGCCCGAAGTCGACGGCGAGTCGGCCGCTGTCCATGGAGACGAAGAGGAACGACCAGGTCGCGTCCTCCGGGAGCGGGTTCAACGCGAAGAACGGGTCCGAGAAGCCGCGCATGCCGTCCGAGCCGCCGGTGTGCTCCGACCAGACCGTGGCCCGGAAGAGCCGCCGGACGATCTCGGCCGCGGCGATCGTGACGATCGCGAGGTAGTCGGCGCGCAGCCGCAGTGTCGGGATGCCCATGAGCAGCGCCAGCACCACGGCGGCGGCGAGCCCGATGAGGATGCCCCACCAGAACGGCAGCCCGAAGGCGACCACCGAGAGCGCGAGGCCGTAGGCCCCGACCGCGGCGAACGCCGCCTGACCGAAGTTGAGCAGGCCCGTGTATCCGAACTGGAGGTTCAGGCCGATGGCGCCGAGCGCGTACACGAGCATCGTGGGCCCGATGGCCTGTGTGAGCGCCTGGCTGAAGACGAAGTGCCAATCCATTTCGCTCTCCTAGCCGATTCGCTCGCGGCGGCCCAGGATGCCCTGCGGCCGGGTGAGCATGATGATGATGAGGACGGCCAGCGCGCCGACGTATTTCAGTTCGGGCGCGACCACGAGGGTCGACATCTGCACGAACACGCCGATGAGCATGGCGCCGACGAACGCGCCGAACGCGGTCCCGAGTCCGCCGAGGACGACGGCCGCGAAGACCATCAGCAGCAGGTGCTGGCCCATGTCGAACTTGACGCCGTCGCTGATGCCCAGGAACACGCCGGACATGGCGGCGAGGGCGCCGCCGATCGTCCACACCAGGCGCACGACCTGGCCGACGTTGATGCCGGTGGACGCCGCGAGCGACGGGTTGTCCGCGACGGCCCTGGTGGCCTTGCCGAGCCGCGTGTAGACCAGGGCGAGGCCGACGGCGATGCACACGACGAGCGCGACCGAGCCGGTCACGACCTCCTTGGGGGTGATCACGAGCCAGCCGAAGTCCCAGGGTTTCTGGCCCACGTACTCGTCGTAGCGGCGGCGTTCGCCGCCCACGAAGAACAGGGTCGCGAAGCGGATGAGCAGGGCCACGCCGATCGAGATGATCATCATCGAGACCAGGCCGGTGCCGCGTTTGAACAGCCGCGACCACAGGCCCCAGTCCTGGAACCAGCCGAAGGCGGCGCCGAGCAGGACGGCGGCGATCGCCGCGATCCAAACGGGCACACCGAAGGTGATGTTGAACAGGAGGGCCATGACGCCACCGAAGGTGACGAGGTCGCCGTGGGCGAAGTTCGTGAGCCCGGTCGTGCCGAAGACCATGGAGAGGCCGACGGCCGCGAGGGCGATCATGAGCCCGAAGTGGAGACCGGAGAACAGGAGGCTGACGGCCCTGGTGGCCCCGCCTTCATCCTCGATCTCGCCGAGGTTCTCGCCGTCGGCGGCCTCGTCGGGGTTGGCGCTGGACTCGTCGTCGCCGGGGGATTCACCGGAGTCGGCGCCACCGGTGGGCTCCTCCTCGCCGGAATCGGCTCCGGGGGCAAGTTGGGTGTCGAGCGGGAACAGGACGGTCCGGTCCGAGTTGATCTGGACTTCCAGTTCGGGTTTGCCGTTGCGCACGAGCAGACCGTCGGGCAGGGTGGACTCGTCGAGGGTCACGACGTAGTCCCCTTCGGCCTCGATCGGAACGGCCCAGGTGCCGTCCTCGGCACTGGTGACCGTGGCGATCTCGGTGCCGGCCGCATCGGTCACGGTGATCGTGACCCCTGCTACCGGTTCGTCCTGCTGGTTTTCCAGGGTGCCGTGGACGCCTAGGGCGTCTTGGGCGGTGGCGCTGCTGTTCACCCCCAATCCCAGCAACAAGCCGGCGAACGCAGCCGACAGCAACAACACTGCACGTCTCAATGGGCCCCCTCGGGAGGTTTGGGCATCGGAACCCGCGCATCGTGGATTGTTCGAGAAACACGAAACGACGGGAGTGAGTCGGATCTTATGGAGAGCTGAGTAACAACTGCAGGTGTCGTTATCGAACCGTTGCAAATGTGGCTCAGATGTTACCGGCGACAGTCTTCGAAGCGACCCTGTGTTCCCTACGTCGGTTCCGTGTGCATTCGGGGCCTGTGAATTCCCTGCGACGTTCCAATGCGGCTCTGCCCCCGCATCGCTCCCCTCCGGCCACCGCCCGGCCACAAGGTGTGAGAGGATATTGCCCGCTCGGGGCAGTAGCTCAGCTGGTTAGAGCAGCCTGCTCATAACGGGTCGGTCGCGGGTTCAAGTCCTGCCTGCCCTACGGTCGAGGCCCTGCTATGCAGGGCCTCTTCTCTTTGGCGCTCATGGATTTGCGCCGCCGTCGGCCTTCCTCTCACGGCCGGCGCGGCGGTGGTGGGCGACCCCGGGACGGGGCCGCCCCGTTGCCTACCAGGGGACCACGGTGTCCTCGAAGTACTCGACGCCTTCCTGGAAGAAGCCGCCGTTCGGGCCGTCCTCGCCGATGAGGGCGAGGTTCACGGCGGCGACCGCGGCGTCCTCGGGCCGGCGCGTGCCCTGGTTGTCGTTCAGGTCGGTCGCGGTGTAGCCCGGGGTCATCGCGTTGATCCTGATGCCGGTGGGGGCGAGTTCCTTGGCCCAGGAGACGGTCAGCATGTTCAGCGCCGACTTCGAGGCGCCGTAGGCGCCGCCTTGGAGGGCCGCGAACGGATTGGCCGGGTCGGTCATGAAGCCGAGCGAGCCGACTTCGCTGGAGACGTTCACGATCCGGCCCGCTTCGGCCTTGCGGATCAGCGGCAGGAACGCGTTGGTCACTGAGACGACCCCCAGGACGTTGGTCTCGAAGACCTTCCGCGCCGTCGCGACGGTGAGCTCACTGGTGTTCCAGTCCCCGTCGGCCAGTGCGATGCCCGCGTTGTTCACGAGGACGTCGAGCCTGCCGAACTCCGTCTCCACGCGCTTCGCGGCGGCGGCGACGACGTCCTCGTCGGTCACGTCCAAGTGGAGGAAGCGCGCGTCGAGCCCTTCCTCGCGGATCCGCGCGGCGGCCGCTTCGCCGCGTTCCTCTGAGCGGGCTCCGACCAGGACCGTAAGGCCCTTATTGGCCAGGCCGCGGGCGATTTCGAAGCCGATGCCTTTGTTGGCGCCGGTGATGATGGCGATGTTCTCGGTCATGGTTCGAGCCTGCGCGCGATTGCGCGCCTTGCAAAGAGGACCGTTTATGGTGGTACCTCCGGTACCTGTCTCGCGAGCCGGAAACGGGGCAGGATTGGAGCATGGACCGCATCGAGCTCGCCGATTTCCTCAAGACCCGCCGCGCCGCCATCCGGCCGGGCGACGTGGGCCTTCCCGAGGGGCCGCGCCGCCGCACGCCCGGTCTGCGGCGGCAGGAGGTCGCACAGCTCGCGGGGATCTCCGTCGAGTACTACATCCGCCTCGAGCAGGCCCGCGGACCCAAGCCCTCCCGGCAGGTCCTCGGCGCGCTCGCCCGCGCGCTCGTGCTCGACCGGGACCAGCGGACGCATCTGTTCCACCTCGTCGACGAGCTGCCCGAGTCCGAGTCGAGCCGCGAGGTCCCGCCGACGATCCGGAACCTCCTCGCGGGCCTCGACGACTTTCCGGCCTACGCGATCGACGCCTGCTACGACATGCTCGCGTGGAACGCCGCCGCCGACACCTTGATGGGGTACCTCGGGAAGTTGCAGCCGACTGAGCGGAACCTCCTGCGCACCAACTTCACCGGGCCGTACGCCCCGCACCTCCGGGCCGACCCGCATTCGGTGGCGTTCATGCGCGACTGCGTCGCCGACCTGCGGGCCTCGTTGGCGCGCAGCCCGAAGGACGCGAGGATCCGGGCCCTGGTGGAGGAGCTGCTGCGCACGAGTCCGGAGTTCGGGGAGATGTGGGCCGACCATCAGGTGGCCGTGCGGCGGGTCCAGACCAAGCGGGTGGTCCACGAGCAGTTCGGGCCGATGGAGTTCGACTGCCAGGTGCTCGACGTGCCCGGGACCGCGATCAGGCTGATCGTCTATGTGCCGCAACCAGATTCGCCTACGGCGGCCGCCTTCGCCAAGCTGACGGCATCGACGCCGGTCACCCTCGAAACGCCCGCGCGCCGTAAGTAACCGCACCGCGATCGACATCACGCCGGAATTTCATCTCCCGGACTTTTACTCGGACAACGAGTGTATCTATGATTGGTCTCGGAGGCGCGACAAGCGCCCCCGATCTTGATCAGCGACCGGTACGGCAAGGAAGCACCCGGTGACAGCCTCAGCGTTCTCACCCGCCCCACTTCCTTCCGGAGCTGCTCCCATGCGCATGCCCCTGTTCGCCATGTCCATCGGCGCGTTCGGCATCGGCACTGCCGAGTTCGTCATCATGGGCATCCTGCCCCAGATGGCCGCCTCCTCAGGCGTCTCGCTCGCCGAAGCCGGCCTCGCCGTCTCGGCCTACGCCATCGGCGTCGTCCTCGGCGCCCCGCTGCTCACCGTCGCCACCACCCGCATCCCCCGCAAGCCCCTGATGATCGGCCTCATGGGCTGGTTCGCGGTCGCCAACCTCGTCACCGCGCTGGCCCCCGACTTCGGGACCATGCTCGCCTCCCGGTTCTTCGCCGGACTCCCGCACGGCGCGTTCTTCGGCGCCGCCGCGGTCGTCGGCGCGAGCCTGGTCTCCTACGAGCGGCGCGCCCGCGCCATCTCGGGGATCATGTCCGGTCTCACCGTCGCCACCATCGTCGGCGTCCCGGTGAGCGCCCTGCTCATCGGCCAGTTCTCCTGGCGCTGGATCTTCGCCGCCGTCGCCGCGCTCGGCGTCGTGGCCGCCATCGCGATCTGGCTCACCGTGCCCGACACCCGCGGCGTCATCGTGCCCACCAAGGCCTCCGACGAGATCCGCGCGATCCGCTCCAAGCGCGTCCTGCTCCCGCTCGTCACCGGCGCGGTCGGCTTCGGCGGCATGTTCGCCTGCTACACCTACCTCACCCCGATCCTCGAAGAGGTCACCGGCCTGAACGCGATCGCCATCGCGATCACCCTGGCGGTCTTCGGCATCGGCCTCACGCTCGGCAACGTCGTCGGCGGCCAGGTCGCCGACAAGGCCCCGATCCAGGGCCTGTTCGCCTCGTTCACCACCATCGCGGTCGTCCTGCTGATGATGTTCTTCACGATGGCGAACCCGGTCCTGGCGATCGGCGGGGTGTTCCTCATGGCGCTCTCCTCCTCGCTGGTCGGGCCGATCATGCAGCGGCTCCTGCTCGACGGCGCCCACGCGGCCCCGTCGCTCGCCTCCTCGCTGCACCACGCGGCGTTCAACCTTGCGAACGCGAACGGCGCGTGGCTCGGCGGCCTGGCGCTCTCGGCCGGGCTGAGCCTGACCGCGCCGATCCTCGTCGGCGTCGTCCTGGCGCTGGCCGGACTCGTGCTGTCGGTCCCGCTCGCCCGGGCCCACACCGAGGCCGAGGTCATGGTCCCCAGCCACCTGACGACCGCCGAACTCGCCCGGGCGTCCTAACGGTCGCCGACCGACGAACCGCCCGGCCCTGAGCCGGGCGGCCCCGGCTCTCCAGCGCCGCCCCGGATCACGACTTCCGGGGCGGCGCAGCCGTTCCCGGCTTTCCGAGCATTGCACCGCAGAGGCCCGAACCCGCTTCCGCCGCTTCGGCTAACGAGCGCTTTGCGCGCCGTCTGATGAACCGCCCGGCCCTGAGCCGGGCGATTCCGGTCCTCCGCCCCAGCCGTGTCGGGGTGCCGCCGTTCCAATCACTTCCAGCACTGCGCCGCGGAAGCCCGAACCGGTTCCGCCGCTTCGGTTCCCGCTGGCGCCCGTCAGGGCACCAGCACCACCTTGCCCGTCGTGGCCCGGTTCTCCAGGGCGCGATGGGCTTCGGCGGCTTCGGAGAGCTTGAAGGTGTGCACCGCCGGGCGCAGGCGCCCGGCCGCGAGCTCGGCGAGCGAGCGCTCTTCCAAGGCCCGGAGGCCGCCCAGCTTCTCGAGGAGCTTCGGGCCGAGCGCGCCGGAGACGGTGAGGCCGCGGCCCACGATGTCCGCGACCGTGGCCTCGGTGGCCTTCCCGGCCGACCAGCCGAAGACCACCATCCGGCCGCCGAAGCCGAGCCGGTCGAAGGCGGCACGGCCGGTCTCACCGCCGACGGAGTCGTACAGGAGCGTCGCCTCGCGGCCTTCCAAAGCCTTGTCCAGCACCGAGGTCCAGCCCTCGGCCTTGTAGTCGATCGCCGCGTCCGCTCCATTGGCGGCGACCTGCCGCACCTTGTGCGGCCCGCCCGCGAGGCCGACCACGAACGCGCCCGCGTTCTTGGCGGCCTGCACCAGGAGCGTCCCGATCCCGCCCGCGGCGGCCGGCACGATCACCACGTCATCGGCGGTGACCGGGCCGACCGACAGGACCATGAGCGCGGTCCGGCCGGTGCCGATCATCGCGATCGCCTCGGGGAATCCGGCGCCCTCGGGGATCTCGTGCACGTTCGCGACCTCGCGCACGGCCTTCTCGGCGTACCCGGCCGAGGCGAAACCGAGATGGGCGACCACCCGCTTGCCGATCCACGACGCGTCGACGCCCTCGCCGACCGCGTCGACGATCCCGGCGGCCTCGCGGCCGGGGATCATCGGCAGGTCCGGGAGCGGGTACGGCCCGTTCTTGTCGCCGCTGCGGAAAGTCGTGTCGAGCAGGTGGACCCCGGCGGCCCGGCTGTCGATGCGCAACTGCCCGGGACCGGGCTCGGGGTCGGCGACCTCTTCGTACACAAGGACTTCGGGTCCGCCGAATTCGTGCTGTCGGATCGCGTGCATGTCGTCCCTCATCTCGTCGGTGGGTGTGGGGACAACTGTAGAAACGGGACGACTAGCCCCGCATCTGTCGACCGACTGGACTCACCCCCGACCAAAGTAAGGCCCGGGAAACGAAACGGGCCGCCCCGCGAAGCGGGCGGCCGTGCGGGCTTGGGGTCGCTTCAGGCCAGGAGCCCCAGGTACCGGACTACGGCGTATTCGACCTGCTCCATGTCCTCCCGGTTCAGGAAGTCGACCAGGTCGCCGACGAAGTACCGAGTGTCGATGGTCCGCATCTGGTCGACCAGAATGCGCGTCGAGCGGCCCGCGACGACGGCCTCCGGTCGGAAGGCGGAAGCCTGGGCGCTCGTCGAGGTCGGCACGACCATGACCGTGCTCCATTGCTCGTGGTGCGTGCTCAAGACCAGGCCCAGCCGTCTACCGCGCTGTTCATGGCCGCGTTTGGCATCGCCGAGGTCGATGGGGTAGACCGCGCCTCGAATCATTGTTCGGCTCGCTTGCGGCGCGGCACGACGATTTCGGTGCCGACCACGCGAACATTGCCGTCCTGGTCGTATTCCCAGGCGTCCGGTTCGTCGGAGAGGTCTTCGAGCGCCAGTCGCGCCATGTCGGCCCGGGCCTCCTCCTCCCAGGCGAGGCGTTCGAGACTGCGCAGGCCGCGCCTAATCACATCGGAGGTGCTCTCGCCTTCGCGCTTGAAGCTCTCGATGATCCGCTCGTCGTCGTCGGTGGGACGGAAACCTATAGCCATGATGCCATTGTACAACATTTGTCAAACACGATGCCTGTCAAACACCGCAGGTCAGCCCGGGTCGATGCCCAGGGCGCTGAGGAGGTTTCGGGACTCTTCTCGGCACTCGTCGGCTTCGGTCGGGTGGCCGGCGGCTTGGTAGGCGTCGGCCAGGGCGCGCAGGCTGCGCGCCTGCCGGAGCGGATCGGGCATGGCGGCGAAGACGTCGCAGGCCTGCCTGCCCATGCTGATCGCCCGCCGCAGGTCGCCGTCGGCGGTGTGGAGCTTGCACATCACGCGGGCCTTCACCGCGAGCGTCTCGGAGGTCTCGTACCGGTCCAGCGGCGAGGCCCGTTCGAGGGCGTCGCGGGCGTGGTCCAGCTGCTCGGTGTCGACGTACAGCTCTGCGAGCCAATAGGTGTACACGAGCTGGTGCCGCCAGGCGTTGACCTGCTCGACCAGCTCGAGGCCGTGCAGCAGCGCCGCCTCGGCGCGCGGAAAGTCCTGGTCCGCATGGTGCACCGCGGCCTGCCGGAAGTAGAGCCGGGCCCGGTAGTACTTCGAAGGATGGTCGCGGAGCATCTCGGCGATCTCGTGGCACAGCTCCTCGGCGGAGCTGATGCGCCCCTGGTCCGCGTACAGCTCCGAAAGCGACAGCAGCGGGTAGACCGTGGTCGGCCCGTCCTCGGCCGCCGCGTCGAGCTCGCGGGCCTGCAGCAGCAAGGTCTCGGATTCGGCGAAGATGCCCATGCGCCGAAGCACCGTGCCGAGCGAGGTCAGGACCTCGACCTGGACGTACCGGTTTCCCGACCGCTCGGCCGCGCGCATCGCCTCGCGCAGCAGCGAGACGGCCTCCCGGTAGCGGCCGAGCTGCGTGAGCGTCGTGGCGAGGTCGTTGCGGGCCTTGCCCGTCGCGTCGCCGTGCGGCGTCAACCGGAGGTATTCCAGGGTCTTCTCGGCGTAGGTCTTGGACTGGTGCAGGGCCCCGGACGCATAGGCCACGGCATCGGCGAGCGCGAAGGCGCGCACGGCGTCCATGGGCTCGTCCGACCGCACCCCGGTCGCGATGCCGCGCTCGGCGACATCGGCGAGCTCGGAGAGCTCGTACTGCGAGTCGGCGAGGGGACGCCGGCCGGTGAGATCCTCCCGGTACCCGGCGTCGGCGAACGCGATGAGCCTGGTCAGCAGCCGGGAGACCTGCGGGTGGCCGTTCCATTCGAGGAAGGTCGCCACGATGTTGCGGTACTCCGGCACCGGGAGCCGGGTCGAGCCCTTCGCGTACCAGGCGACGGTCTGCTCCCGTAGCCGTTGCAGCGCAGACGGGTCGAACGCCGACTCGGCCTTCTGGCGGGCGTACTCGCGCACCAGGTCGTGGAACCGGTAGCGGCCCGGCCGGTACTCGTCGATGCGGTGTGCGGCGACGAGGTTCGCCAGGAGCCGTTCGGCCGCTTCGGGTTCCCACGTGACGAGCGCGCAGGCGAGGCCTTTGGAGAAGTCCGTGCCCGGCAGGCACGCGAGGTTGAGGTACAGCAGCTCCTCCTCGGGCTCGAGCGCCTGGTACGACAGGTCGAACGCGGCGGCCACCGTCGTCGTGGGGTCGCCTTCGACGGCGAGGCGCGAGAGCCGGTCGTGCCCGGCGAGGGCCGTGGCGGTCTCGGCGAGCGTCGTGCCTGGCTGCGCGTCGAGGTTGGTGCCGACGATGCGCAGCGCGAGCGGCAGGCCGCCGCAGAGCTCCGCGACCCGCTGGGCCGCTTCGGGTTCGTGGTCGACGCGCTCGGCGCCGATGAGGCTCTCGAGGAGCCGCACGGATTCGCCGCCCTCGAGCGCGCCCACGGTGACCTGCCGGATGTCATGGGCGGCCGCGAGATCCGGGAGCCGCCCGCGGCTCGTGACGACCGCGACGCAACCCGCAGTCGCGGGAAGCAGCGGCAGCACCTGCGTCGAGTTGCGGGCGTTGTCGAGGATGAGCAGCGTCCGCGTGTCCGCGAGGCGCGAGCGCAGCAGCGCGGCGGCCTCGTCGATGTCGGAGGGGATCGCCTCGGTCGGGACGCGAAGGGCCCGAAGGAACCCGGCGAGCGCGTCCAGCGGAGCGAGCGAAGGGGTGCGGTCGAAACCGCGGAGGTTCACGTACAACTGCCCGTCGGGGAACCGCTCGCGCACCAGATGCGCCCAATGCAGCGCGAGCGTCGTCTTACCGGAACCGCCGATCCCCGAGATCACGGCGACCTGCGGTCCCGATTCGAGGAGTCGGTCGAGGACCGCGAGCTGCTCGGCGCGGCCGGTGAAATGGATGCTGTCCGAGGGCAGCTGCGCGGGCGCCGGCAGTTCGGCCCTGGGCCGGGGCGCCTCGGTTCGCGCTGCGGCCCTGAGCGACGGGTCGTCGCGGAGGATCGCGGTATGAAGCTCCTTGAGGCGCCGGCCGGGGTCGATGCCGAGCTCCTCGGCGAGCTGGCGGCGGATCGACTCGTACACGTCGAGGGCCTCGGCGGGCCGGTCCTCGCGGTAGAGCGAGGTCATGAGCAGCTCTGCCGTGTGCTGGCGGTACGGGTGCGCTTCGAGGACGCGGCGCAGATCGGCCACGACGGACACGCCCGTGGCGAGCGCGAGTTCGAGTTCGGCGCGGGTCTCCTCGGCGGCGGCGCGCTCCTCGTCCCAGCGGCGCGCCCCGGACTCGATGACGCGCCCGCCCAGCCCGGCGAGGGTCGGCCCCCGCCACAGGGCGAGGGCTTCGCGCAGACTCACTAGGGCCGCTTCGGGTTCGGAGGCGGCCTCCTGCTCGCGCGCGATGCGGACGGTGCGCTGGAACCGGAGCGAGTCGAGCTTCTCCGGCCGCACCCGCATCCTGTAGCCGTCGCCGACGGTCTCGAGTTCGCTCGTCCCGTAGGGGAGCAGGACGCCGCGGGCGCTCGCGACGGTGTTCTGGATCTGCCGCCGCGCGGTCGCGGGCGGGCCTTCCTCCCAGAGCGCCTCGACCAGTTTCGGCAGGGGCACAACGTGTCCGGCTTCCAGGAGCAGCACAGCGAACAGCCGGGGCAGGGTCCGCCCGGGCAGTGCCACGGGCAGGCCCTCCCAAGCCAGCTGCAGGGGCCCGAGGATGCCGAAGTCCACCGGTCCACCTCCCGGGGAGTCGAGGTGCGGCCGTCATTGCGCGGGGACGGCTCCAGTCTATGGGCAGATCATGATCAATTGGGAACGGTTGCAAAGGGTTTCCGCAGGGTGACTGCGCAGATACCGCTCTTTGTCTCATGAACGACTCATGAAGGTCTTGACGTGACCGCGGCCATGCTCGACGTATCGAGCAAAGGAGGAGCGATGTTCACGAGACAGCGTCCCGAGGCCCAGACCAAGCCTCAAGAGGCCCGCGCCAGGTTCCGGGGCGGCCTCGTCACCACGACGAGCGGCTGGTCGCACGGCTACGTCCAGGCCAACCTGGTGTCGGTGCCGGCCCGCCACGCGATCGCGTTGCGCCGCTTCGCGGTGCGCAACCCGCGGGCGTGCCCGCTGCTGGACGTGGTCGGGCCGGGCCGGTACTGGACCGATCTGGCGTTCGGCGCCGACCTGCGCCGCGACCTCCCCGCCTATCAGGTGTGGAGCAAAGGCGCACTCGTCGCCGAGCGCAGCGACGTGGTCGACTTCTGGGGCAACGACCTGGTGACCTTCCTGATCGGCTGCACCTTCACGTTCGAGCCGTTCCTGGAGCGCGCCGGCATCCCGCTGCGCCACCTGGAGCAGGGCGCCAACGTCCCCATGTACCGCACCTCCCTGAAGTGCCTGGGAGCCAGGCGCTTCCAGGGTCCCGTGGTGGTCTCGATGCGGCCGCTCCCGGCCGCGATGGTGGACCGCGCGGCGGCGATCACCATGGACATGCCGTACGCGCACGGCGCCCCGGTCCACGTCGGCCGGCCCGCCGCGATCGGCATCCGCGACCTCGACAGACCCGACTTCGGCGACCGCGTCGCCCTGGAGGCGGGCGACGTGCCCGTGTTCTGGGCCTGCGGCGTCACCCTGCAGGAGGCCGTGGTCAAGGCGAAGCTCCCGTTCGCGATCACCCACGCGCCCGGCCACATGCTCATCACGGACCGCCGTGCCAAGATCAGCGGCACGGGGGAGGTCCGCGTCATCCGCTAAGCGGGACCCGGCGTCGCCCCCGCCGACGCCGGCGACGGTTCCGGCAGGCGGAACAGGCCCAGGAACCGCTCGGCCATCGCCTGATCGCCCTGGACGGTGACGCGGCCGGCGTGCAGCGACACGTCGAGGCTGCGACCGCCCAAGGTGAGGCGCTTGAGCGTCTCGGCGTCCGTGCGGATGACCGCGTGCGGATGCTCGGGCCGCCCCGGGGCGAGGATCAGCTGCGCGTCGATGATCTCGGCGATGAACGGCCGGTCCCCGACCCACAGTTCGAAGGCGGCGTCGAAACCCCGCGCCGCCACCGGGTGGAACAGGCTGCGCATCGACAGGATGAGCGCGTCCGCGCCCATCGGCGCGTCGAGCGGGATCGCCGCCGACCGGGCGCCCCAGCGCAGGAGCATCACGATCAGGCCCTCGAGCTCCCGGCCCCATTCGGTGAGCTCGTAGACCTTCGACGCGGCGGGAGGCGGGAGCCGCCGCTTGGAGATCACGCCGTAGGACTCGAGTTCGCGCAGCCGCTGCGACAGCACGTTGGCGCTGGCCCCGTGGAGGCCCGCGCGGAGGTCGGTGAAACGCTTGGGTCCGAGGAGCAGTTCGCGGACGATGAGCAGCGACCAGCGTTCGCCCACGAGATCGAGCGCGTGGGCCGCGGGGCAGCCGTCGCCGTAGGTGCGCACGGGGTCCTCCAGGGAGTGCTTTGACGGCCCGCGGATCGGCCGAGCGGATTCGGGGTGAATCCGCTGGTGAATCCCATTGCGGTAGTACATATTCATCATAAGGTCCCGTAAGGCGAGCTTCAAGTCCTGGTTAATGACCAACAGATCTCGAAACGGTAACGTGCGCTCTGTAAAAGGTGCGTGTCCAGTGCCGGTCCCGCTTGCGCGGGGAAGGATCCTGCGGCACCATTCAGGGCGTGCCAGAACTGACCGCCTCCTCGCTGATGGAGCACCACAACGCCGCCAGCACGCTGGTCGCACTCCTTGAAGGCAACGGCCGATTCGTGGCCGGTGAGCCCCGGTACAAGCGCGACATCACCGCGGCCCGCGTGGCCGCGCCCGGGCAGACGCCCAGTGCCGCCGTCTTCACCTGCATCGACTCCCGCGTCACCGCCGAGAGCGTCTTCGACTGCGACTTCGGGCAGCTCCTGGTGGTCCGCACCGCCGGGCACGTGCCCGACCGGGCCGCGGTCGGCTCGCTCGAATTCGCGGTCGCCGAACTCGGCGTGTCCCTGGTGGTCGTGCTCGGGCACGAGCGGTGCGGGGCGATCAACGCCGCGCTGCACGCGGTCGAGGACGACACCCACGACCCGCGCACCGACTACCTCGTCGAGCAGCTGTGGCAGCCCGCGTCCCAGGCGTGGTCGGAGACGAAGGAGCCGGAAGAGGCCGCTTCGCGCGCGATGCGCCTCCAGGTGCGCCGCACCGTCGCCGACCTGGGGCGGCGCGACAACCTCGACGGCGTGCTCGTCGTCGGCGCGGTCTACGACCTCGACACCGGTGAAGTGGCCCTCGTCGACGAGGACTGAAGCTTCTGGGCCGGGACTCGGACGCCGGGCGCGGCAGGTGTGAGAATCGAAGTATGAGCGACC
Source organism: Glycomyces rhizosphaerae (assembly GCF_042647865.1). Taxonomy (NCBI): domain Bacteria; kingdom Bacillati; phylum Actinomycetota; class Actinomycetes; order Glycomycetales; family Glycomycetaceae; genus Glycomyces; species Glycomyces rhizosphaerae. The sequence goes on from NZ_JBHRWO010000021.1 coordinate 126,885, forward strand.
AACCCTTGACCGAAGCCGAGATCGAGCTCGCGCTGTCGGAACTGCCCGGCTGGAGCCACGTCGGCGACCGACTGGAGCAGACGTGGACCTTCGACGGCCACCTCCGGGCCCTCGCGGCCGCGGCCGCCGTCGGCTTCCTGAACGAGCAGCGCAACCACCACGCGGACCTGACGATCAACTACAACAGGCTCCGCGTCTCCGCGACCACCCACTCCGCCGGGAACAAGGTCTCCGCGAAGGACACCGACCTGGCGAGGGCGGTCTCGGACCTCCTCGAATAATCCGCCGAACACGACGAGAAGGGGCCGCTGTACAGCGGCCCCTTTCCCTTGCCCGGAGAAGGCAACTGCAGCGCAGAGTGTTACCTGGGACTCCCCTATGTGTACGACCAGTGGAAACGGGGAACGCAAACCACATTCATCTCTGTCATGATGGACATCAGTACAGGTGGGAGCACGTCATGGACGCATATGTCGCCCGGGCCTCCAGGGCCGACAGGCGCATCGCCCTCGACCGACTCGCCAGGGCCCGGCGGAAGGGCATGATCGACGCCCCGGAGTACCGTCTGCGGCGGCAGCTGGCCGAAAGGGCCCAGAGCGTCGCCGAACTCCAGACACTCCTGCTGGACGTCGCCGACGACCAGCTCGGCCACGAGGACCACTGGCGTTACGGCCGTTGGCGCGGGCCGGTCAGGGAAGGCCGCGAGCTCGAGATCCAGCGCTTCGTGGGGGCGGTCCTTCTCAGCATCGCCCTGGTAGTGGTGGTGGCCTGCGTGTACGCGGCCATCACCCTCTACGAACACTGGAAATGATTCAGGACACCAGCGCCTTCAGCTTGTCCCGCAGACCCTCCAGGGCCTCGGCGATCCACGGCATCTCGAGCGGCTCGTTCGAGACCAGCGCCGCGAGGCGCTCGGAGTCGGACTCGCCGTAGATCCCGGTGACCGCCACACGCACGGTCAATGCCTCGGGGGCGTCACCGAACGCGTCCCCGCGGATCACCACGACCCCGAACTCGTCGAGGAGCACCCGGGCGAGGTCCGCGCTCGTGGTCGCGCCCCAGCGCTCGGCCAGGACGGCCCGCAGCGGCGAGAAGTCCGGCCAAACGTAGAACCCGCCCTGCGGGGCCCGCACCTCGCAGCCGACGGCGGCGAAGACCTCGGCGACCGCCTTCGCGACCGAGCCGTGCAACCGCCGCGCCATCGCGACGCGCTCGACCAGCTCGGCCGGGTCGGACCAGGCGTACGCGGCCGCGTGCTGCATCGGCATCGGCGTGGAGGACCAGATCTCGGAGGCGATGCCGCGCACCGATTCCTGGAGCCGGCGGCCCAGGTCGGAGTCGGGGAAGCGGGCGGCGCCGACGCGCCAGCCGCCGAGGGCGTAGTTCTTGGAGAGCGCCGTGGTGGTCACCGTGCGCTCGGGCGCCCACTTGGCGGGGGAGGGGAACGCGACGTCCTTGAATACGAGGTCGCGGTAGATCTCGTCGGCCACGATGACGAGGTCGAGTTCGCGCGCGGTCTCGCAGAGGGCCTGCACGGACTCCTCGGAGGCGAGGCGCCCGGTCGGGTTGTCCGGCAGAGTGACCACGACGATCCGCGGGTCGCGGCCGGCGGCGCGCGCCTCGCGCACCGCCGCGTCCATGAGTGCGGCGTCGGGCACGCCGCCTTCGCCGTCGGGAACCGGCACCCGGATCGGCTCGCGGCCGAGCAGGTGCGACTGGGCCGCGTACGAGACCCAAGCGGGCGCGGGGAGCACGACCTCGCCCTCGGCGGCGTGCAGGAGCGCGAACAGCAGCGGCTTGGAGCCGGGCCCGAGCAGCACCTGCGACGCGTCCGTGGGGATGCCGCGGCGGCTCCAGTACCCGGCGGCGGCCTCGCGGGCCGGTTCGATCCCGGCGACGGGACCGTACGCGATCTGGCCGGCGGCCTGGACGAGCCGCTGGCTCAGCAAGGGGTGAACCGGGATCCCTGCTTCACCGAAGCCGAGCGCGAGTACCTCCTGCCCGGCTGCGCGGCGAGCGGCGATGGCTTCGTTGGCGGCGAGGGTGGCGGAGACGGTCACGGGTGACTCCTTGGTGGATAGTCCGTTCGACGGTCCCCAATCTCCCCCACGACGAGCATCAACGCAAGTATTTCTACCTTTCGCCGAGGGTAAGATTTCCTTATGCTAGACGTGCGCCGCCTGCGACTTCTCTACGAATTCGCGGCCCAGGGATCGATAGCCGCCACTGCCTTGGCGACCGGCCAGACCGCCTCCGCGGTCTCACAGCAGTTGGCCGCCTTGGAGAAGGAGACCGGTGTGTCGCTCCTCGAGCGCACCGCCCGGTCCGCCCAATTGACCGACGCGGGACGCCGCCTCGTGGAGCACACGGCGCACATCCTCGAGGCGATCGACGCCGCCGAGACCTCCCTCGCCGCCGAGTCCGCCGAGCCGCGCGGCCGGGTCACCGTCACCGCGTTCCCCACCGTGGCCGTGGCGCTCGCCGGGCCGATCGTGCGGCGCCTGCGCCGCTACCCCGAGCTCCAGATGGTCCTGCTCCAGCAGCACACGGTCTCGGAGTCGCTGGCGCGCGTGCGCTCGGGCGAGATCGATCTGGCGCTCATCGACGACTGGTCGGGCCAGCGCCGGCCCGCCACCACCGGTCCGCTGACGTTCCACCACCTCGTGAACGACCCGCTCGTGGCGGTCCTGCCGGTCAAGCACCCGTTGGCGGTCAAGGAGGTCCTTTCGGCGCACGAGCTGGCGGGGGAGTCGTGGATCGCGTCGCCGGACGGGGAGCCCTCGCGCATGGCGCTGGCCCGGCTCTGGCGGGCCGAGGGGATCAGCGCGCCGGTCTCGGAGTTCGAGGGCCTCGACACGATCCTCACGCTGGTCGCGAAGGGCCTCGGGGTGACGGTGGCGCCGTGGATGGCCGCGGCCGAGCGCAAGGACGTGGCGGTGCGTCGGGTCGCGGAGGACCTGCCGGGCCGGGACGTCTACGTGGTCCACCGGACGGCCTCGACGGGCCGCCCGGCGGTGATGACGGTGCTGCAGGCGCTGCACCTGGCCGCACGCAAGCTCATGGCCGCGGCGGAGAGGGTCTAGCGCAGATGTGAAGGCGGGTAAGGCGACTCGTCCTCGTCCCAGGTGCTCTGCTCGGGCTTCGGTTTCGGCTTCGGGCCCGGTTTGTCCTTGGGTTCCTTGGGCGCCTTCGGTTTCGGCTGGCGGCGTGCGAGGGTCGCGGCGAGCCAGGTCGTGATCGGCACGGCTGCGATGAGGCCGAGCGTGCCTGCCACGGACCGCACGATCTCCGTGGCGATGATCTGGCTGGTGAGGATCTGCTCCAAGGGCCGGTTCGCGGCTGCGATGAGCACCAGCAGCGGCAGCGAGGCGCCCGCATACGCGAGCACGAGCGTGTTCACGACCGAGGTGATGTGGTCGCGTCCCACGCGCATGCCCGATTTGAACAGCCGTGCCGGGCTCCATTTCGGGTTGGCCTTCGCGACCTCGTCGACGGTGGCCGCCTGGGAGACCGTCACGTCGTCGATGACGCCGAGCGCGCCGACGAGGATGCCCGCCAGGAGCAGGCCGGACATGTCGATCGGGTACTGGAGCGCCAGGTTCGTGGTGTTCTCGTCTAGGACCCCGTTGAGCTTCGTCAGGTTCACCGCGGCCTCGGCGATGAGCACCGTGACGACGAGCGAGGCGAGCGTTCCGAACAGGGCCACGGTGGTGGTGCGGTTCCATCCGTGCCCGAGATAGAGCGAGACGAGCATGATCGCGGCCGAGCCGACGACCGCCACCAGGATCGGCGAGGACCCGTCGAGGACGGCCGGGACCATGAACAGCAGCACGACCGCGAAGGTGATGCCGAGGCTCACCAGCGACCGCAGGCCCTTCCAGCGGCCGAACGCGACCACGGCGAGCGCGAAGGCGATCGCGAGCGCCCACAGTGCGCTCGACCGGTCGTGGTCGATGAGGTGGTACTGCTGGCCCGAGACCGAGTCGGGCGTGTAGATGAGGATGACGTCGTCCCCTGCCTCCACCACGGGCGCGCCCGGGCCGCTGGGGATGTCGACGACGGTCTCCTCGCCTTCGTGCTCCCCGCTGAGGAGGCGCACGACGACGTCGCCGCATACCGTGGCCTGCAGCTGCTCGTTGAGTTCGGCGTCGGCCTCGTCGCATTCGGTCTCGTGCACGGAGAGGACGTGGCCGTCGACTTCGGTGCCGTAAGCCTCGATCGCCTCGGCGTCGGCGACCCCGGAGGGCCACAGCAGGATCATGCCGAGGATCGTCAGGGCCGCGGCCGGGACCAGGACCCAGAGCGCGGCGCGGGGTACGGCGTCGTTCGGGATGACATGGCTGTGCGTCACAGAATCCTGGTTCACGTTGGTGAGCATACGATCCCGCGCACCCGAAGCCGCGCAGCAGCGCGCCCCTTCTGCACACCCCGGACAAATCGGACCGTTACCGTTGGACTACCTGCGACTTCGTACTGTAGCGCTCCAGTCGCTAATCGTAGGCTCTTCAAACGTCCACCGGGTCGACCCAGCGGACCGCGGAGTAATTGCGCCACAAGTGGAGCAGTGCCAGGTCCCCGCGGACCAGCAGGTCGTCGAACGGCAGCCGGTTCCACAGCGCCAGGTACAAGAGCTCCACCGGGCCTTCGATGACGCAGTGCGGGGTCTCGACCTCGCTGAACGTCACGAGCGGGCCCGTGTCGGTGGGGTGGACGTACCAGTCGCCGCGTCCCGGCGGGAGATCGGTGGCATGGATGTGGAGCACGGACGGACGCAGCGCCCGCACCCTGCTCGACGGCCTGCCGTGGAAGCCCAGCAGCAGTTCGTCGATGCCGTCCGCCGCGAATTCGGGGCGGATCGGTGATATCTCGTCGCCTCGGGCCTGTTCGGCGTCGACGCGGTGGATGGTGGTCTCGTGGGCTTGCCGTCGCACCCAGAATCGGCGCGAGGACTCGGAGGGGAACATCTGCCAGCACTGGAGTCCGCTCGGGGCGGCCTCCAAGGTGGCCGCGAGCCGCCGGATGCCTTCACGGACCCAGTCGACCAGCAGGTCGTCGTGGGGCGTGGGCCCCACGATGTGCTGGAATTCCTGTTTCCGCGGATCGTAAGGCAACGCTTCGCCCACGATCGCCGCCGCCCAACGATGGACGGTCCCGATGTGGGTCAAGAGGTCCTTGACGTTCCAGCCCGGGCAGGTGGGCACACTCGCGTTCAGTGCGAGTTCTCCACCAGCGACAGCGATCCGCTCCCCTTCGGTGCGCAGCACGTTGATTTGATCGCCGATGTTCATCCCTTGAAGTTTCGCACCTGTGTCGTGAATTACGCAAGTTCGAGACGTGGACCGATACATAAGTGTTAAAACCCGGAAGCAATGGCGAGACGGACGCGAGGCGACACATGGCACTCACGCCACTCCCGTCGTAGCATCGGGACCGTGTTGCACCGGCTCCTCGTCCTCTCCGACCTGCCGGGGTGCCCGCGGCCCCTCGCCGAGCAGGTCGCGCTCGCCCTGCGCGGCGGGCCGTTCGCACTCGTCCTGCGCGACAAGCACCTTCGGTGGGAGGAGCGCCTCGCTCTGGCGGAAGAGTTGCGGCCCATCCTGGACGCGGCGGGCGGTTCCCTCATCGTCGCGGACCCGCTGGGTCCGGTGGAGGCGGCACACCTCTCGGAGCGCTTCCCGGTCCCCGAGTCGCGGCCCGCGCTGCTGGGCCGATCCGTCCATTTCGGCGTGACGATCGACCCGAGCCTCGACTACTGCACGTACTCGCCGATCTGGCTCACCGACTCCAAACCCGGCTACGGGCCCGCGATCGGGCTCGCCGCGCTCGCGGAGGCGTGCGCGGCGAGCCCGGTCCCGATGTACGCGCTCGGCGGCGTGACGGGCCCCGACCGGGCTCTCGCCGCAAGGGAGGCGGGTGCGGTGGGGGTGGCGGTCATGGGCGCGGTCATGCGCGCCGCCGACCCGGAGCGCGCGGTGCGCGATCTCCGGGCCGCGCTGGCGTTACCTGGTCAGGCCGTGGTCGGCGATGACCTTCGAGTAGAACTTCGCGCTGTCCTTGGGGGTGCGCTTCTGAGTCGCGTAGTCGACGTGGACGATGCCGAAGCGCTTGTCGTAGCCGAAGGCCCACTCGAAGTTGTCCATGAGCGACCAGGCGGTGTAGCCGCGCACATCGGCGCCGGCCTCGATCGCGTCGTGGACGGCCGCGATGTGCGAGCGCAGGTACGCGACGCGCTCCTCGTCGTGGACCTCGCCGTCCTCGCCCGGCCCGGTCGGGTAGGCCGCGCCGTTCTCGGTGATCATCGTGGGCACGCCGTAGTCCTTGTGGATGCGCACGAGCAGGTCGGTCAGGCCCGTGGCGTCGACGGCCCAGCCCATGTCGGTGAACTCCAGGCCCTCGGGCGTGTAGCCCTCGACGCCGATCGTGCCCGGGCCGACCGGGCTCTCCGGCTCGTCCGGGTTGGCGCGCAGCCAGGTCGGGCTGTAGTAGTTCACGCCGAGCACGTCGATCGGCTGGTGGATCTGCGCGAGGTCGCCGTCCTGGACGAAGGACCAGTCGGTGTGGTGCTGCGTGCGCTCGATGACGTCGGCGGGGTACTGGCCGCGCAGGATCGGGTCGAAGAAGACCCGGTTCGCGATGCCGTCCACGGTCCGCACGGCCTCTTCCTCGCCGCGGCACTGGGTCGGGTTGAGCACGATCGAGACCAGATCGGCCCCGGCCGCGCGCAGCGCCTGCACGGCGAGGCCGTGGGCGAGGTTGAGGTGGTGGACCGAGGCGAGCGCGGCGGCGGGCTCGGTGCGGCCCGGCGCGTGGTGGCCGTTGCCGTAGCCGAGGAACGCCGAGCACCACGGCTCGTTGAGGGTCCACCAGGTGTGGACGCGGTCGGAGAGTCGGGCGCCGACGATGGCGGCGTAGTCGCCGAAGCGCTCGGCGGTCTCGCGCTCGGGCCAGCCGCCGCGGTCCTCGAAGGACTGCGGGAGGTCCCAGTGGTAGAGCGTCGGCATCGGCTTGATCCCGGCCGCCACGAGCTTGTCGAGGAGCCGGTCGTAGAAGTCCAGGCCCTTGGGGTTGGCCGGGCCGGTGCCGTCGGGCTGGATGCGCGGCCAGGCGATCGAGAACCGGTAGGTGTCGACGCCGAGCGAGGTCATCAGCGCGATGTCCTCGTCCACGCGGTGGTAGTGGTCGCAGGCCACGGCCCCGGACTGGCCGCGCCAGGTCTTGCCCGGCGTGTTCGAGAACGTGTCCCAAATGGACTGGCCCCGGCCGTCCTCGTTCGCCGCGCCCTCGATCTGGTAAGAGGCCGTGGCGGTTCCCCAGAGGAATCCCTCGGGGAAGGTCAGCTGCGTCATCGATCGCACCTTTCGCGAGCTTGGGCTGTTTCGTCGTAACAGCATGGGTTGCCGGGCCCCGGAATGATACGCCATTGGTATCGCTCCCACGACGCGGGTGTCAACAGATATCGATCCAATGCCACCCGGTAACGATTCGGCAATGCACACTTGACATTCAGTGTTACCCAGAGCACCATTGCCAGCGTCGCCCTACGGCGGGTGAGGCAGTCACCACCAGGGGTGGAACCAGTGATAGCGGTTCCCCAAGGGTGGGGACAGGGAGGCAGTCGGACTCGCCGGGAGCACCACACCTGCGAAGAGAGGGATTTCCCCGATGAGCAAGACACGAAGAGTCTCCTGCCTTGCGGCTGCCGCCAGTGCCATCGCGCTCGCCGTAACGGCATGCGGCGCACCAGAGGACGAGGACGAGGGCCGCGGAGCGGTCCCCGACGACGCCACCGACTGCGCCAACTACGAGCAGTACGGCGACCTCGAAGGCGAGACCGTCTCGATCCTGGGCTCCATCCGAGACGTGGAGGCCGACGAGATGACGGAGGCCTGGGCCTATTTCGAATCCTGCACCGGCGCCACCATCGAATACGAGGGTTCGGGCGAGTTCGAGTCCGACATGAAGGTCCGCGTCGACGGCGGCAACGCCCCCGACATCGCGCTCTTCCCGCAGCCCGGCCTCATGTCCAACTTTGCGGACAGCCTGAAGCCGGCGTCCGATGAGGTCACCAAACTCGCCACCGAGGGCTGGACCGAGGACTGGCTCAACTACGGCACCATCGACGGCACGCTGTACGCCGCGCCGCACTCGTCGAACGCGAAGTCCTTCATCTGGTACTCGCCGTCGTTCTTCAACGACAACGGCTACGAGGTCCCGACCACTTGGGACGACCTGATCGCCCTGTCCGACAAGATCGCCGCCGACGGCGTCATGCCCTGGTGCGTCGGCTTCGAATCCGGCGGGGCCACCGGCTGGCCGGGCACCGACTGGATCGAGGACATCGTCCTCCGCGAAGGCACTGACATCTACGACCAGTGGGTCACCCACGAGATTCCGTTCAACGACCCGCAGATCGTCACGGCCATCGACAAGGCCGGCTCCATCCTCAAGAACGAGGAGTACGTCTACGGCGGCACCGACACCATCAGCGCCACCGCCTTCCAGGAGGCCGGCTTCCCGATCGCCGACGGCAGCTGCGCCATGAGCCGCCAGGCGTCCTTCTACGGCGCCATGTGGCCTGAGGGCACCACCGTGGCCGAGGACGGCGACGTGTTCGCGTTCCGCTTCCCCGAGGCCAACGAGGGCGACAACACGATGCTCGTCGGCGGCGAGTTCGTGGCCGCGTTCTCCGACTCGGAGCCCACTGAAATGGTCCGCCAGTTCTTGGCCTCGGAGCTCTACCACAACGCCCGTCTCCAGACCGGCCCGTGGAGCACCGCCCGCCAGGGCGTCGACCCGGCCAACGCCACCACGCCGATCAACCAGTTCGCCACCGAGATCCTGATCGACCCGGCCGTGACCGTCCGCTTCGACGGATCTGACCTCATGCCCGGTGCGGTCGGCGCCTCCTCCTTCTGGACCGGTGTGGTCGAGTGGGTCGACGGCGACAAGACCAGTCAGCAGATGGCAGACGACATCGAAGCTTCCTGGCCGTAAGATCCGGCCCGTGTAGCAATAGCGAAGCCGAGCGGGGTCCTCACAGGCCCCGCTCGGCCCATTGCCCGGACAACTGGAGTCACTCAACGTGGACATCTCCGATTACCTCGACCGGTTCGGCCTCCTCGCCGTGGGCCTCATCGCCTTCATCGCGATCCTCCTGGCCCTCTACGGACTCGCCGAACTCGCCTCCCGCCGCGACCGCAGCCGAGCGATCGCCTTCGTATTCCTGGCACCCGCCGTGCTGTTCCTGCTCATCGGCCTGGTCTACCCGGCCCTGCGCACCGTCGTCATGTCGTTCTTCAACTCCGACGGCTCCGCGTTCGTCGGCATGGAGAACTACACCTGGGCCGTCACCGATCCCGGCGCCCTGCGAACCCTCATCAACACCGCAGCGTGGATCATCATCGTCCCGCTGCTTTCGACCGCGCTCGGCTTGATCTACGCCGTCCTCATCGACGGCCGTGCCGGCGAACGCACCTACAAGGCCCTGGTCTTCCTGCCCATGGGCATCTCCTTCGTGGGCGCCTCCATCATCTGGAAGTTCGTCTACCAGTACAGCGGCACCGGCGGCAACCAGATCGGCCTGCTCAACGCGGCCCTCGTCAATCTCGGGCTCCAGCCGGTCAACTGGCTCAACGAGTCACCGTGGAACAACCTCCTGCTCATGGTCGTCCTCATCTGGATCGAAGTCGGTTTCGCCACCGTGGTCCTCTCGGCCGCGCTCAAGGGCGTGCCCATCGACATGATCGAGGCCGCCCGCATCGACGGGGCCAAGCCCTCCGAGATCTTCTGGTACATCACCGTCCCGTCGATCCGCTCGGCCATCCTCGTCGTCGCCGTCACCGTCTTCATCGCCACGCTCAAGCTCTTCGACATCGTGCGCGCGATGACCCAGGGCCATCACAAAACCGACGTCCTCGCCCACAACATGGTCGAGCAGGCGTTCCGCCTCAACGACGACGGCCGCGGCGCCACCTTGGCCGTGCTGCTGTTCCTGCTCGTCGTGCCCGTCGTCATCTACCAGGTGCGCAACATGCGCCGCCAGGAACTGGAGGCCCGATGACCACCGAAGCGTCACCGAAGGAGAAGATCGCGCGCATCGGCGAGACCCGCGGCGAACGCCTACGACGCGTCCTGTCGAGCCGCGTCGCCAGCCTCGTCGCCCTCGTCATCGCCGTACTGTGGACGATCCCCACCGCGGGGCTCTTCATCTCCTCGCTCCGGCCCGACGACGACATCCGCACCTCCGGGTGGTGGAACTTCTTCGCCGACCCGGGCTCGATCAGCCTCTACAACTACAACTACGTCCTCTACTCGGACTCCCAGGGCGGCGGGCTCATCCGCAACCTGATCAACACGGTCGTCATCACCATCCCCGGCGTGCTCGTGCCGGTCGCGTTCGCCGCGCTGGCCGCCTACGCCCTCTCGTGGATCAACTTCAAGGGCCGGAACCTCCTGTACGTGGGCATCTTCGCCCTCCAGGTCGTCCCGCTCCAGATGGCGCTCATCCCGCTGCTCGCGATCTTCAGCAAGGGCCTGCACATCGGCGACATGACGCTCATGCCCGCGTGGGAGCTCGAAGGCGTGTACACGATCGTCCAGGTCTGGATCGCACACTCGATCTTCGGCCTGCCGCTGGCGATCTTCCTGCTGCACAACTTCATGCGGGAACTCCCCTCCGACGTCATGGAGGCCGCCCGCATCGACGGGGCCAGCCACTCGCAGATCTTCCGCAAGGTGGTGCTGCCGCTGGTGACCCCGGCGCTGGCCTCGATCGCGATCTTCCAGTTCCTGTGGGTGTGGAACGACTTCCTCGTCGGCCGCACCTTCGCCCCCGGCGAGGCCACCAGGCCGCTCACCGCGGTCCTCGGTGACATGGCCGGGACCTGGGGCTTCGGTTGGACGCGGCTCCCGGCCGCGGCCTTCATCGCGATCATCGTGCCGCTCGTGGTGTTCCTGCTGCTCCAGCGCTTCTTCGTGCGCGGGCTGCTCGCGGGTTCGGTCAAGGGCTGAGCGAGACCGTCGAAGAGGGGAGGGGCTCCGGCCCCTCCCCTCTTTTCAATTGGCGCCGTTCCACAGCTGCTGGAAGTGCTGCGCGTACAGATCCGCGACCGGCCGGCTCGCGACCCGGATCAGGTTGTCGTCCGCGTGCTTCATCGCGTTGCCGTTGAGGTTGTGCGTCCCCGTCCACACCACGGAGCGGTGCCTTCCGCCGAAACTCGCCTCCGCGACGATGTACTTGTTGCGGTGCGCGTCGTGGACCCGCACGTTGGACGAACCGAGCGCGTCCTTGATCCAACCCGGACTGTTCGTCTCCTTGTCGAGGACCACCACCCGGACCTGGCAGCCGAGCCCCTGGATCCGGTCCAGTTCGGCCCGCACCGCCGGGCGCTTCGGCTGGAAGTTCGCGTGCGCCACCAGCACTCGGTCGCCCTTCTCACAGCCGGTGATCTCCTTGAGCTGCTCCACGACCGGGTCGGCCCCGCGCGGGAACACCCAGGCCCGCGCCAGGCTGCCGGTGGTGCTCCTGTTCTTGTCGGTCCAGCCCGTCCAGTCCTTGGAGTAGAGGCGGCTCCAGTAGGCGCTGTAGAAGTCGAACAGCTGCCGGTCGCCGTGCACCCCGATCAGGTTGTGCGCCTGGGTCGCCATCGCCCCCTTGAAGTTGAAGCTCGTCACCAGCACCGACGGCGAACCGCCGCGGTCGATGAGGAAGAAGCGGTTGTGGTCGGGCCCTTTCCGCGTGCCGTCGGCGTTCGGCAGGCACCCGTCGGCGCACTGGCGGACCTGCGCCCCTGCGGCCTTGAGCTTGCTGATCACGGCGTCGTTCATCGAAGGCTGGGCACTGAGCGTGCCCACCACGGCCCGTACATCGACGCCGCGCCCTTCGGCCCGCACCAGCGCCTCGGTCAGCGGCGCCACCGGTTTCTCGAGTGTCCACTGGTAGACCGCGGCCCGCACGGTGTCGCCTTTCCGGGTGGTGTCGATCTGCCGCACCACCTCGGTGACGATCGCGGTGTCCTTGCCGCCGTTCGGGTCCGTGGTGCAGACGGTGTAATCGCCGGTCTGCGTGCAGCCGGTTCCGGCCGCCGATGCCGTGACGGTGCCGGTCGCCGCGGCGAGGAACACGCCGACGCTGACGCATGCCAGGAACTTGCGTTTCATGCCAATCCTCCTATCGGTCGGAGTTCTTGGACTCGAACATTCCACGAGATTGGCGAGGAGGGGCGCGATCGGTCGTCTATCGGACGTTTCGCGTGGTAGGTCGGTCACGAGCGTGTAATTTCCACGAGGGTGAAATGGGATCGTTGTCAGGCGGATTCCTGGAAACGACGGTCGGATAGCCGACGATCTCTCAACAATTGACGGAGAGGTCCCCGCCCGTTTTCTCGCCGTCAGGAGTCGTCATGAACCCGAGCGCTGCAGAAGAACTGCCAGAGGAATTCCGCCTGACACTCGCCGAACAGGTGCGGCAGGAGCCGGACCACCGGGAGCCCAACGTCCTCGCCGAGGAACAGCCCCGCCTGGCCGAACCGGCCGGCAACAGCTGGCTGTTCGTCGGCATGATGCTGGTGGTGGCCGTGGGAGTGCTGCTGCTCATCATCTTCGCCTCAGGCGGCAACGCCGACGAGTCGCTGATGCTCTAGCCCTTCCGCTATATGGAGGCGCCGCCGCGCCTCCATCACTATGGCCGCATCAGGGTGCCGTCCGCGTTGCGGGAGTGGCAAGATCTGGTCCGTGGAAACCTGGCGTGGAATAGACGCGACCCCCGAGGGCTGGCCCGCCTCCGTCGTCGCCATCGGCGTGTTCGACGGGGTGCACCGCGGCCACGCCGCCCTCATCCGCACCGCCGCCAAGGCCGCCGCCGAGCGCGAGGCCCGCTGCGTCGTCGTCACCTTCGATCCCCATCCGACCGCCGTGGTCGCACCGCACGCGGTGCCGCCGCAGCTCTCGAGCGTCTCGCGGCGCATCGAGCTGCTCGGCGCACTCGGCGTCGACGCGGTGTGCGTGCTGCCGTTCACCAAGGAGCTCTCGCAGCTCAGCCCGGACTACTTCGTGCGCCACGTGCTCGTGGGCGGCCTGCACGCCAAGGCCGTCGTCGTGGGGGAGAACTGGCGCTTCGGCCACAAGGCCTCAGGCGACGTCAAGAAGCTCGCCGAGCTCGGCGAGGAGTTCGACTTCGAGGTCCTGCCGCAGACCCTCACTGCTGATGACGAGGCCTTCTCGTCCACCCGCGTGCGCCGCCTCCTCGCCGAGGGCGAAGTCGCGGGTGCGGCCGAGGTGCTCGGGCGCGACTACGGCGTCGAGGGCACCGTCGTGCACGGCGCCGGCCGCGGCGGCACGTCGCTGGGCTTCCCGACCGCGAACCTCGACATTGCGCCGGGCACCGCGATCCCGGCCGACGGGGTGTACGCCGGCTGGCTCCACCGCGACTCGCACCGGTACCCGGCGGCGATCAGCGTCGGCACGAACCCGACGTTCGACGGCACCGAGCGCACCGTCGAGGCGTACCTCCTGGACTTCTCCGGCGACCTCTACGGGGCGAAGGTCCGCCTGGACTTCACCGCGCGCCTGCGCGGCCAGATCGCCTTCGCAGGGGTCGAGCCGCTGATCGCGCAGATCGAGACGGACGTCGCAGACACCCGCCGGGCTTTGGAGCTGGGCTGACGCCCTGTTAGCCTGGTCAGGTTGTCTCTTGACCAGCCTGCTCGACACCGCGGGTTGGCCGTAACTCACGAAAGGGTGTTCGAACATGGCGCTTGACGCTGAAAAGAAGTCCGCGATCATCAAGGAATTCGGTCTGTCCGAGGGCGACTCGGGTTCCACCGACGTCCAGGTCGCGATCCTGACGACCCGCATCAAGGAGCTCACCGCTCACGTCCAGGTGCACAAGCACGACCACCACTCGCGTCGTGGCCTGCTCCTCCTGGTCGGCAAGCGCCGCCGCCTTCTCAAGTACCTGAAGAAGGAAGACATCACGCGCTACCGTGCGCTCATCGAGAAGCTCGGTATCCGCGACAACGCCTAACAGCGACTTGTGAGAGGGAGCGTCCCGCGAGGGGCGCTCCCTTTCGCTTTCTTTACTAAGGCGCCTGTCACGGCTCACTTTTCCTTCGCCAGTGCCGCCGCGTCGGCCGGGTAACGTAGGGTGGGCCTTGAGCACCACGCTCGACCGCAGCGCCTCGCAGCGAGGCGCGGCGCGGCTCGCCAGAGACCGCCCCGGTCCTCGGTAGTGGCATCCGGAACGCCCCGCGCGAAGCGGGGCCGGGCTTCCGAGTGCTTCGATCGAAGACCGGAAAGCGCGTAGGGGAGCGGCGCTTTTCGTACTACGCAGCGCTGTGCGCTGCAAAAGGAGATCGACACTCTATGTCCGATAACGAACGGACACCCGAGGCCTTCAACCTCGGAGAGCACCACGCCACCGCCCTGATCGACAACGGCGCGTTCGGCACCCGCAAGATCGTCTTCAGCACCGGACGCCTGGCCAAGCTGGCCCAGGGCTCGGCGATCGTCCAGATGGACGACACCGTGGTCCTCTCGACCACGGCCGCCTCGAAGAACCCGAAGGACCACTTCGACTTCTTCCCGCTGACCGTGGACATCGAGGAGCGGATGTACGCCGCCGGGCGCATTCCCGGCTCGTTCTTCCGCCGCGAAGGCCGCCCCAGCGAGAACGCCATCCTGACCTGCCGCCTGATCGACCGCGGCCTGCGCCCGTCCTTCGTGTCGGGTCTGCGCAACGAGGTCCAGGTCATCGGCACCATCCTCGCCGTGGACGCCCGTGACGAGTACGACGTGGTCGCCATGAACGGCGCCTCCATGTCGACGCAGCTCTCCGGGCTGCCGTTCTCGGGCCCGCTGGGCTCGACCCGCATCGTCCTCATCGACGGCACCTGGGTCGCGTTCCCGACCCTGGAGCAGATCGAGAAGGCCACCTTCGACATGATCGTCACCGGCCGGGTCCTCGACTCGGGCGACGTCGCGATCATGATGGTCGAGGCCGAGGCCACCGACAACACCTTCGCGCTCATCGCGGCCGGCGGCACCAAGCCGACCGAAGAGGTCGTCGCGAGCGGCCTCGAGGCCGTCAAGCCGGTCATCGCCGAGCTGGTCCGCGCCCAGGCCGAACTGGCCGCCGTGGCCGCGAAGCCGGTCGCCGACTACCCGCGCTTCCTGGACTACCAGGACGACGCGTACGCCGCCGTCGAAGCGGCCGTCTCGGCCGAGCTCGACCAGGCGCTGCAGATCGCCGACAAGACCGACCGCCAGGACGAGCTCGACCGCGTCAAGTCGGTCATGCTCGAGAAGCTCGGCGCGGACTTCGAAGGCCGCGAGAACGAGCTGGGCAACGCGCTCCGCTCGCTCACCAAGAAGCTGGTCCGCAAGCGCGTCATCACCGAGGGCGTCCGCATCGACGGTCGCCTCCCGGCGTACATCCGGCCGCTCGCCGCCGAGGCCGGGATTCTTCCCCGCGTGCACGGCTCGGCCCTGTTCGAGCGCGGCGAGACCCAGATCATGGGTGTCACCACGCTGAACATGCTGCGCATGGAGCAGGCCATCGACACGCTGTCGCCGGTCAGCAAGAAGCGCTACATGCACAACTACAACTTCCCGCCGTACTCGACCGGTGAGACCGGCCGCGTGGGTTCGCCCAAGCGTCGCGAGATCGGCCACGGTGCGCTCGCCGAGCGTGCGCTCGTGCCGGTGCTGCCGAGCCGCGAGGAGTTCCCGTACGCGATCCGCCAGGTCTCCGAGGCGCTCGCGTCGAACGGTTCGACCTCGATGGGCTCGGTCTGCGCGTCCACGATGTCGCTGATGAACGCCGGTGTGCCGATCAAGGCCCCCGTCGCGGGCATCGCGATGGGCCTCATCTCCGAGGAGGTCGACGGCGAGACCAAGTACGTCACGCTGACCGACATCCTCGGCGCTGAAGACGCTTACGGCGACATGGACTTCAAGGTCGCCGGCACCGCCGAGTTCGTGACGGCCCTGCAGCTGGACACCAAGCTCGACGGCCTGCCGTCGGACGTGCTGGCCAAGGCGCTGCAGCAGGCCAACGACGCCCGCCACGCGATCCTCGACGTCATGCTCGACGCGATCAGCGAGCCGGGCGAGCTGGCCGCGACCGCGCCGCGGATCACGACCCTGAAGATCCCCGTGGACAAGATCGGCGCGATCATCGGCCCGAAGGGCCAGACGATCAACCAGATCCAGGACGACACGGGCGCGGACATCACGGTCGAGGACGACGGCACGATCTACGTGTCGGCGGAGAACGGCGAGGCCGCGCAGGCCGCCGTCGAGACGATCAACGCGATCGCGAACCCGACCCTCCCGAACGTGGGGGACCGGTTCCTGGGCACGGTCGTCAAGACCACCGACTTCGGCGCGTTCATCTCGCTGACGCCGGGCCGCGACGGTCTGCTGCACATCTCGAAGGTCGGCGACGGCAAGCGCGTCGAGCGGGTCGAGGACGTGCTGAGCGTCGGCGACAAGGTCGAGGTCGAGATCGGCGACATCGACAACCGCGGCAAGATCTACCTGGACAAGGTGTACCCGGAGGGCCAGGAGCCCGAGGGGTACAAGAAGGGCCGTCCGGCCGAGCGCAAGGAGTCCCGCGGGGACCGGGGCGACCGCGGTGACCGCGGCCCGCGCCGCGACCGCGAGCGCTCCGGTGAGCGTTCCGGCGGCGGCGAGCGCTCCGGCGGCGACCGCGGTGAGCGCGCCTCCTCCGGCGGCGGCTCCAGCGACGGCGAACGCCGTCGCCGCCGCACCCGCCGCAGCGACGAAGGCGGAGGCTCGGAAGAGTAGATGAGTCGACCCCAGACTCACACGCTGATTGACGATCCGCTGGGCGGCACGGTCAAACTGACCGTGCTGCCCGGCGGTTTGCGTGTGCTCACCGAATCCGTTCCGACCATGCGTTCCGCTTCGGTGGGCGTGTGGGTCGGTGTGGGGGCCCGCGACGAGGCCCCCGAGCTCGCCGGCGTCTCGCACTTCCTGGAGCACTTGCTGTTCAAGGGGACCGCGAAGCGCACGGCCACTGAGATCGCCGAGTCCATCGAGTCGGTGGGCGGGGAGTCGAACGCGTACACGGCGCGGGAGCTGACCTGCTTCTACGCGCGGGTGCTCGACGACGACCTCCCGATGGCGGTCGACGTGCTCGGCGACGCCCTGTGCTCTTCGCTGGTGACCGCCGCTGACGTGGAGGTCGAACGCGACGTGATCCTCGAGGAGATCGCCGCTTCGGCCGACGAGCCGTCGGACGTGGTGCACGAGCTGTTCAACCGGGCGCTGTTCGGCGACGGGGCCCTGGGCCGCGACATCGCCGGCGACCCGGACACGGTGCGGGCGCTCACGCGCGACCAGATCTACGCGTTCTACCGCCGCCACTACCGCGCCCCGAACTTGACGGTGTGCGCCGCGGGCGGGGTGGACCACGGCGAGACCGTGAAGCTCGTGGCGGAGGCGTTCGCGCCGATCCTGGGCGGTGTCGAGGTGCCGCGCCAGCGCCGCCATGACGAGGAGCTGCTGCCCGAACCGGTGCGGCTCCAGGTGGAGCGCCACGACACCGAGCAGGCGCACCTGGTGGTCGGCTGCCGGCTGTTCTCGCGGCACGACGACCGCAAGGACGCCTTCGAGGTGCTCAACAACATCCTCGGGGGCGGCATGTCCTCGCGGCTGTTCCAGACGGTGCGCGAGCAGCGCGGCCTGGCGTACACGGTGTACTCGTTCTCGACGTACTTCGCGGACACCGGCCTGTTCGGCGTCTACGCCGGGTCCAACCCCGACAAGGTCCACCAGGTTCGCGAACTGGTGCTGGCCGAGCTCGCGAAGGTGGCCGCCGAAGGCGTCACCGACGAGGAGCTGCGGCGCGGCAAGGGCATGAGCAAGGGCGGCATGGTCCTGTCGATGGAGGACTCCGGTTCGCGCATGAACGGGCTGGGCCGCGAGGAGCTGCTGTACGGCTCGCACCTGAGCCTGGAGCAGGAGCTCGCCGACATCGAGGCGGTGACCGTGGACCAGGTGAAGGCCGTGGCCTCCGAGATCCTGTCGCAGCCGATGACGACCGTGGCCGTGGGGCCGTTCGACCAGAAGGATTTCAAATGATCAAGGTGGGTGTGCTCGGCGCCCGGGGCCGTATGGGCCGGGCCGTGTGCGAGGCGGTGGACGCCGCCGAGGACTTGGAACTGGTCGCCACGGTGAGCGGGCGCGACGAGTCGCTCGACAAGCTCGAGGGCGTCGACGTGGTCGTGGACTTCACGCTGCCGAACGTGGTCATGGGCAACCTGGCCTGGTGCGTGGAGCACGGGATCCACACGGTCGTCGGGGTGTCGGGTTTCGACGAGAAGCGCCTGGACGCCGCCCGCGAGATCCTCGCGGCGGACCCTGAGGTCGGTTCCGTGATCGCCCCGAACTTCGGGATCGGCGCGGTGCTGATGATGCAGTTCGCGGCGAAGGCCGCCAAGCACTTCGATTCGGCCGAGATCATCGAGGCGCACCATCCGCGGAAGGTCGACGCGCCTTCGGGCACGGCCGTGCACACCGCGCGGGTGATCGCCGCGGCCCGTGCCGAGGCCGAGCTGCCCGACATGCCGGACGCGACCGAGACGGACCCGCAGGGGGCACGCGGCGCCGAGATCGAGGGCGTGCGGATCCACGCGATCCGCTCGGCCGGGTACGTGGCGAGCCAGGAGGTCCGCTTCGGCGGTCCCGGCGAGCGCTTCGCGATCAGCCACGACTCGCTCGACCGGGCCTCGTTCATGCCCGGGGTACTGCTCGCGGTGCGCGAGGTCGTCAAGCGGCCGGGTCTCACGGTGGGTATCGACGACCTGCTCGATTAGACGCATACGAAAAAGGGCCTGCCGAACGGCGGGCCCTTTTCTCGTCTATTCCGCGGAAGGACTTTCCGTGACGGCCTCGTCCTCGGGGGTGGGGCTGACGGTCTCCTCGGAGCCGCCGGAGCTGGTGTCGGTTGAGGGGGCTTCGCTGGGGGTCTCGGAGGTCGCCGATTCGGTGGGGGAGGTGCTCTCGGAGGGCGTCTCCTCGGTGGCCGATTCGCTCGGGGGCGCGGACTCGCCGGGCGCCTCCGAGGTGGCGTCCTCGGCGGTGTCGGTCTCGACGGGGACCTCGTTGACGATCATCTGCGGGTTGTCGCTGATGAACCGTTCTGGGTCGCCGGTGAAGGTGCCGAGGAGGTAGAGGGTGCCGATGGTGATGCCGAAGACGAGGACGCTGGAGATGAGGATCGCGACGAGGGTCCGCTTGCGGGACGAGGTCTTGGTGATGTGGCCTTCGGGGGCGGGATCGGCCGGCACGACGATCTCGTCGGTGTCCGCGAGGACCACGGTGTCGGCGTTGAGCGCCCTGAGCTGTTCGGTGTCGGGGATCTTCGCCGTCGCCGTGACGCTCTCGACCTTGCCGTTCACAACCGTGCTGCTCTCAACCGTGGCGGTGCTGGTCTCGACGCTGGCCGCGCTGGCCTTTCCCCTGGCGATGGGGGCGAGCGCGGTGATCTGCTCTTTGATCTTCTCGCCGGTGCTGCGGATGGCGCGGAGGATGAGCACGGCGCCAATGGAGGAGCAGACACTGAGGACGGCGGTGCCGGCGAGGGTGCCCCACAGTCCGAGGAGTTTGGCGAGGACCGCGCCGAGGACGGTGGCTCCCGTGGCGGCCAGGACCTGACCGATGCTCAGTTCCAGGCCCGGCTCATGTTGCTTGCGGCCCTTGGTCTTCGACTCGTACTGCGTCACCGACCCTCCCCCCTGGTGTTACAGATCCCTTACGCCGAGCAGGCTCACCAGAATACGGGCCGTACACGAGACGGCTACGGTTTGTGCCGGAGTTAACGGCCCGGCCCGCGCGGTGTCAAGAGGAGTGGTTGCCGATCGAGTACCGGCGCAAACGTGCTGACTGCCAAAGCCACAGCAGCGCGCAGACGACCACGATGAACGCGGCCCCGGCGATGAGGAAGGCGAGGCCGCTGTTCTCGACGGCGGTCGCGTTGAGGTCGTACTCCTCGCCGGGAGTCATGGTCCAGGTGACGGTGCGGCCCTCGAGCGTGCCGTTGTGCTCGGTGACGCGGGCGGGGAAGTCGACGCTGAGGAGGATCTCGGCGTCCTCGAACGCCGCAGGGTCGAGGAAGCCGGCGGCGCGCAGGTCCCAGTGGCCTTCGAGGCCGTATTCGCGGCCGGTGTGCTCGAGGCGCAGATAGCCCCAGTCGTCGCCGCCGAAGTCGGCGAAGTCGGCGAGCGGGCGGTCGGTGAACGTCGCGGTCTGGCCGACGAAGCCGTCCTCGTCGTAGGGGGTGCGCTCGGTGCCGGGCACGCCGTCGAGGAGCGCGTCGAGGAACGCGTCGAGCTGCGACTGGTCGAGGCCTTGGTCCGCGGCGCTCTCCATGAACTCCTCGCTCCAGGCGGCGGTGAAGGTGCCGCCCACGGTGTCGTCGGGCCGGACCTGCAGACCGAGGTCGAGCCGGAGGCACCCGGAAGTGGCGACGAGCAGTCCGAGCGCGGCGGAGCCGACGAGCACGCGGCGAGCGATATGACCCAGCATGACCTGAGCGTAGGCCCGGAATAGCGCCGAATCAGCGCTTTCGACCGACTCGCCAAGCCTGGATTGTCGGGATCCCTCCTGTCACCCTTTCGACTGGGGGCGTCGAGATCGGGCGCCGGTCGCGCTCGCCGTGCCCGCGAAAGGTTGCGAGCCGGATTGTCGGACCCCGATGTCACCCTTGCTGCTGGGGCCTGCGAACGGGCCTCGGTCCCTCTGGCTGTGCCCGTGGACGGCCGTCGTTCGCCCGCTCCCGTTAGGCTGTCGGGGAGGAGGCGATGTGTGCGCAGTCGATGAGGCCGCCCTGGCTTCGCAGTCCGGCCAGGCGCCGGAACCCAAGCGCGGCAATCCGGTCCAGCGCTGGGTCGGGAGCGTGCTCGCGCACCCGTGGTTCGCGCCGCTGGCGATCCTCGGCTGCTTCTCCGCGGCCGCCGCCGGGGTCGTCGCCACGAACCCGACCGACAACACCGGCCCGAGCACCTGTCTGTTCAAGATCGCCACCGGCTTCGACTGCCCCGGCTGCGGCGGCACCCGCGCGTTCTACTACCTCGTCACCCTCAACCTGCCCGAGGCCGCGCGACACCACCTCATGGCCGTCTTCGCCGCCCCGTTCATCGTCTGGATGTACCTCGCCTGGGCCCTGCCGCGCCTCGTCCCGCGCCGCACCTGGCGCCTCCCGACGTTCCACCTCACGCCCAGTGCGCTCACCACGTTCCTCATCGTCTGGGGCGTCTTCTTCATCGCTCGGAACCTGCCGTGGGAGCCGTTCAGCTTCTTCTACGTATGACCAAGGCCCGGCCGCTCGCGCAGCCGGGCCCTCATGTGGGTGTTGTGTCGCAGCTTTAGGCGTAAGCGCTCGCGCGGTGCAGGTAGATGTCGCCCGAGACCGAGCGGGCCCGCACCTCGAGGCTCGTGCCGCCGTTCGACGGGGCCGGCGAGGTGTCGCCCGTGGCCAGCTCGGAGGTCACCGAACCCGCCTTGGCGTCCAGGTCGACCCAGATGTCCGTGCCCGGGACCACGCCGAGGGTGATGCGCCCCGAGACCGTGTTCGCCTTGACCGAACCCGACCTGAGCGCACTCAGCTCGATGCCGCCCGAGAGCGTGTTCACGTTGGCGTTCGAATCGAGCCGCTCGGCGGTGATCGAACCGGCCACCGTCTTCGCGGAGAAGTCCCCGCCGACGTGGTCGGCCCGGACCTGGCCCGAAGCGGTGTTCGCCCGGAAGTCCTCCACCGCGTCGATGACGCTGATCGAACCCGAGACGGTGTTGGCCCGCACGCTGGTCGCGTTCTCCACCGTCGCCGAGCCGGCGACCGTGTTGATGGAGACCGCACCGAGCTTGCCGTGCAGGCTGATCGGCGCCGAAGTCGTCTTCACCGAGATCTCCGAGCGGACCGGGACCTTCACCGCCAGGTGCACCCCGATCTCCTTGCGGAAGAACCAGTTCTGCGGCTTCTCGGGCGCCACGACGCGCAGGTGCCCGTTCTCGAACTCGACGCGAGCCAGGTCGGCGGCGTCGGCGTCGCCCTCGGAGCGGCGCTGCGCGGGCTTGATCTCCACCAGCACCGTGTCCGACTCGTGGGCGGTGACGGTGACCGAGCCGTCGGCCAGCGTGATCGCCGCCGTGATCGGCCCGTCGTGGGTGAATTCGGTGTACTCGTTCATGGGAGCAGCTCCTCTAAGACCTGGCGTAGCCGGTGATGCGCTGGCTGTACTTCGCGCCGGCGGGCTGGCCCGAGGTGCGCGAGGCGTGGACCGCGTTGTTGATCGCGCGAACCAGCCAAGCGTTGACCGAGGCGCCGTCGGCGGAGGCCGCCTTCTCGACGTCCTCCTTCAGCGACTCGGGAAGACGCAGCGTGATGCGGGCGACGTCGTCGTCCACCGGCGGGGCCGGAGGCGGCGCGATCTCGGCGGTCTCGCCGCCGCTGACCCGAAGGTCGACCTCCCGGCCGCGCACGCGCAGATCGACCGACGCCGAGGAACCGGCCTGGTCGAGACCCGCGGTGATCTCGGCGGCGGCCTCGGAGAGCGCCTCCATGAGTGCCAGGCGAGCCCCCGCGTCGAGCGCCTCGGACAGCAGTTCAGCGGTCCGCGCGGCTTCCTCGCCACCGGGCGCGGCGGCAGCGGTGAGGCTCCGGCGGAGCGATTCGATATACGGCGTCAAATCCATGACACCATGATGACATCATTTCTGACGTCTGTCAACCGGCGTCATGGAACCAGACAGTGCGATCCGAACCACCACCCCCACGCGCAAGCACCCGCGACACCCCCCGAAGCCGGGCGCGTGCCGGACCACACTCCGCTGCCGAGTACCCTCAGAGAGTCGAGAACCAGCAATAACAGGCACCGAACACGAAACGAGGGGGAGCGGGGATGCCCGAAATCGTACCGATGGACGTCCGACTCATCGCCTGGACGCACTTCGAGTCCCCGGCCGAAGTCCCCTGGGAGACCGACGCCGACGGAGGCGAAGCCCTCGCCGAATTCGCCGGTCGCGCCTGCTACCAGTCTTGGACCAAGCCCAACCCCAAGACCGCCACCAACGCCGGATACCTCGAGCACATCCTCCAGGTCGGCCACCTCTCCGTCCTCGAACACGGCACCGTCAGCTTCTACTTCAGCGGCATCTCCCGATCCCTGACCCACGAACTGATCCGCCACCGCCACTTCTCGTACTCCCAGCTCTCCCAGCGCTACGTCCCCGAGCGCGACGCCGCCATGGTCGAACCCGACGCCATCGCCGCCGACCCCGAACTCCACAAGCGCTTCCTCGCCGCAGCCGAAGCCGCCCAGAGCGCCTACAACGACCTCCTCGAAGGCCTCGAAAAGCAGTTCGCCGACGTCGCCAACCCCACGCTGCGCCGAAAGCAGGCGCGCCAAGCGGCGCGATCGGTACTGCCCAACGCAACCGAGACCCGCATCGTCGTGACCGGCAACTACCGCGCCTGGCGCCACTTCATCGCCATGCGCGCCTCCGAGCACGCCGACGTCGAGATCCGGGCGCTGGCCATCGAATGCCTCAAGCAGCTCAAAGAGAAGGCCGCCAACGTCTTCGCCGACTTCCAGATCACGAAGCTCGACGACGGCACCGAGGTCGCCTCCAGCCCCTACGTCACCGAGGGCTAGAGCCGCAGGCACATCCCCGTACCGCCATTTCACGGCGGTGCGGCGAACAGACTTGAGACAGTTACAACGCAGCGAGCGGCCGGGCGCAGGCGCCCCGGCCGCCGGAACCAGCATTGGTGAAAGCAACATGCGCAACGCAACGCGCCCCTTCGGGCGAACACTCGCGGCCATGATCACGCCGTTCACGCCCTCGGGTGAACTCGACGTACCCGGAACCGCCGTCCTCGCCCGCCACCTCGTCGACGAGCAGGGCTGCGAAGGCCTCGTCGTCAACGGCACCACCGGCGAATCCCCCACCACCACCGACGCCGAGAAGACCCAGGTCATCGAGACCGTCCTCGAAGCCGTCGGCGACCGCGCCCACGTCATCGCCGGCGCCTCGACCTACGACACGCGCCACTCCATCCTCCTCGCCCAGCAGGCCGAGAAGTCCGGCGCACACGGCCTCCTCCTCGTCACCCCCTACTACAACAAGCCCACCCAGGACGGCGTCCACGCCCACTTCACGGCCATCGCCGACGCCGCCGACCTGCCGGTCATGCTCTACGACATCCCGCCCCGCTCCGTCATCGGCATCGGCGAGGACACCTTCGCCCGCCTCGCCGAGCACCCGCGGATCATCGCCGTCAAAGACGCCACCGGCGACCTCGCCAAGGCCCAGCGAGTCCGCGTCGACACCGGCCTCGCCTTCTACTGCGGAGTCGACGAACTCAACCTCGCCGCCTACGCCACCGGCCAGGTCGGCATCGTCTCCGTCGTCGCCCACCTCCTCGGCAAGCACCTCAACGCCATGTTCGACGCCTACGACGAAGGCGACAACGCCACGGCCTCCGCGATCAACGACCGGCTCCTGCCCGCCGTCAACACCCTCATGGGACGCGGACCCGGCATCATCGCCGTCAAGGCCGGCCTCAACGGCCAAGGCGTGCCCGCCGGCGAACCCCGCCTCCCGCTCCTACCCGCGGACCAAGCGCTCACCGCCGACATCGCCAACGCCCTCGCCGACCTGAAGGAGGCCTGATGGGCCTGACTCGACCCAAGAACCTCGGCGCGCCCAGCGCCCTCCCCGACGGCGCCCTGCGCGTCATCCCGCTCGGCGGGCTCGGTGCCATCGGGCGCAACATGACGCTCTTCGAATACGAAGGGCGCCTGCTCATCGTCGACTGCGGCGTGCTCTTCCCCGACGTCGACCAGCCCGGCGTCGACCTCATCCTGCCGGACTTCACGCCCATCCTCGACCGCCTCGACGACATCGAGGCCATCGTCGTCACCCACGGCCACGAGGACCACATCGGCGCGATCCCCTTCCTGCTCGAGCACAAGAACGACATCCCCGTCGTCGGCTCCCGCTTCTCCGTCGCGCTCGTCGAGGCCAAGCTGCGCGAACGCCGCATCAAGCCCGCCGGGGTCGTCGTCGCCGAGAACGAGACCCTGCAGCTCGGGCCGTTCGGCTGCGAATTCCTCGCCGTCAACCACTCGATCCCCGACGCGCTGGCCGTCGCGGTCCGCACCGAGGCCGGCCTGGTGCTCCACACCGGCGACTTCAAGATGGACCAGCTGCCGCTCGACGGGCGCATCACCGACCTCGCCGGGTTCGCCCGGCTCGGCGACCAGGGCGTCGACCTGCTCCTGTCGGACTCCACGAACGCCGAGATCCCCGGCTTCGTGACCTCCGAGCGCCAGATCGGTCCCGTCCTCGACAAGCTCTTCGAAGACGTCAAGGGCCGCATCATCGTCGCCTCGTTCGCCAGCCACGTGCACCGCGTGCAGCAGGTCCTCGACGCCGCGTACGCGCACGGGCGCAAGGTCGCCTTCGTGGGCCGCTCGATGGTCCGCAACATGGCGATCGCCCGCGACCTCGGCCTCATGCACGTCCCCGACGGCCTGCTCGTGAGCATGGACGAGGCGGTCCGCCTGGCCGCCGACGAGATCGTCTACATGTCCACCGGTTCGCAGGGCGAGCCGATGAGCGCCTTGGGCCGCATGGCCTCCGGCGACCACCGGCACATCGCCGTCGAGCCCGAGGACACGATCATCCTCGCCTCGTCCCTGGTGCCCGGCAACGAGACCGCCGTGTACGGGGTCATCAACCGCCTCGCGCGCACCGGCGCCACCGTGATCCACAAGGACGTCGCGAAGGTCCACGTCTCCGGCCACGCCCCCGCGGGCGAGCTGCTGTACGTGCTCAACGTCGTCAAGCCCTCCAACTTCATTCCGGTCCACGGCGAGGCGCGGCACCTGCAGGCGCACGCGCGGCTCGCGATCGAGTCGGGGGTTCCGGTCGACCAGGTCATCGTCATCGAGAACGGCGACGTGGTCGACCTGGTCGACGGCGTGGCCCGCATCGTCGGGCACGTCCCGAACAACCTGATCTATGTGGACGGCCTCTCGGTGGGCGACGTCGGCGAGCCGGTGCTCAACGAGCGCCGCGTGCTCGGCGACGGCGGCTTCATCGCCGCCACGGTCGTGATCGACTCCGAGAACGGCAAGGTCGTCGGCGGCCCCACGGTCTCCGCGCGCGGGTTCTCCGAAGACCCGAAGGCGTTCGACGGGGTGCTGCCGCTCATCAACGACGCGATCGAACGCGCCGCGGTGGACGGCGTCACCGACCCGCACCAGCTCCAGCAGATCCTGCGGCGCACGGTCGGCAAGTGGGTCAACGACACGTATCGTCGCCGCCCGATGATCGTGCCGCACGTCCTCGAAGTCTGAGAGGACGCTTGAGGCACAGCCTCGAAGTCTGAGAGGACGCAGAAGGCACAGCCTCGAAGTCTGAGTGGACGCAGAAGGCACAGCCTCGAAGTCTGAGTGGACGCTTGAGGCACAGCCTCGAGGTGTGATCGACAGGAACAACCGCGGCGGGGCCGCGCCCGTGTGGGCGCGGCCCCGCCGCGTTCTGGCGTTAACCGGGACTGACGGAGACCGTCGGGTTGTTCCCGGGCGGGGGCGGTTGCATGTGGGGGCTCGCCGGGAACTGTTCGTTCCTGCGCGTGTTCGCCTGCATCAGGAAGGCGCTCACCGCAAGCAGCAGTGCGGCGACGGTGGCGATGTAGACACCGCTGTCCGCGGTGATGTCGATCTGCGAGACGGTGGAGGAGGCCCCGTCCTCGTAGTCTTCGTACTCGTCCAAGCTTTCGAAGGAATCCATGGCCTGGCGCAGCACCGTGACCGGGTGGTAGGTGAAGGCCGCCAGCAGTGCGGCGGTGCCGATCGCGCCGAGGCGGGAGGGCCAGCGCAGCGCGGGACTGCGGTGTGCGCTCAGGCCGACCGCCGCGAGCAGCGCCACTGAAAGGACCACTATGGACGTATCGATGCCATAGCCGGAGGCTCCGAAGGCGCCGAAGGCGCCTGCGAAGGAGTAGTAACTGAACTCCCCGTCGGGGTCGTCGATCTTGATGCGGGGGAGCAGCATCGAGATGCACAGCAGTGCGAGGCCCACCCCGGCGACGGCGAGGCCGACGGGCGAGGGCCGGTCCGAAGGCGGCCGAGGCGGCAGCATCGGCGGCGGCCCTGCGAATTGCGGCTGCCCCATCTGAGGCGGTGGCCCGGGCGCCGGCGGCGCCGCCATTTGCGACGGGTAGGGCTGCGGTTGGCTCATCTGCGGCGACGCTGCATGAGGTGGCGCCATCGGGGGCGGGCCCGGCGGAACCGAAGGGACGGAGGGCTCCTGCGGAGTTTCGGGGTTCACCCGCGCCATGCTACTGGCCAGATGCCGCAGGCAGGGTCCCCCGAAAATGCGGCCGTCCAATGACGAGCAATGATCGCTTTTAGCTGCGCGACAAGGAGTGTCGTACCCCCGAGTTATTTTTGTGCCAGGGGTCCCTTAAGGGGGATTTATAGGCATATAGCGGGATTTGCTAGCTTCTCGCGCGGATCGGCAGCGGGTTCGGGGGCTCGATGCGGAGCTCGTTGATGACCATGTCCTCAGGGGTGTGGAACAGATCAGTGATGGTCTTCGCGATCGATTCCGGGCTCGTCGCGCGACTGCGGT
The DNA here is from genome assembly GCF_042647865.1 of Glycomyces rhizosphaerae. NCBI lineage: Bacteria > Bacillati > Actinomycetota > Actinomycetes > Glycomycetales > Glycomycetaceae > Glycomyces > Glycomyces rhizosphaerae. The sequence continues at coordinate 154,551 of NZ_JBHRWO010000021.1, forward strand.
CGTACTCCGCGTCATACTGCTCGCGGACACTGCGCTGCATGTCGGTGTCGAAATGCGAGGGGTACACGCTCGTCACCCGCACCCCGTTGGGCTGCTCCTCGCCGCGCAGCGCATCCGCCAGCGCCTTGAGCGCGTGCTTGCTCGCGGCGTACGAGCTCCACTTCGGTCCGGAGGCGATGCCGGCGCCCGAGTTGACGAACACGACGTGCCCGCGCGCGGCCCGCAGCGCCGGCAGCAGGACGCGGGTGAGCTCGGCCGGGGCTGTCACGTTGATCCTGAGCGTCTGCTCCCACCATTCCAGGGTCTGGTCGGCCACGGGAGCGATGTGCGCGATCCCGGCATTGTGGATCACGCCGTCGAGCCGGTCGAGGCCCAGACCGGTCACCGCGTCCGCGATGGCCGCCGGTTCGGCCAGGTCGAGCACCAGTTTCGCCTCGTGGGGCACACCGTCCAGAGCGGACTCGGTCCGCGCGTGCGCGATCACCTTGTCGCCGCGGGCGCTGAGCTGCTCGGCCAGGGTTCGCCCGAGCCCGCGGCCCGCGCCGGTCACCAGGATAGTTTTCGACATGCGGTCACATTATCCGTTTTCATGGTTGCCTTCGCGCCGACTCCGCTCGGCATGAGGGCGGTAACGTATGGGGCATGATGGCCAGGACGAGCGGCAGGTCGGGCGGCAACGCCCGCAAGGGAGGCACGGTTCGCAAGAGCACCGCGCCCGCGGCGCGCCGCAAGCCCGCCGCCTCCTCCGCCAAGCAGCCCGCGAAGCCCGCCGCCCGGAAAGCGGCAAAGAAGACTGCGAAGAAGGCGGTCAAGCGAACCGCCAAGAAGACCACTGCCGCCAAACGCAAAGGCATGGACGCGGTCCCCGGACCGCTCGAGGCCCTCGGTCTCGGCCTGCGCGGCCTCTGGGTCGGCACCGCACGGTCCACCGGTTGGATGGCCCGCTCCGTCGGCAAGGAGGCCGCTACGGCCCGCGACATCGATCCCGCGCACCGTCGTGACGGCCTCGGGCTCTTCCTCATCGCCATCGCGATCGTCCTCGCCTGCGCGGTCTGGTTCGACGTCGCCGGCCCGGTCGGCGACCGGCTCGCGTTCATCCTCGACTGGATGCTGGGCCTGGCCACCCGTGCGCTCCCGGTTCTGCTGGTCCTGTGGGGACTGCGCGTGATGCGGCAGATGCCGGTGGAGGACGCGCACGGCCGCTCGCTCGTGGGCTGGACCTCGATCTGGCTCTCCAGTCTCGGTCTGCTGCACCTGATCTCGGGCCTGCCGTCCGATATGGGCGAGCGCATGGTCGCGGGCGGCCAGATCGGCTGGCTCGTGGGCGGCGGCCTCGCACTGGGCGTCTCGGCTTACGTGGCGTTCCCGCTGCTGATCCTGCTGCTGCTCTTCGGCGTCCTCGTGGTGACGGCGACGCCGCTCAACCAGGTGCCCTACAAGCTCGGGCGCCTCTGGGGCCTCGCCACCGGCAAGGTCGACGCCTATGAGGACGACGAGGACGAGGACGAGACGCCGAGCGCCCGCAAGACGCGCGCCGAGAGCCGCGAGGCCAAGCGCCTCAAGGAGGAAGAGGCCCGACGCGTCCACCGCCCGACCACGGTCCTGCCGCGCCTCGCCCCCGAAGAGGTCCCCGAGCTGAACTCGGAGCACGTCTCGGCCCGCGACTCGACGCCGCTGGCCGAGCCCGAGCCCGTGCGCGAACCCCCGAAGCACTCGCCGCCGCCCAAGCGCATCGAGCAGCCGACGCTCTCCGACGGCGGCGCGGCCATGGACGGCGACTACCGGCTCCCGTCGATGGACCTCCTCCCGACCGGTCCGGTCTCCAAGAAGCGCTCCAAGGCCAACGATTCGGTCATCGCGGCCCTGCAGGAGGTGTTCGCGCAGTTCCAAGTGGACGCCGCGGTCACCGGTTTCACCCGGGGGCCGACGGTGACCCGCTACGAGGTCGAACTCGGACCGGCGGTGAAGGTCGAGCGGATCATTCAGCTGTCGAAGAACATCGCTTACGCCGTCAAGAGCTCCGACATCCGCATCATCAACCCGATTCCGGGGAAGAGCGCGGTCGGCGTCGAGATCCCGAATACCGATCGCGACGACGTGGCGCTCGGCGACGTGCTCCGTTCGCCGCTGGCCCAATCCGACGCCCACCCGATGATCGTGGGTCTGGGCAAGGACGTCGAGGGCGGCTACGTCCTCACTAACCTGACGAAGACCCCGCACCTGCTGGTGGCTGGGGCCACAGGTTCAGGCAAATCTAGCCTCATCAATACTTTGCTCGTGTCCATGTTGGTCAGGGCGACACCGGAGCAGGTGCGGTTGCTGCTCATCGATCCGAAGCGGGTCGAGCTCACCAATTACGAGGGCGTCCCGCACCTCGTCCATCCCATCGTCACCAATCCGAAGAAGGCCTCGGACGCCTTGCAGTGGGTGGTCAAGGAAATGGACATGCGCTATGAGGATCTCGCGAAAGCGGGGGTGCGGCATGTCGACGACTTCAATCGCAAGGTCCGTTCGGGCGAACTCAAGACCGATCCGGCCTCGGGCCGTGAACTGCGCCCGCACCCTTATCTGCTGGTGATCGTCGACGAGCTCGCCGACCTCATGATGGTGGCGGCCAGGGACGTCGAGGAATCGGTCGTCCGCATCACCCAGCTCGCCCGTGCGGCCGGGATCCACCTGGTGCTCGCCACGCAGCGGCCGTCGGTCGACGTCGTCACCGGCCTCATCAAGGCGAACGTGCCTTCGCGCCTGGCGTTCTCGACCTCGTCGCTGGCGGACTCGCGGGTCATCCTCGACCAGCCGGGAGCCGAGAAGCTCGTCGGCCGCGGCGACGGGCTCTTCCTGCCGATGGGCGCGTCCAAACCCGAGCGCATTCAGGGCGCCTGGGTCAGCGACGACGAGATCGAAGCGGTCGTCGCCCACGTGAAGGCGCAGATGGAGCCGCAGTTCATCGAGGAGGTCACCGCCGCCCCGGGCGCGAAGCGCGACATCGACCCGGACATCGGCGACGACCTCGAACTGCTCATCCAGGCGATCGAGCAGGTCGTGACCACCCAGTTCGGTTCGACCTCGATGCTGCAGCGCAAGCTGCGCGTCGGCTTCGCGAAGGCCGGGCGGCTCATGGACCTCATGGAGACGCGCGGCGTGGTCGGCCCCTCGGAGGGGACCAAGGCCCGGGACGTGCTCGTCAAGCCCGAAGAGCTCGACGGCGTCATCGCCTCGCTCCAGGGCTGAGGCGGGAGACCGCAAGGGCCGGTCCGCGGAAGCGAACCGGCCCTGTTGCTGTGCTCTTACGCGAAGCTCACGGCGATCTCGTGTTCCTGTTCGCCGGAGAGCGGCAGCGAGATGTCCTCCTCGGGCCACTTGACGGGGCCCTTCGGGTGGAAGTTCAACGTGTACGCGAGCGCGTCGGCGGGCACGTCGTAGGTGAGGGTGAAGGTCCGCCAGACGCCGTCGCCGCTGGACAGGTCCTCGTCGACGTGGTCGGCGGTGAGCGGCGTCAGCGCGCCGTCGGGGCCCGAGACCGTCAGGGCCTCTTCGAGGTCGATGCCCCATTCGAGGCCGCTGGCCGAATGGAGCCATCCGAACTCGACGGTCAGGACCGCCCGGTCCGGTTCGGCCACCCAGCCGTCGGCGGGCCGGAAGACCTCACGAGTGAGGGCGAACTGGGTCTGGTACACCCAGTCGTCGAACCAGTACTCGTAGCTGCCCGAAGTTGTGTAGCCGTCGACCGAGCCTTCGACCTGCTCGGTCTCCACCGAAGCGGTGCCGGTGTAAAGGGCTTGAATGAGGCCTTCGCGGGTGCGTTCGCGCAGGTCCATGGTCTGGGCCCGCTCGTAGTCGACCACTTCGAGCGTGATCGGGGCGTCCTTCTTCGCGACGGTGAAGTAGACCGCGCCGGGCGCGGGCACCTCGCCGTCGAAGTCCCACGTGCGGTCGCCGATCGTGAAGGTGGCGGAGAGCTCGCCGGCCGCGGGCGTGTACGCGGCCGCGGCGCCGGTCTCCTTCGCGAACTGGACGATCGTGAACTCGTAGCCGGGCTCGGGCGGGTACAGGTTGACGTGCTCGCCGAACAGGTAGTCGAGCTTGAAGCCCTCGGGGACGGTGTCGAACGAGGCGACGCACTCGACGCGGAGCGCGAAGTGGGCGCCGACGAGGAGGCCCTCGTCGCCGGCGAACCGCGATTCGTCCTCGGCGGGGCACACCGAGACGGGGATCTCGTCGCTGGTCGTCGCGTATCCGGCGCGGGTGTGCAGCGTGCCGGTGGGCGCGGCGCCGCAGGCGGCGACGCTCATGACGGCCGCGGTCGCGAGCACCGCGAGCATCGATCGGCGGGCAGGGGGATGGGCTGGGGCGATGTCTTTGGGGGACATAGGACAAGCCTAGGGTATGGCCACCAAGTGCGGTGATCCACTGTTGCCCCTGCGCAGGCGGGCGCGAATAGTCCTGATCTGTACGCGCCGTATGCATCGCAATCGCCGCACACGGGCCTTTAGGGGCGACCGGTCCGTAAGGTCGGTCACCCTACCGCTCGGTTTCACTGTGTCCCCGCCCGCCGCCGGGGGCATTCCCGGCGCGCCGGTGGGTACGCTTTCCTGGTGTCTGCAGCTCATTCGACCCGTTCCGAGGAATCGACCGCAAGTGGCGCCGCCAAGAGCGTCGCGCTTCTGACGCTCGGTTGCGCCCGCAACGAGACCGACTCCGAGGAACTGGCCGCCCGCCTCGCCGCAGGCGGCTGGCGCATCAGCGACGACGGCGAGAACGCCGACGTCGTCATGGTCAACACCTGCGGTTTCATCGAGCAGGCGAAGACCGAGTCCATCGACGTCCTCCTCGACGCCTCCTCGACCGGCGCGAAGGTCGTCGCGACCGGCTGCATGGCCGAGCGCTACGGCAAGGAGCTGGCCGAGAGCCTCCCCGAGGCCGACGCGGTGCTCGGCTTCGACCACTACCCGGACATGGCCGCCCGCCTCGACGACATCCTCGCCGGGCGCACGGTCGAGTCCCACCAGCCTTCGGACCGCCGCAAGCTCCTGCCGCTGGCCCCGGCCGCGCGCCAGGCCGCCGCCGCCGTGGTCCCGGGCCACTCCCGTTCGTCGCAGGCCGACGCCGCCCAGCTCGATGCGGGTGCGCCGCAGCACCTCGCGGTCGTGCGCAAGCGCCTCACCGACGGCCCCGTCGCGAACCTCAAGCTCGCCTCCGGCTGCGACCGGCGCTGCACCTTCTGCGCCATCCCGTCCTTCCGCGGCTCGTTCGTCTCGCGCACTCCCGAGGAGATCCTCGCCGAGGCCGCCTGGCTCGCGTCCGAAGGCGTCAAGGAGCTCAACCTCGTCTCCGAGAACACGACCTCCTACGGCAAGGACCTCGCCGACTCCCAGGCGCTCGAGCACCTGCTGGAGGGCATGTCCGCCATCGACGGGATCGAGTGGATCCGCCTCTCCTACCTGCAGCCCGCCGAGCTGCGCCCCAGCCTCATCGAGGCGATGCAGCGAACCGAGAAAGTGGTGCCCTACTTCGACCTGTCGTTCCAGCACTCCTCGGCGAAGGTCCTGCGGCGGATGCGCCGCTTCGGCTCCACCGAGAACTTCCTGGCGCTGCTCAAGCAGATCCGCGACGTCGACCCGCTCGCCGGCGCCCGCACCAACGTCATCGTCGGCTTCCCCGGCGAGACCGAGGAGGACGTCGAGGAGCTCATGGGCTTCCTCGAGGAGGCCCGGCTCGACTCCACGGGCGTGTTCGCCTACTCCGACGAGGACGGTACCGAAGCGGTGGACCTCGACGGGCACGTGGACGAGGACGTCGTCTCCGAGCGGCACACCCGCGTCTCGATGCTCGTCGACGAGCTGGTGAGCCAGCGGGCCGCCGAGCGCGTGGGCGAGGTCATGCGGATCCTGGTCGAGTCCGTCGAGGACGACGGCGTGGACGGCCGCGGCGCCCACCAGGCCCCCGAGGTCGACGGCACCGTCGCCCTGGTCGGCGAGGTGGAGGGCCTCGAGCCCGGCGACTTCGTGACCGCGAAGGTGGTCGACTCGCACGGGGTCGACCTCGTGGCGGAGATCGTCGAGGAGGCCTGGTGACCACCGAGGACCCACCGGTCTCGCCGTGGAACATCGCGAACGTGGTGACGGTGGCCCGGATCTTCCTGGTGCCGGTGTTCGCGGTGTTCGTCGTCCTGTCGGGCATGGAGCACTCGGGCTGGCGCATGGCCGCCTGCGCCCTGTTCGTCTTCATCTCCGCGACCGACTTCGTCGACGGCTGGCTGGCGCGCTCGCGCGGCCTGGTCACCGATTTCGGCAAGCTCGCCGACCCGATCGCCGACAAGGTCCTGATCGGCACCTCGCTGGTCCTGCTGAGCTACTACGACCACCTCGCCTGGTGGGTGACCGCCGTCATCCTTCTGAGGGAACTCGGGATCACCGCCCTGCGCGTGGCCGTGCTGCGGCGCACCGTGATCGCCGCCGACCGCGGCGGCAAGCTCAAGACCGTCCTGCAGATCACCGCCGTGGCCTGGTACCTGTGGCCGTGGCCCTCGCCGCTGGACGCGGTCGGCCCCTGGCTCATGGGCGCCGCGCTCATCCTCACCGTGGTGACGGGAATGGATTACCTCTGGAAAGCATTCAAATCAAGGAAGAGTGAGCCGAACCGGACGAGCTAGGCTTGCAGGACCCACTTAGGCTCGTACGAGCGAGCTCGCACGAGTCATCGCGGCGCGGAGGAGGACCCCATGGTGTTGTTGAGGGAACTGCTGGGAGAGACCCTGCGGCGCCGTCGCCGCGCCCAGAAGCGGACGCTGCGCGACGTGTCGAAGCAGGCCAACGTGAGCCTCGGGTACCTCTCCGAGATCGAACGCGGCCACAAGGAACCGTCGAGCGAGCTGCTCGCCTCGGTGTGCGGGGCGCTCCAGGTGCGCCTGTCCGAGGTCCTCGCCGAGGTCTCCCGTGAGGTCGCGGTCCACGAGCGCGGCGAGGCCGCGCCGCAGGGCCGCCAGGTCGCGGTGCTGCCGCGGCCGCGCGAGCTGGAGACCCAGGAAGAGGTCGCCCGCCGGCGCCGTGCCCTCTCGGCCGCGCCCGCGTCGATCGCACAGGTCCGTTCTCGCCACCGCCGTGGCGAGGTGACCGATTCGGTGGTCCGCGCGGCGGCCTGAAAGCAGTCGATGATGTAGTTTTGGCGATTGAGGCGTCACCCTGTCCCACAAAGGTGGCGCCGATGTCCGACACTAGAGGCATGTCGGCGTTGCGATCACCGGAAGGACCCCGATAATGGCCAATCCGTTCGTCAAGGGCTGGAAATACATGATGGCGCTCTTCGGTGCGAAGATCGACGAGCATGCCGACCCCAAGATTCAAATCCAGCAGGCGATTGAAGAAGCCCAGAAGCAGCACCAGGCGCTGGTGGGGCAGGCGGCCTCGGTGATCGGGAACCAGCGCCAGCTGGAGATGAAGCTCAACCGCTCGATGTCCGAGGTGGAGCGTCTGCAGGCCCAGGCCCGCCAGGCCCTCGTGCTCGCCGACAAGGCCCGCGCCGACGGCGACGAGGCGAAGGCGCAGCAGTTCGAGTCCACCGCCGAGATCCTCGCCGGTCAACTGGTCTCCACTGAGCAGTCCCTTGAGGACATGAAGGTGATGCACGACCAGGCGCTCACCGCTGCCGACCAGGCCAAGAAGGCCGTTGAGAACAACCAGATGATCCTGCAGCAGAAGCTCCAGGAGCGCACCAAGCTCCTCGGCCAGCTCGAGCAGGCCAAGATGCAGGAGACCATCGCCTCCTCGCTGGAGTCGATGTCGCAGACCGCCGCGCCCGGCAACGTGCCGAACTTCGACGAGATCCGCGACAAGATCGAGGGCCGCTACTCCAACGCCATGGGCCGCGCCGAGCTCGCCTCGAACTCCGTGGAGGGCCGCCTCCTCGAGGTGAATCGCGCCACTCGCGACATGGCCGGGGCCTCGCGCCTTGACCAGATCCGCGCCTCGCTCGAGGGCGAGCAGCTCTCGGGCGGCAAGGAGACTCCGGCGATCCAGTCGAAGGAGTCGGTCACCAACGCCCGTCTGGCCGACATCCGCGCGTCCCTCGGGAACGACGAGGGCACGGCCGAGCCTGAGGCCGACAAGACCAAGAGCTGACCAGGAGGATCCCGGTGGACGCGAAGGAACGCAAGCGCGCGTTCAAGCGCCTGCGCTCCCGCCTGTCCTCCGCGAAGTCCTGGACCACCATCGCGGGAGGCGCTGTCGCCGGCAGCGCCTTCTTCGTTCCTTACGCGGGTCTCGGCACGGCCGACGGCGTGTGGGTGACGGTTGCCGGGTTCTCGACCGCGATGGCGGTCGTCCGCTGGTTCGACTACCGGCGCCTCGCGCGGGCCATGCCCGCCGCCGAGCGCGACTCGCTCGAGCTGCACGGCCCGGCGCAGTTGACGAAGGAGGCCCGCGGCTTCTTCGGCGAGACGGCCGAGGCGATCCGGCGCGGGCGCATCCGCGCCCAGTTCCGCGGCAGCCGGGCCCTGCGCCCGTACGAGCGGCTGGAGCGGGCCTCGATCGCCGCGGAGCAGATGGCCAAACGCCTCGAAGGCAACGACGAGGCCGTGGCGATCCTCGGCGGGGCGGCGAAGGCCGGGCAGGAGTTGTACCGGCTCGCCTTGGGCGTCAAGGACGTCGAGGCGGCGATCGCGATCGCGCCCGATACGAAGCGCTCAGGGCTCGGGGCGAACCTCGACCGCATGGTCGAGCGCTTGGAGAGCGGTGTGGCCGCCTACGAGGACATGGTGAGCGCCGCGGGGGAGTGCCTGGCCGGTTCGATCGGGTTGCAGCAGGCGCTGTCGGCCCATCGCTCCGACGAGACCCTCGACGTGCTCACCGACGCCGCCGACCGGCTGCGCGCGGCCGGGGACGCGGCGAGCGAGATCCGCGGGAGCGTCGGACCCCAGGCGACCGGCTGACCGCCGGTGCCTTCCGGTGCCGCGCAGGACGCGACCTGGACGGACCGAACGAGAATATGTCTCATTTGGTCTAATTTGAAGGTGAATATCCTGAATCTCCGAGCGGCCGTCGCGGTGTCCTCCGCCGCGGCCGTCGCCTTCATACTCGCCGTCGGATCAGGCGCCGCCGCCCAGGCGCAGTCCCTTCCGGAAGGGCCGGTCAAGCTCTACCTCAAGGAGCACGTGGAAACGCCGCTCGGTGCGGCCGACGGGAGCCCGCGTCTGACCGCCGACTACGACCAGTGGCGGCTCCGGCCCGTCGAGGCGTTCCAAGGGCTCGGCTCGCACCAGATCGTCCACGCCGACTCCGGGTGGTGCCTCACCGCCGATGCGGGCGGCGAGGACGTCGTCCCTGTCTTCCTCGTCGACTGCGCCGATGCCGTGACCTGGTCGATCGTCTACGACGACCGGCAATCGCATCATGACTACCGACTCATCACCCCCGACGGCCACTACCTGGGGACCGAGGCGAACCCCGAGGCGAGCGAGGGCGCGGCCGTCTACGCCGTGCGAACGGATGACGGTGCGAGCCTGCACTCGCAGGAGTGGCTCATGGAGGCCGCTTCGGTGGAGGTGACTCCGTCGCCGAGTTCGAGCGAGGAGCAGGTGTCGCCGTCCGGAGATCCGTCCGAGGACCCGTCCGAGTCGCCGAAGCCGGCACTGCCGACCACCGGCACCGCCCTCGGTGCGGGCATCGGGGCCGGCGTCGTGGCCCTCGCGGGCGGCACGGCCCTGGTCCTGTGGTGGCAGCGCCGCCGCGCCCTGCGAGCCGACTGGTGAGTCGCCAACGCGCGCAAGCATTCCGAGTCATCATCACGACACACTGAATCCCACTATATGGGAAATGATGGTTCGCGTGACCGGCCGGTGGCATACTACTTTTCGTGACCTTCCAGCTCATGATTAGCTGCGGGCGTTCCGCGGAGCATCTTCGTTAGATGCCGCCGCCGAACGCCAGACCTCCTGCGCCCGCAGGAGGTCTTTTTCGTTCAGGGCAAACGAACGTTCAGGTAGGCCCCGCGGCGGCCGGACCGATAAGTACAGAAACCTGGAGCACCAAGTGACGCAACCAGACCCGCAAGACGGCAGCGCATCTGCGAACAGCGGCGGGGACTTCCACGTCTTCGACACCACGCTCCGCGACGGCGCGCAGATGGAGGGCCTCCGCTACTCCGTCGCCGACAAGCTCGCCGTCGCCGAACTCCTCGACGAACTCGGCGTCGACTACATCGAGGGCGGCTGGCCCGGCGCGATCCCCTCGGACACGGAGTTCTTCGCCCGCGCGGCCGATGAACTGAACTTCAAGCACGCCAAGCTCGTCGCCTTCGGCATGACCCGCCGCGCCGGTTCGAGCGCCGCCGAGGATCCGGGCTTCCAGGCCCTCCTCGACTCGCGCGCCCCCGTGCTCTGCCTGGTCGCCAAGTCAGACATGCGCCACGTCGAGCAGGCCCTGCGCACCACCCCCGAAGAGAACCTCGCGATGATCGCCGACTCCGTGCGCACCGGCAGGGCGCACGACCGCCAGGTCTTCATCGACTGCGAGCACTTCTTCGACGGCTTCCGCCACGACCCCGAATACGCGACCCTGGTCGTACGCACCGCCCTCGAAGCGGGCGCCGAAGCGGTCGTCCTGTGCGACACCAACGGCGGGCGCATCCCCTCCGACATCACCGAGGCCGTCACCGAACTGCGCCGCCGTCTCGAGGCCGTGCTCCCGGTCGAGCGCGTACGCCTGGGCATGCACGCCCAGAACGACACCGGCTGCGCCGTCGCCAACACCCTCGCCGCCGTCCAGGCGGGCGTCATGCACGTCCAGGGCACCGCCAACGGCTACGGCGAGCGCCCCGGCAACGCGAACCTGTTCAGCGTCATCGCGAACCTGGAGACCAAGCTCGGCCTCAAGGTCCTGCCCGACGGCGGCCTCGAGCAGCTCACCCGCATCTCCCACGCGATCGCCGAGATCGCCAACATGACCCCCGACGAGCACGCCCCCTACACCGGCCACGCCGCGTTCGCGCACAAGGCCGGCATCCACGCCTCCGCGATCAAGGCCGACCCGGCCCTGTACAACCACGTCGACCCCGTCGTCGTCGGCAACGACATGCGCATCCTCGTCACCGAGATGGCCGGCCGCGCCTCCGTCGAGCTCAAGGGCCGCGAACTCGGCATCGACCTCTCCGGAGACAAGGCCGCGCTCGACCGGATCACCAAGCGCGTCAAGGAACTCGAATCCAAGGGCTGGTCCTTCGAGGCCGCCGACGCGTCCTTCGAGCTGCTCGTGCGCGACGAGGTCGAAGGCGGCCTCCCCCGGCCGTTCAAGCTCGACACCTACCGCGTCATCGTCGACCACGACCCCAACGGCACCACCGTCGCCGAGGCCACGGTGCGCCTCGACGTGGACGGCGAGCGCGTCATCGCCACCGCCCAGGGGAACGGCCCGGTCAACGCCCTCGACGCGGCCCTGCGCGGCGCCCTAGCCGCCCGCCACCCGCGCCTGGCCGAGCTGACGCTCTCCGACTTCAAGGTCCGCATCCTCGCCGGCTCCAAGGGCACTGACGCGGTCACCCGCGTCCTCGTCTCCATGAGCGACGGCGAGTCCGAGTGGACCACGGTCGGCGTGGCCCCCAACCTCATCGAGGCCTCCTGGAACGCGCTGGCCGACGGCCTGGCGTACGGCCTCAACCGGCGCAAGCCCACAAAGTCCTTATCTCCTACCGACACGCCACGAGCGATACCGACAAGGCCCGGTCCACAAGACCGGGTCAAAGCCTGAACCGCGCCGATCGTGCGGCAGGCACGTAAAAAGGGCCCGGCCTGATGGCCGGGCCCTTTGCGTTGCCGCTCTAGTCGAAGACCGCGAGTCGCTTCTGCTCCTGCACCCCGCCCCCGAAGGTCGTGAAGGAGCCGCCCACGGCGAGGTTGGTGCCCGACGGGTGCGCCGTGGTGTCCCAGGCGCCGACGATGCCGTTCGCGCCCGGGTTCCAGTCCAGCAGCTTTCCGTTCATGTCCACCGCGAGGAGCTTCCCGCGCTGGGCGCGCACGCCGTCCATGCACTGGCCTTGGGGGCCGGCGTGGTTGGTGACGCAGGCCTTGTCGAAGTGGCCGCCGCCGATGACGGTGTTGCCCCACACCTCGACGGTCTGCATCCCGCCGTCCGTGGCCTGGTACCAGAGCGTCTCGCCGGTGGTGGTGAACGCCCGGACCTCGCCGCCGCGACCGTCCAGGGCCGCGTACACGCGGTCCCCGGCGACCACGACCTCGCGGGTGAGGACGTACACCTTGGACACGAACGAGGGGTCGACGGCGCCCGAGGACGGGTTCACCGCGCCGAGCTTCCCGTATTGCTTGTCGCCGTCGATCATCGAGAAGGCGCCCGCGACGTAGAGGCGGTCGTGGCCGTACTGGATGTCGCGCACGGCGCCTTCGGTGACCTTCGGCGTGAAGCCCGTGATCACCTTGCCGTCAGTGGAGTTCACCGCCGCGAGGGCCGGCTGGGCGAAGCCGCCGACCGACTGGAACGTGCCGCCGAGGTAGACCGTGGAGCCGACCGGCTCGATCGAGTAGACGGTGGCCGAGGGCTTCGGGTTCCAGGCCGCATCCAGCTCGCCGGTGTCGAGCCGGAAGCGGGCGATGCGCGAGCGAGCGACCCCGTCGACCTCGGTGAACTTCCCGGCGATGTACAGGTAGCCGCCGCCGGTCTTGACCTCGTGGACGGGGCCGTTCAGGACCGGCGCGAACGGCAGGAGCGCCCCCGTGGCCGAGTTCACGGCCGCGAGGTAGCTGCGGCCGGCGTAGGTGCCGTCGGTGTTCTTGGCTCGGGTGAAGGCCCCGCCGGAGTAGACGGTGTCGCCGTCGTAGGCCACTTTGTAGACCTGGTCGTTGAAGGAGGCGGTGGCCTGCGGTAGATGGGAGCCGATCGCTCCGGCGGGCGCCTGCGCGAGGAACAGTGCCCCGAGCAATACGAAAAGTGTGATCAAACGACGCATACGGCAGTCTTGCACGTGACGGGCGACTGTCCGGGCATTCGCATCGGCGCGTCACGGAACGGGAGGCCTGCTCAGCCCGGTTCAGCGCTTTCCAATGGGGACTCCGTGCCGCCGACGCCTCCAATGCGCGCGCTGCGGCGAATGCCGTCACCGCGTTCCTGGTGAGGCCGTACTAGAGTTGCATCGTGACTTCCTACCAGACCGATCGTGCCCGCGCGGCGGCCATGGCCGCCGATTCGGCCGTGTATGGGCGCCGCCGCTTCCTGTCCGGGTTCTTCCTCGGCCTGGTGATCCTCGTGATCATGGCCTTCGCCTTCGGCTTCGTGCTCGTCGACGACATCGGCGAGACCCTCAAGGTCCGCTTCGGCGCCACCGCGATCTCACTCCTGATCGCCACGCCCCTGACGTTCGTGCTCGGGTTCTTCATCGGCCTGTTCGCGAAGGTCCGGCGGCTCGGCATGGGCATCGTCGTCGGCGCGCTCGTCGGCGCCGTCCTCATCGGCGGCATCTTCCTGCTCGTCCGCTAGCGCGCTGCCGCGGCGCCCGTTCCGGCAGTGATCCGACGGCGTGGTGCGCGATAGTGCGTCGAGTGGACCCCGACCCCGAACTAAGCTGAGGCCGCAAGGTTTCGAACCAGTCTCAGAGAGGGGCCGACTGTGCGGATCGCGCGGATCGCTCACCCGACCGGCATGTCGTTCGCTGTGCTCGAAGGCGAGGGCCCCGGGGCCACCGCCGCCGAGATCGAGGGCCACCCGTTCGCGCAGATCAAGTACACCGGCCAGCGCTGGGCGCTCGAGGACGTGCGGCTGCTCGCCCCGATCCTCCCGTCCAAAGTGGTGTGCGTGGGGCGCAACTACGCCGACCACGCCGCCGAGCTGGGCAACGAGGTCCCCAAGGAACCCTTGATCTTCCTCAAGCCCTCGACCTCGGTGATCGGCCCGGGCGAGCTCATCCGGCTCCCGGCCGTCTCCGACCAGGTCGAGCACGAGGCCGAGCTGGCCGTCGTCATCGGCCTGCACGGGGCGCGGGGCTTGGACCGCGAGGCCGCGAAGGGCGCGGTCTTCGGCTACACCTGCGCCAACGACGTTACCGCCCGCGACATCCAGAAGCAGGACGTGCAGTTCACGCGCGCCAAGGGCTTCGACTCGTTCTGCCCCCTCGGGCCGTGGATCGAGACGGACGCCGAGGTGGCCGACGCCGAGGTGCGCTGCGAGGTGAACGGCGAGGTGCGCCAGCTGGGTTCCACGAAGGACATGGTCTTCGACCCGTTCTCGATCGTGGCCTACGTGTCGCAGGTGATGACGCTGCTGCCGGGCGACGTGGTGCTCACCGGCACGCCCGCGGGCGTGGGGCCGCTCCAGGCGGGCGAGACCGTCTCCGTTTCCGTGGCCGGCATCGGCACGCTCTCCAACAAGGTGGTTCCCAGTGAGTAATGTCCGCACCCGCTTCTGCCCCAGCCCGACCGGGACCCCGCACGTGGGCCTGGTGCGCACCTGCCTGTTCTCGTGGGGGTACGCCCGGGCCAAGGGCGGGGAGTTCGTGTTCCGCATCGAGGACACCGACGCGGCGCGCGACACCGAGGAGTCCTACGACCAGCTGCTGGAGGCCCTCTCGTGGCTGGGCATGACCTGGGACGAGGGGCCCGACATCGGCGGGCCGTACGCGCCCTACCGGCAGTCGCAGCGGCTCGACGTCTACGCCGACGTGATCAAGCGCCTGCTCGACGGCGGCTACGCCTACGAGGCCTTCTCGACCAATGAGGAGGTCGAGGCCCGCCACCGCGCCGCCGGACGCGACCCGAAGCTCGGCTACGACAACTTCGACCGGGACCTGACCGAGGAGCAGAAGGCCGCCTTCCGCGCCGAGGGCCGCAAGCCGGTGCTGCGGATGCTGATGCCGAACGAGGACATCACGTTCCGGGACGCGGTGCGCGGCGAGGTCACGACCCCGGCCGGGACGGTGCCGGACTACGTGATCGCGCGTGGGGACGGCTCGCCGCTGTACACGCTCACGAATCCCGTGGACGACGCGATCATGAAGGTCAACATGGTGACCCGCGGCGAGGACCTCATGCCCTCGACGCCGCGTCAGATCGTCATGTGGCGCGCGCTGGTGGCGCTCGGCATCGCCGACGCCGAGCCCGAGTACGCGCACCTGCCGCTCATCGTGGACGAGCGCGGCAAGAAGATGTCCAAGCGCGACCCGCGCTCGAACCTCCTGCAGTACAAGGAGGCCGGGTACCTGCCTGAGGGCGTGCTGAACTATGTGGCGACCCTCGGCTGGTCGATCTCGGGCGACCGCGACGTGTTCACCGTCGCGGAGTTCCTGGAGGCCTTCGACCTGCACGACGTGAAGTCGAACCCGGCGCGGTTCGACGAGAGGAAGTTCGACGCGATCTGCTCGGACCACTTCCGGGCGGTGAACGTCGAGGAGCTGATCGGGTTGCTCGTGCCGCGGCTCCAGGGCGCGGGGCTGCTCGGCGCGGAGGTCACGCCTGAGCAGGCGCATGTGCTCGAGGTGGCGGTGCCGCTGGTGCAGGAGCGGTGCGCGACGCTGGGGCAGGCGGTCGAGATGCTGCGGTTCCTGTTCTGCGGCCCCGAGGTCGAGCTGGACGAGGACAGTGCGAGGAAGACTTTCAAGGACGATGCGGCGCAGGTGCTCGACGCCTCG
Source organism: Glycomyces rhizosphaerae (assembly GCF_042647865.1). NCBI lineage: Bacteria > Bacillati > Actinomycetota > Actinomycetes > Glycomycetales > Glycomycetaceae > Glycomyces > Glycomyces rhizosphaerae. Next base: position 170,175 of record NZ_JBHRWO010000021.1, read on the forward strand.
ATCGCGTCGCTGGCGGACATCGAGTGGACGACCGAGGCGATCGAGGAGGCCCTGAAGGCCGCCCTCGTGGACGGTCTGGGTCTCAAGCCCCGCAAGGCCTTCGGCCCGGTGCGCGTGGCGATCAGCGGCAAGACCGTGTCGCCGCCGCTGTACGAGTCGATGGAGCTCCTCGGCAAGGACGTGAGCCTGGCGCGCCTGCGCGCCGCCCGCGCCACTCTGTAAGCAGCGCATAGGCAACGGCCCTGCCGGCAACGGCGGGGCCGTTGGCGTTTGCACGCCTCCACTACTGTGCAATGCATGGTACTGTGGATAGCGTGGACAGATCGCAACTGCTCAAGGGCCTGCTCGACATCATCGTGCTGCGCGTCCTGGAACGCCAGGACGGCTACGGGTACGAGATCCTGAACCGCCTGCGCGCGGCGGGCTTCGACGATCTGGGCGACGCCTCGGTCTACGGCACGCTCCGGCGGCTCTACCGGGCGGGCTACCTCTCCACCTACGTGCAGCCCAGCGAGTCGGGGCCGCACCGCAAGTACTACTCGCTGACCGAGCCCGGCCGGAAGTACCTCCGCCAGGCGCGCGAAGCCTGGGAAGACGTGAGCGCCAAGATGCGATCGCTTTTCGACGTGCCTACGAAAGGCTGACCGATGACCGACACCCCCGCGCGGACCGAGGCCGCCGCCTACCGCGACGAGGTCGAGCGCCACCTCGCCGACCTGCTCGAGGAGATCCGCGAAGACCTCACCGCGGGCCTGCGCGCCCACCTCGCCGACGTCGCCGCCGACCTGCGGCCCGGCGAGACCCTCGAACACCGCCTCGGCGGCCCCGCCGGGTTCGCCGCCGCGGTCCTCGGCTACAGCCCCGCCCTGGAGTCCTTCCAGCAGGACCATGCAACGGCGCCGACGCCGAAACCGGTCTACACAGCATGAGCAACGCACCATCGACACCCGCAGCTTGAAGAAGGTCAGCCAAGAAGGGCAGCACCATGACGACCACACCCGACCGGTCCACGGAGATCGCGTCCTACCTGGCCGCGGTCGAGCGGCACCTCAACGACCTGCCCACGCACATCCGGCAGGACCTGATGTCCGAACTCGACGCCCACCTGACCGAGGTCGCCGCCGACCTCGAACCCGGTGCCGCGCTCCGCGACCTCCTCGGCAGCCCCGAGGCCTACGCCCGCGAACTCCGCGACACCGCCGAGGTCGACAAGGAGCCGGTCGCCAAGAGGATGCGCCGCAAGTTCTCCGAGACCGCCGCCCCGGCCCTCGCCCGCGTGAGGACAGCCGCCGACCGCTACGCCGTGAGCACCGGCTACGCCGACTCCGCCGAGCTCCGCGAACGCCTGCGCCCCGGCTGGTGGGTCCTGCGCGGCGCGATCGTGGCGGCCCTGTTCGTCTACTGGCTCTCGGCCGCCCAGTACGGCGTCACCGGATTCTCGATCTTCGGCTCGCTCCCCGGCCTGCTGCTCATGGTCGCCGTGCTCCTGGTCTGCGTGTGGGCTTCGATGCGCCTCGGCGCCAAGTCCACCGAATGGCGCGGCAGGCGCCGCCGCTGGATGATCGCCGGAGGGATCGCGATCGTCGCGCTGGCGGGCTACCAGTTCTCGTGGCTGCTCACCGGGAACCTTCCGGTCCGGTACATCGAATCGGCCTCCGACGAGGTGGACTCGTACGCCTACATCAGCGACGTCTACGCCTATGACGAGAACGGCAATCTGCTCACCGGGGTGTACCTGTTCGACCAGGACGGCAACCCGCTGTGGATCGGCGACCCCTACGCCTGCCCGATCGCCACCGGCGACCCGTTCGAGTCGGCCTCGCCGGAGGATCCGAACGGCTACATGGAGGAGCCGACGGAAAGCGCGGACGAGAACCTCGGCTACCAGTACCCGCTGTGCGTGCCCGGGGACGAGATGACCACGGCCCCGACCGAATCGGCGTCGCCCGGTGAGTCGGCGTCCCCGTCCGAGAGCGAGTCGCCGACCTTGAACGAGACGCCGACCCCCGAGGAATCGGCGTCCCCGACCCCCAGCGAATCGCCGACCGAGTAGTCGCCGACCGAGCCGGCCCCGCCTCGCGGCGGGGCCGGTTTTCGCACTTTCCGGGCAAGTCGGTCGTCTCGACCGTCCCTTATGACATTGATCTCTATGGACCTCCGTTGAAGAAGATCTGGCGGGCCGGCGGGGTGTCAATGGGTCGTTAGGGGGAGGCCCGGCGCCCGGGTCCGGGGAGACGTGGGGCAGTCGGCGCGATACCGGCGCTATCGGGCGAGACGGTCACGTGATGTGAACGCTCGCAGCGAGCAGTGTGCCGTATTGGTGTGGTTACTCAGCGGTATGGTCCGCTGAGGACGGGCCCCTAGGGTTACCCCGATGTTTACCCGCATGAAGCCTTCCCGCGCGAGGCACCGAGCCGCGGACCCCGTGCGGCACCCCGCCCGCAAACGCGTGTTCGTGTCCGCTGCCGCCGTGCTGTTCGCAGTCGGCACCGCCAGCAGCGCGAGCGCCGCGATCATCAGCACCGACGACCCGACCCCGGAGGAGCAGCTCGCCGCCGAGATCGTCGCCGACGCCGGCGACGCCGACTACCAGTGGGACCAGGTCGCCCCCATGGACAGCATCCTCCCCGTCAAGGAGGAGGCCGTCGTCGAGCCGACCGAGAAGAGCGAGGCCGCCGAGGTCCCGGTCGAAGAGGAGCCCGTCGAGGAGGAGACCACCGAGTCCTCCTCCGACGGTGGCGGCAGCGTCGACATCGCCGCCGACTGCTCCGAGTACTCGGGCAACAAGGCCATCGGCTGCACCATGACGCTCGAGGCCGGCTGGGACATGGACGAGGTCGGCTGCCTCATCAGCCTCTGGGACCGCGAGTCCGGCTGGAACGAGTCCGCCTACAACGAGGGCTCGGGCGCCTACGGCATCCCGCAGTCCCTCCCTGGCGACAAGATGGCCGCCAACGGCGACGACTGGGAGACCAACCCTGCCACCCAGATCGCCTGGGGCCTCGACTACATCGACGGCCGCTACGGCAGCCCGTGCGGCGCCTGGTCGCACAGCGAGTCCAACGGCTGGTACTAGGCCGAACCTAAGCTCGAACCAAAGCGGACCCGGAGTTCGCTGACCCTGAGAGGTCCTGGCGCGACCGCGTCAGGGCCTCTCGCCCGTCTCCGCCGAAGCCGCGCGCACCGAGCGCAGCAGCAGCCGCGGGTCGCCGAGCATCCGCTTCAACCGGCGCTCCAGTCCCGCGATCGGGGTGAGGTTCTGCGGGGCCCGCGCGTCCTTGTGCGCCGCCGAACCCAAGGGCGGCAAGGCCGCCGCGGTGGCGTCGGCCAGAGCGATCGCGGCCTCCTCGCTCAGATCGTCGGCCGCTTCGAGCCGCGCGACGCCCGCCCAGCCCCGGGAGGACGTGCCCGGCAGGCGCAGGTACCAGGTGTAGCGCGGCCAGCCCGACATGAGGTGGAAGACCGGGGTGCGCTGGCCCGGCCTGAGCCGCTCCACGACGGCGTTGAGCTCGCCCGGCAGGTAGGAGCGGTGGTGGCTCTTGATGTAGCCCACCGAGTTCGGCAGGCGGGTGCGGCCGCGCAGGGGGCCGTCGAGGACCGACAGCTCGGCCTCCAAGGCGCACAGCGCCGCCATCTTCGCTTCCAGGTCGGCCATCTTCTGCTGGGCCTCGTTGACGAGCTCGCCCGGGTCGGCGGAGGCGGCCTCGCAGTACGGGTAGTACCCGAAGTCGACGCCGGGGCCCACCGCTGCGAACAGGCCTCGTTCGACGGCCGCCTCGGCGACGGTGGAGACCTGCCCGTCGAGGTCGCAGGCGACCGCTCCGGCCGCCCAGGAGACGCATACGCCGGGCCAGCGCTCGCCGTCCTCGAGGAGTTCGACACGGGCGTCGATGCGGCGCACGCCGTCGACCACGACGATGCGCCGCGGCCCGGAGGCGGGGGCGTCGACGGGGCACCAGTCGGCGGGCTCGAGTTCGATCCCCGCGTTCACGATCGCCTGGTTCGCGCGCGAAGGCGACTCGGGGTTGTCCGCGAAGGACGGGTCCCAGGCGTCGACGGTGATCTGCAAGGCGCACCTGCTTTCGAAGCGGTTGCGGCCCAGACTACTGCTCGCCGTCGACGCCCGCGCGGGCCGCGTTAGGAGACTTCGGTGACCAGTCCGGTCTCGAGCGAGTAGATCCCGCCGACCACGGTGAGCTCGCCGTCGGCGACGAGCTCGGCGAGGTTCGGGTGCTCCTTGAGCGCCTGGATGGTCAGCAGAACGTTCGTCTTGATCATCGCGTCGACCGGGTCGCCGGACTCCGTCTTGGCGGCCTCGTAGGCCGGGCGGAGGGCCTCAACGGTCTCGGGGAGCGCGTACTCGTGCTCTTCGAGTTCGGTGCCCTCCTCGGCGGCGAGGAGGGCTTCGTGGGCGGCGGTGACGGCGCCGCACTTCTGGTGGCCGAGGACGACCAGGAGCGGGGCTTCGAGGGCGGCCGGGCCGTAGGAGACGGATTCGGAGACCAGGGGGTCGAAGACGTTCCCGGCGGTGCGGGTGACCATGATGTCGCCGACTCCGGTGTCGAAGACGAGCTCGGGGCCGACGCGGGAGTCGACGCAGCTGAAGATCGCGGCGCGAGGTTCCTGGCCCTCGGCGAGGGACTCGCGCCACTCGACGTCGGTGTCGGGGTGGACGGCTTCGCCGTCGGCCCAGCGCTGGTTGCCGTCGAGGAGGGCCTGCCAGATGTCTTCGGCCGACTCGTAGTCATGGAGGCTGGAGACGGTCGGGTCCGCGGTGGCGGCTTCGGCGGCCCCCGCGCCGCCGTCCTCTCCGCACGCTCCGAGAGTCAGGACGGTGACGGCGCCGACGCCGACGGTGCCGGCTCCGGTGATCAGCTTGCGGCGGCTGCCGCGAATGTGCAATGTACTCATGTCGTAGAAGTACTTGAGCATTCAAGTTTAATGGAAGGTGAACGAACTTCTTGTGGCCTGCGACATAGCCGGACATAGTGCGCATATTGGATGGCGCGCAAGCGAATGTGACGCGAGGGGTGAACGTCCCGTTGCGCTGAAGCCTGACCAACGAAATCAAATTACTCCGCGCCCGGAACGATTGCCATAATGAACGCCGTCAGCCCGCTCGAACGCGCGTCAATAATTCGTCAAGGGCCCGTGACCTGCGCTAACTCCAGGTCTTCTCCACATGAGACCCAGTGGCGTCCTTCGTGATCCGGAACCGCACCGGCACCCGTTCTGCGAGTTCGGTCACATGCGTCACCAGCCCGACGGTCCGACCGGCCGAGAGCGTCAGCGCCTCCAAGGTTGTCGCCACCGCGTCGAGGGTCTCCGGGTCGAGCGTCCCGAATCCCTCGTCGAGGATGATCGACTCCAGGCTCGCCCCGTGCCGCGCCAGGCTCGCCAACTGGTCGGAGAGCGCGAGGGCCAGCGACAGCGAGGCCGCGAAGGTCTCGCCGCCCGACAGGCTCCGCGCCGGGCGCGCCATGTCGGCGTCGTGGTGGTCCACGACCCAGAAGTCCTGGTCCCGGTAGATCAGGTCGTACTGCCCGCCGGTGATCCGGTTGAGCATCACGGTCGCTCCCGTGACGAGCTCGTCCAGCGCCTCGCTCAGCAGCCACTCCATGAACCGCCGCGCTTCGAGATGCGACGCGAGGGCCTTCGCGACCTCCGCCTCGCTCTTGAACTTCCGCATGTCGGATTCCAGGTCGATCCGGTGGCGGCGCGCGTCGGCCAGCCGCGCCGAAGCCGCTCTCGCCGATTCGACGGCCGCGGCGTGCCGGCCGACGTAGTCGCCGCCGGTGCCGTTCCGCGGCACCTCGACATCGAACTCGCCCAAGGCGACACGCAGTTCCGACCGCAGCGTCCCGGCCCGGCCGTCGAGCCCGGCCAGTTCCGTACGGGCGGCCTCGCGCTCGCCGCTCGCGCGTTCGAGTGAGGAAGCGGCCCACGTGACGAGGTGCGTCCAGCTCGCGGCGAGGTCGTCCCCGGCCGCGGGCGGGCCGAGCACGGCCACCTGGTCGCGGGCGTGGTGGAACTCCTTCCAAGCCCGCTGCTGCCGCTCATCGACCGCGGCCTTGCGCTTCTCGGCCTCCCGCAGCGCCCGCCGCGCTGCCTTGAGCGCGGCGCCGGTGCCCGCGAGCTGCTGCCGGGCCTCTTCCGAATCGGTGCGGCGCTGCTGCAGCGCGGCCGGTTCGGGGACGCCTTCGAGCTTCTTCTTCAGCCGCCGCTCGGCCAGTTGCAGCTCGGTGAGCCGCTCTTCGTAGTTCTCCAGTTTCGTCTGCAGCGCCACCACGGCGGCCTGCGCGTCGCGGAACTCCACGGTGGCCGTGCGCGAGGCCTCCTCGGCCTGGTGCATCGACTCCGAGAGGTCGTGTTCGGGAACCGTCTCCACCGGTCGGTCGCAGACCGGGCATTCGTCGCCCACCGCCAGCCCCGCCCGCAGCGTCCCGGCCAGTTCGGCCATCCGGATCTTGTGGAGGGTCGCGTGCTGGATCTCGACCTCTTCCGAGGCCGCCTCTTCGAGCTCCTTGGCCTCCGCGAACTGGTCGCGCAGCTCCTCGGTGAGCTCCAGCCCGGTCTTGAGCTTCGCCTCGGTCTCGGCGAGCTCGGCCCAGGCCTTGAGCTGCCGTTCGATCAATCCCAGGTCCAAGCCGTCGAGTTCGGTGCGGAGCCGCTCGTCCTCGGCCTCGGTGGCCTCGACCTCGGCGGCCTTCTCGGTGACCGCCGTCGACGCCGAGGCGACCTGCGCGGCGATGTCGGCGACCCCGCTCGGCTCCTTGATGTACGTGAGCGACGTGAGGTTCGCTTCGGCCTCGCTCAGCCTCCGCCGCGCGGTCTCGACCGCCGCCGCGAGCCCGTCGAGCGCGTTCGCCTTGTCCCGCACCGGCTCGGTGAGCTTCTCGAGCTGCTCGACCCGTTCCGCCGCGGTCGCGAGCTCCACGTCAGCGACCGCCGGGACGCGCGCGAGCTGCGCCTCCAGGGTCTTCATCGCGGTGGTCGCCGCGTCCCGCTTGGCGCTCGCGAGCTGCTGCACGCGACGGTAGACGCTGTGCCCCAGCAGGTTCTCGAGGATCTTGCGCCGGTCGGCGGGCGAGGCGTGGAGGAACTCGGCGAACTCGCCCTGGGGGAGCAGCACACATTTGGTGAACTGCTCGAACGGCAGCCCGATCACGCGTTCGGCCGCGTTGCTGACCTCGCTCGGGCTCCCCGCGATCGCCTTCCCGAGGCCCTCGACGAGCTCGCCGTCATCGGCCGGGTTCACCCCGCCGGGCAGCTGCTCCAAAGCGGCCGTGGTGGTCTTGACCTTGCCGTTGCGGTCGCGGCGCAGGATCCTGGTGGCGACGTAGTTGTGGCCGCCGGCGGCGAACACGAGCCGCACCCGGCCCTCCACCGCCGAAGGCGCGATCGCGTTCTGCGTGGTGTTCACCCGCCAGCGCGGCGTGCGCCCGTACAGCGCGAAGCAGATCGCATCCAGCACTGTGGACTTCCCGGCGCCGGTGGGCCCGGTGAGCGCGAAGAAGTCGACGTCGGTGAAGTCGAAGGTCTCGGACCCGGTGTAGGAGGCGAACCCCTGGAGGTCCAATCGGATGGGCCGCATCAGGCCTCCTCGGCGACGGTCTGGGTGTCTTCGTAGAGTTTCGCGAACAGCCCGGCCACGGCCGGGTCGTCGTGGCCCGCTTCCTGCAGGTACGTGGTGAACAGCTCCCCGGGGCTGCGCCCGGACCGGCGCTCGCGCGGCTTGGACTCGTCGACGCGCATCACCGGGTCGATGTGGATCTGCACGGCCCGCGGGAAGAGCTCGGCGACCTCGGCGCGGAGCCCGGCGCGGGCGGGCTCGGTGACGAACACCCGCAGCCACGCCCGTTGGTCCACTTCTACCTTCGCGAGCTGCTCCAGGCTGCCGCGCACCGTCTTGAGGGGCACGGCGGCGGTGAGCGGGACGGTGCGCGCCCGCGCGGGCACCCCGGCGGCCACGTCCACGATGGCGACGCTCGGCGTGTGGTCCTCTTCGCCGAAGTCGACCGCGAGCGGCCCGCCGGAGTAGCGGATCGGGCAGGGCCCGGTGATCGCCTGGGCCTTGTGCAGGTGCCCCAGGGCCACATAGGAAGTGGTGGGCGGGAAGATCGCGGCGGGCACGGCGTAGTCGGCCACGGTGTGGACCTCGCGCTCCCCGCCGCCGACCTTGCCGCCGACGACGGTGAGGTGCCCGGTGAACAGGTTCACGGTGTCGGCGCTGAAGTCCTGGGTGAGCGCCGCGACGAGGCGGCGCAGGTGGTCGGCGTAGTTCGCTTCGGCTCCGGCCGCGCCGAGCTCGAACAGCTCGGCAGCGCGCACCGCGTGGCGCTGGGCGATGAACGGCAGCGCGGCGATCCGCCAGCGCTCGCCGTCCCGCGTGGTGCCGGTGACGATGTGGTCGGTGGCCTTGCCGAGGCTGCCGCGCAGGTGGATCCCGGCGGCGTGGGCCCAGTCGCGCAGTGCGTCGAGGGCCTTGCCGTTGTCGTGGTTCCCGGCGATGACGACGACCTCGGCGCCCGTCCCGTGCAGCGCCGAGAGCGCGGCGGTGAGGAGTTTCTGCGCCTCGCTCGAGGGGGACGCGGTGTCGAAGAGGTCCCCGGCGACGATCACCAGGTCGACCGCTTCTTCGCGGGCGATCTCGACCATCTGCTTGAAGACCGCGCGCTGCTCGTCGAGGCGCGAGCGGCCCTTCATGGTGACGCCGACGTGCCAGTCGGAAGTGTGGAGAATCCGCAAGGTCTGCTCCTGAGGTCGGTCTGGGCGCTGCTCGCGAGCCCTCAATGGGCTCAGAAAGGAATGTCGTCTTCGTCGTCTCCGGCGAGGTCGAACGGGTCGACCTTCGCCGTGGGGGAGAGCGCACGGCCGGACCGTGCGGTGGCGGACGGGGCGGACCCGGCCTCCGCGGGGCGGGTGGCCCAGGCGGGGAACGGGAAGTTCACCACGAGCGGGACCGGGAGTTCGGGCTGCGCCACGAACATGGTGCCGGGCTTGGCCATGAGCACCCGCATGCGCTGCGCCGAGGTCAGGAACCCGTATTCGGGGCGCGTCGCCTCGGCGGCGTCGAGGCGGCCGACTACCCGGATCGCCGAGTTCGAGGCGATCCGGCGCTCCACTTCGGACGCGGTCTGCTGGGCGCCGATGAGGATGACCCCGAGGGACCGTCCGCGTTCGGCGATGTCGAGCAGGATGTCCTTGATCGGGCTGGTGCCCTCGCGCGGCGCGTACTTGTTCAGCTCGTCGAGGACGACGAACTGGAGCGGCCGGGCCGTGCCGGCCTTCTCCTTGCGCTCGAACTCGCTGCGCAGCACCACGCCGACGACGAAGCGCTGGGCCCGGTCGGGCAGGTTGTGCAGGTCCACCACCGTGACCTGCGCTTCGGAGGTGAGGACGGCGCCCTTCGGCGGCAGGTCGCCGCGGATGAGCCGGCCGATGTCGCGCCCGGAGGCGATGAGGCGGCGGATGAACGCGTTCACCGTGCCCAGGCCGATCGCCGACCCGGCCCATTCGGTGCGGGTCTCGTCGTCGGAGAGGCGCTCGCAGATGAGGTCCACGAGGTCGCGGTAGCTGGTGAGCAGCTGCCCGTCGACGCTGATGGCGCCGTTGTCCTTGGGGCGGGCCTCTTTGCGCAGGCGCGCGGCGACCTGGTGGACGACCATCGTGTACTGCTGGCGGTCGTCGTCGCCGTCCGCGAACACGAACGGCAGCAGGCTGAGCTGGCAGAACTCGGCGAGGGTCCAGTAGAACGCGTCCACGCCCGTCGACCGGCAGGCCACGTCCGGGATCCCGTTCGAGTCGCCCTCGCGGGGCGGCGCGAGGACCTCGACGGACTTGAACGCGCCGGGCTCCATGCCGAGGCGGCGGTAGGAGTCGCGGATCGTCTCGTCGATCTTCGTGTTGTCATGGTCGAGGAGCAGCAGGTCCTCGCCCTTGACGTTGAAGATGAGCGCCTTCGTGTTCGCGGCCTCGGCGCCGAGCGCGCCGGAGTGCAGCAGCGAGTAGAGCATCCACGTCGCGAACGAGGTCTTCGTGGCGACGCCGGAGATGCCCGAGATGGAGACGTGCGCGCCCCGCGTGCCGTCGAGGAAGTCCGGGTTGAGGAACACCGGCTGGCCGTCGCGCGAGAACCCAAGGGGCACTTGGCGGGCCATGCCGTCGAAGTACAGGGCCCGGTCGCGGTCCTCGCCCGAGGCGCGCTGGACCTCGGCGCCCGGGCGCGGTGGCACGAACACCTCCGGTTCGACGCGGGTCACGGTGACCTCGGCGGCCTCCTGCACCTGCGCGGGGAGCAGGCCCCCGGCGATGTCGAAGACGTCCGAGTCGAACTGCGCGCCCTCATGGCGCGAGCGCACCGCGGTGACCACCCCGGAGATGCGGACCGAGCCGACCCCGGGCACCTGGCGTTCGGTGGTGAGCACGTCGTCCAGCTGGGCGTACGCCTCCGGTCCGACGCCGACCCAGAACGTCAGGGGCGTCGCGTCCTCTGTGCCGAGCACGCGGCCCACCGATTCACTCATCGGTTGATCCTCGCAGATACCGGAGGATGAGGTTCCCCCCGGCTTCGAGGACGTGTCGCAGCTCCAGGGGCCGCGCCTCAGTGGACGCACGTCCTTCGGCGATGCGCACGGGACCGGCCCCGACCAGGAGCGGTGAGAGCGTCAAGTCGAGTTCGTCCACCAGGTCGGCGGCGACGAGGTCGCCGAACACGGTGGGCCCGCCCTCGCACAGGATCTGGCGCAGCCCGCGCTCGCGCAGGGCCGCCATCGCGGCGGCGTAGTCGACCGCGCCGGTGCCGACGGCGATGACGTCGGCGACCTCCGCGAAGGGCTCGGTCCGCGACTCGGGCAGGTCCGCGGGGACGATGAGGATCGGGCGCCGCGGCGCCTCGGCGAAGATCGCCGCCTTCGGGTCGAGGCGGGCGCTGCGCGACACGACCGCCATGACCGGCACCTCCGGCAGGCCCTGGGCTCGGCGCCAGGCCATCCGGTCGGGGGAGAGGACCAGCCGCCCGTACCCCTCCGCGGTCACCGTCCCCGATCCGGCCACGAGCACGTCGCAGCGCGCCCGCAGGACCTTGAACACCCGCTTGTCCTCTTCACCTGAAAGAGGACCGGAAAGCCCCTCCAAGGTCGCCGCGCCGTCGGCGCTGGAGACGAAGTTGACCCGAAGCCAATCGGGAGCGGGCGGCGCGTACGCCGCGTAGACCTCGTCATCGGTCAGTTCATCGAGTTTTCGGTACCGCACCTCTGCCACGGCTGAAAGGTAGCCCACCGCCCCGACAAGTCGGCGGATGCCAGCTCCACGGGTGGTACCATCGGTGGCATGAGCCGGAAGAAAAGTACCGTCTACATCGAGGAAGCCGCCGACATGCGGCTCGAAGCCGCCGCCCGGAAACTCGGTGCCTCGAAGGCTGAACTCATCCGGCGATTCATCGACGAAGGGCTGCTCCGGACCGGTGAATCCGAGCCGCCACTGCCCCCTCTGCCGAAGTATCGCAGCGAACGACCGCTCACCGTCGAAGAGATGGACGAGGCGATCTACCAGAGCATGAAACGGCGCGCGCAGAAGCGATGATCATCGTCGCCGACACTTCGGCCGTGCTCGCGGCGTTCGATGAGCGCCAGCCGTTTCACGAAGCGGCGGAACGGATCATGGAGACCGAGTCGCTGCTCGTCTCACCGCTCGTCATGACCGAACTCGACCATCTGACGCGCCGAGAGGGCGGTTTCGACTTCGCCGTCCAGGTGGCCGAAGCCCTGCTGGTCCGGTTCGAACGCGGGCGGTACCAGCTCGCCACGATCCGCTACGAGGACTTCGCGACCGCCAACCGGCTCCGCCTGGACTACCGAGGCTTGAAGCTCGATCTGGCCGACACCGTCGGCGTGGCGCTTGCCGACCGTTACGAGACCAACCGCATTTTCACGCTGGACCAGCGCGATTTTCGGGCGATCAGACCGCTCACGGCCGGGTTCGACGCATTCGAGATCCTGCCGTTCGACTGGACCGACTAGCACGGCTCAGTCTCCGAGGACCCTTTCCAGGTACGGATTGGTGAAGCGGCGGTCCGGGTCGATCTCCTTGCGCAGAGCCAGGAAGTCGTCGAACCGCTCGTAGAGCTCGCCGAAGCGCTCGGCATCGAGGCTGTGCATTTTGCCCCAGTGCGGGCGACCATTGGCGGCGTCGAAGATCGCGGCGCAGTCCTTGAAGTACGGCTCGTGGTCGTGCCGGTGGTACTGGTGCACCGCCACATAAGCGGTGCGGCGGCCGTGCGCGGTCGACAGCCAGATGTCGTCCGCCGCCGCGAAGCGCACCTCGACCGGGAACGACACGAGGTGCCGCTCGCGCTCGACCATCGCCTTCAGCTCCTGCAGCACGCCCGGCAGCGCCTCGCGCGGCAGCGCGTACTCCATCTCGCGGAACACGACCGACCGCGGCGACGCGAAGACCTTGTGCGACACGTCCGTGTACTCTCGGGCGCTCCACACCCGCCCCGCGATCCGGTTCAGCCCCGGCACCATCCCCGGGAACCGCGCCCCGACCCGGTTGCTCGCCTCGAACAGGGTGTTCTCGGTGAAACCCTCGCTCCACCAGTACGACAGGCGGCTCGGCGCCCGGCTCGGCTCCGACATCGCATAGCGGTTGTTCCGCTTCGTCAGCGTCCGCTCGGTGTGCGGGAACCAGTAGAACTCGAAGTGGTCGTTCTCGGACACCAGCTCGTCGAGGCTCCCCAGCACCGTGTCCAGCCGTTCGGGCCGCTCGACCGCCTTGAGGCGGAACGCCGGGACGCACTGCAGCGTCACCTCCGTGATCACCCCGAGGGCCCCGAGCCCCAGCCGCGCCGCCGCGAACAACTCCGGCTGCTCGAACTCCGTACAACGTACGATCGAGCCGTCGGCGAGGACCAGCTTCAATCCCTTGACCTGCCACGCGAAACCGCGGTACCGATCCCCGGTGCCGTGCGTCCCAGTCGAGATCGCCCCCGAGATCGTCTGCCGGTCGATGTCGCCCATGTTCTCCAGCGCCAACCCGTGCGCGTCGAGAATCTCGTTCAGCCGCCACAGCGGCATCCCCGCCTCAACGGTCACCAGACCGCTCCGCTGCTCGACCGCGACCACCTGGTCGAGGCCGCCCATGTCGACCTGGACGCCGTCGGCGACCGCGATCCCGCTGAAGGAGTGCCCGGCCCCCACCGCCTTGACGCGCAGGCCGTCAGAAGCCGCCGCGGTCACAGCCGCGGCAAGCTCCTCCGCGTCCGCGGGCCTGACGATGCGGGCGGGGTCGGCGTGCTCGGTGCCGGACCAGTTCTGCCAGAGCGAGGTTCCCATGGCGGCAGCTCCCATAGCTACTCCGGTTGAAGATGAGGTGTACTTCACGGTAGCTTTCATCTAACCCCAATTGACCTGCGGAAGGGAAATCGGATGGGCTACGAGCGAGTTACAGGTGTCGATGGCCAGGGCGGGCTCGAACACCGGTTCGCCGAACTCGGCCGCGCCACCGCCGGCCTCCAGCCGCCGTTCGCGGTCGTTGACCTGGGAGCCTTCGACACCAACGCGGCCATCCTGCGCCGCAACGCCATCGGCAAACCGCTGCGTCTGGTGAGCAAATCCCTGCGGTGCCGCTCGCTCATGCGCCGCGCACTCGCCCAGCCCGGATTCAAAGGCGTCCTCGGCTTCACACTTCCTGAAGCGCTCTGGCTCGCAGAGGAATTCGAGGACATCGTCGTCGCCTACCCCACGGCCGACACCGACGCGCTGCGCGCGCTGGCCGCCGACGACGAGCTCGCCCGCCGGATCACGATCATGGTCGACTCGGTCGAGCACCTCGACTTCCTGCGACGCCATGTCGAACCGAACCCGTCCCGGCCGCTGCGGCTCTGCCTCGAACTCGACGTCTCGCTCGAACTGCTCGGCGGCCGCGTCCACATCGGCGCGCACCGCTCCCCGGTCCACAATCCCGAGCAGGCGCTCGGAATGGCCCACGAGATCGACAAGCGTCCGGGCGTCGACCTCGTCGGCATCATGGGTTACGAAGGCCAGATCGCCGGCGTTCAGGACGCCTTCTCCGCTGCGGCCCTGAAGTATCCGCTGGTGCGGCTCATGCAGCGGGTCTCGAGGGCCGAACTGGCCGAACGCCGCGCCGAGGCCGTGGCCGCCGTCCGCAGCGTCGCCGACCTGGAGTTCGTCAACGGCGGCGGCACCGGTTCGATCGTCTCGACCGCCGTCGACCCGTCCGTCACCGAGATCGCCGCCGGGTCCGGCCTGTACTCGCCCGCGCTCTTCGACGGCTACCGGTCGATCCGCCCGATCCCGGCCGCGTTCTTCGCGCTGCCGGTGGTCAGGCGCCCCCGCCCGGGCATCGTGACGGCCCTCGGCGGCGGCTGGATCGCCTCGGGCGTGCCCGGCCCCGACCGCCTCCCGAAACCGACGTTCCCGGCCGGGATGCGCTTCTCCAAGACCGAAGGCGCGGGCGAGGTCCAGACCCCGCTCAAAGGCCGCGCGGCCGACGGCCTCGCCATCGGCGACCGGGTGTGGATGCGCCACGCCAAGGCCGGGGAGCTGGCCGAACGGGTCAACAGCATCCACCTGGTCCGGGGCGGCGAGGTCGTGGACGAGGTCCCGACCTATCGGGGCGAAGGCCGTGCGTTCGCATAGAGCTGCAATGAGAAAGGGCCCGGCGGGACGTGATCGTCCCACCGGGCCCTTCTCCGTTCAAGCCTTAGTCGTCGTCGCGGCCGCCGCCTCCGCCGCCGCCGCCGCCTCCGCCGCCCTGCTCGCACAGGCCGAGGTACTCGGATATCGGGTCGCAGGCGCCGTTGCCGCCGCCCGGCGGTGTCGCGCGGGCGCAGCGCGAGTCGGTCGGATTCGCCGCGCAATAGGGACTGTCGGCGTCGATCGTGCCGTCCTCGTTCACGATGTCCTCGACGATCGGCGAACCGGAGCGCACAGGCGGGGCCCAGTCCTCCTTGTCGTAGCCCTTCGCCTCGATCGTGGCCTCCATGAACTTCTTCCAGACCGGATAGCTCAAGGTGCCACCGAAGACGTCGTCAGTGGTGCCCTCCTTGTTCAGCAAGGGCGCGGACTCGGCTGTGGCGTTGCCGACCCATGCGGCGATGCTCATCTGCGGGATCGCCCCGACGTACCAGGTGTGGGCGTTGGCGTCGTCCGGATAGTCGTCGCCGGCCTCCCAGGTGCCGGTCTTGCCGGTGTAGGCCCGGTCGATCGCGCCGGCGTCGCCGTCGATGGTCGAGCCGACGAACTGGAGGTCCTGCGCGATGCCCGCGTCGAGCGCCGGGGTCTCCTCCAGGCCGCGGATCGGCTCGACCTTCGTGCCGTCGCGCTTGTAGACCGCCTCGACGAAGTGGGTCTCGACGTGGGTGCCGTTGTTCGCGATGGTCGCGTAGACCGCGGCCATGTCCAGCACGGAGGTCGGGAACTGGCCGAAGCCGATCTCGTAGTCGAACGGGAAGCGGGGGTCGTCCAGGTCGAGCGGGGTGCGGATCGGGTTCTTGTCGTCGTCGTAGCCGTTGACCGACGCCAGCGGGTCGATGTTGCCGTTGGCGTCGGTGACGTAGCCCTCGCCGTCCTCGACGACGTTGTGCAGCGAGTACGTGATCGTGTCGTCGTCCTCGATGTAGAACCGGTAGATGTCCCCGGTCCCGGTGTTCTGCATGGTCCGCAGGCCCATCCTGATCGCGGTCTCCAGGACCGTCGTGGCCCCGTACTCCTCGGCGATCGCGTACATGGGCGTGTTGCGCGAATTGCGCACCGCATCGGTCAGGGTCATATCGGTGTTCTCGGTCCGGCCCGCGTTCGAGACGGGGTCCTCGCGGCCTTCGAACTCGCGCGGCGAGTCCGAGTTCCACCACGAGTCGATCGATGCGCCCTCCAGGATCGCCGTCGCCGCGGTCACCATCTTGAAGGTGGACGAGGGCGGGTGCGGGTTCTCCATGCCGGCCTTGTCGACGCCGAGGCCGTTGACGCCGCCGAAGTAGCCGCGAACGGCGCCGGTGCCCGGCTCGACCGCCGCGACGGCGTCGGCCATCGACTTGTTGTACTCGTAGAGCGCCGCGTTCTCGTTGCTGTCCTCGAACTCGAAGAAGCCGTCCTCGTTGACATACTCGGCTGCGGCGGCCTTGTCCGTGACCACATCGTCGTTGTCGTCGATGAGCTGGCCGTCCTCGTTCTTCTTGCGTTCGAGCTCGCCGCGGCTGGCGGTCGAGACGGCGGCGGCCTGGATGTCCTTGTCGATGGTGAGCGCCACCGTGTAACCGCCGGTGTTCTCCTCCTCGCCGTAGAACTCCGACTGCGAGAGGCCGTAGCGGCTCTCCAGCTCGTCCCAGATGTAGCCGTCGGTCGGGTTGGTGATGAAGCCGGTGGGGGTGTTGTGGCCCCACGAGCCCGGGTTCTCCAGGGCCTTCTTGGTTTCGGGCATCCCGGCGTCGAGCTGCGCCTGGACGTCCGCCAGTTGCTCGTCGCTGAGGTCCTCGGTCATGGTGAGCAGTGTCTCCATGCCGAAGGTCCAGCGGTCGAGCGGGGCGGTGCTGCCCTCCTCGGCGACCCGCGGGTCGAAGGAGCCGTCACCGGCCTTGACCTGCATGACCAGCATCATGCCCTCGGCCCAGGTGAGGTCCTGGACCTTCTTGCCGAACCAGATCTCCGCGGCGGCCTCGATGCCGTAGGTGCCGCGGCCGTAGAAGTTGAGGTTGAGGTAGTGGAGGAGGATGTCCTCCTTCGAGGTGCCCTGCTCCAACTTCATGGCCATGACGGCCTCACGGGCCTTGCGGCCGTAGGAGATGTCGCCGCGGATTTCCGTGACCATGCCCGCGTACTGCTGGCTGATGGTCGAGGCGCCCTGCGTGTCGCCGCCCTTGAGGTTGTTGACGAGCGCGCGCATGGTGCCCTTGTAGTCGACGCCCTCGTGCTCGAAGTAGTCCTTGTCCTCCAAGGCGAGCAGCGACCAGATGACCTCGTCCGGGATGTCCTCGTACTTGTCGACCAGCTTGCGGGTGTACTCGCCGTACCCGGCGACCTGGGTCTCGCCGTCCGAGTAGGTGAAAGTGGTGGACTCGCCGAACTTGAGGTCCTTCGGCGCGGGAATGTCACTGAAGAACCAAGACCCGGCCACGGTGACGGCGCCGAGCATCATCAGGCAGGCCATGATGAGCGCCGCGTAGACGCGGCGGCGGCGCTTGGACATCCGCTTCTTCTTGCGGCCCTGCTTCGCGGCCCCGGGAACGGGCTTGGGCCTGGCGGCACCGACCACCGACGCACGGCCCACGTTGCCGCCGCATCCGGCGACGGACGGTGGACCCACGGGCGGGCCGGGAGGGGGACCGGCCGGCTGGTACGGGGCGGGGTGTTGAAAATCGCTCATGCTCAACCATCCACGAGTTGTGAGGTGCCGACCCGCGGCGTGCGGCCCGCGGTCGGCTTCGGCGAGCGCTGCTGAGGAGCAGCAAGGCAGTCGCTCGCAGAACCTTGGATGTTAGCGGACCACGCCCGGTAGGCGATGAGTCCTCGGTTTCGCGGGTGAGGAAGGCCGCTTATCGACCACCTTAGACCTTCAGTGCCACACCGCAACCGGCATGCTCAGGACGAACGGGTACACACCGTTACGATCCGGGGACGATCAACCCGCGACGCCCCTCGCGGCCTGCCTTCCCGAGAACAGGCACCCGCCCAGGAACGTGCCCTCCAGCGACCGGTACCCGTGCATACCGCCACCGCCGAACCCGGCCGCCTCTCCCGCCGCGTACAGCCCCGGCAGCGGCATCCCGTCGGCCCGCAGTACCCGGCCCTCCAAGTCGGTCTGCAAGCCGCCCAAGGTCTTGCGCGTCAAGAGGTTCAGGCGAACGCCGATGAGCGGGCCGGCCTTCGGATCGAGCAGCCGGTGCGGGGTCGCGACCCGGATGAGCTTGTCCCCGCGGTAGTTCCGGGCCCCTCGCAACGCGGTGACCTGCAGGTCCTTCGTGAACTTGTTGTCCATCTCGGCGTCCCTGGCCTCGACCGCCGCGCGCACGGTCTCATACTCCAGCAGCCCTTCCCCGGTGATGCCGTTCATCTTCGCGACCAGCTCGGGCAGCGTCGCGGCGACCGCGAAGTCCGCACCATGCTTCTTGAACGCCTCCACGGGCCCGGGCGCACCGGGCAGCACCCGCTTGAGCAGCAGCTTGATGTCCTTCCCCGTCAAGTCGGGGTTCTGCTCGGACCCCGAGAGCGCGAACTCCTTCTCGAGGATCTTCTGGGTGAGGACGAACCAGGTGTACTCGTGCCCGGTGGTCATGATGTGCTTGAGCGTTCCCAGGGTGTCGAAGCCGGGGAACAGCGGCGCGGGCAGCCGCTTCCCGGTGGCGTCGAGCCACAGCGACGAGGGCCCGGGCAGAATCCGAATCCCATGGTGGGGCCAGATCGGGTCCCAGTTCTCGATGCCCTCGGTGTAGTGCCACATCCGGTCGCGGTTGATCAGGTTCGCCCCGGCGGCCTCGGCGATCCCCAGCATCCGGCCGTCCACATGGGCGGGCACCCCGGAGACGAGCCGCTTCGGCGGCGTCCCCATCCGCTCGGGCCAGTTCTGCCGCACGAGGTCGAAGTTCCCGCCGATGCCCCCGGAAGTGACGACGACAGCCTCCGCGGACAGTGCGAACTCGCCGAGCGCCTCCCTGGTGGTCGACACACCGCGGGCGGACTCGTCAGGAGAGAGCAGCGTCCCGGAAACCCCGGTCACGATCCCGTCGGTCAACGTCAGCTCATCGACCCGGTGACGGAACTTGAACTGCACCTTCCCCTCGCGTTCGGCCTCCTGCACCCGCCGCGCGAACGGCTCCACGATCCCCGGCCCCGTGCCCCAGGTGATGTGGAAGCGCGGCACCGAGTTCCCGTGCCCCTGCGCCGTATAGCCCCCGCGCTCGGCCCACCCGACCACCGGAAAGAACCGAACGCCCAAGGCGTGCAGCCAGGCCCGCTTCTCCCCAGAGGCAAAATCGACATACGCCTCGGCCCACTTGCGAGGCCACTCGTCCTCCGGCCGATCGAACCCGGCGGTCCCGACCCAGTCCTGCCACGCCAGCTCGTGCGAGTCCTTGATCCCCATCCGCCGCTGCTCGGGCGAATCCACGAGGAACAGCCCCCCGAACGACCAGAACGCCTGCCCCCCAAGCGACTGCTCGCCCTCCTGGTCGACCACCGTCACGGTCTTCCCGAGCCTGACCAACTCCGAAGCGGCGGCCAACCCGGCCAACCCCGCCCCGACCACGATGACGTCACTGTCCATCGCCCACGCCTCCCAGCAGCAGCTACAACGCCTACTGGCGCGTAGCGCAGATATACCAGTACCGCGACGACCCGTCAACTGATCGGTAGCATCCCCTGATGCGGCATCCGCCAAGCCTCGGCGAGCGCCGACGAGCGGAGGTTCTCACCGCCGCCGAAGAATTCGCAGAACTTCATGATCAGCGGGTCCCACCCGACCGGATCGACATAGTCGGTTCCAGGGATCAAGAGCCGCTCCTCAACATGCGCACGCACGACCCGCACCTCGAACGCGGTAGCCGTCTTCGCGAACTCATGGACCGCCTCGACCACGCATTCAAGCTGGATCGGACACTCCAGAACCCGAGGCGCTTCGACCAGCTCCGACGCCTGCGGAGTCAGTCCGGCCGCCCCGAACTTGTCGGCCTCGAACCGATACCCCCTGGCCACCTTGCCCTCCGGCACCGGATCGCTGCCGGTCAGCGGCGCCAGCAGATCAACCGCGCCCGCCATCTCAGCAGGCACCAGGTTCAACACGCACTCCCGCTCCCGCAACAGGTTCCCAGTCGTCTTCGACCGGTTCCCCATCCCCAACATGCAACTCTGCCCCAGCCACCACGCCGACGACATCGGAGCCACATTCGCCGACCCATCCTCATTCCGAGAACTGATCAACACCACCGGCGTCCCGAAATACAACACCTTGAGATCCGAACTCACATGCACAAAGGCCTCCACTCCAACCACTCCACCCCCAACTCAACCCGCCCGAACCCGGCCCCGCTGGCCACAAAACGACCTCGCGCTCAGCCAAGAGGGGAACGTGAAAACCTTGCGGGAACGGTAGATTGACCCAATGGCGGAGGTACCTGAGTTCGAGCTCGGTCGGACTTACGACCGCGACGAGATTGTTGAGAACTGGGGAGGCTCCCGGTACAGCGGAATCGCGCACTCCAGGAAGACACCCAACGTGATGATCTTCTCCGACCCTCCCAAGGGCCGAACCTACGGATACATCGACCACCTTGCCCTCTACGACGGTGAAGGTCCGCTCGTGCGCTACACCGGTGAAGGCCGTGTCGACGACCAAAAGATGACGCCCGGCAATGCCGCGATCCTCAACCACCACGAGGACGGGCGATCACTGCGGCTCTTCGAGGCGGTCGGGTACGTCGGGAAATCGGCTGCGCGACTCCACAGATATCTCGGCGAGTACCAGGTTGACCTGCCGACGACGCACATCATCTCGGAGGCGCCTGACGAGAACGGCAAGCTCCGGAAGGTTATCGTCTTCCAGCTTCGACCGGTCGGTCCGACAGCAGAACCATCCGTCGACTCGATGCCAGTAGTGCCCGGCATCTCCTACACCGATTTCCACTCCGTCACGGAGGTCGAACCGGTCGAGGTGATCACGAGCAAGTTGGTTGAGCTTGAGAACAACGCTGCGTCCGCAATTGTGCGCAAGGCCGTGGAGGAAACTGAGGTTCGACGTCGGGAAGCGGAACTGGTTGACAGGTTCAGGGCCTATCTGGAAGGGGAAGGCCACGAAGTCAAGCGGTGCCAAATCCCCATCCCTGGTCTCAACGCGGTATTGCTGAGTGACGTCTTCGACGTGGCCGACAAAATCCTCTACGAGGCCAAGGGTCAGGCCGACCGGAACTCGATTCGACTTGCCATCGGCCAACTCTTCGACTACCAGCGGCACATCGACCCTCAACCCGCAGCGCTGGCAATCCTTCTGCCGGAGGCCCCCAACGAGGACCTCAAGAGCCTGATTGCGTCCGTTGGTATCGAACTGGTATTCGAAGAGGACGGCCAGTTCGTCGGATGGCCTGTGAGCGCGGCATCGATGAGGACCAATGCATCAACGGACTCCAACAGGTAGGTCTCGGAGATGGTTCTCAATGGCGGTACTCCGCAGCCAGCTCAGACCAGCACCGGTTCTCTTGCAGTCGCTGATGCGAGAGGAACGACATGGCGCCGTGAGGGCCTATCGGTGTCTGATCGTGTGCCCGACCGCTAGTACCGTGTCGACCAACGGCATCACCACCATCGATCTGACTCCCGCACGGTACGCCGCTCTCACGCCGTTGGCAGGCGATGCGGAGCTCCGCGATGCGTTCGCTCAGCTCTTCCTGCTGGCACTAGGTGGGATCACGCACCAGCCAAAGCCGTGACACGAAGCGGCGTCGCACCTCGGTGACAACGCGAGACGCACCAAGGGCTGACCGATCTTGGCTGCGATGCACGCCAGTCACTCCCGAACGATTGCGAGGCAAGGCTTAGCCGAGCTTTTCCCAGATGGAGATGTGGTTCTTGCTTTCGTGGGTGAAGGGCGTGGCTTTCCAGTCTTCCCAGCGGTCGCGGAGTCGCATGCCGGCGATGCGGGCCATGAGGTCGAGTTCTGCGGGCCAGGTGTAGCGGAAGGGGATCGACTTCTGGCGGGCGGTGCCGTCGTCGTTGACGGTGATGTAGTTGGAGCTCATCTGCTGGGTCGCGCAGTCGTAGAGGTCGAAGGCGAACCTGCCTGGACCGATCGCGAACGGGACGGCTTGTTGGCCGGGCGGGAGGGTCCGGAGGTCGGGGAGGCCGGACTCGATGACGAAGCAGCCGCCGGGTTCGAGGTGGGCTGCGGCGTTCTCGAAGCAGCTGACCTGGGCGTCCTGTGTGGTGAGGTTGCCGATCGTGTTGAACACGAGGTAGACCACGCGGAAGTCGCCTTGGACGCGGGTCGCCGCGATGTCGCCGATGGTGACGTCGATGTCCTGACCGCCCGGTTTGGCGCGCAGCTGCGCGGTCATGTCGGGGGATAGGTCGATGCCGCTGACCGGGACGTCGCGGGCCGCGAGCGGCAGTGCGATTCTGCCCGTGCCGGAGGCGAATTCAAGTGCGCGACCGTCGCCGGCGAGTTCGGCCAGGACGTCGACCACCGGATCGACCTTTTCCGGCGCGAACATCTCGGACGAACTCTCGTCGTACGTGGCCGCCGATCTGCCGCTGAAGTGGTCCGTGAGCTCGATCATCATGGGATCGTAACGGCTGCAAGGGCCTGCAAACCAAGGTTTTTCGATCGGCTTCGGGGGACCCTCCCCCCCGCCCCCACCCCACCCTCATTCCGCCCACCCGCCCACCCGTTCCATGCCGACCGCCCTGTGCCGCGTACACGCTCCGCACCAGCAGTCCGTTCCGTATCGGCCTCGCTGCACTTGTTAGTTCGGGCCTGCAGCGGGGGTCGCCGGTGTTGCTACTGTTGAGTAATATTCGCTCCAGGTAATGATGCCGACGAAACCTCGGTGGTGCTCTGATGAATCTCTACTTCCGGCTATTGCTGCTGTGGCTGCGCTTGCGACGGCAGGAGCCGATGGGGCTGTGGGATACGGCTGAGACTCCTTTCCGGGTCGTGCCCACTGATCTTGATCCCTTGGGACACATGACCAACGGGAGATACTTGACGATCATGGACGTCGGTCGCATCGAACTGATGATGCGATCCGGGTTCTGGTCGAAGATGAAGGAGCAGGGCTGGTACCCGGTGGTGGCCGGGCAGACCATCACCTACCGGAAGTCGTTGCGGCCGTGGCAGTTGTTCGAGCTCCGTACCCGGGTGCTCGGCTTCGACGAGCGGTGGGGATACATCGAGCAGACCTTCTGCGTCGGCGAGACCGTGTATGCCCAGGCTTTCGTGCGGACTCGCTTCCTCAAGAAGTCCGGCGGATCGGTGGAGCACGATGAGCTGGAGAAGCTCACTGGAGGCTTTCCCTCTGAGCTGGAATTGCCCGAGTGGCTGCTGCAGTGGACTGCCGCGACCCGCGTCAACGAACCGCGGTAAGGCTCGGCCTGGCCGGTGATCCTTCTTTCTTGAATGGGTGAGTATTGAGGATTGATCTGGCGTCCGGCCCCGGGTGCTGGGGCCGGATTTGGTGTCCTCCTGCTAAGTCGCCGGCGGAAGCGCAGGCCGTGATGGAGGAGGGGAGGGCGGAGCATATTTCGGCGGAGTCGGTGGCGGCGTGGACGGATCGGGCGGCGATGGCGGCGCGATCGGGGGCGGAACCGGGAGCTCCCAGGCGGCGTGGCGGATCCGGGTGACCAGATGGTCGGCGGCGGATTCGATCTCCTCGCGGCGGAGCCGGTCGTCCAGGCGGTTCGAGGCGATGCGGGCGAGAATGAGGATGTTCAGCGCGGTCTCGCGGAGCAGGTGATTGAGCGGGATCCGCTTGCGGGCTCCGGCGAGCGCGGTTATGGATTCGGCGAGGTTCTCGAGTTCGGGTGCTGACATCGGTGCCTCCTGTTGTTGTGCAGTTGTGCCGGGGCGAATCGCCTCGTTGCGGAAAGTGTAGAGACGACCACCGACAGTTCTTCTGTTCGAGTGACGCGGGACTCAGATCGAGGAATTCGGGGTCCACGCGACTCGAGCCGACCAGTGTCGGGCGCTACGACTGGTCGGCGTTCGTCCTCGGTGGTCAGACCCGGCAGAGGATTTCGCCGTGGGGGATCATCAGCCAGGATTGCTCGTCCTGTCCCCAGGCCTTCCATGCATCCGAGATCGCTTGCAGTGCTTCAAGGGTCGCGTGGCCGCCGCTCACCGCCTGCTTCGCGAAGTCCGAATGCAGGCTTCTCGCCGACCACAGGTCGCCCCACCAGGTTCGGTCCCGCTCATTGGCGAAGGTCCACGTCGAGGAAGTCGCTTCCACCGACGGCTCTGGGAAGCCCGCCTGCAGGGCCCAGGACTTCAGCCTCCGTCCCGCGTCCGGTTCGCCGCCTCCGGCCCTGGCGACCTCCTCATAGAGGTCGAGCCAGTCGGTCAGGCCCTTCGAGTCCGGGAACCACGTGAAAGCCCGGTAGTCGCTGTCCCGCGCCGCGACCACGCCGCCCGGCTTGGTCACGCGCCGCATCTCTCTCAGTGCCTGGACCGGGTCTCCCACGTGCTGGAGCACCTGATGGGCGTGCGCCACATCGAAACTGTCGTCCGCGAATTCCAGATTGTGGATATCGGCCACGGTGAACGCGATGTTGGTGAGGCCTCGGGATTCGGCCTCCTTCGCGGCCTGTTCCACGATGGCCGGCGCGTAGTCGACCGCCGTGACGTGGCCGTCCGGAACGAGGGCGGCGAAGTCCGCCGAGATGGTGCCCGGGCCGCAGCCGATGTCGAGGATCGTGCTGTCCGCCCGCAGTTCCGGCAGCAGGTACGCCGCCGAGTTCTCCGCCGTTCGCCAAGTGTGGGAACGCAGGACCGATTCGTGGTGACCGTGGATGTAGGTCGCAGTCTCTTTCTTCATGGGGAAGACCGTAACCCAGGCGTTCCAGTCAGTGGGAGAAAAAATCCAATATGTGGTCACCACTGTCGACGGTTCGCGAGCCAGTCGGCCGCTGCCAGACCCGACCAGCGCATCATGCCGTCGATCGCGGGGGAGATCAGGTTCTCGGGGCGGTCCGACCAGCCGTGCAGGAGGCCTCCGGTCATGGCCGCGAGCATGGTGTCGAGCTCGTCGCCGGTGACTCCGACGGCGGTGGGGTGGTTCCAGAAGAGGCTGTCGGCATCGTGTCCGTCGCCGTGAACGGTCAGCAGCATGAGGGTCGTGTCCACCCAAGGGGCCATGTATCGCGGTGAGGTCCAGTCGCAGATCCAGGCGCGGCCGTCCCCGATGAGCATGTTGTCGGGGCGGAGGTCGGTGTGCGAGATCCGATCGGCGGCGATCACGGCGTCGACCGGGGCTTCGAGCGCTGCGAGTTCGTCGATGCGGCCTTGGAGTCTGGGCGGCAGGGCGAAGGACGGCCGTTCACCTGAAGCGACAGCGTTGAAGAGGCGCAGACTCCGACCGGTCTTCACGCCGACGCCCAGTTCGACCAGCGCATTCGGGGGCGGGTCGAGGGCGTCGGCCGCTTCGGCCCACGTGTCGAGGAGCTGCCGCACCGTTTCCGGCGTCATGGGCAGGGTGACGGCGTCGCCTTGCACCGCTTCGAATCCGGTGACCGTCCAGTCCTCGACGTCATCGGCGAAGACGACCGCGGGCGCGGGCACGGCCGGTGGCAGTGCGGCGTTGTAGCGGGCTTCCTGCCGGTACATGGCCTGCACCTGCGGGGTCTGCGGACCGGCCGCCTTGATGAAGAGTTCGGCTCCGGAGTCGGAGTGGAGGCGGGCGGCGAAGCCTCTCGTGAAGCCGCCGCCCGCGAGCCGGACGCTTGCGGGCCTGCCGCCGAGGGCTTGCTCGATGTGCTCGCGGACCGGGGCCGGCAGTGTGGCGTAGTCCGGTCGTATCGCGGTGGCGTCCAGCGCGGTCGGCGGGCCTGCGTCGGTCACGTCCAGCCTCGGCGTCGGGCGAGCCAGTCGGCGGCGGCCAGGCCGCTCCAGCGCTGGTGGGCGCGGAGGTGGGGGGACACGTCCGGGATAGGCGGTTCAACGGACCGGGACAGGTAGTAGCCGACGATCGCGGCCAGGCCCGTGTCGAGGTCTTCAGGGCTGACGCCTTCAGCGGTCGAGTGCCTCCAGAAGAGGGCGTCGGCGTCATGGCCGTCGCCATGGGCCGCAACGAGGAAGCACGCGGTGTCGAACCAGGGTGCGTGCACCTGGACCCAGTTCCAGTCGCAGATCCAGGCGCGATCGGCGCTCACGATCATGTTGTCGGGACGGAGATCGAAGTGCATGACGGCGTCGGCGGTCATGGCTTCGTCGATGCGGCTCTCGATTTCGGCCAGTTCATCGATGCGGTCCTTGAAAGCTGGAGGAACCGGGAACGGGTCCGCCTCGCCCGCGGCGACTCGAGCGAAGAGGCGCAGGTTTTCATCGATGGGGACGGCACTCACCCCGAGGTCGAGCAGCTGCTGCGGGGCCGGGGTGAGAGCGGCGGCGGCCGCGGCCCAGGCGTCGAGCATGAGGTCGAGGTCGTGGGCGCTCATGGGGAGGGTCGGGGCGCGGCCCTCGACCGCTTCGAAGCCGAGGACGATCCAGTCCTCGAAGTCGGCGGCGAATTCGAGGCGCGGGGCCGGGACGCCTTGGGGGAGGGCGGGATTGACGCGGGCCTCTTGGCGGTAGGCGTTGAGCGCGAAGGGCTTGTCGCTGCCCGTGGCCTTGACGAAGAGCTCGGCCCCGGAGTCGGCGCGGACGCGGGCGGCGAAGCCGCCGCTGAAACCGCCGCCGGCCATGCGGATCTCGGCGGGCTCGCCGCCGAGCTCAGTGATGATCCGCTCCTGGACGTACGGGGGGAGGGTCGCCCAGGTGTCGCGGACGGCTGTGGCGTCGTAGGGGACCGTGGGTCCGAATCGGGACATGGGTTCGAGTGTGGAGGCGAAGTGCGAGGGGCGCAATCGGTTTAGGGACGCAAGCGGCCCTCGCTGCCGTGGTGGGGACGGCGGCGAGGGCCGGGTTTCATTCTAGGCGCTCGCGAGCAAAGAGGGAATCACCACCGGCAGTACATAGCAGCCGATGTCGCCCACGGCGCTGTACGTGAGGGCCCAGTTCGCCGTCTGCGCGTCACGGCACAGCACTACGAACGCCACCATGCAGCTGAGCGTCCGCTGCGCGTCGGTCATGAACTGGAGCCACGATTCGGCCTGCGCGGGGTCCTGGTGCAGCACCGCGTCGAACAGGAGGGCGACGACGCGTTCGCCGTCCTTGGAGTAGGCCGCCGCGACGCAGACGCGGAGCCGGCCCGGCTGCTCGGGCAGGGTGATCGTTCTTCGGGTGACGCTGATGTCGTCGTAGTCGGGGAGGTCGGGTCCGTCGGTCCAGTTGTACAGATCGGTCGCGAATTCGGGGCGGGTCTCCATCAACATGGCGAGGAGTTCGTTGTACTCGATAGACATTCGAGTTCCTAACTTCCGCGTGGGGTCACAAAAGGTGGGTTGTAGGAACAACGAGGACACGCTTTGCCGGTTACGGGTAGAAGGCGCGACTTGTCGAGGCCGCTTGCAGATGCAGGAGAACGGCATTCGCATGCAGAAGGGGCGCAGCGGGATCGTCCCGCTGCGCCCCTTCAGGGTCGTTCGCCGTCCTTACAGGCCCAGCTGGTGTTCGAAGTTCCCCTCTTCGATGCGCTTGGTGACCGCTTCGAGGTAGCGGGCGGCGTCGGCGCCGTCGATGAGGCGGTGGTCGTAGCTCAGCGTCAGGTGCATGACCGAACGCACCGCGATGACCTCGCCCAGCTCAGGGTCGTTGATCACGCGGGGACGCTTGACGATCGCGGCGGTGCCGAGGATCGCGGACTGTCCGAGCGGGACGATCGGCGTGTCGAACAGCGCGCCGACAGAACCGGTGTTGGTGATGGTGAACGTGGCGCCGAACAGGTCGTCGGGCGCCAGGCCGCCGTCGCGGGCCTTCTTGGCGATCTCGGCGATCCGCTTGGCCAGGCCCGGGATGTTCAGGTCGCCGGCGTTCTTGACGACCGGGACGATGAGGCCCTTCGGCGTGTCCACCGCGAAGCCCACGTGCTCGGCCTCGGGGTAGGTGATCGTCTTCTCCTCCATGTTCATGGAGGCGTTGACGATCGGGTACTGCTGCAGTGCCTCGATCGCGGCGATCGAGAAGAACGGCAGGAAGGAGAGCTTCACGCCGTGGCGGGAGAGGAACTCGTCCTTCTTGGCCGCGCGGAGCTTCGCCACCTTCGTGACGTCCACTTCGCGCACCGTCGTCAGCTGCGCCGTGGACTGCATCGAGTTGAGCAGCGCCTTGGCAGCGGCCTGACGCAGGCGGCTCATCTTCTCGGTGCGACCGCGCAGCGGGCTGACCTCGGCCGGGGCCGGAGCAGCCTTGGCAGGCGCGGCGGCCGCCGGAGCGGGCTCCGGGGCCTTCTTGGCGTCGATGACGGCCTGGACGTCCTCCTTGCGGATACGTCCGCCCACACCGGAACCGGTGACCTCGGCGAGGTCCACACCGTTCTCCGAGGCGAGCTTGCGCACCAGCGGCGTCACGTACGAACCCGAAGGCTTCGACGCCGGAGCGGCAGGCGCCGCAACCGGAGCCGGAGCGGACTCGACCTTGGCCGGGGCCGGAGCCGTCGGCGTCGAAGCGGCCGGAGCCGAAACGGCGGGCTCAGGCTCGGACTTGACAGTCGGCGTCGGCTCGGCGGCAGGCGCCGGAGCCGCAGCGGCGGTGGAACCGGAGCCGATGATCGCGAGCACGGAACCGACCTCAGTGGTCTCGTCCTCGGCGACCCGGATCTCCAGCAGCGTCCCCGCGGCGGGGGACGGGATCTCCGTGTCGACCTTGTCAGTCGAGATCTCCAGCAGCGGCTCGTCCACCTCGACGGTGTCGCCCACGGCCTTCAGCCAAGTCGTCACCGTGCCCTCGGTGACCGATTCGCCCAGCTCGGGGAGCAGGACCTCGGTCCCCTCGGCAGCACCCGCAGCGGGAGCGGCCGGGGCGGCCGGAGCCTCAGCGGCCGGAGCCGCGGCGACCGGGGCCGGAGCGGCCTCCGGCCCAGGCGTCGGCAGCGGCTCCTGGGAAGGCGCCGGAGCCGAAGGAGCGGCACCGGCCTCGGACGGGTCGCCGATGATCGCCAGCTCGCCGCCGACCTCGACGTCCGTGTCCTCAGGGACCACGATCTTCAGCAGCACACCCGCGACCGGCGAAGGCACCTCGGTGTCGACCTTGTCAGTCGACACTTCGAGGAGCGGCTCGTCGACCTCGACGGTGTCGCCTTCCTTCTTGAGCCACTGGGTGACAGTCCCCTCGGTGACCGACTCACCGAGAGCGGGCATCGTTACCGATGTCGGCATCGTTCGTTCAACTCCTGCGGTTGTGGATTAGTCGTGGGCGTGCAGCGGCTTGCCGGCCAGCAGCATCGCCGCTTCGCCGATCGCCTCGTTCTGGGTGGGGTGCATGTGGATGAGGTTCGCGACGTCGGTCGCGTACGCCTCCCAGTTGTAAATCAGCTCCGCCTCGCCGATCTGCTCGGAGATGCGGGCGCCGACCATGTGGACGCCCACGATCGGGCCGTCCTCGACCGCGACGAGCTTGATGAAGCCCTGGGTCTTGAGGATGTTCGACTTGCCGTTCCCGGCCAGGTTGTAGTTGACCGACTTGATCTTGTCGGCCCCGTACTTCTCCTTCGCCTTGTCCTCGTTGAGGCCCATGGAGGCCACCTCGGGCTCGGTGAAGGTCACGCGCGGGATGCCGGTCTCGTCGATCGGGGCCGGGTTCAGGCCCGCGATGTGCTCGGCCACGAAGATGCCCTGGAGGAAACCGCGGTGCGCGAGCTGGATGCCGGGGACGATGTCGCCGACGGCGTACACGCCCGGGACGCTCGTCTGGAGGTTCTCGTTGACCGGGACGAAGCCCCGGTCGAGGGTGATGCCCTGCTCCTCGTAGCCGATGCCGGCGGTGACGGGGCCGCGGCCGACGGCCACGAGCACGACGTCGCCCTCGACGACGGTGCCGCCCTGGATCGTGACCTGCACGCCCGTGGCGGTCTTCTCGACCTTCTCGAAGAACTTGCCGGTGTGGAACTTGATGCCGCGCTTGCGGAACGCGCGCTCCAGCTGCTTCGAGGAGTCGGCGTCCTCGGCCGCGATGAGGCGGGGGAGGCCTTCGATGATCTCGACCTCGACGCCCAGGGACTTCCAGGCGGAGGCGAACTCGACGCCGATGACGCCGCCGCCGATGACGATGGCCTTGTTCGGCAGCTCGGTGAGCTCGAGCGCGTGCTCGGAGGCGATGATCTTCTCGCCGTCGATCTCAAGCCCGGGAAGGGTCTTGGAGTACGAGCCGGTGGCGAGGACGACGTTCTTGCCCGTCACGGTCTGGCCGTTGTCGACCTGGACGGTGTTCGGGCCGACGAGCTTGCCGGTGCCCTGGATGAACTCGACCTTGTGGGCCTTGACCAGGCCCTGCAGGCCCTTGTACAACTTCGACACGACGTCGTCCTTGTACTTCTTCACGGCCGGCATGTCGACGCCCTTGAACTCGGCCAGGATGCCGAACTGCTCGGACTCGCGGGCGGTGTCGGCGACCTCGCCGGCGTGGAGCAGCGCCTTGGTGGGGATGCAGCCACGGTGCAGACAGGTGCCGCCGACCTTGTCCTTCTCGATCAGGGCCACGGTCAGCCCCAGCTCAGCCGCGCGGAACGCGCTGGCATAGC
The DNA here is from genome assembly GCF_042647865.1 of Glycomyces rhizosphaerae. Taxonomy (NCBI): domain Bacteria; kingdom Bacillati; phylum Actinomycetota; class Actinomycetes; order Glycomycetales; family Glycomycetaceae; genus Glycomyces; species Glycomyces rhizosphaerae. Next base: position 200,503 of record NZ_JBHRWO010000021.1, read on the forward strand.
CGCCGCTGCCGCCGCCCAGGATGACGACGTCGTATCCTGCGTTCGGGTCGCTCATTGCTCTCCCCACATAACTCTGCAAATTTACGGCTTGCAAGCGTCGCCGTGTGTGCTTAGGTTCGGAGCCCATCCTTCCACCGGCGGCGACTCGTGATCGTCCAGACCCGGCGGTTGGAGTGTGCAACACCATTCAACCGCTTGCTGCGAGCATTCGGAAAGTCCCGTTCGTGTGCGGCTGGACACAGCTGTCGTAGCGCGTGTGTACGCTTGGAAGTCACGCCTCAAGTGGTGCGGGAGGAGCGGCCGTGGGCTTGTTCGGACGGAAGAGGAAACAGGGCAAGGGAACGCTGGACCGGGCCTCTGACAATGTTGACCAGCGACATCTGATCGATTTCATCAAGACGCGCATGGGCGTCGAGGCCTACCTCGAGCCGAAGACCACTGTCACCGAGACCACGGTCATGCTCATCGCGCATGACGGCGAGTGGACGCGGCGCCGCGTCGACGGCCCGGCGGGCGCATTCGCCCTGGGCCGCAAGTACAACACCCCGGTCTATGAGGTCGCGAAGACGGGATATCCGCAGCGTAAGCGGGATTTCGACGCGCGCCGAAAGCTGGAGCAGCAGCGCCGCCAGTAGCGATTTCCGCTGCCGTCAACACAACGATTGCGCAATATTCGCCGCACTGTCCCGCCGCTTGGTGGTGAGGCCCGCGGACATGGAACAGGGGCCCGGCTGATGCCGGGCCCCTGCGTCACGTCGCTGTGACTACGCGGCGAACTCTTCGAGCAGCGCCACGAGCGTGCGCACCGGAACGCCGGTCGCGCCCTTGGCGACGTACCCGAAGCTTGAGTCCGAGTCGGCCGGGCCCGCGATGTCGAGGTGCGCCCAAGGCAGCTCCTCGGGCACGAACTTCGACAGGAAGACCCCGCCCTGGATCATGTGGCCGTCGCGCTTGAGGCCGGTGCCGCACTGCGAGACGTCGGCGATCGAGGACTCCATGAGCTTCACGATGTCCTCGGGGAACGGCATCGGCCAGCCGTGCTCGCCGGTGGTCTCGCCGATGCGGCGCAGCCGCTCGGTCTCGGTGTCGGTGCCCATGAGGCCCATGGTGCGCCGGCCGAGCGCGATGAGCTGCCCGCCGGTGAGCGTGGCCACGTCGTAGAGCGCGTCGGGCTCGTCCTCGATGGCGCGCGAGATCGCGTCGGCGAGCACGAGGCGGCCCTCGGCGTCGGTGTTCAGGATCTCCACGGTCATGCCGTTGCGGATGGTGATCACATCGGAAGGACGGAACGAGGAGCCCGAGAGCATGTTCTCGGCCAGCGCCACCGTGCACGTGACGTTGACGCCGAGGCCCAGCTTCGCGGCGGCGACGGTCGCGCCGACCACGGCCGCGGCTCCGGCCATGTCGCCCTTCATGTCCCACATGCCCGCGCCCGGCTTGATGTTGATGCCGCCGGAGTCGAAGGTGATGCCCTTGCCGACGAACGCGACGTGCTTGGTCGCGCCTTCGGGGCGGTAGGAGAGGCGGACCAGGCGCGGCTCGGCGTCGGAGCCGCCGCCGACGGCCAGGACGCCGCCGTAGCCGCCCGCGGAGAGCGCCTCGGCGTTGAGGATCTCGACCTCGATGCCGGCGGCGGTGGCGGCCTGCTCGATCTCGATGGCGAACGTGGGCGGACGCAGGAGGTTCGCGGGGGTGTCGGCCCAGTCCTTGACGAGCGAGACGCTCTCGGCGAGCACTGTGGCCTTGGCCACGGCGTCCTCGCTCGCGCCGTAGATCCGCACCTCGGCGGGTGCCGCGTCGCCATTGCCCTCGGTCTTGAAGCCCTCGAACTTGTACGCGCCCAGGGCCGCGCCCACGGCGGTGGCCTCGGGGTCGCCCTCGAACACGATGGCGGCGCTGTCCTTGCCGAACGCGGCGCGCACGGCGGTGCCGGCGGCGCGGCGCAGGGTCTCGTCGTCGAGGTCATCGCCGTCGCCGAGGCCGACGGCGTACACGAGCTTCGCGGCGAGGCCGTCGGGTGCGGGCAGGCGGGTGAGCGAGGAGGCGGCACCGGTGTTGCCGAGGACCGCCAACTGCTCGGCGAGGCGTCCGCCGAAGGCGGCGTCGACACCCGCGAGGCTCTCGGGGAGCACGGGTGCGTCCTCGCCGGAGAACACGCCGACGACGAGCACCTCGGCTTCCGCGGAGGCGATGTCGCCGGAGGCGGAGATCAGATCAGTCACGATCCATCCTTAGCTGTTCGGGGGACCAAATGCTCCGATCCTAGCCACTGGGACGGTCGCGATAGTCTCTGTCCCATGTCGGAGACACTGCTCACCTCGCCCCTGCACGAACGCCACCTGGCCCACGGCGCGAAATTCGCCGAGTTCGCCGGTTGGGACATGCCGCTCCAGTACCCGAGCGGTGTGCTCGCCGAGCACCAGGCGGTCCGCACCGGTGTCGGCGCGTTCGACGTCTCGCATCTGGGCAAGGTCTGGGTCACCGGCGAAGGCGCGGCGGCGTTCGTGAACCGGTGCCTGGCCAACGATCTCGACAGGATCGGTGCGGGCGGCGCGCAGTACACGCTGTGCCTCGATGAGAGCGGCGGCGTGGTCGACGACCTCATCGCCTACCGTTTCGCGGACGACCAGGTCTTCCTGATCCCCAACGCCGCCAACACGGCCGAGGTCGCGCGCCGGCTGCGCGAGGCCGCGCCCGAGGGGGTCGAGGTGCGCGACGTGCACCGCGGTTTCGCGGTGATCGCGGTGCAGGGGCCGGAGTCGCCCCGCATCCTGGAGTACCTGGGCCTGCCGCACGACCACGAGTACATGACGTTCCGCGAGCACCTGGTGAACCACTCGGACGTCATCGTCTGCCGCTCCGGCTACACCGGCGAGACCGGCTTCGAGCTGGTCGTGCCGAACGAGGCCGCCGTGGACCTGTGGGACGGGATCCTCACCGCGGGCGCGGCCCCGTGCGGGCTCGGCGCGCGCGACACGCTGCGCCTGGAGATGGGCTATCCGCTGCACGGCCAGGACTTGAGCCTTGACATCTCCCCGGTGCAGGCCCGCCTGAACTGGGCGATCGGCTGGGACAAGCCCGAGTTCTGGGGCAAAGCGGCGGTCGCCAAGGAGCGGGCCGAGGGTCCGAAGCGCCGGCTCTGGGGCCTGGAGGCCACCGGGAAGGGCGTGCCGCGCGCGCACATGACCGTCCTCGACGGCGACACGGTGGTCGGGGAGACCACTTCGGGCACGCACGCGCCGACCCTCAAGAAGGGCGTGGCGCTGGCGCTTCTCGACGCGGCGTACAAGCCCGGCGCGGAGCTTGAACTCGACGTTCGTGGCCGCCGGTTGCCAATTCGAGTTGTCAAGCCCCCCTTCACAAAAGCCACGCCGAAATAGTTGCAGGCCAACCCGGCTCTTGATTGCCGCGAGGTTCTCCGATAGCGTTTACCAAAACCTCGCCGACGAAGGAGTCACATGCCTGGCAAGCCGCATCGCTATGCCCTCGTGGGGACCGGATCTCGCGCCACGATGTACCGCAAGGCCATCACCGAGCGGAGCGGCAAAGCCCGCCTCGTCGCCGTCGCGGACACCAACCCCAAGCGCATGGCCCACCACACGGCAGCCGTCGAAGCCGCGGGCCAGCCCGCCCCCGCCGCCTACGCTGCGGCCGACTTCGACAAGCTCCTCGCCGAGACCGATCCCGACACCGTCATCGTCACCTCGGTCGACGCCACGCACCACGAGTACCTCCTCGCCGCACTCGCCGCGGACAAGGACGTCATCTGCGAGAAGCCCTTGACCACCACCGGCGAGCACGCCGCCGCCATCCTCGAGGCCGAAGCGAAGTCAAAGGGCACGGTCACCGTCACCTTCAACTACCGCTACAACCCGTTGCACGAGAAGGTCGCCGAGCTCCTGCGCGACGGCGCGATCGGCGAGATCACCTCCGTCGGCTTCGACTGGCTCCTCGACACCCGCCACGGCGCCGACTACTTCCGCCGCTGGCACCGCGAAGAGGCCAACTCCGGCGGCCTCCTCGTCCACAAGTCCGGCCACCACTTCGACCTCGTCAACTGGTGGCTCGACGCCGCGCCCGTGCGCGCCTTCGCCAAAGGCAAGCTCGCCTTTTACGGCGACAACGGCAAGCGCACCGGCCACGACCGCGGCTACGACCGCGTCCACGGCTCCGAGCAGGCCGCGGACGACCCGTTCGCCCTCCACATGGAGGACAACCCCGGCCTCAAGACCATGTACCTCGACGCCGAGGACGAGGACGGCTACATCCGCGACCAGTCCGTGTTCGCCCCCGGCATCACCATCTACGACGACATGATGGCCCTCATCGACTACGACTCCGGCGTCACGCTCTCCTACCGGCTCACGGCCTACTCCCCTTGGGAGGGCTACCGGGTCCACTTCAACGGGACCCAGGGCCGCCTCGAACTCCTCGTCGTCGAGAACGACCACGTGAACCCGAACCTCAAGGGCCCCAACGGCGCCTCGCTCCACGGCACCGACGCCTCCCCCGAAGAGGGCTGGTACGAGCTCCACGTCCACCCCTTCTGGACCAAGCCCGTCAAGATCGACCTCGGCGACTACCAGCGGGCCGGACACGGCGGCGGCGACGTGCGGATGCTCGGCGTCCTCTTCGACGGCGACACCGACCCGCACGACCGCTCCGCCAGTGCGCAGGACGGCGTGAACGCCCTCGCCGCGGGCCTGGCCTCGAACGCCTCCATCGCGACCGGACTCCCGGTCGAAGTCGCCGATCTGCTCGCGGCGAAGCCCGCGACCATGAAGCACAGCAAGTAGGACACCATGAGTCTGCACCCCGACCGGTTGTTCCCGGTCGACGAGCGCACGCGCGCCATCGCCAGGGAACTCCACCAGCGCACCACCGACCTGCCGCTGGTCAGCCCCCACGGGCACGTCGACCCGCGCCTGATCTCGGAGAACCGGCCGTTCCCCGACCCGGCCCGCCTCTTCGTCGTCCCCGACCACTACCTGACCCGGATGCTCTACAGCCAGGGCGTCACCCCCGCCGATCTCGGCGTCCCCTCGATCGACGGCACGCCCTCCGAAGTCGACGGCCGCACGATCTGGCGCCGCTTCGCCGAGCACTACCGCCTGTTCCGCGGCACCCCTTCGAAACTGTGGCTCGACCACACGTTCGCGGAGGTCTTCGGAATCTACAAGGAGCTCGGCTCCGACACCGCCGACGAGTTCTACGACCACCTCTCGGCGCGGCTCACCGAACCGGCCTACCGGCCCCGGGCGCTGTTCGAACGCTTCAACATCGAGGTCCTCGCCACCACCGAGTCCCCGGTGGACTCGCTCGCGCCGCACGCCGCGCTGGCCGGGATGCCCGCCTCCGGCGGCCGCAAGTGGGGCGGCAAGGGCGGCAAGGTCGTCACCACGTTCCGGCCGGACAACATGGTCGAACCCGGCTGGCCCGGTTGGCACGAGCGCATCGAGCGTCTGGCGGAGATCACCGGCCTCGACACGTCCACGTTCGACGGCTTCCTCGGGGCGCTGCGCCAGCGCCGCCAGGACTTCATCGCCGCCGGGGCCACCTGCACCGACCACGGCAACCTCACCGCGGCGACCGAGGACGACCCGAAGGCCGCCGCCGAGATCTACGCCAAGGCGCTCAAGGGCGAGGCCGACGAGGCCGAGATCCTGCGCTTCCCGGCGCTCATGCTCACCGAGTTCGCGCGCATGAGCGTCGATGACGGCCTGGTCATGCAGCTCCACCCGGGCTCGAACCGGAACCACAACCAGTGGCTCTACGGCGGCTGGGGCCGCGACGTCGGCGGCGACATCCCGAACTCGACCGAGTACACGAAGGCGCTCAAGCCGCTGCTCGACGCCTTCGGCAACCACCCGCGGTTCCGGATCGTCCTGTACACCCTGGACGAGACCGTGTTCAGCCGCGAGCTCGCCCCGCTCGCCGGGGGCTACGCCTCGGTGTTCATCGGCGCGCCCTGGTGGTTCCTCGACTCGCCCGAAGGCATGCGCCGCTTCAGGGAAGCCGTGCACGAGACCGCCGGGTTCTACAACACCGCCGGATTCGTGGACGACACGCGCGCGTTCTGCTCCATCCCGGCCAGGCACGACGTGGCCCGCCGCATCGACGCCGCCTACCTGGCCCGCCTCGTCGCCGAGCACCGGATGACCGAGCAGGAAGCCGCCGAGGTCGCGATCGACCTCGCCTACAACCAGCCCCGCAAGATCTATGGATTGGACAGCTAAGTGACGCAGATCGAACGCCTCGAAGTCCACGACGTGCGGTTCCCGACCGCGACCGCCGGCGACGGCTCGGACTCGATCAACCGCGCCGACTACTCGGCCTGCTACGTCGAGCTGTTCACCGACGGCGGCCCCACGGGTACCGGCTTCACCTTCACCGGCGGGCGCGGCACCGAGATCGTCGCCCAAGCGGTGAAGGCCTTCGCGCACCTGGTGGTGGGCAAGACCATCGAGGAGATCTTCGCGAACCCCGTCGAGTTCTCCCGCTCGATCGTCCAGGAACCGCAGATCCGCTGGCTCGGCCCCGAGAAGGGCGCCACCCACATGGCCGTCGGCGCCATCGTCAACGCCGTGTGGGACCTGCGCGCCAAGCTCGAAGGCAAGCCCATGTGGCAGCTCCTCGCCGAGATGGACTCCGCCGAACTCGCCGCGCAGATCGACTACCGGCACATCGAGGACGAGCTCACCCCGGCCGAAGCCGAAGCGATCCTCGAAGAAGGCCGCATCGGCTACGAGGACCGCCTCAAGGTCCTCCAGACCGACGGCTTCCCCGCGTACACCACCTCCGTGGGCTGGCTCGGCTACTCCGACGACAAGGTCCGCGCCCTCACCGAGCAGGCCGTCGCCGAAGGCTGGACCGCCGCCAAGATGAAGGTCGGCTCGCCCGACGTCGCCGACGACGTGCGCCGCGCCGGCATCATCCGCGACGTGCTCGGCCCCGACCGCCTGCTCATGATGGACGCCAACCAGATCTGGTCCGTCCCCGAGGCCATCGAGAACATGAAGCAGCTCGCGGCCTTCGACCCGTACTGGATCGAAGAACCCACCCACCCCGACGACATCCTCGGCCACGCCAGGATCGCCAAGGCCGTCGCCCCGATCCGCGTCGCCACCGGCGAGGTCGCCGCCAACCGCGTCATCTTCAAGCAGCTCCTCCAGGCCGAGGCCATCCGGGTCTGCCAGATCGACGCCTGCCGCGTCGGCGGCATCCCCGAGGTCCTCGCCACCCTCCTCATGGCCGCCAAGCGCGGCGTCGAGGTCTGCCCGCACTCCGGCGGGGTGGGCCTCTGCGAATACGTGCAGCACCTCGGCATGTTCGAATACCTTCGAGTGGGGAAGACCTTGGAGGGCCGCATGATCGAGTACGTCGACCACCTGCACGAGCACTACACCGACCCCGTCCGCGTCATCGACGGCCGCTACCAGCTGCCCACGCAGCCCGGCTACTCGGTCACGTTGAAGGACGAGTCGATCGCCGAGTTCTCGTTCCCGAACGGGCCGGCATGGCTGCGCTCTTGAACGACCACCTGACCAACTCGGTCTTGAAGCGGCTCCCCGGGGACGTGCAAGTCCCCGGGGACCGCCCCCAGACCTCCGGCATCCTGCACCTCGGTGCGGGAGCGTTCCATCGCGCTCACCAGGCCGTCTACACCGACGACACCGACTGGGGCATCACCGTCGCCGCGCCCCGCTCGCGCGACGTCATCGACGCGCTCGCGGGCCAGGACGGCCTGTTCTCCGTCGCGACCCTCGGTCCCGAAGGCGCTTCGATGCGCGTGATCGGCTCGATCGTGGACACCGTCCACATCGCCTCCGAACGCGAACGCGCCGTGGACCTCGTCGCCGCCGAGACCACCCACGTCGTCACCCTCACCGTCACCGAGAAGGCCTACCGGGACCCCGAAGGCGTCCCCGGGCTCCTCGCCGCCGGGCTCGCCAAACGCGCCGCCCAAGACGGTCCGCCGCTCACGATCCTGTGCTGCGACAACCTGCCCGACAACGGCAAGACCACCCGCGCCGCCGTCGAACCCCTCCTGGATCCGGCGACCCGCGCCTGGGCCGACGAGCACGTGACCTTCCCCTCCAGCATGGTCGACCGGATCGTCCCGGCCTCCACGCAGGCCACCTACGAACGCGCCCTCGGCGAACTCGGGGTCACCGACCTCGCCGCCGTCGAAGCCGAACCGTTCTCCCAGTGGGTCATCGAAGACGACTTCGCCGGGCCCCGCCCCGACTGGGATGCGACCTACACGCATGACGTCGCCGGCTGGGAGCGTTTGAAACTGCGCACCCTCAACGGCGTCCACTCCACGCTCGCCTACCTCGGCGCCCTCGCCGACGTCGAGACCATCAGCGAGACCCTCGCCCTCCCGGGCGCGGAGAGCTTCGCGCGCTGGCTCATCGGCGAGCAGATCGCGCCGAGCCTCACCCCGCCCGACGGGCAGGACACCGTTGCCTACGGCGAAGGCGTCCTCGAGCGGTTCGCCAATCCCGGCATCCGCCACCGGTGCCTCCAGATCGCCATGGACGGTTCGCAGAAGCTCCCGCAGCGCCTGTTCGCCACCATCGCCGACCTGGCCGAAGCCGGCGTCGACCCCGATCTGATCGCGCTGCCGCTGGCCGCCTGGACCCGTTTCTGCGCCGGCCGCAGCGACGGCGGCGCCGAACTGCCCCTCGACGATCCGCTGAAGGACGTCATCCGCCAGAGCCTTGCGGCGGCCGGGACCAATCCGGCCGCGCGCATCGACGCTATCCTCGGCCTCCACCAGATCGTCCCCGTATCCGTCGCCGACGACCACCGGCTGCGCCGGGCCGCCACGAAGTGGCTGCGCGAACTCGACCGGCACGGCGTCGCCACCACCCTGGAGCACCTGTGACCGAAACCCGCAAGCCGCGCATCGCCCTCGTGGGCGCCAACGGATACGGCCTGCACCACCGCCACAACCTCGAGCCGCGCCGCCGCAGCGGCGAGCTCGACTTCGTGGCGCTGTGCGACACCGCCGAGATCTACGAAGACGCCGACATCCCCGTGGGCGACATTCCGGTCTTCGACGACTACCGGGCGATGCTCGACGCCACCGACCCCGACGTCGTCATCATCGCGACCCCGCCGCCCACCCACCTGCCGATCGCGACCGCCGCGATGCGCCACGGCGCGGACGTCTACCTCGAGAAGCCCCCCGTGGCGAACCTCGAGGAGTACGCGGCCCTCTACGCGGTCATGACCGAGACCGGGCGCAACGTCCAGGTCGGCTTCCAGGCCCTCGGCTCGCACGCGTTCAACGCCCTCCGCGACGCCGTCGAAGCCGGGCGGCTGGGCGAGGTCGAGGCCGTCTCGGTCGCCGGCTCCTGGCGCCGCCCCGACTCCTACTACCGCCGGTCCCCTTGGGCCGGAAAGCGGGAGGCGAACGGCACCCTGATCGCCGACGGCGCCCTCGCCAACCCGTTCGCGCACGCCTCCCAGGAGGCCATCGCCCTCGCGGGGGACTGGCCGCTCGACGGCGCGATCGAGCTCGAGCGCCTGCGCTGCCGCGAGAACATCGAAGTGGACGACACCGCGGTCTGGCGCGCCACCAACAAGAACGGCGTCCAGATCACCGTCGCGGTGACCCTCTGCGGCGAGCGCAAACTCGAAGGCGACGTCTACGTGCGCGGCACGAAGGGCGAGGCCTGGTTCGAGTACCCGACCGACCGGCTCATCCTCCCCGGCGAGTCCGAACCGAAGCAGTACGGCCGCACCGACCTCCTCGACAACCTGCTCGCGCACCGCAACAAGGGCGTCGGCCTCATCTCGGGCCTGCGCCGCGCGAAGACCTTCACCGGTGTCCTGGAAACGGTCCTCAACGACCCGATCCCGCGCCTGGTGGACGCGAAGCACCTCGAACGCGTCGGCGACGACCCCGTCACCATCCTCAAGGGAGCCGACCAGGCCGTGGAGGACGCCGCCCGCCAAGGGAAGCTCTTCAGCGAACTCGGCCTCCCCTGGGCCTGAGACCACCGACGCCCGCGGCCCCGTCTGGACGGGGCCGCGGGCGCCCGCGTGAGAGCGCCGGAAACCTCGCCGCCGAAGTTGATAGCGTTCCTCCTCCCCCCATATAAGAGGAACGACATGATCCGACACCTGCCCCAATACCTGCAAGTGCGCTACCTCGCCTATCTCGCGATCACCAAGGGCCCCGACGCCGGAGCCGCCGCGACCCGCAAGATCACCGGCCTGTACCCCGCCGGACTCACACCGGACTACGAACCCGAGCCCCTCGCCGGATTCAAGGCCCTCCGCGACCTCGACACCGAGCGGTACGCGCCGCCCTCCGAAACCGAGCTCGAAATCGACAAGGCCGCGAATGCCGGAGACTGGCGCACGGCGGCTTCGCTGCTCGACCAGACCTGGCGGCGATGGGACGAGCGATCACACGTCACCTACCTCCTTTCCAGGGCCGCGGCGAAGAACGATTCCTGGCTCACGGAGTGGGAGGCGTCCGAACCGGATGATCCGGGAGCGCTGCTGGTCCGTGCGAACAGAACGGTCCGGTACGCCTGGGACGTCCGCGGGGCATTGCCCGCCGGACACCTCACCGGCAAGCAGGTTCACGGCTTTCGGCACTACATCGAGCTTGCCGAGGGATTCATGGAGAAGGCGATCGCCGCCGCCCCTGAGGATCCGACCCCGTACCGGTACATGATTCGTATCGCGAGGGGCAGAGGTTGGCCCCACGAGGCCATGGAAAAGCTCTGGGGGGAGTTCACCAGCAGGCACCCCCACGGATTCGACGGCCACCTGTCAGCACTCCAATACTGGTGCGCGAAGTGGCGAGGTTCGAACGACAAGGCGCGTTCCTTCGCCGCTGAGGCGGCCGAGAACGCCCCACAGGGCACTTTCCTCAGTGTGCTCCCCCTGATCGCAGCGTTCGAGGAGCATGGGCTGACGGCGCACAGGCAATACCGGACGCCCCAGGTGACGTCGGCGGTCGATTCCTGCCTGGAGGAGTTGTCGTCTTTCGGGGAAGTCGACTCGCACATCGTCCGCCAGGTCAGGCATGTGCTGGCGTACTTCCTGAATCGGCTTGGCCGACACGGTGAGGCTGCCGAGCAGTTCCGGGCGGTCGATGGCTACATTCTCACGCTCCCGTGGTCGTACTACCCGAATGCGGTCCAGGAGTACGGCTGGTACCGCCGCGACTCGGTGCGCCGACAGCGCTAGCCGCGTGCACGGAGTCCGGGCCCCCGGCAGCGACGCCGAGGGCCCGAACGCTTCATCGGGGAGGGAGAGCGGCTAGCTCGCGCCCGCGCTGGCGGTCACGATGGATTTGACCTGCGACGGGGTGTCGAGCGAGTAGCCGTAGGGGACACCGGAGACCGACCCGCTCGAGGCGGGCGTGCTGGTGTTCACCAGGTGGTTGTTCCGGGAGAGGATCCGGCCGGGGTCGGAGTCGCCCTCGCCGATGTGGACGGCGTCGTTCGCGTTCTCCAGGTAGTTCCCTTCGAAGAGGACGCCCGCGTTCATCGTGGTGGCCACGCAGTACGCGCCGATGTTGACGTAGTAGTTGCTGTAGACGTGGACGGTGGAGCCGAAGCGGACCCGGGGGGTGCGCTGGTTGGTGCCGTTGAACCAGTTGTGGTGGTAGCTGACCCGCAGGTGGCCGATGTCCTGGCTGCCGTTGGAGTCGGAGTGGCCCAGGAGCATCGTCTTGTCGGTGCCGTCGAAACGGTTCCAGGACACCGTGATGTAGTCCGAGCCGCGCTTGATGTCGAGCGCGCCGTCGTATCCGGTGCCGAAGGTGTTGTTGTCGAACCACAGGTTCGTGGAGGCGTCCTGGACGTTGATCGCGTCGTCGGACCAGTTGTTGAAGCGCATGTTCTGGACGATGACGTTGCGGTCGGAGTCGAAGTTGAGCCCGCCCCCGGTGAACTGGGCGCCAGAGTTGCCGATGATGCTGGTGTTGGATCCGACGTTGACCATGCCGGAGAGGGCGATCGTGCCGCTGACGCGGACGATCTTGCGTGAGTCGCCCGAGACCGCCGCGGTGAACGCGGAGGCCGAGGAGACCGTAGTGGTGGAGCCGCCGGAGCCGCCGGTGGTGCCGCCGTTCATGGCGGCGTAGCCGGTGACGCCGGTCTGGGCCAGCGCCGGTGCCGGGTGGTAGACGCTGAGCGACAGGGTCGTCAGGACCACTGCCACGAGGAGCCCGAGGGTCCGTCGCGCGTGGAGGGTGATCGTCGACATTGACGATGTCCTTTCTTAGGAGGGGAGACACGCCGGAACCGATGGCCAAAGACATCGATGTGTCTCAATATAAGACGGTAAACCCCTTCGGACAGCGTTTGCAAGGGTTGGGGGCGAAATAGACACCAACGGGGCCGACGATGATTCGTCGGCCCCGTCGGGCGTTTGGCAATCGGTGGTACCGACGGGAGCTAACTCGCCCCCGCGCCCTCGCCCACGATGCCCGGAATCTGGTCGGCCGGGTCGGCCGTGTAGCTGTACGGCAGGGAGGTGTCCACCGAACCCGCCGTGAGGATCTCGCCGGATCCGTCCAGGACGTTGTCCATCTCGACGAGTCGGCCCGGTTCCGAGTCGCCCTCGCCGATGTGGGTCGGCTCGGCGACGTTCTCGAAGTAGTTCGCCTCGACGATCACGCCCGCGTCCATCGTGGTCGCGATGCCGTAGGAGCCGACGTCCTTGTAGTGGTTGTTGAACACGTGCACCTGCTCGCCGAAGCGCACCCGCGGGTTGCGCTGGTTGGTGCCGTTGAACAGGTTGTGGTGGTAGGTCACCCGCAGGTGGCCGGTGTCCTGGCTCCCGTTGTCGTCGGAGTGGCCGAGGAGCATGTTCTTGTCGTGCCCGTTGAAGACGTTCCACCCCACGGTGACGAAGTCCGAGCCGCGCTTGATGTCGAGGCAGCCGTCGTAGCCCACCCCGAAGGTGTTGTGGTGGACCCAGATGTTCGTGGATCCCTCCTGGACGTTGATCGCGTCATCGTCCCAGTCGTCGAACTGGAGGTTGGTGATGATGACGTTGGACTGCTCCGAGACGTCGAGGCCGCCTCCGGTGATCCGGGCACCGGAGTCGCCCACGATCGTCGTGTCGGACGCGACGTCGTTCATGCCTGAGATGGCGATCTCGCCGGCGACGCGGACGATGAGCCCGCCTTCGCCGATCGCGGCCAGGAACTCGTCGGCGCTGGAGACGCTGACCTCCTCGGAGCCGCCGGTGACGCCGCCGTTCTGGCCGGCCCAGCCCACGGGGCCGTCCTGCTGCGCGCCGGGGGCGTTGCCTGCGGCCTGGTCTGCGGGGGCCTCTTCGGCTCCGGCGTACTGGGTCGCCCAGACGCCTAGGCCGCTCGCGGCCGCCGCTGCCCCCGCACTGGAGGCCAGGAGCACGCGCCGCTTGATTCGCGGAACTGCCGGGTTGGTGCTCACTCTGTTGTTCCTCTCGGTTGTCGGATCGTCACATTCTCGGCATTTGCCGAGAATGCATGGAAATGAATCGATATGCTAACCCGGCAAGGATGGCAAGGCAAGCGGTTGCGATTGCAATAGTTCGTTTGGTCGTGCTACAAACTCTCCATGGCTCTTTTCGACCTTCCCCTTGAACAACTCCGCGAATACCGTCCCGAGGTGCCCGAACCGGCCGACTTCGACGAGTTCTGGAAGTCCACGCTCACTGACGCGGCCGCCCACGACCTCGACGTCCGGCTCGAACCGTTCGCGACCAACATGGTCATGTTGGAAGTGATCGACGTGACCTTCGCCGGGTTCGGCGGCCACCCCATCAAGGCCTGGCTCGTCAAGCCCAAGGGCGTCGAAGGCCCGCTGCCCTGCGTCGTCGAGTTCATCGGCTACTCCGGCGGCCGCTCGCTGCCGGAGTCGCACACCACGTACCCCGCCGCGGGCTGGGCCCACTTCGTCATGGACACCCGCGGGCAGGGCTTCGGCCACTGGCAGCCGGGTGACACCGGCGACCCCTACGGCACCACTGGTCCCACCAACAAGGGCTGGATGACCCAGGGCCTCGAAGACCCCGAGCACTACTACTACCGGCGCGTCTTCACCGACGCCGTCCGCGCGGTCGACGTCGCGAAAGGCCTCGACGGGATCGACCCCGACCGGATCGTCGTCGCCGGCGGCAGCCAGGGCGGCGGGATCGCCCAGGCCGTCGGCGGCCTGCGCGACGACCTCGCGGGCGCGATGATCGACGTGCCCTTCCTGACCTACTTCCGCCGCGCGACCACCATCACCGACTCCTTCCCCTACAAGGAGATCGGCGAGTTCCTCGCCGGCCAGCGCCTGAGCGAGGAGCGGGCGTTCGCGACCCTCGACTACTTCGACGGCGTCAACTTCGCCGCCCGCGGCACCGCCCCCGCGCTCTACTCGGTCGCCCTCATGGACGACATCTGCCCGCCCTCGACCGTGTTCGCGGCGTACAACCGCTGGCAGGGCGAGAAGCGGATCACCGTGTGGCCGTGGAACGGCCACGAAGGCGGCGGCATCCTCCAGCGCGGCGAGCACCTCAAATTCCTCGCCGAACACCGCTAGAGAGCAAGCGAGAGGGGGCGCGACCGGTCCGGTCGCGCCCCCTTCTCGATGCTCTAGAGCTCCCGGATCTTCAAGCGCTCCAAGGCCTGCTCGTGCAGGAGCCCATTCGTGGCGAGAGCCGAGCCGCCGTCGGGGCCCGCGCGCCCGCGCAAGTCAGTGAAGGTCCCGCCCGCCTCTTCGACGATCAGTGCGAGCGGCGCCAGGTCCCACAGGGCCACTTCGGGTTCGGCCGCGATGTCCACGGCCCCCTCGGCGAGCAGGCAGTACGAGTAGAAGTCGCCGAAGCCCCGTTCGCGCCAGGCCTCGTGGAGCAGCCCGAGCATCGCACCCTGGCGGTCGAGCTTGGCCCAGCCGGTGATCGAGGAGATGCTCACCGAGGCGTCGGAGAGCTTGCCGACCTTCGAGACGTGGATCCGCTTGCCCGCGCGCTGGTCGCGGCCGGCGAACGCGCCCGCGCCCTTCATGGCCCACCAGCGCCGTCCCAGCGCGGGGGCGCTGACGACGCCGACGACGGGCTCGCCCCGGTCGAACAGGGCGATGAGCGTGGCCCAGATCGGCACGCCGCGAACGTAGTTGCGGGTGGCGTCGATCGGGTCGATGACCCATTTGCGGCCTGAGGCCCCGGGGTTGTCGCCGAACTCCTCGCCGAAGATCCCGTCGCGGGGCCTGGCGCGCCCGAGCGTCGAGCGCAGCACCTCCTCGATGGTGGTGTCCGCGTCGGTGACCTCGGTCATGTCCGGCTTCGAGGAGACCCGCAGGTCGGAGGAGCGGAACCGGCTGTTGCCGATCTGGGCGGCGCTGTCCGCGAGCAGGTGCGCGAGGCCGAGATCGTCGTTGTAGCTGGAGGTGGGCATGGGCTCATCCTACTGAGCCCGCGAAGGGGCCCACGACCAGCGAGGCGACGAACAGGTGAACGAGCGGCCTCGGCGAAGCTTGCGAGCCGTCAATTTGCATGGCTAGTTCTTGGTGTCGGCCTCGTGGAGGGACGCGAGCACCCGCCGGAACGAGGCGAGGCGCCCGGCCCGCGGGTCGTCGGGGCCGATGGCGGCGTCGAGGGCGCAGTCGCCGATCTCGGGCGTGTGCGTGCAGCCCCTCGGGCAGTCCTCGGCGACCTCCAGGAGCTCGGGGAAGGCCTTGAGGATCGAGTCGGCGGTGACGTGTGCGAGCCCGAACGAGCGGACGCCGGGCGTGTCGATGACCCAGCCGCCCTCGGGCAGCGGGAAGGAGACGGTGCTGGTGGAGGTGTGGGAGCCCTTGCCGATCGAGCGGACCTCGGCGACGACGCGTCCGGCCCCGGGAACGAGGCGGTTGACGAGCGTTGACTTGCCGACCCCGGAGTGGCCGAAGAAGACGTTCTCCTTGTCGCGCAGGAGCGCCGTGAGTTCCTCCAGCGGCGCGTCCGGTTCGGTGGTCACGATCGTCAGGTCGAGTTGGGAGTAGTAGGAGCGGACCTCCTCGACCAGCTCGGGCGCGAGGTCGTGCTTGGTCAGGCACAGCACCGGGGCGACGCCGGAGTCGTAGGCGGCGACGAGGCACCGGTCGACGAAGCCGTAGCGCAGCGGCGGGTCGATGAGGCTGGCGACGACCACGAGCTGGTCCACATTGGCGACGACGACGCGCTCGGTGGCGTTCTCGTCGTCGGCCGAGCGGCGCAGTTCGCCGTGCCGCTCCTCGATCCTGACGATCCTGGCGAGCGTGCCGGGGTTGCCGGAGCGGTCGCCGACGAGGGCGGCGCGGTCGCCGACCACGATGGACTGCTTGCCGAGCTCGCGGGCCTTCATCGCCGTGACGGTGACGCCGTCGACGATGCAGGTGTAGCGGCCGCGGTCGACGGCGGTGACGAAGCCTTCCTGCGCGTGCTCGTGCTTGGGGCGGATCTTGGTGCGCGGCCGGGAACGGCGGTTGGGCCGGACCCGGACGTCGTCCTCGTCCCAGTCGTCCTCGTCGTCGTCGATATCGACGTCCCAGTCCGGTTGCGGCACTAGGCGTCAGCTCCTTCGCTGGATTCGCCGCGGACGGCCCGCTCCCAGACTTCGGCGAAGTCGGGCCAGGTCTTGGACACGCACGCGACGTCGTCGAGCACCAGGCGGGGGATCACCAGGCCGGCGACGGCGCCCGCGTGGGCCATGCGGTGGTCGGCGTAGGTGGCCCAGGTGCCCGTGAGGTGCCCGCCCTTGTTGACGCGGAAGCCGTCCTCGAACTCGTCCACGTCGGCGCCGATCTTGCGCAGTTCGGTGACCAGGGCAGAGATCCGGTCGGTCTCGTGGCCGCGGATGTGAGCGACGCCGCGGATCGTGAAGGGCCCCTTGTTGACACCGAAGAGCGCCGCCAGTGAGGGCGTCAGTTCGGAGGCGTCGGCGAGGTCGAGTTCGACCGGCAGCACCGAGGGCGAACCGACGACGGTGAGCCCGTCGCGGCTCCACTCGACCCGGGAGCCGAGCTGCGTGAGGATGTCGCGGATCTTGTCCCCGGCCTGCGTGGTCTCGGTCGGCCAGCCCTCGACGGTGACGCGCCCGCCGACGGCCACGGCGGCGATGAGGAACGGCGCGGCGTTCTGCAGATCCGGTTCGATGACCCACTCGCGGCCCTGGAGCTCGCCGGG
Organism: Glycomyces rhizosphaerae; assembly: GCF_042647865.1. NCBI lineage: Bacteria > Bacillati > Actinomycetota > Actinomycetes > Glycomycetales > Glycomycetaceae > Glycomyces > Glycomyces rhizosphaerae. Next base: position 217,654 of record NZ_JBHRWO010000021.1, read on the forward strand.
CGCGACGCGCCAGCGGTTCGGCTCCGAGTCGTCGACCTCGGCACCCGCTTCGCGGAGCATCTGGACGACCATGTCGAGGTAGGGGCGGCTCGGGACCGGCTTGTCGCCGATGTGGCGCAGGTCCAGGCCCTGCTCGAAACGGGGCGCGGCCATGAGGAGCGCGCTCACGAGCTGCGAGGTCTTCGAGGCGTCGACCTCGAGCACACCGCCCTTGACGCTTCCGGTGGCGTTCACGGTGAACGGCAACGCGAGGCGGCCGCCGTCCTCGATCGCGACGCCGAGATCCCTGAGCGCTTTGATGACGCCGTCGTTGGGGCGCTGGCGGGCGTGCGGGTCGCCGTCGAACGCGACCGGGCCGTCGGCGAGCGCCGCCACGGGAGGCAGGAACCGCATGACGGTCCCGGCGAGCCCGCAGTCGACCGCGGTGTCGCCCTTGAACGACCCCGGCGTCACGGTCCAGCGTTCGTCATCGGTCGTGTCCACGGCGACGCCGATGGACCGCAGCCCTTCGACCATGAGCAGCGTGTCGCGGGCGATGAGGGGACGGCGGATCGTGGAGGGTCCGGAAGCGAGCGCGGCGAGGATGAGGGCGCGGGCGGTCATCGACTTCGAGCCGGGCACGCGGACGAGCGCGTCGAGCTCGGCCTCCGCGTACGGGGCGTGCCAGCGGCGCTTCTTGGGGGCGGCGGTTGCGTTCACGCCGCCATTCTAGAGGCCCGCGAGCTGCGCACTCGAAGGTCGGCGCACCGGGGTGGCGCACTGCGGCACCGCATCGGGTCCGAAACCGGGCAGGGTGGGCCTCGATTGCCGTTGCCAACGGCGGTCGCGTCCGGAATTGATGAGCCGGAGTGTCGGTGGCGGGGGTTACCGTGAGGGCATGTGCGGAAGGTACGCCAACAGCAAGTCGAGTCCGGATATGGCAGCGCTCTTCGACGCCGAGGATCTCATCGCCGGGGCCTGGGAGCCGAAGTACAACATCGCGCCCACGACCCAGGCCCCCGTGGTCCGCCGCTCGAAGTCGCGCGACGAGCGCGTTGTCGAGCTCGCCCGCTTCGGCTTGGTCCCATGGTGGGCCTCCGATCCGAGCATCGGCACCCGCATGTTCAACGCGCGCATTGAGTCCGTGGCGAGCTCGCGGGCGTTCAAGCGCCCGTTCGCGTCCCGGCGGGCCCTCATTCCCGCCGACGGATGGTACGAGTGGCGGAAGCTCCCCGGCGGCGGCAAGCAGCCCTACTACTTCACCCAGCCCGGCGGCGTGGTCTTCGCGGGTCTCTGGGAGACCTGGAAGGACAGCGACCTCACCCTGGTCAGCTTCACGATCCTCACTTGCCCGGCCGCAAGCGAGGCGATCGAGACCATCCACGACCGGATGCCGTACGTGCTGCCGCCCGAGCGGTACGCGGCCTGGCTGGGGGAGGAGGACGCCGACGAGGGCGAGCTGCTCGCCGGCCCGGCCCCGTCGCTGCCGAAGGATCTGGAGATCCGGAAGGTCGGCCGGGCCGTGGGCCGCGCCGACAATGAAGGCCCCGAACTCATCCGCCCCATCGACACCGAGGAGGACAGCTCCACCATCCCCGGATTGTGAAGTCAATCACTATCGTTCGAACGTATCTGTACCCCATGTCAGCGGTCTTTCGTGTACAAGCCGCCGTCGGCTGAAGGGAACCGCTTCCCGCGTCGAGGTGATCGACACCGGAAGGGCCTGCGGCGGAAAGAAAGAGGGAGGCAGCAATGCGGCGAATCCGCCCCGACGAGGTAGCTCGAGCCCGGAGAGACCCCCGGCTGCTCGATGCCGCCGAATACCGCAACGAGATCATCAGAGGCGCCTACCGGATGAGCGGCGACGCCTGGCTCCGCCAGGGCAACTGCGCCGACGCCGAGCCCGACGTCATGTACCCCGAACCCCGCGAGCCCATCGACCAGGCGCTCGCCATGTGCGCCGCCTGCCCTGTGCGCACGCCCTGCCTGGTCCGAGCACTGGAGGCCCGTGACCGCCATGGCGTCTGGGGGGCCACCGCGCCCCGCGAGCGCCGCGCGATGATCGAAGTCTGGAAGGACATCAACCCCTTGGCCATCGGCGCCTAGCCGAGCCCGCCGAACCGAAAGCCGCGACCGCTGGCTCCAGCGAAGGTCGCGGCTTTTCGTCGTCTCAGGAGTCGTGCATCGGGGAGTTGAACCTCCCCGGACCGGCGGCGGTGTCATTGTCCGCCGGCCCGAGGCAGGTACTGGGAGTTCACGCGCCGGTCACCCGACGCGATCAGGACCCTTCCGGGTCCACACACGATAACGACCCCGCGCACCGAAAGTTACCGTTTCTATCCAGTAAGTAGTAATTGCGGGTGATTCCCCGAATTTCGCACACTTCATTCGAAATTCCGTCCGGCCTTCGGCCTCCGACTGTGATGTGGCGGATACGACTCGGGCGGTTTCGCCGAGGGCGGAATGAACCCGTGCCGGACGCTGTTGTTCGGGACGAGTCTCCCGCCCCGCGTGCCGGCCAACCGCCACGCATCCTGCGGCGAAGGGACTCGCGGGCCACGAAGTCTGTCTAGCAAGGAGCCCAACGCATGACCACCACCCTCCGCGGACGCGAAGACCAGCGCCTCGCCGCGCTCCTGAGCGGCCCCGAATGGTCCCCGTCACCGAACGGCGAACGCCCGGTCAGCGGCGTCACGACCGCCGGTATTTCCTCCGCCCCCACTGACACCGCTGCCGTAGGCTCGGAAATGGTCGGCTACGAGAGGGAGACGGTGACCGAGGCAGGCGACGAGAACACCCAGGAGCGGCGCGCGCGGTTCGAACGCGACGCGATGCCCCTCATCGACCAGCTCTACGGTGCCGCGCTGCGCATGACGCGCAACCCCGCCGACGCCGAGGACCTGGTCCAGGAGACGTTCCTCAAGGCCTACTCGAAGTTCCACCAGTTCCGCGAGGGCACCAACCTCAAGGCGTGGCTGTACCGGATCCTCACCAACACCTACATCAACTCGTACCGCAAGAAGAAGCGCCAGCCCCTGACCTCGCCGACAGACGAGATCACCGACTGGCAGCTCGCGGACGCCGAATCGCACTCCGCTTCAGGACTGCGCTCGGCCGAGACCGAGGCGCTCGACCACCTGCCGGACTCCGACGTCAAGGACGCCCTCCAGCAGCTCGGCGAGGACTTCCGCCTCACGGTCTACCTCGCCGACGTCGAAGGATTCTCCTACAAGGAGATCGCCGACATCATGGGTACGCCCATCGGCACCGTCATGTCCCGCCTGCACCGGGGCCGGCGGCAACTGCGCCAGCTGTTGAGCTCGTACGCCGCCGACCGCGGCCTGTCGCCCGCACGGGAGGTACAGCAGTGACCGCCGAACCGGGGAAGCCCAAACTCGACTGTCGAGAGGTCCTCGAAGAGGTCTACCTCTACCTCGACGACGAGTGCTCCGACCGCCGCCGCGGCGTCATCCGCGACCATCTCGAAGAATGTTCGCCGTGCCTCTCCGAATACGGCATCGAGCAGGAGGTGCGCACCATCGTGCACCGCTGCTGCAGCAAGGAGAAGGCACCCGACGAGGTCAAGGCCCGCCTGCGCCAGAAGCTCAGTGCGATCGAGCAGGTCAGCGAGATCTTCAGCGAAGTCGCCGAGCGCGACCGCTGAACGCGACCGCGCCGACGCCACTTCTCAAATTGCTTACGCGCCCGCCGCGTTCGCCTCGATCATGCCGATCGAGATCTGCAGCGACGCGTCACGGATCTCCTGCTCGGAGTCGTCACTGCGCGGATAGGTGATCCAGTTGCTGTAGAGCGTCGTCAGCGCGTCCCACGCCCGCAAGCGATGGATCAGCGGCGAGTCGGCCTCCGCCAGCAGTGCGTGCAGGCGGCGCTGGCGCATCCGGAACACCGACATGCGGTCCAGGCGCGTGAGTGCGGCCTGGTTGTTCTGCATGAACTTGAGCACCGGCACGTGCGCGCGGATGACCTCCGCGTAGCGGCGCAACAGCTCGGTGCGCGTCTCAAGATCGCGGGGTCGGGAGTCGCCCCACTCGCAGATGCGGTCGACGTCCTCCGCGTAGGAGTCGAAGAAGCTCGCCGCGATGTCTTCCTTCGTCTTGAAGTGGTAGTAGAGCGCGGCCTTGGTGACGCCGAGTTGCTCGGCGATCTCCCGTAGAGAGGTGTGTTCGTAGCCGTGCTCGCTGAAGAGCGCGATCGCGGTCTGCTGGATCCGCTCTCGGGTGCTCGGCTGTTGCTGCTCGCGCGCTTCGCGCGGCGCTTCGGTCATGTGGGCAAGTCTCGTTCTGCGCCGGGTGTCCAGTGCGATTGCGGGGCAGTTGCGGCCTGAGCCACCTGCCCCGCCGCGCGCTAGCTGTTCGGCCGCTTCCCGTGGTTCGCGGACTTCTTCTTACGCGACTTGCGCTTGCGGGCTGCTTTCGCCACGGCTACTCCTAGGTCGGTCGGGAATTCAGGGGTCAACCTTACCGGCACCTGCGCGGGTGTACGGAGGGCAGTGGACACACTTCATTGACGAGTGCGTCAACCCGTAGCAGGGTTGGAAGCGAGGTAGCCGCCGTTCGGAAAGGTGCGAAGGCGGTGGACGGGCGTGGTGACGGTCGACTACGCTTCATTATAAAGGTTTGTTTAATATTTTAGCGGTATCCGTTTCACAAGGAGCGTCAAGTGAACCAGCCCCAGGTCGGCGCCACCGACAAGCCCAGCGCCGACGAGCAGCCCGGTATCGGCATGGCCGCCGACATCGCCGAGCAGCCCGATGTGTACGCCGACGTGCTCGACCACGGCGCCGCCGAGATCGCCCGGATCGCCGCGATCATCGCCGAACGGCGGCCGCGCTCGGTGGTCTTCACCGCCCGGGGCACCTCCGACCACGCCGCGCTGTATGCGGCCTACCTCACCGAGATCCGCCTCGGCCTGCCGGCCGGCCTCGCCAGCCCCTCGGTCGTCACCGTCTACGACGCCCGGCCCGACTGGTCCGACTCCCTCGTCATCGCCGTCTCCCAGTCCGGCGGATCACCCGACCTCGCCCAGGTCCTGGCCGCCGCCCGCGCCTCCGGCGCCCTCACCCTCGCCGTGACCAACAACCCCGACTCCCGCCTCGCCGGTGAAGCCGAACTCCACCTCGACATCCGCGCCGGACACGAACGCGCCGTTGCAGCCACCAAGACCTACACGGCCGAACTGCTCACGCTCCTGCTCCTCATCGAGGGCATCCGCACCGGCACCGGCCGCCTCGACTCCGCCGAAGCCGCGGCCATCGGCAAGCTCCCCGAACTGGCCCGCGGCGTGCTCGCCAACGCCGGCGCCGCCGAACTCGCCGGCCGCTACCGCTTCGCCTCCCGCTTCGTGACCACCGGACGCGGCTACGCGTACCCGACCGCCCGCGAGACCGCGCTCAAGCTCATGGAGACCTCGTACCTCCCTTCGCTCGCGTTCTCCGGCGCCGACCTCCTCCACGGCCCCCTCGCCATGACCGACCCCGGCGTGCCCGTGCTCGCGGTCGTCGGCTCCGGCCCCGGTGGCCATGCGATGTGGAACGTCCTCACACAACTGGGCAAGCAGCGCGCGGACGTGGTCGTCGTCGGCGCCGCCGACGTCCCGGGCCAGACCGCCCGACTCGCCACCCCCGCTGTGGACGAAAGGATCGCCGCACTCCTCGACATCCTTCCGCTGCAACAACTCGCGCTCCATTTGGCGATCGAACGGGGCGAGAACCCCGATGCCCCACGCGGTCTCAAGAAAGTCACGGAGACGGTGTGAGCCCAGCTAGGCAGGCGTAGGGAAACGGGTGTTCACCTTCGGTTCACCAAGATGTTCACCCGATTCCGTAAACTCTCCGTCATGCAGGCAACACCAACCGCGCCTACCGGCACCACCGAAATCGTCTGGCACGAACGGCGATACCGGGCGCGTGCGATCGCGGGCGGCGCCGCATTCGAGCTCTACGCGGACAGCCGCGAAGACGGATTCCACCCCACCGGCAGTTCCTTCCATCGATTCGTTCACGCCTCCGAGGTGACCAGCCCCGGAGGTGAACTGCTGCTTGCCGGCGTCGCGCCGGTGTCGATCCCGGTCATGCCCGGGGCCGACCCTGCCACCGTCCACCGCTACAGCCAGAACCCGCGCATCGGCCCCGCCGAACGCGCGCTCGTCTCAGCCGTGCGCGCCACCGCGTTCATCACAGTCGGCACCCGCATGGTCAAGCCGCTCAGCCGCCACCAGGTCGCCCGGCAGTTGACCTCCGCACCCGTGGTCAGCGGCGTGTGCTTCCGCGAATTCGACGTCGCCCACCTGCGCACCCCCGAAGACCGAGTGGTGCTCGCCGCCGACCCCGACGACGCCCGCGACACCTCGTTCGCCTTGCGCTGGAAGGCGATCTGCGCCTGCGACTACCAGAGCACCGAGGCCTCCCACTTCCCCGGCCTGGTCGGCGTCCCCGGACGGGAACGGCGCGGATCGATGGTCCTGGGCACCGGGTTCCTGCCGAGCGGCACCCACCTCATCCCCGAATTCGTCACGGCCGGCATCGCCGACCTGCCGCTCACCGCGCGCGCCGAGATCCTCGCGTACACGGCCGACGGCAACGAGGTCGCGCTGTTCCAATACCAGCCGCAGACGAACGTATGGGACCGCATGGCCGGCGCCCGGCACCGTGACCTCGTGAACCGCATTCCCGGCCTCGAGACCGGCCGCGCGCTCTTCCGGACCAACCCGTCGGTCCACGCTGGACTGATGGGCGAACACGAAGGCGCGCGGGTCCCGGTGACGGCCGACCCCGGCCACGGGTTCAGCGTCTACGCCCGCGGCGCCACCAGCCGCAGCCCCGTCACCCGCCCGCAGCGCTTCTACACACGGGCGCGCTGGCGCGACATCGAGGTGCTCGCGTTGGGCCGCAACGAGGACTGGGTGCGGCTGCGCCTGAGCCAGCCGGACATCGAGGCGATCATGACCACCGACGCGACCTGTGTCGAGCGCGGCGTCTACGAATGCTGGGCCCCGCTCGCCGAACTCGAGAACCCCCACGTGGTGCTGGTCGACTACCCGAACGGCAACCACCCCGCCTCCTGCTGACCCGCGACTGGGAGGGCCCGGGCTCGGTTCGTGGTCAGGAGTGGCCTCCTCTCGAGAGTCGCCAGCGGTTGTCTATGCGGTCCACCCAGCCGGTCCGGAGGAGGTGACCGAGTGTCTCGGCTGCGATCTCAGTCGGGACGCCGGCAGCGGCCGCGAGGCGGGCCGTTTCGACCACGTAGCCCCTCGGCAAGGACTCGACCAGGCGGGCTTCGATCTCCGTCAAGCGGTCGAAGGGGCGGCGCTCCGACGGTGGTGGCGTCGCCAGGGGACCGCCGATGCCCGTGAGGTCTTCGATCACCTCTTCCGCCCGCGTTACCAGCCGGGCTTCCCATGGCTCCCTTGCCAGTTGGTGAACCCCGGCCGACATCGAGGAGGTCACCGGGCCCGGCGTGAACATCAGGACGCGGCCGAGTTCCGCCGCGTACCGGGCCGTGTTGCGCGCGCCCGAGCGGTGCGCGGCTTCGATGACCACCGTGCCGGCGGTCAGGGCCGCTATGACTCGGTTCCGCGTCAGGAAGCGATGCTTCATGACGCCCGTGCCCGGCGGCCACTCGCTGATGATGAGGCCCCGCTCGGCGATGAGGCTGAACATCGAGGCGTTCGCCTTCGGATACGGCGACTCCACCCCGCAGGCCAGCACCGAGACCGTCGAACCGCCGCGAGCCAGCGCCCCCAGATGCGCGGCCCGGTCGATCCCGAACGCGCCGCCGGACACGATGACCCAGCCCGCCTCCGTCAGATCGGCCGCGAGGTCGTCAGCGAGGTGCTGGCCGTATTCGCTTGCGGCTCTTGCGCCGACGATCGCCACCGAGCGGCGGCACAAGCGCGCCAGGTCCTGCTCGCCCCGCACCCAGAGGCAGCGCGGCGGTCGGATGTGCGGTTCGTCGGCGTCGCAGACGAGCATGAGGTCGCGGAGCTGGTCCGGCCATTCGGGATCGCCGGGGATCAGGACGCGGGCGCCGCAGGCCTTCGTGGCGGAGTCGATCTGGGCGGCGCGGTCGGCCGGGTCGTGGGTGCAGGCGACGATCGCGCTCGTGAGGCGCCGCAGCCGTTCGGGAACCTCTCCTTCCCAGAGACGCTTGACGACTTCGATCGGGCCGATGTCGCCGAGGAGGTCGTCGAGTTCGGCGTCGCCGGGCTCGATCATCGAGGACAGGAGCATGAGGGCGAGGCGGGGATCATCGGGCAGATTCGTCACGGTTCCTCCTCGTGCGGTGGGTGTGTCGACGTGGTTCGGGGGAGTCTTGGTGCGGTGCTTCGTGGTCGTGGTCGTGGTCGTGGTCGTGGTCGTGGTCGTGGGTTCAGCTGAGCGTGTAGCCGATGCGCAGTTCGCTGGCGATGGTGATGTCGTCGGCGGTCGGGCCGTCGTGCTCCCGTAGATCCGCGATCGTCCAGGCGAGCTTCAAGATCCGGTCGTAGCCGCGCGCGGTGATCCGCTCCTTCATCAGCAGGTCGTCCACGCTCTTCCTGACCGGCGGCGGGAGCCGCCACCGCTCGGATCGCAATGCGGGCCCGGGGACTTCGCTGTTGCACTGCCACCCCGCTCCGGACTCGGCCCATCGCGCGGTCGCCGCCTCCCTGGCCTTGGCCACTCGCTTCGCGACCTGTTCGGACGGCTCGGCCTCCGAGAGTTCGGAGAGGATCGCCGAGGGCGGCACCGCGGGCAGGTTCACCCGGAGGTCGATCCGGTCCATCAGCGGCCGCGAGATCCGCGGCAGGTAGCTCCGTTTCATCTGCGGTGTGCAGGTGCAGTCGCACGGCTTGTTGGGCGCGCAGGGACACGGGTTCGCCGCCAGGACCAGGATGACCTTGGCCGGGTATGAGATCGACGTGTTCGCCCGCCTGATGCGCACTTCGCCGCTCTCCAGCGGCTGGCGCAGCGAGTCGAGGACCGAGCGCTTCCACTCGGGGGCCTCGTCCACGAACAGGACCCCGCGGTGCGCGAGGGCGAGCGAGCCCGGGCCCACATGTCCGCTGCCGCCGCCCACCAAGGCCTGCATGGTGATCGAGTGGTGCGGGGCTTCGAACGGGGCGTGGCGCATGAGTGTCGCCGCGCCGCCGGAGAAGCGGCCCCGCAGTGAATGGAGCGAGGTGACCTCGACCGCCTCCGCGTCGGTGAGTGGCGGCAGGATCGACGGCAGTCGTTCCGCCAGCATCGTCTTGCCCGCTCCTGGAGGTCCGACCATCAGCATGTGGTGGCCTCCCGCAGCCGCGATCTCCAATGCCCGGCGAGCGGCCGGTTGCCCGCGGACATCGGCGAGGTCCGGTAGCGGTGGGGCGGCGTCGGGCGCCGTCCGCATCACCGGGTCGAGTGTGGTCTGCCCGAACAGCCAGGCGACGAGCGTCGCGAGGTCGTGCGGGGCGTAGACGGCGAGGCCGTCCACGAGGGACGCTTCGGCGGCGTTCTCCGGGGAGACGATCGCCGTCCGCATCCCGGACTTGCGGGCCTCCATGAGCGCGGGGAGCGTGCCGGGCACGGCCCGGAGGGTGCCGTCGAGACCGAGTTCCGAGAGCAGGACCGTTTCGTGCAGCTTCTCGGTCGGCAGGGTGTCGTCGGCGCACATGATGGTGAGCGCGAGTGCGAGGTCGGCGGCCGAGCCGGTGGTCGGCATCGAGGCCGGGCCGAAGTTCACGGAGACGGACTTGTCCGGGAATCGCAGCGCGGAGTTCGCCATCGCGGACCGGACGCGGGTCTGGGCTTGATTGACGACGCTGTCGGGCAGGCCGGACATGCGGACCGTGTCAGTGCCCTTCGCGGAGGATTTGAACACCGAGGCCTCGACGGTGACCGCGACGGCGGTCGCGCCGATCATGCAGACGGTGTTGGTGCGTGCGTAACCCATGTCGGTTCCCCTGACGGTGTTCGAGTGCGAGGCGGCGCACGCCGGTGACCGTGAGCGCGAGGCGGTCGACCCGCCAGGGCTGGTCGGTCCTGCAGTGCTCCTTGAGCCAGGCCCGGGCGAGCCGTTCGATCCGATGGAGCTTCTCGCCGTCCACCGCGCCGAGTGGGCCGCCGTACCGCCCGGAGCGGCGGGTCTTGACCTCGCAGAAGACCACGGTGTCGGCCGATCGGGCGATGAGGTCGAGCTCGCCGAGGCGGTGCCGCCAGTTGCGGGCGAGGATCTGCATCCGGTCGCGCTGGAGATGCGCCGCGGCGAGCCGCTCGCCGAGCCGGCCGAGTTGGTGCGGGCTGAGACGTCGCAGGTTCACCGTGGGTTCGGTCGGCGGCGGTGGGGGATCGGTGCGCTGCGCTGATGCCGGTGCGACGGCGGTCGATGCGGGGCGGTTCATGGCCGGGCTCCAGCGTGGTCCTTGCCGGGGCGGGGGAGCAGGCGGACCTTGCCGGATCCGAAGAGCAGCATCGGGTCCAGGTAGAGCGGGCCGCGTTTGAGGCCGAGGTGGAGGCAGACCTGGCCGGGGCAGGACGCGTGGCCCGGTTGGAGGTGCCCGATGGTCTGGCCCGCGGTGACCGCATCGCCGGCGGCAACCAGGGGTTCGACCGGTTCGTACGTGGTGCGCAGGCCGTTCGCGTGGACGATGCTGATCACGCCTCGCCCGGCGAGGTCGTCTGCGAACACCACCGTGCCGGAACCCGCGGCGGTGACGGGGAGGTCGTCTCCCGCGGCGAGGTCGACCCCGCGATGGCCCGCCAGCCACGGTTCGGGCGGCGGGTCGAAGCGGGTGAGGAGGTCGAGGCCGCCGACCGGGGATTGCCAGGGACCGGAAGCGGGCGAGGGCGGAGCGTTCGTCGGGGCGGCGGAGGGCGGTTCGGCCTTGGCGAGTGTGGGTGTGAGGACGGCTGCTGCGGCAAGTAGCGATGCGGCTATGAGACCGAGGACCATTGCGTTGTGTAGTTGTCGCATGACTCAATGCTGACGCGGGTGCCCGGTTTCGGCAAGAAGAAGTTTTCTGCCTGTGGATAACTTTGTTCGTCCGGTTGCTGCCTGCCTCGATGGTTGGTGTCATATCGAACCCCCTGAGTGTTTCGGCGACAGGGTTCGGCCTGCGGAGTCCATTGCGTCTGTCACTGCAGTCCACCGCGTTCGTGGCGCGCACGGGGGGCTGAGTACACTGATCGGAGCGGTACGGCACCTTTGTGCGCCGAACCGACTTCGCGCGCTCGCCGCGGCCCGACCTCCATCGCTCGCCCGTCAAGGGCGCACTGCGGTGGATGCGGTCCGGCCCTAGCGATCTCCCAGGTCCGGGACTTCCCGGTTGCAGATCGCCGGAGGCGAGCGCCAGGCGCGGGACGCCCGGACTTCGGGCGCCTCCCGCGAATGAACCAGGGAACGAAAGGAATACAACCGTGTCGGTTGTCACCATGAGGCAGCTGCTTGAGAGCGGCGTGCACTTCGGCCACCAGACCCGTCGGTGGAACCCGAAGATGAAGCGGTTCATCCTCACCGACCGCAACGGCATCTACGTCATCGACCTGCGCCAGACCGTCGACTACGCGGTCAAGGCCCACGACTTCGTCAAGAACGTCGTCGCCGATGGCGGCGAGGTCCTGTTCGTGGGCACCAAGAAGCAGGCCCAGGAAGCCGTGGCCGAGCAGGCCCAGCGCGTCGGGATGCCCTTCGTGAACCACCGCTGGCTCGGCGGCATGCTCACCAACTTCCAGACCATCCAGAAGCGCCTCATGCGCCTCAAGGAACTCGAGATCATCGAGGCCAACGGTGCGGCCAACCGCACCAAGAAGGAAATGCTCCAGCTCATGCGCGAGAAGGACAAGCTCGAGCGCACGCTCGGCGGCCTCCGCGACATGGAGAAGACCCCGGCCGCGATCTGGATCGTGGACACCAAGAAAGAGCACATCGCCGTCGACGAGGCCCGCAAGCTCGGCATCCCCGTCGTCGCGATCCTCGACACGAACTGCGACCCGGACGAGGTCGACTTCCCGATCCCCGGGAACGACGACGCGATCCGCTCCGTCGCGCTCCTGACCAAGATCATCGCCGACGGCGCTGCCGAAGGCCTGATGGCCCGCTCCGGCGGCCAGGTCGCGAAGGGCGAGGGCGAGCCCCTCGCCGACTGGGAGAAGGAACTCCTCACCACCGACGGCGTCGAAGCCGCCGTCGAAGCTGCAGAGACCACCGAAGACTCCGTGAAGGTCGTCGAGCCGTCCGGCGAGAAGACCGTCGAAGACGAGAAGTAAGAAGGGGAGCAATGGCCAACTTCACGATGGCTGACGTCAAGAAGCTCCGGGAAGCCACCGGCTCCGGGATGATGGACGTCAAGAAGGCCCTCGAAGCGGCTGACGGCGACTACGACACCGCGCTTGAGGCCCTGCGCATCAAGGGCGCCAAGGACGTCGGCAAGCGCGCCGAGCGCACCACCGCCCAGGGCCTGGTCGCCCAGTCCGGCAACACGCTGCTCGAGCTGCTCTGCGAGACCGACTTCGTCGCCAAGAACGGCGCGTTCATCGAACTCGCCCAGACTCTGGTCGAGCTGGCCGACGAGGTCCGCCCCGCGGACGCCGAGGCCTTCGCCAAGGCCGAGCTGAACGGCAAGGCCGTCGCCGAGGTCGTCGCCGAGGAATCGGTGAAACTCGGCGAGAAGCTCGCTCTCGGCCGCGTCGGCTCGCTCGAGGGCGATGTCGCGGTCTACATGCACCGCAAGGCCGCCGACCTTCCGCCGGCCGTCGGCATCATCGTCTCGTACACCGGTGACGCCGAAGCCGCCCGCCAGGTCGGCATGCAGGCCGCCGCGATGCGACCGAAGTACCTCACCAGCGACGAGGTCCCGGCCGACATCATCGAGGCCGAGAAGCGCGTCGCTCTCGAGACCGCCAAAGAAGAGGGCAAGCCCGAGCGCGCCTGGGACAAGATCGTCGAAGGCAAGGTCAACGCGTACTACCGCGACTTCGCGCTGCTGTCGCAGACCTCGGTCCTCGACAACAAGAAGTCCGTGAAGCAGGTGCTCGCCGAGGCGGGCACCGAGGTCACCGGCTTCATCCGCTTCGAAGTCGGCCAGGAGTAGCGAGCGGTCCGCGCAAGCGGACTACACTTGCTCCAGCCGTAAGCCTTCTCGGCGAAGCTTGCGAGCGGTAAATTCGCATGGAAGGGGCGGCGGCGCAGGCCGCCGCCCCGTTCCATGCCCGGAGAAAGCACGGGCGAACGCACCGCCGGGTGAGACCCGGCCGGAGCGAGCAGGGCCGCAACAGCGCAGTACGGTCAACGGCATCGCAGCCACCGAGGGACACGTCAGAGCAGGGGAGCGCCATGAGTCAAGACACGTACCGCCGGGTCGTGCTGAAACTGTCCGGTGAGGCCTTCGGCGGCGGCGCCGTCGGCGTCGACCCCGATGTCGTCCAAGCGGTCGCGCGCCAGATCGCGGCCGGCGTCGCCGTGGGCGTCCAGGTCGCCATCGTCGTCGGCGGCGGCAACTTCTTCCGCGGGGCCGAACTCCAGCGCCGCGGCATGGACCGCGCCCGCGCCGACTACATGGGCATGCTCGGCACCGTCATGAACTGCCTCGCCCTCCAGGACTTCCTGGAGAAGGAAGGCGTCGACACCCGCGTCCAGACCGCCATCGCCATGGCCCAGGTCGCCGAGGCCTACCTGCCGCTGCGCGCCATCCGCCACCTCGAGAAGGGCCGCGTCGTCATCTTCGGCGCCGGCGCGGGGATGCCCTACTTCTCCACCGACACCGTCGCCGCCCAGCGGGCCCTGGAGATCGGCGCGCAGGTCGTGCTCGTCAGCAAGAACGGCGTCGACGCGGTCTACACCGCCGACCCGCGCACCGACCCCAACGCGCAGCGCCTCGACGACATCACCTTCGACGAGGCCCTCAAGCGCGAGCTCATGGTCGTCGACCAGGCCGCCTTCAGCCTCTGCAAGGACAACGCCCTGCCGATGCTCGTCTTCGGCGCCGACGACGACGGCAACCTGCGCCGCGCCATCGTCGGCGAGCAGCTCGGCACCCTCATCCACGCCGCCGAGGACTGACCCGAGCGGACGCAGCCCCCGAAACCCGCGTTCGAGGACATCCACGCCACCGAGCCACGCCGCCGGGACGGTACGGTCAGAAGTGCTGTCAGGCCGCGAGAGATTGTGAGAAAGCCGTGATTGACGACACCCTCCTCGAAGCCGAGGAGAAGATGGAGCGGGCCATCGAGCACGCCAAGGAGGAATTCGCCGCCATTCGCACCGGCCGCGCCTCCTCCTCGATGTTCAACCGGATCACGGTTGACTACTACGGTGCGCCCACCCCCATCCCGCAGGTCGCCTCCATCGCGATCCCCGAACCGCGCATGGTCATCGTCAAGCCCTTCGATGCCTCCCAGATGAAGGACATCGAGGACGCGATCCGCAACTCGAACCTCGGCGTCAACCCCTCCAACGAGGGCACCCAGCTGCGCCTGAACCTGCCGCCCATGACCGAGGAGCGGCGCCGCGAGATGATCAAGGTGGCCCGCACCAAGGGCGAGGACGCCAAGATCGCCATCCGCAACGTCCGCCGCAAGGCCAAGGACGAGATCGGCAAGGCCGTCAAGGAAGGCGAGATCTCCGAGGACGAGGGCCACGGCGGCGAGAAGGAACTCGACGACCTCACCGGTCGCTTCGTCAAGAACGTGGACGAGCTCATGAGCTCCAAAGAGTCCGAGTTGCTCGAGATCTGATGAGTGCCCTTCCCGACGGTTCGCCCGGTCGTCGCCCCCACCCGTCGCCGGACGGGCGAGGGCCCGGAGCCGCCGAGACCGACCCTGAAGACCGGAAGCCCAAGGCCGGCCGGAACCTGCCCGTCGCCATCGGCGCCGGGCTCGGCATGGCCGCGGTCGTCATCGCCTCGGTGCTGATCTGGCCGATGGCCTTCCTCGGCGTCGCCGCTGTCGCCGTCGGCGTCGCGTGCTGGGAGACCGGCACCGCGATGCGCAAGGGCGGCAGGAACGTCCCGGTGTTCCCGCTGGCCGCCGCCGGCGCGCTCATCGTGGTCCTCGCCTGGTTCGGCGGTGCCTCCGGGCTTCTGCTCGGCACCGCCGTCGGCGTGGCCGCACTGTTCGTGTGGCGCCTCTCCGAGGGCGCCACCGGCTACCGGACCGACATCCCCGCCGCCGCGCTCGTGCTCGTCCAGGTCCCGTTCCTGGCCGGGTTCATCATGCTCCTGGCCACCGCCGAGAACGATTCGGCGCGTTGGATCGACGGGGCCGCGGCGCAGGTCCTCATCGCGCTGTTCACCGTGGTCTGCTCCGACACCGGCGGCTATACCGCCGGTGTCCTGTTCGGCCGCCACCAGATGACGCCGCGCATCAGCCCCAAGAAGTCCTGGGAGGGCCTCGGCGGCTCGATCGTGCTCGCCGCCATAGGCGGATCGGTCACCCTGTGGCTGTTCTTCGACGTGCCCTTCCCGATGGGCGTGGCGTTCGGCGTGTGCGTGGCCCTGGCCGCTACGTTGGGGGACCTGTCCGTCTCGCTCCTGAAGCGGGACCTCGGCATCAAGGACATGAGCAATCTCATTCCCGGCCACGGCGGGGTCATGGACCGGCTCGACTCGATCCTCATGGTCGCCCCGGTGGCCTATGTATGGTTCCGTTACCTGCTCGGGTGATGTGTCCTGATTGGTGTATCCGTTGAAGGAGGGCCCGGGGTGAATTCCATGATCCGGGGTTGGCGGGTTCCGGTCCTGTCATGCGAGACTAGGTCGTGACATGTCTGTAGCACTCACGTTGACCGAACCGCGCCCCCGCAAGGCTGCGCCGCGACACCTCGCCGACCTCGATCTGGCCGGGTGCCAGTCCGTTCTCTCCGAGATCGGGCAGCCCGCCTTCCGCGCCAAGCAACTGCGCCAGCAGTACTTCGGCCGCCACGTCGGCGACGCGTCCCTCATGACCGACCTGCCGGCCGCCTCACGCGAGGCCATCGGCGAGGCGCTGCTTCCGCGGCTCCTCGACCCGGTGCGCGTCGACTCCTGCGACGACGGCCAGACCGTGAAGGCCGTCTGGCGCCTCTACGACGGCGCGCTCGTCGAGAGCGTCATCATGGCCTATCCCGGACGGGTGACCGCTTGCGTGTCCTCCCAAGCCGGGTGCGGCATGGCCTGCCCGTTCTGCGCCACCGGCCAGGGCGGCCTGACCCGCAACCTCACCACCGCCGAGATCGTCGACCAGGTGGTCGCCGCCGCGCGCCTCTCCGAGGAGCGCGGCCTGGGGCGGCTCTCGAACATCGTGTTCATGGGCATGGGCGAGCCGCTCGCGAACTGGGCGCGCCTCAAGAGCGCCCTCCACCTCATCACTTCGCCGGTGCCCGACGGGATCGGGCTCTCGGCCCGCAACATCACCGTCTCCACGGTCGGTCTCGTGCCGACCATCAAGAAGCTCATGGAGGAGGGCCTGCCGGTGACGCTGGCGGTCTCGCTCCACGCCCCGGACGACGAGCTCCGCGACGAGCTCGTCCCGATCAACACCCGCTGGAAGGTCGCCGAAGTGCTCGACGCGGCCTGGGAGTACGCTCGGGTGACAAAACGTCGTGTTTCGATCGAGTACGCGATGATCAGGGACGTCAATGACCAGCCGTGGCGGGCGGACCTCCTGGGCAAACTGCTCGCGGGCAAACTCGTGCACGTCAACCTGATTCCATTGAACCCGACTCCGGGAAGCCGTTGGGACGCCAGTCCCAAGCCGGTCGAAGAGGAGTTCGTACGGCGGCTGCGTGCCGCGGGTGTGTCCACGACGGTGCGCGATACGCGCGGCCAAGAGATCGACGGCGCCTGCGGGCAGCTGGCCGCTTCGGTCCGGGAGGCCGGGACACCCGGCCCAGCCGGTGCGAAGCCGCTCGGCGCCCCCGGTGCCGAGGATTAGGCGGAGAAGGGTGGCTTGGTAGTGGCGAGTCATGGTGACCGGTTCCGGCGCCGGGCGTTGAGCCGGGGCTACAAGGTCGATGAAGTCGACGCGTTCCTGGACCGCGTGGAGGCGACCCTTTCCGGGGAACCGGTGGGCAGCCCCGTGTCGGCCGACGAGGTCGACGACGTCGTCTTCAGGGTCCGCTTCGGCGGCTACGACGAGTGGCAGGTGGACGTCTACCTCGACCGGGTCGCGCGCCAGCTCGCCGAGCTCGAGGAGCGCGGCGTTCTCGGCACCGCTCCCGCCCCCGACTACGGCAAGGCCGAGGCCCACGCGGCCCCGGCTCCCCCGATGCAGGCTGCTCCCGGGACGCGACGCGCCCCCGAGGCGGCACAGGCCACGCAGGTCATCCCCGCTGCGACGCAAGCGATCCCCCGCGAGGTGATGGCCGCCCGCGAGATGGCGCCCCCGCCCCCCGCCCCCGAACCGGTCGGCCGCGGACGCGGCCCCGCCCCCCGCGGCGCGGCGGCCCCCCCGCCGGACAACGAAGGCTTCGGCGACCTGCGCGGCGGTGACGACGAGGGCTTCGGCTTCCTCGCCGGCCCTCCCGACGACGACTACGACGACCCGTTCGCCAAGCGCAACGGCGCGAACCAGGACTTCGGTCGCGGCGGCCAAGGCGACTTCGGTCGCGGCGGTCAGGGCGACTTCGGCCCCGGCCAAGGCGATTTCGGCCAGGGCCAGAACGACTTCGGTCCGGGCCAGGGCGACTTCGGCGGCCAGCGCGGTCCCAACGGCAACAACGGCTTCGGTCCCCGCGGCGGCGCCCCCGAGCCGGCCCCGTTCGGCAACGAGTACGGCGCCCCCCGCGGTCCCGAGCCGGTGCGCGGCGATTTCGCTCCGCCCACGCAGGCGGTGCCTCGCGCGGGGATGCCGATGCACGACGGGCCGCAGGCCGGTCCGGTGCCGCACGGCGCCACCGAGCAGCTCCCGCTCCAGTCCGATCCCCGGCGCGGCGGTTTCCCGCCGAACGACGGCCCCGGTGGCTTCGGTCAGAACGAGTCGCCTGGCGGCTTCGGTCAAAACGAGGGTCCCGGCGGCTTTGCTCCGAATGACGGCCCTGGCGGTTTCGTTCCGAACGACGCCCCCGGCGGTTTCCCCGCCAACGACGGTCCCGGCGGCTATGCGCCCAATGACGCTCCCGGCGTCTACGGCCAAGGCCGGCGGTCCGCTCCCGAGCCTGCGCCCGGGTTCGGTGCGGCGTACGACGACGAGTTCAGCGACACCGGGAGCCGCCGCGGGATGCCGCAGCCGCCCCCGCAACCGCAACCCCCGATGCAGCAGCCGCCGATGCAGGGCGGGCACCAACAGGGTCCGCCGTCCGGCGCGATTCCGCAGGCAGGGCGTTACAACCAGCCCGACCCCGAGCCGGTCCCGCCCGCGGCGCCGACGCAGGCGATCCCGCAGAACCTGGTGCAGGGCATGGGACAGGGTCCGATGGGCCGTCCCGAGCCGCAGCAGTCCGACCCGTACGGCGGCCCGCGCGGCCGCGAGTACGGTCAGGGCGGTTTCGGGCAGCAGCCGCAGGAGGACACCGGTTACGGTCGCCGTGCGGCCGCACCGAGTCCGCCGATGCAGCAGCAGGGTTTCGACCGCGGTATGCAGCATGAGCAGACGGGCGGCTTCGGCGCTCCCTCCGCACCGCCTCCCGGGCCGGCCGAGGGCTTCGCGCCCCCGCCCGCTCCGCCTGCCGACACCGGATTCGGCCAGGCCGCCCCGCGCGGCGCGGCCACCCCGCCGGACTTCGGCCGTCGCAACCCTTACGAGGGCCGCGGCTCGTTCGAGGCCCCCGGTCGCCATGGCCGCGAGGAGATGACGACCGAGATGCGGGCGTCCGACTCCCCGTTCACCCCGGACGACGTGCAGCGTCTCGAGCAGATGCGCCGGGCCTTCCAGCCGCGGCGCTTCGGTTCGGGCTACGACCCGAGCCAGGTGGACCAGATGTTCGACGCGGTCTTGAACGCGATGACCGGGCGCAACCCCGTCCCGCTGTCGGACCGCGAGCTCGACACGAGCCAGTTCTCCCTGGTGCAGGGCGGGTATTTCGAGGCCGAAGTGGACTCGGCGCTCCGCGAGGTGCGTGAGATGTTCGCCCGCCGCGGCATGATGCACTAGGGCGTGTTGCGAAAGTGGATCAAGGGGCTCGTTCGGTGTCTGGTACCTGTCGTGTGATGCTGGCGCAATGACTGATCAACGCAAGGTTGTCATCGTCCGCTGGCCAGGTCAGGGCCCTTCCGTGGATCGGTTGGCCGAGTTGCTGGCGGCGTACCATCTGCGGACGGAGGCAGAGAAGGGCGAGGCAGTTGTCGATGTGGACGGGTTGCCGGACCGCTACAGGGCAGAAGTCTTGGACCCGCGGGCCGCGTTCGCCGACGATGTTGTGTTGATGGCTCTGAGCGGCAACACAGCCGTGGGCTGCTTGGTGGTGACCGCCCCCGTCGGCGGCCGGTCAGAGGTCAAGAGGCTCTGGACAGACCCGGCATTCCGGAGCCGGGGCATCGCGTCCGGCCTGGTCAGCGCCGCGCTTACGCATTCCGCGGAAAGCGGCGTCAGCACGGTACGGCTGTCGGTATGGAAGTGGCGGGCAGGTGCCATCGCCCTGTACGAGCGGCTCGGTTTCACCGTCGCCGAATCGTGGGAGGAACGGGATCAACTGGTGTGCATGGAGCGTGCCGTGTGAGGGTCACAGCCACTCGTTGATGGCTGCGACCAGCACGGTTGCCTCGTATCGGACGGCGAGCTTGTCGTATGTCGTAGCCACAGCCCGGTGACGCTTGAGGCGATTGATCCCGCACTCCACCGTGTGACGCTCTTTGTAGTCGGCCTTGTCGAACTTCGGCGGCCGACCGCCGCGCGAGCCACGTCGCGCCACGGCGCACCGGCCCTGGTCCGCCACCGTATGCCGTCGATCAGCTGCCGCCGCGTCCACGTCTGCGGACGGCCCGGCTTCTTTCCCGTCGGCAACAACGGTTCTAGTCGGGCCCACTGGCCGTTCGTCAGATCTCCACGCCCCACGAAACGTGATCATCCACGGCCTTGATCCACTTTCGCAACACGCCCTTGTACGCAGACGAGGGAGGGGGCGGGTCCGCGATCGCGGACCCGCCCCCTTCATGTTCGAGTCCCGAGGCGGCCGGGCGGGCCGTGCCTCGGGGGTGTCGCCTAGCGCAGGCCGGTCTTGCGGAGCCAGACGTCGGAGACGATGACGCCGAGGAGCACCACGACGGTGATGCCGATGAAGACGTCCTCGATCCAGCCCTGGTGGTTGCCGAACAGATACGCCAGGTTGACGACGATGGCGACGGTCAGCGCGGTGTACAGGGCCTTGCGGCTCGTGGGCTTGCGCTGCGCGGGTGAGAGCACCTGCTCTTCTGCGGCCATGTGACTTCCTCCGACCTCTCCGTTGTTCGGGCACAGTCTCCCACGCCACAAGCCCGAACGTCCGGGCCCCGTCCAGGCTGTGACTTGTAGAGTTGAGCCGTCGTCGTCCTCTTGTCCGGAAGGGTCACTGTGCGAATCACCGGTACTGGCCACGCCAGCATGTTCATCGAGACCGCCGCGGGGTCGATCCTGTGCGATCCCTGGGTGAACCCCGCGTACTTCGCGTCCTGGTTCCCCTTCCCCGACAACTCGCAGCTCGACTGGGACACGCTGGGGCAGGCCGACTACCTGTACGTGTCGCATCTGCACCGGGACCACTTCGACGAGGAGAACTTCACGGAGCACATCAGCAAGGACACGACCGTCCTGCTGCCGGAGTACCCCACTGCGGAACTGGAGTCGGAGCTGCGGGCCCTGGGCTTCCACAAGTTCATCAAGACCGTCTCCGAGGAGATCGTGGAGCTCCCCGGCGGCGTGAAGGTCATGATCCAGGCACTCACGAGTCCCACCGACGGCCCGATCGGCGACTCGTCGCTGTGGGTCGAGGACGCCGACGGCACCCGCATGCTCAACCAGAACGACGCGCGGCCCACGGACATGAGCGTGTTCCTGCAGCACGGCAAGATCCACGCCCACCTGCTGCAGTTCTCGGGCGCGATCTGGTTCCCGATGGTCTACGAGCTGCCCGACTCCGCCAAGCGCGCCTTCGGGAAGCAGAAGCGCGAGCGCGGCTTCGACCGTTCGCTGCGGTACATCGACGACGTCAAGGGCGACTGGGTGTTCCCGATCGCGGGCCCGCCCTGCTTCCTGGACGACGCGCTGTACGAGTTCAACGACGTCTTCGGCGACGAGGGGAACATCTTCCCCGACCAGATGTCCTACGTGGACTGGTTGGAGGAGCAGGGTCGCAAGCAGAACATCATCCTGCTGCCCGGTTCGGTGGCGGAGATCAGCGCTGACGGCTCGGCCTCGGTCGAGCACCCCGTGGACGACCTGCGTGCTTGGTTCGACAACAAGAAGCAGCACCTCGACGAGTACAAGGAGCGGATGCAGCCGCGCCTCGAGGCGGAGAAGGCCTCCTGGTCGCACCCGGAGATCGACGTCCTGGAGACGCTGCGCGAGCGCATCGAGCCGCTCATGGAGTCGGCCGAGCACATCGCCACCGGCATCGGCGGCCCGGTCCGCTTCGACCTGACCGCGCCCGATTCCGACCAGGTGGTCGAGTCGATCGTCTTCGACTTCCTCGAGCGCAGGATCTACCCCGACGACGGCGCGAAGGTCCGCTACCGCTTCCGCACCGAGCGGCGCCTCATCGAGCACCTGCTGCACATCCGCGAGGTCGACTGGGTCAACTCGCTGTTCCTGTCATGCCGGTTCACGGCCGCGCGCATCGGCCAGTACAACGAGTACGTGTACGCGTTCTTCAAGTGCCTGTCGGAGGAGCGGCTGCAGTACGCGGAGGGCTGGTACGCCGAGCAGCGCCCCGACGACGAGGACATCGTCATGAACGGCTGGCAGGTCCAGCGCCGCTGCCCGCACCTCAAGGCGGACCTGTCGGTCTTCGGCAAGATCGAGGAGGGCGTCCTGACCTGCCAGATGCACGGCTGGAAGTGGAACCTCAAGTCCGGCAAGTGCATGACGTCGGTCGGGCACGACATCCGAAGCGGCAGGGCCGAAGCGCCCGCCGAGTGACGCGACGTGCGGAGGCCGGGGCCGCTCCTGCGGTCCTGCCTTGCGCCGTCCGTCAGTGGAGGCAGGCCGCCGCGGCGAAGCCCCACTGGTCGTGGAACCAGATGCCGAGCCAGATGTCGTCGGTGACGCCGCAGGCGGTGTACAGCTCGCCGCCGATGTACAGGCAGTTCCACTCGTAGTCGACCCCGGGCTGCATCTTGCCGAGGCTGTCGAACGAACCGCCCGGCCCGGTCCTCACGTGGAGGTTGTCGACCGAGGTGGCCGCCACGCAGTCCTGCTCCACCGGTGCCGCGGATGCGGGCGCGGGCACCAGCGTGAATGCGAATGCCGCCGCGATCGCGAGCCCGAGCCTGCCCATGCTTCGTCGCATGATGAGTTCCCTCCGTCAGGGCCCGGAGTCGTCACCGGGCCGCATTCAGGATGGGCGCTCGCGTACCGCGGCGCAGGGGCTCGCGGGTCGAGTCCGATATCGGACTTCGGTCAGGAATCGATGCCGAATTCGCGCATCATCGCCAGGATCTGGGTCTTGTAGAACTCGTCGACGTTGTCCTGCACCGGGAGGCTGCCGAAGGCCTCCATGACGACGAGGCCGAACACCCGGACCCATGCCGAGGTGAACGTGAAGATCCATTCGAGCGGGATCGGTTCGCCGACGATGAACACGGCGCATTTGTCCATGAGCTCGGCTTTGAGGGAGTCGGAGATCTCGGGCATCTCGATGGGGCCGGCGGCCGGGGTTTCGCCGTTCTCGGTCTGGCGGTAGAACGCGGCCATCTCCCGCCCGCACATCTGCGAGTGCTCGAGGGACTTGAGGGTGATGGGGTCGAGGTTCCCGGGGGACTGCTCCAGGATGCGGCCGTCGACGGACATGGAGCTGTTGCCCTCGGGGTAGGAGATCATAAGCTCGAACTCGCGCCGGTTGCCCACGGCCCAGTCGCGGAAGGCCCACACCCAGGCCTTCATCCGTTCGAGATGCGCCTCTGGCGGCGATGCGTCCATCGCTTTGCGGGTCGCGGAGATAAGTTCGTCGTAGAGGTCGCAGACCAGCTCGATGAGGAGCGCGTCGAGGCTGTCGAAGTAGCGGTACAGCGCGGCGGCGGTGACACCTACGTCGCGGGCGATGGCGCGCAAGGAGATCCCGCTCGGGCCGTGCTGCAGCAACTGGCTCCTGGCGCTCGCCTTGATTTCGGCGATCGTCTCGGCACGCATCCGTTCGCGACGGGACGGGCTTCCCGCGGTGTTCGAGGTCACTGCTCTCCTCAGGCTACAACTTGGTTAACGGTGTTGACTGATCTATGGGCGTTTATTAAAGTGAACACCGTTAGCTTTATTATCAACGCTCACCATCGTACCGTCGTGCGCCCCTCGCGCACCAGCGGCCGACGCCTCCCCAATAGGAGCAGTACATGTATTCCCTGCTAGGACGAGCGACGATCAAAGCCAGATGGTTCATCGTGGCGGGTATCGCGGCGGTCTTCGCCATCGGCGCCACCTGGGGCCTCGGCGTGTTCGACGAGTTCACGGACGGCGGCTACGTCTCCCAGGACTCGCCGTCGGTCCGCGACGCCGAGGCGATCGAGGCGGAGTTCGGCTCCATCGGCGCCGATGTCGTGGTCCTGTACGAGTCCGAGACGATGACGGCCGACGATCCCGCCTTCGCCGAGGCCGTCGAGAGCGCCGTCGCCGACATCGACGCGATCGACGAGATCGAGAGCGTCACGTCCTACTACGACACGCGACTGCCCTCGTTCGTCTCCGAGGACGGGCACGCGACCTACGCGGCCGTCTCGCTCGCCGGGTCCTCCGAGGAGGAGCGCGCCAACGAGTTCGCCGCGATCGAGGACCAGCTGCGCGACGCCGGAAGCACCGGTGACCTGGAGGTCTCCCTCGGCGGCGGCGCGGCCGTCTTCGCCGACCTCAACGAGCAGGTCCAGCACGACCTCGAGATCGCCGAGATGATCTCGATGCCGCTCCTGCTGCTCATCATGATCGTGGTCTTCGGCGCCCTCGTGGCCGCCTCGCTGCCCCTGCTCATCGGCGGCATGTCGATCCTCGGCGGCTTCGCGATCACCCGGGTCATCACCGAGTTCACCGACGTGTCGGTCTTCGCGGCCAACGTCATCACCATCATCGGCCTGGGCATGTCCATCGACTACTCGCTGTTCGTCCTGCGGCGGTTCCGCGAGGAGATGGCGACGGGTCGGGGCAAGCGCGCCGCGGTGCTCAACACCGTCGCCACCGCCGGCCGCACCGTCATGGTCTCGGGCGTCATCATCGTGCTGTCGATGGTCGGCCTGCTCCTGGTCGACGTGCCGTTCCTGCACGGCATCGCCTTCGGCGTCATGTCCGCCGTCGGCGTCGCGATGCTCTCGGCGCTCGTGGCCCTCCCCGCGCTCCTCTACCTGCTCGGCAACCGCGTCGACAAGGGCCGCCTGCCTTGGCGCAGGAACAAGGAGCCGAAGACCGACACGGGCTTCTGGCACGGCCTCGCGGCCGGGGTGATGCGCCGTCCGGTGCTCGTCCTGCTGCCGGTCCTCGCGTTCATGGCGCTGCTCGCCAGCCCGATCCTGGGCCTGCAGTTCGGCGGCGTCGACGAACGCGACATGCCGAAGGACTCGGAGTCCCGCGTCGTCACCGAGACCATCGCCGCCGATTTCCCCGGCGGGGACGCGGAGCAGTTCCAAGTCATGGTCACCGGTGGCCAAGAAGCGTGGGCCGCGGCCGAGACCGCGCTCCTGGGGCTCGACAACGTCGACGACGTGCAGCCGGCCGACGAGCCGACCGCGGACGCGATGCTCTACAACGTCTCCTACGACCTCGACCCGTTCAGCGCCGAGGCCCGCGCCCTCATCGAGGACGCCCGCGACCTCGAGGTCGCCGGCGCGGAGCTGTACATCACCGGCGGCGCCTCCGACCGGGTCGACATGCTCGACGCCATCGGCGAGGGCCTGCCCTACATGCTCGGCTACATCGTCATCGTCACCATGATCGTGCTCTTCCTGGCCTTCGGGTCGATCGTGCTGCCGATCAAGGCGGTCCTGATGAACGCCGTCTCGCTCGGCGCGGCGCTGGGCGTCGTCGTGTGGATCTTCCAGGAGGGACACCTCTCCGACCTGCTCGACTTCACGCCCTCGGGCTTCATCGACCCGTCGAACCTGCTGCTCATGATCGCGCTGCTGTTCGCCCTCGCCACCGACTACGAGGTCTTCCTGCTCTCGCGGGTGCGCGAGGAATGGGACCACGGGGCCGACAACCGCACCGCCGTCCTGCGCGGCATGCAGTCGACCGGCTCGATCATCACCGCCGCGGCCCTGATCCTCATCGTGGTGGTGGGCGCGTTCGCCTTCAGCGGCATCACGTTCATGAAGATGATCGGCCTGGGCATGGCGATCGCGATCTTCCTCGACGCCACCGTCGTGCGGATGCTCCTCGTCCCGGCCACGATGCGCCTCCTCGGCCGCGCCAACTGGTGGGTCCCGGGCCCGCTTGGGCGCCTCTACTCCAAGTACGGCATCAAAGAGTCCGACGACTCCGTTGCGCCCGTTGATGAACGGAAACACGCGCGAGTCTGACCGCAGCCCTTCCACTGGGGAACCAGCGGCCCGCCCGGAATTTTCCGGGCGGGCCGTTTCCGTTGTGGGAGTGGCGATTGCGTTGATTTGGAAAGTCGTCGGATCGAAGTCCGAAAGATATCCAGGAATTTAAGTTGAAGCATTGACAAGAGGCAAGCGGTTGCATAGCCTGATGTGATCTAGGAGCCAACCCCCTCCGAAAGGTCCCAAAACCTTATGACCGACAACGATGTCGCTGTGGTGCGCCCGAAGCAGCGCAGCTCGGGAGCACCCCCCGGGCCCGCCGCCGCAGCGCCCTCTCCGGGCCCGGACCGGGCCCGCAGGAGAAACGGCGGGTCCATCCGCTCCCGCGAGCGATGGGCCGCACTGAGTTTCCTGTCGCCATGGCTGATCGGCCTCCTGGCCATCACCATCGGCCCCATGATCGCCTCGTTCTATCTCTCGTTCACCGACTACAGCCTCGGCTACGGCGAATGGGTCGGCGGCGAGAACTACGCGCGGATGCTCGACGACCCGCGACTGGCCAACGCAATCAAGGTCACCGCGGTCTACACCTTCGTGTCAGTGCCCCTGCAGCTGGCCGCCGCGCTGCTCCTCGCGATCGTCCTCGACCGGGGCCTGCGCGGCATGGCCTTCTACCGCTCGATCTTCTACCTGCCCTCGCTGCTCGGCGGCTCCGTCGCCATCGCGATCATGTGGCGGCAGGTCTTCGGCACCGAAGGCCTCGTCAACCAGGTCCTCGCCATCTTCGGCATCCAAGGCGAAGGCTGGGTCTCCCACCCCGACTACGCCCTCGGAACCCTGATCATCCTGCACGTGTGGACCTTCGGCTCACCGATGATCATCTTCCTCGCCGGCCTGCGGCAGATCCCCACCATGTACTACGAGGCCGCCGCCATCGACGGCGCAGGAGTGCTGCGGCGGTTCTGGAGCGTCACCCTGCCGCTCCTGACCCCCATCATCTTCTTCAACCTCGTCCTGCAGATCATCAACTCGTTCCAGTCCTTCACGCAGGCGTTCATCATCTCCAGCGGCAAGGGCGGCCCGGCCGACTCCACGATGTTCCTGACGCTGTACCTCTACGACCAGGGCTTCACCCAGTTCGACATGGGCTACGCCTCGGCCATCGCCTGGCTCCTGCTGGCCATCATCGCGATCTTCACCGCGCTCAACTTCCTCATGTCGAAATTCTGGGTGTTCTATGGCGACAATGACTGAGACCAAGGCCCCGGCCCCGACCCGCCGCCGCGCCGAGCGCAGCGTCGCCGCAGTCGGACTCCGCCGCTTCGTCTTCCACCTGGTGCTGATCGTCGCGGCGATGATCATGATCTACCCGCTGCTGTGGATGCTCTCGGCCAGCCTCAAACCGATCGACGAGATCTTCGCCGACCCCGGTCTCCTCCCGTCCAGCTGGGAATGGGGCAACTACGCGGAGGGCTGGAACGCCCTGCCGCACCCGTTCGAGAAGTACATCTGGAACTCGATGCTCATCGTGGCGGGCTCCATCATCGGCAACCTGGTGTCCTGCTCCATGGCCGCCTACGCCTTCGCCCGGCTCCGGTTCCCCATGCGCGGCATGCTCTTCGCGGTCATGCTCGGCACCATCATGCTGCCGATCCACGTCGTGATCATCCCGCAGTACATCCTGTTCAACAACCTCGGCTGGGTCGACACCTTCTGGCCCCTCATCGTGCCGAAGCTCCTGGCGACCGACGCGTTCTTCGTGTTCCTCATGGTCCAGTTCATCCGCGGCCTGCCGCGGGAACTCGACGAGGCCGCCTCGATCGACGGCTGCGGCTACTGGGGCACCTACCTGCGCATCATCATGCCGCTGTGCATGCCGGCGCTGGCGACCACTGCCATCTTCACGTTCATCTGGACCTGGAACGACTTCTACTCGCAGCTGATCTACCTGCGCGACGTCGACCTCCAGACCGTGCCGCTGGCGCTGCGACTGTTCATGGACTCGACGGGGACCACCAACTGGGGCGCCCTCTTCGCCATGTCTATTGTGGCTCTTGGCCCCATCTTCGGATTCTTCCTCGCCGGCCAGCGCTACCTCGTCAGGGGTATCGCCACGACCGGCATCAAATAAACCGGCAAACAACCCTCACAAAGTCCTGAAAGGACCGAGACAATGAAGTCATCCAACCCCTCGGGCGTCTCTCGGAGAACGCTCGCCAAGGCCGGAATCTTCGGCGCCGCCGCCGCACCCCTCCTCGCGGCCTGTGGCAACGACGGCAACGGCGGCGGTGGCGAAGGCGACGGCGAACTGGACTTCTGGTGGTGGGGCTCGGACCCGCGCCACGAGTACACCCAGAAGATCGTCGACGCCTTCACCGCCGCCAACGAAGGCATCACGATCAAGCCCAGCCCGAACGAGTTCGACGCCTACTGGGACGCCCTGAACGTCTCGGTGTCGGGCAACAACGCGCCCGACGTCCTCCAGCAGGACGAGCGGTACCTGCGCGACTACGCGGACAAGAACGCCCTGCTGCCCCTCGACGACATCGGCATCGACCTGTCGAAGATCGAGGAGGGCACCCTCCAGACCGGTCAGCTCGACGGCGAGACCTACGGCATCGCCACCGGTGTGAACGCGATGTCCCTGCTGGTGAACCCGGCATTGGTGACGGCGGCGGGCGTGGCCATGCCCGACGACAAGACCTGGTCCTGGGCGGACTTCTCGCAGTTCATCACCGACCTGTCGGCGAAGGGCGACGCGATCGGCAACTCGGCGATCTCCTTCAGCAACGAGTCGCTGTTCAACATCTTCGCGCGCCAGAAGGGCGAGAGCCTCTACACCGCGGACGGGAAGCTCGGCTTCACCGAGGCCACCATGAACGAGTGGTGGCAGATGGTCGTCGACCTGCGCGACGCCGGGGCGATCCCCGAGGCGAGCAAGATCGTCGAGGCCTTCGCCGCGGGCCAGGACCAGGCGCCGCTGGCGACCGGCACCGGCGTCACGGAGTTCTACTGGACCAACCAGATCGGCGCGATCCAGTCCGTGCTCGGTTCGGACCTGGTCCTGCTGCGCGTCCCGGGCGAGAGCACCGGCACCCAGCCGGGCCTGTACTTGAAGTCGGCCATGTACTGGTCGATCTCGCGGACCACCTCGGACCAGGCCGCCGCCGCGAAGCTGGTGGACTTCCTGATCAACGACGACGCGTCGCTGGACCTCATGCTCGGTGACCGGGGCGTGCCCTCGAACACCGCGCAGCGCGACCGGATCCTGCCGAACCTCCCGGCGGACCAGAAGCTCGGCGCCGACTTCATCGCGGCGATCACCCCCGAGCTCGCCGAGGGCCCGCCGGTGCCGCCGGTCGGCTCGGGCGGCGCCGCGGACATCATGCTCGGCGTGTTCGAGTCGATGATCTTCGGCGACGTCACCGTCGAGGACAGCACCAAGTCGTTCATCGAGCAGCTGAACGCCGCGATTGGCGCTTAGAGTGACTTGCATTTCACTCTGAGTGAGGTATGCTAAAGGTCGAAGGGCGAACTTGCAAGAGTCCGCCCTTCCTCTATGCCCGGAGCAGGCCCGGGCGAAAGCGACACGACGTGACAACCCATCCGTGACCGACGTCGATTGCCGCTCCTCCCGGCACCTCCGTATCATTGGTAGGATGACCAGCCAGTTCGTGCTCACGCTCTCGTGCCCCGACCGCCTCGGCATCGTGTACGCCGTCTCGGGTTTCCTGACCCGCCGCGACGCCAACATCGAGGACTCCCAGCAATTCTCCGAGCACGGATCCGGCCGCTTCTTCATGCGCGTGGAGTTCAACACCGCAGCGCAGCGCGACGAGCTGGCCGTGGGCTTCACCGAGGTCGCCCGTGAATTCGACATGGACTGGCAGCTCCACGACCGCGCCGTCAAGCGCCGCGTCCTCATCATGGCCTCCAAGCAGGGCCACTGCCTCAACGACCTGCTGTACCGCTTCCGCATCGGCGCCCTGCACGGCGAGGCCGCCGCGGTCGTCTCGAACCACCCCGACTGGGCCGACCTCGCCGCCTCCTCGGGCGTGCCGTTCCACTACCTTCCCGTCGGCCCCGAGGGCAAGGCCGCGCAGGAGCAGCGGATCCTCGACATCATCGAGGAGGAGCGCATCGACACGGTGGTCCTGGCCCGCTACATGCAGATCCTCTCCTCGGACTTCTGCGCCAAGCTCCCGGGGAAGATCCTCAACATCCACCACTCGTTCCTGCCGAGCTTCAAGGGCGCCAAGCCCTACCACCAGGCGCACGACCGCGGTGTCAAGCTCATCGGCGCGACCTGCCACTACGTGACCGCCGATCTCGACGAGGGCCCCATCGTCGAGCAGGAGGTCGCCCGCGTCGACCACGCGCACAGCCCCGAGGAGCTCGTGGCCGCCGGACGCGACCTCGAATCGACCTGCCTCGCCCGCGGTCTGGCCGCCCACCTGGACGACCGCGTCATCATCAACGGCACCAAGACGGTGGTTTTCCGTTAGCGGATAATGACCTCCGTGACTGACCTAAGCGAGATCGTGCTCCTGGGGTCCACCGGCTCCATCGGGACTCAGGCCATCGACATCGTCCGCGCGAACCCCGACCGCTTCCGCGTCGTCGGCATCGGCGCGGGCGGCGGCAATCCGGCGCTCCTGGCCGAGCAGGCGATCGAACTGGGGGTCGACGTCGTCGCGGTCGCCGACGCCAAGTCCGTCGAGGACGTCCAGCTCCGGCTGTTCGCCGCCGCCACCAAGGCGGGCTGGACCTCCGGCGACGCCCGGATTCCGAAGCTCATCGCCGGGCGCAGGGCCATGACCGAGCTCGCCGCCTGGCCCTGCGACACCGTCCTGAACGGCATCAACGGCTCCATCGGCCTCGAACCGACGCTCGCCGCCCTCAAAGCCGGACGCCAAGTGGCCCTTGCCAACAAGGAGTCGCTCGTCGCCGGCGGCCCGCTGGTGCGCGAGCTCGCGAAGCCCGGCCAGCTCGTGCCGGTCGACTCCGAGCACTCCGCGCTCGCCCAGTGCCTGCGTTCGGGCGCCATGGAACGCGTCGCGAAACTCATCCTCACCGCCTCGGGCGGTCCCTTCCGCGGCAAGAACCGCGAGCAGCTCGCCGAGGTCACGGTCGACCAGGCCCTCGCCCACCCCACGTGGGCCATGGGCCCGGTCGTCACCATCAACTCCGCGACCATGGTGAACAAGGCCCTCGAAGTGATCGAGGCCCACGAGCTCTTCGGCGTCGACTACGAGCGGCTAGAGGTCGTGGTCCACCCGCAGTCGGTGATCCACTCGATGGTCGAGTTCACCGACGGCTCCACCATCGCCCAGGCCTCTCCGCCCGACATGCGCCTGCCGATCGGGCACGCCCTCGCCTGGCCCGACCGCCTCCCCGGTTCCGCCAAGCCCGTCGACTGGACGAAGGCCGCCGACTGGCACTTCGAGCCGCTCGACGAGACCGCCTTCCCGGCGGTCGCCCTCGCCAAGGCCGCCGGGCGCGCCGGCGGTCTCATGCCCGCCGTCTACAACGCCGCCAACGAGGAAGCCGTCGCCGCCTTCCGCGACGGGCGGCTCCCGTTCCTCGGCATCGTCGACACCATCGAGGCCGTCCTCGCCGCCAGTCCGGAGTTCGGGCGACCCTCCAGTGTCGCAGACGTACTCGAGGCGGAGAACTGGGCGCGTGCGTGCGCCCGGCGGCTAGTGTTGGACGCGTCCGAGCGTTAGAAGGAGACCGACTTGCTGGCCTATATCACCGGGATCGTCCTGTTCGCGTTGGCGATCCTCATTTCCGTGAGCCTGCACGAATTCGGCCACATGCTCACGGCCAAGGGCTTCGGCATGAAGGTCACCCGCTACTTCGTGGGCTTCGGCCCCACCCTGTGGTCGTTCCACAAGGGCGAGACCGAATACGGCCTCAAGGGCATCCCGCTCGGCGGCTTCGTCAAGATCGTCGGCATGACGCCGCTCGAGGAGGACGAGGAGGAGATCACCGAGGCGGACAGGAAGCGGGTCTTCTGGCGCAAGCCCCTGTGGCAGCGCACCGTGGTGCTCGCGGCCGGTTCGATCACCCACTTCATCCTCGGCTTCGTCGCCCTGTGGATCCTCGTCTCCTTCGTCGGCATCGGGCTCAACCCCGCCTATGCCGAAGCGGCCGCCGCGTCCGAGGACCGCGTCGCCGTCGAGGTCGCCCAATGCGTGGCCTCCACCGACACCGAAGCGACCACCGGGGACTGCCCCGAAGGCCAGATCGAGGGCCCGGCGTACGCCGCCGGGATCGCGAACGGCGACGAGATCACCTCCGTCGGCGGGACCGCCGTCACCGACTGGGACTCCCTCGTCGCCACCGTCTCCGAGCTGACCCCCAACGAGCCGGTCGCCGTCACCGTCGACCACGACGGCACCGCGAAGACCGTCGAGGTCACCCCCTACGCTGCCGAGGCCGAGAACGCGGACGGCGAGATCGAGACCGTGGCCCGCCTGGGCGTCGTCGTCTACGTCGACCCGGCGATTCCCTACGCCGCCTCCGGCGTGGGCCCCATCGACGGCATCGGCGACACCTTCACCACCACCGGCGACATGTTCAAAGAGACGTTCATCGCCCTCGGCCAGCTGCCCTCGAAGATCCCGCCGCTGTGGGACTCGATCTGGGGCGGCGAGCGCGGTGACGACACCCCCGTGAGCGTCGTCGGCGCCTCGCGACTGGGCGGCGAGATGGTCCAGTACGACCAGTGGGCCATGTTCGTCATGCTGCTGGTGGTCCTGAACTACTTCATCGGCATCTTCAACCTGTTGCCGCTCTTGCCGATGGACGGCGGACACATCGCCATCGCCTGGTACGAGAAGGTCCGCTCCTGGGTGGCGGCCAAGCGCGGCCGCCCCGACCCGGGGCGTGTTGACTACATGAAGCTCATGCCGCTGACTTACGCTGTCATCGTCCTCCTGGGCGGCTTCATGCTGCTGACGATCACCGCTGACATCGTCAACCCGATCACTATCTTCAATTAACCCGCGAATCTAGGTGGAAACTAGCCACATGACCGCAGTGAACCTCGGTATCCCCACCAAGCGCCACGACCACGAGATCGAGCCGCTCGCCCCGCGCCGCCTCACGCGGCAGCTCAACGTCGGCGGCGTGCTCGTGGGCGGTGGCGCGCCCATCAGCGTCCAGTCGATGACCACCACCCGGACCTCGGACATCGGCGCGACGCTGCAGCAGATCGCCGAGCTCACCGCCACCGGCTGCAACATCGTGCGCGTCGCGTGTCCCACCCAGGACGACGCCGACGCGCTCAAGATCATCGCCAAGCAGTCGCAGATCCCGGTCATCGCGGACATCCACTTTCAGCCGAAGTACGTCTTCGCGGCCATCGACGCCGGCTGCGCCGCCGTGCGCGTCAACCCCGGCAACATCAAGCAGTTCGACGACCGCGTGGGGGAGATCGCCAAGGCCGCGAAGGACGCCGGGACGCCGATCCGGATCGGCGTCAACGCCGGCTCGCTCGACAAGCGCCTGCTCAAGAAGTACGGCAAGGCCACTCCGGAGGCGCTGGTCGAGTCCGCGCTGTGGGAGGCCTCGCTGTTCGAGGAGCACGACTTCCGCGACATCAAGATCTCCGTCAAGCACAACGACCCGGTCGTGATGATCAAGGCCTACCGGCTTCTGTCCCAGCAGTGCGAGTACCCGCTGCACCTGGGCGTCACGGAGGCCGGGCCCGCCTTCCAGGGCACCATCAAGTCCGCCGCCGCGTTCGGCGCGCTGCTCGCCGAGGGCATCGGCGACACCATCCGCGTCTCCCTCTCGGCCCCGCCGGTCGAGGAGGTCAAGGTGGGCAACCAGATCCTGGAGTCCATGGGCCTCAAGGAACGCGGACTCGAGATCGTCTCGTGCCCTTCGTGCGGCCGCGCCCAGGTGGACGTGTACACGCTCGCCGAGCAGGTCACCGCCGGGCTCGAGGGCCTGCCCGTGCCGCTGCGTGTCGCGGTCATGGGCTGCGTCGTCAACGGCCCCGGCGAGGCCCGCGAGGCCGACCTGGGCGTCGCGAGCGGCAACGGCAAGGGCCAGATCTTCGTCAAGGGCGAGGTCATCCGCACCGTGCCGGAGTCGCAGATCGTCGAGACCCTCATCGAGGAGGCCATCAAGCTGGCCGAGGCGATGGGCGCGGACCTGCCCGAGGAGCTCAAGGGCCTCGCGGGTCCGGTCGTCCAAGTCCACTGACCCGAGTGTCGGATCGCCGACTCACCGTCGGCGGTCCGGTCGCTACGCTGGTGCGCAGTGGCAGTTGAAGGCGCTCCGGAACCCCCTGAAATCCGACATCACGCTCATCTTGTGCGATATTCCACAAACGTGACTCGATGGGATTCCGCTCGTCCGCCGTTCGGCGCCCCGCATAATGACTTCCGTGCGAGTCCAGCGCAGCTCGACGGCTGCGTCCGCGAAAGGGGAGCGACCGGCATGGGGAAGATCGAACGACAGATTTCCGAGGGCGTCACCAAGTACTACTGGTACCCCGGCGAGAAGATCGACTGGATCAGGGGCGCGCTCACGCTTCTCGGGGGCGGCCTGCTCTTCGTCTTGATCTACGTCGTCACCAAGAACAGCCTCATCGCCGCGGTCGTCGCGGGCACCGCCGTGCAGGCGGTCGTCGGCGCTTACCTCGGCCGCCGGGACGCCGCCGGGCTCTCCGAGTTCCACGACCCTGCCTCCGAGCGCCGCGAAGCCGTCATCGACGGCACCCGCGCCGCCTGGCGCGGTACGCTCCAAGGCCTGCTGTGCGCCGGTTCGGCCATGCTCGTGCTCAACATGCCGCACCAGGGCTTCCTCGCCGACTGGGTGCTGCCGTTCGTGCCCTCGATCATCGGCGCGCTCGCCCACTCGGGCGGCATGCTCTGGGAGCGGCTCGCCCAGGAGGTCGGCGGCGATGACGCGATGGCCGCGGCCGCCGAGTCCGACGCCGAGGAACCCACCAAGGAACTCGAAGCCGCGTAACACGATTCTCGCAAGGCCCGCAGCCGCCCGAAAGGGGTTGCGGGCCTTCGTGTGCGCGGGGGGATTAGGTTGGTGAGCCGACGCGGGGCGACTGCACGCCGCCTGGGTTGGACAGGCGGGGCGCTCGACCGCGGGAGGTGTCGTACACCGCGCGTCCGGCCGGAGCCGAGCCGCGGAACTCCGCAGGAGCCGCGCCCCGCGTCGGCTCGGTAAGTGAGGCCTTCGTGGGGTCCCGGCCTGCCGCCTTTTTGGTGAGCCTGAGCAGGGCTCGGTGCGGCGCGCCGGTGATCCCAGAATGCTGCTTGCCGAGGAGAAACACAAGAGGTTTTCGCCGCGGCCGAGCCGCTTTCTCGGCGTCTACTCCGTAACGGAGCCGTACCGTTCGCGCTCGCCGCTCGGGCTAGGCTTGCCGGATGAATTCCCGTCCCGCGCTGCGCCCAGGCAGGCAGAGCCCCCGCAGGAGCGTCCCCGAAACCATCGAGCGGCCCGAGTACGTCGGCAAGCCCGCGCCTTCGCCGTTCCACGGCTCCGAGGTCAAGGACGCCGAGACCATCGAGCGGATGCGGATCGCCGGACGCATCGCCGCAGACGCCCTGGAGACCGTGGGCAAGGCCGTCGCCCCCGGCGTCACCACCGACGAGCTCGACCGCGTCGTCCACGAGTACCTGTGCGACCTCGGCGCCTACCCCTCGACCCTCGGCTACCGCGGCTACCCGAAGTCCTGCTGCACCTCGCTCAACGAGGTCATCTGCCACGGCATCCCCGACTCCACGGTGGTGCAGGACGGCGACATCGTCAATGTCGACATCACCGCCTTCATCGGCGGCGTCCACGGCGACTGCAACGCCACCTTCCTCGCCGGGGACGTCTCCCAGGAGGCCCGCGACCTCGTGGAGCGCACCTGGACGGCCACGTGGCGCGGCATCAAGGCCGTCAAGCCCGGCCGCCAGCTCAATGTGGTCGGCAAGGTCATCGAGGGCTACGCGAACCGCTTCGGCTACGGCGTGGTCCGCCAGTTCACCGGCCACGGCATCGGCACCGCGTTCCACTCCGGCCTCTACGTGCCGCACTACGACAACCCGAGCCTCGAAGTCGAGATCGAGACCGGCATGACCTTCACGATCGAGCCGATGATCAACCTCGGCACCGCCGACCACGAGATGTGGGCCGACGACTGGACCGCCGTCACCCGCGACGGAAAGTGGACCGCCCAGTTCGAGCACACCCTGCTCGTGACCGACGACGGCTTCGAGGTCCTCACCATGCCCTCCAGCGGCATCCCGGCCGGCACCCCCGAAGGCAAGGGCTGACTCCACGAGCGGGCAAAAGGCCCCAGCACGAATGTGCTGGGGCCCTTCGCATCCTTGGAGGGTTACGTCAGTCGACGCTCGCTGGGGAGCTTCGCCTTGGTGAACACCAGGGCGCCGATCGCGGCGATGGCCGGGACGGCCACCAGCATGATCGCGAAGTTCACCCACGGCAGTTCCCAGGTGTAGAGCACCTCGAACGGGTAAGTGTTCATCAAGGGCCGGTTGAGAGCCTGCCGGATGAGGGCGTACCCGATGATCCCGGCTATCGTGCCGAGCGTGGCGCCGAACATCGCGATCATGATGGTCTGCCACATCGCGAACCGCTTGCGCAGCCCCGGCGCCGCGCCGACCGCGCCGAGCGTGGTCATGTCGCCGCGCTGCTCGGCGATGATGAGCCCGGTGGAGACCGCCGTCGAGCCGAGCGTGATGAGCGCGCACAGTGCTGACACGGCCAGCAACATGTAGAACGAGCCGAGATCGGTGTAGTCGGTGACGCTGAAATTCGCTGCGACGGTGCCGTCGGCGATGTCGGCGTTCATGTCCGCCGAAATGGCCTGGTCGAGCGCGTCGTCGACGACGGTGGAGGACTCCACGAAGTACTGCCGACTCCATTCTGACTCGATCATGCCGAGCTGCTCGGCGGCACCAGGGCTGAGGAGGATCCCGGCAGAGCCCAGCAGGCCCTTGTCGACGGCCATCGCGGGCAGTGCGACCTCGTGCCGCACCGGTTCGCTCTCCTCGCCGGTCTCCTCGTCGAAGGTGCTGAGCAGCTGCTCGAAGACCACAGTGCCCTCGTCAGTGAGCGCCAGCGGATCCGAAGTGAGGATGCCGCCGTCCTCCAGCACCGCCAACGCCGCGTCGAGCTCGCTGCCTTCGAGCTCGCTATAGGCCGAGACCACATCCCGATCGCTCGAAGTGGGAACCTCGTACAAACCGTCGCCCGTGTAGCTGACGATCTCGTCGCAGTTGGGGTCCTCCCTGGCCGCGATCAAGGCCTCCCGGTTCTCCGCTTCGGTCTCCGGGGCGGCCCTCCAGTACGAGCAGACGTTCTCCTCCGGCCTGATCGGCGTCACACTGCAGTAGGCGTTCTCCGGGTCGGAGCCCTCCGCATCCTGACCGCAGGTGGGACTGGGATCGAACAGCGAGATCTTGGTGAGTTCCAGGTCGGAGAGGTGGACGCCGAGCCTCGCCTCGGATTCGGCGATCCCCTCTTCCCAAGCGGGCTCGCCGATCAGCTCTCCGGTCTCCGGGTCCCAATCGGCGTTGTTGTACAGGGTCAGCGTGAGGGCCCCCTGCGGCAGCGTGTGCGCCTCAAGGGATTCGCCTCGTACATTGTTGGCGGCGAGGATCATGCTGAAGGCCATGCCGGCCGCGACGACGCCCAGGACCGCGGCGATGGCCGGGGCGGCCGAACCGCGGTTGCGACCGGCCTCCCGCAGCGCCATGCGCGGTGCCAGCGGCAGCCAGCGGCCGAGTCGCGCCGTCAGCGCGAGCAGCGCCGGCGTGCAGGCGACCAGGCCCAATTGCAGCAGGACGATCGCGCTCGCCATGAGCGGCATGCTCCAGATGGTGATGCCCCCGAAGCCCGCGGCGACGCCGGCCCCGACCATGACCAGGCCGATCACCAGCCAGCGCTTCGAGCCCTTGCGGCCGGGCGTGCGGCCCATGAGGGCCGCGACCACGTTGATGCGCGAAGCGCTGATCGCGGCGGCGAGGGCCGAGAGCAGCCCGGTGCCGAGAGCGACGCCGACGAGCGCCGCCTGCAGCCACGGCAGCACCCGCAGTCCGGGGGTGCGGTAGCCGACGATCTGCTCCAGCCACGGCATGCCCACGGCGACCAGCGCGATGCCGAGGGCGACTGCGACGAAGGCCGCTATGAGCCCGAACAGCACGCCTCCGGCCAGGACCGTGGCCCTGATCTGCCTGGGGGTCGCGCCCGTGGCGCTCATGAGGGCGAACTCGCGGGTGCGCCGCCGCGCGCTGATCGCGAAGGCGGGACCCGCCAGGAGTACGACCTCCATGATCACGGCCACCACGATGAGCACGTAGATGGTGATCATCGCTTCGTCTACATAGGCTTCGGTGTAGCCGTACTCGGCGGGGATCGTCGCCGGGCGGTCGATCAGCGAGGTCGCCCACACGCTCATGCCGATCTCGTTGAGCTTCAGCGCGTCGTCGTAGGTGAGCTCCTCGGGGGTGTCCAGCAGCCACCCATCGGAGGTGTCGGGGAAGAACGAGGCGATCGCGAAGCGGCCGTTGATGTCCCACGGGATCTCGATGATCCCGCTGACCTCGAACTCCTCAGTGGAGGAACCGTTCGCCATGGTGACGGTGTCGCCGACGCCCGCCTCCAGGTATTTGGCCGCCTCATCGCTGAGGGCCACCTCGTCCCGGATCGGAGCCGAGCCCTCGAGGAACTCCAGCCCGGCGGCCCCGTAGGCCGGATCGCTCAAGTCGTAGCCGAGCAGCTCGAGATCGCCGAGCCCGTCGGGGGTCTCGACCTGGGCCGACTCCCGCTCGCCGTCGATGTTGTACGGGGTGATCCGCGACCCCAACGGGAGCGAGGCGAGAATCTGCTGATCGGAGAGCGACCCCGGCGGGTCCTCCGTCAACGCCTCGTCGTCCGTCGGCTCGGTCCACGCCCACTGCGTGTCCCACTCGTACTGGTTGATCGCCTGGCCCGGGTAGTCGGCGCGGAGGAACGCGTCGTTCTCGCCGATGTGCTGGACCACCGTCTCCTCTGGAGACAGCGTCGTCGTGTCGTAGGCGCTCGCGCCGATGGCGACGCCCAGGAGCGGGAGTCCCAGCAGGGTGATCGACAGAACCGATCTGCCCTTGTAACGCAGCGCCTCGCGGCGCGCGATGCGGAAGGCCAGTCGCTGAGTCGCGAACATCAAGCGGCCCCTTCAAGGAGCGTCTCGGCCCCGGCCAGCGGCGCCGACGAGTCGACGATGCGGCCGTCCCGCAGGAACACCACCCGGTCCGCCCAACCCGCGTGCCGTGCGTCGTGCGTGACGAGCAGGCCCGCCGCGCCCGCGTCCACGCGACGGCGCAGCAGCTTCAGCACCTCTTCACCGGTCGCGGAGTCCAGCGCCCCGGTCGGCTCGTCGGCGAGCACGAGCCGCCGGTCGCCGATGAGCGCCCGCGCGATCGCGACGCGCTGCGCCTGCCCGCCCGAGATCTCGTCGGGGAAGCGGTCGGCCTGCTTCACATCGAGCCCGACCTCCTCCAGCGCGGCGAGCGCCAGCTTGCGCGCCTTGCCCGCCGCGAGCCCGTCGAGTTCGAGCGGCAGGGCCGCGTTCTCGGCCGCCGTCAGGCTCGGCACCAGGTTGTAGTCCTGGAACACGTACCCGACGCTGCGCCGCCGCAGCGCCGCCAGCTTCTTCTTGTTCAGCGAAGCGAGGACGGTGCCCTCGACGAGGACCTCGCCTGAGGTCGGGGCGTCGAGCCCCCCGGCGAGGTTGAGCAGTGTGGACTTGCCGGACCCCGAGGGGCCCATGATGGCGACGAGTTCGCCCTCTTTGATCGTGAGGTCGGCGTCGACGAGGGCGTGGACGGCGTTCTCGCCGGTGCCGTGGACACGGCTCACGCCTTTGAGGTGCAGGACGGTCATGGGGGGTACCGTTTTTCTCTCAGTTGGTTCGGAAGGTGTGCAGTTCAGGGTTCGCTTCGGCCGAGTCCGGCTCGCCGACTGCGAAAGGGGACGGTGTCGGCAGATCGGCTCGGGCCACGACGGCCTCCGTGTGGTCGAGCCAGCGGATCTCGGCCTCGGCGCGGAAGATCATGGACTCCAGTACCAGGCGCCAGGCCAGCTCTGCGTGCTCCTCCGCCAACTTGAGCCGCGTGTATTCCTGCAGCAGGCGCAGGGTCGCCCCCCGCTGCCGCTGGATGACGTCCGCTACGTCCACCCCCGGCGTGGT
The DNA here is from genome assembly GCF_042647865.1 of Glycomyces rhizosphaerae. Classification (NCBI taxonomy): domain Bacteria; kingdom Bacillati; phylum Actinomycetota; class Actinomycetes; order Glycomycetales; family Glycomycetaceae; genus Glycomyces; species Glycomyces rhizosphaerae. Next base: position 257,384 of record NZ_JBHRWO010000021.1, read on the forward strand.
CACCGCCAGGGCCAGCTTGATCGTGAGCTCGTCCCGGGGCCGGTCGGCGGCCTGGACCGGCGAGGCGAACCAGCCCGCCAGGTGGTGGCGGCCCGTCTCGGTGATCCGGTAGGGGCGCTGGCCGGAGTCGTTCTCCGGCATGGCCTCGACGAGCGCGTCGCGTTCGAGCCGGTTGAGGGTGGTGTAGACCTGTCCTATATTGAGTGGCCAGGTGTTGCCCGTGGCGCTCTCGAAGGCGGCCCGCAGTTGGTAGCCGTACGCGGGTCCCCGTTCGAGCAGCGCCAGGAGGCTGTGTTTGACGCTCATGCGCAACCTCGTATCGCTACTTGTCCTCTTCATGTGAAGAGATACCGAGTATGGCATAACAGGTATGCATAGCGGGGATACAGGGTATGGCAATTCGGTGGCGCGCAGGTGAGAGCGGCGGTCTCCTACTCCGGGCGGCCCGGCCAGGGGTCGGCGACGGACTGGCCGATGCCGAGCCGCCAGCGGGCCAGGGTGACCGCCGATTCGCCGTACATGAGCAGGCACATCTCGCGCTCGTGCGGCTCGGTCGCGGCAACGCCGGCCCGCCAGGTGGCGGTCACGTTCTCCTCGATGGCGAGCAGCAGTTCCTGGGCCGCGGCGGCGTCCGCGACCGGGTCGATGTCGTAGCCCGCCTCGGGCGGGGCCGCTTCGAGCCCGTGCTCGTCGTAGAAGTCCAGGAGCGTGTCGCGGCGCGAACGGTGCGCCGCCTCGAGCTCCTCGGCGATCCAGCGCGGATCGCCGTCCAGGTGCACGGTCGCGGCGCTGTAGGCGTAGATCGCCGCGTACTCGGCGGCGAGGCCGGTGTCGACGACGGTCATGCGAGCACCGCCGCGTGGGCCGCGCGGCAGGCCGCGATCTCGCCGAGCAGCACGGCGTAGTCCGATTCGGTGGAGAGGCAGGCGCTGCCGGCCTCGCGGCTGGCCGCGGACTCGGCCTCGGCGAGGCCCGCGGTGTCGGCCGGGACCTCGGCGGTCTCCTCGGCGACCACATTGGGCCGCAGTAGTCGCTCCAAAGTGGCGACGTGGGTCAGGTGGTCTTCGGCGATCTCGCCGAATCCCAAGGCGTCGGCGGCCTGGGCCAGCGAGCGCGCGGTGCGGAGCGCGGTGGTGAGGTCCGCGTCTGACGTGATGATCTGCGCCGTCTCCCGGGTGCATCCGGCGGCCGTGAGAACGGCCGCCCCGACCAGGAGTCCGCGTCGGGTCGTGAACACCCACCCAGTTTCCCAGGCTGCCTTTCCATTCTGTCCTCGGGCGGTTAATCTCGGCCGAACAGGCAACTGGAGGGAAATGCGCATGGGTTCTGAGCGGCAAGCCGAAGTGGAGGCGATCGTGGCCCCGGCCGTCGCCGAGGCGGGTTACGACCTCGAAGGTCTGCAGGTCACCAAGGCCGGCCGGCGGCTGCTTGTTCGTGTCCTCGTCGACAAGGACGGTGGGATCAGTCTGGACGATGTGGCCGTTGTCTCCAAAGCCTGCTCGAGGGCTCTGGACGCGACGGAGTCCACGGGTGGGCCCTTCGCCGATGCCGCATATACCCTGGAAGTGTCCTCGCCAGGCGTGGACCGTCCGCTGACCGAGCCTCGGCACTGGCGGCGTAATATTGGGCGCTTGGTAGCCGTGCACATCGGGGAGGAGCCCGTCATCGGGCGCGTCACGGCCGCCAGCGAGCGGGGGATCGAACTAGAAGCCGACGGCGTGCGCCGCTCGGCTACCTATGCCGAGCTGGGGCCCGGCAAGGTGCAGATCGAGCTGAGATGAGCGTCTGCTCGAAGACGTGGCTCGCACGCCTTGAACGGCCGCGGTGAGGACAATTCAAGACTTAAGGAGAACGGGTGCATATCGACCTGGCCGCTCTGCGGTCGCTGGAACGCGAGCGCGACATCCCTTTCGAGACCATTCTCGGCGCTATCGAATCGGCGCTGCTGACCGCCTACAAGCACACCCCCGGGGCCGATGAGCGCGCGCGCGTAGTGGTGAACCGCGACAGCGGTATCGCCAATGTCCTAGTGCCAGTGTTGAACGAAGAGGAAGAGGTCGTCTCCGAACGGGACGACACCCCCGAGGGCTTCGGCCGCATCGCCGCCCAGACCGCCAAGCAGGTCATCCTGCAGCGGCTCCGCGAGGCCGCCGACGAGGTCAACTACGGCGAGTACTCCGGCAAGGAAGGCGACATCGTCACCGGCGTCGTCCAGGCCCACGGGGAGCGCAACGAGCGCGGGATCGTCACTGTGGACCTCGGCAAGATCGAAGCCACCCTCCCCCTCAACGAGCAGGTGCCCGGCGAGAACTACGAGCACGGCAAGCGGATCCGCGCCATCGTCATCCAGGTGAACCGCACCGCCCGCGGCCCGCAGATCACGCTGTCCCGCACCCACCCTGCCCTGGTGAAGAAGCTCTTCGCGTTCGAGGTGCCCGAGATCGACGAGGGCGCCGTGGAGATTCCGGCCATCGCGCGTGAAGCCGGTCACCGTTCCAAGATCGCGGTGCGCGCCACAACGAAGGACGTCAACGCCAAGGGCGCCTGCATCGGCCCGATGGGCTCGCGCGTGCGCGCCGTCATGAGCGAACTCGGCGGCGAGAAGATCGACATCGTCGATTGGGACGCCGACCCCGCGAGGTTCGTCGCGAACGCCCTTTCTCCGGCGAAGACCCTGTCGGTGCGGGTGGTCGATGAGTCCACGCGCTCCACTGAGGTGATCGTCCCGGACTATCAGCTTTCGCTCGCGATCGGCCGCGAAGGCCAGAACGCCCGCCTCGCGGCGCGTCTCACCGGATGGCGCATCGACATCAAATCCGATGCGCACGTCTCCGGTGGAGCGAAGGAGGAGACCGGCCCGGCCGGTGGCGGTCGGCGGTCCGGGAGGTAGACTGATCATTGGATCGCAACGTGACGCAGTGGTAGTCCGCACTTGTGTGGGATGCCGCAGACGCGCTCCGGCTTCTGAGCTGCTGCGCGTCGTCGTTCCACGCTCTGAGGGTTCCGAGAATCGCTTGATTCCGGACCCGCAGCGCCGCCTCAGCGGCCGCGGAGCCCATGTGCACCACGACACGAACTGCCTTGACCAGGCAGTTCGTAAGCGTGCGTTTGCCCGGGCTCTGAAAATCGAGGGGCCGGTGGATGTTGCAGCGGTGCGAACCCATGTCGAGTCGGAGTCGGCCGAGAGGCCGACTCCCGCACACGAAGCAGGTAGAGACCGAATGAAGACCACGCGATGAAGTTCTTCGAATGAACACGTTGCTAGTCGATAGATAAGGTCGGCGGGCGCTGCCCGTACGACCTCGAATTGAGGAGTGCAGTGGCAGCAAAGCCCCGCGTACATGAACTTGCCAAGGAACTGGGCACGACGAGCAAGGAATTGCTCACCAAGCTCGGTGACATGGGCGAGTTCGTGAAGTCAGCGTCGAGCACGGTCGAAGCGCCTGTGGCGCGTCGACTGCGCCAGGAGTACGACGCGGCACAGGGCGCACCGGCGGCGTCGGCAGGGACCGTTGCGTCCCCGACGCCCGAACCCGCCAAGGCGGCGGTCCCCAAGGGTCCGCGCCCGGCGGCTCCCAGCCCGTCGAAGATCATGCGGGCCAAGGTCGACGCCAAGGACGCGAAGTCCGAGGCGAAGGCCGAAGCCGAAGCCAAGAAGGCCGCGAAGAAGGCCGCCCCGAAGCCGGGTGCGGCCGCTCCCGCGTCCCGCAAGCCCGGACCGGCGGCGCCCGTCGCCACCCCGGCACCCGCGCCCGCTCCGGTCGCGGCCGAGGTCAAGCCCACGAGCGCCCGAGACATCGAGGTCGCCGCGGAGCAGAAGCGCGCCGAGGAACTGGTCAAGCGCCAGCAGGAGCAGGCCGAGGCGTCCAAGCGCGCCGCGGCGGCACCGAAGCCCGGCCCGAAGCCCGCTCCGGCCGCCCGTCCCGGCGGCCCGAAGCCGGGCCCCAAGAACCCGTTCGGCGTCGGCAACGCCGGTGCCAAGCCGCGCCCGGCCGCCGAAGGCGGCGCCGAGCGCCCGGGCGGTCCCCGTCCGAGCCCGCGCATGATGCCTCCGCGGCCGAACCCGGGCATGATGCCCGGTCGTCCGGCCGGCGGCGGTCGTGACGGCGGCGGTCCCCGCGGGGCCCGCGGCGGCGGTCGCGGCGGCCCCGGTGGCGGCGCCGGTCGTCCTGGTGGCGGCGGCGGTCGTCCCGGTGGCGGCGGCGGCAACTACCGCGGCACCTTCGGTGGTGCTGGCGGCGGTGCCGGCGGCGGCGCCGGTGGTGCGGGCGGTTCCGGTCCTTCGACCGGCACGCCGGCTCCGTACCGCGGTGGCGGCGGTCGCGCAGGCGGCGGCGGCAAGGCCCGCGGTGGCGGTGCGGCCGGTGCGTTCGGTCGCGGCGGCCCCCGGGGCAAGAGCCGCAAGTCGCGTCGTCAGCGGCGTCAGGAGTTCGACAACCTCGCAGCGCCGAGGATGCAGTCGGGCGCTCCGCGCGGCAACGGCGAGACCATTCGCCTCGCACGCGGCGCGTCGCTCTCCGACTTCGCCGACAAGATCGGCACCCTGCCGGGCACGCTCGTTCAGGAGCTGTTCGGCTTGGGCGAGATGGTGACCGCGACGCAGTCCGTGTCGGAGGAGACCTTCGAGCTGCTCGGCACCCACCTCGACTGGGACATCAAGATCGTGTCCCCCGAGGAAGAGGACCGCGAGCTGCTCTCGCAGTTCGGCATCGACCTCGACGAGGAGGACAAGGACACCTACGTCGCGCGTCCCCCCGTCGTCACGGTCATGGGCCACGTCGACCACGGTAAGACGAAGCTGCTGGACGCCATCCGGCACACCAACGTCGTCGCCGGCGAAGCGGGCGGCATCACCCAGCACATCGGCGCGTACCAGGTGCACGTCGAGCACGAGGGCGAAGACCGCGCGATCACCTTCATCGACACCCCGGGCCACGAGGCGTTCACCGCCATGCGTGCTCGCGGTGCGAACGTCACGGACATCGTGGTGCTCGTGGTCGCGGCGGACGACGGCGTCATGCCGCAGACCGTCGAGGCCTTGAACCACGCCAGCGCCGCCGGCGCCCCGGTCGTGGTCGCGGTCAACAAGACCGACCTGCCGGACGCCAACCCGGGCAAGGTCCGCCAGCAGCTGACCGAGTACGGCCTGGTCGCCGAGGAATACGGCGGGCAGACCATGTTCGTCGACGTGGCCGCCAAGCCGCGCATCGGCATCGCGGAATTGCTCGAAGCGGTGCTGCTCACCGCCGACGCCTCCCTTGAACTGGAAGCGTCGGAGGCCGGCAACGCGCAGGGCATCGCGATCGAGGCGCACCTCGACAAGGGCCGCGGCCCGGTCGCCAGCGTCCTGGTCCAGAAGGGCACGCTGCGCGTCGGCGACTCGATCGTCGCCGGCGGGGCCCACGGCCGCGTCCGTGCGATGCACGACGCCGACGGCAACAAGGTCACCGAGGCGACTCCGTCGTTCCCGGTGCAGGTGCAGGGTCTTTCGACCGTCCCGATGGCGGGGGACGTGTTCCTCGCCGCTGACGACGACCGCATGGTCCGCCAGATCGCCGAGCAGCGCCAGGCTCGCCGCCGCGCGGCTCAGCAGGCGTCCCGCGTCTCGCGCACCACGCTCGAGAACCTCATGGACAAGATCGCCGAAGGCGAGCGCACCACGCTCTCGCTCATCATCAAGGGTGACGGCGCCGGTTCGGTCGAGGCCCTCGAAGAGGCCTTGGTCGCTCTGGAGATCCCCGAGGAAGTGCACCTGCAGGTCATCCACCGCGGCGTCGGTCCGATCACCGAGAGCGACGTCAACCTCGCTGCGGCGGGCGACGGCGAGTCGGCGACGATCATCGCCTTCAACGTCCGGTCCGAGGGTCGCGTCCGCGACATGGCCGAGCGCGAAGGTGTGGACGTCCGGTACTACACGGTCATCTACCAGGCGATCGAGGAGATCGAGACCGCGCTCAAGGGCATGCTCAAGCCCGAGTACGAGGAAGTGGCACTCGGTGCCGCCGAGATCCGAGAGGTGTTCCGCTCCTCGAAGCTCGGCAACATCGCCGGTGCGCTCGTCACGAGCGGCTCGATCAAGCGCAACGCGAAGGTCCGCCTCATGCGCGACGGCAACGTCGTCATCGAGACCACCATCGCCACGCTGCGCCGGTTCAAGGACGACGCGACCGAGGTCCGCGAGGGCTTCGAGTGCGGTTTCACCTTGAAGAACTACAACAACATCGAAGAGGGCGACGTCATCGAAGCCTTCGAGATGCGCGAGAAGCCGCGCGCGTAAGTGCGGCTCCTCGAGACCGAAGCCGCAGCGCGGCTCGGCGAGGCCCGAAAGGGCTTCAGCCGAGCCGCGCTGTCGGCCGTCTACGGTCGATCAGCGATGGCCGCGGCGGACCGCGGCGACTACCGGGCCCTGCTGCAGCTGGCGGGGGACGACCGGCTGGGGGTGTGGACCCGCCTGTTCGTGATCGGCGTGCCCGTGCCCCGCGCGGCTGCTGAGGAAGCCTTCGCGCCCTTTGGGATCGATGAAGCGCTCGCCTGCGGCCTCCTCGTCGGCGACGACGAACTCGCCGCCGGTTGGGGCGCCCAGTTCGATGATGAGCGCCTGCTGTTCTCGGACCAGCTCCCGAACACGACGGGCGGTCGCACCCGTGAGCACGTGCTCGGGGTCGGCGGCGCCTCGAAACTCCTGATGGACGCGACCCTCCGGCACCCGGTGGGCAGCGCCCTGGACCTGGGCACCGGCTGCGGCGTGCAGGCCCTGGGCCTGGCCGAGCACGCCGAGACCGTGACCGCGACCGACCTGAGCGAGCGCGCGGTGGCCTTCGCCGAGCTGAACGCCGCCGTGAACGGAGCGGCACTCGAACTCCTGCAAGGCGACCTGCTCGCGCCCGTAGCGGGTCGGCGTTTCGATCTCGTGGTGGCGAACCCGCCGTTCGTGATCGCGACGCCGGGCGGCGGCTGGACCTACCGGGACGGCGGCCGGGAGGCCGACGGCATCGCGGCCGAGCTCGCGGCGGCCTCGGCGGAACTCCTCAATCCCAACGGCACGATGCAGTTCCTCGCGAACTGGCTGCACCTCGAAGGCGGGGACTGGGCCGAGCGCGTGGCGGGCTGGTTCCCCGACGCGGGCGTGCGGGTCTGGGCGGTGGAGCGCGAGAAACTCGACCCGCTCGACTACGTGCGCACCTGGCAGCGCGACTCGGGCGAGAGCCACGACGCCGAGCAGGCCGCCGCATGGCTCGACTGGTTCGAGTCCGCGGGCGTCACGGGCGTGGGCTTCGGCTTCGTCAACGTCCGCCGCATCGACGGCCCCACCGAAATCGTCTGTGAAGAGGCCCGCCACGCGGTCGAGACACCCTGGCGCGACCGCGTCGAGGCCTGGTTCGCCCTGCGCGACAAGGACCTCGAACCGGAAACGCTGTGGCAGGCGAAGCTCCGCGTCGCCGAAGACGTGGTGCTGCAGCAGACCGCGGGCCACGGCGACGAGGGCTGGGACGTCGACCGCCAATGGCTCCAGCAGGCCGACGGCATGCGCTACGCCGAGGAACTGGACCCGCTGGTCGTCGCGTTCATGGGCGGCTGCAACGGCGAAGCCGAAGTGCGCCTTCAGGTGCAGCTCCTCGCCGACACCTACGGGGCGGAACCGGCGATGCTCTACGCCCAGCTCTACCCCGTGATCCGACGCCTCCTCGAACGCGGCTTCCTGCTCGTCGCGTGATCGATTGCCGCATGCGGTGCATGCCTGACGATCCCGCCGAGGGGCGCTAGGACCGGAGGTAGGCCAGGACCGCTTTGACCCGGCGGTGGTGGTCGCCGTCCTCGCTGCTCAACGCGAGTTTGGTGAAGATGTTGCGGATGTGCTTCTCCACGGCGCCGTCGGAGATGAAGAGCTTCTTGCCGATCGCCTTGTTGGAGTGGCCCTCGGCCATGAGGCCCAGGACCTCCTTCTCGCGGGGAGTGAGGGTCGCGACCGGGTCGTTCTTCCTGCGGCGCACCATGAGCTGGCTGACGACCTCGGGGTCGAAGACGGTGCCGCCGCCGGCGACCCGCTTCAGGGAGTCCATGAAGTCGTCCACGTCGATCACGCGGTCCTTCAGCAGGTAGCCCACCGCGCCACGGGCGTCGGCGAGGAGGTCGTCCGCATAGGAGACCTCCACGTACTGGCTCAGGATGAGCACGGGCGCGCCCGGAACGAGTTCCCGGGCGCGGGTGGCGGCTCTGAGGCCCTCGTCGGTGAAGGACGGCGGCATCCGCACGTCCACCACCGACACGTCGGGCTTGTGCTCGGCGACGGCCTCCACGAGGGCGTCGCCGTCGCCGACCTCGGCGACCACTTCGCAGCCGAACTCCTCCAGGAGCCTGACCAGCCCCGAACGGATGAGCACTGCGTCATCGGCCACCACTACACGCACGGAACCTCCACGACGATCACGGTCGGACCGCCGTCGGGGGAGTCGATGGTCCACTGCCCCTCAACGGCTTTGACTCGGTCGGTGAGACCCGAGAGCCCGTGTCCCTTCGAGACGTGCGCGCCCCCGATCCCGTTGTCGCCGACCGAGAGCATCAGCCTATCGCCCCAGTCCTCGACCGACACCGTCGCTTTCGTCGCCTGCGAGTGCTTGGCGATGTTCGTGAGGCACTCGGCGGTCACGAAGTACACCGTGCTCTCGACGCTGGCCTTGTAGCGGCCGTTGAGATTCGTCTCCAGCTCGACCGGCACGAGCGAGCGCGCCGAGAGGGCCGCGAGCGCCGCCGCGAGGCCCCGGTCGGTGAGGATCGGCGGGGCGATGCCGCGCGAGAGCGAACGGAGCTCGTCGATGGTCTCCCGGGTCTGCGCGATCGCGGCCTCCAGGGTCTCTTGGGCCGCTTCGGGATTGGTCGCCAGCTGGCGCTTGACGCGGGCCAGCTCCATGCCCAGGCCCACGAGCCGCTGCTGGGGGCCGTCGTGGATGTCCCGCTCGATCCGGCGCAGCGCGTCGGCCTCAGCGGAGGTGGCGGCGTTCCGCGACTCCTCGAGCTGGTCGATCCGCTGGTGCAGGCCGCTGATGGACGTGAGCATCCCCTTGCCGACATACGCCTGAGCGAGCGCCATGCCGCGCAGGACCGGAACCAGGGTCAGGGCCATGATCACGCCGCCGAGCATCGCGAGCACCGACCGGGCGAAGTACGAGGTTCCCCAGCCGAGCCACTCCGTGGCGTAGTGGAGGCCGTCGTCGCTGCCGTTCGTCGCGGCCTCGATGATCCAGGTGTACGTGGGGTACAGCAGGGTCGCGGCCGTCGCGCACCACCACGCGATGGCGATCGCGAAGCCCGCGATGGCGATCGGCAGGACCGCCACCGCCCACAGCACGTTGAGCCAGGACTGCCCGTCGGTGAGGACGGTCAGGAACCGCCGCAGGCCCGAGGCGCCCTCGCGGGCCCGCTTGTAGCGGGGGCGCGGCAGTTCGCGGCGCAGCACAGCGGGGAGCATCGAACGGCCGGCGGCGGCCATGCCGCGCATTGCCAAGAGCGTGGCGGCGGCGATGGGCACGCCGATCCAGATGACCGCGGTGCCGAAGCCGAGCACCGTGCCGACCACGCCGATGATGAAAGCGGGCAAGGCGATGAAGAACATCGACAGCAGATAGCCGGTGTCGATGCCCAGTTGCCGCAGGGTTTTTCGCATACGACAACACTAGAAAGACCGGGTCGCCACCGCGACCCGGCCGTCCTGTGTCTTCTAGGTGGGGACAGCCCTACCCTCGGACTGTTCCCGCCCCTGGTGGGGGCGGCTCGCGCGTGGCGATCGAGGCCACCGAGTTGAGCAGGCTCATGATGCAGATGCCGATGACGAAGTTGAGCGCGGCGGTCGCGATCTGCGATTCCAGCGCGGCGAGGATGGTGAACGGGATGAGCACGCCCACCGCGATCACCAGCAGCATGATCCAGATGAAGAAGCTCATCGGCCGCGGCATGAGCAGCAGGAGCAAGTGCAAGACCCCGGTCGCGAGGATCGCGACGGCGAACGCGCCGAACGCATAGGTCGTGGTGGTCGCGTCGCCGTACGCCCCGGCGTCGGACGGGGAGAGGATGTGGATGCCGAGGACCCCGCGCACGAGCAGGATGCCCACGAGCGCGACCAGCGCGGCGACCACGGCGGTGCCGAACCCGCCCGCCCACAGCTTCCCCGCGTCGACCGACGGACGCTGCGGCTCGGCCGCCGACGGGTACCGCCTCGTCGGGTCCTGGTTCCCGGCCCAGCCGTCCTGCGGTGCCGACATGATTCCTCCCTCTCGGCGAAGCCCGCGAACCGATCGGTTCGGCTCGCATCTGGGCCTCATGGTGGCAGTTACCCGTGATGGAGGTCGCGAAACCGGTGTTTTCGGGCGGGCTAAAAGATATTGGGGATGTCGGGGGCGGCGCGTAATCTAGAGCAGTGTTCACCGGATGCGCAGAATTCGATCTCCTCCTCCCGCCGGACTCCCGCTCACTGAAGGCCAAGCGCTCCTATGTGCGCCCTATCGTCGCCTCGCTGCGGAAGTACGAGGTGGCGGTGGCCGAAGTCAGCGACCAGGACGTTCACGGTCGCACCACCATCGGCGTCGCCGCCGTGGCGGGCGAGAACCGGCATGTCCAGGAACTTCTGGACGCCTGCGAGCACCACATCGCGGGTCGCCCCGAAGTGGAACTCCTGAGCGTCAGGCGGCGCGTCTTCGGCCCAGAAGACGAATAGCCTGCGAGCGGGAGAGTAAGAACCAGTAGCGGCGCGCCGATACGGCGCGCGGCAGAGCGGCCTCGGTAACGCTGCGAGCTCCAAATGAGTGGCCTCGGCGAAGCTTGCGAGCCGTAAGTGAATATGGCGCATCCGATCTGAGGTGCGTGTGAAGCGGAAGGCAGGAATGCGATGGTAGACGCAGCGAAGCGGGCCCAAGTGGCCAAGCGGGTCATGGAGCTCACCGCCCAGGCGGTGCGCAAACTCAAGGACCCCCGAGTCGGCATGGTCACCATCACCGACGCCCGCATGACACCCGACCTCCGCGAAGCGACGGTCTTCTACACCGTCCTCGGCGACGACGAGCAGGTCAAGGCGTCCGCGGTCGGCCTGGAGCGCGCCACCGGGCACCTCCGCACCACCGTCGGACGCGCCCTCGGCATGCGCCACACGCCGTCCATCGCCTTCGTGGCCGACACCGTCCCCGACCAGGCAAACCGGATCGAGGAACTCCTCGCCAAGGCCGCCGCCGCCGACGCCGAAGTCCACAAGATCGCCGAAGGCGCCGCCTACGCCGGCGACGAGAACCCGTACATAGAGAAGGACGAGGAGGCGGACTCCGAAGAGTCCGCTCGGTGAGCCGGGACGCCGAGGCGCGCCCGGCCCCCGCCTCCTACCGGCGCATCGCGTCCCTGGCGATCCCCGCACTGGTCGTGCTCGCCGCCGAGCCGATCTACCTGCTCATCGACACGGCCGTCGTCGGCCATCTCGGCGCCGTGCCGCTCGCCGGCCTCGCCCTCGGCGGCGTCATCATGGGCCTCGCGCCGCTCATCGGCGCGGTCCTCGCTTACGGCACCACCGCCCGGGCCTCCCGCCGCTTCGGCGCAGGGGACCGGCCCGGCGCGGTCGCCGAAGGCGTCCAAGGCACCTGGCTCGCGCTCGCCGCGGGCCTGGCCATGGTCGTGGCCTTCCAGTTCCTCGCCGGCCCGATCGCGGGACTCATGGGCGACGACCCGGCCGTGGAGGCCGCCGCGGCCCAATGGCTGCGCGTCGCGGTCCTCGGCGCGCCGTTCCTGCTCGTCGCCGGAGCCGGCCAAGGCTGGATGCGCGCCGTGCAGGACACCAAGCGCCCCATGTGGTTCGTCTCCGCGTCCTTCCTGGTTTCGGCGGCCCTCGCGCCGATCCTGGTCTACCCGGTCGGGCTCGGCCTGGTCGGCTCAGCGTGGGCCAACGCCGTCGCACAGGCCATCTCCGGCGTGCTCTTCCTCCTCGCGCTGCGCCGCGAACGCGTCCCACTGCGCGTCGACTGGCCGCTCATGTCGAAGCAGCTGGTCGCCAACGGCGACTTGATCATCCGCGGCGTCGCGTTCCAGGTCAGCTCGTTCTCGGCAGCGGCCGTGGCCGCCCGGGTCGGGACGACTGCCCTTGGCGCGCACCAGATCGGCATGCAGCTGTGGTTCTTCGCGGCGCTGGCCCTCGACGCGGTGGCCATCGCCGGGCAGGCGCTCATCGGCGCCGACCTGGGCGCCGGTCGGCCCGATGCCGCGCGGGCCTCGGCGAAGCGCCTGACCATCGTGGGCCTCGGCTACGGCGTGCTCTTCCTCCTCGTCGTGCTCGTCTCGCTGCCGGTCCTGCCCGACCTGTTCACCTCCGACACGGCGGTGCATGACCAGCTCGGTTACGTCTGGCCCTGGCTCGTGCTGCTCCTGCCGGTGGCCGGCGTGGTCTTCGCGCTCGACGGCGTGCTCATCGGCGCGGGCGACCTGCGGTTCATGCGGAACATGACCGTCATCTCGATCGCGAGCGGCCTGCCGTTCACGTGGCTCACCCTGGTCTTCGGCTGGGGCCTGACGGGGATCTGGGGTGGCATCGCGGTGTACATGCTCGTGCGCTTCGGGCTCATCCTCTGGCGGCTGCGCTCGGGCGAGTGGGCCGTCACCGGGGCCGAGCGCTCCTGAAAGTTCTCATCCCACTATGTGAATTGTGCGCGATCCGGCACCTGAACCTTCGTTAAGGTGTCGAGGATGAAGACTGATTCATCGACTCGACGGAAGCGCCGTGCCCGTCCCGATAATTGGGACGAGGAGAAGGCGGAGGCCCTGCGCGCCTTGCAGGAATCGCTCGACCGACACCAGTAGCCACCCGTGTGACGATCGCGGTCCGGGGCGCGATTAGCCTCTACGACCGTGACCAACGCTCAGCCCGTGCAGCCGGGCCTCATCGTCGTCGACAAGCCGCAGGGCATCACCTCGCATGGTGTGGTGTCCCGGATGCGCCGCATCTGCGGCACCCGCAAGGTGGGCCACGGCGGCACGCTCGACCCGATGGCGACCGGCGTGCTCATCGTCGCCGTCGGCAAGGCCACCAAACTGCTGACCTATGTGTCGGGCCTGGACAAGTCCTATGCCGCGACCATCCGCCTCGGACAGGCCACGGTCACCGACGACGCCGAAGGCGACGTGACCGCGAGCGCCGACGCGTCCGCGATTGCCGATGCATCGATCCATGAGGGTCTCGCGGCGATGACCGGCGAGATCGACCAGGTGCCGAGCGCCGTGAGCGCCGTCAAGATCGACGGCCAGCGCGCTTACAAGCGGGTGCGCGACGGCGAGACCGTTGAGCTCAAGGCCCGGCGGATCACGATCGCCGCCATCGAGATCGAGGCGATCCGCCGCGAAGGCGCGTTCATCGACGTCGACATCGACGTCTCCTGCTCCTCCGGTACCTACATCCGGGCCATCGCCCGCGACCTCGGCGACGCGCTCGGCGTCGGCGGGCACCTGACCGCCTTGCGCCGCACCAGGATCGGCGGCTTCGGCCTCGACACGGCGGCGACGCTCGAGACGCTCGCCGAGCGCTCTGCGGCGGGGGAGCCGCTCGGGGCGCTCACGATGGGCGAGGCCGCCGCGCGGCTCATGCCGACGCGGACGGCGACCGAGGCGGAGGCCAAGGCGCTGTCGTACGGCAAGTCCCTTGAAGCGGCCGGTATCGAAGGCCGCTACGCCGTGCTCGGTGAGAACGGCGATCTGCTGGCGGTCATGATCGAGAAGGGCGACCAGGCTAAGCCTGAGACGGTGTTCGCCGCCGCGAGTTGAGGTCGCGCCGGCTGGTGTTCGGCGAGGAGTCTCATGCGCGCCGCGCGGGCGGCTTCGGACATAGGGCATGCCCCTTCCCACCCGCATCCGCCTCCGACCAACCGAAAAGGACCACACTCCCACACTGGTCCGACATTCGAGCGTTGCCGCAGTTCAGTGGCGGTTCGACATTCGAGCGATGGCGCTGTTCAGCGCCCTTGGTGTTGGACTGAGGCGCGGAAGGCGATCGGGGTTTGGGCCGTTCGCTGGGCGAAGAACTTGTTGAAGTTCGTGGCGCTGCTGAAGCCGAGCCGTTCGCCGATGCGTGCCGCCGGGATTGGCGAGCAGGCCAGCATTCGCTTGGCCTCCAACACGACCCGCCGGTCGATGAACTCCTTCGCGGGGATCCCGGCCGCCGCGAGTGTCGCGCGCGAGAGCGTCCTGGGGGAGTAGGCGAGCGACTCGGCGTAGTCGCTGAGGCGGCGCGAGTTCGCGAAGTCCCGCTCCACCGCGTCGCGGAACGCCAGGTACACCTCGCTCGGTTCGGGTCCGGCCTGCGGCGTCGGCAGGCTCGCCACACGCAGCACGAGCACGGCGAGCAGATGCCGCAGCACCTGCAACCGGGTGTCCAGCGGCAGCTTGTCGGCCGAGTGCTCCCACTGCAACTGCGTGGTCGCCGCGCGCAGCAGCGCGTGGTCCTCGCTCGCCGGGGCGCGCAGCACCGGGGCGTGCGGGTCGTCTACGCACACGCCGATGGCCGTGTCAGGATCCAAGAACTCGGTCGCGAAGCGGATGACAGTGCCCTCGGCTCGGTCGAGTCCGGTCCACTGCTGCACCTGCCCGGGGCGCGCCCACAGCCATTGGCCGGGGGCGACGGCGTGCTCGGCGAAGTCCACCGCGTGCCGCATGGCGCCCGACGTGAGGGTGAGCAAGCAGTGCCGGTCAGACCGGAACGGTCGGGCCAGATCGGGTGCGGCCCCGCTCGCGCGCAGCCGCGAGAGCGTGAGGATCTCGATCGAAGGGCCGCGGCCGTCGTACGGGGCCGGCTCCGAAGCGGGCGCGAAGTGGCGGCCCGTTATGTCATCTTGTCGCGTATTCACCAGCATCGAGGGCAAGTTTATCCCGTTTATCGTGGTTCCATTGTGTCTCTCGATCATAGGGTCGAGCCGCCTTCGAACTTGTTTAAATTTGAAGTAGTGTAGGCCCATGGCTGAAACCAAGACCGTCGACTTCTGGTTCGACCCCGCCTGTCCTTGGGCGTGGATGACTTCCCGCTGGATCATCGAGGCCGCGAAACTCCGTCCGATCCGGGTGCGCTGGAACGTGATGAGCCTCTACGTGCTCAACGAGCCGAACCTCGACCAGCTCCCCGAGAAGTATCAGGAACTCATGCCGAAGACCCTGCCCGCGGTGCGGGTGGCGACCGCTGTGGCGCAGCAGTACGACAACGAGACCCTCGGGCGGTTCTACACCGCGCTCGGCAACCGGATCCACCTCGGCGGCGAGAAGGACGCCGAGGTCTACATCCCCGCCGCGCTCGAGGCCGTCGGCCTCCCGGCCGAGCTGGCCGACGCCGGCAAGACCGAGGAATGGGACGAGAAGCTCAAGGCCTCGCACCAGCGCGGCATCGGCCTCGTCGGCACCGACGTCGGCACTCCGGTGGTGGCGGTGGAGAACGATGAAGGCGTGCAGGTCGGCCTGTTCGGCCCCGTGGTCACCCCCGCCCCGATGGGCGAGGCCGCCGCGAAGCTGTGGGACGGCGTCTACGCCGTGACCACGACCCCGGGCTTCTACGAGCTCAAGCGCTCGCGCACCGAAGGCCCGAACTTCGACAACCTCACCGCCGACCTCTAGGGCGGCACGAACGCCGATGCCCGCAACGCATGGCGTTGCGGGCATCGGCGTTTCCGGGTGAGTCGCGTCAGCGCGGGGGACCGGCCCCCGGGGTCGGGTGTGTCCGAATGCGATCGCCCCCGAATCAACGATGACGCGCGGGTACGACAATCCGTCGGGGCGCGGGGCGCGGGGCGCGGGGCGCGGGGCGCGGGGCGCGGGGCGCGGGGCGCGGGTATGACAATGCGTCGGGCCCCGCGCGATCCGCGCGGGGCCCGAACTCCGTCTCGTTCAGCCGACCTGGGACAGCCAGGACTGCTCGGTGCCGCCCGCGGCCTGGCGGAAGGGCCGCAGTTCGCGGTCCCACTCCAGACCCAGCAGCTGGTCCAGCCCGTTGCGCAGGGCCTCGGCGCTGGTCGTGGTCGCGAGCAGGGCGCGGATGCGGTCCTCGGCGATCATGATGTCGCCGCCGGCGCTCATCGCGGCGCGGTAGACGCCGCGGCCGGGGACGTGCATGATGCGCTCGCCGTCGACGCCCGCGCTCGGGTCCTCGGTGATCTCGAAGCGCAGCATCGGCCACTGTGCGAGGGCCTTCGCGAACTCGGCGCCCATGCCGGCGTAGCCGCTCCACGCGCGCTCGGCGCTCAAGGTGCCGCGCTCGGCGTCCTGCGGAGTCCAGCCCAGCTTCACACCGTGGTTCGCGGCAGAGCCGGAGCGTTCCAGGACACGGCCGATCGCCCACTCGACGTGCGGGCACACCGCGGGCGGGCTGGAGTGGATGTAGATCACGCCGCGTGTCTGCATCGCGCACCTCCTTGGGAATCGGCGTCTCTGAGTACTGGCTCACTCCTTGTGGTCATTTCGACACGACTTGAAGTCGTGCAACGAGCATCGGCCGGGATGAGAGTGGGATGAACTCGAACCCGGCGCGCTATTCCGCTCAGTTACATACTGACAGCTTCGAAAGCATCGCGCTAGGCTTAAACCGCTCCGCGGGCTCACTTTTTCGATCATTCGATGCGTCACACCCGGTACGTGTGCTAGTCGCCGCAGCGCGCACCTGAGCTAGACTTGCGCATGACCGGCGGACTGTCGGTTTTCTTTTGTGGTCCAACCCAGGTTCAGAGCCCGCCTTTCGAGCTGCTCTCCCTGCGCCGGGCCGAAGATACGTCGTAACGACATGGTGAGGAGACCGGCGTGGCAGCCAACACTTCCAAGACAGCACGCGCTTCCGTCAAGGCCGGCCAGAAGGGCGGCTCCGCTGGCGGACTCAACGTCCTCGGCGAGTTCAAGTACCTGATCCCGCTCAACAACGGGAAGCACGTGTACCTGCGCAACCTGACCAACGGCAAGACCCTGCACCTGGCCACCGGCTCCGAGGCGTTCACCGAGGCCGTCAAGGCCCTCGCCGCCGCCGGTCACGGCGCCAAGATCAAGGCCGAGATCGAGGGCCTCGCGGCCAAGCTCCCCGCGGAGCAGGGCTGGGACACCACCCTGAAGACCCTCGAAGAGGCGGACGCGTTCGCCGCCGAGGCCGTCGCCGCCTAGGTTTCGCACCCGCGAACTTCGCGCTCCATGCCCGAGAGGGCGTGGGGCGCATTTTTCTTGCCCATTCGCGGCCGGCGGGCGGGCGCGGCAGGGCGTCGGTCTTCGAGTGATGGAATTGCTCGATCGCCTGTTCGACAATGGCCATTCGACGCTTTTTCGAAGGCACTCCGAATAAGCCCCTTGAAGGCGTGCGCCTCCCCCGATCGGACGATCCCCATTGGGGTGAGCGGTTTAATCCGCCAGATCCGCGGTGCACACCGATTGGGACATCGGGACGTCGTCGACGCTCCGCAGCAGCCCCACGGTGAAGCAGTAGTCCTCGGTGGGGATCAGGCCCGCCGCCGTGAACGCGGTCTCCGTGGTGCCGTCGGGGTTGAGCGCCTCGGCCTTCTCGTCGCCGACGCGCTGGGCGAAGACGATGTACCGGAGGTTCTCGCTGTCCTCGGCGGCCGACCAGGTCAGCGACACCTCGCCCTCGTTCCACGACTCGATCACGACCTCCTGGGCCGCACCGGAACCGTCGGTGTTCGCCTGGTCGAGGTCCTCGCCGCCCTTGTTCGGCGTCAGCAGCCACAGCCACATGGTCATGATCCCGCCGAGCAGCACCGTGATCGCGAGCCCGAGGTAGACGTACGACTTGAGGCTCCGCTCGTCCTTCTGCCGCGGCTGGATCTGCTTGGGGGCCTTGTACGCCTTGGTCTTGCGCTGCTTCGCACCGTCGCGGCCGATCACCGGTGGCGCGAACACCACCTGCTGCACCGGCACCGGCTGGTCCCGCACGTTGGGGGTGTTCGGTTCCATCGTCGTCTGGTAGCCGCCTCGCGGAGGCTCCGTCGGGTACTTCGTCCAGATCGCCGGCGGCGGTTGCATGCTCACCGGCGCCTGCGGCGGCGCCGAATACGGGGCGATCTGCGGCGCCCCCGAGAACGGCTGCACGCTCATGGGGGCGCCCGAGAACGGTGCGGCTGAAATCGGCCCGCCGTGCGTGCCGCCGTCGAGCTGCGCGTACCGCGGGTCGATCGCGTGGCCGAGCTCCGAGGCGTAGCCGCCGGTGCCACCGCCCGTGACGCCGCTGCCGAGGGTGCCGCCCCGTTCGGGCTGCGGCATCGGCTGCACGGGCGCGAACGGGTCCAGTGGCGCCCTCGTGCCGCGCGAGGCGACCTCGGGCCGGTAGACCGTCTCCTCGTTGCTCACGTCGCCGATGACCGCGGGAGCCGCGGCTTTGCCGACTCCGCCGCCGTACATGCCGCGCTGGAGTTCCTCGGCGAATGCCTGGCACGAGGCCTGGCGGCGGGCCGGGTCGCGCGCGAGGGCGCGCACGAGCAGGCCCTCCAGCCACTCCGGGACGTCCTCGCGGGGGAGCTTCGGCGGCGGCGCGTCAGAGGTGACCCGCTCGCGGTGCGTGTCCGGGTCGGTCCCGCCCTCGGGGTTCGCGAACGGCGCGTACCCGGCGAGGAGGTGCCACATGCTCGACGCGAGGCTGAACAGGTCGCTCGCCGACGTCTGCGCCTGGCGCAGCAGCGCCTCGGGCGAGGCGTGCAGCGGCGTGAGCTTGTCGATCGCGGCGGTCGCGGCCAGGGACGCGGGCGTGCGCGCGATGCCGAAGTCCGCCAAGGCGGGCCCGTACTGGCCGCGCAGGATGTTCTGGGGCTTGACGTCGCGGTGGAGGATGTCGGCGTTGTGGGCGGCCTGCAGGGCCTGCCCGATCTTGACGCCGACGTCGATGACGTCGTCGACCGGCATCGGGCCGCCGGCCTTCAGGATCGCCGAGTACGAACCGCCCTCGCAGTACTCCATGACGATGTACGGCTGGCCCGTGTCGGTGTGCCCGGTGTCGATGATCGAGACGATGTGGGGGTGGTTCGAGACCGCTACGGTCGCTTCGAGTTCCTTCTCAACCGAGTCGGCGGTGGTCATGTCGTCGTCGACGAGCAGGACCTTGACCGCGACCGTCCGGTCCAGGCGCTCCTGGACGGCGCGGTAGACGAACGCGGTCGACCCGTGCGCGACCATCTCGAAGTCGCGGTAGCCGGGGATGGCAGGAGTGGAGGAGCTCAAGGCGAGGGCATCCTGTCAGGAGGCAGTTGTCGTCCTGAACAGAGTAGCCCTCGCCTTGAGGATGCCTCAGATGCGTCCGCTTTGGCCGTTCAGCAGATTCGCGACCCGGATGAGGCCCAGGTGCGAGTACGCCTGCGGGTGGTTGCCCAGGCCGCGCTCGGCGATCGGGTCCCACTGCTCGGGCAGGAGGCCCGTCGGCCCGGCGCACGCGAGGATCTGCTCGAACAGCTCCTCGGCGTCGGTACGGCGGCCCACTTGCAAGTACGCCTCAGCCAGCCATGCGGCGCAGATGATGAACCCGCCCTCGGTGCCCGGCAGGCCGTCGTCGCGGTGGTATCGGTAGACCGTCGGGCCCGAACGCAGCCCGGCCTCGATCTTGAGCACGGTCTTGAGATACCGCGGGTCGTCCGCCGCGAGCAGCCCCGACAGGCCCACCCACAGCGAGGCCGCGTCGAGGTCGTCGTGACCGTACGCGGCCGTGTAGGCCCCGGCCTCGTCGTTCCAGCCCAGCTCCAGCACGTTCTTCGCGATCTGGTCGCGCAGCTCGTGCCAGTCCGGGCCCGACTCCATCCCGAACTGGTCGGCGACCTTGATCGCGCGGTCGACGGTCACCCAGCACATGACCTTCGAGTACACGTGGTGCCTCGGGGCCTGGCGGGCTTCCCAGATGCCGTGGTCGGGTTCGTGCCACCGCTTCGCGACGGCCTCGACCATGCTGCCCATGACCTGCTGCTCGAAGTCCGTCAGGTGCCCGCGGCGCTGCGCGACGGCCTCGACGAGCATCGCGACCGGGCCGAACACGTCCAGCTGGACCTGGTTCGACGCGGCGTTGTTGATGCGCACCGGGCGCGCCCCGGCGTAACCGGGGAGCGTGTCGATGATCGCCTCGGGCGAGGGCGGCATGCCCTCGATGTCGTAGAGCGGCGCGAGCCGCTCGGGGTGCCCGGCGGTGCGCTCGATGATCCCCGCGACCCACGCGAAGTACGACTCCGCCTCCTGGAGCGAGCCGAGGTCGACCAGCGCGTTCGCCGTCATCGCGGCGTCGCGGATCCAGCAGAACCGGTAGTCCCAGTTGCGGACGCCGCCCAGCTCCTCGGGGAGCGAGGTGGTGCCGGCGGCGAGGATCGCGCCCGTGGGCTGGTAGCAGAGGGCCTTGAGCGCCAGGGCCGAGCGCGTGACCATCTCGGTCTCCACGCGGGGGAGCCGCAGCGAGTCGGACCAGTTGCGCCATCCGGCCTCGGTGGTGCGGCGGCGGACCTTGACCGCCGGCGACCATTCGCCGAGGTTGGCGGTGCCGGCGCGCATCTCGAGCACCAGAGACCCGCCGATCGCGGCGAGGTCGACGACCGCGACGGCCAGCGAGTGCTGCCCGTCGTACTCGATGTGCCAGTCCACGCCCGGTGAGCGCAGGCAGATCGGCTCGCGGCCGCCGAGCACCTGCAGGCCGTCGTCGCCGACGGGCTGGAGCTGCACGGGCAGCTGCCCGAACTCGGGGCGGGGCGCGAACGTGATCTTGACGGGGACCTCGCCGTTGATCTCGCGCACGAGGACCGTGGCGTTGAGGTCGCCGCGACGGCGCGGCGCGGAGTCGAGCCAGTCGGTGACCGACAGGCCCGGCCAGCGGGTCTCGACGGTCATCGTCCCGGACACGTAGCGCTGGCCGAGGGGGATGCCGGCGTTGACCGGCTGCACGCTGAAGTGGCCGGCGTGCTCGCCGCCCAGAAGGTCGGCGAAGACCGAGCCGGAGTCGGGCTTCGGGTGGCACATCCAGGTGACGCGGCCCTCGGGTGTGAGGAGCGCGTGGTTGGCGCCGTCGGCGAGCATCGTGTGCCGCTCGATGAGCTGGGCCGATTCGCCCTGGAGCCAGGCGCGGCGGGTGTCGACGAGGCGGGCGAGGAGTTTGGCCACGTCCTCGGGGTCGCCGATGCGGTAGGCGGCGCGGGTGGGGCCGGGGCCGACGCGGACGCCGACATCCGGTCCATGCAAGTGCGCAAACGCATTCTCATCGGTCACGTCGTCGCCCAGGAAGAGGACCGCCGAAGCCCCCAGCTGGTGGCGCAGCTTGTCGAGGGCGTCGCCCTTGTGGGTGGTGACCACCGACAGGTCGACGACCGCCTTGCCCTCCGTGGTCTGCACGCCGTCCCAAGTGGACGGTCCTTCGTGGACGTCCTCGACGGCGCGCCGCGCGTCCTGCTCCGAGCACTCCCGGACGTGCAGTGCGCAACCGGCGGGCTTGGGCTCGACCCGGGCGCCCGAATAGCGTTCCGCGATCGCCGACAGCTCGGCAACGAGCTTGTCGCGCAACCGCTGGTCTTCGCTGGAGAGCGCCCGGGTGAAGCCGACGTCGAACTCGGACCCGTGGGATCCGACCAGATGGATCTCAGAGGGCAGGCGGGACAGCGCCGCCAGGTCGCGCAGGGCACGACCGGAGATGACCGCGACCTTCGTCTGCGGCAGGTTCGCCAGCGTCCGCAGGGCCGAGACCGATTCGGGGAGCGGCATGGCCTGCGAGGGGTCGGTGACGATCGGCGCGAGTGTGCCGTCGTAGTCGCACGCGATCAGCAGCTGCGGAACCCGTGCGAGCAAGGTGAGGGCCGAGCGCAGCTCGTCGGAGGAGCTGAAGTCCTCCGACGCGCTGTCTGGAGCGTGGCCCTCAAGGCTTGGTGCGGTCATCGTGGCGTATCTCTCCAACACCGTCGTTGCGAAAATGTCTGTGCCTGCCGCCCGACCGCCGGGTATCAGACTTCGGCAGGCGGGCTGCCCGGATTGTACGCCGCGCTGCGCTCCGGAACTCCTAGCGCTGTGAGGAAACTGCGGGCCCAACGACTCACGTCGTGCTTGCGCAAATATCGCCTCATGGCGCGCATCCTCTTCATCTTATCGTCGAGCGGCGCATTCACCGCTGTCACAAATCCGTCTTTCAAATCGGTCAAATCATGCGGATTCACCAGGAACGCTTGCCGCAGATCGCCTGCGGCACCGGCGAACTCGCTCAAGACGAGCGCGCCGCGGTTGTCGACACGGCTCGCGACGTACTCCTTCGCGACCAGGTTCATGCCGTCGCGCAACGGTGTCACCGCCATCACATCGGCCGCCTGGTACAGCGCCGCCAGCTCGTAGCGGTCGAAGGACTGGTGCAGGTAGTGCACTGCGGGCAGGCCCACCTGCCCGTACTCGCCGTTGATGCGCCCGACCTGGCGTTCGACGCGTTCGCGCAGCGCCTTGTACTGGTCCACGCGTTCGCGGCTGGGGGTCGCGACCTGGACCATCACCGCGTTCGGCACCTGCAGCCGGCCGTCCTCCAGGAGCTCGCGGAACGCCTTGAGGCGCACCTCGATGCCCTTGGTGTAGTCGAGTCGGTCCACGCCGAGGATGATCGTCTCGGGTTCGCCGAGCTCGGCGCGGATCTCCTTGGCGCGCTGGCGGACTCGTTCGGTGCCGGCGATCTCTTCGTTGTGAGCGGTGTCGATCGAGATGGGGAAGGCGTCCGCGCGCACGAGCCGGTCGTCGACGGTGACGTAGTGGCCCCGTGGCCGGTAGCCGAGGAGGTGCCGGGTGAGCGCGAGGAAGTTCTGCGCCGCCAGCGGCCGCTGGAAGCCGACCAGGTCGGCGCCGAGGAGGCCCTTGAGGATCTCCATGCGGTGCGGGAGCTGCATGAACAGCTCCACGGGCGGGAAGGGGATGTGCAGGAAGAAGCCGATCCGCAGGTCCGGGCGCCGCTCGCGCAGCATTCCCGGGACGAGCTGGAGCTGGTAGTCCTGGATCCACACGACCGCGCCGGGGGCGGCCTCGCGGGCGCAGACCTCCGCGAAGCGCTCGTTGACCTCGTAGTAGGACTTCCACCAGGAGCGGCGGAAGACGCGGGGTTCGACCGCGTCGTGGTAGAGCGGCCACAGTGAGGCGTTCGAGAAGCCCTCGTAGTAGCGCAGGACCTCCTCCTCGCTCAGCGCGACCGGCATGAGGGTCACGCCGTCGGATTCGAAGGCGTCGGGTGCTTCGCCGGCGGTGCCGGCCCATCCGATCCAGGTGCCGCGATTGGCCTGGAGGACTGGTTCGAGGGCGGTGACGAGGCCGCCAGGGGATCGGCGCCAGGTTCGGTTTCCCTCGTCGTCGACGACAGAGTCGACGGGGAGGCGGTTGGCTACGACAATGAAGGATGCGTTGCTCAATTCGTATTTCCTCCTTTTCGCAAGCCTACCGGGGCCGGTAGTCGAACGGTCGCGGTGACGCAGACGGGCCCCGTGACGGCCCGATTGGCGGTTCGCCCCCGGGACTTGACATCATTGAGACCGGTCAGTTCAGTACGGCTCGTCCCAAAGCGAAGGATCAGCGTGGCGCAGTTCATCTACACCTTGGAAAAGGCGCGTAAGGCGCACGGTGACAAAGTCGTCCTCGACGACGTCACCTTGTACTTCAACCCGGGTGCGAAGATCGGCGTGGTCGGCCCCAACGGCGCGGGCAAGTCGAGCCTGCTGCGCATCATGGCGGGGCAGGACCAGGTCTCCAACGGCGAGGCGAAGCTCGCCAACGGCGCCACGGTCGGCATGCTCGCGCAGGAGCCGCCGCTGAACGAGTCGAAGACGGTCATGGAGAACGTCCAGGAGGCCGTCGCGCCGATCCAGGCGAAGCTCGACCGCTTCAACGAGATCGCGTTGGAGATGGCCACCGACTACACCGACGAGCTCATGGCCGAGATGGGCCGCCTCCAGGAGGAGCTCGACGCCGCGAACGCGTGGGAGCTGGACTCCAAGCTCGAACAGGCCATGGACGCCCTGCGCTGCCCGCCCGGCGACTGGCCCGTCGTCAACCTCTCCGGTGGCGAGCGCCGCCGCGTCGCGCTGTGCAAGCTGCTGCTCGAGGCGCCCGACCTGCTCCTGCTCGACGAGCCCACCAACCACCTGGACGCCGAGTCCGTGCTCTGGCTGGAGCGACACCTGGCCGCCTACGCCGGCGCCGTCATCGCCATCACGCACGACCGGTACTTCCTCGACAACGTCGCGGAGTGGATCCTCGAGCTCGACCGCGGCCGCACCTACCCCTACGAGGGCAACTACTCCACGTACCTGGAGAAGAAGGCCGAGCGCATGAAGGTGGAGGGCCGCAAGGACTCCAAGCTCCAGAAGCGCCTCAAGGACGAGCTCGAGTGGGTCCGCTCGAACGCCAAGGGCCGCCAGACGAAGTCCAAGGCCCGCCTCGGCCGGTACGAGGAGATGGCCGCCGAGGCCGAGAAGACCCGCAAGCTCGACTTCGAAGAGATCCAGATCCCGCCGGGCCCGCGCCTGGGCTCCACCGTCATCGAGGTCAAGGACCTGGTCAAGGGCTTCGACGGCGAGACGCTCATCAACGGCCTGGACTTCAACCTGCCGCGCAACGGCATCATCGGCATCATCGGCCCCAACGGCGTCGGCAAGACCACGCTGTTCAAGACCATCGTGGGCCTCGAGAAGCCCGACTCGGGCAAGGTCGACATCGGCGGCACCGTCCAGATCTCCTATGTGGACCAGAACCGGCAGGGCCTCGCGGGCGACAAGTCCGTGTGGCAGACCGTCTCCGACGGCCTCGACTACCTCATGGTCGGCAAGGTCGAGATGCCTTCGCGCGCTTACATCGCCGCGTTCGGCTTCAAGGGCCCGGACCAGCAGAAGCCCACGAAGGTCCTCTCCGGCGGCGAGCGCAACCGCCTGAACCTGGCGCTCACCCTCAAGCAGGGCGGCAACGTCCTCCTGCTCGACGAGCCCACCAACGACCTCGACGTCGAGACCCTCTCCAGCCTGGAGAACGCGCTCCTCGAATTCCCCGGCTGCGCCGTGGTCATCAGCCACGACCGGGCCTTCCTCGACAAGGTCGCCACCCACATCCTCGCCTGGGAGGGCGAGGGCGAGGACGGCCTGCCGAAGTGGTTCTGGTTCGAGGGCAACTTCGAGTCCTACGAGAAGAACAAGATCGAGCGCCTCGGCCCCGACGCGGCGAACCCGCACCGCGTCACGCACCGGAAGCTCACCCGGGACTAGCCGTGGCGCGCTTCAAGACCGATGTCGCCCTGCGCTGGTCGGACATGGACGCCTTCGGGCACGTGAACAACAACAAGTTCATGGTGCTGCTCGAAGAGGCCCGGGTCGCGATGATGTTCTCCGCCGCCGCGGAATCCGGGATCCCGGGCTTCCGCGAAGGCGTCGTCGTGGCCCGCCACGAGGTGGACTTCCTGCTGCCCGTGGTCGTGCCCGCCGAGACCCGCGTCGAGCTCTGGGTCGAGCGGATCGGGAACTCCTCGTTCAGCTTCGCCTACGAGCTCACCGCGAACGACAAGCTCGCGCTGCGCGCCAAGACCGTGATGGTGCCCTTCGACGTCGCCACCCAGCGGCCCAGGCGCATCACCGCGGAGGAGCGGGCGTACCTCGAGCAGTGGACCGACTGACGCCTCCATGAACCACGGAACGTCCGCCGGGGACGTAGCGGCCTTCGCCGCCCGCGCCGCCCGGCTCGATCCCGACGCCCCTGTGCTCGTGCAGGGCGGCCGACTCTGGGCCGCCCTGCCCATCGGGGCCCTCGCCGTGCGCGAGGCCGCCAGCGACCTGCCCGAGGGGGTCTACCGCGCCGGTGACCTCGCCGCCGAAGACGCCCCGGTCGCCAAGCCCGTGGCCGCATGGCGCGGGCGGCTGCCGCAGCAGCCGTGGACGGCCGTCGAGTCCGTCCCGGCGGCCGACATCGCCGACATCGACCGCAAGGCCGCCCAGGCTCTGCGCGAACGGCGCGGCCAGGGCATCGGCGACCGGCGCCTGCGGGACGCCATGCTCGACCACGTCGCCCTGCGCGTGGAGCACGAAGGCCGGATCTATCCGGTCGAGGTCAGACTCGTGGCCGCCTTGTGCCGCATGGGGTTCCTCGGCGAGGACCCCGTGCGGGTCCTCAGGGCGGGGCGCCGCGTCGGCCTCGCCGCCACCTACGGCGCCGTCTGGGACCGCGACCGCGGCCTGCCCATGCTGTGACCGATTCGGAACACACGGTGACGTCACGCTATTCGGTGACGGATAACCGACGTCCGGAGGATGGGACGGGCCTTCCCGTTCTGATACATATGAAACCGGTGACAGTACCCCGTACGGGCCTGCGAACAAACGCGCGACGGTTCATACTTTTGGTCAGGATTGCCTGACGGTTGTGCCATGTCGGTCCCGAGTCCTAGTCTGCTCACTGCAACACGACGTAACTTGGCTATGCCCCCGCGAAGCACAACCAATCACAATCAATGGTTCAGCTCAGCATGAATGCCAACGTATTACCCAAGCACTGCCAGTGATTCGCATTTTGGGTGGGAAGGCGGACAACACCATGGCATGGTGGCGCAGCAGAAAACGCGACGCACAGCAAGAGTCGATCGCCGAGGCGGTCGCGGAAGCCGACAGCGAGCTCGGTGGAGCGGCTGAACGCGCCCAGGCGCGCGGCAGCCAACCGAGCGCGGTCCCGAACCCGCGCGCCGAACGGCACGAGGACGCCGAGGACGACACCGAGGAGTACGACGTCGAGCTCGAGTACGCCTCGAGGGAGCTGCGTCACGAGCTCACCGCCGAGCAACTGCTCATCGGCCCCGAGCAGGAGCAGATCTCCGAGGTCGACCGCTGGCACCTGATCAAGCGGGACCTCGAGGAGATCGACCCGGAGTTCATCACCGACCTCGAGCAGATCGCCGCCGACGCGGCTGCCGAGGCCGCCGACGAGACCGGCCCGCTCGACTCCGACCGCATCATCGCGGCCCTGAAGAACCTCGACATCCGCTACCTCGTCGACGAGAACGGCGGCATCGTGGCCCTCTGGGAGCGCCACATCGTCCAGGTCCGCGCCGAAGGCCCCGACGCCGACATACTGGTCCTGCGCGCCCGCGCCTACCAGACCGTCCCGCGCGAGTGGGCCGAGCGCGGCTACGCGGCCATGAACGAGTGGAACCGCACCCGCCGCTTCCTCAAGGCCTACCTCGGCGAGCCGACAGAATCGGGCGCGCTCCCGGTCTTCGGCGAGATCCAGGTCCCCGTGCGCCCCGGCATCACCACCGCCTTGCTCGAAGAGCTCATCGACTGCGGCACTGCGATATCGGGCACATTCGTCGAGTGGCTCGAGGGCGAACTGCTCTAGACCTTCCCGGTTCAACCGTTCTGCACCTCGCCCCGGGCTCCCATCGGAGCCCGGGGCGACGTTTTGAGCAGGTGCTCTCCCCTTTGGACCGGTACGATCGTGAGGAACCCACAACTCCAAATCGGATGGATTCCCCATGACCCTCGAACCCCCTGGCGCCCAGGACCCGACCCCGGTCCCCGCGCCTCAAAGCCCCCTCACTCCGCAGCCCGAAGCCCAAGCACCGCAACCGGAAGCCGTGGGCATCGCCGTCCCGACACCCGCCGAACCGTCCCAGTCCGCGTTCGAACCCGAGGCCGACACGACCGTGAAGATGGTCCCGGCCGCATCGTCGCAGCCCCCGGCCGAACCGACCTCCGACCTGCTCGCCGAGCAGGCGGCCCAGGCCCCGGCCGCGCCTCGAGAACTGCAGGCGCCGCCCGCGCAGCCGGCCTCGGCCTACCCAGCCCCGCCCGCCCAGCCCGGCGCCATGCCGCAGCCGAACCTGTCGCCTGTCGCCCAGCCCGCGCCGGGCTACACGATGACCCCGCCGCCGATGGGCCCGCCCACCGGCCCGCTCGTCGGGCCGCCGACCGGTCCCGTGCTGATGCTCCCGCCCAAGCGCCGCAACGTGCCCGCGATCGTCCTCACCGTGATCGCGATCGCGCTGGGGGCCGCCGCGGCGACCCTCGGCGTCCTCTTCTCGGAGAAGTCCGACGAGTACGACTCGACGAGCGCGGAACTCGAGGAGACCTCGACGCAGCGCGACGAGCTCGAGGACGAGATCGTGGCCCTCGAACTCGAGCGCGACACACTCCAGGAGGAGGCCGACCAGCGCCAGGTCTGCTCCGACGCGCTCGACATCCTGATCGACGACGAGTACCCGGGCACCATCGAAACCCTCGAAGACCTCGCCAGCGACGAATACCGGGAATGGGCCCAAGCCCACGACGAGCTCTACGACGAGGTCGAACGCCAGTGCCTCGCCTGATCTGAGCAGAGCAACGAGAAACGGAGCGGCGGGGGGAGTACCCCCGCCGCTCCGTTCATGTTCAGTCGCCTTGGCGCGGAACAGGTTCCGTCTAGTTGTTCCGCATGAAGTCCGCGGCCCGCTCCATGTACTCCCACATGACCTTGTCGTACTCGTCGGCCAGCGCGACCTCGTCCATCGCATGGCGCATGCAGCGCAGCCAGGCGTCGCGCTCGCGCTCGCCGATCGAATAAGGGGCGTGGCGCATCCGCAGGCGCGGGTGGCCCCGCTCCTCGGAGTACGTGTGCGGCCCGCCCCAGTACTGCTCCAGGAACATCTTCAGCCGCCGCGCGGCCGGGGCCAGGTCCTCTTCGGGGTACATGGGCCGCATGATCGGGTCGTCGGCCACCTGCGCGTAGAACGCGTTCACCAGGCGCTCGAACGTCTCCTCGCCGCCCACAGCCTCGTAGAAGGACTGGGTCGGCGCGGGCTGACCCGTCGGGGTCAGGGGCACGACTGCGCGCGGGCTGTCACTAGGCATCTCCCAATCGTGCCAAGGGCGGGACCGACTGGGAAGCCGATCCGGCACGCGTCACACCGAATGGGCCGCACATCACCTAAGGATTCGTCCCGGCTGCACCGGCCGCACCAGCGGCCCCGCGGTTCGCTGCCGTGCGCGGCACGTAGATCCGCCCGCTCGCGGCCAGGTCGGTGACACCCGCCTCGCGCAGCGCCTCGCTCACACGGCGACGCAGCTCACGGCCCGCCGCCCACTGCTGGTCCGAGGTCGTCCGCACGCCCAGGCGCACCTTGATCTCGTCGATCGTCATCTCGATCGGGCCGAGGTACTCGGGCTCCTTGAGGATGCTGTCGCTCCACTCTTCGTCGTCGACGAACGACGCGGCGACCTCGGTGATGATCTCCCCGGCCCGGTCGATGTCCGCCGTCGGCGGCAGCGGTGTGTCCACTACCACATACGCCCAGCTCTGGCTCGAGTTGCCGACCCGCAGGATCTGGCCGTTGCGCACGTACCAGAGCGTGCCGTCCAGCGACCGCAGCGTCGTCACGCGCAGGCCCATGTCCACCACGGTGCCCGTCGCGTCGCCCACGTCGACGTTGTCGCCCACGCCGTACTGGTCCTCGATGAGGATGAAGATCCCGGCCAGGTAGTCCTGCACGAGGTTCTGCGCGCCGAAGCCGATCGCGATGCCCGCGATGCCCGCGCTGGCGAGGATCGGCGCGAGGTTCACGTTGAAGGCGCTGAGCACCAGCATGAACGCCACGGTCATGATGACGATCCCGGAGACGTGCTGGAGCACGCCGGTGAGGGTCTCGGCCCGCTTGTCGCTGCGGTCGCCCAGCAGCTCATCCCGCCGGGCGTTGCCGGAACCGAGCTTGTCGGCGAGGTCGGCGATCGACTGCGGGCCCTTGATCGAGGTGACCTGCTTGATGATGCGGCCTATGGCGCGGTTGACCAGCCAGCGGAGGAAGAAGGCCGCCAGGATGATGAGCAGGACCTGGCCGATCTTGTCGAGCACGGCGCCGCCGTCCACGGCGAATCCGTCGTTGCCGGAGATGTTCCACAGCAGTGAGCAGGAGTTGAAGCCCGCGTCGCAGGGCGAAGCCTCCTCGGTGGCGGCAAGCAGTTCCACGTTCGTCCTTCTCAAGGTCATAGTCGCGCGGCCGCCTCGTTCACGGCCTGGAGCACCCTTACGGACGTCTGTCCGATCCGGTGTCACTCAGGGTTCGCACAGACGATATTCGCGCGCCATCCAAGATCCCACGCAACCAGGGTGCAATTTTCTGAGATTTAGGTCAAACTTGACGGGACCGATGGCTTGGAGGTACATCACCGTGATAGGTCCTCGACATAGGAGCACGCTCGACGGCGCTGACCCTGCCCCAGGGGTGCTCCCGAACCCGTTCACGCACAATGCTGCCACGCTGGGCTCCGCCCTCGTCCTGAACCAGAGCTACGAGCCGCTGTGCGTGATACCAGTCAAACGGGCGGCGGTGCTGCTGCTCACCCGCAAAGCCGAAACCGTCACTCCTGGTGACGGTTTTCTGCGCTCCGAAACCATGCACATCCCGATCCCCTCCGTGGTGCGCCTCAAGCGGTACGTACCGATCCCGAGGCAGGTCGGCTCCAGTCCCTCGCGGCGCGGCGTGTTCGCCCGCGACGACTGGCGGTGCGTGTACTGCAACGCGGCGGCCGAGACCATCGATCACGTGGTGCCCCGCTCGCGCGGCGGGACGCACACGTGGGACAACGTGGTGGCCGCCTGCGCGCCCTGCAACCACCGCAAGAGCGACAAGTCGCTGGCCGAGATGGGCTGGCGACTGCCCCGGGCGCCCAGGCCGCCCTCGGGCTGGCAGCTGCGGGGGTTCCGCGGTCAACGGCGTCCCGACCCGGCGTGGGAGGCCTGGCTTCCCCGCCACGGAAGGGAGCGCGCGCGGCTCTCGTAGGGGGCCCGCAAGCACCCCCCCGCCGCCATCGGACGAACGGGGCCCGCCGATGAAGTCCTCGGACCGTCGGCGGGCCCCGTTCGCGTGCAAGACCCTTCGCGCCAACGGGTTCCGCCGTCGTGCGACCGGACGCACGGAGTTACCACCTGCGGCGATGTGAGGGGCGTAATTGGATTAGTCTGTGGGGCATGGTGGCGGTGTCCGCTCGCCAGCCGCAAAATGGCCGGTCACGGCGCCCGCTTGCCAGCCGTCAATCGGCCGGTCACCCTGTACCTGTATTTAGGGGAGCAACATGACGTTCCAGGACTTGCTGATTCTCTTCGGCGCCCCGATCCTGGTTGTGGTCGCGGTCTTCGCCGTGATCTTCCTGCGGCACCCGAGGCCGCAGTCCCGCTACCGCGCGGGTGAGCCCTACAACTTCAAACCGGTGTGGTTCGTCGCCCGCAATGGCGCGGTGGCAGGCGAGTCCGGCTTGGCCGAACTCGAATCCGGCGCGCACGGCGCCGAGACCGTCGCCAGTGGACCCAAGGGAGGCTCGCATGGCAAGTGGTAACCAGATCGCGATCGTCGAAGGCGTCGACAAGAGCCCCGAGGACGTCCAGCCGGCCGTCCTCGAAGGCCCCTTCGACACCCGCGAACTGCTGCACATCGACGAGGCCCTCTCCGTGGCCGAGCGCGACGGAGGCGGCCTGCACTACAGCGTCTACGTCGGCTCGCTGCACGACCCGATCCGGGGCGCGGCCGAGGCGCTGCACGACAAGCTCGCCGACCCCGACCGCTCCGTCCTCATCGCCGTCTCGCCCGAGCAGCGGCAGATGGAGATCGTGACGGGCAAGCTCGCCCAGGAGAAGATCCCGGACCGCTCCGCGGCCCTCGTGGTCTTCTCGATGGAGGCCTCCTTCGGGGCCGGACAGCTGGCCGGCGGCATCATCACCGGCCTGCGCATGCTCGCGGAGACCGCCGCGAGCCGCTAGACCTAGAGACAACGGTGGCCCGGAAGCTTCGGCTTCCGGGCCACCGTCTTTCGTCTACCGCCTACTTCGCGTCGCCGTTCCCCACCTTCTCGGGGAACTGGCGCTTCAGCAGGTCGTCCGCATCGGTGAGTTCGAGCTTCCCGATGAACTCGACCCACGAGAGCGAATCGGCCACGGTCTCGCGGATCGACAGGATCGTCGTCCCCGGAATCCGCATCGTCAACGTCGAAGGCGCACCGAGCTGCTTCTGCGCCAGGACGGCCTCGGTCGGCTGGCCGTTGAGCCCCTTCGCGAGCTCGAACACCGCCGACTCGTTCTCCTTGGCCTTCGGCACCCATTCCATGTCGCGCTTGAGCATCAGAGCCGCCCCGAGCTTCTTCCCGCCGGACTCGCCGTTGTACGTGAGCACGATCCGGTTCGCGTCGCCGCGCGCGCTCGAGAGACTCCAGGCCGCGTCGGTGACGTCCACCAGCTGGCCCTGGAACCGCCGCACCGAATTGCGCACCTGCTTGACCTGGCGCCGGTCGGCGAGGGGCTTCGCGACGATCCGGAAGACCACGACGAGCGCGGCGAGGACGAGCACGCCGATGCCGCCCGCGGCGACCTCGTGCAGACCCGCCTCGACCGACCAGATGACCGACATCGGGACGAGCACGCCCGAAGCCAGACCCAGCAGCGGCTTGAGCCAGAACGGCCCGTTGCCACCCGGCAGGCGCAGCGGCGCCATCAACCCGATCACGGCCGCCGCGACCAGCGCGATCCCTGCCATCTCGGGTGCGGGCACGTCATAGCGGCGCAGCCAGTCGACCGCCCACCAGGCCATGAAGCCCGACCCGATGAGCACGGTCGGGATGAGCAGCACGACGGCGAACATCAACTGCTGCGGCTGCGGCCGGGTGCGCGAGGCGAGCACGGGCCCGAGCAGCAAGAGCGGCAGGACGATTCCGAACAACGCGACCAAGGTGGCGCTCAGAACGGCCACCGGCAAAAGCGCGGACAAGACGGCTCTCTCCTCTTTTTCGAAAGCGCAGGATCGCCTGGGGAGGCACAGGGGGCGGATACGGCGAGCTTATCAACGGTGTGAAAAGCACTCGGGGCTCCGGGACCGCTGTTGTGCGCGGCGGCCCCGGAGCCCCTGCGAGGCTCGATCCGAGATTAAGCGGACTTGTCCAGTTCGCGGCCCTTCAAGGCCCGGGCGACGTCGGCCCTGCCCTCGGCCACGCCGCGCTTGACCGGCGCGGGCCGGTCCTCCGCGAGCCAGACGTCGAGGAGCTCGAGCGTCTCGGCCTCGATCAGGTTCGACGGGAACGCGAGCTTCGAGAACTCCACCGCCTGCTGGGCACCCAGCTTCTCCCACAGCTCCGGCACCGCGTCCAGGTACTGCTGCAGGTACGGGCGGACCAGGTCGGCCTGGTCGAGCGGGGCGAAGCCGAGCATCGAGGAGCGGCGGATCCAGTTCTCCGTGTTCGGGTCCGTGATCCGCTCCCAGGCGCGCTGCTTCGCCTCGGGGTCCGGCACCACCGCGCGGGCGACGAACGACAGGCGCTGGCCGTCGGCGGTCGAGTCGCGGTCGAGCTCGGCGTCGATGGCGTCCTCGGGGACGGCCCCGTTGCCGACGAGCCCGGTGAGCAGGGCCCACCGCAGGTCGGCGTCGACGGCCAGGCCTTCGGGGACCTCGCGGCCCTCGAGCCATCCGGCGATGCGGCCCAGGTCGGCCTCCGAACGCGACGCGGACGCGTAGGCCTTCGCCCAGGAGCGCTGCGGGTCCGAACCCGGCGCGGCGGCCTCCATGGCGGCCTTCGCGGCCTGCGCCCAGGACTCGCGCAGCGCGGCCCGGTTCGCGGGGTCGGCGTAGGCGAGCGCCCCGCCGACCTGGCGCTGCGCGACGGTGACGATGTTGATGTCGTCCTCGGTGGGGAGGCTGCTAACGCCGAGCTTGACGAAGAGCGACGCACCAAGCTCGGCATCTCGGAGCATGTCCCACGCGGCGGCCCAGATCAGCGCCCGGGAGAGCGAGTCTTCCAGGGCCGAAGTGTGCTCGATGGCCGTGAAGAGGCTGGTGTCGTCCAGACGCAGTTTCGCGTAGGTGAGGTCGTCGTCGTTGATCAGCAGCAGGCTGGGCTGCTTGACGCCAACGAGCTCAGGGATCTCCGTTTCCGGACCGGAGACGTCGACCTCGATCCGGTCGCGGCGCACCAACGCGTCGCCCTCGTGGTCATACAGACCGATCGCGATGCGGTGCGTGCGGTGGGTCGGGTGCTCTGCCGGGACCGTCTGGATCACGGTCACCTTCTTGTACTTCTGCTCTTCGTCGACATCGACCATCGGGTAGAGAGTCGAGACCCCGGCCGTGCGCAGCCACGTGTCGGCGAACTCCTGGAGCGGCTTGCCGCTCGCGGTCTCCAGTTCGCCCAGCAGGTCCTGGAAGACCGCGTTGCCGAACTGGTGCTTGGCGAAGTAGGCGCGCAGCCCGGCCAGGAACGGGTCGATCCCGACGTAGGCGACGAGCTGCTTGAGGATCGAGGCGCCCTTGGAGTAGGTGATGCCGTCGAAGTTGGCCTGGATCTCCTCGGTGTCGCCCGCGGCCGTGTACACCGGGTGCGTGGTCGGCTGCTGGTCGGCGCCGTAGCCCCAGTTCTTGCGCGCCGACAGGAACGTCGTCCAGGCGCCGTCGAAGCGCGTGGCCTCCACGTTCGCCCAGTGGCTGGCCCACTCCGCGAAGGACTCGTTGAGCCACAGGTCGTCCCACCAGCGCATGGTCACGAGGTCGCCGAACCACATGTGCGCCATCTCGTGGAGGATCACGTTGGCGCGCTGCTCCAGCTCGAAGTCGGTGACCTGGCTGCGGAACAGGAACGAGGCCTCGGCGATCGTGATGCAGCCGAAGTTCTCCATCGCGCCGAAGTTGTACTCGGGGGCGAAGACCTGGTCGTACTTCGGCAGCGGGTAGCGCACGCCGAAGTGCTCGTGGAAGTGGTCGAAGCCCTGGCGGGTGACCTCGAAGACCCCTTCGGGGTCCAGGTAGTCCTTCATGGACTGGCGGCAGTACAGGCCCAGGTCGATGCCGTCGTGCTCCTCGTGCACGCCGAAGTACGGGCCCGCGCAGATCGCGGTGATGTACGGGCTCATCCGCACCGACTGCTCGAAGAGCGTCACCTTCAGGTTGACCTCCTCGACCACGGTCTCCGTCTCGGCGGGCATGTTCGAGATCACGGTCCAGTGCTTGGGGGTGCGCACCTGGAACGTGAAGGCGGCCTTCAGGTCGGGCTGGTCGAAGCAGGCGTACACGCGCTGGGCGTCGGCCACCTCGAACTGCGAGTACAGGTACGTCTCCTTGTCGACCGGGTCGACCATGCGATGCAGGCCCTGCCCGTCCGAGGAGTACGCGAAGACCGCGTTGACGACCAGCTCGTTCTCGGCCGCGAGACCCGTGATCTTCAGACCGGCCTTGGGGTCGAAGGCCGTGAGGTCGACCGGTTCCCCGTTGAGGAAGGCCTCCTCGATGCGCTCGGCGGCGATCTCGATAAAGGTCTCCGCACCCGGTTCGGTGCAGGAGAACTTGACGGCAGTGCGCGAGCCGAAGGTGTCGCCCTGCTCGTGCCCGGTCAGGTCGATCTCCACGGTGTAGGAGTCGACACTCAGCAGCTCAGCGCGTCGCTGAGCCTCGTCTCGGGTCAGGATGTGGGTTGCCGCCACGGTGCCTCCAGTCGCAAGGGTTCGGATATGAAAGAAGTGTGTCACATCCCGGGAGTTCACTCGGTGGCCACGGCGGGGCCGAACTGGGTCGATTACGCTCGTGGCGTGACTGCTGCACACCCGATCGACCAGGCCTGGCTTTCCACCGGGCACACTGGCGCCAAGAACTACGACGAGTTCCCCGACGAAACCGAGATCACGCGGATCATCGAGGCCAATCCCGCGAGCATGCTGGGCGTCGAGATGCCCGCGCACACGCCCGAGGCGGTGTCCGCGGGGCTCACGTTCGAGCAGGCCCTGCCCGCCGCGGCCGAGCGCCTCGCCGCGCTCAAAGAGGCCGGGCGCTTCGCCGCGTTCGGCGACGTGGCCGTCGCCTACCGGATCTCCGGCGGCGAAGAGCCCACCGCGTACGGCGTGTTCTGCCTGGTCGACACCGCCGAGATCTCCTCCTCCGCGGAGGAGCCCGGCAAGGTCATCCGCAACGAGGACGTCTTCATCGAGAAGGTCAAGCAGCGCAACGAGCTCAACCAGCGCCTGCGCCACCTGCTCAGCCCCGTCCTGCTGCTCCAGTCGAGCCGCGGCGAGGAACTGCACGCCGCGATCGCGGCCGCCATCGCCGAAGCGGGCGACCCGGTCGCGAAGGACGTCGACGAGGCCGGCCGCGCCCACGAGATCTGGGCCATCGGCGGCGAGGCCGGCGAGGCCCTGACCGCGCTGGCCGGGGACGGCGACCTCATCGTCGCCGACGGCAACCACCGTTCGCTCGCCGCGCAGGTGGGCGGGCTCGACCGGTTCCTCGCGGTGATCACCACCCCGCAGTCGGTCGTCATCCGGCCCTACCACCGGCTCGTCAAGGGCCTGCCGGGTTCGGCTTCGCAACTGGTCGAGCAGATCGGCCAGATCGGTGCGAGCGTCATCGAGACCGACGGGCCTCCCGAGACGCCGTCCGAGGGCGGCACCGTGGTCGTCTACGGCCGCGGCCGCACCTGGGAGATCGCGTTCCCCTCCAAGGAGGGCTCCGTGGTGGACCGGCTCGACCACACGCAGGTCGAGAACGAGGTCTTCACCGGTCTGCTCGGCTGGGACGCGGGGGACAAGCGCATCACGTACGTCGGCGGCGACTACCCGGCGTCCTGGCTCGCCGAGCAGGTGGACGCGGGCAAAGCGGACCTGGCGATCCTCATCGCCCCGGTCACGGTGCCCGACTTCATCGACGTGAACCTCCAGCGGCTGAAGATGCCGCGCAAGTCGACCTGGTTCGTGCCCAAGGCCCGCGCCGGTCTCGCCATCGTCGAGCTCCCGAAAGGCTAAGGTCCCATCGTGCGCATTTATCTCGGTTCCGACCACGCCGGCCTCGAACTCAAGGACCACCTGGTGAAGCACCTGGCCGGTCGCGGTTTCGAGGTCGTCGACGTGGGTCCGCACCAGTACGACGCCGAGGACGACTACCCGCCGTTCTGCCTCAACGCGGCCTCGCAGGTCGTCGCCGACCCCGGCAGCCTCGGCATCGTCGTCGGCGGCTCGGGCAACGGCGAGCAGATCGCCGCGAACAAGGTCCCCGGCTGCCGTGCGGCCCTGGCCTGGAGCGTGGAGACCGCGAAGCTCGGCCGCCAGCACAACGACGCGAACGTGGTCGCCATCGGCGGCCGCATGCACTCGCTCGACGAGGCCACGAGCTTCGCCGACGCGTTCGTGGACGAGGCCTTCTCCGGGGCCGAGCGCCACCAGCGCCGCATCGACATGC
This sequence comes from Glycomyces rhizosphaerae, assembly GCF_042647865.1. Lineage (NCBI taxonomy): Bacteria > Bacillati > Actinomycetota > Actinomycetes > Glycomycetales > Glycomycetaceae > Glycomyces > Glycomyces rhizosphaerae. Next base: position 294,540 of record NZ_JBHRWO010000021.1, read on the forward strand.
TGACCGAGTGGGAGGCCACTCACGAGCTGCCCGAACTGCCCTAGGCGGCAATGAAGCAGAGCAGGGGCCCGGGCTTTCGCCCGGGCCCTTTGCCGTAGCCGAAAACCAGGCGAATTCGGCACATCGGATCTGGAGTAATTGGACGTGTGTTGGTAGCGTCAGTACATGTCTAAGGGTTTTCGCGTTCTCCTCCAGATCTTTCAGACGATCGGTCTGCTCGGGACCTTGCTGTTCCTGGCCTCCTCGCTGCTGTGGTACATCGCCGACTTCGATTTGACGGGCCTCGCCGAGGACGCCGCACCGGTCGAGCTGTGGGCCATCGGCTTCGGCGTCCTCACGTTGGCGCTCTCTCCCGCCCTGTGGTCGCTGAGCCGCGCGGGCGGGCACGCCGCGCCGGCTTCGACCGGCACGTTCGACCGCGTGCAGGCCCCCGCCGTTCCGTCGCAGCCGCAGCAGCAGCCCGGCGGGGCCTTCGAGCCGATGCACTCCACGGCCGCGCCCGCGCCGCCGGCCAGCTCCTACGGCCAGCCTTCGGCGGGCGGCATCACGCCGACGTCCTCGCCTCAGGCCGGCAGCCCCTGGGGTTCGGGCCGCTGACCGATCCCGGCGGGCGGTGGTTGCTCGTTGAGACGCTGCGAACAGCACCGCCTCTGGGGGCCGTGGGAGGTGGATTCCGGGCGTTACGCTATGGACTCGGAGTTATTCATCGCGAAGGACCACCTCATGTCGCAAGCCACCGTCGACCTCGTCTGCGGCCCGGCCGACCCCCTCCCGGGGTCTGAGCAGAGCTACCGGCTGACCGGCCTGCTCGGCTCCGGCGGGCAGGCCGACGTGTACCAGGCCGTTCGGATCTCGGCGGGGGTCGCCTCCGCACCCCTGAGCGTCAAGGTCCTCCGGCTCAATCCCCAAGACACCCGCGAGCACCAGTTCCGATCCTGGGACAAGGGCGACGCGGTCCTCATGGACCTCCACGGGCGCGACGTGGGTGCGATCTGCCGCCGCATCGACGCCTTCTACGGCCGCCTGCCGCACCCTCCCGGCCAGGCCCCGCAGGGCGAGCCGGTCCCGTTCCAGGTCCTCGAATACCTCCCGGGCCACGACCTGCGCCAACTGCTGCAGTGGCGGCTCGGCCGCGTCGACGCCGCCCGCACGCTCAAGTCGGTCGTCGACGTCATGAAGGCGATGCACCACCCGCCGCAGGGCGCGCACCCGGTGCTGCACATGGACCTCAAGCCCGCGAACGTGATCATCGGCCCTGACGGCTCGGCGAAGGTCATCGACTTCACCGGCGCCCGGTACTACACGCCGGCGCACCTGACCACGATCGCCTACACCCGCGAGACCGCCGGTCCCGAAGCGCACCAAGGGAGCGTGGGCCCGGCCTACGACGTGCACGGGTTCGGTTCGATCGCGTTCTACCTCGTCACCGGCGCCAGCGCCCGCACCGATTCGCCCGGCCAGGAGCAGTCGGTGCCGTGGGCGCGGCTGCGCAAGCACCCGGTCCTGGAGTCGAACCCGCGCCTGCGCGAGCTGCTCACCGCGCCGCTCGACGACAACCCGGAGAACCGGCCCCGCACCGAGGAGCTGCCGCGCTGGATCGGCGAGCTGTGCGCCGTCGTCTCCCGCTCGAACCTCCCCGACCTGGGCGTCGACTGGAACACCCAGCACACCGGCGGCCCGCATTCGGCCCCGATGGGCGTCCCGCTCGACACCGCCGCGACCCGCCGCCTCGACCGTCCGGTCGCCCCGGTCGGCTCGCCGCCCACCCAGGTCGCGCCCGCGGCCGGGGCGGATGGCACCCGCGTCATGGAGGCCGGCGTCTCGCCGACGAAGGCCGTGCAGGAGAGGCCGGTCGCCGGCCGCGTCCGCGTCCCCAGTCAGGACCAGAGCCAGGACGGCGCGTTCTCGCACGGCCGCTCGGCCGGTCCGCCTCCGGGCCGCGGCCCGCTGCCGCGCCTGAAACTCTCCACCGACCCTGAAGAACCGAGCGAACGCGAGCTCGACAAGGCCGACCGTCCGCCGCTGCTCGGCCCGCCCGGGTCGCTCTCGAAAGGCTTCGAGCTCTCGGTCATCGGCGGGCTCTTCTCGCTCATCATGTGGCTGATCTGGGCGATCCAGCAGGGCATGGAGACGGTGCGCAGCCAGGTGTTCAGCTACCTGTTCGTGCTCGCGGTGGCCGTCGGCGTGTTCTTCCTGATCCGCGTGGCGGGGGGAATCCTGTGGGGTCGCTGGCTGCACGCGAAGCGGAAGTCGGCGCGGCTCGCGCACCTGGCCACCGGCGTCTTCCTGTTCATGGTCGGCATGAGCTACCTCGACCAGTTGAGCTGGAACTGGATCTCTCTCGATTTCGGCTGGTTCGATTGGATCACCGACCTTTTCGGAGAGTAGCGGTTTACCCCGAAGGCGGCACGTGCGCGATTTTCTGCGACTTCTTACGGAACTTCGAGACTTTCTCCAGCGCACCTGAAGTGATGGCAACTACGCTTCCCGGTAACGAAAGCCGCGGGACTCTTGCCTGATCTTCCGAGTTCCGCGGTGCAACCGAGCAAGGCGGATGAGTGTCTAGATAGACGACACATCCCCTTGGAAACCGGAAAGGCATTGAGATGACCGCATTGACATCGGTCGGTGCCGCAGCTCTCACCCCTGAGCAGCGTGAAGCCTTCGATCGCGACGGCTATCTGATGATCCGCGGCGCCCTCGACGCCGAGGAGCTTCAGCGTTGCTCCGACGCTCTGGACCGCGTGTACGAAATTGAGAAAGCAGCGGGCCGGCTCAGCCCCGAAGGCGCGATGCACCGCCTCGACGCCGTCACTTCCTGCCCGGAACTCGCGTTCCTTCTCAACCACCCCAAGACCTTCCACTATGTGTGGTCGATCCTGGGCTGGAACTTCCACGTCTACCACTCGCACGTGGACAAGCACCCGCCGATCAAGGGCGAGCGCCCGTTCCGCTTCGAATGGCACCAGGACGGCGGCCGCCAGAACCGCGAGACCGAGACCGACCCGCGTCCGCGCCTGTCGGTCAAGCTCGCGTACTTCTTCACCGACCTCGCCGAGGAAGGCCGCGGCAACACCAAGATCATCCCCGGCTCCCACAAGTGGAACCGGATCGACGGCCCGCCGCGCCGCGACATGGCGTGGCCCGACCCGGAAGGCGCCATCGAGGTCACCGGCAACGCCGGCGACGTCATGTTCTTCGACCGCCGGATCTGGCACGCCCGCAGCGACAACTACTCGGACCTGACCCGCAAGGTCGCGTTCTTCGGGTTCACGCCGCGGTGGATCCGCGCCCGCGACCTCGTCGAGGACCTGCCCTCGAAGTCCTGGTGGAACGACCTCGACCCGGTGCAGCAGCAGCTGCTCGGCGGCCACATGGCCACCGGCGACCACGGCTGGGGCCACTGGCCGAAGGAGACGCCGCTGTACAACTGGCTGGCCGAGCGTGACCTTCTCGACCCGGATTACCCGCCGCTGCGCCCGTAACGGGGAAAGATGGCAGGCTAGTCCGCATGAGCAACGACTCCAACCTGGCTCGCGACATCTACAACCGCGCGCACCTGACCGGGGAGTTCCAACTCCGGTCCGGCGTGGTGGCGCACGAGTACTTCGACAAGTACCAGTTCGAAGCCGACCCGGTGCTGCTGCGGCGCATCGCCGAGGCGCTGGCACCGCTGGTGCCCGCGCACGGCGTGGACGCCCTGGCGGGCATGGAGATGGGCGGCATCCCGATCGTGACGATGCTTTCGCAGGTCACGGGGATTCCGGCGCTGTTCGTGCGCAAGGAGGCCAAGACCTATGGCACGTGCCGCCTCGCCGAAGGCGGCGAGGTCGATGGGCAGCGGCTCTTCATCGTCGAGGACGTGGTCACCTCGGGCGGCGCGATCCTGGACTCCCTCGGGGAGCTCCGGAGCCGCGGCGGGATCGTCGAAGCGGGCGTGTGCGTCATCGACCGCGAATCGGGCGGGCTGAAGAACCTGGCGGAAGCCGGAGTGCAGCTCCAGCCGCTGTTCACGATGACCGAGCTGAAAGCCGCCGGGGCCAAGTAACCAGACGGGACAAGCGAAAGAAGGGGGCGGACGCCACGGCGTCCGCCCCCTTACTGCTCGGTCAACGCGCCCAGAGCCAGATCTCGGAGCCCTTGGGGTGCTCGGTGCCCGCGTCCAGGGACTGGTCGAACACGGTGCCGGTGAACCAGATCTGCGCGGTCTTCACCTTGAAGCCCAGTCCTTCCAGCTTCTCGGTGGCCTCCTCGATGTCCATGCCGAGCACGTCGGGGACCTCGACCGGCTCGGGCCCGTCGCTCACCACGAGGTCGACCGTGTCGCCCGGTCCCGCCGGTGCCTGCGCGGCCGGGGTCTGCGAGATGACCAGCCCCGCGTCGATGGTGTCGCTGTTGCTGCGGGTGATCTCGCCGATCGCCAGGCCCTCGGCGTCCAGTTCCGAGACGGCGTCGTCCTCGCTCCGGCCCACCACGTCAGGGACCTGGAGCGGCGGGAATCCGTCGGAGACGAAGAGCGTCACCGGGGTGCCGGCCTTGACCTCCTCGCCCGCGGGCGGATCGGTGCGCGTGATCTCGCCGGCCGGGATGTCGACGCTGTACTCGTGGTCGACCTTCACTTCGGCGTCGAACTTCGCCAGTTCCCCTTGGGCCTTGTCCTCGGTCATCCCGGCCAGGTTCGGCACTTGATACCGCTCGGGTCCTTGCGAGATCACCACGGTGATCGTGGAGCCGCGCCGGATCCGGTCGCCCACACCGGGGTCCTGCGAGACGATCTGTCCGACGGGGACGCTCTCGCTGTAGCCGTCGACGAGGTCGACCTCGAAACCCTGGTCCTCGGCGTACGCCCCCACGGACTCCTGGGTCTGGTCGAGCAGTGACGGGGTGGAGGTGTACCGGCCGATGCCGATCCACCACCCGGCCGCGGCGACGCCGACCAGCAGCACGGCGATGAGCCCGAGCGTCAGCAGCGCCTTCCAGGACCGCTTCGACCTCGGCGAGTCGACGACCATCGTGGTCTGCACGACGCGGGTCGGCCGCGGGACCTTCCCGGTCGAGTTCGGGGCGGGCTTGACGTCGATGGCCTGGAGCCGCCGCAGGAACGCCCCTGCGTCGACCGGGCGCGAGCCCGGACGCCGCGCCGCGGCCGTGGTCACCAGCTCTGCGAGGCTGTCGGGCACGTCGGGGGCCTTGAGTTGCGGGGAGGGCACGTCCTCGTCGACGTGCCTGCGCGCCACCGCACCAGAGTCCGCGCCGTCGAACGGCACTTCTCCGGTCAGCAGCTCGTACAGCAGGATCGCGGTCGAGTAGACGTCGCTCGCGGTCGTCGCGGGCTTGCCGTTCACGAGCTCGGGGGCGACATAGGCGGCGGTGGCGACGAGCGGACCGGCGGTGTCGCGGTCGCCGTGGACCGCTTCGGCCAGACCGAAGTCCACCACTTTCACGCGGTCGCCCCGGCCGCCCTTCTTGAGCAGGATGTTCTCGGGCTTGATGTCGCGGTGCATGAGCCCGGCGTCGTGGGCGGCCTGCAGCCCGTCGAGGAGCTGCCCGCACACTTCCACGGCCTCCTCGATGCGCAGGCGCCGCCGCCGGTTGAGCAGGTCGCGGAGGGTCGTGCCGGGCACGTACTCCATCACGACATAGGGCAGTCCCTCGTGGACGCCCTGGTCGAACACGGCCACCACGTTGGGATGCGAGAGCCGCGCGATGGTCTTGGCCTCGTTCGCGAAGGCCTTCATGTCGAACCCGGCCACGGCCGCGTTCGTGATGATCTTCACCGCCACGGTGCGGTCGAGGCGCTCGTCGTGCGCCTCGTAGACATCGGCCATGCCGCCGCGCGCGATGAGTCGCTGGAGCCGATAGCGCCCGTCGACGCGCGCACCGGTCAGGTCCCCTGTCGTCGTTGTCAACCCGCACCTCACTCATTTACGGCTGGCAAGCGGGCGCCGCGCCCCTACATCTGGTGAACAGTGTAAGAGCTTGATACGACTCTTACAGGACCTCTGCCCCGGGGAACACGGGCTTGTCGGGCGCCACAACGCCGAGCCGCTTCGTCGCCCGCGTGAGTGCCACATAGAGGTTCCGCAGGCCGGAGGCCGCGATGGCGTCCGGGTCGACCACGATCACGCTGTCGAACTCGAGTCCCTTGGCCTGCTTGACAGTGAGCACCGACGCATCCGCGATCCCCGCGAGACCCGCGGCCCGCTCCGCCGTGGTCACGATCGCGACGCTGCCCTCGCCCACCGCGGCCTTCTCGGCCGCGACGAGTTCCTCGACCCTGCCGTCCAGGTCGACCTGCGCGATCTCCAGCCAGGGCCGGTGGCCCGATTCGCGCACCGAGCGCGGCCGGGCCGCCTCGACGTCGATCGAGTCGAGCACCCGCGTCGCCACTTCCATGATCTCCGCCGGGGTCCGGTACGAGACCGTCAACTGCTCGGCCCGCCAGTCGAGCCCCGAGTTCCCGAAGACCTCGCCCCAGCTCGAGGGCGCCGTCGCACCCGCGGCCTGCGCGAGGTCACCGGCCACGGTGAACGACCGCGTCACGCAGCGCCGCAGCAGCGCCCGCCACTCCATAGGGGACAGTTCCTGGGCCTCGTCGACGATCACGTGCCCGAAGATCCACCGCCGGTCGGCCGCAGCCCGCTCCGCCACGGAGACGAACGCCTCGTCGACCTGACGCTCGCCGAGCCAGAACTCGTCGATGATGTCGGTGGCCTGCAGGATCTCCGACTCCTCGTCCTCGAAGTCGAACGAGGCCGAACCGGCCGCGATCGTCAGCACGTCCTGCGCGTACGCGATCTGCTCGGCCGTCAGCTCGCCGGGACGCTGCTTCGTCTCGATCTCGCCCAAGTGCTCCGCGGCCTCGTCGAGCAGCGCCACATCCGCCTCGCTCCAGCCGCCCGGCTGCCGGTGCAGGAGCGCCCGCTCCTCCTTCTTGAGCACCGCCGCCGCCGAGGCGATGAGCTCCCGGGACGAGAACAGGTCCTCCAGCAGCTCCTTCGCCGACAACTGCGGCCACAGCACCTCGATCTGGCCCCGGATCACCGGGTCCGTCGCGATCTCGACCGCGAACTGCGCCCGGTCCGCCAGGCCCAGCAGGTTCTCCCCGCCGAGCGGGTCCTCGCCGATGACATCCGCGTACTGCGTCGCCAGGTCGGCGATCACGCGCTTGTGGAAGGTCTCGCGGGCCTCGTTGTGCGGCAGGCCCGTCTCGCGCGCCGCGTCCCGCGCCGCCGTGATCTTCTCCGGCCGCAGGTACAGCTCGTGGCCCTCGAAGTCCACAGGCAGCGGCTCGCGCGGCACCACCTGGCGGTCGGCGACCGCGCTGGCGATGACGCCGGCCATCACGGCCCGGCCCTTGAGGGCTGCCACGGCCTCGGTCTCGGGCCGGTCGGCTACCACGCCGGGGAACAGCTGCGCGGGCGTGCGCAGCAGGACGTCGGTCTCGGCCAGGCCCGGCAGGACCTCGGAGATGTAGCGCAGGAACTGCTTGCCGGGGCCGATGATGAGCACGCCGCGGCGCTTGAGCTGCTCGCGGTGCTCGTACAGGAGGTAGGCGGCGCGGTGCAGGGCGACGGCGGTCTTGCCGGTGCCCGGCGCGCCGTCGACGATCATGATGCCTTCGAGAGGTGCGCGGATGATCCGGTCCTGCTCGGCCTGGATCGTGGCGACGATGTCCTTCATCGCCTCGCCCCGGGCCGCGTCGAGCGCGGCCATGAGCGCGCCCTCGGAGCCGATCGTGGAGTCCGAGTCGCCCGCGGCGTCGAGGTCCAGGACCTCGTCGTTGACGTGCCGGATGCGCCGGCCCTTGGTGTGCAGGTGACGCCTGCGGCGCACACCGGCCGGGGACGCGGCGGTCGCCAGGTAGAACCGGCGGCCGGCCTCGCTGCGCCAGTCGACGAGGAGCTGCTCCCCGCCTTCGGCATGGATGCCGATGCGGCCCAGGTACATCGGCTCATCGGTCTCGATGTAGTCGAGCCGTCCGAAGCACAGGCCCTCTTCGACGGCGTTGAGCTGGGCGATGCGGTGGCGGTACAGGTGCGTCTCCGCGTCGCGCTGCGAGCGCTCCTGGTCGTTCTCCACGTGCTTGCGCCGCGACTCGCCGAGCCGGTCGGCGCTCTCGTCGCGGAGGCGGTCGAGGCGCGCGTACAGGCCGTCGAGGCGTTGCTGCTCGAACTGGGCGGCCGGAGTGATGGCAGCGGACACGGCTCTCCTCTGATGCGGAGCGGACGGGATTCAAGGCGACGGTGCGCGAAATGCCTGGGCGCTGCGAAGAATGGCTCGCCAGCGTCGCCGAGACCGTGGAACGGCGCAACTGAAAAAGCTTAGCTCCTGCGAGGCTGCTTCGTCTCGTTCAGAGCGTGAACGTGATCGCAGGCTCTGACCTCAGACGTTGTGCTCACAACGCCTGTCTCGACATGTGAACATAGGTAACGCACCTATAACGAGCATTTGACCCGGTACTCACGTCCCATTAGGGTTAGCGCGTTATGTGCTCGGCGTCGGCGTGACTGGAGTGAAGTGCAGTGGTCAAAGAACGAGTGATCAGAGAGAACTGGGGGACCAGAGTCGGGTTCATCCTGGCCGCCATCGGCTCGGCGGTCGGACTCGGCAACATCTGGCGCTTCCCCGCGGTAGCCTACGAAAACGGCGGAGGCGCCTTCCTCGTGCCGTACCTGGTGGCCCTCGTGACCGCCGGTATCCCCTTGCTCATCATGGAGTTCACGATCGGTCGGCGCTTCAAGGGCTCCGCTCCGGTCGCGATGCGCCGCCTGAACAAGAACGCCGAGTTCATCGGCTGGTGGCAGGTGGCGATCTCGATCGTCATCTCCGTCTACTACGCCGTCATCATCGCCTGGGCGGCGATGTACACGATCTATTCGATCGGCCAGACCTGGGGCGACGCGCCCGACAGCTTCCTGTTCGTCGATTTCCTCGGCGCGGTGAACACGGACGGCACGAACGTCGGCACCTTCGAATTCGGGGAATGGCTGCCGAACCTGCTGCTGGTCCTCATCGCCGTGTGGCTCGTGACGCTGTTCGTCATCGGCGCCGGCATCCGCAAGGGCATCGAGAACAGCGCGAAGATCTTCATCCCGCTGCTGGTGGTCATGTTCGGCGTGCTGGTGGTCCAGGCGCTGACGCTGGACGGCGCCACAGCCGGCCTGGACGCGTTCTTCACGCCCGATTGGGAGGCGCTCAAGGACTCGGGGGTATGGGTCGCCGCTTACGGCCAGATCTTCTTCTCGCTGTCGGTCGGCTTCGGCATCATGGTCACTTACGCCTCCTATCTGAAGCGCAAGTCGGACATCACGACCTCGGCGTTCACCGTCGGCTTCGCCAACTCGTCGTTCGAGGTGCTCGCCGGTTTCGGTGTGTTCTCGGCCCTCGGCTTCATGGCCCTCCAGGCCGGCACGCCGATCGATGAGCAGGTCACCGACGGCGTCGGCCTGGCCTTCGTGGCCTTCCCGACCATCGTCAACACGCTGCCGTACGCCGCCGGCCTGTTCGGGGTGCTGTTCTTCGCCAGTCTGACCATCGCCGGGTTCACCTCGCTCATCAGCATCATTCAGGTGCCGGTGGCCGCGGTGGAGGACCGCTTCGGGATCAACCGCCTCAAGGGGACGATCTTCGTCGGCGGCGGCATCGCCCTGGTGTCGATCATCCTGTTCCCGGCCACCAACGGCCTGTGGCTGCTCGACACCGCCGACGGCTTCATCAACCGCTACGGCATCACCGTCGCGGCGCTGGTCAGCATCGTCAGCGTCGTCTGGATCGCATGGAAGTGGGGCGAGCTGCGCACGGACGCCAACCGGACCTCGACGTACAAGGTCGGCTTCGTGTGGCTCGCCTGCCTCGGCGTCATCACACCGGTGATCCTGGGCTGGATGCTCGTCGACAACATCCGCACCACCATCGAGAACGAGGCCGGGGTCGACCGGGCCACGCTCATCTACGGCTGGTGCGTCGCCGGCGGCGCGCTCGCGTTCGGCATTCTCATGGCGCTGATCCTGCGCCGCAAGGACGTCCCCGAACTCGTGGACGAAGCCGAGGTCGAAGGCGAAGCCACCCTGACCGGTGGGAAGGAGGAGATCCAATGAGCGGAAGCGCAGTGGCAATGATGATCGTCGCGGTCGTCGTCATCTTCGGAGGCCTGGTCGTCTCGGCCATCACGTTGATGACCCACCCCGAGCAGCCCGACGAGTAACCGCCCGCAGAGGGGCCGATCCCCGGATCGGCCCCTTCGCCCTGCGCCCCCTCCGCAGGAGACATCTACAGAGGACGCATTCCCATGAAGACGAGAGAGACCTGGGGGACCCGCGCCGGGTTCATCCTGGCCGCGGCCGGATCGGCGATCGGCCTGGGCAACATCTGGCGCTTCCCCGGTGAGGCCTACGAGTTCGGCGGCGGGGCCTTCCTGCTGCCGTATCTGTTCGCGATCCTCACCGCAGGCATCCCGTTGCTGCTGCTCGAATACACGATCGGCCGCAAGTACCGGCTGGGGCCGCCTTCGGCGTTCCGCTCGATTTACCGGCCCGCCGAGGGCATCGGCTGGTGGCAGAACGCGATCGCGTTCTTCCTGGCGACTTTCTACGCCGTCATCATCGCCTGGGCTCTCAGCTACGTGTTCTTCTCGCCGAGCCTCGCCTGGGGTGACGACGCAGGGGCGTTCTTCGGCGTCGAATACCTCCGGGCGGGTGAGCCGCTCGACTTCTTCGAGTACCGCCCGGCGATGCTCGGCGCGCTGGCCGCGGTCTGGGCCGTGGTGCTGCTGATCATGGCCGGCGGCGTCCGCAAGGGACTCGAACTCGCCAACCGGATCTGCATCCCGCTCCTGCTGGTGCTGTTCGGCGTCGTCGTGGTCCGCGCGCTGACGCTCGAAGGGGCCGCCGAAGGCCTGAACGCCTTCTTCACGCCGCAGTGGGACAAGATCGGGGACTATGAGATCTGGCTCGCCGCCTATGCGCAGGTCTTCTTCTCCCTGTCGATCGGCATGGGCACCATGATCGCTTACTCGTCCTACTTGAAGAAGCACAGCGAACTGTCGACGACGGCGGTGACGGTGGGCTTCGCGAACTCCTCGTTCGAGCTGCTGGCCGGCATCGGGGTGTTCTCGGTCCTCGGCTTCATGTCGGGCGAGGCCGACGTCCCGATCGACCAGCTGGTCGGCACCGGCGGCGGCGTCGCCTTCGTGACCTTCCCGACGATCCTCAGCCAGATGCCCGGCGGCGCCTTCATCGGTGTGCTGTTCTTCGCCACCCTGGTCGTCGCGGGCATCACCTCGCTGATCTCGATGGTGATCGTGCCGTTCAGCTCCTTCGAGGACCGCTTTGGCTGGAGCCGCAAGAAGAGTGTGCTGGTGCTGGGCCTGCCGATGGCGGCCTTCTCCCTCCTGATCTACCCGACCGCGAACGGATCGTCCATGGTGGATGCGGTGGACTTCGCCGTCTCCGGGTACGGCCTCGTCCTCGGCGGTCTCGCCACGATCGTCCTGGCCTTCGCCACCGGCAAGATCAAAGCCCTTGCGGCCGAGGCGAACCGCACGTCGATGCTCAAGCTCGGCAATGTCTGGTACACGTGCCTGGCGCTGACCGCGGTGGTGCTCGTCTACACCCTCTACAAGAGCATCCAAGGCCAGATCGCCGATCTGTCGGATCCCGACGTGCCGAACGAGCTCATCTACATCAACTGGGGCGTCGGAGGGGCCATGATCCTGTTCGGCGTCGTCATGACCGCGGTGCTCTACCGCCGCCCGATCCCCGAGCGGGTCGAAGAGGCGGCTGCGGCGGCCGCCTGAGCAGCCGATCCGCCACTTGTGGCCGCACACGGTTCGTGTGCGGCCATTGTCGTTGTGTGCGAATTGAGCACGCTTATTCGGATTCGCGGGATTGGTCCGCGCCCGCCCCTTGTGCCGAGGAAACTTAACTGTTAGGTTCCTTTTTAATTCGGTTCCCCGAGCCGGTCCCACCGGTACACCGAAACCCTGCTGACCCATCGTCGATAGGAGACGAAGATGCGCAAGTCGCGCAGAATCATCCTGTCCATCGCCGGCGCCGGAACCCTCGCGGTCTCGGCTTCCATGGCGGCCCTGGCCTGGGGCCACGGCTACACCTCCGACCCGCCGAGCCGCTCGGCCCTGTGCGCCACAGGTGACGTCACCGACTGCGGCGCCATCTCCTACGAACCCCAGAGCGTCGAAGGCCCCAAGGGCTTCCCCGCCGCAGGCCCCGCCGACGGCTCGATCTGCTCCGCCGGGCACGCCGAGTTCGCCGAACTCGACGACCCGCGCGGCGGCAACTGGCCCGCCACCACGGTGGACGCCGGCGCCCAGACGTTCACGTGGACGATGACCGCCGCGCACTCCACGGCCACTTTCGACTACTACATCACCAACGACGACTACGACCCGACGCAGCCGCTGACCCGCGACATGCTCGACCTGGAGCCCATCGCCTCCATCGAAATGGGCGGCGCCAGGCCCGACCACACGATGACCCACGACGTGACCCTGCCCGAGCGCAGCGGCCGGCACATGATCCTCAGCGTCTGGAACATCGCTGACACCGTGAACGCCTTCTACTCCTGCGTCGACGTCGACTTCGGCGGCGACTCGGGCGGCGGCGAGGAGACCCCGACCGACGCGGCGACCACGGACGCGCCGACGGACGAGCCGACCGGCTGCGACGCCTCCGTCTGGGACACCGCGGCCGTGTACACCGCCGGCGACGAGGTGACCCACGACGGGATCGCCTACCGCGCCGGCTGGTGGACCACCGGCGAGGAGCCGGGCACCACCGGTGAATGGGGCGTCTGGAAGCAGACCGCGGCCTGTTAGCCGAAAGACCTTCCACACACCGGCCACGGGCCGCCCGCATTCCCCGCAGGGCGGCCCGTGGCGCTCATCTCGCTTGACGCTGTCGGCCCTCTGGCATAACCTTGACGGCGTCCTTGTTCCCGACGTTAGGCACTCACTTGAAGCTCTAGGTCGTAGACATCGCGCCACCACGTCTCTGTGCACGTGTTCGGTGTGTCTTCGATCGAGAGGGTGCCCATTTTCCGGGTTCAGTCCCTTTTCGCCGCTCTGGCGCGATGTCTCTCATCTCGATTCCGTTCAGCATCGACCTGAGAGAGGTCTCATGACCACCTTTATCAACGTCCAACAGCTCCGCTTCCTATGGCCTGACGGCGATCAGGTCTTCGACGGCCTCGACGTCGTCTTCTCTGACGGCCGCACCGCACTCATCGGCGACAACGGCACCGGAAAGTCCACGCTGCTGCGCCTCGTGGCCGGGCTCCTGAGGCCCGAGTCCGGATCGATCACGGCCTCCGGGCTCATCGAGTACCTGCCGCAGGAACTGCCGCTCCGCTTGGGCGACACCGTGTCCGACCTGCTCGGCATCGCCGGGAAGCGCCGGGCGCTGGCCGCCATCGAGGCCGGGGACGTCGACGAGACGCACTTCAACGTGATCGGCGAGGACTGGGACTTCCTGGACCGATCCCGTGTCGCCCTGGACGAGCTCGGCCTCGACCACGTGGACTTCGACCGCACCGTGGGGACCCTCTCTGGCGGCGAGTCGATGCTCGTGGGCCTGGCCGGCCGCCTCGTGCGCCGCCCGGACGTGCTGCTCCTCGACGAACCGTCGAACAACCTCGACGGCTCGGCGAGAAAGCGCCTGTACCAGGCGATCCGGCGGTTCAACGGCACGCTCGTGGTCGTCAGCCACGACCGGGCGCTGCTGGAGCACGTGGACGCCGTAGGCGAACTCCACAAGGGGCACATCAGGATCATCGAGGGCAACTACAGCGTCTACGAGGAGGTCATCGCCGCAGAGCAGGAGGCCGCCGCGCGCGCCGTCCGCGACGCCAAGCAGGACCTCACCCGCCAGAAGAAGGAGCTCATCGCCGCACGGACCCAGAACGACCGGGGCGCCTCGTCCTGGCGCCGTGAGCAGGCTCGGGGCGGCACGCCGAAAATACTGCTCAACGCCAAGAAGAACGCCGGGGAAGTGTCGTCGGCGAAGCTGCTCAACGCGAAGCTCGAAGACGTGGCCGAGGCTCGGGAGCGCCTCGACGAGGCCGAGGAGTCCCTGCGCGACGGCGGCGGGATCAGCGTCGACCTGCCCGAGACGAGCGTCTCAACGCACCGAGACATCGCGATCATCAAGGGGCTCAAAGTGAGCGACCTCTACGGGGAAGGCCTCGGACTGCACCTGCGCGGTCCGGAGCGGGTCGCGGTCACCGGGGACAACGGCTCGGGCAAGACCACGCTGCTGCGCGCGATCGCCGACGCGGCCCGCGTCCCGCACGGGTTCCTCACTCAGCGGCTGGAACTGCTCGACGACGAGGCGAGCGTGCTCGACAACGTGCGCGCCAAAGCTCCCGAGGCCGACCAGTCGCTGCTGCGAACCCGCCTGGCCCGCTTCGGGATGCGACGCGACTCGGTCTTCCAGCAGGTGGCGACGCTCTCGGGCGGCCAGCGCCTGCGGGCGGCCCTCGCCACGGTGCTGTCCTCGCAGCCCGCGCCGCAGCTGCTCCTGCTCGACGAGCCGACGAACAATCTCGACATGAGTTCGATCCGGCAGCTCCAGCAGGCGCTGACGGCGTTCCAGGGGGCGCTGGTGGTGGTGAGCCACGACGAGGCGTTCCTCGAAGGGCTGGGCTTGACGCGCCGGGTCGAGCTGACTCGCGGGGAGGGGATCGTGCTGGACACGCCTGTGGAGTCGCGGGTGTGAATCCCGGGCATGCGGCATCGGCGGGCCGATACTGATCGGACCGATCACTGGAGGAACGCCGATGCCGTCCATCCGAGCCGCGACCGCCGCCGCGGTCGTCCTGACCGCGGCCCTCGCGGGCTGCGGCGACGACCCGAAGGACGATGACCTGGGCGGGGCCTGGACCGCCACGCTCGCCGTCACGACCACTTGGCGCGCCGCGGCTCCGCAGGCGACCGGCACGGCCGACGTCTCCTCCACCGGCAGCACCTCCGTGCGGCTCGCCGTGGCCGGCCTCGCTCCGAGCACCGAGTACATGGCGCACGTCCACGACGGCGATTGCGACGAGGACCCGCCCGGCGGCGGCCATTGGCTGTCCGACCCGGACGGTGAGGACGCGGCCGGGAACATCATCGAGCTGTCCTTCACGACGTCCGACACGGGCGTCGGTTCGGCCACGGTCTCGAGCGACCTCATACTCGACGACCGGGCCGAAAGCGTCGTCGTCCACGCCCCTGAGTCGCTCACCGGGTCCGAAGGCCTCGACTCCGACCGGGTGCTGTGCGGGGACCTCGAAGACGACTGACCGGACCTGCGCCACTGCCGCCGACTGTTCTCCTTACTTCGGCTCCGCCGAAACTGCGTGGCGACCGGCCGGGTCGCCCACGTATCCTTGACCATCGTCATGCCCAGCAGCGTCTCTAACTCCCGTCCCAGCCTGCGCGAGCGCGTCTTCGCGCTGCGCACGGCCGATCAGCGTGCGCTGCGTCGCCGTATGCGCGAGGCCCGCGAGCTCGAAGGCCCGGCCCGGTCCGAGGCCTTCGCGAAGCTCGAGGCCGAGGTCGACCGCAAGGAGGCCGCGCTGGCGGCCCGCGCGGCCGGCGTCCCGAAGATCGTCTACCCCGAAGAGCTGCCGGTGTCGCAGCGCAAGGACGACATCCTCGAGGCGATCCGCGACAACCAGGTCGTGATCATCGCCGGTGAGACCGGTTCGGGCAAGACCACGCAGATCCCGAAGATCTGCCTCGAACTCGGCCGCGGGGTGCGCGGCATGATCGGCCACACGCAGCCGCGGCGGATCGCCGCCCGCGCGGTGGCCGAGCGCATCGCCGACGAGCTGGGTTCGCCGCTGGGCGAGGCCGTGGGCTGGAAGGTCCGCTTCACCGACCAGGTGTCGGACGGCAGCTACGTCAAGCTGATGACCGACGGCATTCTGCTCACCGAGATCCAGCACGACCGGCTCCTGAGCGCCTACGACACGATCATCATCGACGAGGCGCACGAGCGCAGTCTCAACATCGACTTCATCCTCGGGTGCCTGCGGCAGATCCTCCCCAAGCGCCCGGACCTGAAGGTCATCGTCACCTCGGCGACCATCGACCCCGAGCGCTTCTCCAATCATTTCGCGGGCGAGTCCGGCCCGGCCCCGATCCTCGAAGTCTCGGGTCGCACCTATCCCGTCGAGGTCCGGTACCGGCCGCTGCAGGGCGAGGACGGCGAGGAGCAGCGGGACCAGACCGACGGCATCCTCGACGCCGTGAACGAACTCGGCCGCGTCGGCGACGGCGACATCCTCGTCTTCCTCTCCGGCGAGCAGGAGATCCGCGACACCGCCGATGCGCTCGAGAAGGCGAAGCTGCGCCACACCGAGGTCGTCCCGCTGTACGCGCGGCTCTCCGCGCAGGAGCAGCACCGGGTCTTCTCCTCCCACACCGGGCGCCGGATCATCTTGTCCACCAACGTCGCCGAGACGTCGCTGACGGTGCCGGGCATCCGGTACGTGATCGACGCCGGGTACGCGCGCATCTCCCGCTATTCGGCGCGCACCAAGGTGCAGCGCCTCCCGATCGAGGCGATCAGCCAGGCCAGTGCGAACCAGCGCGCGGGCCGCTGCGGCCGCGTCGCCGAGGGCATCTGCATCCGCCTGTACTCCGAGGACGACTTCAACGCGCGGCCCGAGTTCACCGACGCGGAGATCCTGCGCACCAACCTCGCGAGCGTCATCCTGCAGATGACCGCCGCGAAGCTCGGCCGGGTCGAGACCTTCCCGTTCGTCGACGCCCCCGATTCGCGCAACATCAAGGACGGCATGGACCTCCTGGTGGAGCTCGGGGCCCTCGAGGACGTGCGCGACGGCGAGCGGCGCTTGACAAAGGCCGGGCGCGACATCGCGCGGCTGCCGATCGACCCGCGCTTGGCCCGGATGATCCTCCAGGCCCGCGAGGAGAACTGCGTCCACGCGGTCGCGGTCATCACCGCCGCCATGTCCATCCAGGATCCGAAGGAGCGCCCGGCGGACAAGCGGGCCCAGGCCGACCAGTCCCACGCGCGCTTCAACGACCCCGACTCCGACTTCTCGGCGTACCTGAACCTGTGGCGGTACCTGGAGGACGAGCGCCGGTCCCGCTCCTCGAGCGCGTTCCGCCGCATGTGCAAGCAGGAGTACCTGCATTACCTGCGCATCCGCGAATGGCAGGACCTGGTGCGCCAGATCCTCGGCGTCCTCAAGAGCCTGAAGATCCCCGTCGAATCGCCCGACATCACGCCCGCCCCCAAGAGCGTCCACACCGCGCTCCTCGCCGGGCTCCTCTCGCACATCGGCGTGAAGGAGGCCGACACCCGCGAGTACCTCGGCGGGCGCAACGCCAAGTTCGCGATCTTCCCCGGTTCCGGACTCGCCAAGAAGCAGCCGCGCTGGGTCGTCGCGGGCGAGCTCGTGGAGACGAGCCGCCTGTGGGGCCGCGTGTGCGCCAAGATCGAACCCGAATGGGTCGAGCCGCTCGCCGAGCACCTCAGCAAACGCACCTACTCCGAACCGCACTGGTCGAAAAAGGCCGGTGCGGTGCTCGCGTTCGAACGCGTCACGCTGTACGGCGTCCCGATCGTGGCCCGCCGCAAGGTCAACTTCGGACGCATCGACGTCGAGACCAGCCGCGAACTGTTCATTCGCCACGCCCTCGTCCAAGCCGAATGGGACACCCACCACAAGTTCCTGGCGCAGAACCTCGCCAAGATCAGCGAGGTCGAGGACCTCGAGAACCGGGTCCGCCAGCGCGGCCTCCTCGCCGACGAGCAGACCCTCTTCGACTTCTACGACGAGCGGCTCCCCGCCGACATCGTCTCCGGCCGCCACTTCGACTCCTGGTGGAAGAAGGAGAAGGACAAGACCCTCCTCGACTTCGACGAGGCCCTGCTCCTCGGCGACCGCGCCGAAGGCGTCGCCGCCGACTCCTACCCGGAGGTGTGGACCTCCGAAGGCGCCGACCTCGAACTCGACTACGAGTTCGAGCCCGGCTCGGCCCGGGACGGCGTCACCGTCGCCGTCCCGCTCCCCGCACTCCAGCAGCTCGACCAGGACGCCTTCACCTGGCAGGTCCCGGGCCTGCGCGCCGACTTCGCCGAGGCGCTCATCAAGAGCCTCCCCAAGTCCCTGCGCCGCAGCTTCGTGCCCGCACCCGACTTCGCGAAGGCCGCCGTCGCGCGCATGGCCCCGGCGCCCGGCCGGCCGATGATGGCCGCGCTCGCCGACACGCTGAAGTCGATGACCCAGGTGCACGTCCCCGAGGACGCCTTCGACCTCACCAAGGTCCCCGGGCACCTCCTCGTCACCTTCCAGGTGAAGGACGAGGAAGGCACGGTCCTCGCCGAGGGCAAGGAACTCGGCGCGCTCAAACGCCAGCTCGCCCCCAAGGCCCAGGAAGCCGCGTCCGAGGCCTTCGAGCTCGAACGCACCGGCCTCAAGACCTGGGACCTCGACGCCCTGCCGAAGCTCCACGAGACCCCGCGCAAGGGCTACACCGCGAAGGCCTACCCGGCGCTGGTCGACGAAGGCGGCTCCGTCGGCGTCAAGGCCTTCCCCGACCCGGGCTCGCAGGCGGCGAACATGTGGGCCGGGACCCGCAGGCTCCTGCGCCTGAACATCCCCGACCCGCGCCTGAAGCCTGAACATTTGAAGGGCGCCCTCACCCGCAACGAGCAGCTCGCGCTCGCCACCGGCCCGTACACCAATGTCGATGCGCTCCTTGCCGACTGCGTACGCACCGTCCTCGACAAGGTCCTCATCGAAGGCGGCGGCCCCGCCTGGGACCGCGAAGGCTTCGAGGCCCTGCTCAAGCGCGCGAAGCCCGAGGTCGCGGGCGAGTCGCCCGTTGTGGCCCGCAAGGTCGCGGCCGTCCTGACCGAGGCCCGCGAGGCCGCCCGCCTCCTCGAAGGCAAGTTCGACCTGCGCGCGCTCCCCGCATTGAGCGACATGCGCCGCCAGCTCGAAGGGCTCGTCGGCACCGACGGCTTCGTCGGCTCGACCGGCTGGTGGCGCCTCGACGACCTGCACCGCTACGTCAAGGGCATCAGCTTCCGGGCCAAGCGCGCGGTCGCCGACGTCGCGGGGGACAAGGGCAAGATGGACATCGTCCAAGCCCTCGAAGCCGAACGCGACGCTCTGGCGCGCACCCGCCCCGCGGCGCTTCGCGCCGGCGAAGGCCGCGAGGTCCGGTGGATGCTCGAGGAACTCCGCGTCAGCTTCTTCGCGCAGCAGCTCGGCACCCGCTACCAGGTGAGCGAGAAGCGCATCCGGAAGATCCTCCAGTCCCTCTGACGAGGGATCGCTTACGGCCGCAACAGTGCCGGGCTGCTTTAGAATGGGCGCGACCGGTCACGGCAGCACCCACTCGACGCCCAGGAAGTCCGCACATGAGCCCCGCGAACGAACTCGAACCCCTCGGTGACGACCAGCCGGTCGTCGAATGGACCTCCTACGACGCCCACCTGCACTACGCCTGCGCCGCGATCCAGGACCTCCGCCAGACCGGCCTCCGCGGCTGGAACCCGATCCCGACGATGGCCCGCACCGACCCCGGAGAACTGCCGCTCGCCGAAGGCCCTGCGGTCCCCATGTACTTCCAGGCCGCCGGGGACGGCAGCTACACCACCTCCGGCATGTTCGCCTTCGGCAGCGCGGGATTCGTGGCAGGCGCGTTCGCCGTCAACGCCATCGCCAACAGCGCCGCGAAGCGCAAGGCCCAGGCCGACCTCGAGCGCCGCTGGATGCCCGCCCCGCCCGGCGTCGTCATGGTCTCGCCCACCCGCGCCCTGTTCTGGAGCCACACCGAGACCTACAGCCTCTACTGGGCGGGGCTCGACATGATCGACCTGACCGGGCCCGACACCGTCATGTTCCGCTACAAGGGCGTCGACAACGGGCGCGACACCGTGGTGCAGTTCCAGACCATGTGGGCGGTGCTGATCTTCGCGCTCGCGGCCCACACGACGTTTCCCAACCACCCGCGCTGGCGCTCGGGCGACTGGCTGCCGATCGGCTTCGAGGACCGGTGCGAGGCCGCGGGCCACCCGCGTCCCGACGTGCGCTGACACTCCCGTCCGCGCGAGCGTGAAGCCGGGCGGCGGGCCTTCGTTGGGGTAAAGCGATCGCGAATGTCGGACCCCGGGTGCATGATCGAGTTCTGGCGTACGCCGCGCACGGTACGGCGCATCGTCCACACAGAGGTGATGTCAAGTGGGCATCAGTGTGACATCATGATTTCGGGCACAGCTGTGTCCCGGAAACCAGAACCCTTTGCATCGACACCACTCCAAAGGAGGACGAAGTGTCGCAAGACAACGCCATCGAAATAGAGGGCCTGACCAAGAACTTCGGCGACCTGGTCGCCCTGGACCACGTCGACCTCGCCGCCCGCACCGGCACCGTCCTCGGCGTCCTCGGCCCCAACGGCGCGGGGAAGACCACCATGGTCCGCATGCTCGCCACCCTCTCCGAGCCGACCGCCGGGACCGCCCGCGTCGGGGGCTACGACATCGTGCGCGACGCCGCCGCCGTCCGCACCCTCATCGGCCTCACCGGCCAGTTCGCCGGCGTCGACGAACTGCTCACCGGCGAGGAGAACCTGCGCTTCATCGGCCGTCTCATCGGCATGCCCACCAGGGACGCCAAGGCCCGCGCCCGCGAACTCCTCGCGCAGTTCAACCTCTCCGACGCCGCCGAGAAGCCCGCCAAGGCCTACTCCGGCGGCATGCGCCGCCGCCTCGACCTCGCCGCGAGCCTCGTCGGCCGGCCGAAGATCCTCTTCCTCGACGAACCCACCACCGGCCTCGACCCGCGCGCCCGCGGCGAACTCTGGGGCCTCGTCCGGGGCCTCGTCGCCGACGGCACCACCGTGCTGCTCTGCACGCAATATCTTGAGGAGGCCGACCAGCTCGCCCACGAGATCGTCGTCATCGACCACGGCAAGGCCATCGCCTCCGGCACGCCGACCCAGCTCAAAGCCAAGATCGGCGGCCAGTCCCTCCGCATCCAACCGGAGGACCACGCCCAACTCGACCCGGTGCGCGACCTCGTGGCCGAGCGCTTCCCCGACCTCGACCCCGTCGTCGAGGCCGGAGCGATCACCATCGGCGTCAACGACGACGGCATCATGCCCGCCCTCGCCGCCGACCTCCGCGACCGCGGCATCGCGCTCACCGAGTTCCACCTCGGCCTCTCCAGCCTCGACGAGGTCTTCCTGACCCTCACCGGGCGCCGCACCGAAACCGAAGAGCCCGACGCGACCGAGGAGCCTGCCGAATGACCGCCGCGACGATCGAGGCACCCGTCCCCACGACCGGACGTCCCGGCCTCGGATCCACCGTCAGCCAGACCCTCTCCATGGCCTGGCGCCAGATGGTCCGGATCAAGCACAACCCGTTCGAACTCGTCGACCTCAGCTTGAGCCCGATCATGTTCCTGCTGCTGTTCGTCTACGTCTTCGGCGGCCAGATGGCCGGATCCACTTCGGAATATCTGCAGTACGTCCTCGGCGGCCTCATCGCCCAGAACGCCATCTTCCTGACCATGTACACCGGCACCGGCATCAACGCCGACCTCCGCAAGGGCGTCTACGACCGCTTCCGATCCCTCCCGATCGCGCGCTCCGCGCCCTTGGCGGGGAAGATCTTCGCGGACATGTTCAAGCAGGTCTGGTCGATCGTGGTCATGCTCGGGCTCGGCCTCCTCATGGGCTTCGAACTCCGCAGCGTCGCAGGCGCACTGCTCGCGGCCCTCGTCCTCGTGGTGTTCGCGCTGGCGATCTCCTGGATCTCGGTGCTCATGGGCGTGGTGGCCGACTCCGAGGAGAAGGTGCAGATCTACGCCTTCGTGATCATCATGCCGCTGACCTTCACCTCGAGCGCCTTCGTCGACATCAACACGATGCCCGGCTTCATGCAGGCCTGGGCCAAGGTCAACCCGATCACCCACCTCGCCGACGCCATGAGAGGCCTCCTCTCATTCGGCCCCATCACCGAACCGCTGATGTGGACCTTCGTCTGGGCCGTGGCGATCTTCGCCATCACGGCTCCCTTGGCGATGCGCGCCTACCGACGGAAGATGGTCTGAGAGGACCACGCGTTGGTCGGGGGCGGGACGGACCCGGGCGCCCTCTTCGAGGGCCACCCGGACGGATTCGCGCTCTACGAAGCCGTGGCCGCGGCGGTCGCCGCCATCGGTGAGGCCGAGGTGCGGACCACCAAGAGCCAGATCGCGTTCCGCCGCCGCAAAGGCTTCGCATTCGTGTGGCGGCCCGGCCAATACATCGACTCCAAAGTGCCGGCGGTCCTGTCGATAGCACTACCGGAACGTCTCGACTCCGAGCGGTTCAAGGAGGTGGCGCATCCGTCGCCGAAGAGCTGGATGCACCACCTCGAACTCCACGAGCCTGGAGAAGTCGACGCCGAGGTCCGAAGCTGGCTTGTATCCGCCTACCGCGCTGCCGCTTGAACCAGGCACGGCCGCCCGCCGCCCCGGTCAGACCCGGTGCTCACCTTCGCGAGCCGATTCTCTTGCGGTTCAGGCAGTCAGCGATAAATAGGTCTTCTCTTGTCGGGACCGTGATTTCGACCTTCGGGGCGTGATCAGGTTCTGGTTCAGGCGGGCAGCGACAACGAGGTGGTGTCGACCCGGGCGAGTTCTTCGGCCTGCGGGGTCGATTGGGTTCTGGTTCAGGCCGGCAGCGACAAAGGGGTGCGTGGCGGGCTGGGCTCGCTCTTCGGCTATAGGCGGTGCCTGTTTCGGGTCCTTGCCTGGGTGGGTTTCTTCCTTGGGCATGGCGAGGGGCCCGAACCCTTGCGGGTGTCGGGCTGCGCTGCTTGGTGTTGCGGCGCTTCCCCTCAGCAGTCGCCCGCTGAGGGCAGCGTAAGAACGGAGGCTCCCCGTAGTCGACCTCACCGGTCTCACCAGCCATCACCTTCTGGGTCCTGGGTGCTTCGATCGGTTCGGAAGGCTTGGGGGCCTTGCCGATCGGTGGCGTGATCGGTGGTGTCGGTGTCGGTGTTGCCTGGTTCGGTGTCGTGAACTTCGCTCGGCATTTCGCTCTCGCTGCCTTCATGGCTTTGAGGGCGCGGTCTCGGTCGATGGCCTCGGCCAGGGCATCGAGGTCGGGTTTCATGGTCTCGGACCATTCGGTCCGGTAGAGCCCGGTGGGGAAGACATCCCAGTCGGTGCCGTGGTGCTCAGTGTCCATGTCGTGGTCGGTGCGCCAGTCGGAGCAGCCGCACCCGGTGTTGCCATCGGGGGCGCTCGCGATGCTGGAGGTGTGGTGGCCGTCGTGGTGGGTGATGATGGCTTGGCCGGGTCCGGTCTTCTCCACGGTCCAGCCGGTGGTGTGGATGCGGCCGTGGTGGAACCGGCAGAGCAGGATCAGGTTCTCCGCGATCGTGGGGCCGCCGTCGGCCCAGTGCTGGATGTGGTGGGCTTCGGTCCAGGCGACCGGGCGCCCGCACCCGGACCAGGCGCAACCTCCTGGCTGCTCAAGCTCCAGCTTCCTGCGCAGGGCCGTGTTCGGCAGGCGCAGTGCCCGGCCGAGTTCGACTGCTTCGCCTGTGGCGTAGTTGAACACCGAGGGGATCACCACGCCTTCGCAAGCCAGGAGGCGCGCCCTGGGAACCGAGATCGGGTCGCCCTCCAGCAGGGGTAGGCGGCCGGTGTCCTTGCCCTGCAGCGTCTCGATATCGACCGTGAGATCGAGGGTGGCGGTGTGCCCGTGGCGGGTCGCTGCCTGTGGGGAGGAACCGTAGCCGGCGAGCAACTGGTGGAGGGCTTCGGCGTGCCGGTGCTCCTGGGGTGGGAGCAGGCCGTCGCTGTCTTGGTCTTCTTGACGCGGGGGCGGGCAGGCGGTCTGCAGGTACTTGTCCAACAACCGGCCCGTGGTGTCGGAGAGTTCCGCCGAGAGGCTCCACATGCCGTTGTCTTGCGGCATCAACTCCAGGCGCTGCAGGGACTGTGCACCCAACTCGTCCAGCAGTTCGGCTTCTTCGGCGATGGAGGCCCAGAGTTCGTCGAGGTGGCGTTGCAGGTCTTTGAACGAAGCATGGGCGCAGTACTGGGCGACCATCGCCTCAGGTGTCGCGCACAGGGTCTCGGGGTCGAAGGGGGAGGGGACTGGTGTCGTGAAGGGGGTGCGGGCGAACAGGCGCATCGCGGGGGTCTTGTCCAACTGGCGTACGGCGAAGGCGACCTGGTCGATCCGGGCCTTCCCCGTCGTAGCCGCCTGCGCCAGGAGACGGAACTTCCCTGCAAGCCTGGCGATGGCGGCGATGGATCCTGCGGTGTTGAACGTGAAGTCGAACTGCGACAACAACAAGTCCCGGAGGGCGGAGAACCCGAACTCGGACCGATGCAGCCCGGAGGTCTTCATCTCGATCACCGCGGCCAGCACCTGGGCGTGGTGGGAGTTGATCGCCTCGGCGGCTTGGTCGAGGGTGGAGCGGAGGGCCTGGGCCTGGGAGCGGCGGTCCGATGCGACTGGGGCGGTGACTGGGGTGGTGATCGGGGTGGTGGTGCAGTGGCTCATCGGGGTCTCGCCTCCCTTCCGCTGTTCTCGAATGATCTAGCTGATTTCGCTTCCTTGTTCGTATCTCAATGGTGACACATGACAAGGGTGTTGTCATCGCCCAATAGGGTGAATAGTCCATTGAGGTGTATCGATCTTCCGTCACAGTCGGCCTGTGCCGCAAGGGAACCGCTCGTTCCTCGGCGTTCCGCGCCTCGGGAATCCAACGCCCGACAGCCGCACTGCGCACCCCGAGGAGCATCAGACCCCTTTGTCGCTGCCCGCTCTAAGCTCGACCCACACTCCGCTGACTGCCGCGATGAGAGCCAGGTCTGGGTCTTGCGTGCGCGTCGGTCCCGCGGGCGGACGATGCTCAGCTCAATTCCTCGGTGGTCTCAGGCTTTCGCAGCATCAGGTGGCCTGATTCGAAGCCGCGGCTGCTGTGGTTCGAGTCGAATTCGATCAGCCGTGCCCTGGCATCGTTGAGGGCCGCCCAACCGATCGGGCGACCCTTCGTCAAGCGGCCGCAGTGAAGCGGGCCCTTCGGTGCTTCGGCACCTCAAGTTCGTCCAGGATGGCCACCGCGAGGTCCTCGACCGAGATCCGGGAGACGCCTTCGGTGTCCACCAGGAGCTCGTCGGTCCCCGAGCGGTACTCGCCGGTTCGCACCCCGGGGACGAGCATCGCGGGCGGGCTCAGGTAGGTCCAGTCGGCTTCCTGTTCCTCCATGCAGCGGCGATGTTGGGCCGCGCTGGCTTCGGCCACTGCCCGCCATTCCTCCGAGATGTACCGGGGGTCGTCCAGGACCTGCCTGCCGCTGTCAGGGACTCGAAGCGTTGCGGCGCCTCCCACGATCAGGAGTCGCACACTGGACTTGGCGACTCCCTTGAGCAAAGCGTCGGTGGCCTCGACCTGTTCGTGTTCGCGGCCGTTCGGGGCTCGGACCGCGCTCACCACCACGTCGTGGCCTTGGACCAGTTCAGTGACTTGGGCCGGGTCGCCGGCGTCCCCGATCGCAACCGCGACACCTTGGGGGAGTTCGCGGTTCGGGCTCCGGACGACCGCCGTGACGTCGTGGCTCCGGGACAGGGCCTCTACCGCGGTGCGGAATCCGACGCTGCCTGCGGCTCCGAAGATGATGATGCGCATGGTGTCCTCTCAAAGACGGTTGGTTCGCGGGTCAGACGTGGGCGAGAGTCTTCTTCGGTGCGGGCGTGCGCTCGGGGGTCTTCGGCCGGGCCTGGAGCTGGGCGGTCACCGTCGCCGCCAAAGCCACCGCGAAGCCCGCGCTCTGCCAGGCCGTGAAGGTCTCGCCCAGGGCGATCCAGCCGACCGTCGCCGCGGTGAGCGGGGAGAGCAGTCCCAGGAAGCTCAAGGGCACCACCGAGAGCCGGCCGATGCCGCGGAACCAGAGCCAGTAGCCGAGCGCGGTGTTCACCAGGCCGAGGTAGAGGTAGCCGAGGACGTTGGTGCCGGTGAGGGCCGGGACGGCCCCTTCGACCGCGAACGCGAGGGGGATGAGCAGGAGGCCGCCCGCGGTCAGCTGCCAGCCGGCCAGGGCCGCCGGCCCGGCCTCCTTCGGGATGCCCCAGCGCTTCGTCAGGACCACCGCGATCGCCATCGAGACCGCGCCGCTGATGCCGGCCAGAGCGCCGATGAGGTCGAGTTTCGCTTCGGCGGTGAGAACCACCATCGCCACGCCCGCGACCCCGGTCAGGCCGAGCAGCCACGTGCGCAGGCGGACCTTCTGGTGGAGGACGAGCATCGTCGCGGCGGCCGTGACGAGGGGACCGACCGCACTGGCGACCGCCGCGACGCCGCCGGGCAGGCGGTAGGTCGCGATGAACAGCAGGGCGAAGAACGCGGCGATGTTCAACGTGCCGATCACGGCCGACTTCCACCACCAGGAACCCCTTGGCAGCCTTCGTGACAGGAGGATGAGCAGGAGTCCGGCGGGGAGCGCCCGGAGCATGGCGGTGAGGAACGGGCGGTCCGCGGGAAGGAATTCGGTGGTCACCACGTAGGTGGTGCCCCACATGACGGGGGCGAGGGCCGTGAGGAGGAGGTCCTTCGTGCTGCGGTTCATCGAGACTCCCTGGGGTAGCTTGTCTACAAGTAGCTTAGTCTCAAGCTACTTAATGTCAAGATACTTGTTCTTGAGTTAGATCACTCTGAGGTACTTCTACGCCGGAAAGTGGGCCAGAATGTCTCCCATGACCGAAGACGCCGCGGACCGCGACGCCGTGGACAAGATCGTCGAGCAGTGGCACCGCGAGCTGCCCGACCTCGAACTCGAATCCATGGCGCTCTACGGGCGCATCCACCGCATCTCGCAGAAGCTCGGCGCGCGCCTGCACCGGCTCCGGGCTCAGCAGGGACTCGGCCGCAACGAGTTCGACGTGCTCGCCTCGATCCGGCGGTCGGGGGAGCCGTTCACGCTGTCGCCCAAGGAGATCGGCGCGACGTTGATGCTCAGCTCGGGCGGGCTCACGGGGCGGCTCGACAAGCTCGAGGCCGCGGGATTCGTCGAGCGGCTGCCCGACCCGGCGGACCGGCGCGGGCTGAAGGTCCGCATGACCGAACGCGGGCGCGAGGTCATCGAGGAAGCGGTGCGCACCGGGATCGACCTACAGCTCGAGACGCTGTCGGTGCTCAGCGAGGAGGAGCGGACCCAGCTCGGGGCGCTGCTGCGCAAGCTGCACCACGGGTTCGAGGACCAGCCATTCGACGAGTGATCCGCCGAAGGGCCGGGCCGTGAATCAGCGCCCTGTCAAGTCGACGTTGTAGTCGAAGATGTCGTACACGATCACCGGCTGCGGCAGGGTCGCCGCCGACGCAGGAGCGGACGCCTGCGGGGCCGGCTCCGGCGGGGGAGGGGTCAACTCCTTGCAGCGCTTGAGCGCCGACTTCATGGTCGCCTCGCCGAACGGGTTGTGCGCCAAGGCCTCCGCCTCGGTGAGGAACCCCTGCGCCACCTCGCTGCACAGTCGCGCCATCTCGGCCAGGTCCCGCGCCTGCGCCCGCGCCCACCAGTAGTCCGCCGGGTCCCCGTGGCCCGGCACGACCACCTGGGGCTTCCAGCTCAGCAGGTACTCAACGGCCTGCGGCCACTCGTACGGGAACGCCCCGTCGTACGAGGGCGGCGCGCCGTTCTCCAAGAGGTCGCCGGCGAACAGGACGCCCGCGTCGGGCACCTCGATGACCAGGTCGTTGTCGCTGTGCGCCAAGCCGACCTGGCGCAGCACCACGGTGCGCCCGCCCAGGTTCAGCCCGACCGCGCCGTTCACGCGGCAGTTCGGCGGGACGAGCTTCGTCCGGGCGATGCGGCGGGCGTCCTCCTCCCGGCCGTCCCGGCGGTACCGCGCGGCCCAGGCCTTGCGCTGCTCGTCGCCGAAGCCGACGTAGTGCGCGCCGTCCGCCACCGCCCAGATCGCGGACTCGCCGAACGCGGAGGTCCCGAACCAGTGGTCGAAGTGGTCGTGCGTGTAGACGACCTGCCACGGCAGGTCGGTCTTCTCGCGGATCGCGGTCGCGAACTCGTACCCGGCCTCGGCGTTGATGCCGGTGTCGATCACCAGGCAGCTGTCGTCGCCGATGACGAGTCCCAGGGTCTGGTCCAGCTCTTCGAGACGCCGCACCCACACCCGCGGGGCGACTTCGATCCATCGATTGCTCATGCCCGCAATGGTATGCGGACCGCGCGCGCTCATATCGACGGTGATCGACGCGTTATTCCGGGAGCGAGACGCGTCGCTTCGGTGAGGGGCCGCCGGAGAGCGCGCTACCCTCACGTTCTACGTTCGTTGAGGATGGTTGCAGAATGTTCGATCACGATCCTGGAGCGCACCGGGGGACCAGGCGTAATGCGCCTGGAATCCCGTTTCGTCATTCCTTCCAGGACACGGTTCGGTCACGGAATGACCCGGTTGGCGAACTTTCCACTCGTGTAAGTTTCGAGGGTGAAATGAACCCCGCACATGTACGAAGGAGTACCTCCCCCATGCACCTCAGTCGTCGCGGCCTGCTGTACGGAACGGCAGGCGTCGGAGCCGTATCGCTCGCCGGTTGCGGCGTGGGCGAGTCGCCGAATCAGCTCACC
This sequence comes from Glycomyces rhizosphaerae, assembly GCF_042647865.1. Lineage (NCBI taxonomy): Bacteria > Bacillati > Actinomycetota > Actinomycetes > Glycomycetales > Glycomycetaceae > Glycomyces > Glycomyces rhizosphaerae. The sequence continues at coordinate 323,168 of NZ_JBHRWO010000021.1, forward strand.
GGCTACACCGGCATCGCCATGCCCACGACGACCTCCGACCGGTGGGTGGTCGAGGGCGCCGACCTCGAGGCGCGGCTGAAGGACCTCGGCTACAAGACGATCCTGGAATACGGCGAGGACGACATCCCGACCCAGATCCAGCAGATCCAGGCGATGGTCGACAAGGGCGTGGAGTTCCTCATCGTCGGCGCCATCGGCAACACCTCCCTCGGCGAGGTCCTCGGCAACGCCAAGGACAAGGGCGTCACGGTCATCTCCTACGACCGCCTCATCCTCGACACCCCCGACGTCGACTACTACGCCTCGTTCGACAACTACCAGGTCGGCGTGCTCCAGGCCAAGCACATCATCAAGCAGCTCGGCCTCTCCTCGGACACCACCGAGACCTACAACATCGAGCTGTTCTCGGGTTCCCTGGACGACAACAACTCCCAGTACTTCTTCCAAGGCGGCCTCGACACCCTCGAGACGTACATCTACGGCGGCTCGGTCGTGATCCCCTCGGGCCAGACCGAGCAGGAGCCGACCGCCACCGAGCGCTGGGACCGCACGATCGCGCGCGATCGCATGGCCGAACTGCTCGACACGTACTACAAGGACGAGCCGCTTCACGCCGTGCTCTCCCCCTACGACGGCATCAGCCGCGGCATCGTCGAGGCGCTGGTCGAGGCCGACTACGAGCCCGGCACGGCCGACTTCCCGGTCGTGACCGGCCAGGACGCCGAGCTGTTGTCGCTCAAGGCGATCAAGAACAACACCGGTCAGACCGAGACGGTCTTCAAGGACACCCGCCTCCTCGCCGGGGTCGCCGTGGAGATGGTGAAGACCATCGTCGACGGCTCGACCCCTGAGGTGAACGACCGCGGCACGTACGACAACGGCTTCAAGTTCATCCCCTCCTTCCTGCTGCCGCCGGTCGACGTGACCGTCGAGAACTACCAGGAGGTGGTCGTCGACTCGGGCTACGTCACCGAGGACGCGATCGACAACGCCCCGCCGGACGAGGGCTGAGCACGCGGTGACTTACGGCGACGGCCGGGCGAACGCCCGGCCGTTTCGCTGTGCCGTTCGGTTCTCGTCTTCGAGTCTCATTGCGGCACTTCCGTATGCAGTAGCCCCGTTACCCGATTGTTATGCGACCTCTCCTCGCATGGCGGCGTGTCTCTTTTGGTAAGTTGCCGAAGTCGGTCGAGCCCTCACACCCTTGATCGCCCGGCCCTGAATCCCCCCAATGCAATGCCATCCTTAGGAGAACCATGAACCGTACCCTCAAGCGGGTGCTGGGGCTGACCGGAAGCGTCATGCTCGGCCTCGCCGGAGCGGTCACCTTCGCCTCTGCGGCGCAGGCGCACCACGTCACCTACTCGGGCGTTCCCGAATGCACCGACGACGGCTGGATCGTCAAGTGGGAGGCCACCGACTGGGAGGGCAAGCCCGCCGAGGTCGGCAAAGGCTACGTCGTCGACTATGTCGCCAACGGCGAGCTGACCGGTGACCTCGCCGTGCCGGACGCCGAGCTGCCCGAGTTCGGCTCGTCGACGCCGCTGACCGGCACCCAGGTGCTGAGCCTCGACGACGAGACCGCCACGCTCAGCCTGAACGGGCGCTGGGACAACGGTCAGACCAACCAGGGCACGCCGGTCACCGTCTCGCAGCCCGAGGGCGGCTGCGAAGGCGAGCCGGCCGACCCCGAGCCCGTGACCGCGGTCGGCAGCGAGGTCGACTGCGTGGGCATCTGGGTCTGGGCCGAAAACCAGAACCCCGAGGCGCTCGAAGAGTTCACCTTCGTCTCCAGCGACGGCGAAGAGGTCTCCGGCACCCCTGAGGTCGGCGACATCTTCAGCCACTACTTCCTTCTGGACGAAGCCACTGACGCCTTGTCCGTCGAGGTCTACGCCGGCGAGGAACTGCTCGACACCATCGAGTGGACCAGCAACGAGCTGTGCAGCTACGTCTCGGTCGAAGCCGACTGCGAGGGCCTGATCTTCACGCTGACCGTGCCTGCGGACGGCGAGGCGGCCACCTTCGAGCTCTGGACCAGCCTCAGCGAGGAGCCGATCACCGTCGAGCTCGCCCCGGGCGAGTCGGAGACCCACACCTTCAAGGCCGAGGGCGACGAGGAACTCTGGGTCGACTACTACATCGAGACCCAGAAGGACGCCACCTACGGCGGCGTCCAGTGGATCCCGTGCGACGAGGAGACCCCCTCGCCGAGCGAGACCCCGTCCGCTCAGCCGCAGCTGCCCACCACCGGTAGCTCGATGACGATCATGATCGGCTCGGCCGCCGCGCTCATCGTGGCCGCCGCCGCCATCTTCCTGATCATGCGCCGCCGCCGCGCCGCGCAGGACTGGTAGATCGGCATGCCGGGTCCGAACCCCTTGCGGGACAAGGACTCCTAGCTGAGTAGAGGAAGGGCCGCACAGTGCGAACTGTGCGGCCCTTTCCCTTGCCCGCTAAGCGATCCCGCCCAGCCGCAGCAGCGCCGTGGTCGCGGCGGCCGCGACGACGACGACGAGGATCGGGGCTTTACGCCAGGCCAGGAGCCCGCCGACGAGGACGCCGGCCGGGAGGGCCCAGCCCGCGAAGCCGCCGTCGGCGAACAGCGCGCCGGTGATCACGAGCGCCGCGAGCACCACGATGGCCCCGCGCTTCATCAGCGTCTCCGTCCGCTCGGAGACGTCGATGCGGCTGCGCATCAGCGGACCGGCGAGGCGGACCAGGAAGACGCCCGCGGCCAGGGCGAGTACGGCGGTCATGGTCATGCCGCGTCCTCCTTCGGCTTGCGGCGCGGCCAGGTCGCGAGGAGCCCGGCGAGCGCCAGCAGGACCGGGATGCCCGTGGGCAGGAACGGCGCCGTGGCGGCGGCGATCGCCGCGCCCACCAGGGCCGCCAGGAGCGTGTCGCGGTCCTTCAGCGCGGGCATCACCAGCGCCAGCAGGAGCGCCGGGAAGGCCGCGTCGAGGCCGAACACGTTCGGGTCGGGGATGAACCCGCCCGCGAGGACGCCGATCACGGTGCCGACGTTCCAGGCGACGAACATGATCGTCGTGGTGATCCAGTACGCGGCCTTCGCACGCCGCCGGTCGTCGCCCGCCGCCAGCGCGAACGCGGTCGACTGGTCGATGAGCGTGAACGTGCCGAGGACGCGCGTCCACCACTTGTCCCAGTAGAGGTTGCCGACGGCCAGTCCGTAGGGGATGTGCCGCAGGTGCACGAGCACCCCGGCCGCGAGCCCGGCGAGGACGCCGCCTCCGGCCATGACGACGGCGAGCATCGCGAACTGGGAGGTGGCCGCGTACGTCAGGAAGGACATGGCGACCGGGATCCACCAGGGCAGCCCGGCCGAGGTGGCCAGGGCGCCGAAGGAGACGCCGACTATGCAGATGCCGATCGACATCGCGGACGCGTCGCGGTAGAGGTCCCGATCGCGTTCGGGAAGGAAGCGGGGAGGCACCGGGCGAGTATCCCTCGCGGCTCCTGTGGTGAACAAACGTTCAAGGGGCGCGACCGGTGCATCACACCGGTCGCGCCCCTTGCGCGCTAATCCCTTAGACCTCGTAGTACAGGTCGAACTCGTGCGGCGTCGGGCGCAGGCGGATCGGGTCGATCTCGTTCTCGCGCTTGTACTGGATCCACGTCTCGACGAGGTCGGGCGTGAACACGCCGCCCTCGGTGAGGAAGTCGTGGTCCGCCTCGAGGTGGTTCAGGACTTCGTCGAGCGAGCCGGGGACCTGGGCGATGTCGCCGTACTCCTCCGGGCCGAGCTCGTACAGGTCCTTGTCGACCGGCGCCGGCGGCTCGATCTTGTTCTTGATGCCGTCCAGGCCCGCCATGAGCATGGCCGAGAAGGCCAGGTACGGGTTGCTCGACGGGTCCGGCACGCGGAACTCGACGCGCTTGGCCTTCGCGTTCGAGCCGGTCACCGGGATGCGGGTGCACGCGGAGCGGTTGCGCTGCGAGTAGACCAGGTTCACCGGGGCCTCGAAGCCCGGCACCAGGCGGCGGTAGGAGTTCACCGACGGGTTGGTGAAGGCCAGCAGGCTCGGGGCGTGCTTGAGCAGGCCGCCGATGTAGTGGCGGGCGGTGTCCGAGAGGCCGGCGTAACCGGTCTCGTCGTAGAACAGCGGCTCGCCGTTCGCCCACAGCGACTGGTGGGTGTGCATGCCCGAGCCGTTGTCGCCGAACAGCGGCTTCGGCATGAAGGTCACGGTCTTGCCGGCCTGGGTGGCGGTGTTCTTGATGATGTACTTGAACTTCTGGACGTCGTCGCCGGAGTGCAGCAGCGTGTCGAAGCGGTAGTTGATCTCCGACTGTCCCGCGGTGCCGACCTCGTGGTGGGCGCGCTCGATGGTGAGGCCGCCGTCGATGAGGTTGGTGACCATGCGGTCGCGCAGGTCCGCGAAGTGGTCGACCGGGCCGACTGGGAAGTACCCGCCCTTGTGGCGCGGCTTGTAGCCGAGGTTGCCGCCCGGCTCGTCGGCGCCGGTGTTCCACGCGCCCTCGATCGAGTCGATCTCGTAGAACGCCTGGTTCGCGGTCTGGTCGAAGCGGATCGAGTCGAAGATGTAGAACTCGGCCTCGGCTCCGAAGTACGCGGTGTCGGCGATGCCGGAGCCGGCCAGGTACTGCTCGGCCTTCTTCGCGACGTTGCGCGGGTCGCGGCTGTAGGCCTCGCGGGTGAACGGGTCGTGGACGAAGAAGTTCAGGGCGAGCGTCTTCTGCTCGCGGAAGGGGTCGACGAACGCGGTCGCGACGTCGGGCAGCAGCAGCATGTCCGATTCGTGGATCTCTTGGAATCCGCGGATCGAGGAGCCGTCGAACGCGAGGCCCTCCTCGAGGAGGTCGTTGTCGAAGGACTCGGCCGGGATGTTGAAGTGCTGCATGACGCCGGGCAGGTCGCAGAACCGGACGTCGATGAACTTCACGTCGTTGTCGCGGACGTAGCCGAGGAGCTCTTCAGGGCTGGAGAACACGAAGGTATTCCTCTCGGTAGGTGAGTGCCGGAGGACCCGTACTGCAGCCCTCTGGTCAAGTCAGGCCGACCTCGCTGTCGACACCTAAGCTTATTAGCCGAAACGCTAGCCCCGGTCAATTGCCCCACCGTAAATCAAATGTTTCATGCGTGTTACTTGCATTGTTCAGGTCTGTTCCACATTGATCGAAACCACTGCTCAGGACGGTGCACACGCCGCCAATCGGGCTCACCCGTAGACTCGTTCCATGACCAGCGAACGCGGTGCGAACACCCCCGAAACCACCGGCTCCGGCCAAGATCTGGCAGCGCTGGGCTCGCGCTTCGTCGCGCTGCTCATCGACTGGACCGCCTGCCTGGTCTTCTCCTACCTCCTCGAATTCGCCACCGGTTTCGAACTCGTGGTCGCCGGAGCGAACCTCGTCACCTCGGTCCTGTTCGCGGTCTACTACACGCTCGCGCTGGCCGCCGGCAGCCAGACCCTCGGCATGGCGCTCATGCGGATCGCCTGCGTCTCGTCCGACCACGGCGGCAGGATCGGCTTCGTCCGCGCGCTGGTGCGGGCCGTGCTGCTCTCGCTCCTGCTCCCGGCCCTGACCGCGCTGGCCCACCCGTACCACCGCGGACTCCACGACCTGGCGGCCGGCTCGGTGATGCTGAAAGTCCGCTAGCTGCGCTGCAGCCAGCGGACGAGGACCGGCGACGGCACCGGGAACGCGCCTTCGCGCCGCGCCCGCATCGCGACCTCCTGGTCCGAGGACACGACGACGACGGGCCGGCCCTCGGGCTCGACCCGGGCGAGCTCGACCACCACGTCGTCGGCGATCTGGTCCTTGGCGCTGAACAGGACCCGCACGCCGCGGGCGCTCGGCTTGGCGCCGAAGATCGCGTCCGCCCCGTCGAAGACCACCGTGATCTCCGCGTTCGTCTGCGCCGCGACGGTGCCCAGTCCCTGCACGAGCCGGTTGCGCTGCTGCTCGAGCGTCAGTGTCTCGCCCCAGGCTGAGATCGTCACGTTGTAGCCGTCGACGATGAGGTGCGGGTTCGGCAGCGACAGGAGATGGTCGAGGCGCTGCGGGTCGGTCTGCTCCAGGCCCCGTGAACCCTCGGCGGTGCGCTGCTCGGGTTCGGCGCAGAGCTCGTCGGAGATGTAGTCGGCGGGACGGTCGGGGACCGGTTCGAGCCCGAGCTCGCGGCGCAGGCCCGTGGTCGTCCCCGAGAGGGTCTCCATGAGCAGCCACAACCGCGAGGAGGCGAGCCGCTCGTGCTCCCGGTCGGCCTTGCGGATCCGATCGAGCTGCTCCTTCAGCGACTCCACTTCGGATTCGAGGCGGCGGCGCTCGGAACGCCGCTCCGCGTCGAGGTGCTTGAGACGGCCGCGTTCGGCGGCGAGGTCACCGGCCGCTTTCGCGGCCCGCTCCTCGATCTCCTTGAGTTCGCGGCGGGCGCGGCGCACGTCCTCTTGCAGGACCGTGGCGGCCGAGCGCTGCTCGGCGAGGGCCGCGCGGAGCTTTCCGTTCTCTTTCTCCAACGCCGCCAACCGCTTCAGGCCGGCCTCGTCGGGCGCTTCCGCGGCCGGGGCCTCGGCGGGCTCGGGGATCGCCTGCACCGCGGTGGCGATGAGCTCGCGCCAGCCCTCGGGCCGCAGCAGATAGGCGAGCGCGGCGACCTCGGCCGGGTCGGCCATCGGCGAGACCTCGCCGCCGGTGGCGATCGCCTCGATGAGGGGCGAGTCGGTCGCGGTGAGCACCTCGGCGAGGCCCTCGCGGAACGCGGCGTCGGAGGCGAGCGCGACCGCGAGCTCCGATTTCGCGAGCTTCGCGCGCTTGACCGGGCTGAACTTGAGGAAGCGGCGCAGCCGAGCCGGGACCTTCCCCTGCCCGAGCCCCGGCATGGCGACCGCGGCGATCTCGACGGCCCTGCGCCGCACCGGCTCTGAGAGGAACACGGCCGGGACGCCGTCGGCGTTCGCCGCGCCGTCCCCGGCCGGACCCGGTTCGGCGGGGTCCTCTTCGGAGGGTCCTTCTGCGGTGCCGCCGTCCCCGGCAGCGCCGGGTTCAGGGCCTTCGTCGCCGCTTGCCTGGCCGCTCAACATAGGCACCAGTGTGCCACCGTGGTCACAGACCGAAACTGCCGACCGCAGGTGTTCCACCGCCGGTCATCGCGGATCCCCGCGCACGACCGGGCCCGCGTGTCAGACTGGTCGGATCATGAAGGGGGTCATGATGAGCCGGACGCTGCTGGTGACCAACGACTTCCCGCCCCGCCGGGGCGGCATACAGACCTTTGTGCACGGCATGGCCTTGCGCTTGCCCTCCGATGACCTGGTGGTCTACACCTCTACCTCGCCCGACTGGGCCGCGTTCGACGCCGCCCAGCCCTTCACCGTGGTCCGCGACCGCTCCGCGATGCTGCTGCCCACCCCGAGGGTCGCCCGCGCCGTCACCGACCTCGCCCGCGAGCACCGCTGCGACCGCGTCTGGTTCGGCGCCGCCGCCCCCCTCGGCCTGCTCGCCGCGGGCCTGAAGCACGACACCGGCATCGAACGCGCGATCGCCCTCACCCACGGCCACGAGGTCGGCTGGGCGATGATGCCGGGCACGCGCAGCGCCCTGCAGCGCATCGCCGGATCGCTCGACGTCATGACCTACCTGGGGGATTACACGCACCGGCGCATCGCACCGGTCGCCGGGCACCTGACCCGGCTGGAGCAGTTGACGTTCGGCATCGACGCCGAGACCTTCCACCCCGGCGTCGACGGCGCGCCGGTGCGCGAACGCCACGGCCTCGCGGGCCTGCCGGTCATCGTGTGCGTCTCGCGCCTGGTGCCCCGCAAGGGCCAGGACATGCTCATCGCGGCCCTGCCGCACGTGAGAGAGCAGGTGGGCGGGGACGTGCGGCTCCTCATCGTCGGCCAGGGCCCCTATGAGGCGCGGCTGCGCGCCATGGCACGCGAGCACGGGGTCGAGAAGCAGGTCGTCTTCACCGGCGGCGTCCCCGAATCCGAGCTGGCCGCGCACTTCGCGGCCGGGGACGTCTTCGCCATGCCGTGCCGGACCCGGCGCCGCGGTCTCGACGTGGAAGGACTCGGCGCGGTGTTCCTCGAGGCGGCCGCCACCGGGCTGCCGGTGATCGCCGGCGATTCGGGCGGGGCGCCGGACACGGTGCTGCACGACCGGTCCGGCTGGGTGGTCGACGGCCGCGACCTCGGCGAACTCACCTTCCGGCTCACGCAGGTCCTCGCCGACCCCGCGCTGGCGCGCAAGTTCGGCGAGGCCGGTCGCGAATGGGCCCTGAGCGAATGGACCTGGGACCGCCAGGCCGGCAGGCTCGAGGGCATGCTCTACGGCGAGACGGTCTGAACGGCGCGGGCCGAAGGCGTCGGCGATCCGCCGACGCGAGATAGGGCATGGCCCTTCCAACCCGCGTCCGCCTCCGACCAACCGAAAAGGACCACCCGCTCGCGAGGGTCCGGCAGTCCGGTGTCTTCGCTGGTCAAGGACCGGTTCAGCCGGAGGGACCGCTCCGAGCGGAACTCGACGCGGGCGCGGGTGCCCGCGCCGGTTAGAACTTCGGCTGGTCGGGGGCTTCCAGGAGGCCGAGTTTCAGGGCGGTCATGAGGGCCTGGGCGCGGTTGCCGGCGCCGAGCTTCTCGTAGAGCTTCGAGATGTGCGTCTTCGCCGTCGACTCCGACACGTACAGCTGCTTCGCGATGCCGGCCACCGAGAGGCCGTCCGCGAGGAGCTTCAGCACCTGGGACTCGCGCGGCGAGAGCTGCGGGCCGGTCGGCGTCAGGCGCCGCTGCATCGCCTCGGCCAGGTCCGCGGCGCTGAACGCCGTCGGGTTCGCCGCCGCGTGCCGCGCCGCCGAGACCACGTCGTTCGCCGGGGCCGACTTCGGAACGAACGCCGAAGCGCCCGCGTCCAGGGCGCCGAACAGCTGGTCGTCGCCCGCGTACATCGTCAGCACCACGATCCCCATGTTCGGGTGGGCCTTGCGGAGCTTGCGCGTCGCGTCCAGCCCCGAGCCGTCGGGCAGGCGCAGGTCCATGATCACGACCGACGGCATGAGCGAAGCCGCGTGGCGCAGCGCGTCCGCGGCCGTGTCGGCCTCGCCGACCACCTCGAACTCGGGGTCGCGGTCGAAGGCATGCCGGAGACCCTTGCGGATCAGGTCGTGGTCGTCGACGATGAGCACGGTCGTCTGACCGGTCGTCTCCTGGGCCTCAGCGTTCATGTCGTCTCTCTCCTCGTTGGCTGCCACGGCCGCTCAAGGCGCAGCTTGCAAGCCTTAAATTCTTCTCGCGGCCGGGCCGTCGTGCCGGCTGTTCAGTTCTCGATGTGCGGTCGGCGGCCGCCCAGGCCGCCGATCCCGGGCGGGGGGTCTCCGCCCGCGGCGTCGGCCGTGCCCCCGCGTTGAGCACCACCGCCACCGTCGTCCCGTGCGGCTGGTGCGGGCGGATCTCCAGTGACCCGCGGATCCGCTCGGCCCGCTCGCTCATGATCGCCAGCCCGTAGCGTCCCTCCGGGGCCTCGCCTGAGAGGCCCTGGCCGTCATCGGTCACCTCGATGCGCGTGTAAGGCGGGTCCACCTCGCACGTCACCCACAGATTCTCGGCCCGGGCATGCTTGCGGGCATTGGTGATCGCCTCCTGTGCGATCCTCAGCAGCTCCGCTTCGGTACTGGCGGGGAGCCTCGCCCCGCCCTCGTCGAGCGACAAATGCACCCTGAGGCCGGCGGAAGCGCCCACAGTACGAGCATAGTCCGCAATCGCCGAGGCCAGCCCGCCCTGACGGTCGACGTTCGAGCGGAGCTCGAACAGAGAGAACCGCAGCTCGGTCACGAGCCGCGTCACCTCGGAGCGCAGGTCCTCCAGCTCGCCCTTCGCCTCGTCGGCCTCGGGCGGCAGGATCGCCATGGCGTTGTCGATGCCGTAGCCGAGCATCGCCAGCTCCTGGGCGATGCCGTCGTGGATCTCGCGGGCGAGGCGCTGGCGTTCCTCTGTGGTCGCCATGGACCGCACGTCCTCGAACAGGAGCGCGGTCTCGAGCCGGAGCGCGGCGCCCTTGGTGCGGTCCTCGGCGGCGGTGATGGCCTCGGGGCCGAACGCGGCCGGGTCGTCGGATTCGATCGCGACGAGGCCGACGGTACGGCCCTCGGCGACGAGGGGGATGACGAGGGAGGCGACGGGTCCTTGGGTGGAGCGCGAGAGCGGGACCTGCCCGGCCTGCGGTTTCTGCCCGGCCCAGGCGTCGGCCAGGAGCGAGTTCATCTGGGGGGAGGTCTCCCAGTCGACGCGTTCGTCGGCGTGCTGGGCGAGCACGACCAGGCGCCGCCCGGAGGCCGCGGAGAGCACGGCGGCGCGGGCGACTCCCGGTATGCGCGAAGCGGTGTCGACGATCTCGGTCGCGATCCCGCCCGGGTCCAGTGTGGATCCGGGGAGTTGGCGGGCGACGACGCGCAATTGGGTGAGCAGCGCGGCCGCTTCCGCGTACGGCAATTGCGAGTGGTGCAGGTCCGAGGACCGGGAGCGGCGCAGCCACCAGGCGCCGACGGCCGAGGCGAGCCCGAAGGCGAGCGCCACGGCCACGGTGGTCACGTAAGTACCGCGGTCGTACGCGGACACGCGCGGGGCCTGCGCGATGAGGCCGACCGCGGCGACGGCCACGAGCACGGGCGGCACCCAGGAGCGCAGCCGCGAGTAGCGGCCCTCGTCCTGCTCGGCGGCGTCGAACGCGGCGGTCGCGAAGGGCGCGATCAGGTAGGGGAGCATCCAGGCGGGGAGGCCGTCGGTGGCGAGGGTGCCGAGGACGACGACGACGACCTCGGCGAGCTGCCCGGCGGGTGCCAGGAGCCGGTGCCGGGGAAGGACCACGCCGGGGAGCGCCGCGAGGGCGAGGATGCCGCACCAGGTCGCGGCGTCGGCGAGCCCTTCCGAGGCCCAACCGAAGACCGCGACCAGCGCGAACAGCACGCCTCGCAGCGCGACGGCGGGCAGTCGCCACTGGCGCTCCAGCACCGCCTCATCGCCCATGCGGGCACCTCGCTTACTCGTTTCGTCGCGCCTTCGCCGTGTCGTAGAGCGCGTTGATCTCGCTTGAGTATTTTTCCATGACAACGTGCCGTTTGACCTTGACTGAGGGGGTGATCTCCCCGGCATCCTCGGACAACTCAACAGGAATGACCCGGAACTGCTTGATCTGCTCGGCGCGGGAGACCGTCAGGTTGGCCTCGTCGACCTTCTCCTGGAGCTCGGCGAGGAGCTCGGGGTCCTCGGTGAGGTCCTCGATCGGGGTCTTCGGGTCCTTGCCGTGGCGGGAGAGCCAGTCGGGGAGCATGTCGCCGTCGACCGAGATGAGGCAGCCGATGTACGGGCGGCCCTCGCCGACGACCATGGCGTAGGCGATGAGCGGGTGGGCGTCGAGGATCTTCTCGAGCGGCCCGGGGGCGACGTTCTTGCCGCCCGCGGTGACGATGATGTCCTTCTTGCGGCCGGTGATGGTGACGTACCCGTCGTCGTCGATCTCGGCGATGTCGCCGGTGGAGAACCAGCCGTCGGCGTCGAGGACCTCGGCGGTGGCGGCGTCGTTGTTCCAGTACCCGGGGAAGACCTGCGGGCCCTTGGCCAGGAGTTCGCCGTCGTCGGCGACGCGCAGGGCGGTGCCCGGGGTCGGGCGGCCGATGGAGCCGACCTTGATGGCGGTCTCGAGGTTGAGCGAGAGCACCGGGGAGGTCTCGGTGAGGCCGTAGCCCTCGTAGATGGTGACGCCCGCGCCGCGGAAGAAGTGGCCCAGTTCGGGGCCGAGGGCCGCGCCGCCGGAGACCGCGGAGTTGCACTCGCCGCCGATCGCGGCTCGGATCTTGGAGTAGACGAGCACGTCCCACAGCTTGTGGCGGAGCTTGAGGCCGAGGCCGGGCCCGCCGGGCTTGTCGAGCGCGCGGCTGTACTCCTTGGCGCAGACCGTGGCCTTCTCGAACAGGTGGCCCTTGCCGCCGTCGACGGCCTTCTGGTACGCGCCGGCGTAGACCTTCTCGAACACGCGGGGGATCGCCAGCAGCGTGGTCGGCTTGACCACGGGCATGACGGCGGTGAGCTTGGTGCGGTCGGCGTGGGCGATGGTCGTGCGCGACTCCATGCCGGCGAGCTGCAGGATGCGCGCGAGCACGTGCGCGAGAGAGAGGAACAGCAGCATGCGGGCGCCGTCGTAGAGGACGCCGGGTACCTCGGGGATGACGTTGCGGATGTCGGCCAAGAGGTTCCGGTGCGTGAGCATGCAGCCCTTGGGGCGGCCGGTGGTGCCGGAGGTGTAGACGATCGTGGCGAGGTCGTCGGCCTTGCGGGAGGTGCGGCGCTCCTCGATGTCGATGTCGGCGCCCGCCCCCAGTTCGTCGAGGGACACGATCGCGCCCTTGTCGCCGTCGATGGTCCACACGTGCTTGACCTGGGTGCCCAGGCCTTCGACCATCGCGGTCATCTCGGCGTCCTCGACGATCACCGCGACGGCGCCGGAGTCCTCGAGGATGAACTTCGCCTGGTCGGCCGAGGAGGTCTCGTAGATCGTCACGGTGACGGCCCCGGCGGCCCAGATCGCGTAGTCGAGCAGGGTCCACTCGTAGCGGGTGGCGGACATCAGCGCGACCCGGTCGCCGGGCTGGATCCCGGCGGCGGCCAAGCCCTTGGCCGCGGCGATGACCTGCTCGCGGAACTCGACCGAGGTGACGTCCTGCCAGGTGGCGCCGTCATCGAAGGTGCGCATGAAAAGGATGGAGGAGGGGTGGTTCTCGGCCGCGTCCCACAGCGCGGAGAGGGTGTTGTCTTCGTCGGGCACAGTCACCACGGGGGGGACGGCGAACTCGCGCATGGATAAGGCTCCGTTCAAGACGCCATGTTCACGGCTTTGTAAAGTGGCTCACAGATCATGTTACCGGTGGGTCAACTTCCGATGGAAGAGGGACTGTGAGGCAGACCATGATGCTAAGGGCAGCTTAGCGGAGCAGGGGTTCGAATGGCGAGCGACCGTTGCACGCAGTCACGCGAGAAGGTCTCTCCGCAGCCCCTCGGTGATACCTTCGCCGAGTAGGACGGAACGGCCGATTTCATCTCCAGGTCATCGCGCTGTAAAGTCCTCGGAGGCCCGCAGCGTCGCGCGGCATCCAACGCCTCAAACCGTGAACCGCTGGAGGGTACAGCAGTGAGTCTGACTATCGGTGTCGACATTGGGGGCACCAAAGTCGGCGGCGGCGTCGTCGACGAGAACGGCAACGTCCTCGCCACGACCCGGCGCCCCACCCCAGCGGAGGACACGCCCGGCGTCATCCAGGCGGTCAAAGAAGTCGTCGAAGAGCTGCGCGAAGGCCGCGAGATCGAGGCCGTCGGCATCGGCGCGGCGGGCTGGATCTCCTCCGACCGCTCCACGGTCATGCTGGCCCCCAACCTCTCCTGGCAGAACGAGCCGCTGCGCGACAAGGTCGCCGCGGCCATCGACCTCCCCGTCGTCGTCGAGAACGACGCCAACGTCGCCATCTGGGGCGAGCACAAGTACGGCGCCGCCAAGCGCCACCGCTCCTCCGTGCTCTACACGATCGGCACCGGCGTCGGCGGCGGCATCGTCGTCAAGGACAACCTCCTGCGCGGCACCAACGGCGTCGCTGCCGAGATCGGCCACACCCGCTCCGTGATGCCCGACGGCCGCCAGTGCGGCTGCGGACGCCACGGCTGCCTGGAGCAGTACGCCTCCGGCCGTGCCCTGACCCGCGCCGCCCAGGAAGGCGCCGCCGAGCACCCCGCGAAGGCCGCGATCCTCCTCAAGCTCGCCGGCGGCGACCCCGAGTCCATCACCGGACGCCAGGTCACCGAGGCCGCCCGCCAGGGCGACGAGGTCGCCTTGGGCGCTTTCGACTTCATCGGCTACTACCTCGGCAACTCCGCCGCGGACATGGTCAACCTCATCGACCCCGGCGTCATCCTCATCGCCGGCGGCGTCGTGGACGCGGGCGACCTGCTCCTCGACCCGATCCGCAGGCACTACCAGGAGGCCCTGGGCAACCGGGCCAAGGTGCCCGTCGCCGAGGTCCGCGCCGCCGAGCTCGGCTCCAAGGCCGGCGTCATCGGCGCGTCCGACCTCGCCCGCCACCGCGAGGTCGTCCCCTAGAGACACCGAACGCACGAAGGGCCGGAGTGACGACTCCGGCCCTTCGCCATGCCCCTGTCAGCACACGTTCACGGACGCGTTGCCGCTGATCGTCCAGTTGGTGTTCTCGCCGCAGGGCGACTCCCGCACCGACGTGTTGTTCACGGTCATGATCATCCAGATGTCCTTGTTGTTGGCGAACTCCGTGCGGGCCGCGAGGCGCACCTCGCCGCCGCCGTTGACGGTCCCGCCCCTGATCGACACGTTGTAGCAGTTCTCGATCAGGACCGAGTTGTTCCCGTTGCTCGCCAGGTCCACGTTCTTGATGACCACGCCGCCGGACTGCGAGACGCAGAAGATCCCGCGCCCGCCGCCTCGGGAGATCACGTTGTCGACCCAGATGTTGGTGGCGTAGCCGCCGCTCGCGGTCTTGCCGTTGGTGTTGGCCATCCGGAACGTCGCATAGCCGGTGCCGGCGCCGACGTTGTTGCCGTCGACGGTGCCGACCCAGCCGTTCCTCGAGTTCTGGATCAGCAGGCCCGACTCGCCGACGTTCCGCGCGGTCACCTTGGTGATGTTGAAACCGTCGATGTTCCAGGTCTCCACGGCATGGCTGCCGGCGCCCGACACGTAGACGTCGTTCATCGTCACGTTGTAGTTCCACGCCGCGTCGCGGTCGAAGCGGATGCCCAGGCCGCCGCTGAGGGTGAGGTCGATGTCGCCGAGCTTCAGGCCGTTGGTGCCGGAGAACCGGAGGCCGAAGTACGGGTTGCCGCTCATCTTCAGGAAGGCGATGTTGACGTCGGTGGTGTTGATCGCCTCGATCGCGCCGCGCCCGGAGCGGTTGCCCACGGTGATCATGCCGCAGCCCTCGAAGGTCTTGCCGCTCTGGATCGTGATGGTGTTCGCGCCGATGTTGCCCGAGGCCATGACGGCGACGCGCTGGCCGCTGGAGATGGTGTCGACCCCGGCCTGGACGGCGGCGCGGTAGTCGCTGCCGGAGTAGACCGTGGTCGAGCCCTCCTTGGTGACGTAGGCGCCGCTGGAGCCGGTGACCGTGGCGTGGGGCGAGTTGGCGCCGCAGGCGGTCTGGGCGACGGCGGCGCCGTCGAGGACGGGGAGGGCGACGGCGCCTGCGGCGCCCGCGATGACGGCGGCGGCGGTCGCGACGAGGACGCGGAGTCTTCGCTTGGGGGAGAGGGACATTGCTGCTCCTAGAAAGTGGTGCCGGTGAAACGATTCAATTAATACATCGACATGAATCGATTTAATGGGATCATAGCGGGCGGATGCCGATTTGGAAAGCGCTACCCCCGCCCGAATCAGGCCATTTCCGGACGACACGGCGAAGGGCGGCCGGGAACCAGGCCGCCCTTCGCGATCACTCTGCTACTCGCGCTTGTAACCCACCACGAGCTCACCGGCGAGCTGCTCGCAGAACAGGCCGATGTCGGTGATGACGCCGATCGCCTGGGCCGAGCCCCGGTCGGCGAGCTTGGTGACCGTGGCGGGGTTGATGTCCACGCTCACCAGCGGGACCTTCGCGGGCAGGATGTTGCCGGTCGCGATCGAGTGCAGCATGGTCGCGACCATGATCGCGAAGCCCACGCCCGGGAGCGCGGCGCGCATGGCGCGCTGGCCCTCGATGACGTCGGTGTACACGTCGGGCAGCGGGCCGTCGTCGCGCACGGACCCGACGAGCACGAAGTCCTTCTTGTTCTTGACCATCGCGTGCATGATGCCGCCCTTGAGGACGCCCTGTTCGACGGCCTCGGCGATGGACCCGCAGGTGCGGATCTTGTTGATGGCGCGGATGTGGTGCTCGTGGCCGTGGGGCACGCCGTGGCCCTTGTCGAGGTCGACGCCGAGCGAGGTGCCGAACAGGTTCGACTCGATGTCGTGCGCGGCGAGGGCGTTCCCGGCGAAGATGACGTCCGCGTAGCCCTCGTTGATGAGCGCCTCCAGGGCCTGCCCGGCCCCGGTGTGGACGATGGCGGGCCCGCCGACCCACAGGATCTTCTCGCCGCGGGCCTTGACCTCGCGCATGCGCTCGGCGATCTGGCGGACCTGGAGCGCTTGGGGCCGTTCGGAGGAGACGCCGCCGCTCATGAACTCGAAGTTCGAGGACTCGGGGCTCTTGCGCTCGGGCTCGGGCAGCGGGAGGACCTTGACGCCCTCGCCGCCGCAGACGACCAGCTCGCCCGCCTTGACGTCGGACACCGGGAGGGTCCAGGCGGAGGCGCGGTCCTCGCTGACGATGATGCCGCAGTCCATCTCGGAGTTCTGGACGTCCATCCAGGCGCCGTTGAGGCGGATCTGGGTGTCGAAGTTGGTGGTGGAGTAGAAGTCCTCGGGGAAGACGCCGTCGCGCGGGGCCGGTTTGAGGGTGGCGACGCCGGGGTCCTGCGGGTTGGCGCCGTGGGTCTGGAGGCGCATGACGATGCGTTCGAGCAGCTCGGGGGTCTCGGCGGAGACGGTGAGCTGGACGTAGGACTCGTCGGTGTGGTGGCGTCCCACGTCGAAGCGGTCGATCGTGTAGGCCCCCGAGTATTCGAGGACGTCGTCCATGACGCGGGCGAAGACGCCCTGGTCGATGAGGTGTCCGCGCAGCTCGACGGTCTTTGCGTGTTCCACGTTTGGTGCTCCTGTTGCTTCCCGGCCTCGGTGGCGTCCCGTCGGCCCGCGCTGCGGTCCGGCGACGCCGAGACGAGCCTAGCTCTCGGGACCGGAGCGCAGTGGCGGACTCCGCCGTGCGGGGGACGAGTGGTCAGGTGGTGGCGACGGGCGGCGGGGCGGCGGCCGCCTTGGCCGCGTCGATCTCCGCGGTGCTGGGCCAGTTGCGGGTCACCAGGAACTGGATGAGGAAGCCGACGAGTCCCCAGGCGCCCACCACATACGGCACGGGCACCCCGAACTGGACGACCAGGCCGACCCCGGCGATGGCGGCGCCCTGGCACAGCTGCAGCCCGGAGTTGACGGCGGAGACCACGCGGCCGCGCCAGCCGTCGGGGATGCACTGCGCGAGGGTCGCGTTCATGGGCGCCATGATCATGTTGGCGACGCCCGCGCCGACGGCGATGAGCAGGACGCCGGCGAGCGGCGGGTCGAGCAGCGCGGCCGTCAGCACCACGGGGCCGATGAACGCGAGCGGCCGGATGAGCCTGTCGCGCACCGAAGGCCGTACGAAACGCGTGAAGAGCAGGGTCGCGACGACCGCGGCGGCGGCGTCGACGGCCATGATCATGCCCTGCGTCTTGGAGTCGCCGCCCAGGTGCGCCGACCACAGGACCGCGACGCCTTCGGGGACGGCGGAGAGCGCGAACAGGCCCCAGATCCCGAAGGACACGGTGCGCAGGACCTTGTTGTCGCGCAGCATCCTGATGCCGTCGCCGGTCTCGGTGAGCACGTGGCGGCGCTCGTCGCGCTTGTTCACCGAGGGCCGGTGCCGCACCAGGCCGGTGATCGCGACGGCGCTGAACGCGAACAGGGCCGCGTTGATCGCGAGGGCCGTGTGCGGGTCGAGCGCCGAGAGCAGGCCCCCGGCCAGGTAGCCGATGATCTGCGCGACGGCGGCGGCGCTGAAGGTGAGCGCGATCGCGACCGAGAGGCGGTCGCCGGTGAGGATCTGGGCGAGGGTGGCGACGCGGGCGGCGTTGTACGCGGGCTGGACGGCGGCCACGGCGAAGACCACCGCGATCATCGCCCACACCGGCAGGTCCGGGATGAGCAGCAGCGCGATGAGGCAGGCGCGCAGCAGGTCGCACACGATCATGACGCTGCGGTAGGCGTATCGGTCCACAATGGCGCCGAGAACTTGGGCCAGACCCAGGTAAGGCGCGAAGCTGATGGCGAAGGAGGCGGCGGCGAGCGCCTCGGACCCGGTGCTGTTCAAGACGAGGAACGTGACCGCCACGCGGTTGAGCATCGCGCCGGCGTTCGAGATGCAGAACGCGAGGAGGAAGCCGGCGGCCTCCTTGTTGCCGAAGACCTCCGAGAAGTTCGGCTTGCGGTCGGCCTCAGTCGCGTCGTCGGCGGGCTCGGCGGGAGCCGGTGGGGGGTTCTGGTTCGACACAGGGCCTTCCTCGTTCTCGGCTCCGCGAGCGTCCGCCTTGGGTGCCGACCGGCATCGTTGCAGGTGACCACCGCGGGGTCGGGTAGGGCGCCGCCGACGTCGAGCACGGGCGTGGCCGCATCGGCGCAGGGGGTTTGCCGAGGATGCGATACCGGAAGGGCGGTAAGTGACAATCCTCCGCGATTGCCGCAAGTGTCACCAGTCTGCCCGTGGCGTTAGTGGTTGTCAAGCGTCCCACTGTGTTCAAAGTGTAAAAACCAGGACGGAGCCGGTGGGTCCGTTGCGATCGCACAAAAGTACGCCTCACGTATCAAGAACACTGCGGCGGCCTCGGTCGTATAACGGTGAAGCCGAGGGGTACGGCCGGTCTCGGGACGACCGCGCGCCCTTGTCAGATCAACCGGCGCTGACGGTATCCTCCAATACGCCTTGTAGGAACCGTCTAAGGAGTCGAGCGATGACCGCCAGCGCCGAATGGATCGCCCGCGACGCCTCCGCCGTGTGGCACCCCTTCACTCAGCACGCCGCCTGGACCGAAGACCGGCCCGTCGTCGTGGACCGCGCCGAAGGCCCCTGGCTCATCGACGTCGACGGCCGCCGCCTCCTCGACGGCGTCTCCTCACTGTGGACCACCACGCTCGGGCACGGCCACCCCGACATCAACGCCGCCATCGCCGCGCAGCTCGCCAAGCTCGACCACTCCACGTTCCTCGGCACCACCCACACCCCGGGCATCGAACTCTCCGAAGCGCTCATCGCCTTGGCGCCCAAGGGCGACGGACCCAAGCTGACGAAGGTCTTCTACGCCGGGGACGGCTCCTCCGCGGTCGAGGCCGCCCTCAAGATCGCCTACCAGTACTCGACCCAGACCGGCCAATCCCGACCCACGTTCGTGCGCCTGAACCACGCCTACCACGGCGACACCCTCGGCGCAGTCGCCGTCGGCGGCCACGACCTGTTCCACCAGGCGTACAAGCCGCTGCTGCTGGAGACGATCGGCGTCAGCTCGCCAGGCGACCGGGCCCTCGGCGAGGACCGCAACGCGATCGCCATCGCCGAGCTGGGATCGGTGATGCGCCGTGCGGGCGAACAGGTCTGCGCGATCATCGTCGAACCGATGATCCAGGGCGCGGCGGGCATGCTCGACTACAACGCCTCGTTCCTGCGCGCCGCCCGCGAACTCGCCGACGCCTACGGCGCGCTCCTCATCTTCGACGAGGTCGCGACCGGCTTCGGCCGCACCGGGAAGATGTGGGCCGCCGAGCACGCCGGCGTCGTCCCCGACCTCCTCACCTGCGGGAAAGGCATCACCGGCGGGTACCTGCCGCTGTCGGCCGTGCTCGCCGCCGAGCACGTCTACGAGGCCTTCCTGACCCGGCCCGGCGACACGACGCCGCGCACGTTCTTCCACGGCCACACCTACACCGCGAACCCACTGTGCTGCGCCGCCGCACTGGCGAACCTGCGGGTGATGGGGGAGCAGGACGTGATCGGCCAGGCCGCCCGCCTGGGCGAACGGCTCGCGAAGCTCCTGGAACCGGTGGGCGCCAAGGAAGGCGTCGTCGAGATCCGCCAGCTCGGCACGATGATCGGCGTCGAGGTGGCGCCGCGCGGCGACCGCACGGGCTTCGCGGTCTGCCAGGCCGCGCGCGAGCGCGGCGTGTGGCTGCGACCGCTGGGCGACACGGTCGTGCTGATGCCCCCGCTGACCCTCGGCGACGACGAGACCGACCTCCTCGTGAACGCCCTCGCCGAGGCGGTCGACGAGGTCACCGCATGAGCACAGGGCAAGGCGCGCAACCGATCCGCCGGTCCCGCGACGCTGAAACGGAGGCGGCCGCCACGGCGAAGCGTGCGCCCGATGGCGAAGCGCCGGAGCCAGGCCTCGCCGGCGATGCGGTGTCCGACTCCGGCCGCACCGTGTCGGATCCCGATGCCGCCGCCATCTGGAACCGGTTGGCGCGCAAAGCGGACCTCCGCGCCAAGGCCGGACTCACCCGCACCGCCCGACCCCGTTCCACCGCGATCGACCTGGCCGGGAACGACTACCTCGGGCTCTCCCGCCACCCCGGCGTCCTGACCGCCGCCGCTGCCGCGCTCGCCGAGCACGGGCTCGGCGCCGGCGGCTCGCGCCTCGTGCGCGGCACCACCGGCCTCCACGAGGCCTTCGAAGCGGACTTCGCCCGCCACACCGGCACCGAGACCGCGGTCCTGTACTCCTCGGGCTACCTCGCCAACCTCGGCGCGGTGGCCGCGCTGGCCGGACCGGTCCTGCTCGACGCCCACGCCCACGCGTCCCTGCACGACGCGGCCCGCCTCTCGGGAGGCCGTTCGGACACATTCGCGCACAACGACCTCGAGGACCTCGAACACCGGCTCCGGACGCTGCGGCCCGCGCTCGTCGCCGTCGAGTCGGTCTACTCGGTCCTGGGCGACGCGGCCCCGCTCCGCGAACTCCACGCTCTCACGAGCGCCCACGGCGCGCTGCTCCTCGTCGACGAGGCCCACGCCATCGGCACGATCGGCCCGCAAGGCGCGGGCGGCGTCGCCGCCGCCGGTCTCGCGGGCGATCCCGGCATCGTCCTCACCGCGACGCTCTCGAAGGCCCTCGGTGCGGCGGGCGGTGTGATCGCCGGTCCGGCCGTGCTGCGCCGCCACCTGCACGACACCGGTCGCACCTTCATCTACGACACCGCGCCGCCGCCCGCGGTCATCGCCGGGGCGGGCGCCGCCCTCGCGATCGCGCGCGAATCCGACAGCGCCCGAACCGAACTCGTCCGCCGCGCCGCCCGCGCCGCGAAGCTGCTCGACGCCCCGATCCCGGCTGCCGGAGTGCTCTCGCCGCCGGCGGGCGACGCCCGCGCCGCCGCGGCCTGGGCCGAACGCTGTGCGGCCGAAGGCATCGCGGTCGGCTGCTTCCGCCCGCCGTCGACACCGGACCACCGGTCGCGGCTGCGGATCACCGTGAACACCGGCGTCCCGGCGGCCGACTTCGAGCGGGCGCTCGACGTCATCGAAGCGACGCGACCGGCCCCCGAGGTCGGGTGAGTCGCCATCGGACGCCCCCGATCACAAGGGTGCCCGGCGGGTCCGACATCGCCGGCGCGAGGCCGCGCCCGAGGTCGGGTGTGTCGGTTCGCAGAACCCCCCGACTCAATGATGGCCAGGGGTGCCGACAATCCGGTTGCCGCGCCTCGCGCCTCGCGCCTCGCGCCTCGCGCCTCGCGCCTCGCGCCTCGCGCCTCGCGCCTCGCGCCTCGCGCCTCGCGCCTCGCGCCTCGCGCCTCGCGCCTCGCGCCTCGCGCCTCGCGCCTCGCGCCTCGCGCCTGCAGCGTTGTGCCATATCACATGTCACATAGTTGGTCCTCGTCACGCACGCGCGGTCAACCGGCCGCGGCCCGAAGCGCCGCTGCTGCGGCAGTTAGGTTGAACCCGTGATCGCCTTCGAAGGACCGGTCCTGGTGACCGGCACCGACACCGGGGTCGGCAAGACCGTCGCCACCGCCGCGCTCGCCGCCTACCTGATGCGGCAGGGCCGTAGCGTCGAGGTCGTCAAGCTCGCCCAGACCGGCGACGATGACGACGCCGCCGAGGTCACCCGCCTCTCCGGCGCACCGGCCCGCACCCTTGCCTTCTACCCCGATCCCTTGGCGCCCTTCACCGCCGCGCGCCGCAGCGGCCTGCCGCTGCTCAATCTCCACAAGGTCGCCGAGACGATCCTCGAAGCGAAGTCCGAGGTGGTCCTGCTCGAAGGCGCCGGCGGCCTGCTCGTCCAGCTCGGCGAAGGCGGCTGGACCGCCCGCGACCTCGCCGTGGAACTCGGCTGCCCGGCGGTCGTGGTCGCCCGGGCCGGGCTCGGCACCCTCAACCACACCGCCCTGACCCTCGAAGCCCTGGAACGCCGTGGCATCGACGCCGCCGTCCTCATCGGAGCGTGGCCGATCGAACCGGGCCTTGCCGAGTACGAGAACCTCAAAGACCTGCCGGGCCAGCGCATCGGCTGGATCCCCGCCGGTGCCGCTGACCTCCCGCCCGAGGTCTTCCGCCTCAGCGCCGAAGAATGGTTCGACCTCGACGAGGACCTTCGCCGCTTCTGAACACCGGCCCCCACGCCCGCCCACCGCAGTGGACACACTCCAATACATTGGCTGCGAATCGGCCCAATAGGCGCCGAATCACCGCGATGCGGGCGCCCCTACCCCCGGCGCCCGCATCGCGGTCTCCGCAGGAGCCTCCGGCCCGGCCGCAACCGGAAGCGCGGCGGTAAAGCGAGCGGCGGCCATCGGCAGGAAGCGGTCCATGCCGAAGCCGATGTCCGCTGCCCCGACCGGACGGAACTCGCAGCGCATCCGCAGGCCATCGTCCTCGTCATGGCTGACCACCGTGTGGTCCCAGACGTCCCGCGTGTCCGCGGTCCGCAGCCAGCAGTAACTCGTCACCTGGTGACCGTACTCGTACATCGGGCCGCGAAAGAGCAAGTTCCCCAGGGCCTCTCCGAAGGCCGGCTCCTCGACGCCGGTCTCCTCGCGCGCTTCGCGCACGGCGGCCTCACCGATCGTCTCGTGCACAAGCGCCCCGCCCCCGGGGATCTGCACGCCCGCTTCAGGGGCGTCGCGGTGGAGGATCACCAGGACCTCGATCTCGGGGCGCTCAGGCAGCCACCGCAGGACATAGGCGGCGGCACGTTGACGGAAGTCCAGGAATTCGCGCATCCCGCCAGCCTCGCAAGGAAAGCCAACGGCGGCAATCGGGTTTCGACCGCGTCCACAACGCGACCCGGCCTGTCAGCGCAGCGCCACCAGCAGCGGACTCGGCATCCGGAACGACAGGTTCGGCTCGCTCACCGGCGCCTGCACGACCTCGCACCGGGGGAGCAGCGGCGCCAGCTCGGCCACGACCACCTCGGCCTCCATGCGCGACAACTGACTCCCCAGACACCGGTGCGCACCCGCGCCGAACGCCAAGTGCCGCCGCGAACCCCGCTGGCCCGGGACCATCTTCATGGGGCATTCGGCCACGTCCTCATCGACGCCCGCGGCCGCCAGCCACACCAGGACCGACTCGCCCGCCCGCACCTCGAAGCCGCCGATATCGGTGTCCCGCTTCGCGACCCGCCGCCACGACGTGATCGGCGGCAGCAGCCGCAGGCCCTCCTCCACGATCGCGGCCGGTTCCGAAGCGAGCAGGTCCGGCTCCTCGACCAACCGGTGCAGCAGCAGCGTCAAGAACTGCGAAGTCGTCTCCTGGCCCGCCACGAGCAGGAAGAACAGCGCCGCGGTCGCGGCGTCTTCTCCGTAGGAGTCCAGGAGTTCCCTTGTCGCACCGGTCGATTCGCGCGCCCAGCCGCGCAGCAGCGTGTGGAACGGGCCCACGACCGCCGCCAGTTCGCGCTGGCGTTCGGCGCTCGGGTCGCCCCAGAAGAGTTCGAGGGCCGCCCGGCTGAACCGCTTGACCTCGCCGGTGGCATCGACGTCCAGTTCCAGCAGCCGCGCGAGCGCCGCCAGCGGAATCTCGGACGACACCGCCGCGTCCACGTCGACCGTCTCGCCCGCACGCAGCCGCCATGCGACCCCGGCCGCGGCACGGCGGGAGAGGCCGTGGAGCCAAGGGCGCAGCGCCTCCACCTTCGCGGGCGCGAAGACCTCCCCGAAACCCGCCCGAAACCGCTCATGTGACTCGGTGTCGTTGTTCGCCAACGTAGCGGGCAGCCGGAACCGGTGCCGCGTCAACTCCCGCAGCGAGGCCGCCGGGATCGGAGTGACCGCGTCGAGCGCGTTCGCCGCCGAAAACCGCTCCCGATCGGCCAGCACCTGTTTGGCGAGACGGTGCGAAGACACCACGACCTGCCCGTCGCGGCGGAATACCGCGGCAGTGGGTCGGGGATGTTTCCACAGCTCGAAGAGCACGCGCGCAGCCTACCTCCCCCGAAAGTACGAGTCCCGTTCACGGTAATCTGCTCTCAGTCTTTCGGCGCCCCGCACCGCAACCGTCCCTGGCGGTCGCATCGCGGAGAGCCGTCCGGCACCTGACTGAATGCCCACCGAAGGAGACCGTCCCTTGCAGGAGTACTCCTCCCAAGCCGCCTACGACCGCGGCGAGGCCGTCTGCGTGATCGGCGCCGGAGCGTCCGGCCTCATCGCCGTCAAGAACCTCCGCGAGAACGGCTTCGAAGTGGACTGCTACGAGCGGGACACCGTTCTCGGCGGCCTGTGGAACCCCCAGAACCAGCACAGCCCCCTCTACCCCAACACCCACCTCGTCACCTCCCGGTCCCAGACCGAGATCCCCGACTTCCCGATGCCCGACGACTGGCCCGACTACCCGTCCGCGGCCCAGATGCTCGACTACCTGACCGCGTACGCCAAGCACTTCGGCCTCTCCGAGCACATCTGGTACGGCTCCGAGATCTCCCACCTCGAACCGGTCGAGGGCTCCCGCTTCGAAGTCGTCGTCAAGCCCGCCGCGGGGAACGCCGCCCGGCGCCTGCGCTACGGCGCGGTCATCATCGCCACCGGCCACCACTGGGCGCCCAACCTGCCGACCTACCCCGGCCTAGAGGAGTACCGCGGCACCGTCCTGCACTCCTCGCAGCTCAAAGACCCTTCGCGCCTGCGCGGCAAGCACGTACTGGTCATCGGCGGCGGCAACTCCGGCGTCGACATCGCCTGCGAAGCCGCCGTGAACGCCGCCAGCTGCGTCCACTCCGTGCGCCGCGGCACCTGGCACCTGCCCAAGTACCTCGGCGGCGAACCCGCCGACTACGCGCTCGCCCGCCTCGGCTCCCGCCCGAAGTTCCTTCGCCGCTTCCTCGCCGACCGGATCCTCAAGGGCCCCAAGCGACTCGCCGAGCGCATGGGCATCGAGACGCCCGGCCACCGCCCTGGCGAAGAGGAACCCGTCCGCAACGGCCGCTACCTCGAGCACGTCGGCGACGGATCGATCCGGCGCCGCGGCGAGGTCGCCCGCTTCGACGGCTACGACGTCGCGTTCGCCGACGGCACCGAAATGCGACCCGACCTGGTCGTCCTCGCCACCGGCTACCACCCGAAGATCACCTGCGTCTCCCCGCACCTGCTCGGCGGCACCGACGAGGCGCCGCACCCGAACCTGTTCGCGCGCATGTTCTCCCCGATGATGGAGACCCTCGCCGTCGCCGGACTCGTCGAACCCGGTGTCGGCGTCCTGCCGATCGTCCACTGGCAGACCCACGCGATCTCCCACTGGCTGCAGGTGCGCAAGGAGGACCCCGAACGCGCCACGAACTTCAAGAGCCAGGTGCGCAGCGAAGCCGAGCAGGACACGGCCCGCCCCGACGGGTCCTCGCCGCGCCACCGGCTCGCCGTGGACGCCGAGGAGTACCTGGCCAGCCTGGGCCGCATCATCGACACCCTCGAACAGGAGCCCGCCAAATGAGCCTCACCGCCTGGGTCCGGCGCGCCCGCACCCCCGAGCCGGTCCCGGTCCGACGCGAGATCGCCGTCTTCGAGCCCGCCGACCTCTTCGACATCGAGATCAAGGACAACCCCGAGACCAACCCGGTGCTGTGCTGCACCGGCGACCCGGCCGGCGCCGCCGCCTTCAACGCCCTGTGGCTCAAGCGGATCGCCACCTCCGGGCGGTACGCCGCGGCCGTGAGCGTCCGCGGCCAGGGCGGCACGCCCGCCGCCGACGGCGGCCCCGAGGCCCGCGCCCACGACGTCGTGCAGGCCGCGGTCACCGTGCCCCGCCAAGCGGTCCTCATCGGACACGGCGAGGGCGCGGCCTGGGCCGCCCTGGCCGCCGGGCGCTACCCGGCGGCGGGCCTGGTGCTCGTGTCGCCGCAGCGGTTCCCGAAGCAGTCTCCGAAGCCGGTCGGCGGCCCGCCGGTCCTGCTGGTGGTGAGCGAGTCCGAGACGCAGTCGAAGGAGGTCCAGGCGGTCTCGGAGGCGTACGGCGTCACGCCGCTGACGTTCGCGGGCGCACCCGACGACGTGTTCAAGGGCGGCACCGCCGAAGGCCTGCTCGACGCGATCCTGTCCTGGCTCGACGGCCAGAAGTGATCGCCGCGGCGCACGCCGAAAGCCCTGCTGCGGGCTGGGTTCGGTTCCCCGGTTTTCCACGGTAGCGGGGCGAACCTGAAGCCGAGCTGAAGGCGACAGGAAGCGGGAACCGTTCCGGCGCACGCCGAGTGTCCGTGTCGGCGATGGGAAGGACCCCCGGTTTCGAAGCTAGCGCGGGGAACCTGAAGCCAAGCTGAAGCCGCATCCGGCTGGGCGTACCGCCCCGGCGGTTCACCCGTTCGGGTCGGGCCTTGCGGTCAGACCACCGCGCCGTCGTCGGTGTCGTCCGGTTCCTTGTCCGGGCGCAGGCGGCTGATGAGCAGCCACACGCCGAGCAGGAACCCCACGAACCCGACCAGCCGGCCGGGGCTCGTCCCCAGCGGCGCGATGCTCGGATTCACCAGCAGCGCGAGACCGCCGATGATGAGCAGCACCCCGGCGACGGCGGGCAGGCTCGGCCACGGCACCGGCGGCGGTTCCGGAGGCTCGTAGTCGTCCTCCTCGTCGTCCGGCAGCTCCGCGTCCCACAACTCCAAGAGCGTCGGCTCGTCATCCGTCGTCGACGACGCCACCGGCGGCGGCACGGGCTCCGACGGGTACTCCTCGCCCGGCCCCTTCACGATCCCGGGATCGGGCGCGCCCAGACCCTTGACGAGCTCGTTGAAGCGACGGTCGACGTCCTCAGGGCGCAGCTCTTCGGGTTCGTGCTTCCCGTCGTCCTGCTCGCTGCTGTCGGGCTCGCCGTTGCCCTCCTGCTCACTGCGGTCAGTCATGGACACCTCGGGTCTGCGCTTGCGGGCCGCTCCGCGCCCGGGCCAACTGCCGGTTCATGAACTCGACGCTCCCGGAGAAGATCGTCTCGGCGTCGTAGTCGAGCGTCGCCACATGGAAACTGCGCGGCAGCACCGTCGCCTCGACGTCCTTGGAACGCACACCCGCCCGGATGACCGCACTGTTGCGCGGGCTCACCACATGGTCCTCGGCGCTCGTGAAGATCCGCAGCGGCACCGTGATCCGCGCCAGCTCCGGCCGCGTCACCTTCCACAACTGCCGCAGCGACGCATACGCCGCAACCGGCGTGCGCGACGTCGTCTTCTCCCGCACGTCGGGCTTGTTCACGTCCGAGCCGATCGACGACACGCTCGGCATCACATACCGCAGCGCCGGGGCCAGAAAACCGTGCGGCTTGTCGTCGAAGATCGCCGGGTTCACCAGCACCAAGCCCGCCAGATCCCCGCCGCGCTGCTCCGCCAGCCGCAGCGACAGCGAACCGCCCATCGACAGGCCGCCCGCGAACACCGGCCGACCCAGCGCCAGCGCCGCGTCCAAGGCCTCTTCGAGCCTGGCGTACCACTGCTGCCACGTCGCCTTCGCCAGCACCTGCCACGTCTCGCCGTGGCCCGGCAGCAGCGGGGAGACCACGTTGAACCCCGCGTCCCGCAGATGCTCGCCCCACGGCCGCATGCTCGCCGGATCCGAGGTGAACCCGTGGCACAGCAGCATGGTCGCCTTGGCATCGGGACCGAGGTCGAACGTGAACTCCTCGGAATCGTTCGTCACGTCGCCTCCCGGCTAGCTGAATGAAGGGGCACGGGAACCGCATGGGCTCGTTGACGGCTCGCAAGCTCCGCCGCCGCCCGGACGGTCCCGTTTCGCGCTGCGTGCCCATTCTCGCACGCGGCGGCCGACCGCTGCCACCGCTGTTGGGCCCCACCGCGCAGGTTCGAGCAGCCGCGAGCGTTCCACGCGCTGGGGATTGACCGGTACCGATACGCTTGAGTCCGTGATCTACTGGGTGTTGAAGGCGACGTTGGGCACGCTGCTGTGGGCCGTGTGGCGTCCGCAGGTCGAAGGGCTCGAACACGTGCCCGAAGACGGCCCTGCGATCCTGGCCTCCAACCACCTCGCCGTCACCGACTCCTTCTTCATGCCCCTGGTCGTCAAGCGCCGGGTCACGTTCATCGCGAAGAACGAGTACTTCACCGGCACGGGCTTCAAAGGCCGGTTCGTGCGCCTATTCATGCGCGCCGTCGGCGCCATCCCCGTCGACCGGGCCGGCGGCGACGCCGCCAGCGCCTCGCTCGACACCGGCAAGCGCGTCCTGTCCGAAGGGCGCCTCTTCGGGATCTACCCCGAGGGCACGCGCTCCCCGGACGGCCGCCTCTACCGCGGCAAGACCGGCGTCGCCCGCCTCGCGCTCCAGACCGGGGCCGTGGTCGTCCCCGTCGCCATGCTCAACACCGGTGAGCTGCAGCCGATCGGCAGGCGCATCCCCCGCATGGGTCGCGTCCGCATCAAGTTCGGGCCCGCGCTCGACTTCAACCGCTACCGGGACCTCGTGGGCGACCGCTTCATCGAACGCGCCGTCACCGACGAGGTCATGGACGCCCTCCGCGCCCTGTCCGGGCAGGACTACGTCGACGAGTACGCCGCGAAGTTCAAGGACCAGGGAAAGCAGTAACCACTCGGGTCCCCCACTCCGCCATCTATTCGGGTCCCCCACTCCGCCATCTATTCGGGTCCCCCGAAGCCGGCCCTCCGTCGGAGCGCCGGCAGGTCCACCACGACGATCTTGCGGCCCTCGGTGCGCAGCCAGCCGCGGTTCGCGAAGATCCCGATCGCCTGGTTGACGCTTTGACGCGAACCGCCGGCCATCTCCGCCAGCTGTGTCTGGTTCAACTCGATCGTCGTCATCGGCGAAGCGTGCTGCTCCGCGAGCCGCACCAGCGTCTTCGCCACCCGTCCCGGCAGATCCAGGAACACGTGGTCGGAGGACTGCTCCGTCAACCGGCGCACGATCATGCCCATCGAACGCAGCACCGCGTCGAGCATCTTGGGGTTCCCATGCACCAGTTCGAGGAACGACGACCGCGCCAGCGCCAGCGCCGACGTGTCCTCGAGCGCCTCCGCGCTGGCCGACCGGGGCGATCCGTCCAGGAGGGAGACCTCACCGAGCACTTCGGGCGCACGGGCGACATGGAGCATCGCGCGCTCGCCGGTCGCCGCGGTCCGGAAGACGCTCACCGCCCCCGACCGGATCATGATGAGCGATTCGCCCGGCTCGCCTTCGAAGAACAGGAGGTGCCCACGCCGGTAGTGGCGTTGTACCGCCACCCCCGCGATCTGCCGCCGTGCCTGCGGGTCGAGGCCGGCGAACATGGCGACGCCTGCAAGCGGGTCTTCAGATGGGCTGACACCCATAGTTCTCCCCCTTCGGTGGGTCCCGGGTCCGCGGGTTCCCTCCGATGATCGCTGTCTTTTCCGTCGTTGTACAGAGCCCAGTGTCGGAAACTTCACGCTCCGTTGGGCCGTGTGTCCAGACGGCGCACTTGTCACTCGGTCGAATGTACGATCAAGTCTACGTGCTTTCGCGTCGATTGTCCGGTATCGCGGCGCCCGCGTGCGGACCGCGAGGTCAGATTCTGGCTGCATGATCGTATGGCGTAGCGTCGACTCCAGTCCGGCGACATACGGGTGGGGTCCAAGAACGGTCGAAAAGACCGCCCGTGATCATACGAAAGGCCGATGCGTGGCGTACCGATACTTCTACGATTGCGAGTTCATCGAGGACGGTCGCACGATCGAACTGGTCTCGATCGCGGTCGTCGATGAGCAAGGGCGCGAGTACTACGCCGTGTCGACCGAGTTCGACCCGTCCCGGGCCATCGACTGGGTGCGCCGCAACGTCCTCGACAAACTCCCGGCGCCGGCCAGCCCGCTGTGGAAGGACCGCGCCACGATCCGCGACGAGCTGTACGAGTTCCTGGTGTCGCCGGTGCGCAGGAAGACCGGCACGCACCCGGGGGAGCGTGTCGAGCTCTGGGCCTGGATCGGCGCGTACGACCACGTCGTCCTCGCGCAGCTGTGGGGCACGATGCCCGACCTGCCGCGGGCGCTGCCGCGCATGACCAAGGACCTGCGCCAGCGCTGGGAGGACCTCGGCAAGCCGGAACTGCCGACGACCCCCGACGCGGACATGCACGACGCCCTCACCGACGCGAAGCTCAACCTCGAGCGCTGGAAGGCCCTCGAATCGGCCCGCCGTGAGCGCTCCGCGTACGGACCGGTCGATTCCCACCGCTAGACACGTCCCGGAACCCCTGGTAGCCGCGGTCCGACCCCGATATAGGGTGGGCGGTGTTTCGGCAATGAGGCCGCCCAGTTAACAGAGTCCTCACTCCAGGGAGTAATCACATGCGCATTGGCGTGCTCACCGGCGGCGGTGACTGCCCCGGTCTCAACGCGGTCATCCGTGCCGCGGTCCGTAAGGGCACCAAGGAATACGGCCACGAGTTCGTGGGCTTCCGCTACGGCTGGAGGGGCCCGATCGAGGGCATCACCCAGCCCCTGGACTGGGACTCGGTCGAGAACATCCTCGACCAGGGCGGCACGATCCTCCACTCCTCGCGCACCAACCCTTACAAGATCGAGGGCGGCGTCGAGGCCATCAAGAAGAACATGGCCGCGCTGGGCGTCGACGCGCTCATCGCGATCGGCGGCGAGGACACCCTGGGCGTCGCGACGAAGCTGACGGCCGACGGCGTCAACTGCGTCGGCGTGCCGAAGACCATCGACAACGACCTCTCGGGCACCGACTACACCTTCGGTTTCGACACCGCGGTGAACATCGCGACCGAGGCGATCGACCGCCTGTGGACGACCGCCGACTCGCACGACCGCTGCATCGTCGTGGAGATCATGGGCCGCCACGCCGGCTGGATGACGCTCCACGCGGGCATCGCCGGCGGCGCGAACGTGACCCTCATCCCCGAGGTCGCCTTCGACATCGAGAAGGTCGCGAACTTCGTCGCGGAGCGCAAGGAGGCCGGCAAGGCCACCATCGTCGCCGTCTCCGAGGGCGCGCACGCCCAGGAGGGCATGGTCCTCAAGGACGGCGAGGTCGACGCGTTCGGCCACGTCAAGCTCGGCGGCGTCGGCGACTGGGTCGCCAAGGAGATCAAGGAGCGCGCCGACATCGAGACGCGCGCGATCATCCTCGGCCACCTGCAGCGCGGCGGCACCCCGACCGCGTTCGACCGCGTGCTCGCCACCCGCCTGGGCCTGGAGGCCGCCGCGGCCGTCCAGGAAGGCGACTTCGGCAAGATGATGGCGATCCAGGGCACCAATGTCGTCCGCATCCCGATCCACGAAGGCACCGACGTGCTCAAGACCGTTCCGGTCGAGCGCTACGCCGACGCCGAGGTCTTCTTCGGCGTGTAACGACTGTCCGAATCGCGCAACCAAGGGCACGCCCGGTCGTTAGACCGGGCGTGCCCTTGGCTTATCAAGAGGAAATCGGCGAGATCCCGCATCTCGCCGATTTCACGTATCACAAAACCTTGCCGGACATCGACTTCGATGCGATCCCGGTCCCGGGCCTCGACGCCGACTTCTACCGCCGCCCGGTCGGCCCCCGCCTGCTCAGCGTCGGCGTGTACCGCTTCGGCGGGGAAGAGACGCACCGGGCCTGGGGCTGGGTCGGCGAGGCGCACTGCTCATGGCACGCCTACCGCAACCCCGCGACCGGTGGATTCGACGGGCCCTTCCGCGGCTGCCCCGAAATCCGGCTGCTGCTCGAAGGCAGCCGACTCCGCGGATTCGAGCTCGGCTCAGGCGGTCTCGCCCGGAAGTTCTTCTCGGGCCCGCGCCAGCTCCTGACGCGCCAGGCGGCGGGTGTAGACGATCGCGGCTGTCGTGATCGCCAGGCCGAGGAACAGCCCGCTGCCGGCGAACAGTGCCGAGGCGGTCGGTGAGAAGCCCAGGATCGCGACCGGCAACTGGACGAGGCCGATCAGCCCCACCAGCAACCACGTGCTGCGGCCCTTGCCCCACAGCAGCGCTGTCCAGATCGGAGCCACCACTATGGCGAGGATCGCGATGTCGAGTGCCCAGTGCACCACCGGGTTCTGGACCCTGTCGTGCTGGAATGCCATGGCCGGGCTCGAGACCGAGACGATCATGGCGGCGACGGTCGCCACGAATGCGAGTCGACGTGTCATACGCAACCTCCTCTGCGTGGAAGCCTTAACGTTACGTCCAGTAATCGTGCATGTCTGTCGGGTATCCGCCACTTGGAGTTGTTTCCCGAGGCCACGGCGCCAGTGCCGGGCAGGGGCGGGGCGGCGGGCCGCGGCGGGCCGGATCGCGGCACGAATTGGGGGAGGCCGGCCTTGCCGCGCCGCCATACAGTGCTCGTGAATCGACGGTGGGAGGAACCTGTGGTGGGTCAGGTCGGCCAGAGCGGCATCGACTGGGCGGGTGCTCTACTCGAGCCCGACGGCGGGCTCGATCCCGCGGCCGAGCGCGAGGCGCGCGTCGCGCTCGCGGGCTGGCAGCAGTTCGCTCGCAAATACCGGCTCGCGTTCCGCGCTGAGCTTCATCCCGAAGACCTCGGCGGCGAGGCCGCGGAGGTCCTGGCTTCCCTTGGGCGCCTGGGACTCCCGGTTGCGCGCGTGCGTGGATGGACGCAGGGGGACTGGGGCGACCGGCCGTGCTTCGGGTTCAACGCGCTGGACGCGACCGCGGCGGGCTCGATCTACCAGCTGCGGTGCAACGCCGTTCGACTGCGGCGCAACGGACCTGACGTGGTGCAGCACCGCCTCCTCGACGGTGACTCGTCGATGGCCGGGACCTGGCATCCGAACCGGGTGCGCTATCGGACGGTCGCGCTGCCCGACCTGCCGCGCCCGCAAGCGCGCCAGCGCGGCCGCATCGGACGCTTCACTGCGGACGCCCTCGACCGGTTCTTCCGGCCGGTGCCGCGGCGGCTCCACACTGACGACCCGGCGTTCGCAGCGGCGGTCGCCGCCACCGCGGAGATCGCGGGTCTGGACCTGTTCCGCTGGTCGTGGGCCGCGAAGGACGGTTGGCTCGTGACCTGGAAGAGCGACGGCACCGGCGCCGACACCCACCAGCAGCGTGCCCGCTTCATGGACTTCCTACCGGCACTGGCCGACTGCCTCGACCGCGTCTGAGACGGCACGAGGCGGCGGGTGCTTCAGCTTCCCTTCAGGTTTCCTCCGCTAGCTTTGAAACCGAGGGCCCTTACCCAGAGGTGTGGCGAGCTTTCGGCGTGCGGCCGAACGGGTCACAATTCAGCTCCCATTCAGGTACCGCCCGCTACCTTGGAAAACCGGGGACCCAAACCCAGAGGTGCGAGGTGCTTTCGGCGTGCACGGCGAAGGCCGGCCTCCATGTCCGGAGGCCGGCCTTCGCTCGAGTTCTAGGGGCGCTTGCGCTCAGCCGTGCGTCTTCGTCAGTTCGGCCGCCACCACCGTGTGGCGCAGCAGCAGGGCCGTCGTCACCGGGCCCACGCCGCCCGGCACCGGGGTCAGCCTTCCGGCGATCGGGGCGACCGCCTCGTAGTCCACGTCGCCCACCAGGCCGCCGTCCTCGGTCGGGTTGGTGCCCACGTCGATCACGGTCGCGCCCGGCTTCACGAAGTCCGCGCCGATCATGCCCGCGCGGCCCACGGCCGCGACCAGCACGTCAGCCTCGCGGCACACTGCCGCGAGGTCCTTCGTGCGCGAGTGGCACACGGTCACCGTCGCCGACTCGTTCAGCAGCAGCAGCGCAGCAGGCTTGCCCACCACAGTGGACCGACCGACCACGACCGCCTTCGCGCCCTCAAGCGTCAGATCCTCCCGCTTGAGCAGCTCGAGCACCGCCGCCGCCGTCGCGGGCGCGAACGTCCGCAGGCCCGCGGCGAGGCGCCCCAAGCTCTCCGAGTTCGCCCCGTCAACATCCTTGAACGGGCTGATGTACCCGCCGACCTGGGAGAGCGTCACGCCCTCCGGCAGCGGCGTCTGGCAGATGACGCCGTGGACGGCCGGATCCGCCGAGAGCTCCTGCAGCTTCGCGACGATCTCGTCCAAGCCGACGCTGTTCGGAGGCGCAGCCTTGAGGTGCTCGACCCTGCAGTCGATGCCCTCCTTCTCGGCGGCCTTCCTGATCGAGCGCACGTACCAGGCCGTGCCCTCGTCGTCCGTCGGCACCACGACCGCCAGAGTCGGCACGATGCCTTCCGCGCGCAGCCGCGCCGCTTCGGCGGCGACTTCCGCGCGCAGCGCCTTGGCGACCGCGCGCCCGTCGATGTCACTCATGCCCGAATCCTCTTCGCCACGATCTGCATGATCGCCTCAGCCTGCACCTTCGACTGAAGCGCCTCGTTGAGCGTGCTCGCGAGCCGCTCCCGCTCGGCCGGGTCCTTGATCGCGACCACGTTGATGTCGACGTTCAGCGCCGCCGACTCCAGCGCCGACTTCGCCGCCGACGCCGCCACGGCCACATCCGAGAGCACGTTCGGGTTCGACCCCTCCAGGATCCGCCCGGACAGCCGGATCACCTCGGCCGACACCTTCGCCACCGCCAACGGCACCGCCGCGGCGTCGACCAGGCCCGCCTGGATCGCCGCGGTCCGCGCCGCCTTCTCCTCGTCCGAGGACTTCGGCAGCTTGTAGGCCGCGATCACGCCCGAGAACGCCTCCGCGTCGTCCTCCGCCAGCTGGAGCGCCTCCAGCCGCAGCCGCTCGGCGTCGGCCAAGGCCTCTCGCATCACCGCCTCGTGTTCAGCGAATTTGGGCTTGCCGATGGTCAGGTTGCACACCATCGACACCAGGGCGGCGGCCATGGCCGCGCTCACTCCCGCCGCGGCGCCGCCGCCGGGCGCCGGAAGCTCCGAGGCGAGGTCGGTCAGCCAGTCTTCAACAGTCGTCTTACGCACCCGGCCAGCCTAGACGCGTCCCCAAACGTGGGATGTCTGCGCACGTCCCGGTGTGTCGCATCGGGCGCCGCCGCCCCGACCGGGACTGTGAGGGTTCACCCATTGAGACACGCAAATCATCGTGGTGCCTTCGAGGCGCCGCCACGTACGATTATCGCGTGAACCGCCAATGGCATGATCTGCGAAACCCTGGCCTCGTCCCCGTCGTCGCCGACGCGGAGGAAGCCGAGCGCTATCAGCTCGACGCCTGGCGGAACCTGCCCCGCGAGCAGGTTCCCCCGTGGCCGGACTACGCCGAGGTCGAAGACGTCGCCGGGGTGCTCGCCGGCGTCCCGCCGATCGTGGCTCCGTACGAAGTCGACCACCTCCGCGAACTCCTCGCCGAGGTCTGCGAAGGCCGCGCCTTCCTCATGCAGGGCGGCGACTGCGCCGAGACCTTCATCGACAACACCGAGCACCACGTGCTCGCCAACATGCGCACGCTCCTCCAGATGGCGGTCGTGCTCACCTACGGCGCCTCCCTCCCGGTCATCAAGGTCGGCCGCGTCGCCGGCCAGTACTCCAAGCCGCGCTCGGCCGCCAAGGACT
Source organism: Glycomyces rhizosphaerae (assembly GCF_042647865.1). Classification (NCBI taxonomy): domain Bacteria; kingdom Bacillati; phylum Actinomycetota; class Actinomycetes; order Glycomycetales; family Glycomycetaceae; genus Glycomyces; species Glycomyces rhizosphaerae. Next base: position 358,695 of record NZ_JBHRWO010000021.1, read on the forward strand.
CGCTCGGCCTGCCCGTCTACCGCGGCGACATGTTCAACTCGCTCGAAGCGACCGAAGAGGCCCGAGTCGTCGACCCGCAGCGGATGATCCGCGCGTACGCGAACTCCGCCGCCACCATGAACATGCTCCGCGCCTACCTGCGCGGCGGCCTCGCCGACCTCATGGCCGTGCACGACTGGAACAAGGACTTCGTCCGCAACTCCCCGGCCGGCGAACGCTACGAGGCCATCGGCCGCGAGATCGACCGCGCCGTGCGCTTCATGGCCGCCTGCGGCGTCGAAGACGAGAACCTCCACACCGCCGAGGTCTTCGCCTCCCACGAGATGCTCGCGATCGAATACGACCGGGCCCTCACCCGCATCTACGACGGCAAGGCCTACGCCCTCTCCGGCCACATGCTGTGGAACGGCGAACGCACCCGTCAGCTGAACGGCGCCCACGTCGACTTCCTCTCCCGCGTCGCGAACCCGGTCGGCTGCAAGATCGGCCCGACCGCGACGCCCGAAGGGGTCGTCGAGATGTGCCAGAAGCTCAACCCGGACAACGTCCCCGGGAAGCTCGTCATCATCACCCGCATGGGCCACAAGAACGTCCGCACCGTCCTGCCCCCGATCGTCGAGAAGGTCCAGGCCGCCGGCTGCAAGGTCGTGTGGCAGTGCGACCCGATGCACGGCAACACCTACGAGGCCGCCTCGGGCTACAAGACCCGCGCGTTCGACCAGGTCGTCGACGAGGTCCTCGGCTTCTTCGAGGTGCACCGCCAGACCGGGACCCACCCGGGCGGCATCCACATCGAGCTCACCGGCGAGGACGTCACCGAATGCGTCGGCGGCGCCCAGGAGATCCGCGACGACCAGCTCTCCGACCGCTACGAGACCGCCTGCGACCCGCGCCTGAACACGCAGCAGTCGCTCGAACTCGCGTTCCTCGTCGCGGAGATGCTGCGCCACTAACGAAAAGCCATAGAGTGAGCGCATGAGCGCACACGATCTGTTCCTCCTCGGCGGAGTGTTCCCCGGCATCGCGCCGGCGGCGGCGCTCCGCCGAGTCGTCTCCTACGCGCGGCAAGCGGAAGCGGCCGGCCTGGACGGCGTGTGGACCGCCGAGCACCACTTCATCGAATACGGCGCCAGCCCCTCCGCGACGCTGATGGCCGCCCACCTCCTGGCCGCCACCGAGCGGATCCAGATCGGCACCGCCGTCGCGGTCCTCTCGAACCGGCACCCCGTCGCGCTGGGGGAGGAGGCCGCCACCCTGGACGCCCTCGCCCCCGGGCGCTTCCGCCTCGGCGTCGGCCGCGGCGGCCCCTGGATCGACCTCGACGTCTTCGGCTCCAGCCTCGACCGCTACGAACGCGGATTCGACGAGGGACTGGCGCTCCTGACGCGCTGGCTCTCCGGTGACGCTGAGGTCGCCCACTCCGGGGAGTTCTTCGACGTCCTGCCCGTGCGCGTGATGCCGCCCGGGGCCGGAGGGCCCTTGTGGGTCGCGGCGACCGGCGAAGGCACGGCCCGGCTCGCCGGGCGGCTCGGCCTGCCGCTTCTGCTCGGCATGCACGCCGAAGACGACGACCACGTGGCGCTCGTCAACGCCTGGCGGCATGAGGCCGAGGCTGCGGGGTTCGATCCCGATGCCGCCGAACACGTCTCGACGCATCTGGCGCAGGTGGCCGAGCGGCCGGCCACGGTCGATCTCCTGCGGACCTCGCTCACCGAGCTGCTGACCAGGGGCGTCGGACAGTACGTGAGTCTCAAGCCGGGGCGCGGTGCCCGCGACCATGCCGCCTATGTGGACTGGATGATCGAGCGGCACGCGGTCGGGCCCGCCGACCATGTGGCCGAGCGGCTCGCCGCGTCCGCCGAGAAGACCGGCGTCCGCAGGCAACTGCTCATGGTCGAAGGCACCGGGGACCCGGAAGCGGTGGGGGACAACATCGCCGCGCTCGGCGCGCTGCTCAGCGGTACGGCTGGAACGGCAGCGGCGGCTGCATCGACTTGAGGGGCTCGCGGCCCTTCTGACGGAACCACTGGTTCGCCGAGCCCGTGAACAGGCACAGCAGCGTCACCAGCGGCATCGTGAGACTGAGCAGCGTCCAGATCAGGCGCGACCCGTCGGCCGGCGCGCCCGCCTGGCTGCCCGCCTCGAACCCGGTGTAGATCCCGATGAAGCCGAACACGAAGGCCAGCAGCATGATCACGATCGTGGTCACCTGCGCCCAGCGGCGGCCAGCGCCGATCTTCACAGCGAGGATCCCGATGAGGATCACCGCCGCGATGGTCGCCGCGACCACCACGGTCACCACCGCGGCCAGGTCCTCGATGCCTTCGGAGAAGTCGCGGGTGAGCTCGAAGTCCTCGAGATCGAGCGCCGACGACCAGAACAACGCGGTCATCCCCCCGCCCGCCCCGCAGCAGATCAGAAACGAGAACTGCAGCCAGAGCATGACCTGCGCGGCGGTCACGGTCCCGGGCTTGCGGTGCAGGAAGTCGGGGGGCAGCGGCGTGGCAGGCGGCGTGTACATGGGCGGGTCCTTCGAAGGCGGGGTCACCCAGTCTAAGCAGACCCGTCCATCCGAGCCGCCTCGCCGCTGTCGAACCAGCGGCGGCCCTCCCGGCCGTAGACGCACCGTAGGACGATCGCCTGGATGATGAGGGAAGGTGCGGCGGCGCCGAGGATGATCATTATCAGGCCCGGCGCCCAAGTCGTGAATGGAATGGTCACAGCGGTGAAGCCGACCAGCACCGACGTTCCGATGATTATCGTGGTCCGCGCTCGGCGGTCCGCCCGGCCGGCCCAGCGGTTGGTGAAGTAGGCGTAGGTGAAGATCGCGGCGAAGCCGACGGCCCAGGCCAAGGGGATCGCGAACCCGGCGGCATCCTCATTCCAGTTGAATCGCTCGGCAGCCCAGGAGATCGCGGCGAGGAGCGGAAATCCGAATGAACAGTTCCCGCAGATCATGACCAGCACCACCTGCACCCCGGTGAGGACCCGCATGGTGCTGATGGCCTTCGGCCAATCGGGACTGGGTACGGGCCGAAGCAGGATCGGCGACTCGGGATCGAATGCGGCCGTCTCCGGCTCGCGGTCGGGGTCTGGGGCAGGGGGCGTTGGTTCCATGGGGGTCCGTTCATGAAGGCTAATTGAACGTGTTCAAGATTGAACATGTTCAACTTAGCTCGTGTCGGCCCTTAGTGGGAAGAGTGGATCCCTGTGAGCTGCGCCCGCCTCCTGGCGGGCACACCAAAACGGCCCCGCGCCTGGGCGGAGCCGTTCGGGTGGTGCGGTGGTCAGGAGCTGAGGGCGTACCTCAAGGCCTCGAAGACCGTCTCGTCTTGGTACTGGTAGCCGTTGGCCTGCAAGGCTCCTGGCTTGATCTTCGCGCCTCGCAGGAGCTCGACGGCGGCCTCTCCGGCGACGATCTTGACCGCCCAGCCGGGGATGATCCAGGGGGTCGGGCGGTGGAGGGCCGCTCCCAGGGCCTTGGTGAACTCGCGGTTCGTCGCAGGGTTGGGGCCGACCATGTTCACGGGGCCGCGGATCGTCTCGTCCTCGATCGCGGTCACCGCGGCGCCCACCCAGTCGCGCAGGGAGATCCACGGCAGATATTGGCGTCCGCTGCCGAAGCGGCCTCCTAGGAAGCACTTCCAAAAAGGGACGAACCGATCCAGGAGGACGCTCTCCGGACCCAGCACGTGCCCGGTGCGCAGGCGCGCGACTCGGGCGCCCGACTCCTCCGCAGGGGCCGTCGCCGATTCCCACTTCAGGCAGAGGCGCCCGAGGAAGTCGGCCGCGGCCGGGGTGGACTCGTCCACTTCGACGTCCGCGCGGTCGCCGTACCAGCCCGCCGCCGAGGCGTTCACCATCACCGGGACCTTGGCCGCCGCCACCGCTTCGGCGAGGACCCTGGTCGGGATCACGCGGCTCGCCTCGATGCGCTTCTTGTAGGCGGCGTTCCAGCGCTGGCCGCCCACGTTGATGCCGCAGAGGTTCACGACCGCGTCAACCCCGTCGAGGACCTCCGGGTCGAGGGCCTCTTTATAAGGGTCCCAGCGAATCTCGTTCTCCTCGTCGGGACGGTGGCGCACCAGCCGTACGAGGTCGTGGCCTTCGCCCAGGCCTTCGAGGGCCTTCATCAGGGACTTGCCGAGATAGCCGCTCGACCCGGCGATGACGATCCGCATACCCACAGCCTATGGCCTCGGCTCGCGGTACCAGTCTTGAACCTGGGTGCGGAGATTCGGCGCCTGCAGTTCCGCGTTCTGCTGGATCGCCGCGAGGGTCTGCGCGGCCAGTGCCCGCCGCCATTCGAGTTCGGCGCCGCGCATGGCGGTGTCGATCGCGCACGGGGCGCGGAAGGTCGAGGCGGGTTCGTCGCCCCAGACTCCGTGTTGGCGGATCTCGGCGCACTGGAACGCCTCGGCGGGGCCTTCGATCGCGGTGAGCACGTCCATGAGGGTGATGTCCTTGAGGCTCTTGGCGAGGCGGAAGCCGCCCTTCTTGCCCGCGGTGGAGGTGAGGATCCCGGCTTTGACGAGCGGTTGGAGCTGCTTGTTGAGGTATGCGGGCGGCAGGCCGTACCCGGCGGCGAGCCGGGCAGTGGAGACGGGCGCGTCGACGCCCATCCAGTCTAGGAGGAGGCAGCAGTGCGCGGCCCATTCGACGCCTTCGCTGATCTTCATAATCTCGATCTTAGCTGTCCTGGTTAGGGGTGGGTGCCTGTCTAGTGTTCCCTGTCTGGGCATGAGTTTCGGCATGCGGCCCTCGGTTGCGGATCTTTATCTAGACATGTAATATCTAGATATGAGTTCCGGCGGATGCCGGAACAGCACCAGAGGAGCACAGCATGAGCACCATCCCCGCGCCCGTCGTCGCCCGCGCCGCCACCGCCGAGCGGCTCGCCCACGCCCAGCAGTCGGTCATGACCCTGCTCGCCGACTCCTCGGAGACCGGCGGGGCCCTCTCCGTCCACCGCTCGACCTTCCCGAACGGCGGCGACGGCGCGCCCTCGCACTTCCACACCGACGCCAGCGAATCGCTGTTCGTCATCTCCGGGCGGCTCCAGGTCCTCACCGGCGACGAGGTCATCGTCCTGGAGGCGGGGGACTTCGTGACGATCCCGCCGGGCCTGCCGCACGCCTTCGGTGCCGCCGCCGGGCACGACGCCGACGTCCTCGCCGTGTTCACCCCGGCCGCCGACCGGTTCGACTACTACCGGCTCCTCGAACGCGTCAACGCAGGAGAAGCAGACCCGGCCGAGATCCCGGCTTCGGGCGAGCGGTACGACAACCACTACGTCGCCAGCGAGGCATGGCAGCGCGCCCGTTCGGGGGAGTAGACGCCGAACGGCCGCACCAACTTGAGTGGTGCGGCCGTTGGCTTAGCTCTAGAGACCCAGCCTGTTGAGGTTCAAGGTGCCGAGGCGGCTGCGCCACGGCACGTCGGCCTTGATCCCGGCCAGCACCGAGCGCTGGAGGGTGTTGTCCTGCGGCAGTTCCTCGACGGGGGTGTCCTCGGTTCGCATGAACACGAAGCGCCACAGGTCGGTCCGGTTGCCCACCGGGCCGCCGTCTCCTTCGAGGTCGAACAGGGCCCCGAAACCGGGGATGTTCGACCGCTCGGGCAGCCAGTCGCGCAGCTGCGGGTCGAGCAGCCACGAGTCGCACTTGAACACCAGCTCCTCGGGCCCGTCGTAGCGCTCGGGGAAGACCGCCGGGAAGAACTCCAGGGCCCATTCGGTCGAGTCGCGTACGGCGTCGAGGGTGAGCGGTCCGCCTTCGCCGCGGATGTGCATGCCCACGAACGGCTCCGGGTCGGGTCCCTCGACGCAGAACTGGAGCCGCCCGAGCTGGTAGAGCGCCCCGCGCACGTGACCGGTGAACCAGTTCGCGACGTCGAGCCCGGCCCTGCCGTAGATCCGCCGGTTGAGCCGCAGTTTCTCGCCGACGTCGACCAGGACCTTGCGCGAGAGGTCCTCGTCGATGCCGCGTTCGCGGTGGTACGCGAGCATGTCGGGGACGGCCGCGAGCAGCGGGTACAGGCCCAGCAGCGAGTGCGGCTCGGTGACCTTGGGCCACGAGAGCCATTTCTTCCCGCCCATGTCGGCGGCGATCGACTGGTAGAGCCGGTCGGCCAGTTCGCGCGCGTCGTCGTCGAGCGCACCGAGGGCCTTCACGGCGTCGTCGGCGTCTTCTGCGTCGGCCCCGCACCAGCCGAGGAGGAGTTCGGAAACGTCGGCGGCGTCGGGCTCGGGGTACGCCTTGACGGCGCCGGGCTGCGGCAGGTCCTGAGTCACCGGCCTATGTCACCACGCCGAGACCCCCGGCGGCAACATCGGGTCGGTCACCTTAGTCTGGGCTTTGTGCGACGGTTGCTGACGCCCCCATGGCTCGTCCTCCACTTCTTCGCGGTGGTGTTGACGGTCGCCTTCGGGCTGCTCGGCTGGTGGCAGCTCTCCCGCGCCCAGGGCGGCAACGCCATCAGCTGGGGCTACGCCTTCGAGTGGCCGCTGTTCGCGCTGTTCACGCTCGCGCTGTGGATTCGGCAGATGCGCCTTGAACTGCGCAAGGACCGTCCCGAGGACGAGGGGCCCCGCCGCGGGAAGCCCGAGCCGCCGCCGATGATCTCGCCTTTCGAGAGCGACATTCTCAAGGCCCGCACCGAAATCGAATCCCAGGGGAGCCACGCATGAACGCCGCTCTGAAACGCTTCCGGATCGTCGCCTGGATCGTCGGCACGTTCCTGATCCTGCTGATGTTCGTGGCGATGCCGCTCAAGTACTTCGGCGGCAACGACTTCCTGGTGACGGCGATCAGCCCGATCCACGGCCTCTGCTACATGGTCTACCTGGTGCTCGCCTTCCACCTCACCCAGCAGGCGGGCTGGAAGTTCTGGCCGCAGACGGTGGGCCTCATGCTCGGCGGCACGATCCCGGTCTACTCGTTCTTCGTGGAGCGCTGGGCGCACCGCAAGATCCTCGCGGAGCACCCGCAGGCCGCCGACCCGAAGATCCGGACCGAAGAGAGCGTCTGAGCGGCAGCGAAAAAGCCCGGCGAACGGTCGCCGGGCTTTACTCGTTCTCTCAGACCTGCAGGGCGGACCCGGCCTTGAACGTGTCCCAGTCGAGGCTCCAGGCGGTGAACCCGTCGCCCTGCGGCACGTCGATGCCGGTGTTCTTCACGACGACCGGGTCGCCCCAGCGCACGAAGTTGTAGAGCCACTCGCCCATCTCGTCGGAGACGTTGAGGCACCCGTGGGAGCCGTTCGAGACGCCGAGGCGGTCGGCCGCCCAGGGCGCGCCGTGGATGAACTGGCCCGAGAAGGTCAGGCGCATCGCCCACTTGACGTCGGTCTCGTAGTCGTAGAGGTCGGAGACGAAGGTCGACTCCTCCTCGCGGCTCATGATGGTCATGGTGCCGGAGAACGAACGCGCGTCGTTCCCGTCGATCTCCCTGGCGCCCAAGGAGATCGGGATGGTCTGCACGATGGAGCCGTCGCGGAAGGCCCGCATCTGCTTGGTCTCGTCGTCCGCCTCCAGGTACCGCGCCTCGGCGTCGGTCGCGAAGGAGGTCTCGGCGTCGAACTCGCCGTAGCGGCCGTCGCCGAGGTCGAGGCCGCCGAGGGCGAGCCGCACCGAGACGGCGGTGTTCGGCTGCCAGTACTCCTTCGGCCGGTACTCCAGGGCGCGCCCGGTGATCCAGTGCCAGGAGCCCTCCTGCGCCGGTTCGGAGGTCACGAAGAGGCGCCGCTCGACCGAGGCGCGCTTGTCCTCGGGGATCTCGTAGTCGCTGAAGCGGAACGCGAGGATCGCGCCCTGCCCGACCGTGGAGTCCTGCCCGGGCAGGTAGTTCTCGATCGTGACCCGGTTCCCCGGAGAGGCGATCGTGGTGAACGTCGAGGTCGCGGTGGCCGTGAGACCCTCCGCGTCGTCGGCGGTCACGGTGGCCGTGTAGGTGCCCTCCCACGCGAGCGGGCTGCTCGGGACCCAGGTGGTCCCGTCGGGGTGCATGGCCCCTTCGACCTCGGCGCCGTCGGCGTCGGTGAGCTTGAACTCCTTGAACTCGCCGGCTTCGACGGTCCAGGCGATCTCGGTCGCCGCGGTCGCGTCGGTGGCGCCGTCGGCGGGCGTGATCTGCACCTTCGCGGCGCTCTGCGGTTCCTCGGCGGACTCGCCGTCCCCGCCGATGGTGCCGGATTCCTTCGTGCAGGCCGCCGCGAGGCCCACAGCTGCGAGGCCGCCGGCGGCCAGCGCGCCGCGGCGGGTGAGAGAGGATCGTCCGAACGTCATGAACCCAAGTTACACAGGGGCGGCGACACGCTGTCTACTTCGCACCTGTGAGTTCTGCGGCTCCGCGGAGCGGCCGCAGGTCAGCGCATGCTCAGGTGCACATGGTTGGTGTGGTCGGAGGAGGGGTCGCCGTAGGCGCCGGTATAGGACTTCCATCCGTTCCCGGGGAACCAGATCTGGCGGTACCAGATGACGTACTGCACGCCCAGTGCGTCGGAGTTCTCGATGAGCCAGGCGGCGAGGTTCTGCCCGTAGTCGTAGTCGTCGCCTCCGGCGTCGCCGCCGAAACCGCCGGGTTCGGAGGAGAAGTCGCAGGCCCGGCCCTTGGGGTGCTCGCCGGAGCCGGACGGGCGGTAGCAGGAGACGAACCGGGTGAACCCGGCGATCTGGGCCTGCTCCAAGGCGTGGAGGGTGCGCGGGGTGAGGCACCCGTCGGCCGGGGTGGGGTCGTCCTCGGTGCAGCCGCCGTCGTCGCCTTCGAACGGCTCGGCCGCGGGGGCGTCGGAGGCGGTCGGGCCGTTGGCGTCGTCGCCGCCGCTGGCGGCGAGCTCGCGGGCAGCCTCGTCGCGGGCGTCCTCCATCTCCGCGGCGGTGTCCTCCTGCTGCTCGATGTTGTCCGCGAGGGTCTGGCGGGTCGCCTCGATCTCCTCGAGCCGCGTGAGCAGGTCCTTGAGCCGGACGGCACGGGATTCGCCGAGGAACTGCAGCAGCTCCATGGCGGCGATGGCGTCCTGCGGGTTACCCGAGGCCATGAGCGCGGTCGTGGACTGGAGGTCGGAGGTGGTGGACGCGACGTAGGCGTACTCCTCCAGCTCGACCCGGAGTGCCGCGGCCTCGACTTCGGAGTCGGCCAGCTCCTGCTCCAGGTCTTCCTGCTCCTGCTTCAGCGAGTCCAGTTCGTCCTGCGCGTCGAGGTAAGCGGCGATGGCGTCGCTGAGCTCGGCCGAGGCGCCTTCCTCGCCCTCCTGCGCGGCGGACTGCGAGGCGGGCGCGACCAGGAAGACCACGCCTGCCAGTGCGACGATGGGGAGCGAGAGCACCCGCTTCGCGCCGCTGAGGAACGAGGGTGCGCCGCTGCCGCGCGCGTTGGAGGAAGTACCGGCGTTCAAGGCTTGAGGTCCTTCGGTTGCTCGGAGCCGAGTGGACGGGATGGTCGGCGTACAGCGTAGAACGGGAAGATTCCTCAGTCGCATCGGGTCATTCGACGTTACCGCTGGTAGTCGTCGAATCACCGGTATTCGGTTTGCGTTATGGCGTGGCTAACTTGCGGGCCGTTCATCTTCGTTCCGCCTGCTAGGATTGTTCGAATTCGAACCAGCCGTCCGGGCGGGTGCCGAACACGAGGAGAGGAGGGGCCGCCGATGAGCGCGGGCGATTTCGAGAGCCGCTGGCTCGCTCCCGACGTGAACGCCGTCTGGACCCGTTTCCTCACGGTCACCCACCGCCTCGAGCACCACATCGACCGGCGGCTCCAGGAGCAGCACGGCATCACCCACACCCAGTACGAGATCCTCGTGCGCCTGGCCGACAGCGACGAACGCGCGGCGCGCATGAGCGACCTCGCCGACCGCATCGTGACCGCCAAGAGCGCGGTCACCTACCAGGTCAACAAGCTCTCCGAGATGGGCCTGGTCGAGCGGCACAAGTGCGACCGCGACAACCGCGGCGTCTGGGTCAAGCTCACCGCGGCCGGTGCCGAGCGCCTCGAGAAGGCCGCCCCGTGCATCCTCACGCTGGTGCGCGAGCTGTTCCTCGACGCGATCAACTGCGACCAGGCCGCCGAGCTCGACAAGCTCCTGGGCACCTGGTCGGACAACCTCGACGACCACGACCGCAACCCGATCGGCCATCCCGGCCATCGGGGCCCGGAGAGCGCGTAAACGCTTTCGGTGCGCCCCGCCGGTGTAAGACTCGCAGACGGTGCGTGCCGGTGTAGGGTCAGGCCGTGCCGAGCTTTCCGCGTCCTGAGACGACCGTCCCCTACCGAGTCGACGGCCTCGCCGACCTGCTCCCCGAGGCCAAGGACCTGGACTTCGCCCTCACCGGGGTGAGCCTCGCGGCCGGCGCCGTCGAGCCCGGCGACCTCTTCGCGGCCCTGCCCGGCGCCAACCGGCACGGCGCCGAGTTCGCCGCACAGGCCCTCGAACGCGGCGCGGTGTGCGTGCTGACCGACGAACGCGGCGCCGAACTCGTCGGCGGCCTCCTTCCGGTCCTCGTCACCGAGCATCCGCGCACGCTGACCGGCGAGGTCGCCGCCCGCGTCTGGGGCCGCCCGTCCGAGCGCCTGAACCTCCTCGGGATCACCGGCACCAACGGCAAGACCTCCACCGCCTACCTGGTCGAGGCCGGCCTGTCCTATGCCGGGCGCACCACCGGGATCATCGGCACCGTCGAGACCCGCATCGCCGGGGAGCGCATCGAGTCCGCGCGCACCACCCCCGAAGCCCCCGAACTGCAGTCGCTGCTCGCCGTCGCCGTCGAGAAGGGCGTCACGGACGTGGTCATGGAGGTCTCCAGCCACGCCCTCGTGCTCGGGCGCGTCGAAGGCTGCCGCTTCCGCGCCGCCGGATTCACCATGTTCGGCACCGACCACCTCGACTTCCACTCCGACCTCGACGACTACTTCGAGGCCAAGGCCCGGCTGTTCGACGGCCGCGCCGAGATCGAGGTCCTCAACGCCGACGACAAGCGCGTCGCGACCCTCGCCACGAGGGAGAACCTCGACTTCTCCCTGACCGACCCGGGCGCCGACTACTTCGTATCGGACCTCGTCTCCGACGGCTTCACCCAGACCTTCCACCTCAAGACCCCGAGCGGCCAAGGCGACGGATTCGTCAACATGCCCGGCCGCCACAACGTCGCCAACGCCGCGCTCGCCGTCGCCCTCCTCGAAGCGGCCGACGTCGACACCGAGACCGCCCTCGCCGGGGTCGCCTCCTGCACCGGCGTGCCCGGCCGCATGGAACTGGTCTCCGGTGACAACCCGGTGCGCGGCGTCGTCGACTACGCCCACAAGCCCGAGGCCATCACCGCCGTCCTCGAGACCCTCCGCGACTCCACCCCCGGCAAGGTCATCGCGATCCTCGGCGCCGGCGGCGACCGCGACCGCTCCAAGCGCCCCCTCATGGGCGCCGCCGCCGCGCACGCCGCGGACCTGGTCATCGTCACCGACGACAACCCCCGCACCGAAGACCCCGCGTGCATCCGCGACGACGTGGCCGCCGCCGTCCAGGGCGTGCCCTGCCGTAATATCCCGGGACGGGAGGCCGCCGTTCTGGAGGCCGCCGCCCTCGCCCGCCCCGGCGACACCATCGCCCTCCTCGGCAAGGGCCACGAGACCGTCACCGAGACCGCCGCGGGGCCGGTGGCGAGCGACGACCGGGTGCTCCTGGCCGACGCATTGCGGGACGTCTCACTGAAACCCGCGCACAACGTTGAAGCGTGATAGTCCCGTACACCGCCCGCACCCACAACAGGAGGAGTCAGCCGCGTGATCCCCATGAGCCTGGCCGAGGTCGCCGCCGTCATGGACGGCAAGCTCAGCGAGACGGCCGATCCTGAAGCGGTCGTCACCGGCGGCGTCGAGTACGACTCCCGCAAAGCCGGGCCCGGCGGACTGTTCCTGGCGATCCCCGGCGACAAGGTCGACGGCCACGACTTCGCCGCGAAGGCCCGCGCCCAGGGGGCGCTCGCGACCATCGCCACCCGCCCGATCGACAGCCCCGCGATCTACGTGGACAACGGCATCGACGCTTTGACGAAACTCGCCAAGCACGTCGCCGCCGCGTCGAAGGCGACCATCATCGGCATCACCGGCTCCAACGGCAAGACCTCCACCAAGGACCTCATCGGTCAGCTGTGCGCCGACCTCGGGCCCACCGTGGCCACCGAAGGCAACTTCAACAACGAGCTCGGCCACCCGTACACGGTCTGCCGCACCACGCCCGACACCGAGTACCTCGTCCTCGAACTCGCCGCCCGCGGGCTCGGCCACATCACGCAGCTGTGCGAGATCGCCCCGCCCACGATCGGCGTGGTCCTCAACGTCGGCATCTCCCACCTCGACGGGTTCGGCTCCATCGAGACCACCGCGAAGGCGAAGTCGGAGCTGCCCGGCTTCCTCGGCGCCGACGACACGGTGTTCCTCAACGCCGACGACCCGCGCGTCGACCGCATGGCGGACGTCTCCCGCGCCACCGCCTACCGCTACGGCCTCCAAGGAAACGCCGACATCACCGCCGTCGAGGTCGAACCCGGCGACGGCCGCCACGCCTTCACCCTCGTCACCCCCGACGGCCGCGCCCGCGTCCAACTGCGGCTGTGGGGCGACCACCACGTCTACAACGCGCTCGCCGCCGCCGGCGTCCTGTGGAAGCTCGGCCAGACCGCCGAGAAGATCGCCGAGGGCCTGTCCCGCGCCGGTCGGCTCTCCGAGCGCCGCATGGACGTCTTCACCCGCCCCGACGGCACCACCGTCATCGACGACTCCTACAACGCCAACCCCGCCTCGATGGGCGCGGCCGTCCGCACCCTCGGGCAGTTCCCCACCGAGGGCCGCCGCATCGCGGTCCTCGGCCTGATGGCCGACCTCGAAGAGCAGAGCGAGACCTGCCACCGCCGCCTCGGCGAACAGGCCCGCGAAGCCGGCATCGACGAGGTCATCGCCGTCGCCGAAGGCACCGAACCCATCGTCGAAGGTGCCGAAGGCGTCACCGCTACCCACGTACCCGATCAAGCCGCAGCCATCGCGCTGCTGCGCAGCCGGCTGCGCCCCGGCGACGCCGTCCTGGTGAAGGGCTCCCGATACCGGACCTGGGACGTCGCCGACTACCTGCGCGCCAAGGAGGACCAAGACCAGTGAGAGCAGTAATCGTCGCCGCGTTCGTGGCGTTCGCGCTCACCATGGCGCTCACGCCCCTCGCGGCCAAGCTTTTCCGCCGCTTGAAGGCGGGACAGCCCATCCGCAGCGACGGCCCCCAGACCCACCTCGCCAAGGCCGGAACCCCCACCATGGGCGGCGTCGTCTTCATCTTCACCACCGTGCTCGCCTACGTGGCCGGCCACCTCGTCCTCATGGCGCTGCCCGAAGAGGTCGACGGGATCACCCTCAACCGCCCGACCGGATTCACCGCCACCGGTATCGTCCTCATCGGACTGTTCGTCACTTGCGGCTTCGTCGGCTTCATCGACGACTGGCTCAAGATCCGCCGCAAGCACTCCGGCGGCATCTCCGGCAAGGCCAAGGTCGTCGGCCTCACCATTGCCGCCACCGCCTTCGGCTTCATGGCCGTCTACTACACCGGCTCGATCGACTCCAAGGAGATCTCCGAGACCGTCGCCACCCCGTACCTCTCCTTCACCAGCGATATCGGCCCGAACCTCACCAAGGTCGGCATGGTCGTGCTAATCGTCCTCCTCGTCAACGCCACCGCCAACGGCGTCAACCTCACCGACGGCCTCGACGGCCTCGCCACCGGCGCCTCCATGATGGCTTTCGTCGCGTTCGTGGTCATCGGCTTCTGGGAGTACCGCCACTGGTGCGGCGGCGCCCAGCCCGCCGACAACCTCTGCTACGACGTGCGCGATCCCCTTGAGATCGCCCTCATCGCCGGCGCCGCGGCCGGGGCCATGTTCGGCTTCCTGTGGTGGAACACCTCGCCCGCCCAGATCTTCATGGGCGACTCCGGGTCCCTTAGCCTCGGCGCGCTCATCGCCGGACTCGCGTTCGCCTCCAAGACGATCCTGCTCCTGCCGATCCTCGGCGCGCTGTTCGTCATCACCACCGCCAGCGTCATGATCCAGGTGACGAGCTTCAAACTCACCGGCAGGCGCGTCTTCAGGATGTCGCCGATCCAGCACCACTTCGAAATCGGCGAGAACCGCTGGTCCGAAGTCACCATCGTGGTCCGCTTCTGGATCATCGCCGGCATCTGCACCGCGCTCGCCCTCGGCTTCTTCTTCGCCGACTTCCTGCGGATTGCGGGCTAGGGATGAGGATCGCCGACAACGTGCTCGTAGCCGGGGCCCGCGTCGCCGGGTCCGCGTGCGCCGAAGTCCTCCTCGAACGCGGCGCCTCGGTCACCGTCTACGACCGCGACGACTCCGAACGGCTCCACGCGCTCGCCGCCCGCGGCGCGACCTGCATCATCGCCAACGAGTTCGACATCGAACTGCTCAACGGCATCGAGCAGGTCGTCCTCTCCCCGGGCTTCCCGCCGCACCACCCCATCGCCCGCGCCGCCGCGGTCGCCGGGATCGAGACGTTCTCCGAACCCGAACTCGCCTGGCGCCTCAGGGAACCCGGCGCCGCGCGCTGGCTCGCCGTCACCGGCACCAACGGCAAGACCACCACCACGACGATGCTCGCCGCGATGCTCGAGACCGCCGGCCTGCGCACCGCCGCGCTCGGCAACATCGGCGTCCCGCTCGTGCGTGCCGCCAACGGCCCCTTCGACGTCATCGCCGTCGAACTCTCCAGCTACCAGCTCCACTGGTCCTCCGAGCTCGCCCCCACCGCCGGGGCCGTGCTCAACCTCGCGCCCGACCACCTCGACTGGCACGGCAGCTTCGACGCCTACGCCGAAGCCAAGGCCGCCGTCTGGCGCGGCGGCAAAGCCGTCGTCAACCTCGACGACCCGTCCGTCGTCGCCCTCGCCAAGCACGTCGACGCCGAGGTCACCGGGTTCACCCTCAACCACCCCGAACCCGGCCAGTTCGGTGTGGCCCTGGGCTTCCTCGTCGACTACACCGGCCCCGAACCGGTCCAGATCTGCTCCGTGGACGACGTGCGCCCGGCCGGCTGGCACAACGTCGCGAACGCCCTCGCCGCCGCCGCGCTCGCGCGCCAGGTCGGCGTCTCCCATCAGGAGATCGGCGACGCCCTGCGCAAGTACGTCCCCGAACCGCACCGCAACGTCACCATCACCGAATCCGGCGGGGTCACCTGGGTCGACGACTCCAAGGCCACCAACCCGCACGCCGCCGCCGCCGCGCTCGCCTCGTACGACTCGATCGTGTGGGTCGCCGGAGGCCAGCTCAAAGGCGTCGACGTCGACGGCCTCGTCGCCCAGTACGCCCCCAAGATGCGCGCCGCCGTCCTCATCGGACAGGACCGGGCGCTCGTGGCCGACGCGCTGGCGCGACACGCCCCGGACCTCCCGGTGGTCGTGCTCGACGGCCGCGACGATGCGGTCATGACCGAAGTCGCCGCCCGCGCCGTGGAATTCGCCGAACCGGGGGACACGGTGCTCCTGTCCCCGGCCGGGGCCTCCTACGACATGTTCACCTCGTACGCCCACCGCGGCGACGCGTTCGCCGCCGCCGCAAGGGCACTGCTTGAGGGTGAGGCCGAGTGAGGAGCGGGTTCACCGAGTTGCTGCGCGGCCTGCTCGACCGGCCGCTCGCCTCGTACTACCTGCTGCTCTCCTCTTCGGCGCTGCTGCTCACCATCGGGCTCGTGATGGTCTTCTCGGCCACCATGGTCGAGTCGTACCGGGCCACCGGCACCGCGTTCGCGATCATCCTCCAGCAGGTGATCTGGGCCGTGGTGGGCCTCGTCTGCTTCTGGGTGGCCCAGCGCCTCCCGTCCCGCACCTACCGGGCCATATCCCGGCCGCTCCTGGTCGTCTCGATGCTGCTCGGCCTCGTGCTGGTCGTCATGTCGATCCGCCAGAAGCAGCAGGAGGCGGCCGGCGGGGACGGCACCGGGGGCCTCGCCACCGACCAGCTGTGGATCGACCTGGGGCCCGTCCAGTTCCAGCCCGCCGAGATCGCCAAGTTCGCGCTGCTCCTGTGGGCCGCCGACTCGCTCGTGCGCCTCGGCCCGCGCATCGCCTCCTGGCGCGAGCTCGCGATCCCGATGTTCCCGATCGCCGGGGCCCTGATGATCGTCATCGGCTACGCCGACCTCGGCACCATGCTCATCATCCTGGCGATGTTCATCGGACTCCTGTGGGCCTCGGGCGTGCCGCTGCGCATCCTCGGCGTCCTCCTCGGCATCGGCCTGCTCGGCTCCGCCGTCCTCATCGCGTTCGAGGGCTACCGGATGCAGCGCATCATCTCCTTCTCGCGACCCGAGGACTTCGCCGACACCTGGGGCTACCAGGCCATCCAGGGCTACTACGCGATCGCCGACGGCGGATGGTTCGGCGTCGGGCTCGGCGAGAGCCGCCAGAAATGGGAATGGCTCCCCAACGGCCACAACGACTTCATCTTCGCGCTCATCGCCGAGGAGCTCGGCGTCGTCGGCTGCCTGGTGATCCTCTCGCTGTTCGCCGTGCTCGTCTACACGGGCTTCCGCATCGCGCGCCGCTCCGACGACCCGTTCCGGGCGCTCGTCGCCGCGGGCGTCACCATCTGGCTCGCCGGCCAGGCCTTCATCAACATCGGCGGCGTCCTCGGGCTCATCCCCATGACCGGGGTCCCGCTGCCGTTCATCTCCGACGGCGGCACCGCGCTCGTCGTCGTGCTCGCGGCCGTGGGCATGCTCGCCGGGTTCGCGCGTGCCGAACCCGACGCGGCCCAGGCGCTGCGGGCCCGCAATCCCTCGCGTCTCGTACGCTTGCTGTGGGCCCCCCTGCCGCCCGCACCCCGCTCGGAGTCCGACTCCGAGACCTCCAAGAAAACTACGACCAGAAAGACATGACGTTGCCTCAGCTTCGATCGGTCGTCCTCGCCGGCGGCGGCACCGGCGGCCACATCTACCCGCTCCTGGCCTTCGCCGACTGCCTGCGCCGACACGACCCCCACGTCCGCGTCACGTGCCTCGGCACGGAGAAGGGCCTGGAGAACGACCTCATCCCCAAGGCCGGCTACGACCTGCGCAACGTCCCGGCCCACCAGCTGCCCCGCAAGGTGAACATCGACCTGCTGCTCACCGCGCCCCGCATGCTCAAGGCCATGAAGGCCACCCGCGACGTCATGGACGAGGTCCAGGCCGACGTCGTGATCGGCTTCGGCGGCTACGTGGCCGTCCCCGCCTACCTCGCCGCCTGGCGCCGCAAGACCCCCATGGTCATCTTCGAGTTCAACGACCCGCCCGGCGTCGCCAACAAGATGGCCCTCAAGTTCAGCGACAACCTCGCGCTCGGCTTCCCGCACCTGCCGCAGGCCTCGCCGATCCTCGCCGACGGCACCGTCACCGGCGTGCCGCTGCGACCCGAGATCAGCCACCTCGACCGCAACGCCATGCGCGCCCAGGCCTGCCAGTACTTCGGGCTCGACCCGCGGCGCCCCGTGCTGTTCGTCTACGGCGGCTCCCAAGGCGCGGCGTCGATCAACAACGCCGTCTCCGGTGCGGCCCAAGCGCTCACGCACCGCGGCGTCCAGGTCCTGCACATCACCGGCGCGCGCCGCGACGAACCGATCCACATCCCCGAGGGCCTGCCCGTCCCGTACCGGACGCTGCCCTACCTCGACCGCATGGACCTCGGCTACGCCGCCGCCGACATGGTGCTCGCCCGCGGCGGCTCCATGACCGTCGCCGAAGTCTCCGCCCTCGGCGTGCCCACCGTCTTCGTCCCGATGCCCTGGGGCAACAAGGAGCAGTACCGCAACGCGGGTCCCGTGGTGGAGGCCGGCGGCGCGATGTTCTGCGACGACGAAGCGCTCAACCCCTCCTGGATCGAGGCGAACCTCATCCCGGTCATCACCGACCCGCACCGGGTCGCGGCGATGTCCCGGGCCTCGGCCGCGTTCGGCAGCCGCACCGGCGACGAGGCGCTGCGCAACTACACATTGAAAGTGCTGGAGCAGGCATGAGCGATCCAAACGACCTGACGAGCCCCATCGACGAGGGCATCACCGCAGAGGACCTCGGCCGCACGCTGTTCATCGGTGTCGGCGGCGTCGGCATGAACGGCCTGACCCGGCTCTATGCGACCCGCGGCCTGCCCGTGTCCGGCTCTGAGACCAAGGAATGGCCGAGCCTGCCCGAACTCGAACGCCTTGGTGTCACGCTCCACCGCGAGCACGTCAAGTCCAACTTGGACGGCATCGACACTGTGGTCCGCTCCACTGCCATCAACGACAAGCACCTCGAAGTCGTGGAAGCCCGTGAGCGCGGCATCCGCGTCTACCACCGCTCCGAGGCGCTCGCGGCCGCGATGACCGGCCGCCGCTCCATCGTCGTCACCGGCACCCACGGCAAGACCACCACGACGGCGATCATCTCGCAGATGCTCGCGCACGCCGGTCTCGATCCGTCCTATGTGAACGGCGGCGAGAACATCGGCGCCCACACCGGCGCGCACGGGAACGGCGAGTACTTCGTGGCCGAGGCCGACGAATCCGACCGCTCGTTCCTGCGCTTCCGCCCCGAGATCGGCATCGTCACCAACATCGACGTCGACCACCTGAACACTTACGGCGACATGGACTCCCTCACGGAGGCCTTCGAGCGCTTCTGCCGCAACACGGACAAGGACGGCCTGCTCGTCCTCTGCGCCGACAACCCCGGCACGCTCGCGCTCGCGAAGACCCTCCGCGGCGAAGGCCGCACCGTCGCCACGTACGGCTTCTCGGACGGCGCCGACATCCAGCTCGGCGAAGTGGAATCGGGCAAGGACGGCGTCGACTACACCGTGCTCGCCCACAACCAGCTGCTCGGCCGCTTCCACCTCCCGATGCCCGGCAAGCACATCGCGCTCAACTCGGCCGCCGCGATCGCCGTGGGCCTGTACGTCGGCCTCGAACCGGAGGCCGTCGCCGAAGGCATCGCCGCCTTCGGAGGCGTCAAGCGCCGCTTCGAGAAGCGCGGTGAGATCGACGGCTACGCGGTCTTCGACGAGTACGCCTACCACCCGACGGCGATGACCGAGGCCATCAAGACCCTCAAAGAGGTCGCCGCCCCCGGCAAGCTCATCGTGGTCTTCATGCCCTACCGCGTCTACCGCACCGTCGAGATGCGCGAGGACATCGCCGAAGCGCTCGCCCTGGCCGACAAGGCCGTGGTCATGGAGATCTTCGGCCCCGGCGAGGCCATCCCCGAAGGCCAAGGCGGCCAGAAGCTCGCCGACATCATCGACCTCCCCGACGAGGACAAGGTCTTCGTCGCCGAATGGGACGACGTGCCCGCCGCAGTGAAGGCCCTCGCGGCCGAAGGCGACGTGGTCGTCACCATGGGCGCCCCGCCCGTTCAGCTGATGCCGGACGACCTGCTGCGCTGAGCTGCGGACAGGCCCGGTTCACGGCAGCGATCTCGAGCCGTTGACCGGGCCGTCACCGATTCGGGCGCAATGCGATCGCGCGGGACCGGTCCCGCGCAACCTGACGTGGCATGTCGGTGACAGCCCGTGGTCGAAGGGCAAGTACCACAAGCCGATACGATCGGTGGCCCGCCAGTTGGACCGGCACGCGTCCGAGGGGTACGAAGCCGGTACCGAACCCTTCCTCTTCGTCTTCCCGGAGCACGCGGGCGCTTTCGGTCCGGACATCTGGGTCGCCGATGTCGACCTGATCGATATCGACTCGAATCGGTTGCCCGGCGAGGCTCTGTCTCTGGTCGGAGAATTGACCTCGCCTGCCACGCGCGACAATGATCTCAATGAGAAGGTCGCCATCTACGGGCGCGCGGGCGTACCGGTCTACCTGCTGTTCGACATGAAGGAACAGGTGCTCACCGTTTATTCCGATCCCTCGGAGCGGCGGGGCTATCAGACGCAGGTCGCCGTTGAATTCGGTCTGTCCGTCCGCATTCCCGAACCTTTCGATTTCGAACTCGACACTGCCTTCAAACGCAATCAGGTCTGACTAAGTCCCAGGGGCGGCCGTTGCGCCAGTAGCCCATGAACGCGCCGCATTCCTTGGGCAGGCCCAGTTCCTTGCGGATGGTGAAGCGCAGGGTCTTGACCACGCCGGTCTCGGCGGCGATCCAGACGTAGGCGTCGCTCTCGGCGACCGCTTCCGGTGCCTCCCAGATCATCTCGTCTTCGTTCTCTTCGAACTGCGAGCTCTTGGCGAAGTCCATCGCGCGCGCCGCTTCGGTGACCGCGGGAATCAGGCGGTCGCCCCACACCGCGCCCTCGCGGGGGAGCCACACGACCTCCACGTCGGCCGGGGTGTCGAGCTCGAGGGCGTCCGCGGCCTCGGGGACTTCGATGAAGACCTTGCCACGCGCGGTGACCGGGAGGTCTTCGAGGATCGCCGCGATCGCGGGAGCGGCGGTCTCGTCGCCGGCGATGAGGAGCTGGGCCCCTTCGGGCGCATAGAAGTCGATGCCGCCGTGCGGGCCGTCCCAGCGGGCGTCCGGGCCGAGCAGGAGCAGTTCGTCGCCGACCGCCGCGTCCCGGATCCAGCGCAGCGCCGGGCCGCATTCGTCGTCGCTGTGCGCCTCGTGCACCACCATGTCGACGTCGACCTCCCCGAGGGTCCGGCGGACCGCGCGGACGGTGTACGTGCGGACGCCGCACTGCTCTTCCTCTGGCAGCGCGCGCAGTTCCGAGTACCACCGGTCGCTCGTGGGCATCTTGTCGAAGCCGCAGGACGGGGCCGGGAAGATCACTTTGAAACGCTGGTCGTAGCCGTTGTCGGCGAAGTGGGCGAGCGTGGCGCCCGCGAAGGTGACCCGTATGAAGGAGGGGCTCAACCGTTGCAGCGCTTGCACTTTCACGGGGAACAGCTCGAAGGGTCGGACGGCGGTCCCGGTCTGTTCCTCAGTCTGTGTCGCCACTCGGCACTCCTCCTCGGTAATAAGGTTTGCCTTACCTTATCTGAAGGGTCGGGCGTGCCGCCACCGTCGCATGGCCGGGACGTGGAATCATCGACCCATGCGCGGCCCAGAGAACACCTCCGAGCCCGGCCCTTGGCGGCTCGTCCACGTGATGCGCCGCAGACTGCCCAATCGGCGCTTGCGGTGGATCACGATCGGCATGCTCGCCGTTCTCGTGCTGGCCTTCGTGATCGTGTGGACCACGCCCCTGTTCGAGGTGAAGCGGATCGAGGTCACCGGCACCTCTGTGCTCGAACCCGAAGAGGTCGCCGCGCTCGGCAGGGACTCGCTGGGGCGCTCGGTGCTCGGCGCCGATCTCGACGCGATCGCGAACGCGGTCGCCGCACTCGCTCCCGTCAAATCCGTGGACGTGACCCGCTCGTGGCCCGATGCGGTCAGCGTCGCCGTCACCGAACGCGAGCCTTATATGGCCGTTCCGGTGGATGACGAGACTTTTCTCATGGTCGATTCAGAAGGTGTGGTATTCGACGAGACCGCGTCCGCTCCGGGAACTATTTGGAGGGTCGAGCTCGAGGATCCGGGACCCGACGACCTGGCCACGATCGAGACCCTCACAGTGCTGCAGGCACTCCCGTCCGGTATCGCCGACGAGGTGGAACACGTGGCCTCGCCGTCCCCGGCCGGGGTCACCCTGTATCTCGATGATGGACGGACGCTGCGATGGGGCGACGGCTCTGAAAGCGAGCAGAAAGCCGAGGTCGCCGATCGATTGTTGGCAGGGGGGTACGAACATGTCGATGTCAGCGCACCAGATGCCCCCACTGTGAGTTAGCGTTAAGGGGGGAGCGGGTGTGCACGCACATCCCGTTTGCCGTACCCAGGGCCGAAGGGGAAGGAAGGCAGCAGCGATGACACCACCGCACAACTACCTCGCCGTGATCAAAGTCGTTGGAGTCGGAGGCGGCGGCGTCAATGCTGTCAACCGGATGATCGAGGCGGGCCTCAAGGGCGTCGAGTTCATCGCCATCAACACCGATGCTCAGGCGCTCTTGATGAGTGACGCCGACGTCAAGCTCGACGTGGGCCGCGAACTGACCCGAGGGCTCGGCGCGGGCGCCAACCCCGAGGTCGGCGCCAAGGCCTGCGAGGACCACCGCGACGAGATCGAAGAAGTCCTCAAGGGAGCGGACATGGTGTTCGTGACCTGCGGCGAGGGCGGCGGCACCGGCACCGGTGGCGCGCCCGTCATCGCCAACATCGCCCGCAAGCTCGGCGCGCTCACGATCGGCGTGGTCACTCGGCCGTTCGCCTTCGAGGGCAAGCGCCGCCAGACCCAGGCCGTGTCGGGAATAGAGGATCTGCGCAATGAGTGCGACACCCTCATAGTCATCCCGAACGACCGCCTGCTCCACCTCGGCGACCGCACCATCTCCATGATGGACGCGTTCCGCCTCGCCGACCAGGTGCTGCTGTCCGGTGTCCAGGGCATCACGGACCTCATCACCACACCGGGCCTCATCAACCTCGACTTCGCGGACGTCAAGAGCGTCATGAGCGGAGCGGGTTCGGCGCTCATGGGCATAGGTTCGGCCCGCGGTGAGAACCGCGCCGTCGAGGCCGCCCGCGCGGCGATCGAGTCGCCGCTGCTGGAGCAGAGCATGGAGGGCGCGCGCGGCGTGCTCCTTTCCATCGCAGGCGGTTCGGACCTCGGCCTGTTCGAGATCAACGACGCGGCCGAGCTCGTCTCCGACTGCGCGCACACGGACGCGAACATCATCTTCGGCGCGGTCATCGACGACGCCCTCGGCGAAGAAGCCCGCGTGACGGTGATCGCCGCCGGGTTCGACGTGGAGGACGAGGCCGAATTCGAACTGGCCCAGCCCACCCGGATCACGGCGCTGCCCGAGCAGAAGCCCGAGCCGGTGCGCGAGACCAAGCCCGAGCCCGAGCGCGAGTCGGGCAACGGCAAGGTCCTGTTCGACGACGTGGACGTTCCCTCCTTCCTCAAAGAAGGCTTCTAGCGGTGACGGACCGTCGAGACGATATGGCCCTCAAGGGGGTACCGATCTCGACGGACCGTCGCCCGCAGCCGACACCACCGCCAACCGGCTAGGACCACTCTCTTGACCACCCAATCGCGTCGAGTCCAGTTGCAGGAGAACCTGAACCGGACGCGCGAGGCCATCGCGGCCGCCTGCGTCGACGCCGGCCGCTCCCCGGACTCGGTCCGCCTCATCGCCGTCACCAAGACGTTCCCGGCTTCCGACGCCGCCGCTCTCGTCGAGCTCGGCCAGACCGATCTCGGCGAGAACCGCGACCAGGAGGCCCATCCGAAGGCCGTCGACCTCGCCGCCCGAGGCTTGGAACCGGTGTGGCACTTCGTCGGGCAGCTCCAGCGCAACAAGGCCCGGTCCGTGGCGTCCTACGCGGACTGGGTCCACTCGGTCGACCGCATCACCCTTGCGAGTGCACTTGACGCCGCGGCGACCGCTCACGGCCGCAACCTGAACGCGCTCATCCAGGTGAGCCTCGACGGCGACGTCTCGCGCGGCGGGGTGCTCGTCGCCGACCTCGAAGGCCTCGCCGAGCGGATCGCCGACGCGCCCTCGATTCACCTAAAAGGGGTCATGGCGGTGGCCCCGATCGGCTGGGAGCCCGCCAAAGCCTTTGCGCTGCTTGCCGAATGTTCCGAGACCGTCAAGCGCACCGACCCCGGTGCGGTCGAGATCTCGGCGGGCATGAGCGGCGACTACCAGGCCGCCATCGCGGCTGGGGCCACAATGGTCAGACTGGGCAGAAACGTGCTCGGCGAACGTGAATCGATGGCGTAAGGTATGGGGCAGAAGTGGGAATACGGCCACACGACGACGTCTGATTAGTCGGGCAAAAACACATCCGTGTAAGGAGTCGGCGCTAGGATGAGACCGCGTACCTGACTCAACAGGGGCGGCCCGAGGAGGGAGCACGATCGATGGGCGCGATGCGGAAGGCAGGCATCTGGCTCGGCCTCATCGAGGACGAGGACGATCGCGGCTACAGCAACGGCTACGAAGAGAGCGACGAGTTCGCCGAGGAGCAGCAGGCACCCCAGCGGGTGCGGGGCGCGCAGCGCACCACCGGCCGGGTCGGCCGGAGCGTCGAGGACCGCAGCCCCGTCCGCCAGCTCAACCGCGGCTCCGGTTCGGTGACCCCGCTGTCGCGTGACAATCTCACCCGCGACAATCTCGCCCTGGCCGAGCCCGCCACCGTGCGGCCGGTCCCGGCGGAGGAGGAGTCGCACGCGAACTACCGCATAACCACGCTGCACCCGACCACGTACAACGAGGCGCGGACCATCGGCGAGCGCTACCGCGACGGCACCCCGGTCATCATGAACCTCTCGGAGATGGAAGAGGCCGACGCCAAGCGTCTGGTCGACTTCGCGGCGGGCCTCATCTTCGGCACCCGCGGGTCCTTCGAGCGGGTGACAAACCGCGTGTTCTTGCTCTCGCCGCCGCACGTCCAAGTCACTGCCGAGGACAAGGCCAAGATCGCCGAGGGCGGGTTCTTCAACCAGTCCTGACCTGAGGGATACACTGCGAACCGTGAACCTGGCACTACAGCTGATCTATCTGGCGCTCTTCGCCTTCTACCTCTTCCTCCTCGCTCGTCTGGTGAGCAGCGTCGTGGTGCAGTTCTCACGCCGCTGGGAGCCCGGACCGAGGGCCGCGGCCCTTCTGGAGACGGTCTACAGCGTGACCGACCCTCCCCTGAAGGGGTTGAGGAAGGTGATTCCCCCTCTCAGGCTTGGTACTGTATCGATTGATCTGGCGTTCCTGGCGCTGCTCTTGATCGTGTGGATCCTGATGGACTTCGTCGTCGGGAGAAACATCTCCTGAGCAGCTCCGGGCGGGGGTGCGAGACAGGGTTATCGTGTTGAGCAGCCTTGTGCGCCAGGCGAACAGCTGAGAAGGAGTTTCGAATGCCGCTGACCCCAGCAGACGTTCACAACGTCACGTTCAAGAAACCCATGCTCGGAAAGCGCGGATACGACGAGGACGAGGTCGACGGTTTCCTCGATGAGGTCGAGCGAGAACTCGCCCGCCTCAGCGATGAGAACGGCGAACTTCGCTCTCAGCTCGAAAGTCTCCGCGCCGGTGCTCCCCCCGGAGCCGCCGATCACGCCGAGATGGCCGCCGCACTCGACCGAGTGCAGCGGGAGAAGCACGCCATGGAGCAGCAGCTCCAGGAGCTCGACGCCGAACTGCACGAGATGCACCAGCAGATGGTGGCCGCGCAGCAGCAGGCACAGCAGCTCCAGCAGGAACTGGCGCAGCGCGGACCGGAGCAGCAGGCCCCGGCCCCCGCCGGCGGCGGCGAGCAGGAGGCCCTGCGCCTCCTCATGGTCGCCCAGCGCACCGCCGACGAGCACCTGGAGGACTCCCGCCGGGAGGCCGACTCCGTGCTCGGCGAGGCGCAGCGCGAGGCCCAGTCGATGGTCACCGAGGCCCAGCGCGAGGCGCAGACGATGGTCTCGCAGGCCCAGCGCGAGTCGAAGTCGATGATGGCCGAGGCCCAGCACGAGTCGAAGACCATGATGACCGAAGCGCAGCGCGAGGCCGAGACCATGGTCTCGGAATCCCGTGCGGCGGCCGAGGACCTGGTGGGACAGGCCCGCGACAAGGCCGAGCGCATGGAGATGGAAGCCGAGCAGGAGCGCCAGAAGGTCATCGGCCAGCTGGAGGACTCCCGTTCGTCGCTGCTCAAGAACATCGAGGAGCTGAAGACCTTCGAGCGCGAGTACCGCACTCGCCTCAAGCTCTACCTCGAGAGCCAGCTGCGCGACCTCAACGGTCAGCAGGGACGCACCGAGGACGAGGCCTTCGAGGAGGCCCCGCAGCAGACAGCGAACGATCGCACCGGTGCCAGGTCGGCGTTCGTGATGCAGGGCGGCCGCGGGTAACCCCTCCCGCTCCTCCCCGGGACACTCCCTCCGGTAGGCGCGGCGCACCGCACAGAATGGTTGCGCCGAGCCATAACCTGAACGGGGATCGCCTCGTTAATCATGGTTGAGCGGGTGAGGGCGCGGGTCGAACCGCCGCCCTCACCGCCGCACCATGCTTCAACGATGCTGCGGTCCCCACAGGGACCGCGTAGAACCGCGCGAGAGCCCCGCATCTCGCGCAGGGGAGGACTCGACGTGATCGTCAGCAGCCTGCTGATCCTCGTCACCGCGGCGGTCTTGCTGGTCATCGGCATGATCTCCGGGAACAACCAGTTGCTGGTCTCGTCCATCGCGGCGAGCCTGGCCGCCAGCGTGGCCCTGTACGTCGGGATCCGCGGCCGGGGCGCCAAGCGCCCCCGCCTCACCCCGCGCCAGGCCGTCGCCGATGACGACACCCAGCAATTCCGGCGGATCGGGATGGACGACACCCCGACCACCGAGATGCCGCTCCTCGAAGGCAAGGTCTTCGAGCCCATGGACTACGCGGTGGACCGCGATCCCGAACTCCGGTTCGAGGACGCGCCGCCGCGACAGAGCCGCGGCGAGGCCGTCAACCGCCGCCACCGCGCCCCTGACTCCACGTCCGACGAGCCGTCCCAGCAGCGGATGTCCAGCATCGAGGCTGCGGCCCTGATGCGCCTGGACACCGAGGTCGCGGTCGTCGACGGCCGCCCCCGCTTCCACCACCCGGCGTGTGCCCACCTGTCCGGACGCGAGTTCGAACCGCTGCCCGTCGCCGAGGCCCTCGAACTGGGGTTCACCCCCTGCGCCATCTGCGAACCGGTGTCGCGCCTGCTCCTGGTGCCCGTGGCCGGCCGCTGACCTGCGCGCCACACCTTTGCGGCCTTTGTGAAGCTTGCGGGCCGTTGATCGGCGGTCTTGGCGAAGCTTGCGAGCCATCATTCGGCACAGTTACCCGCTGTCCGGACACAAGTTCCCGAAGTAATTGACCTACTTGCAGGACTTGCGTATCCTGTGTGCTTAATTGCGCGGCAGGCCCCCGCCTCGGCGGGGCCTGACGCGCATTGTCCTCGTTTCGACGAGGTCGTCAGGACTACGTGATTTCGGGAGCCGCCATGCCGAACACCCGATGGGGGCCGCAGCAGCGGCGCCGCCGTGCCCTGACGCCACCGGAACCCGAGCCGCTATACCCCTCCAGAGGCGCGTCATGAGTCCAGCGAAGAAGACCCAGAAGCAGGCCGCGAAGAAGGCGGTCAAGAAGGCTGTGGCCAAGAAGGCGGTGGTGAAGAAGGCCGCCGCGAAGCCCGCGGCGAAGAAGGCCGCCAAGAAGGCGGCGCCCGCAGCGCCGGCGTCCGCGGAGGAGACCGAGGCCCAGCAGCTGCGCACCGAGAGCGAGCAGGCCGAACTGCGCGCCGCTCTCAAGGAGCGCCTGGACGAGCTCGTCGAGGAGCAGCAGCGGTACAGCGACTCGATCACCCTCGCCCAGCGCGAGCGGTTGAGCGACACCGCCGGGGACGACCAGGTCGACTCCGGTTCGAAGACCGTCGAGCACGAGCACGAGGTCGCGGTGGCCGATTCGCTCTCCGAGCGCATCCGGCAGGTCAGCCACGCGCTCGAACGGCTCGACGAAGGCACTTACGGCTTCTGTGAGAAGTGCGGTAAACCGATCCCGGCGGCGCGGTTGGCCGCGTTCCCGTCGGCTACGCTCGACGTCGGTTGCAAACAGCTGGAGGAGCGACGCTGAGCGAGGACACGCAGCCCGGGACCGCCCCCGCGGACGGACCCGGGACCGACGAGACGACCACCCCTGAGAATCCCGCCCCCAGGCCCGGGTTGATGATCGCGGCACTGCTGATAGCGGCGTTCGCGATCGGCCTGGACCAGTGGACCAAGTTCCTGGCCGTGGCGAACCTGGACCCGCAGGAGCCGGTGCGGATCCTCGGCGGGCTCGTCTACCTGAGCCTGACCAAGAACTCGGGTGCGGCGTTCAGCCTCGGCACGGGCTACACGTGGATCTTCACGATCATCGCCTCGGCGGTGGTGGTCTTCCTGATCGTCCTGTCGCGCAAGATCGTCTACCCGGCCTGGTCGATCGCGATCGGCCTGGTCCTGGGCGGCGCCGCGGGCAACCTCGTCGACCGGTACTTCCGCGAGCCGGGGTTCGCGCACGGGCACGTGATCGACTTCATCAGCGTGTTCAGGCCGTTCGCGGAGGTCTTCCCGATCTTCAACATCGCCGACTCGGCGCTGTGCTGCGGCGTGGTGCTCATCGTGCTGCTCGAACTGACCGGGCACGGTTTCTCTCCCGAATCCCGCAACGGCGCGAAGCAGCAGGAGGCTGCGGCATGAGTGCAGCAGCCGCGCGCCAGACCCGCTCGCTGCCGATCCCCGAGGGCTTCGAGGGCCAGCGGATCGACCAGGTCGTCTCGCGCCTGCTGGGCCTGTCCCGGACCGTCGCGGCCGAGCTGGTCGCGGACGGGGACGTCGAGATCGACGGGAAGCCCTGCCAGACCAAGTCCGAGCGCGTGAGCGCGGGGGCCTGGATCGAAGTGGTGCTCCCGCCGCCGCCGGAGGACCTGCTGGTCCAGTCGACCGAGCCCGTGGAAGGGCTCGACGTGCTCTACGACGACGACGACATCGTGGTGGTCATGAAGCCCGTGGGCGTCGCGGCGCACCCGAGCCCGGGCTGGTCGGGTCCCACCGTCACCGGCGGGCTCGCCGCCGCCGGGTACCGGATCTCCAGCCACGGACCCGATGAGCGCCAAGGGATCGTGCACCGCCTCGACGTGGGCACCTCGGGTCTGATGGTGGTCGCCAAGAGCGAGGCCGCGTACTCCGAACTCAAGCGCGCCTTCAAGGAACGCCGAGTCTCCAAGCGGTATCGCGCTGTGGCCCAGGGGCACCCGGACCCGCTGTCGGGGACCGTGGACGCGCCGATCGGGCGGCACCCGCGCCACGACTACAAGTGGGCGATCGTGGCCGACGGCAAGCCGAGCGTCACGCACTACGACACGATCGAGGTCTTCCCCGGCGCGTCCCTGCTGGACGTCGGGCTGGAGACCGGCCGGACCCACCAGATCCGGGTCCACTTCTCGGCCCTCGGACATCCGCTCGTGGGCGACCTGACCTACGGCGCCGACCCCACGATGGCCGAGAAACTGGGCTTGACCAGGCAATGGCTGCATGCGTACCGGCTGGAGTTCGTCCATCCGACCCGCGGCGGGACCGTCACCTTCGCGAGTGAATACCCGGCCGACCTCGAAACGGCACTGGCGCGGTTGCGAGCCGACTCCTAGTTAGCCATTAGACTCTGAGAAGACGCTCGCCGCAGAGAGGCTTCGGGCGTAACGCACGCCTCACCCCCGGGCCAGAGGGCCCGCGATTCGCAACGGGCCTTGAGGGATCGTCGTGATCTAATAGTCGCGGGTGGTAATTGGTTTCCGGTCGGGGTGGCGACGCTTCAGTCGGCTTCAGCGCAGCTGCAGGCCGCGGATTGGTCCGCCCGAGAGGAGGTTGCGAGTGAACACGCCCGAAGCTTGGAACAACGACCGGTCAGACGGTTCCCGGTGGCAGAAGCTCCTGGGACGCGGTCGCGGCCGCGCCGGTGGCGCACAGCAGACCCCGACGCCCCCGCCGCGCGAGGCCCACCCTCCTTCGCAGCCGTCGGCCGGGCCCCCGCCCGGCCAGGCGCACTACTCGGTGCCCACCGCGGGCCGCCGCCCTCCGGTCGCCACGCAGACCCCGCCGAGCGCCGCCCAGATCACCGGTCAGGTGCGTGCGCCGCAGCAGGGGCTCCCGCCCCAGCCCCGCCAGCCGCAGCACACCGAGCCGAGCCCCGTCGCGCTGCAGCGCCTGCGCCGCGACCTGGGCCGCAGCCGGGTCATCGCCTTCATCAACCCCAAAGGCGGCGTGCACAAGACCACCGCCACCGTGCTCTCCGCCGCCGCGATGGGCACCGCCCGCAACGGCGGCGTGATCGCCTGGGACGACAACGAACTGCGCGGCACCCTGGGGCTGCGCGCCGGTTCGGCCCGGCACGGGCGCACCATACGCCACCTCGTGGAGCACCTCGACCAGGTCG
This sequence comes from Glycomyces rhizosphaerae, assembly GCF_042647865.1. Classification (NCBI taxonomy): domain Bacteria; kingdom Bacillati; phylum Actinomycetota; class Actinomycetes; order Glycomycetales; family Glycomycetaceae; genus Glycomyces; species Glycomyces rhizosphaerae. The sequence goes on from NZ_JBHRWO010000021.1 coordinate 388,672, forward strand.
AGGCCGCCGGCGTCCACCTGCCCGAGCACCTCGACGAGTTCCTGCGCCACTCCGCCGACGGCTCCTTCGACGTGCTCGCCGGCGACGAGGACCCGAAGCTGCAGCGCCGCCTCGACCCGACCACCGTGCTGCGGGTGCTCGACATCCTCACCCGCACCCACGGCATCGTCTGCATCGACACCGGCAACAACGTGGAGTCCCCGAACTGGCGCACCGTGGTCTCCTCGGTGGACCGGCTCGTGGTCACCACCGTGCCGCGCGAGGACGCCGCGTTCTCCGCGGACTGGATGCTCGACCACCTCGAAGAGGGCGGCTACGGGAACCTCGTGAAGAACGCGGTCACGCTCCTGTCGATGCCGACCCCGAACCCGGGGCCGCTCCTGAACGACCTCCAGCGGCACTTCTCGCAGCGCACCCGCGCCTGCGCGGTGGTCCCGTACGACCCGTCGCTCGAACCGGGCGCGAAGATCGAGTTCTCGGCGCTGCGGCCGGAGACCCGCGCGGCCTGGTTCGAGGCCGCCGCGACCATTGTCGACGGTCTGTAGCGAAAGCCTTTCGGGCAGTCCGCTCCCGCACATCCCCGATGGCGCCTGGCACCGCTGTGGCAGGATTCCAGTCGTGACAGACGACGCCGAGCGCACCGTGAACCTCCGTCCGGACGACGGTCCGGTCCAGCCCGGTGCGGGCGTGGCCCCGCCCCCCGGCGGGCAGACCGGGCACCAGGACGACCCGCACGTGTACGGCCGCGCCCGCCGCTCCGAACGGACCGTGGGACGCGACCTGCTCGCGGCCGGGGTCCTCGCCGTCATCCTCACCGCGACCGGGTTCCCGGCCGCGATGCTGTGGCAGATCATCACCCCGCGCGTGGAGTTCGTCATCGTCGAAGGCGGCTGGGCCTCGACCGAGACCTACCCGAGCGGCTACGTCGAAGGCGACCTCATGTTCGCCGGGATCGGCCTGGTCCTCGGCATCCTCGCCGCGCTCGTCGCCTGGAACGCCATGCGTGCACGGCGCGGCCCGCTCCTCCTCCTCGGCCTCGTCATCGGCTCGGTCGGCTGCCAGGTCGTGGCCTGGAAGATCGGGGCGAAGGAATGGGAGCAGTTCTGGGAGGGGGTCGAACGCGCCCCCGTCGGCGCCCACATGTGGCGCCCGCCGTCGGTCCTGTTCGTCCAGCTCGACCCCGCCGCCGCGTGGGCCGCCCTGAAGGTCGGGAACTTCACAACGGCCCTCGACGCCCTCCAACTCGGGGCCCTGGCGGTCATGGCCCTCGCCGCGACCTTCACTTACACCGTCTGCGCAGGCTGGTCACGTCGGCCCAGCCTTCGAACGGACACTCCCGAATAGCGGTATGCCCTTTGAGCTGGAAAGCCGGGCAACTACGCTTGGACCGTGCTCAGACGCATCGATCTTTCAGGAGAAGTACCCGGTTACTCGGCCCGCGCCCTGCGCGAGCTGATGCCGCGCGCCGCCTTCGACGTCAACGAGGCCCTGCGCTCGGTCCAGCCGCTGATCGACGACATCGCCCATCGCGGGACCGCCGCGGTCGTGGAGATCGTCGAGCGTTTCGACCACGTGCGCCTGGAGCACCTGCGTGTCCCCGCCGACGCGATCAAGACCGCCGTCGAGGAGCTCGACCCCGAGCTGCGCCGCGCCTACCAGACCTCCATCGACCGGGTGCGCACCGCGCACGAGGCCCAGCGCCTCCCCGAGGTCGTCACCGAGGTCGCGCCCGGCGGCACCGTCACCGAGCGGTACCTGCCCGTGGGCCGCGTCGGCCTGTACGCGCCCGGCGGCCTCGCCGTGCTCGCCTCCTCCGTGATCATGAACGCCGTCCCGGCCCAGATCGCCGGAGTCGCCTCGATCGCCCTCGCCTCCCCGGCCCAGAAGAACAACGGCGGCCTGCCCGACCAGGGCATCCTCGCCGTCGCCGGGATGCTCGGCATCGACGAGGTCTACGCCGTGGGCGGACCGGCCGCCATCGGCATGTTCGCGTACGGGACCGACGAATGCGTCCCGGTCGACATGATCACGGGCCCGGGGAACATCTACGTCACCGCCGCCAAGCGGGCCGTGCGCGGCCTCGTCGGCATCGACGCCGAGGCCGGGACAACCGAGATCGCCGTCATCGCCGACGCCACGGCCGACCCGGCCCACGTGGCCGTCGACCTCATCAGCCAGGCCGAGCACGACCCGGCCGCCGCCTCGGTGCTCATCACGAGCTCGGCTGCCCTAGCCGACGCGGTGGACGCCGAACTCGTGCGCCGCGTGCCGGACACCCGCCACTCCGGGCGCATCGCGACCGCGCTCGCGGGGGAGCAGTCCGGGACGATCCTCGTCGCCGACGTGGACGAGGCGCTGGCCGTGGCCGACGCCTACGCCGCCGAGCACCTGGAGATCCAGACCGTGAACGCCCGCGAGGTGGCGCTGCGCGTGCGCAACGCCGGGGCGATCTTCGTCGGCGCCTATTCGCCGGTGTCCCTGGGCGACTACTGCGCCGGGTCGAACCACGTGCTGCCCACCGGCGGTTGCGCCCGCCACTCGGCCGGGTTGAGCGTGCACACGTTCCTGCGCGCGGTCCACATCATCGACTACTCGCGCGAAGCGCTCGAAGTCGTGGCCGCGGACGTCGTCGCGTTCGCCAACTCCGAGGACCTGCCTTCGCACGGCGAAGCGGTCTCGGCGAGATTCGAGGCGAAATGAGCGAGATCGAGAACCTGCTCCGCGAGGACCTGCGCGGGCAGTCGCCGTACGGTGCGCCGCAGCTCGAGGTGCCGGTGCAGCTGAACACCAACGAGAACGCGTTCCCGATCCCCGACGAGGTGGCCGCCAAGGTCGCCGAGTTCATCGGGCGCGAGTTGCGCGGCCTCAACCGCTACCCGGACCGGGACGCGACGCTGCTTCGCAGCGACCTGGCCACGTACCTCGCTCAAAAGGAAGGTGGCCACGGCCTCACGGTCGACCACGTGTGGGCCGCCAACGGCTCCAACGAGATCCTGCAGCAGCTGCTCCAGGCCTTCGGCGGGCCGGGGCGCACCGTGCTGGGCTTCATGCCCTCGTACTCGATGCACCCGCTGCTCGCCCGCGGCACCGGGACCACCTTCGTGGACGCCGGGCGCGAGGCCGACTACACGCTGAGCCCCGCCTACGTGCGCGAGGCGATCGCGAAGCACGATCCCGACCTGGTCTTCCTCGTCTCGCCGAACAACCCGACCGGGACCGCACTCGACGACGCGGTCATCGACGCCGCCTACGAGGCCGCCCGCGGCATCGTGATCGTCGACGAGGCCTACGCCGAGTTCGCGCGCGACCCGCGCTCGACCGCGCTGGGCCGCTTGGAAGGACGGCCGCGCCTCGTGGTCACCCGCACCATGAGCAAGGCCTTCGCGTTCGCCGGCGCCCGCGTCGGCTACCTCGCCGCCGACCCCGAGCTCGTCGAGAAGCTCCTGCTGGTGCGCCTGCCGTACCACCTGTCGAGCATCACCCAGGCCGCCGCGCGCGGCGCGCTCGCGTGCGCCGCCCAGCTCCAGGCCGAAGTGGACGAACTGAAGCACCAGCGCGACCGCATCGTCAAGAACCTGCGCGCCAAGGGACTCCCCGTCGCCGACTCCGACGCGAACTTCGTGCTCGTCGGCGGCCTGCGCGACGCGGCGGGCGTCTGGCGCGCAATCCTGGACCGGGGCGTCCTCATCCGCGACGTCGGCCTCCCCGGCCGCCTGCGGATCACCGCCGGGACCGAGGACGAGACCACCGCGCTGCTCGACGCCTTCGACCAGGCGCTCCAGCAACGACCCGAGCTGTTCGACAGCGCTATTGAACTGCAACAGGAGCAACAACCGTGAGCCGCACCGCGCACATCGTCCGCACCACCGGCGAGACCAGCGTCGACGTCTACGTCGACCTCGACGGCACCGAGAAGGTCGTCGACATCGCCACCGGCGTCGGCTTCTACGACCACATGCTCCACCAGCTCGGCAAGCACGGCGGCTTCGACCTCAAGATCGCCGTCAAGGGCGACCTGCACATCGACGCCCACCACACCATGGAGGACACCGCGATCGCCCTCGGACAGGCCTTCGCCGAGGCCATGGGCGACAAGGCCGGCGTGGTCCGCTTCGCCGACGCCTCGGTGCCGCTCGACGAGGTGCTCGCGCGCGCCGTCGTGGACCTCTCGGGCCGCCCGTACATGGTGCACGAGGAGCCGATGGACATCGCGCCGATGATCAACACGAACTACCCGACCTCGATGACCCGCCACATCCTCGAGTCCTTCGCCTACCACGCCCGCATCTGCCTGCACGTCACCGTGCTCCGCGCCGCGAACCCCGGCCAGAAGCCCGACGCGCACCACGTGATCGAGGCCCAGTTCAAGGCCCTCGCGCGGGCCCTGAAGTACGCCACGCGGATCGACGGCACCGACATCCCGTCGACCAAGGGCATCCTGTGAGCTACGCCGGGCCGATCCTGCTCATGGCGCTCGCCGGGATCCTCCTCGGCGGCTCGATGAGCCTGCGCAAGAGCGAGAAGTACGCCGCCGCGATCGTCGTCGCGGTCCTCGCGGTGGCCGCCTTCCTTGGCGGCGCCTACCTGATCTACGGCTAGGGAGGCCTGATGTCCAAACCCAGTGTGGCCCTGTTCGACTACGGCTCAGGCAATCTCCGCTCCGCGTTCCGCGCCTTGGAACGTGCCGGCGCCGAAGTGGAGCTCACCAGCGACCTGGACGCGGCCCGCCGCGCCGACGGGCTCTTCGTGCCCGGCGTGGGCGCGTTCGCCGCGTGCATGGCCGGGGTCGTCAAGCACGGCCTCGACACGGTGATCCGCGAGCGCGTCGCCGCCGACGCCCCGGTGCTCGGCGTGTGCGTCGGCGCGCAGGTGCTGTTCACCGAAGGCGTCGAGCACGGCATCGAGACCGAAGGCGTCGGCGTCTTCGAAGGCCGTGTCGAACTCCTCGCGGCCCAGCGCGTCCCGCACATGGGCTGGAACACCGTGGCCGTGGACGAGGGCATGCGGCTGTTCGCGGGCATCGACCCGGAGGAGCGGTTCTACTTCGTGCACTCCTACGCCGCCAAGGCGACGCCCCCGGGCGCGCTCGCGGCGGTGTGCACGCACGACGAGCCGTTCATCGCCGCCGTGGAACGCGGTTCGGCCGCGGCCACCCAGTTCCACCCCGAGAAGTCCGGCGACGCCGGGTACGCGCTGCTGTCCAACTGGATCAAGGACCTTGCTGCTTGAAAGGCATAAAATGACCGAACTCCAACTCCTGCCCGCCGTCGACGTCACCGGCGGCAAGGCCGTTCAACTCGTGCAGGGCGTCGCGGGCTCCGGCAAGCAGTACGGCGACCCGATCGAGGCCGCCCTCGAATGGCAGCGCCAGGGCGCCGAATGGCTGCACCTCGTGGACCTCGACGCGGCCTTCGGGCGCGGCACGAACCACGAGCTGCTCGCCGAGGTCGCGTCGAAGGTCGAGATGCGGGTGGAGATCTCCGGCGGCATCCGCGACGACGAGACCTTGAAGCGCGCCTTGGACTCCGGGGCCCGTCGCGTCAACATCGGCACCGCCGCGCTCGAGAACCCCGAATGGTGCGACCGCATCTGCGGCGAGTACGGCGACCGTGTCGCCATCGGCCTCGACGTCAAGGGCGGGCACCTGGCCGCGCGCGGCTGGACCCGCGAGGGCGGCGAACTCTTCGCGGTCCTGGAGCGCCTCGAGCGCGCCGGCTGCGAGCGGTACGTCGTGACCGACGTGAACAGCGACGGCATGCTCTCGGGCCCGAACCTGGACCTGCTGCGCTCGGTCTGCGAGGTCACCGACAAGCCCGTGATCGCCTCCGGCGGCGTCTCCTCGCTCGACGACCTGCGCGCCCTCGCGGGCCTGACGGGCATCGGCGTCGAAGGTGCCATTGTGGGAACGGCGCTGTACGAGCGTAACTTCACGGTCGCTGAGGCGTTGAACCTGTTGAAGGGACTGTAACCACCGGGGAGGCGCGCATGGCATTGGTCGAACGGGTACCGGAGACCGGTCCATGGGCGCAGCTCTACGGCTACTCGCGCGCTGTCGCTGTGGGGCCGTTGGTGCTCACCAGTGCCTGCACCGCCGATCTCGAGGCGCGGCCGCACCTGAAGGACGACGCCGCCGGGCAGGCCCGCGAGGCCTTCCGGACCGCCCTGGACGCGATGGTCCACGCCGGCGCCGGCGTCTCGGACGTCGTGCGCTCGCGCCTCTACGTGACCGACCAGGCCCACGCTGACCCGGTGGGCCGGGTCCACGGCGAATTCTTCGGCGTCGTCCGCCCGACCGCGACCGTGGTGATCGTGAGCGGCCTCTTCCACCCCGGCCAGATCGTGGCCGTCGAGCTCGAAGCGTTCCGCGCATGGAGGGACATCGACTGACCTTCTCGATCCTGTGCGCCTGAACGATCGTTCAGTAGTCCTCCCGGAGGAGCCCCGGGGCTTCAGCCTTCGGAGGAGTTCGGGGCGATTGCCTGTTCGCCGTCCCGCGGAGCGGGGCTGGGCGAGCCTCGGGCACGGTCGACTGGCGTTACGTGAGCATGGGTTTGATCACGTTTCACCTTGAGTGCGTGTCGTGTCCGGGGAGTGTCGTACCCGTGGCCTAACGTCGTTGGTGTGAAGCAGGTTGTGGTGGTGAAACTGGTCCCGGACGCGGTATCGCGTGCGGCACTGGTCGAGACGCTGCGGGTCTGCAATGCGGAGGCGAACCGGATCGCGAAAGTCGCGTTCGCGCACCGCGACAAGGCGACCGGGCAGGTGGAGCGGGAGTACGCGCTGCGGGGCCGGGTGTACGCCGAGGCGAAGGCGACCGGGATTGGGTCGCAACTTGCCCAGCACGCGGTCAAGAAAGTCCGTGATGCTTACACGGTCGTCTACGCCCAATGCCGAACGGGGATGCTGCGTGGGGCGCGGGCGGCAAAGGCGCTTGGCAAGCCGGTCGCGTTCGAGGAAGGAGCCGCGCAACCGTTCGACGACCGGTGCCTGTCGTGGGACCTCGATGTCCGGACGGTGTCGATCCGGACGGTGGCCGGGCGGGTCAAGGAGATCGCCTTCGCCTGCTCGAAGCGGGATCTGGCGGCCCTTCGCGCGTACCGGAAAGGCGAGTCGGACCTGTTCGCGCGTGGCGGCGAGTTGTATCTGGCCGCGACGGTCGAGATTCCCGAGGCCGAGCCTGTCGACCCGGTGGATTTCATCGGTGTCGACCGCGGCATCGTCAACCTCGCGACCACCTCGGGCGGCGTGAACTTCCAAGGCAAGGACCTCGAGCGTTACCGACGTCGCATGGCCAGGGCGCGGGCCGAGTTGCAGGCCAAGGGGTCCAGGGCCGCAAAGCAGAAGCTGAAGCAGCGGTCGCGTCGGGAGGCGCGGCATGCGACGCATGTGAATCACAAGATAGCGAAAGAGATCGTGTCGGCGGCCGAACGCACCGGTCGCGGCATCGCCCTTGAAGACCTCGAGGGCATCCGCGAGCGGGTACGGCTCACCCGGTCCCAGCGCGGCAGGATCTCCCAATGGCCGTTCCATCAACTGGCGCAGCACATCGCGTACAAGGCGAAGCGCGCCGGGGTCGCGGTGGTCACCGTCGACGCCCGACACACGAGCCAGATGTGCCCGCTGTGCCACCACACCGAACGCGCCAATCGAAGATCAAGAGATGAGTTCTGTTGTCGTGGGTGCGGTCTCGCTGGACCGGCCGACGTCATAGCCGCCGTCAACGTCCGAAGACGTGGACGGATGGCTTGGGCCGTTTGTGAAGGGTCCCGAGCAGCCGCCTGACGGCGGCTGCGATCTACCCGACCACGTCGCAGCCAGCGACGACGGACGAGGTACAAACCTCCAGATTAACCGGAGGTCACTTGACTAGTATGGGCCTTGAGCCCGACCGGGCTCGCCGAAGCGGTCTCATCGGAGTCCGCGGGCCACGAGCCCGCGGCCGCGGCGAGGCGGATGCGGCAGGAACGAGCGAAAAATGGGGTGTCACCGTGGACGCTGAGTCGATCGCCGAAGGCCGAGAGCGCTGGGCGAAGCGCTATGCGTCGGCCGCGAAGCGCGAGGCCGACTTCACCACGCTCTCGGGGCTCGAGACCGAACCGGTCTACGGCCCGCCCGACGGCGTCGCCGACCCCCGCATGGAGCGCATCGGCTGGCCCGGCGAATTCCCCTTCACCCGCGGGCTCTACCCGACCGGCTACCGCGGGCGTCAGTGGACCATCCGCCAGTTCTCCGGCTTCGGCAACGCCGAGCAGACCAACGCCCGCTACAAGATGCTCCTCAAATCGGGCAGCGGCGGCCTCTCGGTCGCGTTCGACATGCCCACGCTCATGGGCCGCGACTCCGACGAGCCCGCCTCCCTCGGCGAGGTCGGCCACTGCGGCGTCGCGATCGACTCCACGACCGACATGGACCGCCTCTTCGACGGCATCGACCTCGGCGGCGTCACCACCTCCATGACGATCTCCGGGCCCGCGATCCCCATCTTCTGCATGTACCTCGCGGCCGCCGAACGGCAGGGCGTCGACATCGGCAAGCTCGACGGCACGCTCCAGACCGACATCCACAAGGAGTACATCGCCCAGAAGGAGTGGCTGTTCCCGCCCGAGCCGCACCTGCGCCTCATCGGCGACCTCATGGCCTACTGCGCCGAGAAGATCCCGCGCTACAAGCCGCTCTCGGTCTCCGGCTACCACATCCGCGAGGCCGGATCCACTGCCGCGCAAGAACTCGCGTTCACCCTCGCCGACGGTTTCTCATATGTGGAACTCGGGCTGTCACGCGGCCTCGACGTCGACGCCTTCGCCCCCGGGCTCTCGTTCTTCTTCGACGCGCACATCGACTTCTTCGAGGAGATCGCCAAGTTCCGCGCCGCCCGCCGCATCTGGGCCCGCTGGCTCCGCGACGTCTACGGCGCACAGACCGACCGCGCCCAATGGCTCCGCTTCCACACCCAGACCGCCGGTGTCTCCCTCACCGCCCAGCAGCCCTACAACAACGTCGTGCGCACCGCCGTCGAAGCGCTCGCGGCCATCATGGGCGGCACGAACTCCCTGCACACCAACGCCCTCGACGAGACCCTCGCCCTCCCCACCGACCAGTCCGCCGAGATCGCCCTGCGCACCCAGTCGGTGCTGCGCGACGAGATCGGCGTGACCAACGTGGCCGACCCGCTCGGCGGCTCCTGGTACGTCGAGGCCCTCACCGACAAGATCGAGGCCGAGGCCGAGAAGATCTTCCTCCAGATCCTCGCCCTCGGCGGCGAAGCGGGGGAGGACCCCGCCGCCGTAGCGAGGGAAGCGGCCGATCGCCACGAGATCGGCCCCGTCACCTCCGGCATCCTGCGCGGCATCGAGGACGGCTGGTTCAACTCCGAGATCGCCGAGGCCGCCTTCACCTACCAGCAGCAGCTCGAAGACGGCACCAAGCACATCGTCGGCGTCACCGAACTCCACGACACCGTCACCCCCGACCTGGAGATCCTGCGGATCTCCGGCGACATCGAACGCGAGCAGAACGCCGTGCTCGGACGCCGCCGCGAGGGCCGCGACAACGCCGCCGTCGAACGCGCGCTAGCGGACATCGTCACGGCCGCAAAGGGTTCGGCGAACCTCATCGAGCCGATCCTGGAGGCGGCCCGCGCCGAGGCGACCCTCGGGGAGATCTGCGGCGCGCTGCGCGAGGAGTGGGGCGAGTACCGCGAGACCACCGGTCTCTGAACGTTTCGGCTGCGCGCCAACGTTTTTCTGGTTCCGGTGACGATGGGCACAGTGCGACGTTTCGGATCGGGCTCCCGCGGGTACCCGAGCGAGTGGTTACGCCGATATTCGGCCGTAGTGTCCCATGTATTGCTATATCTCCCTAGTGATCCAGAATTTACCTTCTATCATTGCCTTTGGCCCGCAAGCAGTCTTACAATGAGAAGCGTCAGGGCCCCGAGTGGGCGACATGCTTCAACCGATGTCCACACGGGCAGGAGGGCGATCGCATGGCAGACAATCGATCAGAAGGCAAGCGGCAGGGTTCGGACGAGTACGGCCACCTGGCGCCGCTGTTCCGGGAGCTGGCCTCCCTCGACGAGGGCGACCCGCGCCGGGCGGAGGTCCGGGAGCAATTGGTCACCGGGCATCTTCCTCTGGCGGAGCACATAGCACAGCGGTTCGCGGGCAAGGGGATCGCGAAGGACGACCTCGTGCAGGTCGCCTCCGTGGGCCTCATTCACGCCGTGGACCGCTTCGACCCCGACCAGGGGGCGGACTTCCTCTCCTACGCGGTCCCCACGGTGATGGGCGAAGTGCGCCGTCACTTCCGCGATACGAGTTGGCCGATGCGCGTGCCGCGCCGGCTGCAGGAACTTCGGATCGCGTTGAACCAGGCGGGCGGCGAGCTGTCGCAGCGCCTCGGTCGACCGCCGACGGACGAGGAGATGGCAGAGCACCTCGACATCACCGTCGCCGAGGTGCAGGAGGGCTACGAGGCCAGGCAGGCCTACAGGGCGGTCTCGCTGGACGAGCCGCCGTTCGCCGACGGGGAGCGCTCGACGCTCGCCGAGTCGGTGGGCGAGGAGGACGCCGCGCTCGAACTCGTCGAGAACCACGAGTCGCTCGTGCCGCTCATCCAGGAGCTCCCGCAACGGGAGCGGAAGATCCTGGCGCTGCGGTACTACGGCGACATGACGCAGACGCAGATCGCCGAAGAGGTGGGCATCTCGCAGATGCACGTCTCCCGGCTCCTCCACCGCACGTTGGAGGATCTGCGCGACGGACTGGACAGGACCGCCCATTAGGGACCATTAGGGACGCTGTCCGAAGAATGGAGTACCACGCCGGAGCGGCGGGCCGAAAGGCCCGCCGCTCCGGTCTTCCGCCCCCGGAAGGCTGCGTCCCCGAAGGGCTGTGTCAGACCTCGCGTTGCCGCAGGGTGTCGCGGATCTTGTCGATGAAGCCGATCCCGGGCCCCAGGATGAGGTTGCCCGGCGGCTCGTCGGGTGCGTTCGGGTGCGGCCGGGTCGGCGCGAACTCCTTGGCGGCCAGCACCTTGTGGCCGAGGTCCTGGAGCTCCTCCGCGTCGCAGGCCTCGCGCAGCCGCGGCAGGAGGGTCCGCTCCTCCTCGTCCATGTGGTGCCGGACGTCCTCGATCATCTGCTTGACGAGCTGCTCGAAGTGCGGATTCTCCGGCCCGAGCCCTTCGAGGTCCTTCATGACCTCCTCGGCCTCGGCGTGCTCCTCGATCTCGTGGTCGACGATCCTGTCCCCTTCGGGGATACGGGATCTGGCGGCCGGGTACATGAACTGCTCCTCCGCCACCTCGTGGCGGACGATCTCGGCGATGACGTGGTCGACGAGTTCCTTGCGGCCGACTGCGTGCCCGGTGTGGCTTTCGAGCTCGACGAAGGCGGCCTCGAACTCGCGGTGGTCCTTGACGATGACATCGATCAGGTCGGTGTCTGCCTCGTTATGCGGCATCGGTCCTCCTTGGTGCGATCGATCGGATTCAGGGCGTACCCGGGCGATGCGGGGCAAAACCCTGGTGCGGCACGCGTCAGGCCCGGTCCGGGAGGACCGGCCCGACTGTCGTGATCACATCGCGCCTGGGCGGATCGAATCGCGGATGCGGTTCATGAACCCCGCTCCGGGCTCGAGGATGCGGTCGGCCGGGATCGCATCGGCCGCTTGCGGATGCGGTCGGGTCGGGGCGGTCTCCCTGACGTGCACCAGCTTGTCGCCGAGCTCTTCGAGCTTCGCTTCGGTGCATGACTGCTGGAGACGGGGTACGAGGTTCTGCTCCTCGTCCTGGGCGTGGTGGCGGTAGTCGTCGATGAACTCGCGGAGCTTCTGCTCGAAATGCGGGTGTCCGGTCCCGAACACTTCGAGGTCCTTCATGAGACTGTCGATCCGGTGGTGCTCGTCGATCTCGTGGCGGACCAGCGCCTCGCCGTCGGGCAGCTGCCGTCGGAGCTCGGGGAACACGTACCGCTCCTCGGCGGTCCACTGGCGGACCGTCTCGGCGAGGGCGTGGTCGACCAGGCCCTTCCGGTCGCGCGAGTAGCCGTGGTGGGACTCGAGCTCCCCGAAGACCCCCTCCATCGTCCGGTGCTCCTCCGTGAGCACCTTGATCAGGTTGTTCTCGTGCGTCATGGCTGCCTCCTCGGCTAGACCCCCGGCATACCCGGGGCGGTGCGAGTGAAACCCGCGCACCGGGTCGGCGACTCCTGCCGGGCGCGCCGCGGACCGGGCACGGATACGGCGCCGCCGCGGTGTACCCGCGGCGGCGCCTCCACCCCCTGTGGCCCTGCGGCCCGATGATGCCGGGCCCGTCCGGGGTCAGGACTTGATGCGGTCCACCAGCTCACCGGTGACCGACTGCGGCAGGTGGTGGGCGATGTCCCCGAGCGAGATGATGCCCACGAGACGGCCCTGGTCGAGCACCGGAAGCCGGTTGATCTGGTGTTCCTTCATCTTGGCGACGGTGATGTCGACGTCCTCGTCGGCCTTCGCGAGGATCAGGTGGCCCTGCGGAAGGCGGTCGACGGTGTACGTCTCGGGGTCGTGCCCCATCGCCATGACGCGCAGGACGAGGTCCCTGTCGGTGACCATGCCGTGGAGCTTGTCGTCCTCCGCCCCGCAGATCGGGAGCGAACCGACGTCCATCTCCGCCATCAGCCGGGCCGCGTTCGCGGCCGTGTCGTTGCTTTTGATGCAGGTGCACCCGGTGTGCATGAGGTCGCGTGCGGTTGCCATGCTGCTCATCTCCTTTTTCGTACTGTTGCCACGAGTATCGTTCGCGTCTTCGTTTCGCGCGGCGTTATGCGAGTTCTCATCAGGCCATGAGCCGCTGCGCGGCCCTGCAGATCGCCGCCGCGTCGATCCCGGCGGCGGCCAGCTGCTCGGCGGGCCCGGCCGAACCGGGCATGCCGCGGACGGCGAGCTTGTGGAAGCGCACGTCGGGAATGTGCCCGGCCACGGCGTCGAGCACGGCGTCGCCGAGCCCGCCGACGGGCCAGTGGTCCTCGACGGTGAGGACGCGGCCGGTGTCGGCGGCGGCCTGGCGGATCGCGGCGGCGTCGAGCGGTTTGACCGAATACGCGTCGATGACGCGCACCGGGAGGCCCTCGTCCGCGAGGCGCTCGGCCGCGCTGAGGCTCTCGGAGACGGTGATCCCGGCGGCGACGATCACGACCTTGTCGTGCGCGGAGGCGACGAGGGTCCGGCTGCCGCCCACGGGGAACAGCTCGTCGCCCCGGTAGATCACCGGCGTCTCGGCGCGGGTGGTGCGCAGGTAGCTGATGCCCGGCAGGTCGGCCATGGTCGCGGTCAGGTGTGCGCACTGGTTGGCGTCGCACGGGTAGAGGACCACGCTGCGCCACAGCGTGCGGAACATGGCGAGGTCCTCGAGGCCCATCTGGCTGGGGCCGTCCGCGCCGATCGAGACGCCCGCGTGGGAGCCGACGACGCGCAGGTCGGCGCCGCCGATGGCGGCCATGCGCAGGAAGTCGTGGGCGCGGGTGAGGAACGCGGCGAACGTGGAGGCGTAGGGGATCCACCCCTGGGTCTGGAGCCCGACGGCCGCGCCGATCATCTGCTGCTCGGCGATGTAGCACTCGAAGAAGCGGTTCGGGAAGGCCTTCTTGAACGCGGCCGTGCGGGTGGAGTCGGCGACCTCGCCGTCGAGGACGACCACGTCCGGGTTGGCCTCGCCGAGCGCTTCGAGGGCCGCACCGAAGCCGTCCCTGGTCGCGGCCATGCTCCCCACCGGGAACGACGGCCGCCGGACCGACGTCGACGGCCGGCTCTGCCGCGGTTCGCTCGAACGCGGCCCGTTTACGTGGACGCGCGCCTCGCGCACGCCCCCGAGCTCCACCACGGCCTTCTCGGACTCGTCGAGGGGCTTGCCGTGCAGGCCCTCCTTGTCCTCGGCGGCGGCGACGCCCTTGCCCTTGCGGGTGCGCGCCAGGATCACCGTGGGCCGGGAGCCCTCGTGCTCGGCCTCCGCGAAGGCCCGGTCGATCTGGGCCGGGTCGTGGCCGTCGATCTCGACGGTGTGCCAGCCGAACCCGCCGATCTGGGTCGCGTACGCCCCGGTGTCCCACCCGTAGCGGGTGGGCCCGGTCTGGCCCAGCCGGTTCACGTCGACGATCGCGCACAGGTTCCCGAGCCCGAAGTCGGCGGCGGCCGCGAAGGCCTCCCACATGGAGCCCTCGGCGATCTCGCCGTCCCCGCACAGCACCCACACGCGCGCGGGAGAGCCGGACAGGCGGGCGCCCAAGGCCATCCCGACGCCGATGGGCAGGCCCTGCCCGAGCGACCCGGTGGCCACGTCGACCCACGGCAGCCGCGGTGTCGGGTGGCCCTCGAGGTCGGAGCCGAGCCTGCGGTAGGTCAGCAGGTGCTCCTCGTCGATGGCGCCCGCCGCGTGCAGCATCGCGTACAGCAGCGGTGAGGCGTGGCCCTTGGAGAACACGAGCCGGTCGTTGCCCGGCAGGTGCGGATGATCGAAGTCGTAGTGGAGGTGCCCGGATAGGAGACCGGCCATGAGGTCGGCGGCCGACATCGAGGACGTGGGGTGACCGGAGCCGGCGCGGGCCGACGCGCGCACCGCGTCGACGCGCAGCTGCTGCCCGAGCTCGGCGATGTCGCTGGTGCGGGCCTCGATGACGCTCACGGCTCCTCCTGGTTGTCCGGTGCCGGCGTTCGGCTCTGAAAGCCAGGGCTACCCGCGCTCACCGGCCCGAAACCGCGTGTCGCAGCGGCTCTCGCGGGTATCCGACGACTGCGGGTCCAGGGGGCTCGCGGCGTGCCGCCTCGTCTGGTGGCGATGCCCATAGGGGGCACTGCGGTGCGCTTCAACGTCCTTGAAGGAGGGGTGAACGATGAACGCGCACCCGATGTCCGCGAGCGGGCATCACTGGTGGGAGGCCGAGCGCCGCCGCACCACGGCCGTCCAGGACGGCGCCGCCGCCGTGGGCCTGCTGTTCGTGGTGATCGGCGTCCTCGGATTCCTGCCCGGCATCACGACCGACTTCTCGAGCATGACCTTCTCGGGGGCCGACTCCGAGGCCGCCGTGCTGGGGATCTTCCAGGTCTCGGTGCTGCACAACCTGATCCACATCGCGTTCGGCCTACTGGGGCTGTTCATGGCCTGGTTCGTGAAGGAGGCCCGCTGGTACCTCGTCGGCGGTGGCGTCCTGTACACCCTCCTGGGCATGTACGGCTTCCCCGTCGCCGACCACCACGTGGGGAACTTCCTGCCGGCGAACACCGCCGACGACTGGCTGCACCTCGTGCTCGGCCTGACGATGATCGCGCTCGGCCTGTTCCTGCACAACAAGCTCCCCGCCGAGAGCGAAGCCCGCGGGGAGGGCGACTTCGGCGAGACCAACCGCGGCGCGGCCCGCTGACCGCGCGGACACGAAGCGGAGCGGCGCTTCGGGACGGATTCCCGAAGCACCGCTCGCATGCGGTTCTCCGCCGACCCGGCACGGCAGCCCTCTACGAACCGCACCGGGCGACGGGAGTCCCCGCAGGCGTTCGCCTGCCGGAGGGGGCTACCCGGAGCCCGCGGAAGTATGCGCGCCGCCTCCCACCAGGGGTCGCTCGCCGTCTGCGAGGTTTCCACCGAGCCGGGCGGGGAACCCGATCCCCATCGCACCCGGTCGAAACCGGACACCGCGGAGGTGAGGGAACGATGCCGCAGCAGCAGTGGACCGAGAAGGAAGAACGCCAGTACGGGCACATTCGGCACCAGGCCGAATTGCGCGGCATGGGCCACGACCGGGCTCAGGAACTCGCCGCCCGCACCGTCAACAAGGAACGCGCCCGCAAAGGCGAGACCAAGACGGCGAGCCGCACCTCCATCAAGGACATGTCGTCCTCCAAACGAGGTGGCCAGCGGTCGCACTCGGGGCCCAAGGGCCGCACCAAAGAGCAGCTCTACCAGGAGGCCCGACGCAAGAACATCGAAGGCCGATCCAAGATGAACAAGGCCGAGCTCCAACGCGCCCTCGAGAAGCGCTCTTGAGCCCGGCGGAGAGAGGTGAGGACATGGAGGTTCGACACGACCCCGAGGCCCGGGCCATGCGTGAAGCCGAGCGCGAGCACCGCGGCGAATGGGCCGATGCCGACCAAGACGCCCGCGACTGGTCCCAACGGAGCAGGCGCGGCTGGGGCCGCCGCCACGACTGGGACGAGCAGGACCGCTCGGTCGGCCAGATCGTGGGAGACCTGACGTCGCAGGTGGCGCACTTGGCCCGCGTCGAGGCCCAGCTGGCCGCGCGGGAAGTCGCCGACAAGGCCAAGCGCGGCGCGTTCGGCGGCGGGATGTTCGCCCTCGCCGGCGTCATCGCGATCTACGGCGGGGCCGCATTGGCGCTCGCCGCGGGCATCGCCCTCGCACTCGTGTGGCCGGCTTGGCTGGCCGCGCTGGTGATGGGTGTGGCGCTGCTCGCCGTGGCGGGGATTTTCGCGCTCGTGGGTCGCGCCAAGCTGCGCAGCGCCATGCCGCCGATCCCCGAAGAGACGATGGAGCACGCCCGGGAAGACGCCCGGGCGCTTCGAGGGAGGATGGACCGATGACCGGTATGCAAACGCAGCCGCCCGGAGGGATCCCGCCCGGGGTCGGGCTCGCCCCGCCGCCTTCGGTGTCGATGCCGTACCTGCCGAACGTGGAGCTGCCCACCGAGGAGGAGAACCTGGCGCGCCAACGCAACTGGGCCGTCGAGGACGCCGAGGCGGACCAGCACAAGTCCACTCGGGAACTGGAGCGGGACGCCGAGCAGACCCGCGCGCGGGTCAACGACTCGGTGCGCGAACTCCGGTCGCGGCTCGGCCTCGACCCGGACGCCGCGCACGCGCACGGGCCCTTCGCGCCGGTGCGGCGCCACCCGCTCACGGTGGCCATCGCGGCAGCGGGCGCGGCCACGGCGGCGGTCGTCGGCGTGCGCGTCCTCCGCGACCACCGCAAGTCCTCGAAGGCCGCCCGCGAGGCGGCGCGGGAAGCGATCAAGGCCACCGAACGCCGCCGCAAGGCGGCACGGAAGGCCGCGCGCAAGCGCTGGGCCGCCGCGAAGGACGCCTTCGGCTCCGCCGCAATGACGGTGCAGAAGCAGCGCAAGAAGGCCATGCGCCGCATGACGCACCGCTGAGGCGGCACAAGAACGGCGGACCGGCGGGCCATGGCCCGCCGGTCCGCCTCTGTCTGAACGCTCTTGCTAGCCGGGCATGGTCTCGCCGCCGAGGGCGGCCACGACCTCGCCGGTGATGTAGGACGACATGCGGTTGGACGCCAGGAACACGAACGACGGCGCGAGTTCGTCCGGTTCCGCCGGACGGCCCATCGGCACGTTTTCGCCGAAGCCCTCCACATGGTCCTCCGACAGCGTCGAAGGAATGAGCGGTGTCCACACTGGACCCGGTGCGACGCAGTTGACGCGGATGCCCCTCGGCGCGAGCGCCTGCGCCATCGAATACGTCCAGGCGATGATCGCGCCCTTGGTCGCCGAGTAGTCGATGAGGCTCTTGTTGCCCCGCAGCCCGTTCACCGAGGCGCAGTTGACGATCGCGTCGCCCTCGACCATGTGCGGCAGCGCTGCCCTGGTCACGCGGTGGAAGCTGTGCATGTTGACGTTGAATGTGTGCTCCCACTGCTCATCACTGATGTCCTCGGGCCGGTCCACCGGCGTCTGCGTCGCGATGTTGTTGACCAGCAGGTCGAGGCCGCCGAGCGCCTTGAGCGTCTGGTCGACCACGTCGCCGCAGTGGTCCCGGTCCCCGAGGTCGCCCGGGAGCAGCGCGCACTTGCGGTCTTCGGCCTCGACCAGTTCCGCGGTGCGTTCGGCGTCCTCGTGCTCCTCGAGGTAGGCGATGGCGACGTCGGCGCCCTCCTTGGCGAAGGCGATCGCGACGGCTCTGCCGATCCCGGAGTCCCCACCGGTGATGAGCGCCCGGCGGTTCTTGAGGAGTCCGCGGCCCTCGTAGCCCTGCATGGCGTCCTTGGGCTTCGGGCTCATCGCCTCGGTAAGGCCCGGAGGTTCCTGCTGCTGTCCCGGCTTTCCCATCGGTCCTTCCTTTCGCTCCGCCCGGTCGCGGCTCGACCGAGTCCCGGGCGATCGAATACCCGCCGTCGATCGCCGATAATCCCGTACGCCGTACAGTGTGCAAGGGTGGCCGCCCTCTTGCGCGCCGTACGAAATACGGTGTACGAAGTACTGCGTGCGAAACTCGAAGGGACCTCGGTCACATTCCAGCCCGGTGGCCCGGTTCGGCCGCGTCCGTTCGATCCGGTATTTCCGGTTCCGGCGCCCGTTTCCCGGACCGCTGCTGGTACCGAACGTGTGAATGCGTTAGGTTGTTGGGGATCCAACTCTGTGCATACGCCGCCCTCACGTGGTGGAACAGCAGCATGTGAGCGGTCACTTTTTACTATTGAACGACCTCGACAACGAGTTGCAAACGAGCACCCCCAAGGAGGCGCAATGACTGGCAGCGACAAGGATGCCGTTGCTATCGGGATCGACTTCGGCACCCTCTCGGGTCGCGCCGTCGTCGCATCGGTGGCCGACGGTCGCGAGCTGGCCAGTGCCGAGCACGTCTACGCGCACGGCGCCATCGAAGAGGCCCTCCCGGGCTCCGGTGTCCGCCTGCCGCGCAGCTGGGCGCTCCAGTCGCCCCAGGACTGGGTCGACGTGCTCCGCAACGCCGTGCCCGCAGCGCTGGCCGCCGCCGGTGTGAGCGCCGACCAGGTGGTCGGCATCGCCACCGACTTCACCGCCTGCACGATCCTTCCGACCACCGCCGACGGCACCCCGCTGTGCGAGCTCGACGAGTTCGCCGCCCGCCCGCACGCGTGGCCCAAGCTCTGGAAGCACCACGCCGCCCAGGGCCAGGCCGACCGCATCAACGCCGTCGCCGCCGAGCGCGGCGAGTCGTGGCTCCCGCGCTACGGCGGCAAGATCTCTTCGGAGTGGGCCTACGCCAAGGGCCTCCAGCTCCTCGAGGAGGACCGCGAGATCTACGACCGCGCCGAGCGCTGGATCGAAGCCGCCGACTGGATCGTGTGGCAGCTGTGCGGCGAGGAGACCCGCAACTCCTGCACCGCCGGATACAAGGGCATCGTGCAGGACGGCGAGCGCCCGTCGCGCGAGTACCTGGCCGCGCTCAACCCCGACTTCGTCGACTTCAACGCCAAGATGGAGCACCCGCTCCTGCCGCTCGGCGACAAGGCCGGCGAGCTCACGGCCCAGGCCGCGGAGTGGACCGGTCTGAACGCCGGCACCGTGGTCGCGGCCGGCAACGTGGACGCGCACGTCACCGCCGCCTCCGCGAAGGCCGTCGGCCCCGGCCAGATGGTCGCCATCATGGGCACCAGCACCTGCCACGTCGTCAACGGCGAGAACCTGACCGAGGCCCCGGGCATGTGCGGCGTGGTCCGCGACGGGATCACCAAGGGCCTGTGGGGCTACGAGGCCGGGCAGTCCGGCGTGGGCGACATCTTCGCGTGGTTCACCAAGAACGGCGTCCCCGGCGAGTACACCGCCGAGGCCGAGAAGCGCGGGATCTCGATCCACCAGTACTTGACCGAACTCGCCGAGCAGCAGGCCGTCGGTCAGCACGGCCTCGTCGCGCTCGACTGGCACTCGGGCAACCGCTCGGTCCTGGTCGACCACGACCTGCACGGCGTCGTCCTCGGCCTGGGCCTCCAGACCAAGCCCGAGGACATCTACCGGGCGCTGGTGGAGGCCACCGCGTTCGGCACCCGCATGATCGTCGAGACCCTCGTCAAGGCGGGCGTCCCGATCGAGGAGTTCGTCGCGGCCGGCGGCCTCTTGAAGAACAAGTGGCTCATGCAGACCTACTCGGACGTGCTGCGCATGCCGATCACGGTGCTCACCTCCGAGCAGGGCCCGGCCCTGGGTTCGGCGATCCACGCCGCCGTCGCGGCGGGCGCCTACCCGGACATCTACGCGGCCGCGGAGGCCATGGGCAAGGTCGAGCGCCGCGCCTACGTCCCCGACGAGGCCCGCGCCGACGCGTACGACGAGCTGTACGCCGTCTACGAGGAGCTGCACGACCACTTCGGTCGCGGCGGCTCGCGAGCACTGCACAAGCTGCACAAGATCGCCACGGAGGCGACGAAATGAGGCCCGCGCCCGTCGCCCCGCCCACCGCTCGCTTCGCTCGCTTCCCCGAATCGGAGTAAACACAGATGAGTTTCAAAACGACCGCGGCCGTCGAGGAGATGAAGGTCAAGGTGTGCAACCTGCACGCCGAACTCCTGCGCTGGGGCCTGGTGACCTGGACGAGCGGGAACGTCTCGGGCCGTGTCCCGGGCACCGACCTGATCGTCATCAAGCCGAGCGGCGTCTCCTATGACGACCTCACGCCCGAGCTGATGGTCGTGACCGACCTCGAAGGCAAGATCCTCGACGGCGAGCTCGCGCCGTCCTCGGACGCGGAGAGCCACAATGTGGTCTACCAGCGGATGCCCGAGGTCGGCGGCGTGGTCCACACGCACAGCCCGTACGCGACCGCGTGGGCCGCTCGCGCTGAGCCGATCCCGTGCGTGATCACGGCGATGGCCGACGAGTTCGGCGGGGAGATCCCGCTGGGCCCGTTCGCGCGCATCGGTTCCGACGCCATCGGCAAGGGCATTGTGGAGACCCTGCAGGGGCACCGCTCCCCGGCGGTCATCATGCAGAACCACGGCGTGTTCACGATCGGCAAGGACCCGAAGGCCGCCGTCAAGGCCGCGGTGATGGCCGAGGACGTGGCGCGCACCGTGCACCTCTCGCGCCAGCTCGGCGAGCCGGTCCCGATCCCGCAGGCGGACATCGACAAGCTCTACGACCGCTACCAGAACGTCTACGGCCAGCAGCCGTCCTCCAAGGAGCAGTAAGCATATGGAAACCAAAGAACTGTGGTTCGTCACCGGCAGCCAGCACCTGTACGGGCCCGACGCGATCGAGCAGGTCGCGCAGAACTCGGCCGACATCGTGGCGGGGCTCGACGGCGCCTCCGCGATCCCGGTCAAGGTGGTCGCCAAGCCGGTGCTGACCACGCCTGACGAGATCAAGCGGGTGCTGCTGGAGGCCAACGCCGCTGACGAGTGCATCGGCGTGGTCGCCTGGATGCACACGTTCTCGCCCTCGAAGATGTGGATCGGCGGGCTCGGCGTGCTGCAGAAGCCGCTGCTGCACCTGCACACCCAGCACAATCGCGACCTGCCGTGGGCCGACATCGACATGGACTTCATGAACCTGAACCAGGCCGCCCACGGCGACCGCGAGTTCGGGTACATGCTCACCCGCCTGCGGCACCGCCGCAAGACGATCGTGGGCCACTGGGGCGACGAGAAGGTGCAGGCGCGCATCGGCAACTGGGCGCGTGCCGCGTTGGGCTGGAACGAGGTCCAGAACCTCAAGCTGGTCCGCTTCGGCGACAACATGCGCTATGTCGGTGTGACCGAGGGCGACAAGGTCGAGGCGCAGATCAAGCTGGGCGTCGAGGTCAACACCTACGGCATCAACGAGCTGGCCGCGCGCGTCGACGAGATCGAGGACAAGGCCGTCGACGGCCTCGTCGCCGAGTACGAGACCGCCTACGACGTGGTGCCCGAGCTGCGGGTCGGCGGCGAGCGGCACGAGTCGCTGCGCGACGCCGCGCGCATCGAGCTGGCGCTGCGTTCGGTGCTGGAGGAGCACGGGGCGAAGGCGTTCACGGACACCTTCGAGGACCTGGGCACGCTCAAGCAGCTGCCGGGCATCGCGGTGCAGCGCCTCATGGCCGACGGCTACGGCTTCGGCGGCGAGGGCGACTGGAAGACCTCGATCCTGGTGCGCCTCATGAAGGTCATGGCCACGGGCCTTGAGGGCGGCACGTCCTTCATGGAGGACTACACCTACAACCTGGGCGCGGAGTCCCCGCAGATCCTGGGCGCGCACATGCTCGAGGTGTGCCCGACGATCGCGGCCGAGAAGCCGAAGGCGGAGATCCACCCGCTCGGGATCGGCGGCAAGGAGGACCCGGTGCGCCTGGTCTTCACCGCCCCGCCCGGCGCCGGCATCACCGTCGGCATGATGGACCTGGGCACCCGGCTTCGCCTGGTGGCCAACGAGGTCGACGCGGTCGAGCCCGACGAGGACCTGCCGAACCTGCCGGTGGCGCGCGCCGTTTGGGAGCCCCGCCCGAACCTGGAGGTCTCCGCCGAGTCCTGGCTGACCGCCGGCGGTCCCCACCACACCTCGTTCACGCAGGCCTTCGGCCGCGAGGTCATGGAGGACTTCGCCGAGATCGCCGGGATCGAACTGGTGACCATCGGCGAGGGCACCAACGTGCGCGAGTTCAAGCAGGAGCTCCGCTGGAACCAGGTCTACCACCACCTCGAGGGCGGCATCTAGCAAGCGCCGCAAGACGAGACGCCGAGGGGCGGGCCCGCAGGGGCCCGCCCCTCACTCGTTCGGGTGCATTTCTTGGAGGGCGGGGGCTTCGGCACGGTTTTCTGTCGGACCGCGATGCCAGGCTGGGACCCCCGGGGAGGGTGGGGGTTCGGGAAGGTCGTCCATCCCGAGCCCCCACCCACCCAAAGGGGACCGAAGCCTGGGCCGATCGTGGCAGGGGGGTCCGACAACATGGGCCGCCGCGCGGCCGCTACATCCGGTTCTTCACCCAAACGGGGTCGAGGATCGCGTCCCAGGCGATCTCGGCGGCACCCGTCAGGGGTCCCGCCGCGCCGACGGTTCCCGCAACGATCTGCGGCGGCTCGTCTCTTCTGAAGGCCATCAAGTGCTCGCGGCAGCTCTCCTCGATCAGGTTGCGGCGCAGCCGGATCAGATCCACCCCAAGGCCCGACAGGCTGATGGCCTCCGGGTCGAGCGCGTTCGCGAGGGCGCCGAGCCCCTTGCCGAGCGCCGCCGCGTTGTCGTCGAGGGCCGCCACGGCCTCGCGCTCGCCGGTCTCGGCCCGCCGCAGGATCTCCTGCGCCAGGTCGCGTCCGGTGCCGTAGCCCGGCTCCTTCCCGAACCGCCGCACCAGCGCGTTCGCGCCCACGTCGAGGCTCCAGCAGCCGCGCACCCCGCACATGCACTCCAGGGGGGACCCGGTGAGCGGCATGTGCCCGAACTCCCCGGCGATGTTGTGCCCGCCCCGCTGCGCGTCACCGCCCAGCAGCAGCGTCCCGCCGATGTCGAAATCGATGTGGAAGTGCATCGCGGTCCCCATGCCCCGCAATGCCCCCCGACGGGATTCGGCGAGCCCGGCGAGGCGGGCGTCGTTGTCGATCACCGTGGGGGGCCAGCCCGCGCCGAGGACCGAGTCGAGCTCCACCTCGTCCCAGCCGAGGTGCGAGATGTGGAGCCGGTGGCCGTCGCGGATCGGGCCGGAAGTGGCGAACCCGAGCATCGCCAGCCGCGGCGTCTCGTGCCGCGCCACGGCAGCGCGGATCTGGATGAAGGCCGCCGGGGTGCGGTCGTGCTCGCCGGACTCGAGCTCGGTGATCGTGCCGCCCAACTCGACCGACGCGAGCGTCCACGCGTCCTCCCGGAAGTCGACCGCGAACGCGAGGGGCCCTTCAGGGTGGGGGACCAGCAGTGTCGTGGGACGCCCGCGCCCGCTGGTCTCGGCCGGGACCTCGTGCAGGAGGCGGGCGTGCTCGAGTTCGCCGACGAGCGCTGCGGCGGTGTTGCGGCCGATGCCGAGCAGCCGGGCCGCCTCGGCCCTGGTGAACGGCTCGGTGGCGTCGTGGACGGCGCGCAGCAGCCGGACCTGGTTGCGGATCCGGAGGTCGGCGCTCGTCATCGTCTGGGGCATGCAGGGATTATGCCAGTCACGCCGAATTTTTGTGCTCGGCTCGAACATAAATCTTGACGGCACCGTCGAAGCCTTGTTATGTTCGTGTCAAGAACAAAAATGTCGGGCCGCCATCGGTCCGCCTCCTTCGAGACGGCAAGGACCCCAACCGCTGTGCCCACCGCAACGAACATCCTGGACCCGCTCGTCCTGCGCCGCGCCCGCATCGGGCTCCACGGCGCCTTCGCCACCTCCGGCTTCGTCATGGGCGCCTGGGCCGCCTCACTGCCCGGCATCGACGCCCGGCTCGGACTCGGCGAGGCGAAACTCGGCACCGCGCTCCTGCTCATCCAGCTCGTCGGCCTCGGCTCGATGGTCCTCGCGGGCCGCATCGCCGACCGCGTGACCAGCCGCAAGCTACTCCTGTGGACCGCCCCGGCCACGCAGCTGGTGCTCATCGCGCCCGCCCTCGCCCCGAACTACACGACGCTCCTCGCCTCCGCCGCGCTCTACGGCATCGGCGTCGGCTTCATCGAGGTCGGCATCAACGCCCACTCGGTCGAGCTCGAACAGCGCTACGGGCGCCCCATCATCTCCGCGTTCCACGGCCTCTGGAGCCTCGGCAGCGCCCTCGCCGGCGCCGTCACCGCCCTCGCCCTGGGGATTGGCTTCGGCGGCCAGGGCGTGCTCGTCGCCGTCGCCCTCATCAGCGCGGTCGCCATGGCCGCCTTCACCCGTCCGCTGCTGCCGCCACCGGGTCGAGACAACTCCGGCGGCAGCAGCGGAGCCCCCGTCCGCCGCATCGGCGCGATCCTCCTCGCCGCCATGTTCATCCTCGGCCTCGGCGGGCACCTCATCGAGTCCGGCGCGATCGACTGGGCGAACCTTCACGCCGCCAACGCCCTCGAAGCCGACGACGCCCTCGCGCCCCTCTCCTACACCGTCTTCGCCGTCGCCATGACCGTCTTCCGGCTCTTCGGCGACCCCATCCGCGCGAAGCTCGGCCCCGGCCCGACCCTCCTGTGGGCCGGCACCCTCGCCACCGCCGGTTACGTCCTCGTCCTCGTCTCGGACACGTCGTTCGGAGGCGCAGTCGGCGGCCTCCCCCTCGCCTGGACCGGCTGGCTCCTCGCCGGCAGCGGCATCGCCATCATCGTCCCGGTCCTGTTCAGCGCCATAGGCGAAGCCGGAGGCACACCCTCCAACGTCGCCCTCATCTCCATGTCCGGCTCCGCCGGGCTCCTCATCGGCCCCGCCGCCATCGGGTACATCGGCGAGGCCACCAGCATCACGACCGGCCTGCTCGTCCCCACGGTGCTCGCCGCCTTCGCCGCCTTCGCCGGACCGCTCACTCTGCGCCGCCTCCTGAACCGGCCGGCCGCGGGAACTTCTTCCGAATACCCGTCACCTCCTGTGGGCCTGACTCGTTAGCACAAGCAACAAGGAAGGAAACGTCTGAACCACGAGTGAACGGGGATATGGCCTTGAAGGTCGTGCGGACGTGCCGATATGCGCTCGATCCCACTGCAAGGCAAGAGCGGGCATTCCTGTCGCATTGCGGGGAAAGCGGTTCGCGCTTAATCACATGCTCGCGCTGGTGGAGGCGAACTTGTCGCAGCAGGAGGCCGAACGGTCCTACGGCGTCGCCGAAGTCGACCTAGCGCCGTCCGTGGACTGGTCGGCCTACGGGCTTCGAAAGGAGTGGAACGCCCGCAGGGACGACACCGCGCCGTGGTGGGGTGAGAACTCGAAGGAGGCATATGCCTCCGGATGCGCCGATCTCGCACGGGCGCTCGGCACGGTCGTGGTCGAGAACCTCCATGTCGCCGGGATGCTCCGCAACCGGCGATTGGCGCGGCGGATCGCCGATGCCGCGTTCGGCGAGATCCGTCGTCAACTGGAGTACAAGACCGCCTGGAACGGCGGCAACCTGGTGGTGGCCGACCGGTGGCTGCCGTCGTCGAAGACCTGCTCTGCCTGCGGCGTGGTGCAAGCCAAACTGCGCCTGTCCGAGCGGATCTTCACCTGCGAGCATTACGCCGCGGTCCTCGACCGCGACCTCAACGCTGCCTACAACCTGCGGAACCTCGTGAAGAGGGCCGCCGTGGACCTCGCTTGAACGAAGTAGCTCCCAACGCTGGGACCGCCGTGTCGACCTCACACAAGATCCTTCCGCATGGTCGCGGATCGTCGAGACGAGCGAGACTTCGTCTTTGGCATGCGCCGGGGTCGAGGTCCGCGACTGCTCTCCTCCCGGCATGAACACTGGGAGGATCACCCTCAATGGACGCACTCTTCATCGCCGCAGGCATCGCCTTCGGCGCTGTATTCCTCGGCGAAATGGGCGACAAAAGCCAGCTCATGGCCCTGTCGTTCGCCACGAAGTACCGGATGCGCACGGTCATCCTCGGCCTCGTCATCGCCATCGGCGCCCTCATCGGCATCTCAGTCGGACTCGGCGCCGCCGCCGGGAACCTCCTCCCCACCGACTGGATCCGCCTCGCCGCCGCGATCATGTTCATCGGCTTCGGCCTCTGGGGCCTCAAACCCGAGAAGGACGGGCACGACGAAGCCGAAGGCCCCATCAAGGAACGCCGCACCGGCCTGCTCACCGTCGTCGCCGCCATGTTCCTCGCCGAATTCGGCGACAAGACCATGATCATCGCCATGGGCATGGGCTCCAGCTACAACCCGTGGGGCGTCTGGATCGGCGGCACCGCCGGCATGCTCGCCGCCGACCTCCTCGCCGTCTTCGCCGGCGCCTGGATCGCCAAGCGCATCCCCGCGAAGGTCGTCCGCTACGTCGCCTCCGCGCTCTTCCTCGTGATCGGCGTCCTGCTGGGCATCGAGGCCGTCTCGGCGCTGGCGGACTAAGCTGGCGGTCATGCCGAAAACGGACGCGAACGTGGACACCGCCGTCATCTACACCGACGGGGCGTGCTCCGGCAACCCCGGGCCAGGGGGCTGGGGCGTGTACTACAAGTGGGGCGAGCACGAGAAGGAGCTGTACGGCTCCGACAAGGCCACCACCAACAACCGCATGGAGCTCATGGCCGCGATCCAGGCGCTCGAGACCCTCAAGCGCCCCATGGACGTCGTGCTCTACACCGATTCCTCATACGTCCGCAACGGCATCATGACCTGGATGAACGGCTGGAAGCGCAACGGCTGGATCAACTCCAAGAAGGAACCGGTCAAGAACGCCGACCTGTGGCGCCGTCTCGACGAGGCCGCCGCCCGCCACAACGTGGACTGGCGCTGGGTCAAGGGCCACGCGGGAGACCCCGGCAACGAACGCGCCGACCGCCTCGCCGGCAAGGGGCGCGACGAGGCCGCCGGACGCCGCTGAAACACGAGCCGCGCGGCCCACATCGCGCCCGGCCCCTGCTCCCGATCCACGATGAGAATGGAACAATCACCACCATGAGCGACCAGGTACCGTCACGATTCTCCGGAGGCGTCGACCTCAGCACCCTCGCCGCCGCCGCGCAACAGCAGCAGGCCGCGCAGCAGCAGGCAGGTGTGCCCAGCGGCGTCCTCGCGATCGACGTCACCGACGCGACCGTCCAGAGCGAAGTGCTCGAACGCTCCCTCGAAGCGCTCGTCATCGTCGCGTTCTGGGCCGACCAGGTGCCCGAGAGCCTCCAGGTGCGCGACGCCCTCCAGCGCCTCGCCGCCGAGGCCGGCGGCGCGTGGGTCCTCGCGAAGGCCGACGTCCTGCAGAACCAGCAGCTCGCCGCCGCCCTCCAGCTCCAGTCGCTGCCGGCCGTCGTCGCCCTCGCGCAGGGCCGGCCGCTCGACCTGCTCCAGGGCCCGCAGTCCGAGCAGGGCCTGCGCCAGTGGCTCGGCCGCGTCACCCAGGCCGCCGGGCTCGACGTGCCCCAGCCGACCGACCCCGAGCTCGCCGCCGCCGAGAACCTCATGGTCGAAGGCGACCTCGACGCCGCGGAAGCGGCCTACGACAAGTACCTCAAGAACCACCCGGCCTCCGGCGAGGCCGAAGCCGGGATCGCGCAGGTGCGGATGCTGCGGCGCGTCGGAGCCCTGCCCGACAACGCCGTCGCCATCGCCGACGCCGACCCCACCAGCATCGACGCGGCCCTCGCCGCCGCGGACCTCCAGCTCCTGTCCGGCCAGGCCGAGGCCGCCTACGAGCGCCTCATCGCTTTGGTGGCAACGAACTTCGGCGACGACCGCGAGCGCCTGCGCAAGCGTCTGGTCGAACTGTTCACCGTCGCCGGCGTCGACGACCCGGTCGTGGCCAAGGCCCGCCGCAAGCTCAGCGCCGTCCTGTTCTAACTGCACCGATAGTCAGCGCCGCAAGGCACTTCGAACCTCCACGTCACGTCGTGACGTGGAGGTTCGGCCGTTCGGTGGACGGCCAGAGCTGGTGCCGGGGCGGTCCGCTGTGACAAGCTAGCGTGGCCGGTGCAGTGTGGGAGGTGAGCGTTGCCAGCGACTCGAGCGAGACGCATCGCGGTCCTCGACGCGCCCTCCAACCTGGGCCTGCGCCCGCCCACCCCGAGCACTGTGCCCGGTTGCGCCAAAGCCCCCGGGGCACTGCGCGACCACCGGCTCCTCTCGCGCCTCAACGCCGTCGACGCCGGATGCCTCACCCCGCCGCGCTTCGACGCCTCCGCCTGGCGGCCCGGCGACGGCGTCGGCCAGGCGAAGGCCATCGCCGAGTACACGCGGCGCCTCGCCGACCGCGTGGAACGCCTGTGGCAGGAGCGGCGCTTCCCGCTCGTCCTCGGCGGCGACTGCTCGATCCTCCTCGGCCCCGCGCTCGCGGCCCGGCGCCGCACCGAGCGGGACCGCAGGGACCGCGGCCTGGTCTTCATCGACGCGCACTCCGACTTCCGCCACCCCGGGAACTCGCAGTACGTGGGTGCCGCGGCGGCCGAGGAGCTGGCGCTGGCCACCGGCCGCGGCCAGCCCGACCTCACCGACATCGGCGGCCTGCGGCCCTATGTCGACACCGATCACCTCGTGGTGCTCGGCCTGCGCGCGAACGACGCGCACCGGGTCGAACTGGAGGCCTCCGGCGTGTCGATGCGCACCGTCCCGGCATTGCGCGCCAACGGGATAGGCCGCTCGGCGGAGTGGGCGCTGGACGCGCTGGGCGAGGTGGCGACGTTCTGGCTCCACGTCGACACCGACGTCCTCGACCCCTCGGTGATGCCCGCCGTCGACGGCCCGGCCCCGGGCGGCATCTCCCTCGGCGAGCTCAGCCAGATCATCACCACCTGCGCCGCCGACGACCGCTGCGCCGGCATGGACCTCACCGTCTTCGACCCCGACTACGATCCCGACGGCGAATACGCGAAGGCCCTCGCCGACCTCCTCGTCGAAGCCCTGCAGTAGCGACCCTTTGCTGAAGTCCTCCAACCGAAACGGTGTCGCTTTCGATCCGTCCGGACCATATGGCGGCGAAGGGAAACCATTACGCTACAGGGAGTAGCCCTCCCCGCACTCCTCTGAAGAGAGCAGCCCGAGATGAGTGACCCCACCCCCAGCGGTGATGCCCCGAACGACCCCGCTCCCGAAGCGCCGCAACCGGAAGCAGCGCCCGAGCCGACGCATCCGCAGCCGACCATCCAGGTCCCGCAGTACCCGTACCTCTCGCCCAGCGCGCAGTACCCCGTCGTCCAGGCGCCGGCGTTCGCCCCCAAGAACGGCATGGGCCTGACGGCACTCGTGCTCGGCATCGCCGGAGCCGCACTGGCCCTCATTCCCTACATCGGCTGCATCGGGGCGATCGCGGGCGTCATCGCCATCGTCTTCGGCGCGATCGGCATCGCGAACGCCAACGGCGGCAAGGCCACGAACCGGACCTCAGCCATCGCCGGCCTGAGTCTCGGCATCGCGGCGCTGCTCCTCGGCGTCCTCGTCAACTTCGTCACCTACACCGCCTCGAGCTCGGTGGAGACCGATGCGGGCGAGATCACCGGCGCCTCCGATGGGGCCGCACCATCCGATGCGGACCCGGCTGAGGCCGCAGAGACGGCGAGTGAGGAGCCGCCGGAACCGGCCGGCATCGGGGACGGCCAGTGGAAGGTCGGCGAGGAGATCGAGCCGGGAACCTACGTGACCTGGGCTGAAGACGGCTTCATGGGCTGCTACGTCGCCCGGCTGTCCGGCTTCAGCGGCGAATTCGACGACATCATCGCGAACACCAATCTCTCGTCGGATGCCCGCGGCCGGATCACGGTGGCCGAGGACGATGCCGGAGTGGAGTTCTCCGGCGGGTGCGAGTGGCTGCCGGCGACGGAGGCGACCCTGGCGGCAACGGAAGGCGAAGTGGGGCCCGGCGTCTGGGAGGTCGGCACGGAAGTGCCGCCGGGAACCTATGTCACCGAAGCCGAAGGCGACGGGATCCTCGACAGCTGCTACGTGGCCCGGCTGGCGGGCTTCGGCATGGACTTCGACGAGATCATCGCGAACGACAACATCGACGGCGGTTCCCAGGGCCGCATCGAGATCGCCGATTCGGATGCGGGCGTGGAGTTCAGCGGGGAATGCACCTGGAGGCTCGAGTAGCCTCCAATAAATGCGTTGATCATTCGGCTTCTCTCGTAGGAACATTGACACCGCAGCTCGGCCGGTTGTCCACAATGTTCTCTCTGAGAGGAGCCCCTCCATGTCCTTCACCGATCTCAAGTCGAATGCGGCTCCGATCCGCCTGTGGGGCGATGTCGACTCGGTCGAGCCGCAGGCGCTCGGTCAGCTCCACAACATCGCCAAGCTCCCTTGGGTCCACGGTGTGGCGGTCATGCCCGATGTGCACTACGGGATCGGCGCCACGGTCGGTTCGGTCATCGCCATGCGCGGTGCGGTATCGCCCGCGGCGGTCGGTGTCGACATCGGCTGCGGCATGACCGCGCAGCGGACCTCGCTCACCGCCGACGACCTGCCCGACGACCTCGGGCGGCTCCGTTCGGCGATCGAGGCCGCCATTCCGGTCGGCCAGGCGATGCACAAGAGCTCGGTCGACACCGGCCACGTCAAGACGGGTTTGCACGGGTGGCACGAGTTCTGGTCGGGCTTCGGCGAACTGGCGCCTCAGGTGGCGCGTCGGACCGAGGCGAAGGCGATGAAGCAGCTCGGAACGCTAGGATCTGGAAATCATTATATTGAGCTGTGTCTATCCGATGATGGACAGGTCTGGATGATGCTCCACTCGGGCTCGCGGTACGTCGGCAATGCCCTTGCGCAGCATCACATCGAGAAGGCGAAGGGCCTGCCGCACAACTTGGACTTGCCGGACCCCGACCTGGCGGTGTTCATCGCCGATACGCCGCAGATGGAGGCCTACCGGCGCGACCTGTTCTGGGCGCAGGAGTACGCGCGCCGGAACCGGGCCGTCATGATGGCGCTGTTTCGCCGAGTGGTGAAGAAGCGGTTCCCGACGGCGCGCTTCGAGCCCGAGATCTCGGTCCACCACAACTATGTGGCGGAAGAGAAGCACTACGGGCAGGACCTCCTGGTCACCCGCAAGGGCGCGATCCGCGCCGGGTTCGGGGACATGGGGATCATCCCCGGTTCGATGGGCGCTTCGAGCTTCATCGTGCGCGGCTTGGGCAACGGCGAGGCCTACGAGTCGGCTTCGCATGGCGCGGGGCGGAAGATGAGTCGCAACGCGGCGAAGAAGCGCTTCACGGTCGAAGACCTCATCGCGCAGACCGAGGGCGTGGAGTGTCGCAAGGACGCGGGTGTGCTCGACGAGATCCCCGGCGCGTACAAGGACATCGAGGAAGTCATGGCGGCCCAGTCGGACCTTGTGGAGATCGTGGCGCGGCTGCGCCAGGTCATCTGTGTCAAGGGTTGATCGGCGAGGGATCGAAAGACGAAGGGCCGGACGGAAAGCCGTCCGGTCCTTCGTCATGTCGCGGTGCGGTCCGGGGTGATCAGGGGCATCACGATCTGGCCGAGGATCTCGTGGATGACCGCTTCGGTGGCCTGGCGGCCCTTCATGAGGAAGTGCCGGGTGAGCAGGCTCGTGGCCAGGTTCACGATGCGTGGGTGCCGCTCGGTGTCGCGGCGGTCGTCGCGATGCTCCTCGGGGATCGCGGTCTTGGTCTGGCAGCCTTGGGCCCGTTGCGGATCGAGCTGCTTCGAGGGCGAGTCCCACAGGCGAGGCTGCGCGCCTCTGCTACGAGCTTCCCGAGGCCTGGTCGGGGATGGACGAGGCCGGGCGGGAAGCGGCCGTGGAGAACACCGGCGGCGACACTCGGCGGGCGCGACGATGGGCGTCGACCGAGTCGGCGCCCATCGCGGTGCTCTGTTCAGTGTCGGTCAAGACGATCCGCTAGGAGGTGTACTCCCAGTCGAGGATGCAGGACCAGGCGACGTAGCCCCAAGCCCCGTTCCAGTAGACGCGAACCCAGTAGGTGCTGGTGGTGCCGCAGGCGGTGTAGCTGCCGCCGGCGGTGCGGCTGCACGCGGCGGGCACCCAGGTGTTGGCGGTGACGATGCCGAGACGGGTGGAGCCGGTGTTCGGGCTGGCCCGGTGGTTGACGGCCTGCTCGAAGCGGGCCCGGCAGGTCTGCTGGACGTCGACGTCGGTCGGCGAGACCGAGGTGCCCGCAGGAGCGGTGGGCACCGGGGTGGTCTCCGCCGAGGCGGTGGCGGACGAGGAAAGGGAGAGCAGGACGGCGGCCGCGATGGCCGCCATTGCGAAGATGATCTTCTTCATGCCTTGATCGCCTTTGTTTGGGGCTTGGTGATGGATTCGATTGAACCCGTTTCAGTGTCGGCGGCAAGCGACGCTGCGGCGGTACAAGGAATGGCGTTTGTCGGGTCCTTGACAGGCGGGATCGATGATTGGCACATTTCGTGCCAAGATCCACTTTGGGGTGTTGATTCGGGCTTATCCCTGGGGAAGCGCGGCGATGAGCAGTGCGAGATCGTCTTTATTGGCGCCCACGGTGCTCACGCGGCGGCGGCTTCCGTCCGGGAGTTCACGCATGATCCTCTTGCCGTCGAAATAGACTCGTTCGCCTTTCGGCGCGCCGATGCCTTTCGTACCGGGGCCGACGGCCATGTACACGGTGAGCGCACGGGTTTCGGTGTCATACCGGTACCGGGGTTTGCACAGCGAGCGCAGACCGCCGGCCAGGAACGCCAGGCCCGCGAGGGCGAAGGGGCCCATGGTCGGCACGAACGGCATCAGCAGCGACAGGGCCGCGCAGATCAGCAGCACGACGCCCATGGCGCACATGACGACCGACCAGCGGCGGGCGAAGCGGATCTCGAGGTGGCGGGAGGCATGGGACGACGGCATCGCGTCTCCTGTGGGGGAGGGGCAGGAGGGCCTTCAGCATAGCGGCAGTGAACGACGAAGGGCCCGAGCGCGGAGGCGTTCGGGCCCTTCTGTTGTCGGGGATTCGGCGTCTAAGCCTGGGGGAGGACCGAGATGAGGCGGGCGAGTTCGTCCTTGTTCATGCCGACCATGCTGACCTTGCGCGGGCCGCCGTTCTGACGGGCGCGCATGATCTTGGACTTGGCCGGGTCGAAGTAGATGCGCTCGCCTTTCGGGGCCCCGTAGGAGCGCATGCGGTAGCCGAAGGGGTGGAACAGGTCCAGGGCACCGGTCGCGGTGTCGTAGGTGCAGTAGGGCTTGGAGAACGAGAGGATCCCCATGATCAGGAGCAGCGGTCCGAGGATGAGCCAGAAGCTGATCCTCCCGCCGAGGAGCGCGAGAACGCCGAGCAGGAAGAGGAGGCCGCCGGCGACCACATTCAGGACCGAGAGGGCGGTGCTGTACTTGACGTCGATGCGGTAGGGGTTCTGCTGTTGCGACATGTTGTTCCTGTAGTTATCGGGGATGGGGGCGTCAGGGTATCTCAGTAGTGCTACCACTCTGATTCGACCCGTCGGCCGGCTCGCCCCCGCCCGGTCCGGTTCAGGCCGGGTGGAAGGGGACGGACGCGTACAGGCGGGGGAGGTCGGCGGTGTGGCCCGGCCAGGTCTTCACTGCACGGTGGGCACCGTCGGGGAGGACGCAGATGATGTTGCGGCCGTTGTAATAGAGGCGCTCGTCGACCGGGGCGCCGTGGAGCTTGTCCTTGTAGCCGAAGACGTCGACGAGCCGCAGGGTCCCTGAGGCGGGTTCGAAGACGCAGTACGGTTTCGCGAACTGGAGGATGCCGATCGTGAGCGAGACGGCCCCCGAGAACACCAACCCGAGCGTGCCGATCACCCCAGACGGGCCCGACATGAACGCGAGCCCGCCGATGAGCACCACGGCACCGAGGGCGCTGAGGAGTCCGGCGACGGCCGGGTTGTGGCGGACGGTGATCACGTGCGGGTGCATGACGGCCTCAATAGTTCTGCCACTCGGATTCGACCCGGTCCAGGATCACCGGGTGCATGAGGGTCGAGGGTTCCATGTCCATGCGGGCCCGGTCGGGCGCGAAGACCTGGGCGGCTTCGATGAGTTCGGGGGTGAGGGAGCGGAACGGCCCGACCGAGGTGTCGAGGCCGAGGGCCGGGGCTTCGCCGTCCGCCTGGACGAGATGGTAGCCCCAGTCGCCGAAGCTGGGCACGCTCACCCAGTACGGGCTCGTCGCGTGTCCGGCCGCTTCGAGTGTGGCACTGATGGTCCAGAACGTCTTGGGCGCGAAGTAGGGCGACCCGCTCTGGACGACCATCCTGCCGGTGTCATCGAGGTGATCGGTGGCGAGGCCGTAGAACTCGACCGAGTACAGCTTCGCGGTCTCCGTCGCGTCCGGATCGGGCATGTCGACGATGATCGTGTCCCAGGTGCCGGTCTGCTGCCGCAGCCAGGTGAACGCGTCCGCGTTGACGATCTCGACCTTGGGGTCGTTCATCGCGTCGTCGTTGAGCGCCACCAGGTCGTCGAACTCCCGGGCCAGGTCGGTGACGGCGCCGTCGAGGTCGACGAGGGTCACCGTCTCGACGTCGGGGTAGCGCAGGATCTCGCGCACCGCGAGGCCGTCGCCGCCGCCGAGGACCAGGACGTTCTCGTGGGGGCCGTTCATGGCCGGGTGCACGAGCGCCTCGTGGTACCGGTATTCGTCCACTGAGGAGAACTGGAGGTCGCCGTTGAGGTACAGCCGCAGGTCCTGCTCGCCGAACGGCGAGGCCGCCTCGGTCATCACGATCTGCTGGTACCGGCTGTCCTCGCTGTAGACGATCGGGGCCGCGTACAGCGCTTGGCGCGCCTGCGTCTCGAACTTGTCGGTGTAGGCGAAGGCCGCGACCAGGAGGAGCGCCGTCAACGCCGCCACGAGCGTGAGCAGCTGCTTCGCCATTTTGGAAAGGTCGTTCTTGAACAGGATCCAGACCAGCAGCACCCCGGCGACCGCGTTCACCGCGCCCACCAGCAGCGCGCCCTGGATCTGCCCGAAGAACGGCAGCAGGAGGAACGGGAACGCCAGGCCGCCGATGAGCCCGCCCAGGTAGTCGGCCGCGTTGAGGTCCGCGACGGCCGCGCCCGCAGCCTGCTCCCGGATGCGTTGCAGCAGTTCCATGAGCAGCGGGATCTCGGCGCCGATCAGGAGACCGATCGCCGCGGCCACGACCACCAGCGGCAGGCTGTACAGGTTGGTCCACGAGAACGCCGCGTACAGCAGCATCACGCTGAACCCGCCGAGCAGCGCCAGCGCCAGTTCCACGGCGGCGAACGACAGCGCGGGCCAGCGGCGCAGCGGCTTCGCGGCCAACGCCCCCAGCCCCATCGCGAACACCATGACCGCCAGGACGATCGACGCCTGCTTCGCGGTGTTCCCGACCAGGTAGGCGCCCAAGGTGATGAGCGCCAGTTCGTACACGAGGCCGCACGCCGAGACCGCGAACGCGGTGGCGAGCAGGCCGAAGCGCGCCAGGCGGACCCGGCGCGCCGACATCACAGCTCGAGGGGCGACCTCAGTGGTCAAGACAGCGCCATCGCGATGACCCCGCCCAGGGCGACGTGCATCGCCGAGCTGACCCACACGGCCGGGTGGGGTTCCTCGTCGACGACGAGCGCGCCCAGTTTCCCGGGGGTGATCACGTCGAGGATGAGGAACGCCACGGCCATGGCGCCGAGGCCGATGACGCCGAAGACGAACGTCGAGATCACGCCGCCGACGAGGTTGCCCTCCGAGGCCCAGATGGCGCCGACCACGATGAGGCCGACACCGAGCAGGTTGGAGGACAACAGGAGTGCGGCGTTGCGGTTGCGCTGGGTCCAGATGAGCTCCCCGAGCTTGCCGGGGGTGAGCCAGTCGACGATGAAGAACCCCAACACCATCAGCACGATGCCGATGACGCTGTAGGCGAGTGCGCCGGCGACGTCGCCCCCGAACCCTCCCAGCTGATTTTCAACCTGTGCGAGCATGATGGGCTGCCTTTCCTTCTCTGGATTGGGTTCGGGCTACTTGCCGGAGCCGGGGCCGCCGCCGCGGAACGGCGAAGGGGGCGAGGACGACCAGCCCCACAGGATGAACACCGAGGAGTAGTGGTTGTAGCCGCTGCGGTAATCGTGCAGCAGGATCTTCGAGCCGCCGTTGTAGGGCGAGACGGCGACGATGTGCTTGGAGTACTGGAGGTAGTAGACGCCGCCCGAGGAGCGCTCCTCGCGGGCCTCGGCGTCGTCGTCGATCTCGTCGGCCACCGTCGCCGGGGACGAGCTCGAGGTGTACGCCTTCCCGCCGCCCTCGTCGAGGTTCGCGGCCCGCGTGTAGTGGTCGCGGATCGTGTCGGTCGGGTTCGAGAAGTTCGTGTTCATCAGGAACACGCCGCCGCAGCACAGGGCGAGCACGACAATGATCGCAGTCCAGTGCTTCCAGTTCAGGCCGCGCGTGGCGGGCGGCGGCGGGGGCTGCTGGTGGTTGCTCATCGGTGGTCCTCGGGTCGTCCTGTCGGGGAGTCGGTTCAGCTTACGGTCGCGCTGCCGCTACCTGGGTACGCCAGTGCCGGTGGCGCTGGTGGAGGCGACGGTGCTGGTCGTGGTCACGACCTCGCCGTACTGCGGGTAGGTGTGGACGGTCCGCCACGACAGCGGCGCCGTACCGGTGACCTCCAGCGCGGTGAGCGCGTCCGGGTCCTCGCCGAACACGCCGACGAGCAGGTCGGGCTCGACGGTGCGCAGCACCGCCCGGTCCCGCAAGGACCGGACCCGCTGGCGCAGTTCGGGAACCGTGAGCTTCTCCACAGTGCACTCGTAGCGGTGCCGCCAGGAGCCGACGCGCTGGCTGAACGCCTCGGGGAGGTCCGGCGCGAGGTCGGTCCGGTAGGCGAGGGTCTCACTGATGAGCCCGTCGGGGGTGGCGACCACGGCCTGGTGGCTGGCGCCGAGCAGCCGCAGCGAGAGCCGCAGCGGCCCGGCGTCGCGCTCGAGCAGGTCGAGGACCGGCATCGACGGGGCGTCGGGCCGGAAGGTGAGCGAGGCGGCCGAGACGTCGGCGTACGGCACCTCGATGTGCGCTATCAGCGTGTGCTCCCTGAAGGGGACGGGGGATCGGAGGGTCAGGCTTCGCTTTGGTGGTAGATCGTGATCTGGTTGCGGTCCAGGGTAAGCCCCTTCGCCACCTCCCACTTGGCGTCGTCCCCGTAGGCCTCGAAGGAGAGCTTCTGCCCCTGCGGCCCGGCGTAGTCGTGGTAGCGCAGCGTGCCGGCGGGCGCCAGGCCCGTCGTCGCCTCGCTGACGTACTTCGCCTTGCCCTTCTCGTCCGACCGGAACGACACGCCCTCGTGACTGAGTTCACGCGGACCGGGCTGGAGGTCGGTGTCGGTGACCTCCTCCCACAGGACGATCTCGATGTCAGGGTCGGCCTCGACCGAGAGCCAGCGCTTGACGCCGGTGCCGGTGTCGAGGAAGTGCTCCGCCCACTGGTAGTCGCCCTCGGAGAGTCGCAGAGTGCCGCGCACGGCGAGGGTCTTGCCGTAGAGTTCGACGAGGTCGGCTGCCTTGATCCGCCGGGGGTCGCCGCGCAGCACGTCGGTGTCGGCGTCGGCGAACGGGTCCACGGGGCCCGGCGGCGGGGCCGGTTCGCTCTTGCGGGAGTTCTTGCGCCACAGCCACCAGCCGGCGAAGACGGCGGCGACGATGAGCAGGATGACGACGAGGGTCATGGCGGTGCCTTCACATGGTGAGTGCGGGATGGTTCCTTGACGTCACTGTACCGCCAACTTGGCAACGGTGGTGTAACCGCCGTGTCACCTGCGAACCCTAAGCTGCCGACTCGGATCCCTAAGATCTAGCCTGTAGACGGCCCACGATGAGGTGGACCGAGTCGATTCGGACTGGAGATCGAGACGTGTTGGCGTTCATCGGCGACGAAGAGTTCCGCGAGACCCTCCCCGACCGGGAGGAACTACTCCAGGAGGCCGCCCGATTGGCCGGCTCCGACGAATCGCTGGCGAGGCTGGTCGAGCTCTACTGGAGTCTCGTGGCCGACGACGACCTCGTCGGACGCAGCGCCCAGCAGCTCTTGGAGACCACCGCCCACCACCGCCGCATGGCCGAGGTCCGCGCCCCCGGCGAAGTCGCCCTGGAACTGGACTGCCCCGAGGACGCCGACGGCCCCGACGCCGCCTCCTCGACCCGCGTCGACATCGTCTGCGACGACTCGCCGTTCCTCGTCGACTCTCTCACCGGCCTGTTCAACAAGCACGGCATCGACATCTCCGTGTTCGTCCACCCCATCGTCCCCGTGCGGCGCGACGACGACGGCGTGCTCCTCGAAGTCCCCGCCGAGGGCCGCACCGAGTCGTGGATGCACATCGAGACCCAGCGCGTCGCCGACACCGACTTCCTCGCCGAGCTCGAAGCGGACATCCGCGAAGTCCTCTCGGACGTCGGCGCGTGCGTCACCGACTGGCAGGCCATGCGCGCCAAGGCCCTCTCGATCGCCGAGGACCTCGACCGCGCCGCCGTCGGCGCCGAAGGCACCACCCCGATCCCGGTGCCGCCCAAAGACATCGACGACACCGTCGAACTGCTGCGCTGGCTCGCCGACGACAAGTTCACGTTCCTGGGGTTCCGCCAGTACAGGCTCGTGGGCGAAGGCGACGACCAGGCGCTCACCCCGCTGGCCGAGACCGGCCTGGGCCTGCTGCGCAAGGCCCCGGCCGCGCCGCGCCCGATCCCGTCGTTCAACGCCGACGCGCGCGCCCAGATCGGCGAGAAGCGCCTGCTCGTGATCACCAAGTCCAACGCCCGCTCCACCGTCCACCGCACGTCCTTCATGGACTACATCGGCGTGAAGACCTTCGGCGCCGACGGCGAACCCGACGGCGAGCTGCGCTTCCTCGGCCTGTTCACCTCCGCCGCATACCTCTCCAGCGTCACCGAACTGCCCGTGGTGAAACGGAAAGTGCAGGACGTGCTCGCCCGCTCCGGCGTGACCCTCTCCTCCCACTCCGGGAAGGACCTGGTCACCGCCCTGGAGACCTACCCGCGGGACGAGCTGTTCCAGGCCCGCACCGACGACCTGTACACCACCGCGATGGGCGTGCTGCGCCTCGCCGGCCGCCGCCGCCTGCGCCTGTTCGCGCGCCGAGACGTATACGGCCGCTTCTACTCCTGCCTCGTCTACCTGCCTCGGGACCGGTACAACACCGAGAACCGCCAGAAGATCGAGGAGATCCTGCGCCGCCGCCTGCACGGCGCCCAGATCGACTACGACGCCCGCGTCACCGAGTCGGTGCTCGCCCGCCTGCACTTCGTCGTGCGCATCGACCCGTTCGCCGACCACCCGCCCGTCGACGTCGAGTCGATCCAGGCCGAACTCGCCGACGCCACCCGCTCCTGGGACGCCGACCTCGTCCTCCAGCTCGACCATCACATCGGCGAAGGCCAGGCCCGCACGCTCGCGAAGGCCTACGCGGGCGCCTACCCGCCCGCGTACAAGGCCGAGCACCCGCCGATCGACGCCGCCAAGGACATCGCGAAGCTCGAGATGCTCCGCGAACGCGGCGACATGGAGCTGCAGCTGTTCCGCCGCCGCGGCGACGACGACGACGTCCACTTCAAGATCTACGCGTTCGAGCAGGCGATCGGCCTCTCCGAAGCGCTGCCGGTGCTGCGCCACCTCGGCGTCAAAGTCTCCGAAGAGCGCCCCTACCACATCAAACGCGACGACGGCACGATCCACCTGCACGACTTCGGGCTCCAACTGCCCGGCCGCGCCGCCGAATCGGTGCCGCAGCTGCGCAACCGCTTCGAGAACGCCTTCCGCGCCGCCTGGACCGGCGAGGCCGAATCCGACCGGTTCAACGAGCTCGTGATCGCCGCCGGCCTCACCTGGCGCCAGGTCGTGGTGCTCCGCGCCCTCGCGAAATACCTGCGCCAGTGCGGGTTCGTGTTCTCCCAGGCGTTCATCGCCTCCACACTGGGCGCCTACCCGTCCATCGCGGCGAACCTGGTGCGGCTCTTCGAAGCCCGCTTCGACCCGCGCGTCGGCGCCGACCGGGAAGCCGCCGTCGCCCGCATCGACGCCTCGCTCGCCGACGGCCTCGCCGCCGTCCCGAACCTCGACGCCGACCGGATCCTCCGCGCCTTCCTCACCCTGATCCGCTCCACCCTGCGGACCTCCTACTTCCAGCGGGCGACCTCAGGACGCCCGAAGGAGTACGTGGCGTTCAAGTTCGACGCCCGCGCCATCGACTTCCTGCCCAAGCCCCGCCCCATGTTCGAAGTGTTCGTGTACTCCCCCCACTTCGAGGGCGTCCACATGCGATACGGGCGGGTCGCCCGCGGCGGCCTGCGCTGGTCCGACCGCAAGGAGGACTTCCGCACCGAGATCCTCGGCCTCGTGAAAGCCCAGGAGGTCAAGAACACCGTCATCACACCGGTGGGCGCCAAGGGCGGGTTCGTGCTCAAACGCAGCGCGTTCGCCGACCGGGCCGAATACCAGGCCGAAGGCGTGGCCCGGTACCGGGAGTTCATCTCCGCACTGCTCGACATCACCGACAACCGCGACGCCGACAACACCGTGGTGCCCCCGCCCAATGTGATCCGCCACGACGGCGACGACCCCTACCTCGTCGTCGCCGCCGACAAGGGCACGGCCACCTTCTCCGACATCGCCAACGCCGTCGCCGCCGAATACGGCTTCTGGCTCGGCGACGCGTTCGCCTCAGGCGGCTCGGTCGGCTACGACCACAAGAAGATGGGCATCACCGCAAGGGGCGCCTGGGAATCCGTCAAACGCCACTTCCGCGCCGAAGGCCTGGACACGCAGACGCAGGACTTCACCGTCGTCGGCATCGGCGACATGGGCGGCGACGTCTTCGGCAACGGCATGCTGCTCTCCGAGCACATCCGGCTCGTCGCCGCGTTCAACCACATGCACATCTTCATCGACCCGAACCCCGTCGCCGCCGCGTCCTTCTCCGAACGCAACCGCCTGTTCAACATGCCGCGCTCGACCTGGGCCGACTACGACCCGACGCTCATCTCCGCGGGCGGCGGCGTGTGGGAACGCTCGGCGAAATCGATCCCCGTCTCCGACGAGGTCCGCACCGCGCTCGGCATCGACGCCGACGTCAAGGACCTCACCCCGCCCGAACTCATCCGCGCGATCCTCACCGCCCCAGTCGATCTGCTCTGGAACGGCGGCATCGGCACCTACGTCAAGGCCACGGTCCAGACCGACGCGGACGCGGGGGACAAGGCCAACGACGCCGTGCGCGTCAACGGCGAGCAGCTGCGCTGCCGGGTCATCGGCGAGGGCGGCAACCTCGGCTTCACCCAGCTCGGCCGCATCGAGTACGCGCTGGCCGGCGGCCCCGAAGACGTCGGCGGCCGCTGCAACACCGACTTCATCGACAACTCG
Source organism: Glycomyces rhizosphaerae (assembly GCF_042647865.1). Taxonomy (NCBI): domain Bacteria; kingdom Bacillati; phylum Actinomycetota; class Actinomycetes; order Glycomycetales; family Glycomycetaceae; genus Glycomyces; species Glycomyces rhizosphaerae. The sequence goes on from NZ_JBHRWO010000021.1 coordinate 430,232, forward strand.
GCCGGAGTGGACACTTCGGACCACGAAGTGAACATCAAGATCCTGCTGCGCTCGGCCGCGCTCACCGGACGCGTCGACCCCGGCAGCCGCGACCGGCTGTTCATGGACATGGCCGACGACGTCGCCGACGCGGTGCTCGCGGACAACTACGGCCAGAACATGGCCCTGGCCAACGCCCGACGCCTCGGCACCCGCCTCCTGCCCGTCCACATCAGACTGATGAAGCACCTGGAGAAGACCGTCGGCCTCGACCGCGAGATCGAGGGCCTGCCGACCGACAAGCAGCTCAAGGAACGCACCACCACCGGGACTGCGCTCACCGAACCCGAACTCTCCGTGCTGCTCTCGTACGTGAAGATCTGGGCCAAGCGCGCCGTGCTCGACTCCGGCCTGCCCGACGAGGACTGGACCACGCCGGTCCTGCGCGAGTACTTCCCCGCGCCGCTGCGCGAACCGTACGCCGACCTCATGGACGACCACCCGCTGCGCCGCGAGATCATCACCACCGCGGTCGTGGGCGAGGCCGTGAACCGCGCCGGCACCACGTTCCTGTTCCGCATCGCCGACGAGACCGGCGCCGACGTCGTGGACGTCGTCCGCGCCTACGTGATCATCCGCGACGCCTTCGGCCTGCCGGGCCTGTGGCGGCGCATCGAGGCGCTCGACAACCAGGTGCCGCAGGACGCGCAGATCGCGGGCATGCTGGTGATCCGCAGGCTCCTCGACCGGGGCGTGCGCTGGCTCGTGCAGCACCGGCGCGGGACGTTGGACGTGTCCGCCGAGACCGAGCGGCTGCGCCCGGGGCTCGCGGTGCTGCAGCCGCGGCTGCCGGAGCTGCTGACCGATTCAGAGGCGGTCGGGTTCGAGCGGTTCTGCGAACAGCTGGAGGAGCAGGGCATGCCCGCCGAGATCGCGCGGGACGCTTCGGCGCCGATCTTCGGATTCGGCCTGGTCGACGTGGTGGAGTGCGCCCGGGTGAACGACACCGACCTGGAGCAGACGGCGGAGGTCTACTACGGGATCGCGGCGCGGGTGCACCTCGACGAGATCCTCAACGAGATCTCGGCGCTGCCGCGCACGAACCGGTGGCAGACGCTCGCGCGCTCGGCGCTGCGCTACGACCTGTACGGGGCGATGGCGGGCCTGACCGCCAGTGTGCTGCAGGCGAAGCCGGGCACGGACCCGGCCGAGGCGGTCGACTCGTGGGCCGAGCGGAACGCCGCCGAGATCGAGCGCATCCATGAGGCGACGGATGAGGCCGAGCGATCGGACGAGAAGCTCGCGGTCCTGTCGGTGTCGCTGCGCCAGATCCGAGGCCTGGTCGAAACCGACGGCGAATGACGTTGGCGGCCGGGGGTTTCGCGGGCAGGGGCCGAGGCCCTGAGCGCCGTATCGCAGGCCCCCGGTCAAAACCCTGACATGGGGGTACGACAGTTTGGTCCCGACCGTGAGCCGGGCCATAATGGCCGGCGGTTGATGGGCAGGGACTGAGACCTCGAAGGCCGTATCGCAGGCCCGGCCCTGGCGAAGCTTGCGAGCCGTCAATTGGCACGGTCAAAACCCTGACATAGGGTCTGACATTTTCGTCCGGTCGGCTTCGGTCGGCCGGGCCGTGGTGGATCGTTCGAGTGGTCTGCTGGGCGTTTACCGATCACCCGTTCGGCTTTCGCGCGCTAGCTGGAGTCGTGCCCTGTGGGGCCCCGTGGATAATGTGGGCTCGGAGGAGAAGGAAGTACGAATGCCGAAGAGCCACACCCCCGGGGTGCCGAAACTGCTGCGCGTCCTGAACGATCAGGCCGCGCTCAAACTCCTGCTGGAGGACGGCCCCCAGACCCGCGCCCAGCTCGCCGAGCGCACCTCGATGTCCAAGGTCACCGCCTCGCAGATGATGGAGCGACTCCAGTCCCGCGGCCTCGTCGAAGTCGTCGGCTCCAAGTCCGGCGGGCGCGGCCCCAACGCGTCGCTGTATGCCGCCGTGCCGACCTTCACGTACGTCGTCGGCGTCGAAGTCGGGCCCGTGACCACCAAGGCGGCCTGCGCCGACTTCACCGGACGCATCGTCGGCCGCGCCGAGATCGACGTCGAGAACTCGACCGACCCGGTGGCCGTGGTCCGCCGCGTCGTCACCGACTCCGTCGCCGACGCCGGCGTCGAGATGGCCAAGGTGCAGCGGATCGTCCTCGGCACTCCCGGCGTCATCGACCCCGCCAGCGGCGACATCGGCTTCTCCTGGAACCTCCCGGCCTGGCACCGCGGCCTGCGCACCGCATTGGACGAGGAGTTCACTCCCGCCGTCACCATCGAGAACGACGTCAACCTCGCGTGCCTCGCGGAGCAGCGCTCCGGCGGCGCGGGCGGGGCCACGGACTTCGTGTACGCCTGGTTCGGCGGCGGCCTCGGCCTCGGCGTCATCCTCAACGGCCAGCTCTACCGCGGCGCCAGCGGCGCGGCCGGCGAGATCGGGTTCCTTCCCGTGCCCGGCGGCGAACTGCCCACCGGCGGCGTCGTCACCCGTCTCTCCAAGGGCTCCTACCAGCGCGTCATCGGCGGCGACGCGGTGATCGACATCGGCACGAAGCACGGCTTCGAAGCCACCGAACCCGAAGACGTCCTCACCGCGGCCATCGCCGCCGGCCCGGACGGCGCGGCCTGCCTCGACGAGATCGCGCGCGGCATCGCCCTCGGCATCGTCGCCGTCTGCGTCCTCCTCGACCCCACTGTGGTCGTCCTCGGCGGCCCCGTCGGCTACTCGGGCGGGCTCGAACTCGCCGGACGCGTCGCCGCCCAGACCTCCCAGCTCGCCCCGGTCAACCCCTCGGTGGTCGCAGGCTCGGTCACGGACGAACCGGTCATGCGCGGCGCGATCCTCCACGGACTCGACGCCGTCCGCGAAAGCCTCCTCGACTGACCGCCGCGGCGCCGCCCGCGTCGAAACACTCGCTTCGATTGAGTGCCGCGGTGACGCATGCTGTCGCTTCGCCCGCCTTCGCCCTCCCAGAGGCGCAACGTCGCCCGCGCTCGCCATTAGCACGACGCAGCACCGCCCGCGGATCGCCGCGGGCGGTGCTGCGTCTACTCACGCTTCACTCAGACAGTGATATGTCACGCGGCACGCATCACGCACCACCACTTTCGAACGGCTCCAACGGGTTCAATCGCTGGAACGCAGTGGCATATCACGCGTCACGCGCTACCGCGCCTAGGCGGCTACGACACGTCGCGCCGCTGGAACGCCCAGGTCGCCAAGGCCGCGAAGGCGAGCACGATCCCGCCCAGCAGCAGCCCGGCCTCACTCGAGGTGATCACCATGATCTCCGGCTGCTGCGCGTACATGTCGCTCCAGTCCTCCAGCTCGATCTTCCCGTCGATCCACGCGGTCACCCACGTGTACAGCGACAAGCGCTCAGAGAACGGCATCTGCATCGCCATGCCCGCGAACCGCACCAGCATGTCGCCGACGATGAGATAGCCGGCGATGATGCCGCCCGAGATCGCGGTGTGCCGCCCCAGCATCGCAAGCGACGCACCGAGCACGGTCATGCCGACCGACAGCAGTCCGGCGCGCGCGAACTTCGGCAGGTTCTCGTCCCACCACGCCGAGTTCAACTCACCGATCTCGCCGCGGGCGGCCGCGGTCACGTACAGCAACCCGAAAGCGAGCCCCAGCAGCACGATCACCGCCGCCGCGCACACCACGGAGGCCGCGCCGAGCTTCGCGCCCCACACCTTCAACCGGTTCGGGTGCCACAGCAGCAGGTTCGACAACCCGCCGCTCGACCACTCGGCGCCGATCGCCGAGGACCCGAGCATCATCATGATCAGGCCCGCGATGATCACCACGCCGATGAGGATCAGCGGGCTCTCGTCGGCGAACACGAACGTGTAAGTCCAGATGAGGTCCTCGGCGGTCCACATGCCGAACATGTCGGCGCAGAGCTCCTCGTGGGTCATGTCCTCGTAGTACGGCTCGCCTTCGATCCAGCTGTACTCCTCGGATTCGAAGTACGCCTCGTCGTCGACGCATTCGTCGTAGTCGTAGTTCTCCTCGTTCATCCGGTCCGCCTCGGCCTGCGCCTCAGCGAGCTCGGCCTCCGTCGGGCCCTTGCTCGAGGTGAACCAGAAGACCCCGGCCAGCACCAGCAGCCCCGCCGCGGCGATGATGCCGAAGACCAGCGACAGGCGGCGGCGCGCGATGCGCCGCAGTTCGGACTTGAACAGGTTCACCGCTCGGCCCCTTCCGATTCGACCTCGATCGTCATTTCACCGCTGGTGACCGGCACGGGCGGCGCCTGCGGCACCTCGATCGACTGCCCGATCTGGACGGTCTGGCCCGGGACCGGCGCGGTGCCGGTCAACTCCAGGAACACCGACTCCAGGTTCTTCGTCTCGGTCTGCAACTCGGACAGGTAGATCCCCGCGTCCGCGAGCGTCTTCGTCACCCACGCGGGCTCCGGCGCACCCTTGACCACGAGCCGGTCGCGGTCGACCGAGGCCTCCACCGCGGCATTCGCCGCATCGAGCGTCCCCGAAGCCGCCTTGAGCGCCTCGGCCGCCTCCGGCAGCGAAGCCACGTCCGGGAAACGGACGCTCAGGCTCGACTCGCCATGTCCGGCAATGATGTCGGCCACCTTGCCGTCGACGATGCGCCGCCCCCTGGAGACGATCGTCATCGAATCGCACAACTGCTGCACCTCGGAGAGCAGGTGCGAGCTGACGACCACGGTCACGCCCTGGGACTTCGCGAGCCACTGCAGCAGCTCGCGCATGTGGTGGATCCCGGCCGGGTCGAGCCCGTTCGCGGGCTCGTCCAGGATCAACAGCTGCGGCTGCTTCAGCAGCGCCTGCGCGACCGCGAGGCGCTGGCGCATGCCCAGCGAGTAGCCCTTGACGGCACCCTTGGCCGAGTCGCGCAAACCGACCTGCTCCAGGACCTCCTCGACCCGCGCCTTCGAGACGCCCGCGCTCTCGGCGAGCAGCTGAAGCGTCAGACGTCCGGAGAAGTGCTTGAAGAACTGCGGGGACTCGACCACGGCGCCGATCCGCGGGACCACCTCGGGCAGCCGGTGCGGCACCTCCTCGCCGAATATCCGCATGGTCCCGCCGTTGACGCGGATGAGGCCGAGCAGGGCCCGCAGGGTCGTGGTCTTGCCGGAGCCGTTGGGGCCCAGGAAACCGTGCACCTGGCCCGCGGTGACCTCCATGTCGAGGCCGTCCAATGCGTTGTGCGGCTGACGGAAGGCCCTCGAATAGGTCTTCCTCAACCCCGATATCTCGATGATGGGGGGCATGTGCTCATTCCAGTTAGGAGGAAATCGGTCGGGGTGACCGGCCGCTTACGCGGCGCGCCGGGACGTTTCCCGTATGCGGGACGCCTTCGGCGTTTCTTGTTCAGACGCCGCCGGACGCGGCGCCGTTGCACGATCCGGAGATCCGCGCTGGGGACGCGGGCGGGTCGTTCGTCCGTGTGTCGTACTCCCGCCGCCGAGGGCCGCCCGCGACCGTTCGTCCGGGGCCCGTGGTTTCATTGACCCGTGGCTCAGTCTGAACGCGTCCTCGACCTGTCCGGCGTCACCGTCCGACGCGGCGGCAACCAGCTCCTCGACGGTGTCGACTGGCAAGTCGACGCCGACCAGCGGTGGGTCGTCCTCGGCCCCAACGGCGCCGGGAAGACGACGCTGCTCAACCTAGCGGCCGCGCGCAACCACCCCACTTCCGGCGTGGTGGAGATCCTCGGCGAGCGCCTCGGACGCGTCGACGTGTTCGAACTGCGGCCCCGCATCGGCCTGACCACCACGCAGGTCGCCGACGCGATCCCGAACGACGAGAAGTCCTTCGACGTGGTGCGGACCGCCGCGTGGGGCATGATGGGCCGCTGGCGCGAGGAGTACGACCCTCAGGACGACGAGCGCGCCGCCTCGCTGCTGCGCTGGCTCGGCGTCGCACAGCTCGCCGACAGGCTCTTCGGGACGCTCTCAGAGGGCGAGCGCAAGCGCGTGCTCATCGCCCGGGCGCTCATGACCGACCCCGAGCTGCTGCTGCTCGACGAGCCGGCGGCCGGACTCGACCTGGGCGCACGCGAAGCGCTGGTCGCGACCCTCGCCGGTCTCGCGCGAGACGAGGCCGCCCCGGCCCTGGTGCTGGTGACACACCACGTGGAGGAGATCCCGCCCGGGTTCACGCACGCGATGGTCCTCTCGGGCGGCGGCGTGATCGCCGCGGGCCCGATCGAGGAGGCGCTGACCTCGGAGACCCTCTCCAAGGCCTTCGGCCTCCCGCTCACCCTCACCGCGAACGGCAGCCGCTTCACCGCCACCGCGGCCTGACCCACCAGGCGTGAACCGCGCCACCCTCGCCCCGAATCCGGACGAAACTGTCGGACTCGAGCGTCAGGGTTTCGACCGTGCCAATTTACGGCTCGCAAGCTTCGCCGAAGCCGGGCCCGAAACACGGCCCTCAGCGGCTCGGCTCCTGCCCTCGTTTTCACCTGCCGGAGGCTGCGCTCACACGCGCAGCGTTCGCCGGGCCTGGGCGTCCTCGGTTAGGCTGACTCGGTGAGATTTCGGTGGTGGCGATCGACGGTTGTGACGGCCGTCGCCGTTTTCGCGCTCGTTTACCTCGTCGGCCTGACCCGCCTCGGCGAGGCCGAGGCCGATCAGCTCCAAGCGGTCCCCGTCCTCGCCGCCGATCCGGCCGGCGAGCTCGCCGCCCTGCGCGCCGACGCCCCCGTCCCCGGCGACGACCCCGCCGCCGCCCTCGAAACGGCCCTCGCCGACCCCGCGACCGCCGCCTCCCTCGTCGCCGCCGAACCCACCGCCGACTCCGGCGAGCTCGGCGCCGCGCTCGCCTCGCTCTACGACGCCGGCGGCGGCCTCGACCCGCTCGAAGTCAACGACTTCTTCACCGACCTCGGCGAGGACGCCACCGCGTGGCTCGCCGTCCTCTACCCCTCGGTCGTCGCCGAGATGCCCGGCGCCCCCTTCGACGCCCGCATCACCGCGAACAAGCTCATCCTCGAAGCCACCACCGCGACCTCCACCACGTACGACAGCCCCGACCGGCCCTGGACCGACGAAGCCGAGCGCCCCGCCCGCGAGGAGCTCGAAGCGCTGGTCGGCACCGACCGCCAGTTCCTGTACCTCGACCCCTACAACAACAACGGCGACGGCTCCTGGATCGAGGTCGTCGGCGACCTCGACACCGCCGAGAACGTCGCCGTCCTCGTCCCCGGCGGCTCCGCCGTGCTCTCCAGCGAGAACTTCGAGCTCTACTACAACCGCGCGAAATCCTTTGTGGATGCCGCCGACGGCGAGCTCGCGATCGTCGTCTGGGCCGCCGCCTCCTGGCCCTCCGGCTGGATCGAGGAGTCCTGGGCCTCCTGGTCGCAGGTCGCCGCCGAGAGCCTCGCGTCCTTCACCACCGACCTGCGGTCCCAGATCGGCGAGGACACCCCGCTGACCCTCGCCGGCCACTCATACGGCGGCGCGGTCATCGGCTACGCCGAGACCTACGACGTCGAGGCCGACCAGGTCCTCCACATCGCCTCGGCCGGCATGGGCAACGACGTCTACAGCCCGGAGGACTACACCGAGCCCTGCCGGCCCCGCTACTCCATCACCGGGCCCGGCGACCCGATCTCCTACGTCCAGGGCATGCCCTACGTGCCGCTCCTCGGCCACGGCGCCGACCCCGACGACTTCCCCGGCAACCGGAACCTGGTCACCGGCTACCTCTCGGACGCGCCCGACGCCGTCGACGACTACGGCCTGAGCCTCGCCGACCAGGGCCTCTCCGGCAAAGCCGTCGAAGGGGTCCACTCGCACTCGGAGATCTTCTACCCCGAGTCCGACGCCTGGAACAACATCTTCAAGGTCCTCATGAACGAGACCCCCGAGCTCGCCGACGAGCAGCCCGAAGCCTACGAGGGCTGCTCCTAAACGCCGCCCGGGCAAGCGAAACGGGCGCGACCCAAAGGCCGCGCCCGCCAAGTCAAACGCTCGCTACTCGCTTTCGAGCAGCAGTCCCAGGTGCTTCTCGACCACCGGCATGGCTTCTTCCACGGTGACCTCGCGGCCCAGCTCCTGCGACAGGCTCGTGACATCGGCGTCGGTGATCGCGCACGGCGCGATCCGCTCCCAGTAGCTCATGTCCGGGTTGCAGTTGAGCGCGAAGCCGTGCATGGTCGTCGCCCACCGCACCCGCACGCCGATCGCGCAGATCTTCCGCTCCGGGCCCTTGTCGTCCGCCGGGAGCCACACGCCGGTGCGGTCGTGCATCCGGCCCCGCGCCGAGGCCACCCCGAACTCGTGGCAGACCGCCGCGATCGCGTCCTCGACCCGCCGCACATAGCCGACGATGTCGGTCTTCTTGCGCAGCTTGATGATCGGATAGCCCACGATCTGCCCCGGCCCGTGCCAGGTGATCTGCCCGCCGCGGTCGACGGTGACGACCGGCGTGCCGTCCTGCGGCAGCGCCCACGTCTCGGTGCGCCTCCCGGCGGTGTACACGCTCGGATGCTGGAGGAGCAGCACGGTATCGCCGATCTCGTCGTCGATCCGCCGCTGCTGCAGTTCCTTCTGGTAGTCCCAGGCCTCCTGGTAGTCCACCAGGCCGCGCCGTTCGACGGTGATCTTCCCGCCTGCGACGCTCGCGATTCCCACGGTTGCGGTCATGGATCGACCCTAATCCTCCGAGCGCCCCCGCGGCCACCGGACGCCGTATGCGTCACCGTTGTTCCATCGAAGCGTCGTACCCGTTATGCGCAGGTCGTTCTTTATGATGCTGTTACTTAATTGCCGACTAGTTGCGGCTCTGGCCGCCCCGCTAACCGCGCGTGAGCTGTCACACTACTATTTCCAGGTACTCAAGACAATCCGCTCGCCCCGCAGCAGTCGAGGGTTGCACACGACAACAGGGACACGAATGGAATCAACGCAGCCGAAGGCTCCGATGGTCAGCATCTCCGGTGTGAACAAGCACTTCGGAGACCTCCACGCGCTCAAGGACATCGACCTGACCGTGGAGGACGGCGAGGTGGTGGTCCTCATCGGACCCTCCGGCTCCGGCAAGTCCACCCTGTGCCGCACGATCAACCGGCTCGAGACCGTCGATTCCGGTGACATCACCGTGGGCGGCAAGCCCCTCCCGGCCGAGGGTCGGGCGCTCGCCCACCTGCGCGCCGACGTCGGCATGGTCTTCCAGCACTTCAACCTCTTCGCGCACCTCACGGTGCTGCAGAACATCACGCTCGGCCCGATCAAGGTCCGCCGCGTGCCCAAGGCCAAGGCCGACGCCCGCGCCCGCCAGCTCCTGGAGCGCGTGGGCCTGACCGGCAAGGCCGACGTCTACCCCTCGCAGCTCTCCGGCGGCCAGCAGCAGCGCGTGGCCATCGCCCGCGGCCTGGCCATGGACCCGAAGCTCATGATGTTCGACGAGCCGACCTCCGCGCTGGACCCCGAGATGATCAACGAGGTCCTCGACGTCATGCAGGACCTCGCCCGCGAGGGCATGACGATGGTCGTCGTCACCCACGAGATGGGCTTCGCGCGCCGCGCGGCCAACCGGGTCGTGTTCATGGCCGAAGGCCAGATCGTCGAGACCGCGACGCCCGACGAGTTCTTCGACAACCCGCAGACCGAGCGCGCCCAGGACTTCCTGTCCAAGGTCATGAGCCACTAAAGCAACTGCACCACACCACCACACAGTTCGCCCCCTTGAGGAAAGGAAACATCATGCGCATGTTCCGTAGGAGCGCGGTAGCGGCCATGGCTGCCGTGGCGTTGTCGCTGGCAGCTTGTTCCGGTGAAGCGAGTCAGGACCAGGAGGAGCAGGAGGAGCTCAAGGAGTCCGTCGGCGATTACTCGCTGGAGCAGGCCACCGAGATCCCGGACGGCCTGATCAAGACGATCCAGGACAAGGGCCAGATCGTCGTCGGCGTCAAGTACGACCAGCCGCTCATCGGCCAGATGAACACCGCGACCGACAAGGTCGAGGGCTTCGACGCCGAGATGGCTCGTCTGCTGACGCAGTACATCTTCGGCTCCGTGGACGAGGAGGGCGACGACGCGAACCTGAAGTTCGTCGAGACCACCTCCCAGAACCGCGAGACCTACATCAACGACGGCACCGTCGACGTGGTCATCGCGTCCTACTCGATGTACCCCGAGCGCCTGGAGTCCTTCGACTTCGCCGGTCCGTACTTCAACACCGGCCAGAACGTCATGGTCCAGGCCTCGAACACCGACATCAACTCGGTGGCCGACCTCGCGGGCAAGGACGTCTGCATCGCCGAGGGCTCGGGTTCGATCGAGAACCTGGAACTGGAGAACCCGGAAGCCAAGATCACGCCGCTCGCGGACTACGCGGCCTGCGCCCAGGCGCTGGAGAACGGCCAGACCGACGCGGTCAGCACCGACGAGACCATCCTCTACGGATTCACCGTCGACAAGCCCGACGCTTACCGCGTCCTGGAGTCCTCGAACATCTTCACCGAAGAGCCCTACGGCGTCGGCATGAAGCTCGGCGAGACCGACGCCCGCCTGTTCATCGACGACATGATCGATGAAATCACCGCCAACGGCGACTGGCAGAAGGCCTTCGACCTGACCTTCGGCGCCGCCGGCATGCCGATGCCGGAGACGCTGCCGGTCCCGGACCGCTACGAAGCCAAGTAACCCGTAGCCCGATACCGTTCGGTAGGCCGGCGGCGGCCGCTGAAGCAGCCGCCGCCGGCCGCCCTATGGAGGAGTCCGCTTGTTCGACAATTTCGACCTCATGGTCGCGGCCCTTGGTGCGGGAGCATGGACCACGGTCTGGGTCACCCTCACCAGCTTCACCATCGCCCTCATCATCGGCATGGTCCTCGTGGTCATGCACGTCAGCCCCGCACTGCCCGCGCGCTGGGCGGCGAACGCCTACACGCAGCTGTTCCGGAACGTGCCGCTCCTGGCCGTCCTGTTCATCATGTACTTCGGCCTCCCCAGCATCGGGATCGTCGCCGACAACTGGGTCTGGGCCCTGCTCGGCCTCGGCATGTACACCGGCGCGTTCGTCGGTGAGACCCTGCGCTCGGGCATCAACTCGATCCCCCTCGGCCAGGCGGAGGCCGCCCGATCGATCGGACTCACGTTCAGCCAGTCGCTGGGCGGCGTGATCCTGCCGCAGGCGATCCGCGCCGTCATCCCTCCGCTCGGGTCGCTCCTGATCGCCCTGGTCAAGAACAGCGCGCTCGTGCTCGCCATCGGCGTCGCCGAACTGACCGCCCAGTCGCGGCGGCTCATCGAGGACAACGAGAGCCGGTTCGACCTCTGGGGGGTCATCATCGGCGTGACCGTCAGCTACCTGCTGATCGCCTTCGTCCTCAGCTACCTGGTGCGGTTCGTCGAACGACGCACCGCCTTCGTCCGATGAGAGCGGGTGACTCATGAGCCGACAGAACGAGAGCACAGTCCTGTTCGACGCGCTCGGCCCCAAAGGGCGGCGCAACTCGAACATCGCATCCATCATCTCCGCGGTGGTCATCCTCGGATTCCTGGCCTTCGCGGCGGTGCAGCTCGCCGCCAAGGACTTCTTCGAAGCCAGCCGGTGGGCCAACCCGCTGGACGTCCTCGTCGTCGAGACGACCTGGATCCCGGCGATCATCGACACCCTCACCGCGTTCGTGCTCGGCTCGATCGGCGCGCTCTTCCTGGGCACCGTCATCGGCTTCGGACGGATCTCGCGGTTCGCGGCGACCCGCTGGGCGTCGACCTTGTACGTGCAGTTCTTCCGGTCCCTGCCGCTGGTGCTGCTGATCTGGATCTCCTTCACGATCGACGGGCATCTCGGGTTCACCACCGACCAGCTCGGCTGGAGCAACGAGGCCCGGCGCCTCACGTTCCTCGTTGTGGGCCTTTCGGTCTACAACGGCGCCGTGCTCGCCGAGATCCTGCGCGCGGGCGTGAACGCCCTGCCCTCGGGCCAGGCGATGGCCGGTTACGCCGTCGGCCTGACCCACGGCCAGGTGCAGCGCCTCGTGGTGCTGCCGCAGGTGCTCCGGAACATGCTTCCGGCGGTGCTCGCACAGCTGGTGATCCTCCTGAAGGACACCTCGCTGGGCTACGTGATCACGTACCCCGAGCTGCTGCACTCGGCGAAGATCATCGGCAACGACTACGGCAATTCGTTCCTGCAGGCGCTCGTCATCGCCGCGCTCATCTACTTCGTACTCGCGTACATCCTCTCGAAGCTGGTGGTCCTGGCCGAGCGGAAGCTGCGGAAGAAGACCGCGGCTCCGGCCAAGGCGGTCCAGCAGATCGAGAAGTCGGTGGCGATCGCCGAGTAGCACGTCATATATCACGCATCACGCATTACCGAGGGCCCCGTCGCCGCACCGCGACGGGGCCCTCGCCGTGCACCCGCCGGTCTCCACCGAGGAACCGGTCGGTATGAGGCGCAATCACATTCGGGCCCTGCTACCCTCCTCTTGAAATCAACAACCATTTTCAATTGGTGGGGGACCACAGGAATGAAACTCGCCTTCGTCGGCAAGGGCGGCTCCGGCAAGACCACGTTGGCCTCACTGTTCGCGCGCCGCGCGGCCGCGCTCGGCCACCCGGTCATGGCCGTCGACGCCGACATCAACCAGCACCTGGCCGCCGCCCTCGGGCTCGACGCGGAGGCCGCGGCGATGGGCCCGGTCCTCGGGGAGCACCTGGGCGACATCAAGGACTACCTGCGCGGGACCAACCCGCTCATCCCGTCCGCCGACCTCATGCTCAAGACCACGCCGCCCGGGCCCGGCTCGCGCCTGCTCACCGTGGGCGAGTCGAACCCGGTCTTCGACGCGCTCTTCACCGAGCACGAGGGCATCCGCTTCGCCGCCACCGGCGGCTTCGTCGACGACGACCTCGGCGTCTCCTGCTACCACTCCAAAGTGGGCGCGGTCGAGCTGCTGCTCAACCACCTCGTCGACGGCACCGACGAGTTCGTCGTCGTCGACATGGTGGCCGGGGCCGAGGCCTTCGCCTCCGGCATGTTCACCCGCTTCGACCACACCTTCCTGGTGTGCGAGCCGACCCTGCGCAGCGTCGGGGTCTACAAGCAGTACATCGGCTACGCCGAGGACTACGACGTGCGGATCGCCGTGATCGGCAACAAGATCGACGATCGGGACGACGTCGCGTTCCTGCGCGAGCACGTCGGCGACGCCCTCATCGGCTGGTGCGGGCGCTCCAAGTACGTCAAGGCCGCCGAACGCGGCAGCGTCGGTCCCGTCGACGCTCTCGAACCGGAGAACCTCGCCGTCCTCGACGCCGCCCGCCAGAGCGCCGTCGCCGGGGGCAAGGACTGGGCGAAGTTCACCCGCCAAGCCCACGACTTCCACCGCAAGGCCGCCCTGGCCTGGGGGAACGACCGCGCCGGGGTGGACCTCGCCGACCAGATCGTGCCCGATTACGTCCTCGGGGAGCACCTGCTCCGCGCACAACACGTCTGAGCACCGCACAGCGCCGTGCGGTGCGCTCTGGACGGCTCGTGCTCGGGGACCCCTCTGCGTCGATTACCTGACAGCGGAGGGTCACCGGGACCGAGCACAATGAACCGATTCGAACCGAGAGGAGAACGCATGTCCCTTGACGTCTCTGAAGACCTGCTGCACAAGGCCGAGGCGGGAGAGGTCGGCGACGCCGACTTCATCGACTGCGTGAAGCAGTCGCTGCCGTTCGCGTGGGAGCTCATCGCGAAGGTCGTGAACGACCTGAAGAACGGGGTCGTCTCGTCGAGCGGCTCGACGCAGTTCGCCGACAACACCACGCCGCCGCCGGACGAGCAGGCCCGCGGGCAGCTGCTGCGCGTCCTGGCCTCGGACTCGATGCGCGGCGCGCTGGAGCGCCACTACGGTGTGAAGCTCGCCTTCCAGAACTGCCACCGGATCGCGGCGTTCCCCGTGTCGGAGGTCGACTCGGACACGTACCGCAAGTTCATCTCCCCGCGCGGGCAGCTGCTCAACCAGTCGCCGGAGCTGCGCGACTGCTGAGCCTTCGGGCACGGACCGGAAGGGCCGGCGGGACGAGTGTCCCGCCGGCCCTTCGGCATTACTCGGGCCTGCGGGTGATGAGGAAGTCCCGCACGAGCTCCTCGCCCTGCTTCACCAAGGGCCGCAGGATCTTCAGGCGAGAGAGCGCGACGACGCGGGCCGCGAGCGGCGCGGTGCGCTGGGCCAGTTCGCGCGATTTCTCCTGGCCGGGGGAGGCGTCATAGACCCAGTACAGGACCACCACCATCTGGTGAAGCCACAGCATCTCGGGCAGGATGTCGGCCATGTCCTTGGGGACCTTGGTCTTCGAGCCTTCGAGGACCTCGCGGTAGAGCGCGATGTCGCGGTCGCGGCTCTCGGTGGAGTCGGCCGAGAAGGGGCTCAGGGGGCTGGAGGGGTCGGCGGCGTTCCTGAAGAACTGGCCCGCGAACGCGTGGTAGGGCCCGGCGATGTCGAGCCAGGCGAGCAGCGCCGCCTCGATCCGTTCGGCGAGGGTCTCCTTGCCCTCCAAGGCCTTCGGGGTCAGTTCGGCGTGGCGGACGGTGGCCTGCTCGTAGAAGCCCTGGATCAGGTGCTCTTTGGACTTGAAGTAGTAGTACGCGTTGCCCACGGACACACCGGCTTCGGCCGCGATCGCCCGCATCGTGGTCTTGTCGTAGCCGCGTTCGGCGAACATGTCGAGCGCGGTGTCGATGATGCGCTGCCGCGTCCGCTCGCCTTTGGAGAGGCGGGCGGACGCGTCGGAAGACTCGGCTTCGGTGCTCACGCAGGCGATCCTACTTGGGTCAGGCGCCGTGTGCCTGGGGTCGCCGGGGCGGCTCCAGGGTGGCGAGGGTGCGGGCGTCGACGTGGGCCCTCTTGCGGAAGCCGTTGAGCACGAGGACGTTGAGGACGTGGAGGACGCCGAGTACCAGGAGCACCGCGCCGATCTTGACGGCGACGGTCTCGAAGACGCCGCGGGCGTCGAGGATCGGCTCGGCGGTGCGCAGCCACAGTGCCACGAACCCGAAGTTGAGAGGTAGAAGCCGACCTGCAGGAGTTTGTTCACCGCGTGGGCGAGCTGCTCGTCGCCGGCGAAGACGTCCTTGATGAAGTGGAAGCCGTTGGCGCCGAGGGTGCGGGCGACCCAGACGGTGAGGGGGATGGCGACGAGGAGGTAGGCGATGTAGCCGATGACTGCCAGGTCCATGACAGCGCTCCGTTCTATACGAGGAGAGTTGAGTTGAACATGTTCAACTTCTGCCGCAACGCTACCTCCGGCTCTTGAACATGTTCAAGTTCAGGGCGAAAATATGGCGGACGACACGCAAGGGCCCGGCCTGTACTCTTGCCGCGTGACTGTTGCGGTGCGTGTGATCCCCTGCCTGGACGTGGATGCCGGGCGGGTCGTCAAGGGTGTGAACTTCGAGAACCTGCGCGATGCGGGCGACCCGGTGGCGCTCGCCGCCGCCTACGACGCGGCGGGGGCCGACGAGCTGACCTTCCTCGACGTCAGCGCCTCCTCCGGTGACCGCGCGACCATGTACGACGTCGTCGCCCGCACCGCCGAGCAGGTCTTCATCCCGCTCACCGTCGGCGGCGGCGTCCGCACGCCCGAAGACGTGGACCGGCTGCTGCGCGCCGGAGCCGACAAGGTCGGCATCAACACCGCCGCGATCAGCCGGCCCGAGGTCATCTCCGAGATCGCAGAGCGATTCGGCAACCAGGTCCTGGTCCTGTCGGCCGACGTCGCCTCCGGGCGCGACACCGACTCGGGCTGGGAGGTCACCACGCACGGCGGCCAGAAGCGGTCCACCGGCCTCGACGCCGTCGAATGGTGCGCCCGCGCGGCCGAGCTGGGGGCGGGGGAGATCCTGCTCAACTCGATCGATTCCGACGGCATGAAGCAGGGCTTCGACCTCAAACTCATCGCAGCCGTCCGCGCAGCCGTCGACATCCCGCTGATCGCCTCGGGCGGCGCGGGCAAAGCCGCCGACTTCCCGCCCGCGGTCGCCGCCGGGGCGGACGCGGTGCTCGCCGCCTCGATCTTCCACTTCGGCGACGTGAGCATCGGCGAAGTCAAGCAGGAGCTGAAGAACGCGGGCCACCCCGTCCGCTGAGCCGACCGGTTTCGCTGACGGCCGAATACGAGTGGAGAGTCTCCGCAGAACGGACATCGATGGGCCCGGACTCGGCGAAGCTTGCGAGCCGTAGATCGGCACGGCCGCAACCCTGACCTAGGGGTACGACAGTTTGTCGCCTGGCGCCAACTGATCCGGGGTAGCTTCCTGTGGTGGGGTGCCGGCGGGCCTTGGCCGTATTGCGGTTGGCGAGAGACGTAGGTCCGAGGCATGATTGCTAGCGGTTGCTTGCCGACCGGCTAGCCAGCGCCTCGCGGGGCTGGTGCCCGTACCCACCGACCGGAGAATCAATGACGCTGCCCACCGGCGCCGGATCGTCCCTCGACGATCAGCCCGCTGACGATCGCCTGCTCCGCCAAGGACTGCGGAACATCGGCGACATGATCAGGCTCGAACCCAAACCGTTCGCGGTAGGCGCCGCCGGGGCCATGGCCAACACCGCCATGACGCTCTTCCTCTCCTTCGTCGTCGGCTGGGTCGTCTCCGGGATCGCCGTCCCCGCCTACGAGAACGGCGAAGTCGCGCTCGGCACCGTCTTCATCGGCGTCGCCGCCCTCCTCGGCACCTCGATCATCCGCTTCTCCACCATGTGCGCCCGCCGCATCGGCGCCGGAGTCATGATGTTCGGCGTCCAAGCCCACTGGCGCCGCCGCATCACCCGCCGCTACCTCGCCCTCCCCGTCTCCTGGCACCAGAAGCACCCCACCGGCACCCTCCTCTCCAACGCGAACGCCGACGTCGAAGCCGCCACCCGCCCCCTCGCCCCGCTGCCCTTCGCCGTCGGCACCCTCTTCATGGTCGTCATCGCCATGGCCGCGTTCTTCTGGATCGACTGGGCCGTCGCCCTGGTCGCCCTCGGCATGTTCCCTGCCCTCTTCGCCCTCAACGCCCTCTTCGCCACCAAGATGGCCCCCCGCGCCAAGCGCGCCCAGGAACTGCGCGCCGAAGTCTCCGCCGTCGGCCACGAATCCTTCGACGGCGCCCTCGTCGTCAAGGCCATGGGCCGCGAAGCCGCCGAGACCGAACGCTTCAGCGCCTCCGCCGAGGAACTGCGCGACGCCATGATCGGCGTCGGCCGCCTGCGCGCCGCCTTCGAACCCGCCATCGCCGGACTCCCCGAGATCGGCGTGCTCCTCGCCCTCCTCGTCGGCCTCGCCCGCTTCGAGGCCGGCGCGATCGACCTCGGCCAACTCGTCACCGTCTCCTTCATGTTCTCGGTCCTGGCCTTCCCCGTCCGCGCCATCGGCTGGGTCCTCGGCGACCTCCCCGGCTCCGTCGTCGGCCGCCGCCGCGTCGACCACGTCCTCTCCGCCACCGGTGACATGTCATACGGCCACAAGGACCTCCCCGAGACCACCGCCCCCGCCCGGCTCGCCTTCGACCACGTCGCCTACGCCTACCCCGACGGCCACGAAGCCCTCCAAGAAGTCACCTTCACCGTCGAACCCGGCACCACCGTCGCCCTCGTCGGCGCCACCGGCTCCGGCAAGTCCACCCTCGCCCACCTCGCCGCCCGCCTCATCGACCCCACCCGCGGCAACCTCACCCTCGACGGCGACGACCTCCGCGACCTCACCCACGCGAGCCTCGCCCGCACCACCGCGCTCGTCCAGCAGATCCCGTTCGTCTTCGACGACACCGTCCGCGCCAACCTCGCCCTCGACCGAGACGGCATCGACGACGACCGCCTCTGGAAGGCCCTCGCCGCTGCCGGAGCCGAGAAGTTCACCGCCGCCCTCGAAGACGGCCTCGACACCGAGGTCGGCGAACGGGGCACCACCCTCTCCGGCGGCCAGCGCCAGCGACTCACCCTCGCCCGCGCCCTCGCCGGACGGCCGCGGATCCTCATCCTCGACGACGCCACCAGCGCCGTCGACCCGAAAGTCGAGTCCCAGATCCTCTCCGGGCTCAAGCGCTCCTCCGCGGTCGCCAGCGTCCTCGTCGTCGCCTACCGGCGGGCCACCATCGCGCTGGCCGATGAGGTGGTCTTCCTCGAAGACGGCCGCATCACCGCCCGCGGCCCCCACACGGAGCTGCTCAAGACCCACCAGCCCTACGCCGACCTCGTGACCGCCTACGAGCGGGCCGAGGCCGAGCGCGAGTTCGAGGGCGAATTCAACGACGAGGAGGCCGCGGCGTGAGCGTGCAGCAGGACACCGACACCCAGCCCGGCCCTTGGCAGACCGTCAAGCGCGGCCTCCGCCTCTCGCCGGAGCTGCGCCGCGGCCTGGGCTTCACGGTGTTCCTCGCGGCAGTCACGTCGATCGGCCGGCTCGTCGTGCCGATCGGGGCGCAGCAGGTCCTCGACAAGGGACTGCTCGGCGAGGGCGGGCCCGACATCGGGTACGTCATGGCCGTGGCCGCGATCGGCATCGCGGCCCTGCTCGTCACCACTGGCGCGAACTACGTGATGAACCGCCGCCTGTTCGTCGTCTCGGAGCACGCGCTGGCCTCGCTGCGCCGCAAGACGTTCCGGCACATCCACGACCTGTCGATGCTGCACCAGCAGTCCGAGCGGCGCGGGGCGCTGACGGCGCGGGTGACCACGGACATCGACCAGGTGAGCCAGTTCCTGCAGCAGGGCGGCATGGTGCTGGTGACGGCGGCGGCGCAGATCGTCGTGGCCACTGTGGTCATGGCGGTGTACTCGTGGCAGCTGGCGATCGCGGTGTGGATCGTGTTCATCCCGGTGACCTGGCTGATCAAGTGGTTGCAGGGGCATCTGGCGGCCGCTTACACGGACGTGCGCAAGAGCGTGTCCAAGATGCTGTCGGCCGTCGCGGAGTCGGTGGTCGGCGCGGGCACGGTGCGCGCGTACGGGGTCGGTTCGCGCACGAGCGAGCGCTTGGACGCCTCGATCGAGGAGCACCGGCGCGACCAGACCAAGGCGATCCGGCGTTCGGCCTTCTCGTTCGGCGCGGGGGAGCTGGTCTACCTGGGCGTCAACGTGGTCGTGGTGGTGCTCGGCGCGTTCCTGGTCGCGGAGGGGTCGATGACCGTCGGCGAGCTGACCGCGTTCCTGTTCCTGGTCATCTTGTTCACGCAGCCCGTGGTGATCGGCACCGAGACGCTCAACGAGGCCCAGAACGCGGTCTCCGGCTGGCGGCGGGTGCTCGACATCGTCGACACCGAGCCCGATGTGGCCGACCCGGTGGACGGCACGGCTCTTCCTGAAGGGCCCCTTGGGGTCCGCTTCGATGGCGTGCGTTTCGCGTACCCGGGCGGCGAGGAGGTGCTGCACGGCATCGATGTGGAGATCCGGGCCCATTCGAAGGTCGCGGTGGTCGGCGAGACCGGTTCGGGCAAGACCACGTTCGCGAAGCTGCTCACCCGCTTGATGGACCCGACCTCGGGGCAGGTCCTCATCGGCGGTGCGCCGCTCACGGGCGTCACGTTCGCGTCCCTGCGCAGCCGGGTGACGATGGTGCCGCAGGAGGGCTTCCTGTTCAACGGGACCCTCGCCCACAACGTCCGCTTCGCCCGGCCCGACTTGACCGACGCGGAGATCTACGTGGCCTTCGCCGAGCTGGGGCTGACGGACTGGCTCGAGACGCTCTCGGCGGGGCTTGAGACCGAGTTGGGCGAGAGTGGGGCGAATCTGAGTGTCGGTGAGCGCCAGCTGGTCTCGCTCGTGCGCGCCTATGTGGCCGACCCGGACCTGCTCGTGCTCGACGAGGCGACCAGCGCCGTGGACCCGGCCACCGAGCTGCGGCTCTCGTCCGCGCTCGACGCGGTGACCCGGGGCCGCACCACGGTGATCATCGCGCACCGCTTGTCGACGGCTGAGACCTCCGATGAGGTGCTGGTCTTCGACGCGGGGAACCTCGTGCAGCACGGCCCGCACGCCGATCTTGCGGCCGAGCCCGGCTCGGTCTATGCGGGCCTGCACGGCTCTTGGGTCGAGCAGACCCGCTCGAGCTGATGTGGCGCGTGGCGGTCGGGTCCGGACCCGACC
>NZ_JBHRWO010000021.1:450329-952168 GCF_042647865.1 Glycomyces rhizosphaerae
CCCCCCACGGCCGGCCTCCGCGGAGGCGGAGGGGTGCGGCACCTGGCGGGGACCGCGTGCGGATGGCTTTCCGCACGCGGCCTCGGTATGGCGACGTTCGCGAATCCCCTTGTGTCGCCGCCATCCCGCCGGTGCCGGACGGCGTTTTTGCCATCTACTACAACACGTGGGGTAGTCGAGCGGCAACAAAAGTTTTGCGCCTGTGGATAACTTCGTGAGGGTTCGACGAGTTGCCTGGTCACCGGCGGGGTGTCGGTCAGGCGACGGTGAGGACGATCTTGCCGATCGTGCGGCCTGACTCCAGGGAGGCGTGGGCTTTCGCGACGTCGTCGAGCGCGTAGGTTTCCGCGACCGTCGGGGTGAGCTTCCCGGCGTCCACGAGTGCGGCCAGTGCTTGCAGTCCGCTCCGGTCGATCTCGACCATCATGAACCCGGCCTTGATCCGCGCCGCCTCGGCGGCGGGGACCTCTGCCGGACCGGGCAGGATGACCAGGTGGCCGCCGTCGCGCACGACCGGTGCTGAGCGGGCGGCGTAGTCGCCGCCCACTGCGTCGATCACGATGTCGACCCCGCTCACCGTCTCGGCGAAGTCGACCGCCGTGTAGTCGACTACCTCGTCCGCGCCGATGCCCTTGAGGTAGGCGTGCTTCGCGGCGCTGGCCGTGGCGATCACATAGGCGCCCTTGGCTTTCGCGATCTGGACCGCGAGGTGTCCGACGCCGCCCGCGGCGGCGTGGATCAAGACCTTCTGGCCCGCTTCGACTCCGGCGGTGTCCACGAGCGCCTGGAAGGCGGTGAGCCCGGCCAGCGGCAGCGCGGCGGCTTCGACGTGGCTCAGCGAGACCGGTTTGGGCGCGAACTGGCGGGCGGGGGCGGCGACGTATTCGGCATAGCCGCCGGCGTACTGCGGGAAGCGGGGCATCCCGAACACCTCGTCGCCGACCTTGAAGAGCCGCACGCCGAATCCGACCGCTTCAACGGTGCCGGAGACGTCCCAGCCGAGCGTGTACGGGGGCTGCTCGCCCGCCAGGCCGCCGTGGGTGCGGACCTTCCAGTCGGCCGGGTTGGTCCCGGCGGCGTGGACCTTCACGAGGATCTCGCCGATGCCCGGTTCGGGCCGTTCGACCTCTTTGATCTGCAGTACCTCGGGTCCGCCGAGTTCGTCCTGGGTCACGGTTCGCATGGTGGTCATTTCGGATTCCCTTCTCACACTTGCGCTTTGGCAGGTTCCAGTCTCTGTCGCACTGGGGGTGTCGCCTAGTGGCCCGAGGGCCACGATATGAAAGAATCGGGCCATGACGAATCCTCACCGTGTAGCGGTGCTGGCCTTGGACGGTGTGATCGCGTTCGAGCTAAGCATCCCCGACCGGGTGTTCTCGGCGGCGATGCTCGACGACCTGACTCCGAAGTACGACGTGCGGGTGTGCTCGCTCGACGGGCGCCCGGTGCGCACGTCCAGCGGGTTCACGATCAATGTGGAACACGGCCCGGAGCTCCTGCGGGAGGCGGACACGGTGGTGGTGGCGACGCTGCAGCCCGACGGTCCGCTCTGCGACGTGCGCGAAATGCCCGACGGCCTGGCGGAGGCCTTCGCGGGGATCCGCCCGGAGACGCGGATCGTCTCGTTCTGCAGCGCGGCGTTCGTGCTCGCGGAGCTGGGGCTGCTCGACGGGAAGCCCGCGACGACCCACTGGATGCTGACCGACCTGCTTCGGACCCGTTTCCCCAAGGTCGAAGTGGACCCGGACGTGCTGTTCGTCGACGCGGGCCGGATCCTGACCTCCGCCGGGGCGGGCTCGGCCATCGACCTGTGCTTGCACCTGGTCCGGCTCGACCACGGCAGCCGGGTGGCGACGGCGGTGGCGCGGCGGTGCGTGTTCCCACCTTGGCGCGAGGGCGGGCAGGCCCAGTTCATCGAGCGTCCCGTCCCCGAGTCTTCCGGGATCGGCACCGCCGAAGTCCGAGAATGGGCGCTCCAGCAACTCGACCGTCCACTATCGATCGACGAGCTCGCTCGCCGGGCGCGGATGAGCCGCCGCTCCTTCACCCGCCGGTTCCGCGAGGAGACCGGCCAGAGCCCGACCCAGTGGCTCACCCGCCAGCGCGTCGAGCACGCCCGGCGGCTCCTGGAGTCGAGCGAGCTCACGGTGGACCAGATCGCGCGGCGCACCGGCCTGGGCACGGGTGTCTCACTGCGCCAGCATCTTCGCGCCGTCCTGGGCGTCTCGCCCTCGGCCTACCGCCGGACCTTCCGGGAGCGTGCGGCTACGTCCGGAACAGCAGTTCCGGGCGTTCCCACGTGATGCGCGGGGGCGTGGGCGGGACCGTCCCGGTCTTCTCGGCGCCGACGCTGAGGTAGAAGCGCTCGGCCGGGGGATTGGAGACGACGCGGATCTCGGTGAGGCCTTCGCGCTTGGCGAGGTCGAGCATGTGCTCGATGAGTAGGCGGCCGATGCCTTTGCCCTGCAGGCGGTCGTCGACGAAGAGCAGGTTGAGTTCGGGCAGTGTGAAGCCGTGCTTCGCCAAAGTGGCGGCGTCGACGAGCAGTGAGTAGAAGCCCTGCAGGCCGTCCGCCTCGTCGACGGCGAGGTAGGTCGGGTGCAGGGCGAGGTACTCGGGGCTGAGCCGGTAGCCGTCGATCATCGGCGCGTATTCGCCCTGGTATCCGTTGGAGGCGTGGATGAGTGCGGTCAACCGCTCCGCGTCGTCGGTGGTGGCGCGGCGGATGCGAGGGTCTGTCGCGGTCATGCCGTCGATGCTAGGGCAGCGGTGTTACGGTACCCCCAGGGGGTACTCGGTTCAGGGAATGAGCAGGAGCTTCCCGGTGGTCTTGCGGGCCTCCAGTGCCTGGTGGGCCTCCGGGGCCTCTTCGAGGCGGAAGGTCTCGCCGACCCGCACGAGGAGGTCGTCGTCCTCGATCATCTGGAAGACCTCGCCCGCCCGCCACAGGTACTCCTCGCGGGTCGCGGTGAAGTCATGCAAGGTGGGACGGGTGAGGATGAGCGAGCCGCCTCGGTGGAGTTCCTGGGGGTCCACGGGCGGTACGGGGCCGCTGGACTGGCCGAAGAGGGCCATGACGCCGCGGCGGCGCAGCGCGGTGAGGCCTTCGCTGAACGTGGTCTTGCCGACGCCGTCGTACACGGCCGCGACGCCCTCGCCGCCGGTGAGTTCGCGGGCCTTCGCGCCGAAGCCCTCGTAGCGCATCACGTGGTCGGCGCCGTTCTGGCGCGCCAGCTCCGCTTTCGCGTCCGTCGAGACGGTGCCGATGACCTTGCCGCCCTTGGATTTCACCATCTGGGTGAGCAGGAGCCCCATGCCGCCGGCGGCGGCGTGGATGATCACGGTGTCGCCCTCTTGGACCGCGTAGACGGTGTTGCACAGGTAGTGCGCGGTGAGCCCCTGGAGCATGACGGCGGCGGCGGTCTCGACCGCGACTTTCTCGGGGACGGGCACGAACTCGGCGGCGTCGCCGACCACGAGGTCCGCATAGGACCCCGGGACGCTCTTCCAGGCCACCTCGTCGCCGACCGCGAAGTCGGTGACGCCGGCGCCCACGGCCGCGACGTAGCCGCCGCCTTCGAGGCCCGGCGTGAACGGCAGCGGCAGCCCGTAGGCGCCGGTGCGGTGGTAGACGTCGATGAAGTTCACGCCCGCGGCGGCCACTCTCACCGAGATCTGCCCCGGCCGCGGGCCCGGGTCCTCGCCCTCCAGCAGCCGCATCACGCCCGGCCCGCCGGTCTGCTCGACCACGATCGCCTTCATGAGGTTTCCTTCCGCCACAGGGTCACCCCATAAAATAGCAGCGGTGCGCGCGCTCACTCCTCCGTGCTCGAGTCCGGGTTGGCGCGCTTGCTGTTGCCGACGCCGAACCGCAGCCTGCCGCGCCCCCACTTGGGCTGCGCGGCCGTGCGGGAGTCGAACTCCTCGCCCACGAGCTTGCGGATCGCGTCCCGGAAGCCCCTGTGCCGCAACTGGTGCCGCAGCGGATGCGCGGCAGGGTCCTGCGTGAGCTCCCGCATCAGGGCCACGCACAGCAGCAGCATGACGATGACGAACGGCAGCGCCACGATGATCGTCGCGTTCTTGAGTCCCTGGAGTCCGCCCGAGAGCAGCAGCACCGCCGCGACCGCGCCGATCGTCGCGCCCCAGAACACGACCAGGGGCTTCTTCGGGTGCAGCGATCCGTGGCTCGACAGCGACCCGAGCACCAGCGAGGCCGAGTCCGCGCCGGTGACGAAGTAGATCGCCACGAGCAACATGGAGAGCCCCGACAGCAGGCTGTACAGCGGCAGCGATTCGAGCAGCGCGAACAGTGAGTACTCCTCGCCCATCCCGGCCGCGACGCTGAAGTCCTCGCCGTGGTTCTGCTGCCACAGCGCCGTGCCGCCCAGGATCGCGAACCACAACGTCGAAGCGGCCGAAGGGATCAGCAGCACCCCGACGATGAACTGGCGGATGGTGCGGCCCCGCGAGATGCGGGCGATGAAGGTGCCCACGAACGGCGCCCACGACAGCCACCACGCCCAGTAGAAGATCGTCCAGGTCCCCATCCAGTCGGCGCCGCCGAACGCGCCCGTCGCGCTGGAGATCCCGACCAGGTCGGTGAGGTACCCGCCGATGGCGCTCGGCCACGCGTCGAGGATGAACAGCGTCGGCCCGGCGAAGAACACGAAGACGACGAGGAACAGCGCCAGGACCACGTTCGTCGTCGACAGCCACTTGACGCCCCGGTGGACGCCCGAGAACGCCGAGGCCACGAACGCCGCCGTCAGTGCGATGATGACCACCAGCTCCAGCTGGGTCGACTCCGGCACGCCCACCACGATCTTGAGGCCGACCGCGACCTGGAGCGCCCCCAGGCCGAGGCTCGCGGCCGTGCCGAAGACGGTGGCGAACACGGCGAGCAGGTCGATCGCCTTCCCCGTGATCGGACCCCAGCGCCGCCCGGCCGTCAAGGGCGCGAACGCGTCGCTCATGTTGTTGCCGCGCTGCTTGCGGAACGTCGAATAGCCCAGGGCCAGGCCCGCGACCGCGTAGATCGCCCACGGGTGCAGTCCCCAGTGGAAGAACGAGTAGACGAGCGCGCCCTCGGTCAGCTCGTCGTTGTAGAAGGGGGAGGCCGGATCCAGTTCGAGCGGCGGCGGCGCGTCGAAGTAGTGCGCGAGCGGCTCGGCCACGCCGTAGAACATCAGGCCGATGCCCATGCCCGCGGCGAACATCATCGAGATCCAGGGGAGCGTGCCGAACTCGGGCTCCTCGTCGGCGCGCGCGGCGAGCTTGATGTTGCCGTAGCGGCTCACGGCGATGTAGATCGCCAGGACCACGAAGATGTTCCCGGCGATGATGAACAGCCACGCGAAGTTCACGATGACCCAGTCCAATGCGGCCGCGGAACCGGTCTCGAACCGGTCGGGGAAGACCGCGCCGAAGCCGATCACGGCCAGGATGACGATGGCGCTGATCCAGAACACCGGCCGGTCCACCGGGTACGTGGCCAGCCGATCCTCCGCCTCGACCGGCGGCAGGGGGATCGGCGGGACCTCACCGGGTTCAGTGGGCGGCGTCTCGGTCGTGGCCATCGGACGGGCTCCGTTCATCGGCGGGCGGCGCTCAGGTCACCATAAGTGACGAAACGCACCCGTCCGACCGGTTTGGACCCGGTCCGGTTTCGCCGACGACGCAGCGGGCGGGGTCGGTCAGCTCCGCCGGTAGACCAGCAGCGCGACCTCCCCGATCGCCCGCGACTCGACCAGCCGCAGCGGCCGCTCCGGCGACTGCGGGAACGCCACCGTGTACACGAACCGCGCCCCGCCCCGCTCCCCGAGCAGGAACGGCGCGACCGCCAGATGCACCTCGTCCACCAGGTCGGCCGCGAGGAACGCCGTGTGCACCATGCCGCCGCCCTCCACCAGCAGCCGCCCGACCCCGCGCCCGGCCAGGTCCGCGAGCGCCGCCCGCAGGTCCACCTCGCCCTCGCCGATCGCCACCACCTCGGCGGCCACCCGGTCCAGAGCGCAGACCTGCGCGCCCTGATCGGTCGTGTACACCACGACGCGGTCCCCGCCCGCGAACAGGCGCGCGCGCGGGTCGAGTTCGCCGGACGGCGAGAACACCACCCGCAGCGGCGACCCGGGCTTGCCCGCCGCCTCGCGTTCGGCCCGGCGTTCCGCCGAGCGCACCAGCAGCTGGGGGTCGTCCGCTCGCACCGTCCCGGCGCCGACCGCGATCGCGTCCACGCCCGCGCGCACCGCGTCGACCCGGTCGAAATCGGCGGCGTTCGACAGCACGAGCCGCTCGGGGGAGGTGTCGTCGAGGAAGCCGTCGAGACTCATCGCGGCCGAAACGATCACATAAGGGCGGTCCATGCCCACGAGAATCCCACGATGCACTCCCGACCGGGCCCGGGTGGCGGTCCACGACGGCGAGCGATCACAATCAGTAAACGTGGAAGCAGGACAGCGCAGCGACGACGTGATCGCCGACCTCACGTTCAACGCGGACGGCCTCGTCCCCGCGATCGCGCAGCAGCACGACACGGGCGAGGTCCTCATGCTCGCGTGGATGGACGCCGAAGCGCTGCGGCGCACCGTCGCCACCCGCAAGGCCACCTACTGGTCGCGCAGCCGCGGCGAGTACTGGGTCAAGGGCGAGACCTCCGGCCACCACCAGGCGGTCGTCTCAGTGGCCGTGGACTGCGACGGCGACACCGTCCTGCTCCAGGTCGACCAGACCGGGCCCGCCTGCCACACCGGCACGCGCACCTGCTTCACCGGAAGGGAGATCGCATGAGCGACCGCACCGAGGCCGCCGAGCCCCGCGACGCCCACGAAGGCGCCGAACGGCGCGCCGCCGAGCGCACCCGCGTCCTGCTCGCAGGGATAGCCGCGGCCGGACTCGCCGCGCTGGCCGCCTCCCGCGACTGGACCTCCACCACCGAGACCGGCCACGCCGGGATCACCGCCACCACCGCCCAGGCCGGCACCGACCTCGCCTCCTGGGCCCTGCCGTGCGCGCTCGCCGGCGGCGCCGCGTTCCTGGCGATGCTCGCCACCGGCAACCGCGCCCGCCGCGTCCTCGGCGTCGTCGCCGCCCTCGCCGGGCTCGCGACCGCCCTCGCCGGCGCGCTCCACCTTGACGCGGGCCCCTGGCCGATCACCATGGGCGTCGCCGCGCTCGTCCTCGCGTTCGCCGGGGCCGCGACCACCGCCCGCGCCGGCGGCTGGCCCGACACCGGCACCCGCTACGACGCGGCCCCCGCCGGGGAGCCCGCCATAGCAGAGGACCCGGTGTCGCTGTGGAAAGCCCTCGACTCCGGCGAGGACCCCTCGTCGCCTAATATCACGGCATCGGCGCAGAAGAAGGGACGATCTTAGGTGAACGTGCTGGAGCAGATCATCACCGAAGTCCGCGCCGATCTCGAACGGCGCCAGACCTCGATCCCCATCGAGCAGATCCGCGAACGCGCCGAGGCCGCACGACCCGCCCTCGACGGGTACGCGGCGCTCTCCGGCGGCGGCGTGAGCGTCATCGCCGAAGTCAAGCGGGCCTCCCCCTCCAAGGGCGCCCTCGCCGACATCCCCGACCCGGCCGTGCTCGCGGCCGAGTACGCCGCGGGCGGCGCGTCCGTCATCTCGGTCCTCACCGAGCAGCACTACTTCAAAGGCAGCCTCGACGACCTCGACGCCGTGCGCGCCAAAGTCCAGATCCCGGTGCTCCGCAAGGACTTCGTGGTCTCCCCCTACCAGGTGCTCGAAGCCCGCGCCCACGGCGCCGACCTCGTGCTCCTCATCGTGGCCGCGCTCGACCAGGACACCCTCGTGTCGCTCCACGAGCGCATCGAGGGCCTGGGCATGACCGCCCTCGTCGAAGTCCACACCGAGTACGAGGCCGACCGCGCCCTGCGCGCCGGGGCGAAAGTCATTGGCGTCAACGCGCGCGACCTGACTACGCTCGAAGTCGACCGTTCGGTGTTCGAACGCATCGCCCCCGGCCTGCCCCGCGACGTCGTGAAAGTCGCGGAGTCGGGCGTCAGGGGCACCCGCGACCTCATCCGCTACGCCAGCGCCGGCGCCGACGCCGTCCTGGTCGGCGAGGGCGTAGTCAAGACGAAGAGCCCGCGCGACGCCGTCGCCGAGCTGGTCACCGCCGGGTCCCACCCGGCGACGCCGCGCCCGATCTAGCGGTCGCGGACGACAACACAGGTTGAGCCTGTGCGCGCGAGCGCGTCCGGGCAGCGAGTTGCGAAGGGGAGCGAACAACCGTGCCTAATCCAGATGCCAGCGGACACTGGGGCGAATTCGGGGGCCGGTTCGTCCCCGAGGCGCTCATCGCGGCGCTCGACGAGCTCGAGACCGCCCACACCACGGCGCTCGCCGACCCGGCCTTCATGGCCGAGCTCGACAAGCTGGGCCGCGAGTACGGGAACCTGCCGTCGCCGCTCTACTTCGCCGAGCGCCTCTCCGAAGAGGCCGGCGTCGAGATCTGGCTCAAGCGCGAGGACCTCAACCACACCGGCGCGCACAAGATCCGCAACGTGCTCGGCCAGGCCCTGCTGACCAAGCGCATGGGCAAGACCCGCATCATCGCCGAGACCGGCGCGGGCCAGCACGGCGTCGCCTCCGCGACCGCCGCGGCGTACTTCGGCCTGGAATGCACGGTGTACATGGGCGAGGAGGACACCCGCCGCCAGGCGCTCAACGTCGCCCGGATGCGCCTCCTCGGCGCCGAGGTCGTGCCCGTCACGACCGGTTCGCGCACGCTCAAGGACGCCATGAACGAGGCCCTGCGCGAATGGGTCGCCTCCGTGGACCACACGCACTACCTCATCGGCTCGGTCGGCGGGCCCCACCCGTTCCCGCAGCTCGTGCGCGACTACTGCCGCGGCATCGGCGACGAGGCCCGCGCGCAGTTCCTGGACCGCACCGGGGCGCTCCCCGACATTGTGGCCGCGTGCGTCGGCGGCGGCTCGAACGCCATGGGCATCTTCACCGCGTTCCTCGACGACGAGGCCGTCAAGCTGTACGGCTTCGAGGCCGGCGGCGACGGCTACGACACCGGCCGCCACGCCGCGACCATCACCGCCGGGCAGATCGGCGTCCTCCACGGCGCCCGCACCTTCGTGCTGCAGGACGAGGACGGCCAGACCATCGAGTCGCACTCGATCTCCGCCGGGCTCGACTACCCGGGCGTCGGCCCTGAGCACGCCCACCTCGCCGCCACCGGCCGCGCCGCCTACGAACCCGTGGACGACGCCGAGGCCATGGCCGCTTTGGAGAAGCTCGCCCGCACCGAGGGCATCATCTGCGCGATCGAGTCGGCGCACGGCCTCGCCGGGGCGCTGCGCCTCGCCAAGGGCCTCAAGGCCGGCTCGCGGGTCCTGGTGAACCTCTCCGGCCGCGGCGACAAGGACATGGGCAACGTCGTCGAGTACTTCGGCTTCGAGAAGGGGGCGTAGGGATGCGCGCTGCTGACGCTTTCGCGAAGACCAGGGCCGAGGGCCGGGCGGCGCTCGTGGGCTACCTGCCCGCGGGCTTCCCGACTCTGGCCGACTCGATCAAGGCCGTGGACATCATGATCGACCACGGGGCCGACATCATCGAGCTGGGACTGCCCTATTCGGACCCGGTCATGGACGGCCCGGCCATCCAGAAGGCCGCCGACCAGGCGCTCGCCGGCGGGTTCCGCACCAAGGACGTGTTCGAGGTGACCGAGGCCGTCGCCGGCCGCGTCCCGATCCTCGTCATGACCTACTGGAACCTGGTGGAGCGCTACGGCGTCGACCGGTTCGCGCGCGACTTCGCCGCCGCGGGCGGGGCCGGGCTCATCACGCCCGACCTCATCCCCGACGAAGCGGCCGAATGGATCGCGGCCTCCGACGCGCACGACCTCGACCGGGTCTTCCTGGTCGCGCCCTCCTCCACGGAGGAGCGGATCGCCTCCACCGTGGCGGCCTGCCGCGGGTTCGTGTACGCGCAGTCGGTCATGGGCGTCACCGGCGCCCGCGCCGCCACCTCCGTGGCCGCCCCGCTGCTCGTGGAGCGCACCCGCAAGCACACGGACCTGCCGATCGGCGTGGGCCTGGGCGTCAGGAGCGGCGACCAGGCCGCCGAGATCGGCGCCTACGGCGACGCGGTCATCGTCGGCTCCGCCATCGTCAACTGCTACCTGGACTCGCCGGACATTCCCACCGGCCACCAGAAGCTCGCCGAACTGACGGCCGACCTCGCCGAGGGCGTGCGCCGCTAGATACCTGGACGGCCCCGCGGGAGTGCTCCCGCGGGGCCGCTTCGCACCCGAAACGCGAGCGCTTCCTGGGACCGGCTCAGGCCCGTGCCACGTGCCGCTCGCCCAACCGATAGGTTTCTCGTCGTGGACCTCGCTTATATTCCGAGCCCGTCGGAGTCCGTCTGGCACCTCGGCCCCATCCCGATCCGCGCGTACGCGCTCTGCCTCATCGCGGGGATCGTCGCCGCCTGCTGGATCGCCGAGGCGCGCCTGCGCTCACGCGGCGCCCCCAAGTGGGCGGTGCTCGACCTCGCCGTGTGGGCGGTGCCCTTCGGCATCGTCGGCGCCCGCCTCTATCACGTCTTCACCAGCCCCGACGCCTACTTCGGCGCCGACGGCGACCCGTGGAAGATCCTCGCGGTCTGGGAAGGCGGCCTGGGCATCCCCGGCGCGATCCTCCTCGGCGCCGTGGGCATGTGGCTCGGCTGCCGCCAGCTGGGCCTGCCGTTCGCGATGGTCGCCGACGCTTGCATCCCCGGCATTCCCGTCGCGCAGGCCATCGGCCGCCTCGGCAACTGGTTCAACCAGGAGCTGTACGGCAAGCCGCTCGACGCCTGGTGGGCCGTCTCGATCGACATGGAACACCGCGTCTCCGGCTACCGCGAGTACTCGACCTTCCACCCCACGTTCCTCTACGAGGCGCTGTGGAACCTCGGGGTCGCGGCCGTCCTGCTGCTCGCCGACCGCCGCTGGAAGTTCGGGGCCGGCCGCGCCGTCGCCCTCTACGCCGCCCTCTACTGGACCGGCCGCTACTGGATCGAAGGCCTGCGCATCGACCCGGCCGAGGGCTGGCTGGGGCTGCGCCTGAACCAGTGGGTGAGCATCGTCGTCGTCGTCCTCGCCGTCATCTACCTGCTGGCGGTGCGCGGCACCCGTCGGGTCTTCGTCCTCGACGGCGGCGACCGCGTCGTCGTCGACTGGGACTCCGACGCTGCCAAGGCCGCCGGGTACGTCGACGGCGCCCTCCCCAAGGGCGCCGAGCCGGGCGAGATCGAGTCCGCCGCTGACGATGCAGCAGACGATGACGAGGCCGAACCCGACCGGCCCGAGGACGACGTGATCCCCGACGACCCGTCCGCCGAGGAGTCGCCGGCCGACGCGGGCAAGTCCCGCGACGACAACTGACCGCCGCTTCCCCGGGCAGGTGCAGATGCAGAACCGAAGAGCCGTAGTCGTCGGTGCCGGCGTCGCCGGGCTCGCCAGCGCGATCGTCCTGTCCAAGCTGGGCTGGAGGGTGGCGCTGCTGGAGCGACGCGAGCGCCTCCGAGGCGATGACCTGGGGATGGTCTTGTGGGCCTCGGGTGTGCGCGCGCTGCGCGCGCTCGGGGTCGACGCGACCCTCGACGCCTCCGGGACCCCGGTGGACCGGTTCGAG
Source organism: Glycomyces rhizosphaerae (assembly GCF_042647865.1). NCBI lineage: Bacteria > Bacillati > Actinomycetota > Actinomycetes > Glycomycetales > Glycomycetaceae > Glycomyces > Glycomyces rhizosphaerae. Next base: position 461,989 of record NZ_JBHRWO010000021.1, read on the forward strand.
CTCCGCAACGAGGAGCGCCTGTCGAGCTCGTTCGCCGCGGCGGTGCTCGGGGCGGACGACGGCACGCCTTCGGTGATGATCCACAACGCGATGCTGTACGAGGCGCTCGTGTCGCGACTGGGCGACAACGTGCAGGTCCACCCGGCCACGCAGGTGGACCGGATCGACATGGTGGACCTGGCCGCCGGGGACGCCTCGCGCCGCTGGGACGCCGACCTCGTGGTCGCCGCCGACGGCATCGACTCGCCGACCCGGACGCTCATCGCCCCCGGTTCGCCCACAGTGGACGCCGGGGTGGTGTGCTTCCGCGGCATCATCCCCGCCCACCGCGCCCCCGAGCGCACCACGGACGCGGTCGAGATCTACGGGCCCGACCGCCGCCGCTTCGGCTACGGCGACCTCGGGCACGCCGGGGCCTGCTGGTGGGCGACGGTGCCGGGCGGGATGCGCCCCGAGTCGCCGCAGATCCAGCACGAGCTCATCAACCGGTGGTTCGCCGATTGGCCTGCGCCCGTGGGGAAGTTCATCGCCGCGACCCGTCCTTCGGAGCTGACGCAGCAGCCGGTCCGGTACGTGTGGCCGGTGCCCGCGGCGCTGCATCAGCCGGTCGGAGACGGCGGCATCGCGCTCATGGGCGACGCCGCGCACGGCGTGGCGCCGATCCTGGCGCAGGGCGCGAGCCTCGCGCTGGAGGACGCCGTGACGCTCGGGTGGGCGCTGCGGCGCCATCCCGAATCGGTGCCGGACGCCCTCGCCTCCTACGACCGGGCCCGCGTGGCGCGGGTCAAGCGCGTCGCGCGGCTCTCGCGCCGCGTCCACACGATCGCCTCGGGCGGCCGCGGCGTCACCAAGAGCCTCCTGCGGGCCGTCCCCGACTCGTGGGTCCAGAGCCAGGCCGCCTCGCTCTCGGACTGGCAGCCTCCGCGCTGACCGAAAGGTGAACGGAGGGTCCCGGCAAACTGGACATCGTTGGGTCCGCTCTCGGCGAAGCTTGCGAGCCGTAAATTGGCGCAGTAGCAACCCTGGCAGCGGGGTACGAGAGTTGGTGCCGGGCACGGTTCGAACACGGTCTTGTCGGACCCCCGTGCTTCGGTCATTGCACCGGGGGCCCGCGAATAAGGCGGGCGACCAGCCGAATCGCCTCCGCTCCGCGCTGCGCGCTGGCGCCTCCGGCCACCGCCGACTACGCTTTCGGCCCATGCAGATCCGTGACGCCCGCTCTGAGGACTGGCCCGCCGTGTGGGACTTCGCCGCGCCGATCGTCGCCTCCGGCGAGCACTTCGTCTGGGAGCCCGACACCCCCGAGGAACGCCTGCGCGCCTACTGGATCGAGAAGACGGCACCGGCAAGCGCCCTCGTGGCGGTCGTCGAGGACGGATCGGCCGAGGGCCGCGTCGCCGGGATCGCCGAGATCCACCCCAACCAGCCCGGCCGCGGCTCCCACATCGCCAACGCGGGGTTCATGGTCGACCCGACCGTGCGCGGCAAGGGACTCGGGCGCGCCCTCGGCGAGGCCGCCCTCGCCCGCGCCAAAGCCGACGGCTTCACCGCCATGCAGTTCAACGCCGTCGTCGCCACCAACACCCGCGCCGTCGACCTCTGGCACTCCCTCGGCTTCCGCACCCTCGCGGTCCTCCCCGAGACGTTCCGCCACCCCACGCTCGGCCTGGTCGGCATGCATCTCATGTTCCGCGAACTGTGAGCTGCGCATCGCCTGTGTAGCATGAAAATCGCTATGAACGAACTGCGCGAGTCCATCCTGTCCCTGGGCGTCGCCGACCCGGAATCGGCCATCGGCGTCCACGCCCTCCTCGGCTCCGACCCCGCCCTCCTCAAATCGGCCGGCGACCTGCCCCAGACCCGCCAGGAGACCGACGACTGGGTCAAGGCCAAGTTCCTCCGGCCCGAGGGCCCCTACCTCGAGACCGTCGCCGATGCCGTCACCGCGGTCCTCGGCGAGGCACCCGACAAGGCGATCGACGGCGTCCTCGGCGCCGTCACCACCCGGCCCCGCACCCCCTACGACCTGCGCGCCGCGACCGGCCTGAGCGAAGCCGACCTCGACGTCCTCCTCCCGCGGCTCGAAACGGCCGGCCTGATCCGCGCCGACGCGAACCCGCTGGAACCCGAAGCGCCGTACTGGACCATGGAGCACCGCCTCGCGCGCTTCCACTACGCGATGGTCGCCGACCACCTGGCGCGCTGGCGCCGCGGCTACATCACCGACAAGCTGTGGCGCATGACCCACGCCCGCTGGGACCGGTACGTGTGCCGCCCCGAGTTCCACCGGCTCGCCCGCGAATGGGCCCTGAACGACCCGGCCGCCGCCGCGACCACCCGCATCACCGTCCCCGACCCGCGCTTCCGGCAGCTGCGCAGCCTCGAACTCGCCGCCTGGAACGAGCAGGGCGAAGCGGTCGCGCTCGGCACCGTCCGCTGGAAGTTCCGGATGGTCGAACGCCAGCTCAAGCGCCTCCGCTACGTCAAACACCTCCTCGGCGACCCGAAGGTGCGCCTCTACTGCATCGCCCCCCGCTTCGAGCCCGGCATCAGTGAGGACACCGACCCGGACCTCTTCGTGATCGGCCCCGCACAGCTGCTGCGCCGCGGCGCGAAGGAGCCCGCAGCCGTCCCTGAAGCGGCGCCCAAAGGTGACTTAGCCCCCATTTCCCGGCTGGTGGGCGCAGAAATGCGACGGGTAGGCTGAGGCCCTGTTCCCCCGTACCCGAAACCTAGAGGAGCGACGATGGCGGCAAACGTGGACGCGGTAGTGGCGGGAGCCGGTGGCTTCATCGGCGGGCACCTGGTGGCGAGCCTCCTCGCCGAGGGCAAGACCGTTCGCGCCGTCGACGTCAAGCCCCTCGACGAGTGGTACCAGGTCCACGGCGACACCGAGAACCTCCAGCGGGACCTCGCCGACCTCGAGGCCTGCCGCGAAGCCGTCGGCGACGGCGCCGGCGAGGTCTACAACCTCGCCTGCAACATGGGCGGCATGGGCTTCATCGAGAACAACAAGGCCCTGTGCATGCTCTCGGTCCTGCCCTCCACCCACATGCTCATGGCCGCCAAGGAGTCCGAGGTCGGCCGCTTCTTCTACTCCTCCTCCGCGTGCGTCTACGCCGGCTACAAGCAGACCGAGGCGAACGTCGAGGCCCTGAAGGAAGAGGACGCCTACCCCGCCGACGCCGAGGACGGCTACGGCTGGGAGAAGCTCTTCAGCGAGCGCATGGCGCGCCACTTCCGCGAGGACTTCGGCCTCGAGACCCGCATCGCCCGCTACCACAACATCTACGGCCCCGAGGGCACGTGGGAGGGCGGCCGCGAGAAGGCCCCCGCCGCCACCTGCCGCAAGATCGCCCTCGCCGCCCTCAAGGGCGAGAAGACCGTCGAGATCTGGGGCGACGGCGAGCAGACCCGCTCGTTCACCTACATCGACGACTGCGTCCAGGGCTCCAAGATGTTCACCCGCGGCGACGTCACCGAGCCGCTCAACCTCGGCTCCTCCGAGCTGACGACCATCAACAACCTGTACTACCTGGTCGCCGACATCGCCGGGATCGAGATCGAGCTCAAGCACATCGACGGCCCCCTGGGCGTGCGCGGCCGCAACTCGGACAACACGCTCATCCAGAAGTACTACGGCTGGGAGCCGTCCATCAGCCTCCGCGAGGGCATGGCGAAGACCTACTCCTGGGTCTACGACCAGGTCAAGGCCAAGTACAGCCTGTAAGGATGACCGACCCGAAACTGCGCCGCGTCGACGTCCTCGGCGTCGGCGTCTCCACCGTCAACCAGGACATGGCGCTCGCCGAGGTGACCCGCTGGGTCGACGCCGGCGAACGCCACTACGTGTGCGTCACCGGCGTGCACGGCGTCATGGAATCGCAGCGCGACCCCGAGCTCCTCGCCATCCACAACGCCTCCGGGCTGACCACGCCCGACGGCATGCCGATGGTGTGGGCCGGGCACAAGGCCGGCGCCGAGTGGATGGACCGGGTCTACGGGCCCGACCTCATGCTCAACGTGCTCGCCCGTGCCGCCGAGCGCGGCTGGACCTCGTTCCTCTACGGCGGCAAGGACGGCGTGCCCGAACTGCTCGCGGAGAAACTCGCCGAGCGCATCCCGGGCGTAAAGTTCGCAGGCATGTACTCGCCGCCGTTCCGTCCGCTGACGGAAGAAGAGGACGAGGCGATCGTCAAGCGCATCAACGACTCCGGCGCGCAGCTGGTGTGGGTGGGGCTCTCGACGCCGAAGCAGGAGCGGTGGATGGCCGCGCACCGCGACCGCCTGAACGCCCCGGCGATGTTCGGGGTCGGCGCCGCGTTCGACTTCCACGCCGGGCTCGTCCCGCAGGCCCCGCCGTGGATGCAGCGCAACGGCCTCGAATGGTTCTACCGGCTCACGAAGGAACCGAAGCGCCTCTGGCGCCGGTACTTCCAGAACAACCCGGCGTACCTGCGGGCGATCCGCAAACGCCCGCCGTTCTTGCGCGACTAGCACTTCGACACCGCTGCGGCCGCCTTCCCATACGGGAAGGCGGCCGCAGCGGCATAGCATCGGTGTCAGCGGCGGCCCCCACCTGTGGCCCCTGGCAAGGGAGCGATGCGATGAGCAGTCCACCGATCGACATGCGCGAACGCGAGGAGCTGTGCGACCTGCTGGCCGAGCTCGGCCCGGACGCACCGACCCTGTGCGAAGGCTGGACCACGAGCGACCTCGCCGCCCACCTGGTGCTGCGCGAGCATTTCAAGCTCGGGACCGATGAGCGCATGGCGGCCGAGAAGGCCAAGGGCCTGCCGGCGTTGATCGACCGGCTGCGCGACGGTGCACCGCTGGTGCCGTGGCGCCTGCCCGGGCTCCGCACACTCATGAACGGCGTCGAGTACCTCATCCACCACGAGGACGTCCGTCGCGCCAACGGGCTGGGCCCGCGGACGGACCGCCCCGACCTCGACGCGCTCGCCTGGCGGATGACCGGCTTCCTCGGCCGGCGTGCCGCCCGCCAGATCCGGCCGTACGGCCTCGAGCTCCGGCGGCCCGAAGGCGAACCCCGTCGATTCGGACCCGCCGGAGGCGCTGTGCTGCAAGGCGAACCGACCGAGCTGCTGCTGTACCTCAGCGGCCGCCGCGAGGCCGCCGAGGTCCGCCTCGCAGGCGACGCCGACGCCGTGGCCGCACTCCGAGACGCGAACACCGGCGTCTGAGGAACACCTGGACCAGGAGCGCGGCACGGCGCTGTCGCACCCCCGTGCCAGGGTTGTTGTCGGGGGCCCAACGATGTCCGATTTGCCGGGACCCTCCGTTCACCTTCTGCTCGCCCCACCTACCTGACCCGCACGCCGCAACGGCGCTAGGCTGTGGCGCATGGTCGACATTCCCAAAGAGATCACGCACACCGGGCACCACCCCCGTATGGCCGTCGTGTGGTCGGTCCTGTCGGCCGAGATCGAGCGATTCGCCGCAGGGACCGGAGCGACCCTCCGCATCCTCGACGTCGGCGGCGGCTCCGGCGGCTTCGCCGTTCCCCTCGCCGAACTCGGCCACGACGTCACCGTCGTCGAACCCAGCGCCAACGCGCTCGCCTCGCTGCACCAGCGCGCCGCCGACGCGGGCGTCACCGACCGCGTCCGCGCCGTCCAGGCCGACGCCGACGAGCTTCCCGACGTCGCCGAACCCGGCACGGCCGATCTCGTCCTGTGCCATTCGGTCCTGGAGATGGTCGACTACCCGGACACGGCGCTCGACGCGCTCGCGAACGTGTGCGCGCCCGGCGGCGCGGTGAGCATCCTCGTCGCCAACCGCATCGCCGCGGTCTTCGGGAAGGCCCTCGCCGGCCACTTCCAGACCGCGCTGGACCTCCTCACCCACATCGACGGCGTCATCGACGGGCGCGACACCATCAAGCGCCGGTTCGAGACCGCGACGCTGACCGCGCTCGTGGGCGGCTCCAAGCTCGTCACCGAGCAGGTCCACGGCGTCGGCGTGGTGGGGGACCTCCTCCCGGCGTCGGCGGCCCAGTCCGAGAGCGGCGAGGCCCTGCGCGAGTTCGAACTCGCCACCGCCGCGCGAGTGCCGTTCCGGGACATGGCCACTCAGATCCACCTGCTCGCCCGCAAACCCATGCGCTGACCGGTCGGCGGCGGCCCGCAAGGGCCGCCGCTACGTCGAGGCGCGTAGACGCGACTACGCCCTCACGCCGAAGGCAAGGGGGCCGCTGGACCGTAGCCTGGAGCCGTGACCACGCCGACCACCTCCCGAGCCAAGGTCCCGGCCCTCGTCTTCGACATCGGCCTCGCCGTGCTGCTCGGTCTCATCACCAGCGGCTCGACCGTCGGTGCGACGCCGGACCACCACCCCGGTGCACTCGCGTTCGTCCTCATCGGGATCACCGCCGCGTTCCTGGCGGTGCGCCGGCACTGGCCCGAGGTCGCGCTCGCCGGTTCGCTGGCCGGCCTCTACGTCTACCTCTACCTCGGGCTGCCCGAGGGCCCGATCTACCTGCTCCCGGCGGTCGCGGTCTTCTTCTACGCGTTCGCCCGGCCGCTCAAGACGCTCCTGGTGGTCCTCGCGGGCCTGTTCGTGGTCAACACGTCGTTCCAGACCTTCGTCCTCGGCGAGATCCCCGACCTGTGGGTCAACGCCAGCATCACGTTCGTGTGGCTCGGCATCGCCGCCGCGGGCGGTCGGATCGTGCGCGAGGCCCGCCATTCCCGGTCGCGCGAGCGCGAGGCCGAGCGCGAGCGGTACCGGGCCGACGAGCGCGTCGAGATGGCCCGTGAGATCCACGACGTGGTCGGCCACAGCCTGGCCGTGGTCAGCATGAACGCCGGTGTGGCCCTGCATGTGCTGGAGAAGCGGCCGGGCACCCCGCCAGAGGTGGTCGAGAACCTCCAGGCCATTCGCGACGCCTCCACCCGGGCGCTCAAGGACCTGCGCGCCACCCTCGCGCCGCTGCGCCAGGGCCGCCAGCCCGAGCTGCGTCCGACCGGCGCGATCGCCGACATCCCGAGTCTGGTGGAGGCCGTGCGAACCGGCGGTCTCGACGTCGAGTGCACGGTCACCGGCGAGCCCGAGCTCGTGCCCACGAACATCGCCGCGACGGCCTACCGGGTGGTCCAGGAGTCGCTGACGAACGTCATCCGCCACGCCGAGGCGGCCAAGGCCACGGTCCGGATCGACTGCGACCCAAGGTGGATCAGAATCCTGGTCGAGGACGACGGCCGCGGCGGCCCGATCGACCCGGACCGGATCGGCCAGGGCGTCACGGGCATGATGGAGCGGGTCGTGACGAGCGGCGGCGTCTTCAGCGCCGCACCGAAGCGAGGCGGGGGATTCGCCGTCAAGGCCGACATGCCCTACGCCCCCCAGCACGAAGTGACGGCCCGCTCGATGGCCACTTTGGAGGAACGCGCATGATCGAGCTCGTGATCGCCGACGACCAGAGCCTCATCAGGATGGCGCTGCGCAACCTCTTCAACAGCGAAGACGACATCCACGTGGCCGCGGAGGCCGAGAACGGCCAGGAGGCCTGGGACCTCGTCTCGCAGCTGAAGCCCGACGTGGCCCTGCTCGACATCCGCATGCCCGGCATCGACGGACTCGAAGTGCTGCGGCGCATCAGCCGCGACGCGAACCTGGCCGCCACCCGCGTCGTGATGATCACGACCTTCGAGGTCGACGACTACATCTTCGACGCGCTCTCCAACGGCGCAGCGGGTTTCGTCATGAAGGACGCGCCGCCCGATGACCTGCTGAAGGCGGTGCGCCTCGCCGCCGCGGGCGACTCGCTGCTGAGCCCCGACGTGACCCGGAAGGTGATCGCCGCCTACGCCGAACGCGGCACCGGCCCGGCGAGACCGCACCCGAGTCTGGGGGAGCTGACCGACCGGGAACTGGAGATCCTGCGTTGGGTCGCGACGGGCCTGCCCAACGACGAGATCGGCGAGCGCCTGTTCATCAGCCCGGCCACCGTGCGCACCCACGTCGGGAAGCTCCTGTCGAAACTCGCCGCCCGCGACCGGGCCGGACTGGTCGCCCTCGCCTACCGTTCAGGCCTCGACGTCCCCGAGGTCTGAACCCGCCCCGGGGACGTCGTCAGGCCGTTCAATGCTGATCGCCGCAGAGGATGCCGGTCGTTCGACCCTCCACGTCGACGACCTGCCAGAACAGGGTCCCGCCGGAGCATGGCGCGGTTGCCGTGTCGGCCTCGTCGGAGGTCATCACCGCCGGAGGGTCGACGGCGACGGTGTCGACCACGACGTACACGGCGCTCGGCTGCTCGCACGAGACGGTCCACCACTGGTCGCTGTCGTCGAAGCAGGATCCGGTGTCGGGCGTGATCGGCAGGCGCCCCGACGCGTCCGGGTTGCCGATCGCCTCGACGCACAGCAACTGCTCGACCAGGCCGGTGGTGCTGTCGTACGTGAAGTAGAAGTCCTTCCACAGCTCGCCGAGTTGGAATCCGCCGTACTCGGTGCCGCAGAGATCGATCGCCACCTGGTTGTCGGTCAGCGTGCCGTCGGCTTCGACCGTGGCGCCGGTCGAGTCACTGGCATTGGTCACCTGCCAGAACGCGGTGGCGCTGTCGCATGCGGTGTTGAAGTCGAACCCGAACGCGGCAAGGAGGGGCTGTTCCGGCAGGCACTTGCCCACGGCGTCCACCGTTGCCGGCGGCCCGGTCGTCTCCTCGTCTTCGGGAGACGCCTGCGTCGTGGGATCGGAGGCGGCCTCGTCGTCGCCATTGCGCAACATGTTGACGCCGATCAGGCCGATCACCCCGGCGAGCAGGACGCCCACCGCGATGACGATGCCGACGATGAGGCCGGTCCTGCGGCCGCCGGAGGGCGGCGGACCGTACGGGGACTGCTGGTAGCCGCCCGGGCCCCCGGGCGGCGGATACGGCGGGCCTTGAGCACCCGGGACCTGCGGGCCGGACGGTCCGGGATACGACGCGCCACCGCCGCTGACATACGGCGAACCGGTACTGCCCGGCGGATACGGCGCACCCGGCTGCTGCTGCGGGCCTTGCGGCGGATACTGCGGGTCGGGACCGCTCGGCGGTTGCTGCGGGCCGGGTCCGGCCGGAGGCTGCTGCGGGTTCGGCCCGCCCTCCGGACGCACCGGCCCCGACCCGCCCGAGGACTCATAAGGGTCCCTGCCCTCGGGCGGTCCGCCATAGTTCTGAGGCTGGGACATGACCTCAGGGTATGAGGAGCGCTCATCTCTGTATGGAGAACCGGCCGGACCGCAACCCGACAGGCGCCGACGTGTGCGCGTTCGTGAGTGAAACGGGCGCGGCGATGCGCGAAGCGGCCCGCGAACTGCGCGCAGCAGTCCGAGGCCACCGGACGCCCCTAGTCGCAGCGACGTAGACGCGAACACGTCGCGGTGCCGATGCGGCTGCGGCCCGGGGCGGCGAGATTGGAGACATGGCACTCCGATCCGAAAGGAACCGTCCCATGTCGACTCCGCCCCCCAAGCGCGCCGTACTCGCGTTCGCCGGAACCCGCCGCGGCCGCTGGCTCGCCCTCGCCGTCTGGGCCCTCCTCGCCGCCGTCGGCTTCAGCCTCGCGCCCCAGCTCGCCGACATCCAAGACGACGCCCAGATCAACTGGCTCCCCGCCGACGCCGAATCCACCGAAGCCAAACGTGTCGCCGAAGCCGAGTTCAACCAGAACGGCCTCACCACCCTGCTCGTGGTCTACACCGCCGACACGCCGCTCACCCCAAGCGATCACGCCGCGGTCGAGGCCGACCGGACCGCCCTCGACGCACTCGCCGCCCCCGGCGAGAACACCGCCGGCCCGATCCCCTCCGACGACGGCGAAGCGCTCATGCTCGTCGTTCCGATCGCCGAAACCGCCATCGACGACGACGGCGAAGCCCTCTTCGCCGAAGCCGACTCGATCATCCAAGCAGGACTCCCCGACGGCCTCGAAGCCGGATTCACCGGCGGCGCCGCGGCCTCCCTCGACATGGAGTCCGCGTTCGAACAGCTCGACGGCCCCCTCACCTACATGACCGTCGCGGTCGTGGCCCTCGTCCTGATCCTCACCTACCGCTCCCCGCTGCTCCTCCTGCTCCCGCTGGTCTGCATCGCCCTGTCAGAGCAACTCGCCACCGGCCTCGCCTACCTCCTCGGCACCTACGCGAACGTCACCATCAACGGCCAGAACACCGGCATCCTCACCGTCCTCGTCTTCGGCGTCTCCACCGACTACACGCTCCTCCTGGTCTCCCGATACCGGGAAGAACTGCTCCGCGACGACGACCGCTTCGCCGCCATGCGAAAAGCCCTCACCCGCTCCATGCCCGCCATCGTCGCCTCTGCCGGAACGGTGATCCTCGCGCTCGCGGTCATGCCGCTCGCCTCGGTCTCCAGCACCGCGGCCCTCGGCCCGGTCCTCATCGCCGGCGTCGTCAGCGCCGTCCTCGCCTCCCTGACCCTGCTCCCCGCCGTGCTCTCGCTCTTCGGCCGGGCCGTGTTCTGGCCCGTCGTCCCGCGCTACGACCCCGCCGAAGCCCACGCACCGGCCCAGCACCGCCACCGCTTCTGGGGCCGCATCGCCGCAGCGGTCGGCGTCCGGCCGCGGCTCATCGCCCTCGCCACCACCACCGGCCTGATCCTCCTCACCCTCGGCTGGACCAGCCTGTCCGTAGGCCTGGAACGGTCGGAACTGCTCACCACCGAAACCGCATCCCAACGCGTCAGCGCCAGGATGGCCGAGCACTACCCCGCCGGATCCTCCGAACCCGTCGAGATCTACCTCCACGAAGAGGACACGGCGGCCGCGCTCGCCGTCCTCGAAGCCGAGGCCGGCATCGCCCAGATCAACGAACCGGTCCAGGCCGCCGCCTCCGACTGGGTCCGCATCGACGCGGTCCTCGCCGACGAAGCCTCATCCGACGCCGCCGAGCACACCGTCCTCGACGTGCGAGAAGCCTTCGCCGACAACGGCACCGACACACTAGTCAGCGGCCCCACCGCCACCCAGATCGACCTCGCCGACGGCAACGATCGCGACCTGCGACTGCTCATCCCGCTGATCCTCGCCGTGGTCTTCCTCGTCATCGTGCTCCTGCTGCGCGCCATCACGGCCGCACTCGTGCTCATGGCCTGCACGGTCCTGTCCTACGCCGCGGCCGTCGGCGCCGCCAACCTGATCTTCCAAGCCACCGGGCACGGCAACGTCGACACCAGCTTCCTGCTCATGGGATTCCTCTTCCTCGTCGCGATGGGCATCGACTACACGATCTTCCTCATGACCCGCGTCCGCGAAGAAGTCCCGCGCTGGGGCCACCGGGTCGGCACCCTCCGGGCCCTCACCCTCACCGGCGGCGTCATCACCTCGGCCGGGATCGTCCTCGCCGCCACCTTCACCGTCCTGGCACTCATGCCCCTCACGATGCTCATGCAACTGGGCATCGTGGTCTGCGTCGGCGTCCTCCTCGACGCGATCATCGTCCGCACCCTCCTCGTCCCCGCACTGGCACTGTGGATCGGCGACAAACTCTGGTGGCCCGGCCGCATCGCCGAACAACACGCCGAAACCCGCGAACCCGAACCCCAGGAAGCGAGCGTCTGACCCGCCCGGACCTGCGAACCACCGAACGGTGCGGCAGCCCCCTCCACAGGCCGCCGCACCGGCATCCGCACCTGATGTGGCCGAACCGACACGAAACCGGCTAGCCTCAGGCCATGCCTTCGAGCCCCTACCTGACGGCGATGCGGCCCGCCTACGGCACCGGCACGCTCGCCGACGTCATGCCGACCGCCCTTGCGGCCCTTGGCATCCCCACCAGAGGCGTGAACCTGCGCGAAGCCGAGCTCGACGGCGTCCAGCGCATCGCCGTGCTCCTCCTCGACGGCTTCGGCTACCACCTCCTCGGCCAGGCCGCGCAGGCCAGCGCCACCCTCGGCGCCATGCACCACGGCGAAATCGGCACCCTCACCCCGATCACCGCGACCGTCCCCTCCTCGACCCCGATCAGCCTCGCCTCCCTCGCGTGCGGACTCCCGCCCGGCGAACACGGCATCATCGGCTTCACCGTGCGCGTCCCCGACACCGGCGACCTCGTCACGCACATCCGCTGGGAGGGCGCCCCCGACCCCGAGACCTGGCAGCCCGAGCCCACCTGCTTCGAGCAGGCCACCGCCGACGGCGTGGCCTGCACCATCGTCTCGAACGGGACCTTCCGCGACACCGGTCTGACCCGCGCCATCTACCGCGGCGCCGACTGGCTCCCCGCGATCGCTCCGCACGAGGTCGCCGAAGGGACGCTGTCCGCGCTGGCGCGCGGCGACCGGAGCCTCGTGTACGCGTACCTGCCGGACGTGGACACCGCCGGGCATTTCCACGGCATCGGTTCGCCCGAGTGGCTCGAAGCGGTGTCGGAGGTCGCGGAGGCGATCGACGGGATCCTCACGGGCCTGCCGCGGGACGCGGCGCTGCTGGTGACGGCCGACCACGGCATGGTGAACGTGACCGACCGGCTGCACGTCGACCGTCGGCCCGACCTGACGCAGGCGGTCGAGGCGGTCGCCGGGGACGGGCGGATGCGGTACCTGTACGCCGTGCCGGGCGCGATCGAGGAGGTCCGGCAGGCGTGGGCGGAGGCGGTCGGCGGCCGCGCCGAGGTCATCTACAAGGACGACGCGATCGACCGCGGCTGGTTCGGCCCGAAGGTCAGGGAGACGAGCCGCGAGCGCATCGGCGACCTGGTGGTGGTCTGCCGGGACACGTTCGCGATCGTCGGGGTGGAGGGTGAGCCGCCGCACGTGGCGCGGCTCATCGGCCACCATGGCGGCCTCACGGCCTCGGAAATGGCGGTCCCGCTCTGGAGCTACCGGAACGGCTGAGCGCGGCGTGGCGGGCGCGTCCGGCCCCCGGGTCGGCGGCGCCTGCGGGCGCCCCGGGCGCCCCGGGCGTATAGGGCGTGCCCCTTCCCACCCGCATCCGCCTCCGACCAACCGAAAAGGACCACACTCCCACATGGGTCCGACATAGGCGCGTTTGCGCAGTTCACCGGGGATTCGAGGGTCGGGCACGGGGCCGTTCGGGCCGGTTGCCGCGGGTTGTCGGACCCTCTGGTTAGGCTTCGGAGGTGGCCAGCGATCTTGATCGGTTCATCGGTCCCGACCTGTCAGATGACGGCCTCGGGATCATGCACGTCGACATGGACGCGTTCTTCGCGTCCGTGGAGATCGCGCGCGACCCCTCCCTGCGCGGCAAGGCCGTGATCGTGGCCGGGCTCGGGCCGCGCGGCGTGGTCTCGGCCGCGTCCTATGAAGCCCGCAAGTACGGCGTCCATTCGGCCCTGCCCACCGCGATCGCCCGCCGCCGCTGCCCGCACGGGGTCTTCATCACGCCCACCGCCTCCTACGGGGAGGTCTCGCGGGCGGTCATGGCGATCTTCCGCGAGTACACGCCGCACGTCCAGCCCATCTCGGTCGACGAGGCGTTCCTCGACGTCTCGGGCGCGCGCCGCCTCATCGGCTCGCCCGTGGAGATCGCCGCCGCCATCCGCGAACGCGTCCGGGCCGAGCACGGCATCACCTGCACCGTCGGCATCGCCTCCACGAAGTTCCTCTCCAAGCTCGCGAGCGAGGCCTCCAAACCCGACGGCCTCGGCGTCGTCCCCGCCGCCACCGAACTCGAGTTCCTGCACCGCCTGCCGATCCGCTCGGTGTGGGGCATCGGCGAGAAGACCGCCGAGAAGCTCACCCGCCTCGGTATGCGCACCGTCGGCGACCTGGCCCGCCTCGACGTCGACAGCCTCGCCGCCGCGGTCGGCACCGCCAGCGCCGAGCACCTGTACGCGCTGTCGCGGAACATCGACCCGCGGCCGGTGCGGCCGGAGCGGGTAGAGAAGTCGATCAGCAACGAGACCACGTTCGACCGTGATGCTCCTGACGGCGCGGTGTGGGGCCCGGTGCTGCTGGAGCTGTCGCGCAAGGTCGCGTCGCGGGCGCGCAAGGCGGGCTGGGCGGGCCGCGGGGTGACCGTGAAGATCCGGTTCGGCGACTTCCGTACGATCACGCGTTCGAGGATGCTTCCCGCGCCCACCGATGTGGGCCGGGAGATCTATGCGGCCGCACGGGAGCTGGCGGACGCGGCCGCGACGGCGCCGGTGCGGCTCATCGGCGTGCGGCTCGACCACCTCGTGGAGGCGGCCGCGGTGGGCCGTCAGGTCGCCCTCGGCGAGCCGGAGCACGGCTGGCGGGACATCGAGACGGCGATCGACCGAGCGAGCGCTAAATTCGGCAAGGGGGCGGTCCGCTCGGCGGGCCGGCTTGCGCGCCGGGACTCGCGTGTAGACACCTCGGATTCGGGGAACCCGGGCCATTGAGCGCCGTCGCGCCCATGGGTCTCCGCCAGCGGACGCACTGGGGCCAGAACGGACTGATTCAAGGACGAACTGCCTTCCGCCTCGGGCGAAAGCCTCGTAGACTTGGATGCAAGCAGTGGGGCCGCCGGCTTGGTGGGGCCCCCAGAGCACTAGCGCAGGAGGAGTGTCGTGCCGCTCTCCGACCACGAACAACGTCTGTTCGAGCAAATCGAGCAGTCCTTGTCCGAAGACCCGCAGTTCGCCTCCGCTGTGCGCGCCCACGATCCGGCGCATGTGACGCGGCGCAGGTTCATCCTGGCCGGCATCATCTCGGTCATCGGCATCGGCGTCGTCATCGGCTCCGTCATCGCAGGGGGCGACGTCGCCGTGTTCGGCGCCCCGATCGGCGCGGTGCTCATGTTCGGCGGTCTGATCCTCGGACTGTGGGCGCAGCGCCGCGGCACCAATGTGAAGCTCAAGGCGGTCGACGGCAACGCCAGTCGGACCGTCGGCGGCTCGAAGTCACCGAAGGCCCCGAAAGCCGGTGGATTCACCTCGCGCATGGAGGAGCGGTGGCGCCGCCGCCGCGACAACGGCGACATATTCTGATCGGTCCTGCGAGTCAGCGCACAGACAGCGAAGAACCGGCCCGGTGGGGGAGTTCCCCACCGGGCCGGTTCACGTTGTGCGCCTTCGGGTCTACTTGCCTCGCAGCATCGCGCGGCGGGCGCCCTTGCCGGCGTTGGCGCTGGTCGGGATCGGGCCCTTCGGGATCGCCATGCCGATGCCGAGGGCGTCGAGGCGCTTGGCGATGTGGTTGGCGTCCTTGGAGTCGATGTTCTTGGGCAGCTTCATGAGGCGCTTGCGGACCTCGGTCACCGAGAAGTCGTCGCTCTCGTTCTCGCCGACCAGGAACGTGTACACCGGGGTCGAGCCGACCACGCGGGAGATCCGCTTCTTCTCCTGGCCGAGGAGCTTGCGGACCTTGCCGCCGCCCTCGCCGAGGAGCACGACGCCGGCCTTGCCGACCGCGCGGTGCACCATCTGGGTCTCCGACAGGGCCGCGACGCCGGGGGTGACCTGCCAGCCGCGGATGCCGTCGATGAGCGCGTACGCCGCACCCGGCTTCCCGATCGCCTCTTTGTTCACCACTTTGCTCGTGCGCATGTTGAGCACGATCAACCCGGCCAGCAGCGCCACGAACACGGCGCTGACGTACCAGAGCAGCGAGAACTTCGCGAACACGACCAGCGCGGTGATGATCACGAACGGCAGCAGGATCGCGGCGGCCTCAAGAGGCAGGAACAGCTTGTCCCGCTGGTTCGTGAACTTGATGGCCATGCCGATGGTCTTCAGGCGCGACCCGAACGTCTCTTTTTCCTGCTGCTTTGCCATGCCGTCAATTCTAGTGTGCGTATTGGAGGGCTAAAGACTGGGCTGATTTACGGCTCGCAAGCTTCGCCGAGACTAGGCCGCTGCCCGCGCTTCGATCGCCTGTCGGTAAAGGCGCCCGGCCCGGTACGAGGAGCGCACCAGGGGCCCGCTCATGACTCCCGCGAAGCCGATCTCCTCGGCCTCGGCGGAGAGCTCCACGAACTCCTCGGGCTTGACCCAGCGGTCCACCGGGTGGTGGCGCTTGGTCGGGCGCAGGTACTGGGTGATGGTGATGAGCTCGCACCCGGCGGCGTGGAGGTCCTTGAGGGCCTGCGAGATCTCCTCGCGGGTCTCGCCCATGCCGAGGATGAGGTTCGACTTGGTGACCAATTCGGCGGCGCGGGCCTTCGTGATGACCTCGAGGGACCGCTCGTAGCGGAACGCCGGGCGGATGCGCTTGAAGATGCGCGGCACCGTCTCGACGTTGTGCGCGAGCACCTCCGGGCGGGACGCGAAGACCTCGGCGAGCTGCTCGGGGACGGCGTTGAAGTCGGGGATGAGGAGCTCGACCCCGCAGCCGGGGACGGCCTCGTGGATCTGGCGGACGGTCTCGGCGTAGAGCCAGGCGCCGCCGTCGTCCAGGTCGTCGCGGGCGACGCCGGTGATCGTGGCGTACTTCAGGCCCATCGTCTGCACCGACTCGGCCACGCGGCGCGGCTCGTCGCGGTCGAGCGGGTCGGGCTTGCCGGTGTCGATCTGGCAGAAGTCGCACCGGCGGGTGCACTGGGAGCCGCCGATGAGGAACGTCGCCTCGCGGTCCTCCCAACACTCGTAGATGTTGGGGCAACCGGCTTCTTGGCAGACCGTGTGCAGGCCCTCGCTCTTGACGAGGCCCCGCAGTTCGGTGTACTCCGGGCCGGTCTTGGCCTTGACCTTGATCCAGGAGGGTTTCTTCTCGATCGGGGTCTGGGCGTTGCGCACTTCGAGGCGCAGCATCCGGCGTCCTTCAGGCTGTACAGAAGTCACCGGACCAGACTACGCCGCACTCGTGCGAGACGGCAGGTGTCGCTCGGCACAGCGGCAGCGCAGATGAAACGTAGGATGACGTTCCCGCTGGTCTAATTGGGGAGAGCGAAAAGGGGAACCGCAGTGGAACTCATTCACCAGGGCAAGGTCCGCGACGTCTACGCCGACGGCGGCGACCTGATCCTCGTCGCCTCCGACCGCGTCAGCGTCTACGACGTGGTCCTGCCGACACCGATCCCCGGCAAGGGCGCCCTCCTGACCGCCCTGAGCCTCTGGTGGTTCGAGCAGCTCGCCGACATCGTCCCGAACCACATCGTCTCCGTCGAGGACGTGCCCGCCGAGTTCGCCGGGCGGGCCGTGCGCGTCAAGCGCCTCGACATGGTCAAGGTCGAGGCCGTCGTCCGCGGCTACCTGACCGGCTCCGGCCTCGCCGAGTACGAGAAGCGCGGCTCCGTGTGCGGCATCGACCTGCCCGCGGGCCTGGTCGACGGCTCGAAGCTCCCCGAACCGATCTACACGCCCACTTCCAAGGCCGACGTCGGCGACCACGACCTGCCGATGACCTTCGCGGAGACCGAGGACGCCCTCGGCACCGATCTCGCCACCCGCGTCCGCGATCTCACGATGTCCGTCTACCGCCGCGGTTCCGAGATCGCCCTGGAGAAGGGCATCATCATCGCGGACACCAAGCTGGAGTTCGGGATCGACGCCGAAGGCACCCTCCGCCTCGCCGACGAGGTCCTCACCTCCGACTCCTCCCGCTTCTGGGACGCCGCGGCCTGGGACCCCGGCAAGTCCCAGGCGTCGTTCGACAAGCAGTTCGTGCGCGACTGGGCCAAGTCCACCGGCTGGCGCCCCGACGACGCCGTGGCCCCCGAGATCCCGCAGGACATCGTCGACGCCACCCTCGCCCGCTACATCGAGGCCTACGAGCTCCTGACGGGTCGGCGCTGGTCCTAAGGCCCGCTTGAGAAGTGCGTGCGGGCCGCTTCGCGAAACGGCCCGCACGGCCACCATCATCTTCAGGGCTTGAACAGGCCCTCGCCGACGAAGCCGCCCGCGGCCGCGCCCGGCGGGACCGCGAAGACCGCGCTTCCCTCAGCGGTGACGAACTCGTTCAACCGGTCCGAGGCCGCCATCTTCTCCTGCGTGTCGATGAACGCCTGCGGATCGGCCTGGAACGACACGAACAGCAGCCCCGCGTCGTACGGATGCTCGGCGTGCATGTGGCCGTCCAGATGCCCGTCGGTCGCCGCGTCCGAGCTCACGTCACCTTGGGTCAGGAACCCGTAGTCGTAGTTGTAGCCGCGCCGCACCATCGGCGCGTCGTGCACGACCGCGATGTGCGAATCCGCCGGGACCGCCGGCAGCCCCGAATCGTCGAGCACCGTGAAGTCCGGGTGGTCGAACTCGCCGCCGCCGCTCAGCGGGACACCCGAATCCCGCTCGCGCCCGAACGTCAGGTTCTGGTCGTCCGCGGTGAGCACCGACCAGTCCGGCAGCCGCATCCGGATCTTGCGGAACACCAGGTACGTGCCGCCCTCGAACCACGACGGCTCCGAATCGACCGCCCACACGCGGGCGTCGAAGGTCTCGCTCCCGGCCTTCGGATTCGCACTGCCGTCCTTGAACCCCATGAGGTTCCGCGGGGTCCCGCCGTCTGCGGGAGCCGACGAGAAGCCGTGCTGCATCCAGAGCAGCGAACCCCGGCCCACGGCCCGCTTGCGCATCTCCAGGAACGCACCGCTCACCACCTGCCGATCGTCGCCGCAGATCTGCAGCAGCAGATCGCCGCCCGACCAGGCCGGGTTCAGCTTGTCGCCGTCGAACTCCGGCAGTTCCGCCAGCTTCGACGGCTGCGCGGTCGCCAGACCGGCCTTGCCGAACGCCGCCGGACCGATCCCGAAGGTCACCGTCAACCGCGCGGGGGCCAGGCCCGCCGCGACCGCCTCGGCGTCGAACTGGTCGTCACCGTCGATCGGCGCCTTCGGCGGCGCCTCACCGGCCGCGAGGGCCGATGCCACCGCGGACCAGTCCGCAAGCAGCGCTTCGAGATTCGCCGCGATCGCGGCCGCGTCGAGCGCCGTCCCGGTCCCGATCTCGACCTCGGCCAGATCGAACGCCGCGAACAGCGCATGCTGCTGCGCGGGCGTCGTGATCCCGGCCTGCCGCTCCCCGAAGAACGGCTCCACGCCGGGCTCCTCCGCCGCGGCCCCGCCCTCGCCGTCCTGCGTCGAGGCGATCGCCATACCGACCCCGGCCCCGACCGCGGCCGAGATCGTCGCCCCGGCGAGCGCCGTCCGCCTCGAAACCGTGGCCTCACCGGACTCGTTCGCCTGCGGCGGCCTACGGAACCGCTGCCACAACCCAACGGCCACATCGATCACGACGAACGCGGCCAAGGAGATCCCCAGCAGCGGGAAGAACCAGCCCACACCGCCCGCGACCACGACGATCCCGGCCACCAGCGGCCAAGGCAGCCGCCGCAGCGTCCCGCGCGGATACGGCCGCCCCACGAGCCCGCCCTTCGGACGGCGCTGCCGCCACATCCGGTAACCCCACACGATCATCAGGACGACCGCGAGCATCGCCACAGCCAGGATCAACTGGTTCGCCGAACCGAACAGCAGACCCATGTGCGCGGCGATGAACACGTTCGTCGCCTGCGCCATGAACGGCCAGTCCGCGAACCGCAGCTCCTCGGCGACCTCCGGTGCGCCCGAAGCGGTGTCGACGACCATCTGGTCCTGCTCGAGCGGCAGCGACCGCTGCGTCTCCGCCACCAGGTACTGCGTGCCCGTGCCCGTGGGCAACGTGATCTGCAAGGGGCCGTTCATGTCCGCGTCGAGCGCCGCCTGGTGGACGCTGTCCAGCAGCGTCACCGCGAACGCCGAGGCGCCCGCCGCACCCGAATGGTCGTGCTCGGCGTGGTCGCCCACCGGCGCATCGGCATCGACCGCGACCGACGGCGTGGTCCAGCTCAACGCCTCCCGCAGCTCCGACACGTTCTCACCCGCGTACCGCGACCAGGTCAGACCGGTCACCGACAGGAACAGCAGGATCGCGACCAGCCACAGCCCCACCGGGCCATGCCAGGCGAGGGTCCGGGCCCGACCCGAACCGCTCGGCTTGGGGCGCAGGAGGCCGCCGTTCCTGCGGCGCTTGCCCAGCCACAGGACGAGGCCGCCGAGAGCCACCACCCAAAGCCAACCGGCCGCGAGCTCGCTGTAGAGCCGGCCCGGCTCACCGAGGTGCAGGTTCCGGTGCAGCGTCGAGATCCACTCGCGCACCGGCCCGGCCTGCGAGGACCCGTACGTGGTCGACTCGCCGAGCAGCTCACCGGTGTACGGGTCGACGTAGACCGCGGCGATCGCACCCGACTCGCGGACCACGCCGTCGTCCACGAGCACCGTGGTCGAGGCGTCGTCCTCGGCGGCGGGCCGCACCGCCGTCACCGTCCAATCAGGGTGGGCTTCAGTTACGGCGTCGACCTGGGCGGCGAGGCCGATGCGCCCATCGCCGACGTCGACGGTCCGAAGATCCGAGTAGAGCGCGTCCTCCAAGGGATAGGAGAGGGCGTAGGCCAGCCCGGTCACGGCCGAGACCAGCAGGAACGGGGCGATGAGGATGCCGGCGTAGAAATGCAGCCGGAGCAGCAGCTGCCTCAGGGCAGCCGAAATCTTGGGTTTATCGGACATTGTTCGCTTTCTGAGCAGCCCGGAAGCAAGCCGCATCCCAGGCAGGAGTCAACGCCGAAGGCGCTGGGGGACAAAGAGACTCAGGAAAAAGCGAACAACGGTGGACCGCGATGCGAGATGGCCGTGCGAACCGAGGGAACCGGACGCGGCGTCTGCGCCCGCATCGCGAACCGGCGGGGCCGGATCACCACGAGCGCGCCCGCGCCGAGCACCCGCATCGCACGCGCGAAGAGCAGCGTCAACGCATCGAGCAGCGTCGCGAACGCGGCATCGCCGCGCGCCAGCCACGACGCCTGCGCCAACGCGGCGGCGATGTGCACGAGCCACATGCTCAGGCCCGCGCCGTGCGCGTGACCCGCCGTCGCGACCGCACCGATCTCGAAGAACTCATGAAGCCCGAACTGCGCCGCGAAGCACAACGGCGAGAGTGCGAGGAAACCGCGCTGGCGTCCGCCGATGCCGTAAGCGGCGACGAAGAGCAGGCCGACGGCGGCGGCGAACTGGAGCGGGCCGGGCGCGTTCCCGCCGCTCCACAGGTGCAGCAGCAGCGAGACCGACCCCGAGACCGCTGCGAACACGGCGGCCCGCAGCAGTCGGAACGGAGTCTGTCTCACTTGCACGGGCGTATTGTGGCACGGCCCCGGACACGGAGACACCCCCGCGTCAGGCATCCGACACGGGGGTGCGCGGTACCGCTAGACCCGCTTGGGGCCGTAGGTGAGGCGGCGCAGCAGGACCTCGAAGGGCCCGCGCTTGCCGGCCTTGTCGAGCGCGACCGCGACGAACACGGTGACCAGCCAGGTCCCGAACGCGACGCCGAAGGCCCCGAGGTAGCCCAGGTCCTCGCCGAGGCCGAAGCCCCAGGCGGTGAGCAGCGGGGCCATGATGAACGACTGCAGCAGGTAGCTGGTGAGCGACCGCTCGCCGACCGCCGCCAGCGCCCCGGGCACGCCGCGGCGGCCGAAGCCGCGCAGCTTGTGCGCGAGGAGCGCGAACCCGCAGATGTAGCCGAGGCCGGCGTACATGCCGCCCAGAAGCGTCGCGTAGACCGCCGCGACCCACAACCCGTGCGAGGGTTCCCAGGCGCCGAGTCCGATGAGCGCCACCGGAAGCGAGCTCAGCACGTTGACGGCCATGCCGGAGTAGAAGACCTTCCTCAGCTGCGGCAGATGCGCTTCGGGGTGCTCGATCCATCCGGAGCGGTGGAGCATCATGCCCGCGATGACCAACGGGAAGAACGAACCGGAGACCATCAGACCGACGACGCCGATGGGCGAGACGATCGCGCCGAAGATCATCTGGCCGACGTAGGGCGCGACGTCGAACTCCGGCGTCCCGCCGGCGCTGGTGAAGAAGTACGCCATGATCACGTTGCCGATGAGCACGACGTAGGCGATCGACGCCAGCAGCCACCGCTTGAGCGACTTGTCGGAGAGGTGGACCAGGAACAGGGCGATCAGGCCCGTGGCGCCGTACGGGGCGAGGATGTCGCCGTAGAACAGGAAGACGGAGTGGACGAAGCCGAAGGCGAGCAGCCACCACGAGCGGCGGCGCAGGATCTTGCGGACGCCCTTGGCCTCCATGCCGCGCGCGAACATGCGCGAGGCCATGATGGCGATGCCGAATCCGTAGAGGATCGCGAACATCGGGCGGGAGCGCTCGGCGATGAGGAGCTGCTCGACGAAGTAGGCGATGTGGTCGGCGGTCGACTGCCCCGTGTTGTGGTTGTACTTGTCGAGTCCCATGCCCCACAGGTGAACCGGGACGTTCGCGAGGGCGATGAACAGGAGCATGAAGCCGCGCGCGATGTCGGGTGCGAGTGAGCGCTCGGACTTGGTGATCGAGGTGGGCGGTCCTGGTGGTCCGGTGGTGGCGAGGGGGGTGGCGGTGGACACGACGGGCTCCTTTGTGGTCGCGGCGGGCTTGCGCTGGTTTCCGGTTTCAGTCTAGGGAATCCGCGTGTGTCTCACGGGTACGCAGACCCCGCTTCTCAAGGTAGTGCTGGCCCCCGTCGAATGCTCCAGCCTGCGGTACCGACCTGTCTCATCCCGAGGAAGGATCATGTCCGGGGAGATGTCGTACCCCAGAAGTATTTTTGCGCATACCAAAGTCACGGCTCGCAAGCTTCGCCGAGGTCGGATCCCTCTTCTGTCCGTTTTGTGGTAGACCCGCCGAGACGCTCCCGGACGTTCCCGAAATCGAAACGCCGAAGGGCCCCACCGCTTTTGCGGTGGAGCCCTTCGGATTTGACCTTGCTATGCCTTCGTGAACAAGAGCGCCGCGTTGTGGCCGCCGAAGCCGAACGCCGTGTTCAGCGCAGCGTTGAGGTCCACCTTGCGGGCCTCGTTCGCCGCGACGTCCAGATCCAGGGCCGGGTCGGGGTTCTCAAGGTTGATCGTCGGGGGGATGACCCCTTCGACGATCGCCATGATCGCGGCGATCGACTCGACCGCGCCCGCACCGCCGAGCAGGTGCCCGGTCATGGACTTGGTCGCCGTGAGCACCACGTGGTCGCCGACCTCGCGCTTGATGCCCTTGACCTCGGCCATGTCACCGACCGGGGTGGACGTGGCGTGGGCGTTGACGTGGCCGATCTCCTTCGGGTCGATGCCGGCCTGCTTGATCGCCGCCGCCATCGCCCGGCCGCCGCCCCGGCACTCCGGGTCGGGCTGGACGATGTCGAACCCGTCGGAGGTCAGGCCGGTACCGGCGACGACTGCGTAGATCTTGGCTCCGCGAGCCTCCGCGTGGTCGCGGCGCTCGAGGATCAGCGCGCCGGCGCCTTCGCCCATGACGAAGCCGTCGCGGTCGCGGTCCCAGGGCCGGGACGCGTGCTCGGGATCGTCATTGCGGGTCGACATGGCCTTCATGGAGGAGAACCCGGCCATCGGCAGGCCGCCGATGACCGCTTCCGAACCACCGGCCACGACCACGTCGGCGCGGCCGACGCGGATCATGTCGGCCGCCCAGGAGATCGCCTCGGCGGAGGTCGCGCACGCGCTGGTGGGGGCGTGCACACCCGCCTTGGCGTGGAACTCCAGACCGACGACGGCCGCAGGGCCGTTGGGCATGAGCATGGGCACCGTGAACGGGGATACCGAACGGGCGCCCTTCTGCTCCAGGATGTCGTCCTGGGCGAGCAGCGTCAGTGCGCCGCCGATGCCGGAACCGAAGACGACGCCGAGGCGTTCCTTTTCGAGGTCGTCGTTCAGCCCCGCGTCATCCCACGCCTGCTGAGCCGCGATGAGCGCGATCTGCTCGGAGCGGTCGAGGCGGCGCAGCCGGACCCGAGGCAGCACCTCGGAAGGCTCCACTGCCAGCTCGGCGGCGATGCGGCAGGGGAGTTCCTGCGCCCACTCGTGCTGCAGCAGGTGGACACCCGACCGTCCGGCCACGAGTGCTTCCCAGGTCGACGCCACGTCCCCGCCGAGGGGAGTGGTGGCACCGAGCCCGGTGACGACTACCTCAGTCACACTTAGCCCTTTTCGATGTAGGAAACGGCGTCGCCGACGGTCTTCAGGTTGGCGACCTCGTCATCGGGGATCTTGACGCCGAACTTCTCTTCAGCGGCCACGACGACCTCGACCATGGCGAGCGAGTCGACGTCCAGGTCGTCGGTGAACGACTTGGTGTCGGCGACGTCATCGGGGTTGACGCCCGCGACCTCTTCGAGAATGTCGGACAGGCCTTCGCGGATCTCGTCACGAGACAGAGCCATGAGTTATTTCCTCTCGATAGTTACGGGCAGCGGATGACCTGCCCGGCGTAGGTGAGCCCGCCGCCGAATCCGAACAGGAGGATCGGGGCGCCGGAGGCCACATTGCCACTTTGTACCAACTTCGACAGCGCCAGGGGCACCGATGCCGCGGACGTGTTGCCGGAGTAGACGATGTCCTCGGAGACGATGCAGTCGTCGCTGAAGTCGAGGCGCTTGGCGATGCCCTGGATGATCCGGAGGTTCGCCTGGTGCGGCACGAAGGCCGCGAGTTCGTTGACCTTCAGGCCGGCCCGCTCGGCGACCTGCTCGATGAGCGGCGCGAGCTGGGTGGTGGCCCAGCGGAACACGGTCTGGCCGGCCTGCTTGATGAACGGGACGTCCTCCTCGATGCGGATGACGTCGCTCATCGACGGCTCGGAGCCCCACAGGACCGGGCTGATGGCCAGCTCCGGGTTGTCGGTGCCCTCGACGATGACCGCGCCCGCGCCGTCGCCGAAGAGGACGCACGAGGAGCGGTCCTCCCAGTCGGTCACGGCGCTGAGGCATTCGGCGCCGATCACGATGGCGCGCTTGGCACTGCCGACCCGGATGGCCATGTCGGCCTGGGCCAGCGCGTACTCGAAGCCCGAGCAGGCGGTGTTGATGTCGATGGCCGCGGGTGCGCCGATGCCGAGCGCGTCGGAGACGCGGCAGGCGGTGTTCGGGCACAGGTCCTTGGCGGAGACCGTGGCGACGATGACCATGTCGATGTCTTCGGGGGTGAAGCCGCCGTTCTCCATGGCCTGCCGGGCGGCCTCGATCGCGAGGTCCGCGACCTTCTGGCCCTCGGCGGCGATGCGGCGTTCCTTGATGCCGACACGCGAGACGATCCACTCGTCGTTGGTGTCGACCATCTTGGCGAGGTCGTCGTTGGTGAGGATCTTCTCCGGCTGGTAGTGCCCGACGCTGACGACGCGCGATCCGTTGACGCTCACTCGGCTCCTTCGTTCTCTGCGAGTCCGGCGGCGTCCGCCAGGTCCTCGGGGGTGTTCACGTTGACACGCTCCACGCCCTTGAGTGCCCGCTTGGCCAGTCCGGTGAGCGTCCCTGCAGGCGGCAGCTCGATGACCGCCGTGACGCCCAGTCCATCAAGCGTACTCATGCAGGCGTCCCACCTGACCGGCGACGTGACCTGAGCCACGATTTGCTGCAAGGCGGTCGCGCCGGAGGCCACGGCCTTGCCGTCCCGGTTGGACAGGAGGGTGCGGACCGGGTCGGCGGTCGTGATTTCGGCGGCGAGGGCTTCGAGGGCCTCCTGCGCGGGCGCCATGTGCGGGGTGTGGAACGCCCCGGCGACCTTGAGCGGGATGATCCGCGCCTTCGCGGGCGGGTTCTGGGTGAGCTTCTCGATCGCGGCCACGGGTCCGGCGGCGACGATCTGGCCGGCGCCGTTGCGGTTGGCGGGCCAGGCGCCGGCCGTTTCGATCGCGGTGAGGACCTCGTCCTCGACGCCGCCGAGGACGGCGGCCATCGTGGTGGGCTCGATGTTGCAGGCGGCGGCCATCTCGCGGCCGCGGACGGCGGCGAGGCGGACGGCGGCCTCGGGGCTGAGGACCCCGGCGATCGCGAGCGCGGTGAGTTCGCCGACGGAGTGGCCTGCCACGACGAGGTCGGCTTTGCCGAGCGCGGTGCCGTCGGCGAGGAGCCGTTCGGCCGCCAGGAGCCCGGCGGCCACGAGGAGCGGCTGGGTGTTGGCGGTGTCGGTGATCTCGTCCTGCTCGGCGGTCGTGCCGAGGCGGACGAGGTCGAGGTCGATGATCTCGGACCACTCGCGGAGGCGGGCCTCGGCGGAGGGGTCTTCGATCCACGGCGTCAGGAACCCGGGCTTCTGCGAGCCCTGCCCGGGAGCGAGAATGGCAAGCACACTAAGACTTTCGCATCGACAACAGGAAATACGGGAGCAGTCGGAGGACTGAAAGCCCGTTCGGTTCTTGTAGGGAATCTACAACACTCGTTGTCAACTGCGAGAACGCCGGGTGCTCGAAGCGTTCTCCAGGCGCCCTATGGTCAACCCCACACGGAGGACGAAGGCCTCATGCGGTTCGGTGGGGGAGAAACCGGTCACCTCTTGGATGCGGCGGAGGCGGTAGCGGACCGTGTTGGGGTGGACGTACAGCTCCCGGGCGGTCCCCTCGAGGACGCCGCCGGAGGCGATGAACGCGTCCATGGTCTCCAGCAGCTCGCCGCCGGCGCGGCGCAGCGTCATGTAGACGCTCTCGCGCAGGGCCCGGCGGGCTTCCTCGTCTCCGGCGATGGCCCGCTCCGGCAGGAGCTGGGTCGCGGTCACGGGCCGGGGCGCGTCGGGCCATGCGGGGGCGGCCCGGTGCCCGGCGACGGCCGCGAGGGCCGAGCTGGAGGCGTCGGCGAGCCCGGTCACGGTGGGGCCCACGACGACCGGGCCGTCGCCGAACTGCCCGGTGAGCTTCTCGACGATCTCGACGGGCTCTTTGACGCCGCCCAAGAGGAGCACGAGGCGGGCGCCGTGGACGCCCGCGAGGATGTCGAGTCCGAGCCGCCTGGCGGCGCGCTGGACGGAGTGGAGCACGAGCGTGGCCTCGCCGCCGGGGGTGGCGCCGCAGACGACGGTGATCGTCTGCGTCTCGGACCAGCCCAGGGCCGCGGCGCGGCTGATGAGCTCGTCGGAGTTGTCCCCGCGCAGGAGCGCGTCCACGAGCATTGCCTGGAGTCGCGCGTCCCAGGCGCCCCGGGTCTCGGCGGCGCGGGCGTACACGCGGGCGGAGGCGAAGGCGATCTCGCGGCTGAAGCGCAGCACCGATTCGCGCAGCTGGTCCGTCTCGCCGTCCGCGGCGAGGGCGGGCACCTGCTCCTCGACCACGTCGATGACGACCTGGATGAGTGCAACGGTGTGCTGGAGGCTGATCGCGCGGGCCAATTCGACGGGGGCGGCCTCGAAGACCATGTCGGAGGACCCGAGGTCCTCACCGCCGTTGCGCAGCCATTCGAGGAACTGCCGCACACCGGCCTGTGCCACCAGCGTGACCATCGAGCGCTGCTCGGCGGGCAGGTCGCGGAACCAGGGGAGGCGCTCGTCCATGCGGGTGAGCGACTGGGTCGTCAGCGCCGATGAGGAGCGTTCGATGTTCTGAATGGTCGTGGCCAGATCCATGCCTATAGCCTGCCAGACGTGGCGTGCGCCGCGCACCGCCGTCTGTCGGAATAGCTCGGCCGCCACTACTGTTGCGCAAAAGAGCACGAAACCAGCCACGACAGAGAGGCGGCCCAATGGCCACGGTTGCACTGACCAAGGACAACTTCGAGGAGACCGTCACCGGCAACGAGATCGTCCTCGTCGACTGGTGGGCCGACTGGTGCGGTCCGTGCAAGATGTTCGCGCCCACGTATGAGGCGTCGAGCGACAAGCACGAGGGCGTCGTCTTCGGGAAGATCGACACCGAGGACCAGCCGGAGCTCTCGGCCGAGGCCGGGATCCAGTCGATCCCGACGCTCATGGCCTTCCGCGACGGGATCCTCCTCTACAGCCAGCCCGGGGCGCTCCCGCCGGCCGCGCTCGAGGAGATCATCGGCAAGGTGAAGGAACTCGACATGGACGCCGTGCGCGCCGAGATCGAGAAGGAGGAGGCCGAGGAGGTCTCCTAGGCCTTCCGGACTCTCAAAGCGGGCACAGGCTTGAATCGGGCCGGGGGCATCCCCGGCCCGTTTCTGTTGCAAGGCGAAGGGCCGCAAGCGGATCGCTTGCGGCCCTTCGCCATACGTACTAGGAGTCGCCGCCCGCCTCGCCGGCTTCGGCGGCGGTCGGGTCGGTGATCTGGTACTTGGCGGCGGCCTGCGCGGCCAGCTCCGGCTTGACCTCGCCACGGGCGGCGAGCTGCAGGAGGGCGGCCACGGCGACCGACTCCGCGTCCACGTTGAAGTGGCGGCGCAGGGCCCCGCGGGTGTCGGAGTGGCCGAAGCCGTCCGTGCCCAGCGAGGTGTAGTCGCCCGGCACCCAGCGGCTGATGAGGTCCGGGACGGCCCGCATGTAGTCGCTGACGGCGATGAACGGCCCCTCGGCGTCCGCGAGCTTCGAGGTCACGTACGGGACCTGCTTCTCGGCCTCCGGGTGGCGCAGGTTGTGCCGGTCGGCCTCGATGGCGTCGCGGCTGAGCTCGGTCCAGGAGGTGACCGACCAGACGTCGGCGGCCACGCCCCAGTCGGCGGCGAGCAGCTCGGCGGCCCTGATCGCCCAGGACATGCCCGAGCCGGAGGTCAGCAGCTGTACTCGGGGGCCGGTGCCCTCGGCGCTCTGGACCTTGTGGATGCCCTTGAGGATGCCCTCGACGTCCACGTTCTCGGGCTCGGCGGGCTGCACGATCGGCTCGTTGTACACGGTCATGTAGTAGAAGACGTGCTCGCCTTCGCCGTACATGCGGCGCAGGCCGTCCTGGACGATGTGCCCGATCTCGTAGCCGTACGCCGGGTCGTAGGAGACGACCGCCGGGTTGGTGTGCGCCATGAGCAGCGAGTGGCCGTCCTCGTGCTGGAGCCCCTCGCCGTTGAGCGTGGTGCGTCCGGCGGTGGCGCCGATGAGGAAGCCGTTCGCGAGCTGGTCCGTGGCGGCCCAGATCGCGTCGGCGGTCCGCTGGAACCCGAACATCGAGTAGAAGATGTAGAACGGGATCATCGGCTCGCCGAGCGTGTCGCTCGCGGTGCCGGCGGCGGTGAACGCGGCCATGGAACCGGCCTCGTTGATGCCGACGTGCATGAGCTGGCCCTGCTCGGACTCCTTGTAGGAGAGGAACAGGTCGCGGTCCACCGACAGGTACTGCTGGCCGTGCGGGGACCAGATCTTCGCCGTCGGGAACATGGCGTCCATGCCGAACGTGCGGGCCTCGTCGGGGATGATCGGGACCCAGCGCTTGCCGGTCTCCTTGTCCCGCATGAGGTCCTTGAGCAGGCGCACCAGCGCCATCGTCGTGGCGGCCTTCTGCTTGCCCGAGCCGCGCTTGGCCGACTTGTAGGCCTCTTCGCCCGGCAGGCTCAACGGGATGACCGTGTTGCGGCGCTTGGGGATCGGACCGCCCAGAGCGGCGCGGCGGTCCTGCAGGTACTCGTGCTCGGCCGAGCCGGGCTCCGGCTTGGCGTACGGCGGCAGGTACGGGCTGGCCTCGAGCTGCGCGTCGGTGACGGGCATCTCGAGCGCGTCGCGGAAGCCCTTGAGGTCGTCCAGCGAGAGCTTCTTCATCTGGTGGGTCGCGTTGCGGCCCTCGAAGGTCGAGCCGAGGCGGTAGCCCTTGACGGTGTGGGCGAGGATCACGGTGGGCTGGCCCTCGTGGTCCATCGCGGCCTTGTACGCGGCGTAGATCTTCCGGTCGTCGTGGCCGCCGCGGCGCAGCGCCCAGATCTCGTCGTCCGAGAGGTTGTTCGCCATGGCCTTGGTGCGGGTGTCGCGGCCGAAGAAGTGCTCGCGGATGAACGCCCCGGACTCGGCCTTGAACGTCTGGAAGTCGCCGTCGGGGGTGGTGTTCATGAGGTTCACCAGGGCGCCGTCGGCGTCCGCTGCGAGCAGCGGGTCCCACTCCGAGCCCCAGATGACCTTGATGACGTTCCAGCCCGCGCCGCGGAAGTACGACTCGAGCTCCTGGACGATCTTGCCGTTGCCGCGCACCGGACCGTCGAGGCGCTGGAGGTTGCAGTTGACGACGAAGGTGAGGTTGTCGAGCTCGGCCCCGGCGGCGAACTGCAGCGCGCCGCGCGACTCGACCTCGTCCATCTCGCCGTCGCCGAGGAACGCCCACACCTGCTGCTGCTTGGTGTCCGTGATCCCGCGGTCGTCCATGTAGCGGTTGAACAGCGCCTGGTAGATCGCGTTGATCGGGCCGAGGCCCATCGACACGGTCGGGAACTGCCAGTAGTCCGGCATGAGGCGCGGGTGCGGGTACGAGGGCAGGCCGCCCTGCGGGCGCGAGACCTCCTGGCGGAAGCCGTCGAGGTCGTCCTCGGTCAGCCGGCCTTCCACAAAGGAGCGGGCGTACATGCCGGGGGAGGCGTGGCCCTGGAAGAAGATCTGGTCGCCGCCGCCGACGTGGTCGCGGCCGCGGAAGAAGTGGTTGTAGCCCACCTCGTACAGGTTCGCCGCGGAGGCGTAGGTCGAGATGTGGCCGCCCACGCCGATGCCGGGACGCTGCGCGCGGTGGACGGTCATCGCCGCGTTCCAGCGCACGAAGGCGCGGATGCGGTGCTCGATGGCCTCGTCGCCGGGGTAGTGCGGCTCGGCCTCGACCGGGATGGTGTTCACGTAGTCGGTGCTCGTGGACGCCGGTACGCCGATCTGGCGCTTGCGGGCGTGCTCGAGCAGTCGCTGCACGACGTAGCGGGCACGGGTGCGCCCGCCGCCGTCGAGGAGGCCGTCCAGGGATTCCAGCCACTCGCTGGTCTCCCCAGGGTCAGTGTCCGGTACTTGGGTCGGCAATCCGTCACTGATGGGCGGCCGGTTCTGTTCCGTGGTCACGGGCGATCCCTCGTTCTAAGACTGCGGCTTTGCAGGGTTGCTCTTCAGGCAGCAGAGTGTCATCGTTTTCTACCATCCTCCCTTGAATCTACCGCGAGCATCGTCGACCCACCCGCCTTGATGCGACCGCGCACACACTCCCCGAAGTCGTGAAACGCGCTCACCTGCGACGCCGTCCGAGCTGTCTCGGAAAGCGAGATCACCGCCATGTGAACGTGTCCGCACCTTCATCCCGCACGGCTTTGCGAACGGCCCGGCCGGGCTTCTTTCGCGCGCGGGCGCGAGCGCCGGATATGCCGCACGCCATATGCTCTAGTTCATATGCTGTGCAGAGCCGAGCGGTACGCTCTGGCAGCCCAACTTATGGAGGGGATGTAGTGAACGCTCCGAGCAGCCCGGTGGACTCATCGAGTGTGGTGCAGCGACTCGGGCTTGACGGTGTCGAATCCGTCATGGAGATCGGCTTCGACACCGATGTCGACGCGGCCCTGCGCACCGCCGTCATCGACGCCGTCGGGGAGCTCCTCGACGAGGACTCCGACGAGATCGTGGGCGCGGTGCTCCTGTGGTGCCGCGAAGAGGACGGTGACCTCGTCGACCTCCTGCTCGACGCGCGCGACCCCCTCGCCGACAACGGCGTGGTCTGGCTCCTCACCCCCAAGGCCGGACGGCCCGGGCACATCGAGCCGGCCGACATCGAGGAGTCCATGGCCCTCGCCGGTCTCAAATCGACGAAGACCCTGAACGCGTCCCCGGACTGGGTCGCCTCCCGGATGGTCGTCGCCCGCCGCTGAGCGGACGGGAGCTGTCGCGAGGGTCCTCTCCGGGCGGGCCCGGTCCACGGCGCGCGCGGATGGCGATAACGTTCAGGGCGCCAGAGACCAGCAGGCCCTCCGCCGAGGGCCGGACCGCTAGGAGCGCGCATGCCGATCGAACCCGGAACCAAGGCCCCCGGCTTCACCCTGAAAGATCAGAACAACCAGGAGGTCAGCCTCGCCGACTTCCTCGGCGAGAAGCACGTCCTGCTCGTGTTCTACCCGTTCGCCTTCACCGGCGTGTGCGAGGGCGAGCTGTGCGGCATCCGCGACAACCTCGACGCCTACCAGACCGACGACGTCCAGGTCCTCAGCGTCTCCATCGACTCCCCGTTCGCCCACAAGGTCTGGGCGCAGCGCGAGGGCTTCGAGTTCCCGCTGCTGAGCGACTTCTGGCCGCACGGCGAGGTCGCCCAGGCCTACGGCGTCTTCAACGAGGAGAAGGGCATGGCGAACCGCGGCACCTTCGTCATCGACAAGCAGGGCGTCGTGCGCTTCGCCGAGATGAACATGCCCGGCGAGGCCCGCGACCAGGGCGCCTGGCAGAAGGCCCTGTCCGAGCTGCAGGGTTAGGACGAGCCGAAAGGGTCGCTGGGGGATTTCCTCGGCGACCCTTCTCCGTGTCCGCTGATATTGACATAGTCGAATGCTTGACATGGGGTTCCTGTTGCGACAGGCTAGGGCAATCGGTTTCCTGCAACCGGTTTCCGTGAACCGGGCGCCCCCTCACCCCGAAAGGACATTCGACGATGAACGGTCCTGTCAGACGAGTCCTCGCCGCTGCCGCGATCGCGGCACTGGCCGCCACGTCCGTGCCCGGCGCCGCCGACGCGCACGGCCGCCACGACCTCGGCCGCCAGACCCTCGCCGCGAACGACGGCTGGGCCGCTTACGACGGCGGCACCACCGGCGGCGCCGACGCCGCCCGCGACCACGTGTACACCGTGGACACCTGGGCCGAGCTCAAGGAGGCCGTCCAAGGCGACGAGCCCAAGATCGTCAAGGTCAAGGGCGACATCGACGCCTGGACCGACGCCGACGGCAGCGCGCTCACCTGCGAAGCCTGGAACGACCCCGGCTACACCTGGGAGTCCTACCTGGAGACTTACGATCCCGAGGTCTGGGGCTGGAACGCCCCCGCCGGACCGGTCGAAGAGGCCCGGGACCGCTCCTACGACGCCTACCGCGAACACGTGCTGCTCAACATCGGCGCCAACACCACCATCGTCGGAGACGGCGCCGCCTCGGTCACCCACGGTTCGTTCTACATCAGCAACGTGGACAACGTGATCGTCCGCAACCTCGGCATCCACAACTCCTACGACTGCTTCCCCGCCTGGGAAGGCGACGCCTGGGACGGCGAGTTCGACAACTTCGAGCTGAGCGGCGCCACCCATGTGTGGCTCGACCACCTCACCGTCGACGACGGCGGCTACGACGACTACGCCGAACCCGAGATCTGGGGCGCCCACGTCGAGCACCTCGACGGCGGCATCGACATCGTGCGCGCCTCCGACCTCATCACGGTCTCCTGGTCGCATATCGGCGCGCACGACAAGACCATGCTCATCGGCAACACCGACTCCGACCGCTACGGCGAGGCCGACAAGCTGCGGGTCACCATCCACCACAACTGGTTCGACACCACCGGCCAGCGCTCCCCGCGACTGCGCTGGGGCCAGGCCCACGTGTACAACAACTACTTCACGCGCGACCCCGACACGGACTACCCGTACTACTACTCGATCGGCTCGGGCAAGTACTCGGCGATCTACGCCGAGAACAACGCCTGGGACATGGAGGGCGTCGAGCCCTCGCAGGCGCTCTACAACTGGGGCGGCGACGCCATGCACATCGAGGGCAGCCTCTTCAACGGCGAGTGGGTCGACCTCCTCGCCGCCTGGAACGAGGCGCACCCCGAAGCCCCCATGACGAGCGAGATCACGGAGTTCCCGGAGCTCCACGGGAAGATCCACACCACCTGGGCCGTGCCGGGCCTGGTCCAAGCCTGGGCCGGAGCAGAAAAGCTCCGCTGACGGCAACCGGGCGCACCGATCCGACCGATCGGTGCGCCCGGCCGCCTCGCGAAGGCGGCCCGTTCGCCGGCCGGAGAAAAGCCGCGAAGCGGTGCAACCCGGGAACGGACTCGGCGCGTCTATGCGGCGATGACTCCGACGATGGGATTCCCCTTGCTGCTCAAGCGGATCGGTATCGCCGCCGCCGTCCTCGCCCTGACCGCCGCCGCCGGCTGCTCCTGGTTCGAAGAACCGGAGGAGGACCTCGACTTCGCGGCCTACGAGGGCCGGCTGACGGACATGTACAACGAGAGCAACCGCCTCACCGCAGAACTCGACGAGTCCGAGGCCCGGATCATCCAGGACTGCCTGGAGGAACAGGGCTTCACCCTCCACGACCCCGGCATCTTCAACTCCATGGTGCCCCCGGAGACCGACAACTTGCTCGGTGCGCCGCCGTACGACACCTTCCTGCCCACTGTGGAAGAGGCCGAGCGGCGGGGCTTCTGGCAGTGGGCGGCCCTGGACGGCGCCGAGGATTTCGATGCGGCCCTCTACGCCGAGCACGAGGCCGAGCTGCAGGCCGAGCTGGCGCTGTCGATGGGCGAGGAGCTCGCCGCGGAGATGTTCACGGACGAGCTCGACGAGTTCTACCTCCAGGATCCCGCCGACCAGTTCGCCTGGTACGTCGCCTACGGGGGCGACACCTGGGCCGCCGCGAAGTACCCCGACCTGGGCGGCCCCGGCACCAAGACCGACGCCAGCGGCGAGGGCGTCTACGTCAACCCGCCCCCCGAGGGCTGCCTCCTGGAGATGGTCGAGGCCGTCTACGGCGAGTTCCAGGCCTCGGAGAACGAGGAGGAGGGCTGGACCGACTGGCTCTACCGCCCCGAGCCGCCGAACGGCGACGGGCAGGCCATGCACGAGCGGTACGCCGAGCGCACCGCCGACGCCGAAGGCCCCCTGCTCGACTGCCTCGCCGACCGTGGTTCGACCGGCTGGGAGTTCCAGAACGACCGGATCCTCGTCCGCGAATACCTCGTCGCCGCCGGCGAGACGGTCAACCCGGCGGACATCGGCACCGAGACCACCGGGCCCTGGCCCGAGGTCCCCGAGGAGGTCCCCGACGTGGCCGATGTCGAAGCCTGGCTCGCGTTCGAACGCGACCTCGCCGCGGACTTCGCCGCGTGCGGCGATGAGTCCGGTTTCCGCGAGGCCGCCGACCACGCCTGGGAGCAGGCGCAGCTGCGCTACTACCTCGACATCGAAGACGAGACGTACGCCTGGCAGGAGGAGATGCGCGGCTACCTCGCGAACGCCCAGGAGGTCATCGAGGGGTGAGGTCCGCGTCCCCCCAAGGGCTCAGGTACACGTACCGCACCATCGGGTAGCGCTCGCGCAGCCGCGCCTCGAGCGCCCGGCAGGAACGTTCGATGGCCTCGCCGTTCGCGCTGTCGCGGAAGTCGATCCTGGCGGCGACCATCACCGATGTCGGTCCGAGTTGGAGGGTCAGGAGTTCCTGCACTGCCGCGATGTCCTCGCCCGCTTCGAGCTCGGCGCGCAGCTCCTCTTGGAAGCGCGACGGCAGGCTCTTGCCGATGAGCAGCGACAGGTTCGCCTGGCCGAGCAGCACGGCGACGATCAGGAGCAGCACGCCGATGAGGACTGACGCGGTCCCGTCGTAGACCGGGTTCCCGGTGAACTCGGTGAGCAGGAGGCCCGTCGCGGCCAGCACGAGGCCGATGAGCGCGGCGAGGTCCTCCAGGAACACCGCTTTCAGGCTCGTGTCCGGCGTGTGCCGCAGGAACAGGCGCGGGCGGACGTTCCAGTGCCGGGACTCGCTCCGCAGCTGCACGATGGTCCGTCCGAACGAGACCGCCTCCAGCACGAACGAGATGGCAAGGACCGCATACGAGATGCGGTAGTCGCCCTCGGCGCCGCCGTTCATCGAGTGGAAGCCGTGGGTGATCGAGAACAGGCCGCCCGCCACGAACGTGAACGCCGCCGCGAGCGCCGCCCACATGTATTGGGTGCTGCCGTAGCCGAACGGGTGCCGCTCGTCGGCGGGCTTCACGCTGTTGCGCAAGGCGATGTAGAGCATGAGCTCGGTGATGGTGTCGGCCGCCGAGTGCGCCGCCTCCGAGACCATCGCGGCCGACCCGCCCAGGAGCCCGGCGACGAGCTTCGCCACGGCGATGCCGAGGTTCATCAGCGCGGCCACCAGCACCGTGATCACGCTCTCTGACTTCACCTCTGCCGCATCGCTCACGGCTCCGAGCCTATGCGAGCGCGGTCGGCAGATGCCGCGGCCGGGCCGAAGCCCGGCCGCATCGGCCTATTCGGCGTTCTCGTCGAGGTAGCCCCACTCGCCCACGTTGTAGAAGACCCGCATCGTGGTCGCCCAGTTGTCGCGGACGTTCACCACGTCCTTGTTCACCATGACCAGCGCCGGCGTCCACGCGAGCGGCAGCTGCACCGACTCGTCGAGGGAGATCTGCGCGGCCTGGTTGTTCAGCTCGGCCGCGCGGTCGCGGTCCAGCGTGGTGGCGAGCTCGGCGACGATCGCGTCCACTTCGGCGCTCTGGAACCCGGTGTGGTTGCCCTCGCCCCAGTAGTCGAGCGCCGAGGCGGCGAACAGCGGGGTCTCGATCCAGGAGAACAGGATCAGGTCCCAGTCGCGGGCCTCGAGCACGGAGTTGAGCTCTCCGTTGGGGATCGGGTCGGTCGTGACCTCGACCCCGAGGTCGCCCAGGTACGTGATGACGAGGTCCTGGATGATCGGGTTGAAGGCCTCGCCTTCGATGCCGGTGCGAAAGCGCAGCGACACCGGCTCGCCGGCAGGGGTGAGGAGCGCGTCGCCGTTCCAGGTGTACCCGGCGGTCTCGAGGATCGCGCGGGCCGCGTCGAGGTCGCCCGAGCCGAGCCCGGAGTCGCCGATCTGGTCGGTGAAGTACTCCGAGTCGGGACGGAAGAGCACGTTCCTCATCGTCTCGGTGTCGGCGAAGGCCGATCCGTACGCGCGGGCGTTGACCTCGTCGGCGTCGATCGCGGTGAAGATCGCCTTGCGCAGCGGCTCCTCGGCCAGGAACGGGTTGTCGAAGTTCGCGTCGATGTGGGACCAGCCCGACTGGGGCGCGACGCTGAACTTCAGGTCCTGCTCGCCCGCGAGCTGGTCCAGGATCTCCGGGTCGAAGCTGCTCGGCGCGGCGCCGTCGATCGTGCCCTGCCGCAGCTCGGTCGCCATCGCGTCGGCGCCCTCGATGTACTTGAGCGTCAAGGAGTCGAGTGTCGACTGCTGCGAGCCGGTCCACTCGGGGTTCGGCTCGTACTTCGCGTAGTCGCCGAGCACGCCTTCGACCATCTTGAACGGGCCGGCGCTGTAGTCCAGCGGCGGGTTCTCCGAGAAGTCGGCGACGGACGCGGCCATCACGGCCGGGTCGGTGCGCCAGTCGGTGTGGCCTCGGGCTTCGGCGATGTGCGCGGGGTGGGTGATGACCTGGGCGGCGTACCACTCGGCGTCGAGGTAGTCGTCCTTGTAGGTGACGACGATCGTGTGGTCCTCGCCCTCCTCGATGGAGGCCACATTGGAGCCGTAGTCGGTCGCGGGGGTGCAGCCGGCGCACTGGGCCTCGTCGGTGGAGGTGGCCTTCCAGTGCCAGAGGAAGTCGTCGATCCCGATCGGGGTGCCCTCGCCCCAGGTCGTGTCCTCCTTGAGGTGGTAGGCCACCGTCATCGGCGCCTCCGAGAGCAGTTCGGGGCCTTCGGAGTAGATCCCGTCGTTGTAGTGGATCTCGCCGGACTGGTCGTACGTGAAGACGGTGGGGCGCAGCGGCTGGTTGACGATCGAAGTGGACAGGCTGGATCCGTAGAGGTCGGCCTGGCCCCAGGCCTCCCACTGGCCGCCCACGGCCCACACCAGGTCGCCGCCCTCGGCTCGGGGCCCGGAGTTGCAGGTGGTGGGTTCGGTCAGGCAGTCCTCGAAGCCGGCACCGGTCTCGGCGGCATCATCAGTGCCGCAGGCGCTCGCCACCAGGGTGAGGGCGGCGGTGGCGACGGCTGCTGACTTGGTCCAAAAGCCGCGACGCGGCTCGGTCTCGGGCATGGCAGACCCTTTCGCGATATATGGGGGGAAGTGCCCACAGGCACGCATCACACCATAATGCCACTCGAAATGGAAGTCAACTAAAACGATAGGAATACTAGTGTATCTGCGTTCGATCGCCAACTCAGTCCTGTCATCCCATGTTCACCGCAGCGAAATTGTTATCCATCGCATCTATTCAACCCTTAATCTATGGGTTAGATTTTGCCTTGTCTTAACTCGCGCCGACGGCCCGTCGGCGTCCGAACCCCCGACCGCAAGGAGGCGGAAGACATGGTGGACAAGGCTAAGTGGCGCAGAGGCGCCGGGCTCGCCGCAACGGTGATGCTCGGTGCAGCAGCTCTGGCGGCGTGCGGCGGAGGCGACTCCGGCGACGACGGGCCCCTCAAGATGGTCGTCTGGGGCGGCGACCTCGACAAGGAGACCTACCAGGCGCGCATCGACCTCTTCGAGGCCGAGAACCCCGACACCAAGATCGAACTCCAGCTGATCCCCTCGGACCAGTACGCGCAGAAGGTCCAGACGATGATCGCGGGCGGCGACGGCCCCGACATCATGCAGGTCGCCGAGAACGTCAACTCGTACTCCTCCAAGAGCCAGCTGCTTCCCCTCGACGAGTACATCGAGTCGGCCGGCCTCAACATGGACGAGCGCTTCGGACCTGCCGGAGAGCTGTACACCTACGAGGACCAGACCTACGCGATCCCGGACCGCTCCGGCGCGATGATCCTCTACTACAACAAGGACCTGTTCGACGCCGCGGGCGTCGAGTACCCCACGGCCGCTTGGACCCAGGAAGACGCCCAGGCCGCCATGGAGAAACTGACCATCCCAGGTGAGCAGTGGGGCTTCTCGGGCGCGGGCTGGTGGGCCCAGTGGTGGAGCTTCGCCTACCAGAACGGCGGGCAGATCATCGACGACAGCGGCAAGCCCACGGTCAACTCCCCTGAGGTCGTCCAAGCCCTCCAGTGGGCCAACGACCTGCAGTACAAGTACCACTACGCGCCGACCGCGGCCGAGTACGCGGACATGGGCCCGGACATGGGCGGCGACCCCGCCTTCGCCGCGGGCACCGTCGCGATGAACGCCACCGGCTTCTGGGGCATCGGCGGGCTCCTGGAGTCCGACATCAACTGGGGCATCGCCCCGCTGTGGGGCGGCCAGGAGCAGGCGGTCTCCGCCTTCGGTTCCGGCCTGTCCATCACCCGCGACAGCGACAACCCCGAGAAGGCCTTCGAAGCGATCGACTTCCTGACCGACACCGAGGCCCAGACGGTCATCATCGACAAGGCCCAGGACGTGCCCGCCAACATCGCGGTGCAGCAGTCCGACGCGTTCCTCAAGCCCGCGTGGGCGCCTGAGGGCCTGAACATGGCCGCGTTCGGCGAGTCCTCCGAGTTCATCTTCCGCGCTCCGTTCATCCCGGAGTGGGAGGAGATGCAGGCGGCCTTCAACGACAACCTCGGCACCTTCTGGAACGAGGGCGGCGACGCCCAGACCGAGCTGGACAAGATCCAGACGCAACTCGAGTCCACCATCGAGTAGGACGCTCTCATGTCGATCGACGTCGGCGAAGCCACCGGCGCGGCGCGCACCACTGCGCGCCGCGCCGGCGGGCGCCGCCCCCGCGCCAAAATGTCCCGCCGCCGCAAGAAGGAAGCCTTCTACTTCTGGCTCTTCATCTCGCCGTGGCTGATCGGGTTCGTCGGGTTCCTGCTCGGCCCCATGATCGCCTCCATCTACATCTCGTTGACGGAGTGGGACTCGTTCACGGCGCCCGAGTTCGTCGGGCTGCAGAACTACGCCGAAGCGCTCACCGAGGACCCGATCTTCTGGAAGGCGCTCGGCAACACCTTCTACTACGCGCTCATCTCCGTGCCGCTCGGCCTGGTCATCGGCGTGTGGCTCGCGAACCTGCTCAACAAGCGGGTGCGCGGACGCAAGCTGTTCCGCACCTTCATCTACCTGCCCACGCTGGTCCCGCTCGTCGCGACCGCGATGGTCTTCAAGATGGTGCTCGCGCCTTCAGGTCCGCTCAACGACCTGCTCGGGTGGATCGGCATCGACGGGCCGAACTGGCTCATCGACGAGGCCTGGGTCAAGCCCGCCTTGATCGTCCTGTCCGCATGGGGCGCAGGCGGAGCGACCGTGCTGCTGCTGTCGGCGATGAACGGCATCCCGCGCGAGCTCTACGAGGCCGCCGAGATCGACGGAGCCACTCCCTGGCGCCAGTTCTGGTCCGTGACGTTCCCGCAGATCACCCCGGTGATCTTCTTCAACCTCATCATGGGGCTGATCGGGGCGTTCCAGATCTTCTCGCAGGTGTACATCCTCACCGGTGGCGGTCCGAACAACGCCAGCAAGACCGTGGTGCCGCTGCTGTTCGACGAGGCGTTCAAGTTCTACCACTTCGGTTACGCCTCGGCGGTCGCCTGGCTGCTCTTCGTCGTGATCATGGCCTTCACCCTGATCGCGTTCCGCACGTCCCGCAAATGGGTCTTCTACGAGACGGAGGTGCGCTGATGACCGCCACCCAGAGTCCCGACCACGCGGTCGAGAAGGGCCGGAAGAAGTCCGCGGCCGACTTCGCCACGAGGGGGCTGTCGGTCTTCAAGGCCTCGCCCGCCACTTACGCGGTGCTGCTCGTCGTCTCGGCGATCTTCTTCGTGCCGTTCATCCTCATGATCTCGATCGCGCTGTCGAGCGACCTGACCAGTTCGCAGAACGCGTTCACGGTCATCCCGACCGAGTTCGAGTGGAGGAACTTCACCGAGGTCTTCACCGCGACCGGCCTGCCCGTGGGGCGCTTCGTGACCAACTCGGTCATCATCGCGACCCTGTCCGCGGTGGGCCAGGTGCTGTCCTCGTCGCTCGTCGGCTACGCCTTCGCGAGGCTGCGCGCGCCCGGCAAGGGCGTCATGTTCCTCATCGTGCTCGCCACGATGATGATCCCCGCGCAGATCACGATGATCCCGCAGTTCCTGCTGTTCAAGGAACTCGGCTGGGTCAACACGTACCTGCCGCTCATCATCCCGAACTTCTTCACCAACGCGTTCAACGTGTTCCTGGTGCGGCAGTTCGTCTCCCGCATCTCGGGCGAGCTCGACGAGGCCGCTCAGATGGACGGGCTCGGCTACTTCGGCGTCTACCGCCGGATCGTCCTGCCGATGATGTGGCCGATCCTCACCGCCATCGCGATCTTCACGCTCACGCACGCATGGGGCGACTTCATGGGCCCGCTCATCTACCTCAACTCCGAGGAATCGATGCCGCTCGCCCTCGGCCTGCAGTACATGACGGGCACGAGCAACGAGATGCAGCTGCCGCCGTGGAACCTCGTCATGGTCGGCTCGATCATCCTGACGCTCCCCATGATCGTCATCTACTACCTCGGCCAGAAGTACCTGTACGAAATGAACCTTCAAGGTGGAAGTGCTGGTGTGAAGTGACTGATCCGTCCACCGCGACCGTCCGGCTCGGACGCTCTGGGCTCGTCCTCGACGACCGCGAGGAAGCGCTGCTGTGCGCGTCGCTGTTCTACTTCCGGCTTCCCCGCGAGGTCTGGGAGGCGCGCCTCGCGCAGGTCCGCGCCACCGGTTACCGCGCGATCGACGTCTACCTGCCGTGGAACTTCCACGAGACGGCCCCGGGCGAGTGGGACTTCGAGGGCCGCCACGACGTCGGCGCGTTCCTGGACCTCGCGCACGAGGCCGGTCTCGCGGTCATCGCCCGGCCCGGACCGTACATCTGCTCCGAATGGGACGGCGGCGCGCTGCCCTCGTGGCTCGCACTCGAAGACGGACTCCGGCTGCGCCAAGCGGAACCGAAGTTCCTCGCGCAGGTCCAGCGCTGGTTCGACCAGGCCATGCCGCTCCTCGCCGAACGCCAGTGGGGCCGCGGCGGCAGCGTGATCGCCGTCCAGCTCGAGAACGAGCTCGACTTCTTCGACACGCACGACCGCCACGCCTACCTCACCGCCTTGCGGGACATGGCGATCGGCCACGGCATCGACGTGCCGCTCGTCGCCTGCGCCGGCCAGGGCGACCTGATCGGCTCCACGGGCGGTGTCGAAGGCGTGGCCCCGGCGTTCAACTTCTACCCCGACGACCGCTCGCCGTTCGTCGAGGCCGAGGTCCGCCGCTACGCCGACCTCGTGGGCGCCAAGGGACTCCCGCTGCTCGTCACCGAGACCAACCGTGCCCACACGACGCTGCGGCGGCTCCTGGTCAGCGGCGCGACCCTGCTCGCGCCGTACCTCCAGGCCTCCGGCTACGACTTCGGGTACACGCCCTCGGTCGGCAACTGGGGCGACCCGGGCGGGTTCATGACCCACGACTACGACTTCGGCGGCTATCTGTCCCCTGTGGGCGAATCGCGCTCGGAGACGGCCGAGGCCCGCGTCCTGGCGGCCTTCGCCCGCACGCTCGGCCCGGCCCTCACCAGGGCCGAGGCCACCTCCGCCGAAGCGCTCGTTGACGCGACCGTCTCCACCAGCGCCTCCGCCTCGACCTTGGTCCTGGACGGCGGCGGCACGGTGACCGGCGTCCCTAACCTCGGCGACGAGGCGGGCACGGCGACCCTCGCCGCTTCGG
Source organism: Glycomyces rhizosphaerae (assembly GCF_042647865.1). Classification (NCBI taxonomy): domain Bacteria; kingdom Bacillati; phylum Actinomycetota; class Actinomycetes; order Glycomycetales; family Glycomycetaceae; genus Glycomyces; species Glycomyces rhizosphaerae. Next base: position 504,165 of record NZ_JBHRWO010000021.1, read on the forward strand.
GCGACCTGCCCGAGACCGCGATCGCGTTGGCGCCCTTCTCGTGCGCGCTGGTCCTGCGCGACCTGCCGCTCGCGGGCTTCGGCCTGCCCGGCACGCTTCGGCTCGCTTCGGCGGACCTCGTGGGCGCCGGTTCCCAAGGGCTCGAGTTCGCCTCGCGCGTGCCGAGCACGATCGCGCTCGAAGGCGCCGACGGCGTGAAACTCGTCGAGCTCGACGCGCCCGAACTCGGTGCGCCCGTGCTCACCGAGGTGTACTCCGGCGGGGACCGCTGGACCGTCGAGGTCTTCCACCCCGAGGACGTGGCGACCCCGGACGACACCCTCGGTGTCATCTCCGAGCCGCTGCCGGAACCGGAGATCCTCACCGTTGCAACGCGTCTCGACTTGGAGACCCGCTCCGGCGAGACGACCGCGCACGAGTTCCCCCCGGCCTCGGAAGCGGTCGGCGTCTACCGGGGCCGCACGCACTACGCGGCCGCCGTGGACGGCATCGCGGAGCTCCTGATCGAAGGCGCGGGCGACATCGTGGACCTCGCGCTCGACGGCTCGGCGCTGCCGAGCTTCGCGAAGTTCGGTGCGACGGTTCGCATCCCGGTCGGAGGCGCTTCGCGGCTCGACGCCACGGTGGAGACCTGGGGCCACGCCAACTTCGACGACTCACGTCTGCCCGGTCTCGCGATCGGCTCCCTGCGCGGCCTCGGCCGCGTCTGGGCGATCGCATCGAGCGAGGACATCGCCTCACTGTGGACCGTCGACGGCGGCGAGCAGTGGGCCGGCGAACCGGCCCCGGTGCGCACGCTCGCCGGTTGGAGCAGCACCCGGATCGGGCGCCCGGCCACGTACCGGCGCGCCCTGCCCGTGGACGGCACCAGCGGCTACGCGCTGCACCTCGACGGACTCCAGACCCCGTGCGAGATCACGGTGGACGGCGTTTCCAGCATCGTGAGCCCGAACGACCCGTGGGTGCACCTCGCCCCCGGCGCGGGCCGGGAAGTCGCGATCACCATGTCGCACTGGCCGGTCGACGGCGGCGGTGCGACACTGCTGCGCCTGGAGGCTGTGCGAGACTGGCAGGTCGAGGCGCAAGCCGACGACGCCCTCCTTGAACTGTCCCAAAAGGATGGCAGCGGCACCGGGATCGAGCTGCCGCTCGAACTCGCGCCCGGCGAGGAGACCTGGCTCGACGTGGCCGTCCCGTCCGGCGGCCGCTCGCTGCGGTTCGAGGGCGAGCAGGTGCGCGTCAGCGCGTTCGTGCGCGGTGAACTGCTGGGACGCGTCTGGCTCGACGACGCGGCCCGGCCGAAGTTCACCGGCGGGGACCCTGGGCGACTGTGGATTCCGGAATCATGGAACACCGGCACGGTGCGCCTGCTGGTCCGCGGCACCGCCGGCGGCGACCGGCCGCGCCTCGCGAGCGTGAGCGCCGCCGCCACGCCGGAATGATCCAGTAGCGAACCAGGAGTCCACATGGCCGTCACCCGGCGCACCTCCCGCGACATCCGCAGCGAGTCGCGGCTCGACGTCCTGCACGCGCTGCTGGCGGCGGGCGAGGCGAGCCGGGGCGACCTGGCCGGGGTGACGGGCCTGAGCAACGCGACGGTGGCCACGGTCGTCAGCGACCTGCTCGAAGGCGGCATCGTCACCGAGGCCCGCCGCACCGGCGGGCGCATCGGGCGGCCGACGACGACGTTGCGGCTCAACGGGAACCGCGGCCGCATCGTCGGGGTCGACGTCGCGGAGACGTACGTGCGGGCGACCGTGTTCGACTCCGCGCTCGACGAGCTGGCCTCGGCCGAGGTCGCCACCGACGAGCACCACGACGAGCCCGATTACGTCATCGACGCGATCGTGCGAGCCCTCGACTGCGCGCTTGAGAACTGCGCAGTCGAGGGTGCGCGCGTCGCCCGTGAGGACGTGCTCGGCGTGGGCATCTCGCTCCCCGGCGGGATGCAGCGCTGGACCGAGGTCTCCGTGGTGGTGCCGAACGAGGCCTGGCTCCATGTGGACCGGTTGCGCGACAGGATCGGCCTGCCGATCGTCGTCGACAACCCGCTCAAGGCGATCGCCACCGCCGAGCTGTGGTTCGGCGAGGGCCGCCGCCACAAGAGCATGATCACCGTCAACCTCGGCACCGGCGTGGGCGCCGGGATCGTCCTCGAAGGCACGATCCTGCGCGGCGCCCAGAACGGCGCGGGGGAGTGGGGCCACAGCCTCCTCGCCCTCGACGGCCGCCGGTGCCGTTGCGGCAGACAGGGATGCGTCGAGGCCTATGTGGGCGCGGCCGGGATCCAGCAGACCCTGGCCGCGATCGCCCCCGAGCACCCGCTCGCCGCGGTGCCCTTGCAGCGCGAGTTCATCGGCGCACTGGCCGCCGCGCTCGAGCCGCCCGCGCACCCCGCGCTGACCGAGACCCTCGAACGCACCGCCCGGTATCTCGGCTCCGCGATCGCCGACCTCGTCGCGATCGTCAACCCCGAGATGATCACGCTGACCGGCTGGACCGCATGGGCGCTGGGCGACCACCTCGTCCCGGCCGTGCGCCGCCGCGTGCACGAGGAGGCCCCCGGCGACTCCGCCGCCGACCTGGCCATCGAGGTCTCGACGGTCCGCGGCAACTCGGTCGCCACGGGCATAGCGACCATCGCGTTGGAGCGCTTCCTCGGCGACGTCGGCCTCGTGACCACCCGCGTCCCGACCGCCATCTGAGCTTCGACGACTTGTGTCGCACCGCAATGGAAGACTGCGGGGCATGGAGAAGTACGACGTCAAGAAGGCCCGCAAAGCGCTCTACACGGCACCGACCAAGGCCTTCAAAGTGGTCGAGGTGCCCGAGCTTCAGTACCTCGCCGTCGAAGGCAAGGGCGACCCGAACACCTCCGCCGTGTACGGGCAAGCCGTCGAAGCCCTCTACGGCACGGCCTACGCGCTGAAGTTCGCCAGCAAGAACGACCTCGGCAGGGACTTCGTGGTGGCCCCGATGGAAGGGCTGTGGCGGGCCGACGACCCCAGCGTGTTCCTCACCCGCCGCAAGGAGGAGTGGAAGTGGACCATGCTGATCGGCCAGCCGGACTGGATCGACAAGGACATGGTCGTGGCAGCCGTCAAGAAGGCCGGGAGCAAGAAGGCGAACCCCGCGCTCGCGAAGCTCCGGCTGCGCACGATCAACGAGGGCACCTGCGTCCAGATCCTGCACATCGGCTCGTACGACAGCGAGACGCCGACGCTGGAGAAGCTGCACGACCACTACCTGCCGCACAACAACCTCACCTTCAACGGCGACCACCACGAGATCTACCTCAGCGATGCGCGCCGCACCGCGCCCGCAAAACTGAAGACGATCCTGCGGCAGCCTGTGAAGCCCGCGAAGCGGTGACGAGGCTCATGGTGCCGACCGCACCCGGATCGGGATAGTTTCGGAAATTAGCGAAATGCCGAAGGACGGTGGACGTGCTCGACGAATGCAAGGCCCTGTCCAATGAGACGCGGTTGCGGATCCTCAACTGGCTCAAGGACCCTGCCGCGAACTTCCCCTGCGGGGACACCGCGGAGCTCGGCGTGTGCGCCGGGCTGATCCAGGTCAAGGCGGGCGCTTCCGCCTCGACCGTGTCGGCGCACCTCGCGATCCTCCAGCGCGCCGGATTCCTCCAGGCCACCAGACGCGGCCAGTGGATCTACTACCGGCGCGACGAGGAGCGCATCCGCGCGTTCACCGAAGACCTCCACCGCAGTCTGTGAGAAAGGCACCCGATATGCCCGCAGCCCTGTCGATCCTCGACCTGGCGCCGATCGCGCCGGGCCGTTCCGCGCGCGAGAGTCTCGCCGCGAGCGTCGAGCTCGCCCGCGCCGCCGAACGCAGCGGCTACCGGCGGGTCTGGTACGCCGAGCACCACAACATGCCGACCATCGCCTCGAGCGCGACGAGCGTCGTGATCGGCCACGTCGCCGAGCACACCGACTCCATCCGGCTCGGTGCGGGCGGGATCATGCTGCCCAACCACTCCCCGCTGGTGATCGCCGAGCAGTTCGGCACCCTCGAGACGCTCTTCCCCGGCCGCATCGACCTCGGCCTGGGCCGCGCGCCCGGCACCGACCGCCAGACCATGCGCGCCATCCGCCGCGACGCGACCTCCTCCGACACGTTCCCGCAGGACGTGCTGGAACTCCAGGGCTACCTCAAGGGCGAGTCGCGGGTGCCGGGCGTGCAGTCCGTGCCGGTCCCCGTCGGCGAAGTGCCCCTGTACATCCTCGGCTCCTCCCTCTTCGGGGCGCAGCTCGCCGCGAAGCTCGGCCTGCCGTACGCGTTCGCTTCCCACTTCGCGCCGGACGCCCTGCACGAGGCGGTGGCCGTCTACCGCGAGGAGTTCCAGCCGTCCGAGCAGCTGGCCGAACCGTACGTGATCGCCGGGGCCAACGTCTTCGCCGCCGAAGACCGCGACGAGGCCGAAGCGCAGCGCCGGACCTCCTACCGCAACCGGGCCCGCGCCTTCATCGCACGCGGCCAAGGCGGCCGGGACTTCACCGACGACGAGATCGACGCCTTCCTCGTTTCCCCAGGCGGACAACAGCTCTCGGCCATGACCAAGTACACCGTGGCCGGCACCCCGGACGAGGTCCGCGCCTTCCTGGAGGCGTTCGCCGCCTCCGCAGGGGCCGATGAGATCATCACCGCCCACCACGCCGAACAGGTCGCCGACCGCGTCCGCTCAGTCGAACTGACGGCGAAGGCCATGGCCCACCGGGCCTGATCGCCGCCGCGATCCGTGCGGAACCCCATGGGGCGAACCGGGTTCGTAGGCTTGGCGTGTGGACTGGACCCAAATCCCCGATTGGCTCTCGGCGGTCTCCTCGCTCGGCGCGCTCGCGTTCGCGGCGGTGGCCGCGATCGCCGCCATGCGCGTGTACCGCATCGAGTCCTCGCGCGACGAGGCCAACGCCGAGACGCGCAAGAAGCAGGAATCATTGGAGCGGCGGAGCCAGGCCGCGCTGGTCTCCGCGTGGTGGGGCCACGATGACGTGGACGGCGGGTGGGGCGTTTACGTGCGCAACGCCTCCGAGACCCCGGTGTACGACGCCAAGTTCTCGGTCCTCGACATCCACGACCCGAACTCGAGCGAGCGCTTCGACCTGGCGGTCGTGCCGCCCGCCTCAGAGCCGGTGGTCCACAGCAGCCCAGTGCGAACCGAGCATCCCGAGCACTGCCGAGTCGAGGTCACCTTCACCGACTCCGCGGGCCGGCGCTGGATCCGCGACCGGCAGGGGCAGCTGCATGAGCTCGGGCAGCGGGTGCTCATCTGGGGCGACGCGAAGCGGGTGAAAGCGCTGCGGCAGTTCTTCACCGGGTTCCTCGCCGAGTTCGAGGTCGAGGCGCGCTTCCGGACGGGGAAGATCGAGGAGCTGCGGGACGAGCTGCTCGACACGGGCGCCTCGGACCCGGTGCCGGACATCGTGATCGGGCCCCACGACTGGATCGGCGGCCTCGTCGAGAGCGGCCTCATCGAGCCGATCCTCCTGTCGCCCAAGCACCGGGAGGCCTTCGATCCGCTTGCGCTCAAAGCGATGGCGTACCGCGGGGACCTGTACGGCATTCCCTACGCGTTCGACTCGACCGCGCTGATCCGCAACACCGACCTCGCCCCGGAAGCACCCTCGTCCTTTGAAGACATGCTCGCGGCCGGTGAGGAACTGCGCCGGACCGGCGCGGTCGAGCACTCCTTCGTGATGCAGGTCCCCGACCCGTACTACATGTACCCGGTGGTGCTCGCCGGCGGCGGCCGGTTCTTCGGGTCGGGCGCGGACGGGAGCCTGAACCCCGCTGAGCTGCATGTCGACACGCCGCCGAGCCACGTGGGCTTCGAGCGGTTCCGCGAGCTGGGCAGCGCCGGACTCGACTGCCTGCGCCCCGGCATCGGCCGCGACGAGGCCGTGGAGCTGTTCGTGACGGGCCGGACGCCATACCTGCTGTGCACGTCGCGGATGCTGAGCGACGCGCAGCAGGCCGGGCTGCGGTTCGCGGTCGGACCGGTGCCGCCCTTCGAAGGCGTCGCGCCGATCAAGCCCATGGTCTCGGTCCACGGGTTCTTCCTGACGCGCCGAGGCCGCAACAAGGCCATCGCGCGGGACCTGATCGTGGACCACCTGACCCGCAGCGACGTCTCCTCCGAGCTGCGGCAGGTGTGGCCGCACGTGCCGACGCTGCGGGAGGTCCTGGACAGCAGCCGCGAGTCCGACCCGGCGGTCCGGTCGTTCTACGAGGCCTGTCGGGTAGGCGACCTCATGCCGTCGATCCCCGAGATGGGGGAGGTGTGGGCCGCGATGCAGCGGACAATGGTGCAATTGGTGGACGGCGACGAGGTCGCTCCCGCGGCACGGCAGCTTTCGAGGCGCCTCGAGGAGGTGTTGGGCCGCAGGGCGATCGAAGGGTTGCCGGAGCAGAGGACGGGGGAGCGGATTGACTAGCGGCTCGAACTGGAGTGCGGCGGCGCTGATCTACCAGATCTACGTGCGCAGCTTCGCCGACTCCGACGGCGACGGGATCGGCGACCTCGCCGGCATCCGCTCCCGACTGGACTACCTGGTCGAACTCGGGGTCGACGCCATATGGCTGACGCCGTTCTACCCTTCGCCCATGGTGGACGGCGGGTACGACGTGGCCGACTACCGCGGAGTGGACCCGAAGTTCGGGACCCTGGCGGACTTCGACGAGCTGCTGGCGGCCGCGCATGAGCGGGGCCTTCGCGTCATCACCGATGTGGTCCCGAACCACACCTCCGACCGGCACGCCTGGTTCCGAGAGGCGCTGGCCTCCGCACCCGGTTCGGCTGCCCGCGAACGGTTCGTGTTCCGTCCCGGCCGCGGCCCCGGCGGGGCCGAGCCGCCCAACAACTGGCGGTCGGTCTTCGGCGGTCCGGCCTGGACCCGGCTCCCCGACGGCGAGTGGTACCTGCACCTGTTCGCACCCGAGCAGCCGGACCTCGACTGGGAGAACCCGGAGGTCCGCGAGGAGTTCGCCGACGTGCTGCGGTTCTGGCTCGACCGCGGCGTGGACGGCATCCGCGTCGACGTGGCGCACGGCCTGATCAAACCGGACGGGCTGCCCGACACGGCGTTCGCGGGCGTGAGCGGGAACCGGCCCTACTTCGACCAGGACGGCGTGCACGAGGTCTACCGGGAGTGGAGGAAGGTCCTCGACTCGTACGAGCCCGACCGGATCATGGTCGCTGAGGCGCGGCTGCGCGACGTCGAGCGGGTGGCCCGCTACGCCCGGCCCGACGAGATGGACCAGGCGTTCAACTTCGCGTTCCTCTGGGCGCCTTGGTCTCTCGACACGGTGCGGGACGCGATCAGCCGCTCGATCGACGAGATGGCGGCGGTCGGCAAGACCCCCACCTGGGTCTTCGGCAACCACGACGAGGTCCGCGCGGCCACGCGCCTGGCCGCCGAAAGCGCCCGCGACCGCGGCGACGTCGAGTGGTTCGACGGCCCGGACCTCGACGGCGACCTGGACCGCATCGAGCGGGTCGGCCTGCGGCGGGCGCGGGCGATGGCCCTCCTGAGCCTCGCGCTGCCCGGCTCCGCGTACCTGTACCAGGGCGACGAACTGGGCCTGCCGCAGGCGCCGCCGCTCCCGGCGGCGTTCCACGAGGACCCGATCTGGCACCGCTCGGGCGGTGCGAGGGCGGGAAGAGACGAGTGCCGCATCCCGTTGCCGTGGGACGGCGACGAGGCCCCGTTCGGCTTCAGTCCCAAAGGCGGCCAGGATCCCTGGCTGCCGCAGCCGTCCACATGGGGCCGCCTGAGCGTGGCCCAGCAGCGCGGCGCGGCCGATTCGACGCTCTCGCTGTACCAGCGCGCCATAGCCCTCCGCCGGACCCGAGCCGAATTGCGCGGCGGCGCATTCGCATTGCGACCCGCCCCAGAGGGAATCCTCGCCTTCACCCGCGGCCCCGGTTTCGCCTGCGCGGTGAGCTTCAACTCCGACCCGGTCCCCCTGGAACACCTGGGCCTCCCAGGCGCACCGCTCCTCTCGAGCGCTCCAGTCGACGCCGGGATGCTGCCGCCGGACTGCGCGGTCTGGACCGGCTAGTGCTGCTGCGGCAGCGGCAGGAATCGAGTGATCTGGTCGCTCACCCGCCAGAGTGAGCACGATGATGCCGGCCGGTTCGCCGCCGCCGCGATCGACGTGGCGGCATGCGAATGCGGGCTGACCGTTGGCGTTATGGATCGACTCGCAGCTCCATCCCGGCCCCGACCCGCCAGGCGGCGCTGCCGCAGCGAGAGATATCGATGCCCGCATTTACTTGGTGCGTGGCCCTGCCCGGACTCAGAATGCCCTTGTCCACGCAAGGACGAGGGGGGAACATGAGTGTCGCCATTGAGGTCTCAGCCGTCATCGAGCGGCCGGTCAGCGACGTCTTCTCCTTCTACGCGGACCATCACGTCCAGAACCACCCGCGCTGGGACCCGAACATCGAGCTGTGGCTGGACTCGGACGAGCCCCTCGGGGTCGGCACCGTCATTCAGAGACGGAACAGCAGATTCGGCACACCGGTAGAAGGGACCATGGAAATCGTCGAGTTCGAGCGCGACCGGGCGATGGGCGCCGTGATCAACGACGGCCCCATGCGGGTCGAGGGCCGCGCACGCTTCGAGTCCTTGCGACCGAGCACCACCAAACTCACCATCAGAGCGGTCTTCCCCGTCGACGACTCAATGAGGGACCAGCTCGCAGCCGCGATGCAGCGCAGCCTCGCCAACATCGAGCGCTTGATCGAAGCCGAAGGCTGACGCGATTCGAGCGTGAGGGCGATGACAGGCGCTTGAGAAGTGCTCCGATCGTGGTGGACCTTAGGGCCGCTTACTACAACTCATCACCTCAGGTCACGGCCATGTTGACACGCGTACGGGCCGTCATTTCGGCGGCGGCGGTCCCGGAACGGCACCAGTCGGCGCCACAAGTCTCCGAGCTGGCGGCTGCCTCCCGCAACGGTCAACCTCGGGCCATTCGCGAACGCTTGGACCCTGAGGACTACCAGCAACTCCTAGTCGCGGCGCGTGCCGGAGTCTGCAAGAAGGCGCTGGCGACTGAGTACGGGATCAGCCGCCGCAGCATCTACCGGCTCCTGGCGGTTTGAGCGGAGGACATCGCATGTTGGGTTCCAGGGAAGCTTGATGTTGAAGGTGAGGTAGCGGTTCTGTGTCAGGCTTCGTGACGGCCTCACCGCTTGATCACGAGATGCGATGGTGCTCTCAGTTCCGCAATGTCTCGGTCCCGCATATCGGTGGCCTATCGACGGAATGCGGCTCGGGTTGCTTGGGCGGTGGAGTTGAAGTAGTCCTGTGGTCGGATGAGCCACCATTCGTCGAACCGGGAGTTGGTGATGACTGCGCGTCGGTAGCCGAAGCAGGCGAGGTAGAGCGTCCGGAGGTACATGATCGCTTCGAGCCGGTCGAGTTCGTCGTCGGTCGGCTCGACGTACTGGCGGTAGGCGCCCACGGCAGCGTCGATGCGCTCCTGGTCGGGCCGTCGCGGGTTCCATGACCCGGTGCCCCAGATCAGGTAGGCGAAGTCGGCGAGGCGTGGTCCGCGCCCCGATGCCTTCCAGTTGATCGCGACCGGCCCCTGCTCGCTCAGGATGGCGTGATCGGGGGCGTGCAGGAGATTGCCGTGCAGCAGCCCCTCGGGAAGGCCCCCACCGTCGTCGGCTGAGCGCACCTGGTTCCTGAGCCGCTCGAATCGCCCGCGCTCGGCGGCCGGCACTTTGGTGTCCACGGCGTCGAGGAACGCCAGGGCGGCGAGCAGGTCCTGGCGCGGGGTGCCTTCACGGCGGGGGTCCTCGCCGCTAGCGCCCCCCGGTCGGCTCCAGGACTCGTCGTGGGGCAGCGTGTGCAGCCGTCCGAGCAGGTCACCCATCATGGCGAACTTCTCCGGGCTGTCGGGGAGCCGGCCGCCTTCAACGAACCGCGTGATGAGGACCGTGCTGCCGTCGAAGTCAGAGACCGCGTCATCGACCGCCAGGCGCTCGGCGGGGTAGCCCTGTCGCTCCAGGAACCGCAGGATCGCGGCGTCGCCCTCGACGCCTGCCCGCGGGCGGGCGGGGGGAAAGGCCCGTGCGATCCACGGGTCGCCGTCCGTGCGGTCGATGCGGAAGACGTAGGTCTTGTGCACGCTGAGCTTGGTCGCCGCGACCGAGTCGATGTCGTAGCGATCCCTCAGATGGGCGAGCAGGCGTTCACCTGCGGGCTCGTGATGCATTCGCCCGCCCAGACCCTCCAGATCAGTCAGGGCTTCGGTGTAACGCTGACCGGTGTCCTTCGCGTGGTGGCGAACGATCTTCTTGAAACTGCCGTCCTTCGTCATGGGCAAGCCTCCTCGTGACACCCTCGTCCCCCAGCGGCGCGGTATGCAGAGATGGCCTGTGACGTTCAACGACCGTGAGGGCGACTTCCCCTTCGCCGATGGAACCCCGGCTGGGGCGGACGTTCCACGACTCGGCGTCCGGTCGACGCCGTCAGCCGGAGCCTACCAACTCGATCCAGCCGGATCAAGCACCCGATCACCAGCCTCCTTGCCGCAGCGCCGCCAAGCGAGACGGGTTCAGCCTGGTTGTTCCGTGGCCGGGGGTTCTGCGGGCTTCGTGACGGTTTTGGACCCGACGCTTGACCGGCAAAGAGCGGAGAGGGGGTGCGACACGGTTCGATTGCAGGCCAGACGAGACTGACCGACATTACCCATCTGCAAGTGAGATACATTGCAACACAATGGATATGAAAGATATTCAGATCATCGATCCATTGTGGACCCTGGCACCGCTTACTGCAACTCATCACCTCAGGTCACGGCCCTATTGGTGCGCGTCCGGGACGTCATTTCGACCGCCGCGGCCCCGGAACGGCGTCAGCCCGAACCGAGAGTCTCGGACCTGGCGGCAGCCTCGCGCGACGCCCGGCCACGCGCCATCCGCGACCGCCTGGCCCCCGAGGGCTACCAGCGTCTCCTGATCCTGCCGGAAGGTGCTGGCGGCCGAGTACGGGATCAGCCGCCGCAGTGTCGACCGGCTCGCGGCAGGCTGAGGAGCGCCAAGCAGTCGCTACGCCAGGCTGGCAAGGTTCGCGGCCCGCACCGTGCTGGACCTGGCGGCGGGCAAGGTCCCGGACTCGCGCCACGTGCAGCGCGCGACGTGCCTCGTCGTGCGGGAGTCGACGGCCCGCCGCGCTGAGGCCCCTAGGCGGGCGGAGTGCCTTGCGCCGCCCCGCTTCGTGTTACCGGCTTTCCTCGGCCTGCTTCAGTCCGGCCATGAGATCGTCCAAGTTCATGGCGGGGAGGAGTTCGATCTTGGCGTTGAGCTGCTGGAACAGCGGCTCGACGATCGTCGGGATCTGCGACGGCTCCTTCATGTCGAAGAACACCTCCATCCCACGCGCCCCGTCCAGCGTGATGAAGTAGACGGCCTCGGGCTGCAGTCGGTCGAACAGCTCCTTGAACGCCGGCTGGACCTTCCCGTTCATGATTGCGTCGTTCCCGGCCTCGACCGGGATCCGCACCTTCAAACAGAATCGCATGAGACGTACCTCCAGAGATGTCGCCGCGGCGGACCACCCCCGTGTGGTCACTGCGCCCTGCGGCAGTCTCATCACACAACGCATGGTCGCTACTGTCAGCGTTTCAGCGATTTCCTCATGTTCGCTGCCCGGGCGCTTTCGGGAACGCGCTCAGCACCACCGCGGCCAGCGGCACGGCGCAGAGCACCGTGAACACCCCTTCCGGACCGTGCCGCTCGGCGATCAACCCGGACGCCGGGGCGAACAGGCCGCCCGCACTCATCGCCAGGCCGAGGGTGATGTCAATCGGGAATCTCGGCGTTCCGCATCGTGCGTGCTCTTCTGCTCAGGTGGTGCCAGCGTGGCCTGCCATCTCCCTGAGAGTCCACTATGCAGGGAGGTATGGCACGGTTCGAGATACGTTGCAACGCAACGCGGCGCGGGGGTGAGAATGAGGGTCCCGTCGAGCCCGACTTGCCCGTCGTCGCTGATCGGCGGCCGAGGAGTTTGAGAATTGGCCCGCGAGGGCGGCGCCGCGCACGGAATTGTAAGGGTCATGAGCAACGAGCACAGCATCAAGCGATTCACCGTCGACGTCCCCGAAGCCGACCTCAAGGATCTGAACGAGCGCCTCGCCCGGGCCCGGTTCACCGACCAGATCGCCGGGTCCGAGACGACTTACGGCGTCAGCGCCGACCGCGTCAAGCAGCTCGTCGAGTACTGGCGCAACGGGTACGACTGGCGCGCCTGGGAGGCCCGCCTGAACGCCCACCCGCAGTTCACGACCGAGATCGACGGCCAGAACATCCACTTCCTCCACGTCCGCTCCGAGCGCGAGGACGCCTTCCCCCTCATCCTCACCCACGGCTGGCCCGGCTCGGTGGTCGAGTTCCTCGATGTCATCGAGCCGCTCACTGCCGCCGGCTTCCATCTTGTGATCCCCTCGATCCCCGGCTTCGGCTTCTCGGGCCCGACCACCGAGACCGGCTGGGACAACGCTCGCATCGCCCGCGCTTGGGCCGAGCTGATGGCCCGCCTCGGTTACACCCGCTACGGCGCGGCCGGGAACGACGCCGGGTCGATGATCTCGCCCGAGGTCGGGCGGGTCGACCCCGAGCACGTCGCGGGCGTGCACGTCACGCAGGTGTTCTCCTTCCCGAGCGGCGACCCCGCCGAGTTCGAAACGCTCACCGAGGACGACCAGCGCACCCTCGAGACCCTCGACTGGTTCATGCAGAACAAATTCGCGTTCAATCTGCTGCAGGCCCAGCAGCCGCAGACGCTGGCGCACGCTTTGGCGGACTCGCCGGTCGGCCTGCTCGGCTGGAACGCGCAGCTCATGGACGAAGGCGACGACGACTTCGTCCTGACCAACGTCGCGATCTACTGGTTCACCGGTACTGCCGGCTCCTCGATGCGGATCTACTTCGAGAACGACAAGGCCGAGGACCCGACCGGTCAGACGACCGCGCCGCTCGCGCTCGCCGGCTCGGCGGGCGACTTCCACGGCATCCGCAGTTTCGCCGAGCGCGACCACGCCGACGTCCGCTCCTGGAACGTATACGAGGACAGGAGCCACTACATGCACCACGTCGCGCCCGACAAGCTGGCCGCAGACATCGCCGAGTTCTTCGGGAACCTCGACTAGAACGTCAAAGCCGCAGGGGCGGATCATGTCGCCAGACGACATGATTCGCCCCGCCGCGTCTGGTCGTGGGTTCGCGTGCAGGAATACCGCGAGGCCATGAAACCCTTGATCGAGCACCTCGAACGGGCCGAGTCTGAACGCAAGAACGCGGGCCGCAAAGCAGTCCGCGTATCCGGTGTTAGCCGTGCCAAGAGTTGCACTAAGCGCGGCATGGTGGGTGCTACAGGGATCGAACCTGTGACCACCTCCTTGTAAGGGAGGTGCTCTACCGCTGAGCTAAGCACCCGGAGGGCGCGCTGAGGCGCGCCGAGCCTGAGAAAGGGTACCTGAACGGGGACTTGGGCGCGAGTGCCGGGTGGTGGGACCAGTCCGCATCGTGGGCGCGGGGGAGGTGTGGGGCACAGCCTGGAATTCAATGGAAGCTTCAAGTGTTGGAGCCTTCGTGGAAAAGCTTCGTGTGGACATCTGGTCCGATATCGCCTGCCCGTGGTGCTACGTCGGGAAAGCCCGGTTCGACAAGGCCGTGGAGGAGCTCGACGGCAAGGTAGAGGTCGAGGTCCGGCACCGCTCGTACGAGCTCGACCCGCACCGCGAGCCGGGGGACACCGCCCCCGTCGTGTCGATGCTCGTCAAGAAGTACGGGATGAGCCCGGCGCAGGCCCAGGCCGGCGAGTACCGGCTGCGCGACCTCGCCGCCGCCGAAGGCCTCGATTACCAGGCCGAGGGCCGCGACCACGGCAACACCTTCGACCTGCACCGCCTGCTGCACCTCGCCTCCGAGAAGGGCCTCGAGTCCGAGGTCTGGAAGGCGTTCTACGCCGCCAACTTCGCCGACGAGGCCTCCATCTTCGAGCGCCAGCGCGTGATCGACGTGTCGGTCGCCGCCGGGCTCGAGAAGGACGAGGTCGTGGCCGTTCTCGACGACACCGAGGCCTACCGCGAGGCCGTGCGCGCCGACGAGGCCGAGGCCGCCGCGCTCGGGGCCACCGGGGTGCCCTTCTTCGTCATCGACGAGAAGTACGGCGTCTCCGGCGCGCAGCCCACCGAGCTGTTCGCCGAGATCCTCGAGAAGGCTTGGGGCGAAAAACGACCGGCGGTCACCACCATCGCCGGGGCGGAAGACGCGGAGGCGTGCGGCCCCGACGGCTGCCCGATCTAGCAGCCGCTTCGGGCGTAACTTGCGAAACCTTCACGAACGGGCACCTCTGGGAATATCCTGAGGCGAATCCCGCTCGAACGAGGAGGCGATCGCCATGCCGATGGACCGCGAGACGCAACTCAGACTGGTGAAACTGCGCGACGACACCGGCGTGCTCTCGCTCTACGTCAACGCAGACCCCCGCCAGGAAGGCAGCCAACCGCCCTGGAAGACCCGGCTCGACCAGGGCCTGAAGCAACTGCTCGAATCCGTCGACAACGGCACGCGCTCCGCGCTCGGACGCCGGATCGAGGAGATGAAGCTCGACATCGAGCAGCTCGTCCGCCCCGGCGCACCCGGGATCGGCCGCGCGCTGTTCGTCGGCCTCGCCAGCGGCCAGAGGTACAACGTCGAGATGCAGACGCCCTTGACCGACCGGGTCGCGCTCGCCCCCCGCTCCCACATCGCCCCGATGTTCGGCGCCTGGGCCGAGGGCGCCCCGATCGGCATCGCCGTCGTCGACGGCAAGGGCATGCGCATCCTCGACAGCCGCTTCGGCAAGTGCGAGGAGGTCTCAGGGCTCCACTTCGCGCTCGACACCGCCGAATGGCGGGTCATGAAGGGCCCCGGCGCCTCCCACAGCGCCTGGGGCGGACGCGACAGCGCCACGTCGAACAACCAGCACGACCTGTTCGACTACCGCATCGCCGAGCACCTCCAGAAGTTCCTCGCCGCCGCCCACTCCAGCCTGGAGGAGCACGTGGCGACCTTCGGCTGGGAGCTGCTCGTCGTCACCGGCGAACCCGAACTCGTCGAAGCGGCCTCCAAGTCGCTGCGCAACGGGTTCAAAGCCGAGGTCGTGGCCTCGCAGCTGGTCCTCAGCCAGTCCACGCCCGCCCAGATCCAGCAGGCCCTGGCCGCGGAGATCGCGGCGGCGCGGGCGGACCGCGACAAGCGCCTCACCGCCGACTTCGCCGAGTCCCCGCGCAAGACCGTCGCGGGTTCGGAGGCCGTGATCGACGCTCTGCAGGACGCCCGGGTCGACCGGCTCGTCATCGAGCGCGACTCGACGTGGAGCGGCCGGCGGATCCCGGAGGGGACGGTCCTGGCCGACTCCATCGCGCCGGGGGAGCCGGAGCTGTCCGCGGCCATCGCCGATGCCCAGATGGGCGAGGCGATGATCGAGATGGCGGTGGCTTCGGACGCGAAGGTGTCGTTCCTCAGCGAAGGCGTCCTTCTCGATGAGGAAGCGGGCGGGGTCGGCGCGTTCCTGCGCTGGTGAACGCCCTTGAGGTCGCAAGTTAGGTTATGCTAACCTTTCTTCGGCAGTACGATTCAGGGCCGCGGGCTTCTCACCTCCCGCGGCCCTGAAGCCGTTTCCGGCCCTTCTTATCTTCTGGATCACAATGCGCCCGTAGGGGTTCCCTTCGGGCGCACGCTGCTCTACCTTTAATTCATCAGGTGATGAATTAATCGTCTCGATCCACCCCCAAGGAGCACGCCATGTCGAAGCAAACCGAAGTCATCGTCGTCGGAGCCGGACCCACCGGCCTCCTGCTCGCGGGCGACCTCGCCGAGGCCGGGGTCGACGTCCTCGTCCTCGAAAGTCGTGGGGAGAACCTCTCGAACCTCTCGCGGGCCTTCGGTGTCCACGCCCGCACCTTGGAGGAGTTCGACGCCCGCGGCATCGCCGAGGAGCTGATCGCCTACGGCGGCGCCCAGCTGCCCGGCATCCGCCTGTTCAACCGCGTCACCCTCCACCTCGCCGAGCTCGAGACCCGCTTCCCCTACCTCCTCATGACCCCGCAGTACAACGTGGAGACGGTCCTGCGCCGCCGGGCCCTCGAAGCCGGGGCCTCGATCCTCTACGACGCCAAGGTGACCGGGCTCGACCAAGCCGACGGCCGCGTCACCCTCCACACTGCCGGGGGCGACCACACCGCCCGCTACGTCGTCGGCGCCGACGGGGTCAAGTCCGCTGTCCGCCAGGCCATCGGCATGCCCTACCCGGGCGAGTCGGTGCTGAAGTCGATCATGCTCGCCGACGTCAAGCTCGCCGAGCCACCGGCCGAGAGCCCGGCCATCCAGGGCATCAACGGCGCCTTCTGCTTCGTCGCCACCTTCGGCGACGAGTACTGGCGGATCTTCGCCTGGAACTCGGCCGACCAGAAGGCCGACGACGAGCCGATCGAACTCGAGGAGGTCAAGGAGGCCGCGCGGCTCGCGTTCGGTACCGACTTCGGCATGCACGACGCCCGCTGGATCTCCCGGTTCCACTCCGACGAGCGCCAGGTCCCGAACTACCGTGACGGCAACGTCTTCCTCGCCGGCGACGCCGCCCACTGCCACTCCCCGGCGGGCGGCCAGGGCATGAACACCGGCCTCCAGGACGCCGCGAACCTCGCCTGGAAGCTCGCCGCGGTCCTCCGCGGCGCCGACGAAGCCCTGCTGGACACCTACAACGGCGAGCGCCACCCCGTCGGCAAGCAGGTCCTGCGCTCCAGCGGCGCGATCATCCGCCTCGCGGCCGAGCGCTCCAAACTCAAGGCCGCCATCGGCGGGCTCGCCGCCGCGACCGCGCTGCACATCAAGCCGATCGAGGCCAAGGCCATGGGCATGATCAGCGGCGTCGGGATCCACTACGGCCACGACAAGGGCGAGGACGCCCTGGTCGGCCACCGCGCCAACGACATCGCGCTCGCCGACGGCTCGCGCCTCTACGAGGCGCTGCGCGGCGGGAAGTTCGTGGTCCTCGACAGCACCGAGTCCTACGAAGGTGAGTTCGTCGCGAACGCGGCCTCGGCCGCCCCCGACGGCACCGCCAAGATCATCCGCCCCGACGCCTACATCGGCTGGGCCGGCACCGACGACCCCGCCGCGATCCGCGCCTACCTCGAAAGCCACGCCGGAAAGCGCTGAAGCAGCAAGCGGCAGACCATCGGGAAACTGGGAACACGGCGGCGGGCGCGGGCCCGCCGCCGTCTCTTGTGGGCGCCCCTTCGGAGTCGTGCTGCTGCTCAGCACGATCGCCGTCGGCCTCTCCACGCTCGACGGGCTCCGCGAACGCCGCATCACCCCCGTCGGGCACCAGCTCCTCAAGAGCGCCTATGCACCCGAGCACTGCCGTGAACTGGATGCTCCTGTGGACCGGCGGCACGCTGGCCGCGATGTGGGGCCTGCTCACCTACGACGTCGCATGAGAAGGCCATGAGCCCCAAGAAAAGCCCGTCACCGATCCGCTTGCCGTGGTCGGCGCCCTCGACTGGACCGGCCTGATCGCGGCGACCGCGATCCTCGCGTCCGGAGCACTGCCGCTTTAGGATCATGAGACGCCCGGCCCGGAAGGTGAGGGCGTTTCCCTTGGGGCCGAGGTGAATTCGCTGCGCGTTCACGAACTGTGGGTTGTCCGAATGCGGCATTTGTCGTTCACTTGGCATCCACCCGGTTTCACCTGAGATATAGAGGTTCCATGACCAACATCCTCAGTAGACGCAATGTCCTCGGCGCCGGCCTCGCGTTCGGCGCCACCGCCGTCGCCTCCGGCGCCCTGTCCGGCACCGCCCACGCGGAGGAGACCCTCAGCGAATCCCTGATCGGCGCTCCCCGAGGCGATGAGCTCCACCTCATCTCCTTCAACCTCCGCTACGAAGGCGGCGACCCGTCGCCCCGCACCTGGGACGAGCGCCGCCCGCTCGTCAAGACCGTCCTCATGAGGGAGAGGCCCACCATCCTGTTCACGCAGGAGGGCCTCTACGGCCAGAACCAGGACGTCCTCGAAGACCTCAAGGACCACGACTGGATTCACCTCGGCCGCCTCGGCGGCTCCAAGAGCGAGGCCACCGCGGTCTTCTGGGACCGGCGGCGCCTCAAGGTGCTAGAGTACGACCACCTGTGGCTCTCCGACACCCCGCTGCTCATCGGCTCCAAGAGCTGGGGCAACAACGTCGTCCGGATGCTCACCTGGGTCCGCTTCCAGGACCTGCGCACGGGCAAGGACTTCTACGTGGTCAACAACCACTTCGACCACCAGTCCGAGGACGCGCGCCAGAAGGGCGCGCAGATGAACCTCGACGTCATCTCCCCCTTCATCGAGCAGGGCCTGCCGGTCGTCACCGCCGGGGACTTCAACCAGGTGCCCGAGACCCCGACCTACACGATCCTCACCGACGGCGGCCTGGTCGACACCATGCTCGCCGCCGAGGAGCTGGTCACCCCGGTCTACGCCACCTGGAACGGCTGGGATCCGACCCCCACCGAGACCGGCCGGCGCATCGACTGGATCCTGACCACTCCGGACGTCCGGATCGTCAAGGCCGCGGTGAACACCTACTCCAAGGACGGCGCCACGCCCTCCGACCACTTCCCGGCCCAGGCGCTCATCGAGCTCCCGTAAACGGGCGTCGGGGCGGCGGCGGCGCGAATAGGATCGAAAACGTGAACGACGCGCTGATCGCCGCCCCAACGGGCTCGCCGACGCACGGGCGCCACCCGCTGCTGGGGCCCGTCGAGCCCCCGCTCCTGCATGTCATGACCTACAACCTCAAATCGGCCTCCGGTCACGCCCCGCACTCGTGGTGGAAACGCCGGCCCCTGGTGAAGGCCGTGCTCGAGAACGAACTGCCCACGATCGTCTGCACCCAGGAAGGCCGCTTCCGCCAGCTCCTCGAACTGCGCGAGGACCTCGACGGCTACGACTGGGTCCACCTGGGGCGCGGCGGCGGCTCCCGGAGCGAGGCCACCGCGATCTTCTGGGACGCCGCCCGGCTCACCCCGCTCGAATACGACCATCTCTGGCTCTCCAAGCGCCCCAACGTGATCGGCTCGCGCAACTGGGGGAGCGGCACCGTCCGGATGCTCACCTGGGTCCACCTCGAGGACCGCGCGACCGGCCAGCGCTTCTACGTGGTCGACAACCACTTCGACCACCGCTCCGAGAAGGCCCGGCGCAAGGGCGCCGAGCTCCTCCTGCGCACGATCGCGAAGTTCCTCGACCCGGTGATCGTGGCCGGGGACTTCAACTGCGGGCCCGATTCCGCGACGTACCGGGCGCTCACGCGCGGTGGACTCAGCGATGCCTGGGAGACCGCGGCCGAGCGGGTCACGCCCGGCTGGGCCACGTTCAACCGCTGGCGGCCCGAGCCGGTCGAGGGCCCGACCCGCATGGACTGGATCCTCGCCAGACCGAGCCGGGACTGCACCGTCGAGATCCACCAGATCGGCGTGAACGCCTACACCGAAGGCGGCCTGACCCCTTCGGACCACTGGCCGGTCCAGGCGCTGGTCAACCTTGTGCCTCGGCGTTCGCGGCGGCAGACCGCTTCTCACCGAGGAGCTCCCTCAGCTCCTTGACGGCCGCGCGTCCGGCCCGGTTCGCGCCCACGGTGCTCGCCGAGGGGCCGTAGCCCACCAGGTGCACGCGCGGGTCGGCCGCGACGCGGGTGCCGTCCATGACGATCCCGCCGCCGGGCCCGCGCAGCTTCAGCGGCGCGAGGTGGTCGAGCGAGGCCCGGAACCCGGTGGCCCACAAGAGGACGTCGACAGGGATGAACCGGCCGTCGTCCCAGCTCAGCCCCTCGGGTGTGATCCGGTCGAACATCGGCAGCCGGTCGAGGACCCCGGCGTCGCGTGCGGCCTGGATCGCGGGCGTGAGCGGCACGCCGGTGACGCTGATGACCGACTGCGGTCGCAGGCCCCGGCGGACCCGGTCCTCGACCATCGCGACGGCCTCGCGGCCTCGGTCGGGGTTGAAATCGCCTGAGCGCCATTGCGGTTCGCGGCGGGTGATCCAGTGGGTGGACGCGGCGAGCGGGTCGATCTCGAGGAGGTGCTGGATCCCGGAGATCCCGCCGCCGACCACGGCGACGCGCAGGCCCTCGAACTCCCAGGGGCCGCGGTACTGCGCGGTGTGCAGCTGCCGACCGGCGAAGGTGCGCTGTCCGGCGTAGCGGGGCCAGAACGGTCGCTCCCAGGTGCCGGTGGCGTTGATGAGCGCGCGAGTGATCCAGGTGCCCCGGTCGGTGTCGACTTCGAGGCGCTTGTCGGGGAGCGGGCGGACCGCGTTCACGGAGACGGGTCGCTGGACGCGCAGGTCGAATTCGCGTTCGTAGTCGGCGAAGTAGTCCGCGATCACGCCGGAGACGGGCGTCGACGGGTCGGGCTCGGGCACGCTCATCCCGGGCAGGCGGTAGACGCCGTTCACCGTTTCGAAGGTGAGGGTGGGCCAGCGGAACTGCCACGCGCCGCCCGCGTGCGGAGCGTGGTCGAGCACCGCGAACTCGGTCTCGGGCTCGAAGTGCCGCCGCAGGAAGTAGGCGGCCGAGAGCCCGGCCTGCCCGGCCCCGATGACGACGACCTCGACCTCGCGAATCACCTTTAGTGGAACGGCCCAGGGCGACCGGCGATTCCGCGAGGTGAGGCCGTTCACTCAGCCGGCGCCGGGCTGTGCCGCCCCGTTCCCTACGCCTCCGGCTTCGGGAACAACTCCTTCATCGTGAACGCCTCGGCGGTCGGGCCCTTCTCGCGGAGGATCGTGAGCCGCTTCTCGGCCTCGGGCAGGGTCGGCCGGTGCCCGGCCGGGACCCACCACATGGCCGAGTACGCCTCGGTGAGGTGCGCGAACCATTCGCGCCGCCGCCGGAGCATCGCGCGGTGCTCGGGCCCGTAGACGTAGGCGTTCAGGGATTCCGGCGAAGTCCACACGGACATGTTGACGGCGAGCCACTCGTCGTCGAACACCCGGAAGTCGGTCGCGTCCGACCCGTTCTCGTCGATCAGCCGCCACACGAACCCCTCGGCGGTGTCGGCGACGGCGTTGACCTCTTCGAGCTTGGAGGTGAAGCCGCGCATCACTTCGCTGTCGAAGGGAGCCAGGATCCGCCCGATGTTCACTTGCGCCAGTTCATATCCCGCACTCATGGCGAAATCCTGCCAGCGCCGCCAGCCCGTCGTCAACGCCCGCGCGCGAAACCCAGTCGGACCCCAGTCGACTGGGATTCGGCCGAGACTTCAATCGCCCAGGGGCGTCAGGAACTCCAGGCGGTTGCCGAATGGGTCGCGGGTGTAGCAGCGGCGGTAGCCGATGAAGTCCGAGTCCCAGGCGACCTGGTGCCCGGCGGGCTCGAGGCGGGCGGCGAGCGCGTCGAGGTCGGCGACGAGGATGCCCGGGTGGGCTTTCGCGGAGGGCGCGTGGCCGGGGTCGACGCCGAGGTGGAGTTCGAGGGCGTCGGTGCGCAGCCACAGGCCGCCGCGCTTGGCGAGCTCCGGCGGCTTCTCGACCTCGGTCATGCCGAGGACCTCGACGTAGAACGCGCGGGCGGCGTCCTCGCCCGCGGGGAGGATCGCGAGCTGCACGTGGTGGACGCCGTAGCCGAAGGGCGAGGCGCCGCGGGGATCGCGGTACCGGGCGGGGTCGGTCATGGTCTTCCTCCTTGGGGGATAAGGAGAAGGGGCGGACCGACAACGGTCCGCCCCTCGCCCGCTTTCGGCGCTACTCCGCCAGCAGTCCGCGGAGGACGTACTGCAGGATGCCGCCGTTGCGGTAGTACTCGGCCTCGCCCGGGGTGTCCAGGCGGACCACGGCCTCGAAGGTCGTCTCGGTGCCGTCGGGGCTCACGGCGGACACGGTGACCGTGGCCGGGATGCCCTCGTTGATCGCGGTGACGCCCGAGATCGAGACGGTCTCCTCGCCGCTGAGGCCGAGGCTCTGGTGCGACTCGCCCTCAGGGAACTGGAGCGGGAGCACGCCCATGCCGATGAGGTTCGAGCGGTGGATGCGCTCGTACGACTCGGCGATGACGGCCTTGACGCCCAGGAGGCGCGTGCCCTTGGCCGCCCAGTCGCGGCTGGAGCCCGTGCCGTATTCCTTGCCCGCGAAGACGACCAGCGGGGTGCCCTCGGCGGCGTAGTTCTGGCAGGCGTCGTAGATGGTCGACACCGGGCCGCCGGCCTGGGTGAAGTCGCGGGTCCAGCCGCCCTCGGTGCCCGGCGCGAGCTGGTTGCGCAGGCGGATGTTCGCGAAGGTGCCGCGGACCATGACCTCGTGGTTCCCGCGGCGCGAGCCGTAGGAGTTGAAGTCGGCCGGCGACACGCCCTGGTCCTTCAGGTACGAGCCGGCGGGCGAGTCGGCCTTGATCGAGCCGGCGGGGGAGATGTGGTCGGTCGTGACCGAGTCGCCCAGCTTCGCCATGACGCGCGCGCCCGCGATGTCCTCGACGGCGGCCGGGGTGGCCGGCATGCCCTCGAAGTAGGGGGCCTTGCGCACGTAGGTCGAGTCGTCGTCCCACTCGAAGGTGTTGCCGGTCGGGATCGGCAGCGACTGCCAGGTCTCGTCGCCGTCGAAGACGGAGGCGTACTCCTTGAGGAACATCTCGCGGCCGATGTTGCTGTCGACGACCTCGCGGATGTCTTCGGCGGTGGGCCAGATGTCGCGCAGGAACACGTCCTGGCCGTCCTTGCCCTGGCCGATCGGGTCGGTCGTCAGGTTGAGGTCCATCGAGCCGGCCAGCGCGTAGGCGACGACCAGCGGCGGGGACGCCAGGTAGTTCATCTTGATGTCCGGGTTGATGCGGCCCTCGAAGTTGCGGTTGCCCGAGAGGACCGCCGCGACGGCGAGATCGCCGGCCTGGACCGCGGCCGAGGTCTCCTCGGGGAGCGGGCCGGAGTTGCCGATGCAGGTGGTGCAGCCGTAGCCGACCAGGTTGAACCCGAGCTTGTCGAGGTACGGGCTGAGACCGGCGCGGTTGAGGTAGCCGGTGACGACCTGCGAGCCCGGCGCGAGGGAGGTCTTGACCCACGGCTTGGAGAGCAGGCCCAGTTCGACGGCGTTCTTGGCGAGGAGGCCGGCGCCGACCATGACGTACGGGTTCGAGGTGTTGGTGCACGAGGTGATCGCGGCGATGACGACGGCGCCGTGGTCGAGCTCGAATTCGCCGTTCTCGGTCTTGACGGTCTGCGGGTTGTGCGGGCGGTCGCCGTTGGCCTTCTGCGCGGGCGAGTCGGAGCCCGGGAAGGACTCTTCGCCGGCTTCGTCGTGGACGTAGTTCGCCACGTCGCGGCGCCACTGGTGCCCGGCGTGGTCGAGCTGGATGCGGTCCTGCGGGCGCTTGGGTCCGGCGATGGAGGGCACGACGGTGGAGAGGTCGAGCTCGAGGTACTCGGAGTACTCGGCTTCCTTCGACGGGTCGTGCCACATGCCCTGGGCCTTGGCGTAGGCCTCGACGAGTTCGATCTGCTCGTCGCTGCGGCCGGTGAGGCGCAGGTAGTCGACGGTGCGCTCGTCGATCGGGAAGATGCCGCAGGTGGAGCCGAACTCGGGGGCCATGTTGCCGAGCGTGGAGCGGTCGGCCACGGGCACCGAGGTGACGCCTTCGCCGTAGAACTCGACGAACTTGCCGACGACGCCGTGGTCGCGGAGCATCTCGGTGATGGTGAGGACGAGGTCCGTGGCGGTGGTCCCGGCAGGGAGGTCGCCGGAGAGCTTGAAGCCGACGACGCGGGGGATGAGCATCGAGATCGGCTGGCCGAGCATCGCGGCCTCGGCCTCGATGCCGCCGACGCCCCAGCCGAGGACGCCGATGCCGTTCTCCATCGTGGTGTGCGAGTCGGTGCCGACGCAGGTGTCGGGGTAGGCGACGCCGTCGCGGGTCATGACGACGCGCGCCAGGTGCTCGATGTTGACCTGGTGGACGATGCCGGTGCCGGGCGGGACGACCTTGAACTCGTCGAAGGCGGTCTGGCCCCAGCGCAGGAACTGGTAGCGCTCGCGGTTGCGCTCGTATTCGCGCTCGACGTTGCGCTTGAAGGAGTCGGGGTGCCCGAAGAAGTCGACGATCACGGAGTGGTCGATGACCATCTCGGCGGGCGCGAGCGGGTTGACCTTGGACGGGTCGCCGCCGAGGTCGCGGACGGCCTCGCGCATGGTGGCGAGGTCGACGACGCAGGGGACGCCGGTGAAGTCCTGCATGATCACGCGGCCGGGCGTGAACTGGATTTCGGTGCTGGGCTTGGCGGCGGGGTCCCAGGAGCCGAGCGCCCGGATGTGGTCGGCGGTGATGTCCGCGCCGTCTTCGTTGCGCAGCAGGTTCTCGAGGAGGACCTTGAGGCTGTACGGCAGCCGCTCGTGCCCCTCGACCTTGTCGATGCGGAAGATGTCGTATTCGTGTTCGCCGACCCGCAGCGTCTCGCGGGCGCCGAAGGAGTCCGTGCTCACCATGAGAGCTCCTCGATTCAGGATTTGAAGGTCGGCTTCAGTCTGCCCCAACCTGAAGGGTCGGGAACCGGGGTCGGGCAGAGCGGCCGACTCTTAAACAGTACGTCCGTCTTATTTAACTGACGCAACTGTAGCACTCGGTATTTCAGGGGGGTTTCTTAGCCGAGCCTAACGAGGGGCTGCGAGGCTGTTTCTTCTTGCGGGAGTGCGCATCCGGGACCAAGAGGAGGTTTAAAGGCCGGCGGCGGCTGGCGTTGATGTGCGGTGATGCTCGCCGCCGCCGGCCCGGTGCGGTGGATATAAGTCTTAATTCGGACTATACGCGTTGGGCATTCAGGACCGTCACCGGCCCTGTGACCCCTGTCGCTACCTGCGACTACACCGCCAAGCTAGTCAAATTTACGGCTCGCACTCGCCAAGCGAGGACCGGCCTCGCGCTGGGCGGCGAGCCAGGCCTCCACGTCGTCGGCGGTGCGCGGCAGTCCGGCCGAGAGGTTCTCGCAGCCCTCTGCGGTGACCCGCACGTCGTCCTCGATGCGGATGCCGATGCCGCGCAGCTCCTCGGGCACGAGCTCGTCGTTGGCCTGGAAGTACAGCCCCGGCTCGACGGTGAGCACGTAGTCCTCCTGCACGGCGCCCTTGTGGTAGTTCTCGGGACGCGAGTTCGCGCAGTCGTGCACGTCGAGGCCGAGCATGTGCCCGAAGCCGTGCAGGGTCCAGCGGCGGTAGGTCATCGAGTCCTTGTCGAGCGCCTCGTCGACCGAGCCCGGCAGGACCCCGAGGCCCTTGAGGCCCTCGGCCAGGACCCGCATGCAGGTCTGGTGGATCTCCTGGAACTCGGTGCCGGGCTTGATGACGTCCATGCCGGCCTGCTGCGAGGCGTGGACGATCTCGTAGACCTCCCGCTGCAGCGGCGTGAACTGGCCGGTCACGGGGAGGGTGCGGGTGACGTCGGCGGTGTAGAGGTGGTTGTTCTCCACGCCCATGTCCATGAGGATCAGCTCGCCCGGCGTGGTCTGGCCGTCGTTGGTGATCCAGTGGAGGGTCGTCGCGTGCGACCCGGCGCCGACGATCGAGTCGTAGCCGAGGCCGTTGCCCTCCAGGCGCGAGCGCAACCCGAACACGCCTTCGAGGGTCCGCTCCGGGATCGATCCGCTCGAAGGCAGCACGCGCGCCACGTCCTCGAAGCCGCGCACGGTGATGTCGATGGCGTCCTGGAGCTGCGCGAGCTCCCAGGAGTCCTTGACGAGGCGCAGTTCGGAGAGCACCGCGGCGAGTTCGCCGTCGCGGGTCAGCTGCGGCCTGCCGTCGGCGTCCTGGTTCGGTTCCTCGGCGGCGAAGTGCGCGTCGACCGAGGAGTCGAAGCCGCGCAGCACGCGGACCTTGCCGCGCTCGACGCCCTGGAGCTCGCTTTCGAGGCGCTCCACGTCGCGGACCTCGACGCCCAGCTCGACACTGGTCTCCTGAAGGGACTTCTTGCGGCCGATCCACAGCTCGCCGTACTTCGCCGAGCGGAAGAACTCGTCGGAGTCGTAGCCCTTGCGCGGGCGCCGGTACAGCACCGCGTCGTGGCCGGAGCCGTTCGGGTGCAGCACCAGCACGCCCTCGGGGTCGAGGTCGCCGGTGAGCCATGCGAAGTCCGAGCCCGCGCGGAAGCGGAAGAAGGTGTCGTTCGAGCGGGTCTTCTCGGCGCCGGTGGGGACGACGATCGTCTCGCCCGGGAAGGCGGCTGAGACCGCTTCGCGGCGGCGGGCCGTGTAGGCGGCCTGCGCCGACTCGGCGACGTCCAGTTCCGTCGCGCCCCAGCCGGTGCGCATGAAGTTCAGGAACTTCTCGGGGAACTTGGGGTCGTGGGGCCGCTCGCCGGACTTCTTCTCAGCCATGACAGGTCCTTCCCAACAAGGTCAATGCGAGGTGGATGTGCCTCACCACGACGGTACCGCAGCACCGATTCACGGCTCGCAAGCTTCGCCGGCGCGAATTCACGGTTCGCAAGCTTCGTCGAGAGGGGCCCGTGAGACGGCGATGGCGGCTAGTGCGAACGCCTGAGTCACCGCTACCCTGGAAATCGTGACCGATCGCGCCAATTCGTCGCTCAATCCCCCCGCCGGAGCGGGGGCGGGCCCCTCGCGCCCGAGCGTCACGCTCTCCGGCTCCCAGCTCGAGCAGATCCGCCGCCTCGTCGCGGTCGGCCGGGCCTCCTCGGTCGACGAGTACGTCGCCGCGGCCGTCGCCGAACGCCTCGAACGGGACCGCTCGCTCTCCGAACTCCAGGACCTCTTCGAACGCAAGGGCCACGCCCCCAGCGCCGAGCACCTGGCCTGGGCCCGCGAGAAGCTCGGCGTGGACGGCAAGGACAAAGACGGAGAGGCCGCTACGTGATCGGCGGCCGCATCCTGGACGTGTCCGCCATCGTCGGTTTCGCCACCTCCATGCCGTATCCCCAGGCCGTCGTCTTCACCGCGTTGGAGCAGAACGTCGTCCTGGTGATCCCGTCCGGGGCCCTCGCCGAGGCCTGGTCCCAGGCCCGCCGCCGCGACCGCGACGCGCTCCAGGTCCTGCTCGGCCTGCCCGTCACCGTCGTGATGGACCTCGACCAGAAGTCCGCCCGCGACGTCGGGCTCATGCTGTCGCGCTCGCGCCAGCACGGAAACA
Organism: Glycomyces rhizosphaerae; assembly: GCF_042647865.1. NCBI lineage: Bacteria > Bacillati > Actinomycetota > Actinomycetes > Glycomycetales > Glycomycetaceae > Glycomyces > Glycomyces rhizosphaerae. Next base: position 531,350 of record NZ_JBHRWO010000021.1, read on the forward strand.
TAGCCGCCGGGCACGTCGCCTGGTGTGGCCTGAACCGCCCCGGCTGGCCCATCGTGACGGGCGAGCCGAAGACGCTGCTTGCATTCGACTCGAGTCTCGAGATCGACCAATTGCCTTGAGCCGTGAACCGCTGGACAATGGAGGAGTGGGCGTGACCGCCGTACAGGAGCAGCAGACCATGAGCGATCTCGGTCAAATCGACTACCGGCCCCGCAAGTCCCGCATCGGGGCCTGGATCGGCGCGGTCATCGCGTTCGGCGGTTTCACCGCCCTGTCCTTCACCCTCGGCAACCGGACCTACGAGGGCGGCACCATCACCTGGGTCGACCAGATCGCCATGATCGGCCTCGGCGTCATCGGCGCCGCCATCGCCCTCAGCTTCCTGCGCCTGCGCGTGCGCGCCGACGAGAAGGGCATCGAAGTCACCAACGTCGCCTCGAAGCGCTACTTCCCGTGGCAGGTCGTCACCGCGATCAACTTCACCGACAAGATGACTTGGGCCACCGTCGAACTCGCGGACGACGACGAGATGTCGATCATGGCCGTCCAGGTCAGCGACAAGGGGCGCGCTGTGGCGGCGATCAAACACCTGCGAGCACTCTTGGAGCAGTCCCGCAGCTAGGTGCTAGTATTGCGTGTCGATCGCACCGCCCGAGGGTGGTGCAGCAAGCGGAGTCCAGCTCCCACCCGCAGCCGGGACCCCCTCACGGGGGACCGACAGGCGAACGGGTCACGTACGGCGACATGATCGCCGTACCTTTGGAGTGGACCCTGGCTTTGGCTGGGGTCTTTTCTTTTGGGGACCTCATTTCGTGAGGCCTGTGCTGGGTCACGCTTGCACGACAAGCCGCCGGGGCATCCGTCCCGACGACCGGAACAGCCACAGGGGCGCCAGTGCACATCGCACCGGCGAGAATCGCGAACCAAGGAGGCCCCATCAGCGATTTGCGCATTAACGACCAGATTCGGACCAAGGAAGTGCGCCTGGTCGGCCCAGCAGGAGAACAGGTCGGCATCGTGTCGATCGACAAGGCTCTGCAACTGGCCGCGGACGTCGACCTGGACCTGGTCGAAGTCGCGCCCACAGCCCGTCCGCCGGTCTGCAAGCTCATGGACTACGGCAAGTACAAGTACGAGTCCGCCCAGAAGGCTCGCGCTTCGCGCCGCAACCAGCAGCAGACCGTCATCAAAGAGATGAAGCTTCGGCCGAAGATCGACAAGCACGACTATGAGACCAAAAAGGGTCACATCGTGCGGTTCCTCACGGCCGGCGACAAGGTCAAGATCACGATCATGTTCCGCGGTCGCGAGCAGTCGCGCCCCGAGCTGGGCCGGCGTCTGCTGGACAAGCTCGCGGAAGAGCTCGCCGATCTCGCGATCATCGAGTCGGCCGCGAAGCAGGACGGCCGCAACATGATCATGGTCGTCGCCCCGATCCGCCCCAAGGGCGAGATCGCCAAGAGCGGCGGCCGCACCAGCAGCAAGAGCAGCCGCGGCAGCGATGCCGAGCAGCCCGAGCAGCAGGCCGAAGAAGCCCCGGCGGAGGCGCCCACCGAGACGCCCGCCGAAACACCCGAGGCCTGACCCCGAGCATTCACCGGCCGGAAGCGGGCGCCCCCGTGCGCCCGCACCCGACCGGCATTGAACACAGAGGAGAACACGATGCCGAAGATGAAGACCCACAGCGGTGCCAAGAAGCGGTTCAAGGTGACCGGCTCGGGCAAGCTGATGCGCCGCAAGGCCGGCAAGAACCACCTGATGGAGCACAAGTCGGGCCGTGTCAAGCGCGCCGGTGACGGCCGCGTCCAGGTGGCCCCGGCCGACGTCAAGCAGGTCAAGAAGCTGCTCGGCCAGTAGCCGTCCCCCCGTCTGACTTCCATCCGGTTTTAAAGCAAGGAGACTGAACTGTGGCACGCGTCAAGCGTTCGATGAACGCCAAGAAGAAGCGCCGCGTCGTACTCGAAGAGGCCAAGGGTTACCGCGGGCAGCGCTCGCGCCTGTACCGCAAGGCCAAGGAGCAGCTGCTCCACTCGTACACCTACTCGTACCGCGACCGCAAGAACCGCAAGCGCGAGTTCCGCAAGCTCTGGATCACCCGCATCAACGCGGCCGCCCGTGCGAACGGCATCACCTACAACCGCTTCATGCAGGGCCTGTCCCTCGCCGAGGTCGAGGTGGACCGCAAGATCCTCGCCGAGCTGGCCGTCAACGACGCGACGGCGTTCACCGCCCTCGTCGAGGTCGCCCGCAAGGCCCTCCCCGCGGACGTCAACGCTCCCGCCGAGCAGTAGATGTCAGTCGACGAACCCGGGACGGATGCGCTCACCGCGCGATCGTCCCGGGTTGTCGCTGCCCGGAAGCTGCAGCGCCGCCGCGGCCGCGACAAGGCCGAGCGGTTCCTCGCCGAAGGGCCGCAGGCCGTCCGCGAGGCCATCGCCGCCGGGGTCGTCGAGGACCTGTTCTACGACCTCGAAGCCGACGCCCGTCACTCGGACCTGATCGATGCAGCGGTCAGCGCGGGCGCCCATGTGCACCCGTGCACCGACGACGGCCTCGCCGCGCTGGCCGAGACCGTGACCCCGCAAGGGCTCGTCGCGGTCTGCCACTTCCTCGACCAGAGCCTCCCCATGGAGGCGAAGCTGGTCGCGGTGCTCCACGGCATCACCGACCCCGGCAACGCCGGAACGGTGCTGCGCGCCGCCGACGCGGCCGGGGCCGACTGCGTGGTCTTCGGGACCGACTCGGTCGACCCGTACAACGGCAAGTGCGTGCGGTCCTCGGCCGGGAGCCTGTTCCACCTGCCGGTGGTCCGCGCCGCCGACACCGCCGACCTCCTCGACGTCTTCGACCACGCCCAGATCCTGGCCGCGGCCGCCGACGGCGACGACCTGTACGCGCTCGACGCCGCCGGAGACCTGGCTGCGCCCACCGTGTGGCTGTTCGGCTCCGAGGCCCACGGCCTCGACGAAGCGACCGCCGCGCTGGCGCACCGCAAGGTCGGCGTCCCGATCTGGGGCAAGGCCGAGAGCCTGAACCTGGCCGTAGCGGCCGGGGTGTGCCTTTACGCGAGTGCGGCTGCCCAGCGGCGCTGATTGACGGCTCGCAAGCTTCACCGAAGAGGGAAGTTAGAATGACGTCATGTCTTACGGCTACCGCGAATTTATCCAGCCCGCCGGGTGCGGGCTGTGGCGTTAGTCGTCCACACCCTCCTTGGCGGGCTGCGGCCGAGCCGCGTGCCTTCTTTAGACTCCTTTTCGGTCCCGCCAGGAGAAAGACGTATGAGCACAGACAACGAGAACGAGGCTGGCCTGCTCCAGCCCGAGGCCCTCGCCGGGGCCGTCAAGGACGCCGCCGCGATCATCGAGGCCGCCTCCAACCTTGAGGAACTCGCCGCCGCCAAGTCCGCCACGCTCGGCGACAAGGCACCGGTTTCCTTGGCCCGCAGGGCGATCGGCTCGATCCCGGGCAAGGAACGGGGTGAGGCCGGGCGCAACGTGAACGCCGCCCGCACCGAGATCACCGGCCTGTTCGAGGCCCGCGAGGAGATCCTGAAGGCCGCCGAGGCGGCCCGGATCCTCAGCGAGGAGACCGTCGACGTCACGGCCCGCACGGCCCGCCGCCGCGAAGGCGCGCGCCACCCGATCAACGTCCAGATGGACCGCATCGCCGACCTCTTCGTGGCCATGGGCTACGAGATCGGCGAAGGCCCCGAGGTCGAACTCGAGTGGTTCAACTTCGACGCGCTCAACATCCACCCGGACCACCCGGCCCGGACCATGATGGACACCTTCCACATCGCCGACGGCAAGGGCGAGTACGGCTCGAACATGGTGCTGCGCACGCACACCTCGACCGTGCAGATCCACACCATGCTCACGCAGGAACCGCCGATCTACACGGTCGCGCCCGGCCGCGTGTACCGCACCGACGAGGTGGACGCGACGCACTCGCCCGTGTTCCACCAGACCGAAGGCCTCGTGGTCGACAAGGGCATCACCATGGCCGACCTCAAGGGCACCCTCGACCACTTCGCGAAGTCGGTCTTCGGGCCCGACGCGATCACCCGCCTGCGGCCCTCGTACTTCCCGTTCACCGAGCCGAGCGCCGAAGTCGACGTCTGGTTCGCCGCGCACAAGGACGGCGCGCGCTGGATCGAGTGGGGCGGCTGCGGCATGGTCAACCCGCGCGTGCTGCGCGCCTGCGGGATCGACCCCGAGGTCTACTCGGGCTTCGCGTTCGGGATGGGCGTGGAGCGCGCGCTCATGCTGCGCCACGGCATCACCGACCTGCGCGACATCATCGACGGCGACGTCCGGTTCCCCGCCGGGCTGAAGGTGGAGGAGTAAGCGATGAGGATTCCCGTTTCCTGGCTCGCCGAGTACGCCGCGCTGCCCGAGGACCTGACCACGGAGGCGCTCGACGCCGCCCTGGTCGAGGCCGGGCTCGAAGTCGAAGAGGTCGACGACCTGCGCGGGCGCGTCTCCGGCCCGCTCGTGGTCGGCCGCGTCGCCTCCATCGAAGAGCTCACCGAGTTCAAGAAGCCGATCCGCCACTGCTGGGTGGAGGTCGGCGAGGCCGAGCCCCGCTCGGTCATCTGCGGCGCGCGGAACTTCGCCGAGGGCGACCTGGTCGTCGTGGCGCTGCCCGGCGCCGAGCTGCCCGGCGGCTTCAAGATCGGTTCGCGCAAGACCTACGGACGCTTGTCGGACGGCATGATCTGCTCGGCTCGTGAACTCGGCGTCTCCGACGAGCACGACGGCATCATCGTCCTGCCCGAGGGCGAAGTGGGCGCCGACGCCCGCCCGCTCGTGGGCCTCGACGACGTGGTCTTCGAGCTGGCGATCACCCCCGACATGGGCTACTGCTTCTCGGTGCGCGGCGTCGCGCGCGAAGTCGCCCACCGCCTCGGGGTCGCGTTCACCGACCCGGCCGCGAAGGCCGTCGAGCCCGCCGCGACCGAGCACCCGCCCTACCCGATCACTGTTGACAAGAGCGTTGTGGAGAACGGCGGATGCACGCGGTTCACGCTGCGCGAAGTGCGCGACGTGGACGCGAACGCCGAGTCCCCGGAGTGGATGGCCAAGCGGCTCGCCCAGGCCGGGATGCGCCCGCTGGGCCTGGCCGTCGACGTCACCAACTACCTGATGCTCGAGCTCGGGCACCCGCTGCACGCCTTCGACCGCGACGCGCTCGAGGACGTCATGGTGGTGCGTCGCGCGAAGCCGGGCGAGACCTTGAAGACCCTCGACGACGTGGAGCGCAAGCTCGACCCCGAGGACATGGTCATCACCGACGGGACCGGCCCGCTGTCGCTCGCCGGCGTCATGGGCGGCCAGACCTCCGAGGTCGGGCCGACCACGCGCAACGTGCTCATCGAAGCGGCGCACTGGAACCCGACGTCGATCGCGCGCACCTCGCGGCGGCACAAGCTGACCTCAGAGGCCTCCAAGCGCTATGAGCGCGGCGCGGATGCGGCGATCTCGCTGCTGGCCGCCCAGCGCGCGGCCGACCTGCTCGTCGAGTACGGCGGCGGCACCCTGGTGGAGACCGTGGCCGACATCGACCACCGCGAGCCGATCACGCCGATCTCGATCCCGGTCACCTTGCCGTCCAAGACCATCGGTGTGGACTACGACCGCGCGACCGTGGTGTCCATGCTGGAGGCCGCCGGATGCACTGTGGAGGGCGACGAGGTCTTGACCGTGACGCCCGCTTCGTGGCGCCCCGACCTGACCGACCCGGCCGACCTCGTGGAGGAGGTGGCCCGGCTCCACGGCTACGGCCACATCCCGTCCTCGATCCCGCGTGCGATCGCCGGGACCGGACTGACGTCCTCGCAACGGCGCCGCCGCCGCGTGGCTCGCGCTTTGGCGGACAACGGCTTCGTGGAGACCTACACGTTCCCGTTCGTCACCCGCGACCGCGCCGACGAGCTCGGCTTGGACGAGAAGGACCCGCAGCGCGAGGCCGTCGCCGTGCTCAACCCGCTCGACGACGCCGCGCCGCTGCTGCGCACCACCGTGCTCGCGAGCCTGCTGAACGCGGTCCGCCTCAACCTCGCGCGCGGCACGAAGGACCTCGCGGTCTTCGAGGAGGGCCTGGTCTTCCAGCCCGCCGAGGGCTGGACCGAGCTCGACGTGGTCGAGCTGCCGGTCTCCAAGCGGCCCGCCGACGAGGCCATCGCCGCCGCGATCCGGCGGCTGCCGGTGCAGCCGCGGCACGTGGCCGCGGTGCTGTGCGGCCAGGCCGCGCCCGCCGGGGTCGACGTGCCCGGACGGGCCGTGGACTGGGCCGACGCGGTCGAGGCAGCCGAGGTCGTCGCCGACGCCTCGGGCGTGAAGCTCGAAGTCGCCCAAGGGGAGGCCGCGCCGTGGCACCCGGGCCGGTGCGCGGAGCTGCGCGTGGACGGCGTCGTCGTCGGCCACGCCGGTGAACTGCACCCGGAGGTCTGCGGGCGTCTCGGCCTGCCGCGCCGCACCGTCGCGATGGAGCTGGACTTGACGGCCCTGCCGCTGCCCGGCCTGGCGCCCGCGCCGGTGATCTCGCACTTCCCGGCCACGCTCATCGACGTGGCCGTGGTGGTCGCCGAGACCGTGCCGGCAGGCGATGTCGAGGCCGCGCTGCGCGACGGCGCCGGCGAACTGCTCGACTCGCTGCGCCTGTTCGACGTCTACCGCGACGCGAAGCTCGGCGAGGGCCGCAAGTCCCTCGCGTTCAAGCTCGAGCTGCGCGCCGCCGACCGGACCCTCACCAACGAGGAGGGCGTGGCCGTGCGCGATTCGGCGGTCGCGGTCGCGGCCGACCGTTTCGGCGCGTCCATTCGCGAATAGTCACGGAAAACGCTTGGGGCGCAATATCGCAGGTGCGATGCTGCGCCCCTTTCGCGTGACCGCGTCAGACGGTTACGCCGTGTAAGACCGGAGCCGGGGGTTACCGGATGGTCCGGGCCTTTTAAGGTACGTGTTGTGAATAACGGGAACCCCTCTCGCGTCGGCAGGCGGCGGAGGCGGACCGGCTCGCAGCAGGGCGGCCCGTCCGGGCACCGCCGAGCCGGAGCCCCCGGCTCCGGCTACAGCGGCAAACGCCGCGCGGCCGCGACCTCGGCCATCGCGATTCCGTTGCCTGGCAAACTGAACGACCTGGAGCTCAACCGGCTCCACCTGGCGGTCGCCGGTGCCGTCGGCCTCGTGATCGCCATCGGCGTCTCGATCGTGCTCGGCAACCTCCCCGACGGCGGCGCGGGCGGTGGCGACCAGGAGAACGCCGCCTACCTCTACGCGGGCGGCCAGGCCCTCCCGGCCGACTTCGCCGACAAGCACCCCTCGCTGGCCGAGCAGATCAACGCCGAACTCGAAGCCCGCTACGGCCTCACCCCCGACCAGCTCTACGACGAGGCCTCCCGCCCCGAAGGCCTCCGTGTCGTCCTCACCCTCGACAAGGCCCTCCAAGAGGCCGCCGAGGAGACCTCCGGCGAAGCCGGCGTCGTCGCCATCGAACCCGGCACCGGCGCGGTGCGCTGCTACTACGGCGCCGAGGGCGAGACCGGCACCGACCAGATCAGCGCGGCCGCACCGCATCCGCCGTCCTCGGTGTTCGACATGATCACCGCCGCGACCGCGCTCGAAGCGGGCGCCTCCATCGAATCCTGGTGGAGCGACGAGGACACCGACGTCACGCTGGCCGCCGCCGTGCAGGAGAACCGGATGGCGGCGATGGACGCCGTCGCCGACAAGTACGGCGTCGAAGCGGTGCTCGAAACCGCGAAAGGCATGGGGCTCAAGACCATCGCCGACGGCGAGGGCACCGTCTACGACCTCGCGACGGGCGAGTACGGCGGGCTCAAGGCCACCGACTTCGGCACCTACCCGGTGAGCGTGGTCGACATGGCGGGCGTCTACGCCACCATCGCCGCGGACGGCCTCCAGGCCGACACCCACTTCATCGAACGCGTCATCGACTCCGGCGACGCCGAGGTCGATGCCGACCAGGGCATCAGCACGAACCAGGCCCTCGCCGAGACCACCGCCCAGGACCTCCAGTACGTGGGCCTCGGGGAGGCCGAGGCCATCGAGGACCGCGACTTCTTCGGCGTCGCCGCCGACTTCTACGGCGAGACCACCCAGTCCTGGTTCGTGGGCGCGATACCGCAGCTGAGCGTCGCCGCCTGGGCCAACGGCACGGCCGCGGCCGACGGCGGCATACCGCTGTGGCAGAACGTCATCGACGCCGCCATCGAAGAGAACGGCTACGAGGCCGAGCAGCTGCCGGGAGCCTCCGGCGCGGGCGAGGACCTCACCGAGGACATCGTCGACGACGACGGCCAGATCGACCCCGACAGCGAGTACTGCCAGACCAACCCCGACGCCGAAGGGTGCGGCGCATCGGCGTCCCCGAGCGAATCCGACTCGCCCTCGGAAGATGAGACCTCCGAGGAGCCCGACCCCGACCCCGACCCGACCACAGCAGAGCCAGAGCCGGACCCGACGACCTCGGAACCCGATCCTGAACCGTCGACCACGGAGGACTGCAACTGGCCGCTCTGCTGAGGCTAGGGCGCGACGGCTTCCCGAACCGGGAACCGCACCGGAAGGCGACCGTTACCCCTTTGGATACGATGCCGCGCATGACTCCCAACGGTTTCCCACGATCGCGGCTGCTCCTGATCCTGGCGATCGTCGTCCCGTTGGCGGTGATCGGGGACGCGATCTGGGTCCGCGCCGATCCGACCGGGCCACCGTGGCAGGGGCTCGACGACTGGTGGAACGGCCTCGTAGGCGGTCCCGACGAGGGCCTGATGTGGAGCTTCGCCGAGTCCTTGAACCGCCTCGGCGCCGAGATCGGCCTGGGCGTCTTCGCGATCGGCATCGTGGCCCTGCTCGTATTGCGGCGCTGGCGTTCGGCCGTCTACGCCTGCACGGCGCTCGCGGCCACGAAACTGGTGACCGATCTGGGCAAGGCGATCGCCGAACGCCCGCGCCCGGTCGACATCATGGTCGACACCGCTTCCTGGGCGTTCCCCTCGGGGCACACGTCCCGGATGGCCGCGCTCGTCGTCGTCATCGGCGTGCTGGTGATCCCGGCCCGGCACCTGAAGCTCTGGTGGCCGGTCGGGGTCCTGCTGACGCTCGCCATGATGCTCGCCCGGAACTGGCAGCACGCCCACTGGCTGACCGACACGATCGCGGGCGCCGCGATCGGCTGGGGCGTCGCCGTCTTCGCCTGGTGGGCGCTGACGCCCCTGCTCGATCGTGAACGCGCCCTTCGCGAAGGCGGCTCGCCCGACGCGAACGCCGCTGGGGCGCCGGGGACTGGCTCCCTGCGCTTAAGCTGGGTGCACGCCCGATCCTTCCGAGAGGTACCCGATGTCGACGCCCGACCCCAACGCCCAGCCGCCGCAGTACCCGCAGCAGCCGCCCGTGCCGCCCCCGTACGCGCCGTACCCGCCGCCCTACGGCTACCCGTACCAGCCGCCGCGCCCGACCAACGGCATGGCGATCGCGGCGATGGTCTGCGGGATCGTCGGCGTGTGCAGCCCGCTCGGCATCCTCGGGGTCATCTTCGGCACGATCGCGAAGCGCCAGATCAAGGAGACGGGCGAGGGCGGCGACGGCATGGCCACCGCCGGAGTGGTGTGCGGCTGGATCGGGATCGCCGCGACCATCGTCTGGATCGTCTACTACATCGCCATGTTCGCGCTGCTCGGCTCCGCCGTCAACGAGCTCGAGAACGGCGACTGGCCCACCTCTGACTCGTGGCCCACCGACGACCCGACCTGGATGTTCAGACTGCCGGCCTGGTTCTGACGTACGTGACCGCCGCGGTGTTGGCCGCCGCCAGCACCGCGAAGACGATGGCCGCGACCGGGTAGCCGAGGTCCCACAGGGCCAGCGTGCTGCAGCCGTACGCGGCCAGTTTGAACACGACGGTCCACAGTGTCGGCAACGGGTACCGGGCTTTCGGCGAGACCAGCAGCCCCCACAGGGTCGCGAACGCGGTGAAGGCCGCCACCGCGAGCGGCACCCGCGCCCACAGCGTGAGGTCGAGCGCGAGGAACCACCAGACGACGAGGGCGAACATCGTCAGTTCCAGCGTCAACGCCAGGAGCGCGTTGAGCAGGACGAGGGTTCGGGCGGGTCCGGCGTACCGGGCCCATTCGGCCTCTGCGGGGACAGCGCCGTTGGTCGAGGGGTGTTCTTTTTTGGACACGCGTCAATGATGGCGTCCCCGGGACCGGCCGGTCGCGCCGGGTACGACCAAAGTCGTATGCGGGGATAGGCATCCAGACCGAGGCCGGGCCGGTCGGGACGTGATGGGATGGGGACATGCCCAGTCCGCCTCGCAGCTCTATCGCCGACCGCTTCACCGGCGTGCATCGCCCTTCCGTGATCGCCGCCGTCCTGCTGTTCGCCGTGGGGTCGGTCCTGCTCGCCCTCGGCAGCTACGAGCGGTTCGGGATCGCAGTGCCGCAGGCGGTGCGGTTCATTCCGCTGGCCCTGGTCTGCACCGGCGTCGTCCTGCGGCGGACCTGGCCCGGGATGACCCTCGCCCTCGGCCTCGTCGGCTTCGGCGCCGAAGCCGCGATCGGGTTCTCCCTCGCCGTCGTGTTCGTGTTCACCGACAACCTGTACGCGTACGCCCGCTACGGGTCCCGGCGCGGCCTCAAGATCATGCTGCCGGTCGCGGTGACCGCCGTGCTGGCGACGGGCGTCTACGTCGCGGCGGTCGACGGCCGGCTCGCGCCGGTCATCAGCATCATGGCGATCGCGGCACTCGTCATCGCCTCGCCGATCTTCACGGCGATCATCGTGCGCCAGGCCCACGAGCGGGCGGAGCTCGAGGCGGAGCGGGCGGAGCAGACCGACCGGCTCGCCGACGTGCGCCGCCGCGAAGCGGTCCTGCGCGAGCGCACGCTGATGGCGCGCGAACTGCACGACACGGTCGCCAACTACCTGTCCGCGATCGCCCTGCAGTCCACGGCGCTCCAGGCCCGCAAGGACCTCGACGCCGAGACGGTGCGGACCTCGGTGGCCGCGATCCGCTCGTCAAGCGTCGAGGGCCTGGCGGAGCTGCGGCGCATCATCGGCCTGCTGCGCGCGGCCGACAACGGGATCGGCGAGGAGCTGGCGTCGTTCCGGCTCGACCAGGTGCCCGAGCTGGTCGAGCGGATGCGCAAGGTCGGCCTCGACGTGGACTTCACCGTCGAGGGGCCCGAGCGGGCGCTGCCCGGCGAGGTGGAGCTCACCGCCTACCGGGTGGTGCAGGAGGCGCTGACGAACGTGCTGAAGTACGGTTCGGACGCCTCGGTCGCGATTCGCTACGAGGACGCGCAAGTGACCGTCGAGGTCGAGAACGCAGTTCGCCCGGGCGGGGGCGAGGTGCCAGGTGGGGGAGCGGGACTGGTCGGCATGACCGAGCGGGTGCGGATCCTCGGCGGCGAGGTCCGGGCCGGACCCGAGGGCCGCCGCTGGCGCGTCCGGGCCGAGATTCCCACCGGCGGGCTCGACGGGCCCGCACCGCAAGTGCCGCAAGCGAACCGTTTCCCGAAATGGAGTGAACGCCGATGATCAGGGTCCTGCTCGCCGACGACCACGCGGCGGTCCGCGCCGGGCTGCGGATGCTGCTGGAGAGCGGCAACGGCGACGGCGACGCGGACATCGAGGTGGTCGGCGAGGCCGCCGACGGGGTCGAGGCGGTCGCGCTCGCGAAGGAGCTGCGTCCCGACGTGGTCGTGATGGACGTGCGCATGCCCCGCAAGGACGGCATCGCGGCCGCCGCGGAGCTGCGCGGCAAGGCCGACGTGCTGGTGCTGACGAGCTACGGCGAGGACGCGAACGTGTTCGACGCGCTCCGGGCCGGGGCCAGCGGGTTTCTGCTCAAGGACGCGGACGCCGCGACCCTCGTGGAGGCGGTGCGCACGATCGCGCGCGGCGACGGGCTCATCTCCCCGGCGGTGACACGCGGCCTCATCGCCGAGTTCGCCCGTTCGCGCCCGGCCTACGCGCCGATCAGCGTCGACGATGCGGGGCTGGCGAGCCTCACGCCGCGCGAGACCGAGGTGCTCGCGCTCATCGGCGAGGGCATGTCGAACGCGGAGATCGCCGCGGAGCTCGGGATGGCCGAGGCGACGGTGAAGTCCCACGTCACCCGCGTGCTCGCCAAGCTGGGCCTCGCCAGCCGCGTCCAGGCCGCAATCTTCACCCGCGAGCGGGCCCGCTGAAGGCGGGGCAGGGCCCTGGCGGCCAGCGGTCGGTCGTCGCCCGCGAGCAGGTCCGCTGAGAGCGGGGCGGGGTGGTCGGTCGTCGCCCGCGAACAGGGGCGATGATCACGTCCCAGCTCCCGGAATACCAGTGTGAAACTTCGATTGAATGCTGATACAGTACTCTGCATAGTCATTCAACTCGGAGGTTTCCAGTGACGTACCAGGTCGCCGTGGCGGGCGCCAGCGGCTATGCGGGGGGCGAGGTGCTCCGGCTGCTCGCCGACCACCCGCAGCTCGAGGTCGTAGCCGCGGGAGCGCACAGCAACGCCGGTGAGTTCATCACCGCAGTCCACCCCCACCTCACCGCGTACGGCGACCGACGTTTCACCCCGACGAGCCCGGAGGCCTTCGCCGAGGCGGACCTGGTGATCATGACCCTCCCGCACGGCCAGTCGGCCGCGCTCGCCGCCCAGCTCCCGGCCGACCAGAAGATCGTGGACCTCGGGGCCGACCACCGCCTCGAGAGCGCCGCGGCCTGGGAAGCCTACTACCCGGGCCCGCACGCCGGGACCTGGACGTACGGCCTGCCCGAGCTGCCCGGCCAGCGCGAGGCCGTCGCCGCCTCGACCCGGGTCGCCGCGACCGGCTGCTACGCCGTCGCCACGATCCTCGCGCTGCGGCCGCTCCTGGACGCGGGCATCGCCTCGCCCGGGGACGTCGTGGTCGTCGCGGCCTCCGGCACCTCCGGCGCGGGCAACGCCCCCAAGAAGGCCCTCCTCGCCAGCGAGGTCATGGGCTCGATGAGCCCGTACAAGGTGGGGGCGCACCAGCACGTGCCCGAGATCAAGCAGGCCTCCGGCGCCGCGTCGCTCTCGATGACGCCGCTGCTGGCCCCGATGCCGCGCGGCATCATCTCCACGGTCACCGCCAAGGCCACGGCCGAGGTGACCGCCGCCGACGTGCACGCGGCCCTGTCGAAGGCCTACGACGGCGAGCACTTCGTGCGCGTCCTGCGCGAGGGCCAGTGGCCTTCGACCGCGGCGACCTACGGCACCAACGCCGTCCAGCTGCAGGGCACTGTGGACAAGGACTCGGGCCGGATCATCGTGACCGCCGCGATCGACAACCTCGGCAAGGGCGCGGCCGGTCAGGTCGTGCAGTGCGCCAACCTCATGCTCGGCCTCCCCGAGGCCGCGGGCCTCACCGTGAACGGAGTGGCACCGTGACCATCACGACTCCCAAGGGCTTCAAGGCCTCCGGTGTCACGGCCGGGCTCAAGGCCTCCGGCAAGCCGGACATGGCGCTCGTCGAGAACACGGGCCCGCTGCAGGTCGCGGCGGGCCGCTTCACCGGCAACCGCGTGAAGGCCGCCCCGGTCAAGTGGACCCAGCAGGTCCTCACCACCGGCAAGCTCAAGGCCGTCATCCTCAACTCGGGCGGCGCGAACGCCTGCACCGGTGCGCAGGGCTTCCAGAACACGCACGCCACCGCTGAGAAGACCGCGGAGCTCCTCGGTTGCGGCGCGGTCGAAGTGGCGGTCTGCTCGACCGGTCTCATCGGCGAGCAGCTGCCGATGGACAAGCTCCTGCCCGGCGTCGAGGCCGCCGCCGCCGCGCTCACCGCCGACGGCGGCGAGCAGGCCGCGGCCGCGATCATGACCACCGACACCGTCGCGAAGAACGCCGTCGTCCGCAGCCCCGCGGGCTGGTCGGTCGGCGGGATCGCCAAGGGCGCGGGCATGCTCGCCCCGGGCCTCGCGACGATGCTCGTCGTCCTCACCACCGACGCGGTCGTCGACCAGCCGCTCGCGGACGCCGCGCTCGGCACCGCCTGCCGGTACTCGTTCGACCGGCTCGACTCCGACGGGTCGATGTCCACCAACGACACCGTGCTCCTCCTCGCCTCGGGCGCCTCCGGCGGCGAAGCCGATGCGGACGAGTTCATCTCGGCGCTCACCGAACTCTGCAAGGACCTGGCGCACCAGCTGCTCTCGGACGCCGAAGGCTCCACCAAGGACGTCTCGATCACCGTCTCCGGTGCCGCGGTCGAGGACGACGCCGTCGAGGTCGCCCGCTGCGTCGCCCGCGACAACCTCGTCAAGACCGCCCTGTTCGGCTCCGACCCGAACTGGGGCCGCATCCTCGCCGCCGTCGGCGTCTCCAAGGCGCCCTTCGACGCCGACGCGGTCGACGTCGCCGTCAACGGCGTGTGGATCTGCAAGGCCGGCGCCGCGGGCGAACCGCGCGACCTCGTCGACCTCAAGGGCCGCGAAGTGAAGATCGACATTCAGCTCCACAACGGGCCCGCGTCCGCGACGATCTGGACCAACGACCTGTCCCACGACTACGTTCACGAGAATTCGGCGTACAGCACATGAGTCTCACCGACGACCTCGCACCGCACCTCCAGAAGGCCCTCGGCAAAGCCGAGACCCTCATCGAGGCACTGCCGTGGCTCCAGCGCTTCACCGGCTCCATCGTGGTGGTCAAATACGGCGGCAACGCCATGATCAACCCCGAGCTGCAGGCCGCGTTCGCCGCCGACATGGTGTTCCTGCACTACGTCGGCATCAAGCCCGTCGTCGTGCACGGCGGCGGCCCGCAGATCTCCTCCATGCTCGCGAAGCTGAACATCGCCTCCGAGTTCAAGGGCGGCCTGCGCGTCACCACCCCCGAGGCCGCCGACGTGGTCCGGATGGTCCTGGTCGGCCAGGTCGGCCGGGAACTGGTGGGGCTCATCAACAACCACGGCCCGTTCGCCGTCGGCATGTCCGGTGAGGACGCCCAGCTGTTCACCGCCAAGCGGCGTTGGGCCGATGTGGACGGTGAGCAGGTCGACGTCGGCCGCGTCGGCGACGTGGCCTCCGTCAACACCGCCGCCGTGGACGACCTCATCGACGCCGGGCGCATCCCCGTCGTCTCCACTGTGGCCCTCGACCACGACGGCGTCCTCTACAACCTCAACGCCGACACCGCCGCCGCCGCCCTGGCGGAGGCCCTCGGCGCGCAGAAGCTCATCGTCCTCACCGACGTCGAAGGCCTCTACGAGGACTGGCCCGACAAGGCCTCGCTGCTGCGGCAGATCACCACCGACAAACTCGCCGGCATGCTGCCGTCCCTCCAAGCGGGCATGGTCCCGAAGATGGAGGCCTGCCTCCGGGCGGTCAAGGGCGGCGTCCCCCAAGCGCACGTCATCGACGGGCGCGTCCCCCACTCGACGCTGCTGGAGATCTTCACGACCGACGGCGTCGGCACCATGGTCATGGAGGCGAAATGACCTACTCGGACGAGATCAAGACCCGGTTCTCCACCTTCCTCATGGGCAACTACGGCCTCCCGCCGGTGGTCCTGCGCGAAGGCGAGGGCCGCACCCTCACCGACGTCGACGGCAACACCTACCTGGACATGATCGGCGGCATCGCCGTCTCGAGCCTCGGACACAACCACCCCGCGCTGGTCGAGGCCGTCAGCACCCAGGCCGCCCGGCTCGCCCACACCTCGAACCTCTTCCTGCACGAGAAGGAGGTCGAGCTCGCCGAGAAGCTGCTCGACCTGGCGCAGATCGACGGCAAGGTGTTCTTCTGCAACTCCGGCACCGAGGCCAACGAGGCCGCCCTCAAACTCGCGCTCCTCTCCGGCGCCGAGACCGGCCGGACCAAGATCGTCGCCGCCGAGAACAGCTTCCACGGCCGCACCCTCGGCGCCCTCTCGATCACCGGCAAGCCCGCCATCCGTGAACCGTTCGAACCGCTGGGCCGCAACGTCGAGTTCGTGCCCTTCGGCGACGTCGACGCGCTCAAGGCCGCCGTCGACGACGAGACCGCCGCGGTCTTCCTCGAACCCGTTCAAGGCGAAGGCGGCGTCGTCCCCGCCGCCCCCGGCTACCTCACGGCCGCAAGGGAACTCACCGCCGCAACCGGGGCGCTCCTCGTGCTCGACGAGATCCAGTCCGGCTTCGGCCGCACCGGCGCCTGGTTCGCCCACCACGCCGAGAACGTCGAACCCGACATCATCACCGTCGCCAAGGGCCTCGGCGGCGGCGTCCCGATCGGCGCCATGATCGCGGGAGCCGGCGTCGCCGCGAGCTTCACGCCCGGCGTCCACGGCACGACCTTCGGCGGCAACCCGATCGCCTGCGCCGCAGCGCTGGCCGTCATCGACACCATCGAGCGCGACCACCTGTTCGAGAACGTCCTCGCCCTCGGCGAGCACCTCGACGCCCGCCTCGCGGCCGACCCCCGCGTCACCGAGATCCGCGGCCAGGCCCTGTGGCGCGGCATCGCCCTCTCCGAGCCCGTCGCCCCCGCAGTGGTCGAGCGGCTGATCGGCCTCGGCGTGCTCGCCAACGCCCCCCGGCCCGACACGATCCGGATCGCGCCCCCGCTCACCATCACCCAGGCCGAGCTGGACGCCTTCTGCGACAAGCTCATCGAAGCACTCGACATCGTTCACCCACACCCGTCGCCCCACAAGCCTCACGCCCCCGGAGGTCGACCGTGACCCTGAAGCACTTCCTCAAAGACGACGACCTCACCGTCCAGCAGCAGGCCGAGATCCTCGACCTCGCCGCGAAGCTGAAGGCCGACCGTCACGGCTACCCCGCGCTCGCGGGCCCCAAGGCCGTCGCGGTCGTCTTCGAGAAGCCCTCCACCCGCACCCGGCTGTCGTTCGACATCGGCATCGGCGAGCTCGGCGGCCACTCGGTCGTGATCGACGCCCAGGGCACCCAGCTCGGCCGCGGCGAGACCGTCGCCGACACCGCCCGGGTCCTCTCCCGGTACGTCAGCGCGATCGTGATCCGCACCTTCGGCGACGACCGCATCGAAGAGCTCGCCGCGAACGCGAGCGTCCCGGTCGTCAACGCGCTCACCGACGGCTGGCACCCCTGCCAGCTCCTCGCCGACCTCCAGACGATCGCCGAGCACCGCCCGCTCAAGGGCACGAGCGTCGCCTACCTCGGCGACGCCGCGTTCAACATGGGCAACTCCACCGTGATCGCCTGCTCCATGGCCGGGATGCACGTCCGCGTCGGCGCCCCCGAGGGCTACCAGCCCGCCGCCGAGGTCCTGGCCCGCGCGGCCGAGATCAACGCGGAAACCGGCGGGTCCGTCGTCGTCACCACCGACCCGGTCGAGGCCGTGACCGGCGCCGACGTCGTCTCGACCGACGCGTGGGTCTCGATGGGCATGGCCGACAGCGAGAAGCGCATCGATGAGCTCACCCCGTACCAGCTCAACGGGGAACTCCTCGCCCACGCCGCAGACGACGCGATCGTCCTCCACTGCCTCCCCGCCCACCGCGGCGAGGAGATCACGGACGAGGTGATGGACGGACCCCAGTCGCGCGTCTTCGACCAGGCCGAGAACCGCCTCCACGCCCAGAAGGCCCTCCTCGCCTGGCTCGTCGGGGACCGGTCATGAACCAGCCCACCACGAAGGCGGCCCGCCAGGCCCGCATCGTCGAGCTGATCTCGGGCAGCCCCATCCGCTCCCAGACCGAACTGGCGAACCTCCTCGCCGCCGACGGCATCGAGGCCACCCAGGCCACGCTCTCGCGCGACCTCGAAGAGCTCGGCGCGGTCAAGGTCCGCGGCACCGACGGCGGCAGCGCCGTCTACTCGATCTTCGCCGAAGGCGAACGGCCCCTTCGGGACACCGAGGTCGCCTCCGACCGCCTGCAGCGCCTCCTGCGCGAACTCCTCGTGGGCGCCGACCACTCCGGCAACATGGCCGTCCTGCGGTGCCCGCCCGGTGCAGCCCAGTACCTCGCCAGCGCGATCGACCGCTCCGGCCTGCACGACGTCATCGGCACGATCGCCGGGGACGACACCATCGCCGTGATCGCCCGCGACGGCGTGACCGGCGCGCAAGTGGCCGACCAGATGCTCCACTGGGCCGGCAAGGGGCCTGACCCATACGCCGCCAACGAGTCCGCGACTGCGAACGACGCCAAGGAGAACCAGCAATGACCGTGCAGCACAGCAAGGGGGACGCGGCGTAATGTCGAAACTGTGGGGAGGCCGCTTCTCGGGCGGCCCGGCCGCCGCCTTGGAGGCACTGAACGCCTCGATCGGCTTCGACTGGCGCCTCGCGCCGTACGACCTCAAGGCCTCGAAAGCCCATGCGCGCGTGCTCAACCGGGCCGGACTCCTCACCGAGTCCGAACTGGAGCAGATGCTCACCGCCCTCGATGAACTCGGCGAGGACGTCGCCTCGGGGGCCTTCACCGGCACCGTCGCGGACGAGGACGTGCACACCGCGCTCGAACGCGGCCTCGTCGAACGCCTCGGCGATCTCGGCGGCAAGCTCCGCGCCGGGCGCTCGCGCAACGACCAGATCGCCACGGACCTGCGCCTGTACTGCCGCGACCACGCGCGTGGCCTCGCCGCCGACCTCACCGACCTGGTCAGCGCCCTGACCGAGCAGGCCGCCGGTCTCGTCGACGCCCCGGCCCCGGGCATGACCCACCTGCAGCACGCCCAGCCGATCACCCTCGGCCACCAGCTCCTGGCCCACGCCCAGGGCCTCCTGCGCGACCTGGACCGCCTGCGGGACTGGGACAAGCGCGCCGCACTGTCTCCTTTGGGCTCCGGTGCTCTCTCCGGTTCGTCGCTGCCGCTCGACCCGGTGGCCGTGGCCGAGGAACTCGGCTTCGACGGCCCCGTGGCGAACTCGCTCGACGGCGTCTCCGACCGCGACTTCGCCGCTGAGCTGCTCTTCGCGTGCTCGATGATCGGCATCCACCTCTCCCGCCTGGGGGAGGAGGTCATCCTCTGGTCGAGCCAGGAGTTCGGCTGGGTCAAGCTCGACGACGCCTTCTCCACGGGCTCGTCGATCATGCCGCAGAAGAAGAACCCCGACGTCGCCGAACTCGCGCGCGGCAAGTCGGGCCGCCTCGTCGGCAACCTGACCGGCCTGCTCGTGACGCTCAAGGGCCTGCCGTTCACGTACAACAAGGACCTTCAGGAGGACAAGGAGCCGGTCTTCGACTCCCTCGACAACCTGGCGCTCCTGCTCCCGGCCGTGACCGGCATGGTCGCGACCATGAAGTTCAACGTGGAGGTCCCGCGCGCCTCGGCCCCCACGGGCTTCAGCCTCGCGACAGAGATCGCGGACTGGCTGGTGCGCAAGGGCGTCCCGTTCCGCAGCGCCCACGAGATCGCCGGGGCCTGCGTGTCCCACTGCGAATCGCGCGGCATCGAGCTGCACGAGATCGCCGACGCCGACCTGGCGGGCATCTCCGAGCACCTCGACCCGACCGTCAAGGCGGTCCTCGACGTGGACGGCGCGCTGGCCGGCCGCACGACCCCGGGCTCGACGGGCCCGAAGGCCGTGGCCGATCAACTCGCGCGGGTCCGTGAACAGATCGATTCCTGGAACGTTTGGTCACAAGCCAAGTAATCCGACGTAAGGGGCCCGCGCAGCAGCTGCGCGGGCCCTTTCGCCTACCAGCCGGTGGTCTCGATGACCGTCCGCTCGACGACCGGGGCGAGCGTCGCCGCATAGGTATTCGTCAGGTGCGAGGTGTCCCTGTAGACGAGGACGTTCCCGATCGCGGCCGGGCACTCGCCGTCGGGGCAGACGTACGGGGTGAGGTCGGCGAACGTCACGTTGCCCGGCACCGACACCAGGTCGGCTGTCGGGTCGGTGTCGTCGTGGCTCGGCTCGACGTCGAACACGCAGGCCCCGGCCCCGAGGCGCGCCACGCACTCCGGCACGGGTTCGGGGAAGCGCGGCAGGTCGCGCAGCGCCAGCACCGGGACGCCCCACTGGTCGAGCCTGCGCCACTGGTCCACGAAGCCCGGGTACGTGCGCTCGTCGTCGGTGTGGGCCCTGTCCGACAGCGCCACAACGAGGTCCGGTCGCTGCTCTTCCAGCTGTCCGAGCGCCCAGTCGTTCCAGTCGGCGCATTCGGGGTCGGGTTCGCCGTCCTTCTCCTCGGCGCCGGGATCCGAGGTGAACTGGCAGCTGCTCTTGGAGAACACGAGGAGCCGCCAGCCGTTGTCCGAGGCGGCCCGTTCGAACGCGGGGAAGTACTGGGCGACGCGCGAGGCGCCGACCAGCGCGATCGTCTGCGTCCCTTCGGGATCGCCGTGCTCACACAGGCGCCTGGCGCCGTCGCAGCTCTCCTCGCCTTCGTAGACCGCGGGAACGTCCTCGGCGACGGTCTGCAGCGGCGGGATGGGCGGGACCTCGTCCGGGAGTGATTCGGCGAGCGACGGGTCGTCGAGGACCGCCGCGCCGTAGTAGGCGTCCCCGTCCTCCAGCGCCTCGGCGATCTCGGCTTCGAGCCGCTCCTGTTCGACGGCGAGCTGCGCTTGGGCCGCACCGGCGGTGGCGATGACCGGGACCAGGAAAGCGGCGGCGATCGCGACCGACCAGCGGCGGCTGCACTTGCGGCTCGGCGCGGTCCGGTCCTCCACGAACCGCTTCGTCAGTGCCGCGGCGGCGATCGAGAGGGCGAGCACGATGAGGCCGCCGAGGATCGTGGCCGTGGAGCGCCCGGCGATGTAGAAGTAGCCGACGAGGATCGGCCAGTGCCACAGGTACAGCGAGTAGGAGTGGTCGCCGATCCAGCCGAGCGGCCGCCATGTCAGCAGTCGGTCGGCGCCCCACCTGCTGCCGGTCGTGCCCGCGACGACGACGAGGAGCGAGGCTCCGGTGGGCCACAGGGCGATCCAGCCGGGGAACAGCGTCGAGACCTCGAGCAGCGCACCGCACGAGAGCAGCGCGGCGAGGCCGACCCAGCCGAGCCCGACCCGCGCGCGGTGGGGGAGTCGCAGGTACGGCAGCGCGATCGCGAGCATCCCGCCGAGTGCGAACTCCCACAGCCGGGCCCCGGTGTCGAAGTACGCCCAGGCCTGCCGCTCGGCGGTGGTGACCACCGAGTAGGCCAAGGAAACGGCGAACACCGCAGCGCACGCGGCGAACACCGCGATGCGCAAGCGCGCCTTGAACTTCCGTGCGAACAGGGCCGCGACGGCGATGAGCGCGGGCCAGACCAGATAGAACTGGCCCTGAATCGAGAGCGACCAGAAGTGCTGGAGCGGGCTCAGCGGCTTGTCCTGGGCGACGTAGTCGACGGCGTTCGCCGCGAGGGCCCAGTTCTCGTAGTACAGGCCGGAAGCCACGGTCTGGGCCGCGACGTCGTAGAGCCGCGTCTCGGGGAGCAGCAGCCATCCCATGGCGAGCACTGCGATCAGGACGACGGCGGTCGCGGGAAGCAGGCGCCGGGCGAGCCGCGAGAGGAAGGTCAGCGGTCGCACTCGGCCTTCGCGTTCGACCATGCGCACGAGTGAACCGGTGATGAGGAACCCGGTCAGGAACAGGAAGACGTCGACGCCGCCGGAGACCCGGCCGAACCAGATGTGGTAGACGGCGACGAGGAGGACCGCGAAGGCGCGCAGTCCCTGAAGCTCAGGGCGGAATTCAGTTCTAGTCGGCACGCGAGGATTCTACGCAAAAGCCGCGAGTCAAAGGTTTTCCAGGGCTGCACCCGAGGTGAACAGCGAATGGAGGCTCGCTGACCGAACAGTCCTAGAAATCCGTGAAGTCCTGCCGGGCGTCGAGCTCCTTGGCGAGGCGACGGAGCCGCACGGCGGTGAAGACCGTGAAGAAGCCCCAGATGATGGCGAAGAACCCGATGGTCACGACCAGCGCGACCGCGCCTTCCTCCGGGTTGACGAGCAGGAGGACGCCCAGGACGACCCCGGCGAGACCGGAGATGATGAAGAGCCAGCGCCCGCCCGCATCGCGGGAGACCCCGAAGCCGCTGACGATCGAGCCGATGCCGGTGACGATCGCCCAGAACGCGATGACGTACAGCAGCGCGAGCGCGCTGATGCCCGGCCAGAGCAGGGCGATCAGGCCCGCGACGACACCGAGGACGCCCATTGCGATGAGGAACCCGCGCCCATAGGACCGCCGCGTGCCCATGACGATCGCGGTGACGCCGTCCACGATGGCATAGGCGCCGAACAGGATGATGAGCACGTACAGCGTGATCCCCGGCCAGAAGACGGCCATGGCACCGAAGACGATGGTGAGGACGCCCCGCACCAGCACCCAGGCCCAGTTCTTGGCGAGCAATTCGAGCACCGCGACCACCCCGTTCCACCTGCGATAACACTCTCAGCCTCAGGCTAGACCCAACAGGACTGAGGAGCGCTATTTCGGACGAATGCGACTGCGCTGCCGACCTGGGCGCCCGACCGCGGAAGCTGGCGTTCATCGAGACCGCCCGAGCCCGGTCCGGGCGCGCGCTTCGAGTTCGGCGACCAGTACAAGGTCGATTCCGGGCAACGAGCAGAGGAGTTCGAGGTCCTCGAGGAACTCGATGATCGCCAGGTCGGCCGGGGCGGCACTCATCAGGTCGCCGAGGATCTCCCTCGACGCCGCGGCCTGTCCCTGAGCGATCCGGCAGACGATGAGGTTGAACTTGTGGACCGCGTCGTCCGGTTCGGCCTGCGCCTCGGCCAGTACCAGTTCGATCGCGGCGAGAATCTCCCGGCGGTGCTGCTGCTCGTCGCCTTGGAGGCGCAGCACGCACGCTTTCAAGAACCGGGTCCAGCTGCTCGATGGATCGAGCTCGGCGGCGCGGTCGAGATCGGCCAGAGCCTCGGCGTACCGGCCGTTGCGGAGCTGAACGTACCCGCGAACGGAGATGGCCCACTCATAATCGGGGTCGAGTTCGATGGCGCGGTCGAGGTCGAGGAGCGCCTCCTCATAGTGGTTCAGGGCTTGATGGGCGTATCCGCGTTCGGCAAGGACCCAATCCGCACCGGGGTCGAGTTCGATGGCGCGGTCGAGGTCGGTGAGCGCCTCCTCGTAGCGGATCAGGTACCGGTAGACGCTGCCGCGCATGGCGATGGCCCACTGGTATTCGGGGTCGAGTTCGACGGCGCGGTCGAAGTCGGCGAGCGCCTCCTCGTAGCGGCCCAAGCTCCGGTAGACGCTGCCGCGCATGGCGATGACCACGTCGTCTGCGGGGTCGAGTTCGACGGCGCGGTCGAAGTCGGCGAGCGCCTCCTCGTAGCGTTTCAACTGCTGATACGTGCCGCCGCGCTGGGCGATGGCCCACTGGTATTCGGGGTCGAGTTCGATGGCGCGGTCGAAGTCCGTGAACGCCGCCTCGTATTGCCCGAGGGCGCGGTGAGTGGCACCGCGCTCGGCGAGGACCCAATCGATGTCGGAGTCGATCGCAAGTGCCCGGTCGAAGTCGGACAGGGCGTCCTCGTGGCGTTCCAATTCCCGATTCATGGAGCCGCGGAGGGCGATCGGTAGTCGGCTCTTGGGGTCGAGTTCGATAGCGCGGCTGTAATCCGCCAGAGCATCCTCATAGCGATCCACGGCTTCGTAGACCCGGCCGCGCTGGGTGATGGCCCAGGAGTAGTCGGGTTTGATCTCGATGGCGCGGTTGAAGTCGGTCAGCGCCTCCTCATAGCGGTGCAGGGATTGGTAGTAGGCCCCGCGCTCGGCAGAGGTCCACCCGTTCTCCGAACCGAGTTCGATGGCGCGGCCGAGATCGGCCAAGGCCTCCTCGTCGCGGTTCACGGATCGGTAGGCAGCGGCGCGCGCGGTGAGGTTCCAGGCGTCATCGGGGTCGAGTTCGATGGCGCGGTTGAAATCGGCAAGGGCTTCCTCGAAGCGTCCCAGGGACTGAAAGGTGACGCCCCGCTTCGCGATGGCCCAGGCGTAGTCGGGGTCGAGTTCGATGACGCGGTTGAAATCGGCAAGGGCTTCCTCGAAGCGTCCCGACTTCTCGTAGACGGCCGCACGCGAGGCGATGGCCCAATCGTTTCCGGGGTCGAGTGCGACGGCTCGGTCGAGGTCGGCGATGGCCTCCTCGTCACGGCCCATCAGCCGGTAGGTCTCGCCGCGTTCGGCGTGCGACTGCCCGTCGTCGGGATCGAGCGCGATCGACCGGTCGAAGTCGGTCAGCGCCTCACTGAAACGTCCCAGACCACGCATGATGGCGCCGCGCCGCCGATGAAGTCGGGGCCGATCGGGGAGGACGTTGACGGCCTGGTCGAAGTCGGTCAACGCGAGAGCGAACTGCTCTTGCTTTCTTCTCGCCTCACCGCGGATCGAGAGGGCGATCGCTTTGCCCTCGGGCCTGAGCTTGGCACGCTCGATGAGTTCGGTCAGCAAGGCGATGATGTCGGCCTCTTCGCCCTGGAGCAGTTCCGTCAGTCGTCGACCCCAGCCCTGCACTTGCTCGGAATCCGCGGCAGCGCCCGCTGATGTCAGCATCGCCGTCCACCGTCGGGCCAACGAGATGCCTTCCACCGTCGAGCTCGCCGCGAGCTCGAGCGCCGCGGCGAGCGCTTTGTTCGGTGCCGCGCACAAGCGGTGGTAGTGCTCCTCGATCAGCAGGTTCTGCCAGCCCGCGTCGGCCCAGCCGTCCTCCTCGGACAATCCGAGTGCGGCCCGTTCCGCGGTGAAGAAATCGGCGAGCCGCTGGTTCGTTTCACGCCATTGCTGCGGCGAGGTCGTGCGGGAGAGCCGCACCATCGGATCGCGGACCGCGTCGTGGTACCGCCAGTGCTCCGAGCTTCGCGAGACGAACGGCAGCAGGCAAAGCCATCCGAACAGCGTTTCGACATCCGCCTCGCTGCCGACGGCCGCGGCGAGGATGTCGCGATTGAACCTTCTCGGCAGTGCGCCCGTCTTCGCGATGTTCTGCCGCTCCAGATCGGGCTCCCACTTCAAGAACCGCTGCACCGCCCCTTCACTGGGGTCGAGCACACTGCCGGGATCCTGCGGGTTCTTCTCGGCCAGCGTCGCCATCCACATCGGAATCCGCCCCGACAGCCCGAGGATCACCTTCACCACGTTGGCCTCGGACACCCCGCGCCGAGCCAGGAAGTCTCGGGCCTCCTCCTCGGTGAACGGCTCGAGCGGGTGCGTGGCGATGAGGCTGCGGAGCGGCATCCACCCGCTGCTCGACAGCGGATGCTGTCCGCCGATCGTGGTCACCAGGTTCGCGGTCAAGTTCCCGAACCTGCCTCCGAACAGGTCCAGCAGCCAGGTCTCGAGGAACGGGGCCGTGCGCTCGAACGTGTCGAAGAACAGCACCACCGGCCGCTCCTCGGCCAAGTCGTTGAGCCCGGCGACGAACGCCTTCGACAGGACCTCGACCGGCTTCAGCAGCAGGTCGATGTCGGCCCTCTTGCTGAATCGCTGTCCCAGGTAGTGGCGGAGCCGGTTCAGCTGGTTGGCGACCGCGTCCGGGTCCATCACCTCGGCGGCCATCCCCGCCACGGGAACCGTCTTCATCATCGACATGCTCATCCGCACCGTCGTCGAGGTGACGAGGTCGCCGATGGGCGCTTTCGGGTCGCTCTCGAGCTCGTGGCGGCGCTGGCGATAGGTCGCCAACTGTGTCTCGAACCCGGGCATCCGCACTTGTTGGAGGTCGAAGTCCGCCGCGACCGCGGCCATCGTCTCCACGATGTCGAAGCAGTCCTCGTCGACGTAGGCGCAGACGGCGCCCTTCGATTCGGCCAGCCGCCGGTACTGCTGGGCGAGGAAGGTCTTGCCGACACCCGCGACACCGTGGAGGTTCACGATGAATCGCCGGTCGGGGTCGGCGAGGGGCAGGGCGAGGTTGGCACCGAATTCGGCCAATCGGGCGCCTCTGCCGACGAAGTCGTGCGGCTGGCGCTGCCGAAGCACGTCTTGCAGGCTCGGGATGTCGCCGGTCAAGTCGTCCACTCCTGGCGGTGAGAGGGAAGCTGAACTGCTGCCGGTCAGTCTATTGCGGCACCACCCTTGGCGCGGACCGGAAGGAGCCCGATCTCCGCGGGGCGTCGGGCCGAAAATCGCTTCGCCGGCGCTCCGCGCTTGCGTAGGCTGCGGGCGTGAGTGATGTGCTGCGCGGGTTCTTGTCCGATCCGGCCGCTTTGGCGGAGTTGAACCATCGGGAGGCCGCCGGTTGGCTGCTGGCCGACGGGTGGAACGTCTGCGGGGTCGGGGACTGGGCCACCGTGTGGCGTTCGCCCGACGGCGAGTTGGCCGCGCGGGTCAGCCCGTTCGAGCCGGCCTACGAAGTCTTCGTGCGGCTGTGCCGGGCGCGCCCGGGCAATCCGCTGCTGCCGCGCGTCGAGTTGGACTCGGCGCTGGAGGGCGGCGGTCGGCTCACGGTCATGGAGTTCCTGACCTCGACCGAGTACGACCAGGCCGCCGCGGTCTGGAGGCGCTGGGATCAGGCCGACCCGGAGGACCCGGTCGCGGCCGTCCGGAACGAGGCCGAGCGGCTGAACGCCGAAGTAGCCGAGGCGATCCCGTACTGGGGCGGCCTCGACCGCAACCCCGCGAACGTGATGGCCGCGCTGGACGGCGCTCTCAAACTCGTCGACCTGTTCTTCGCTCAGGGCAAGCAGATCTACGCCGAACTCCTCGAGAACCCCGCGGCGGTCCTCGCGGGCTTCCCCGCCGAACGGCGCCGGTACATGGCCGAGATCGGCGCGGTGGTGCGGTTGTCGTCCCCGGCTGAACTGGCCGAGTTCCGGTCCGCAGCCGGTCAATAGGGTGAGGCCCCGGCGCAGTGCCGGGGCCTCGGGTTTCCTTTGCGGTTCTAGCGGGTTGGCGCGAGTTCGCGTTCGGCCGGCCGCGGTGCGGTCTCGGGTTCCACGGTGACGTGGGGGAGGGCCTTGTCGAGCCACTTCGGGATCCACCAGGCGCCGCGTCCCATGACCTTCATGACGGCCGGGACGAGGAGGCAGCGGATCACGAAGGCGTCGATGAAGATCGCGACCGCCATGCCGATGCCGAACTGCTGGAGGAGGCGGGCGTCGTCGAGGACGAACGAGCCGAACACCGCCATCATGATCGCCGCCGCGGCGGTCACCACGCCGCCCGTCGAGGCCAGGCCCCGGCGGACCGCGTCGCGGGCGTCGCCGGTGCGCTGCCATTCCTCGCGCATCCGGGACACCAGGAACACCTCGTAGTCCATTGACAGGCCGAAGATGATCGCGAAGGACATCACCGGGACGAACGCCTCGACCGGTCCGGCCGGGATGCCGAACATGCCCTCCTGGAAGATCCACGCGACCACGCCGAGGCTCGCGCCGATCGTCAGCAGGTTGAGGATCGCGGCCTTGATCGGGATCAGGACCGAGCGGAAGACGACCATGAGCAGCAGGAGGGACAGGCCGACCACGAACAGGAGGAACAGCGGGGCCTTCTCGATCATGATGTCGCTGAAGTCGATCGCGGCGGCGGTCGAGCCGCCGACCAGCTGCGTGCCCTCGACGTCGTTCAGGACCTCGTCCCGCAGTTCGTGGACGAGACCGACCGTGGCCTGGTCGGCCGGGCCCGCCGTGCCGACCACCGTGGACATCCACAGGTCGTCGCCGATCGCGAACGGCGGCGAGGCCATCTCGACCGTGTCCATATCAGACATTGCTTCGTAGGCGGCTGCGGCCTCGGCCTCGGTGCCGTCGGTGACGACCATGAGCGGGCCGTTGAAGCCCTCGCCGAACCCGTCGGAGAGCAGGTCGTACGCCTCGCGGCTGGTCGTGCCCTCCGCGTCGGTCCCGGCGTCGGCGAAGCCCAGGCGCAGGTCGAGCAGCGGCGTCGCGAGGACCGCGAGACCGGCCGTGACCACGATGATCGCGAGCCACGCCCGCTTCTCCACGAACCGCGACCAGCCGATCCAGCGGGCGCCCGGCGCCCGCTTCGCCTTCGCGGCCTTCTTGCGCACGGACTTCTCGATCCGCTTGCCGAACAGCGCCAGCAGCGCGGGCAGCAGCGTCACCGACGCGAGCATCGTCACCAGGACCGTGAGCGCCACCGCGATCGCGACCGCCTGGAGCGAGCCCAGGCCGAGCGCGAACAGGCCCATGAGCGCGACGATGACCACGGAGCCGGCGAACAGGACCGAGCGTCCGGCCGTGTCGAGCGCCGTCGTGGCGGCGGCCTTGCGGCTCGCGCCGTTCTGGAGCTCGGAGCGGAAGCGGGCGAAGATCAGCAGCGCGTAGTCCACACCGACGCCGAAGCCGATGAGGAACATGATGGGCGCCAGGAACGTCGGCAGCGTGACCACATGGGACACCAGCATCGACAGGCAGAACGCCGTGCCCACGGCGAACACCGCCGTGATGAGCGGCAGGCTCGCGGCCAGGAACGACCCGAACATGAACACGAGAATGACCAGGGCCGCGAGCATGCCGATGCCCTCGGCCGCACCGCCGCCGCCCTCGCCGGCCTCGCGGATCGGGTCGCCGCCGAGCGCGAACGTCACGCCGTCGCCGGAGGCCTCCTGGGCCATCGGGATCAGTTCCGCCGCCTCAGCGGTGGTGCCGTCCCAGGTCGCGGTGGCGTAGCCGACCGTGCCGTCTTCACTGAGAGCGCCGTACTCGGCGAACGGGTCGTTCACGGCGGTCACGCCGGGCTCGTCGGCCAGGTCGGCGAGGAAGTCCGCGACGCGGTCCTGCTCGGCGGCCACATCGTCGGCTCCGAACACGATCTGGACGGTGGTCTCGTTCGCATCGGGGGCGCGCTCGTCGAGGAGGTCGGAGAGCTCCTGCGACTCGGTGCCGGGCATCGCGTTGTCGTCTTCGAAGGCGGAGCCGACCGCGCTCGACGCACCGATGGCGGCGGCGAAGATCAAGGCCCAGAGGAGGAGTGCGATCAGCGGGCGGCGCTGCGTCCAACCGGACAGGCGCGCCATCGCCGAGGGCTTCGAGGGTGTGTGTGGTTCCATGCCGACAACTGTCGTGGTCGAGGCCGCCTCTCCGCATCGTCTCAGCAGCGTTCATTGCCCTACGCCTCGGAGATCAGGGCTGCCGCCGGACGTACATCCCCGGTCGCATACGCGCTAGTGCGAGGCGCTGATGGCCTGGTCTTTCGCCTTGCTCCGCAATCACGCCAGGCCGCGCCGTCATCGGCGTCGTGCCGTCCGTACGGTCGCCTCGGATTCGTTCGGCCCCGGTCTGACGGAAGCACGCCGAAATCACAAGACTGCGTCATATCAGCTGAATGCGTGATTGAGTGGTCATTGCGTGCTCTTTGGAGCATCGCTCGAGACGATCGTCGTTCCGACATGGAACTCCTTGCCGGACGGCGGAAACGGGGGAACCAAATGAAGGCAGGCCTGCGGAGACTTCGGTGGCGAACGCTCACACCAGTGGTCGCCATACCCGCGACCGTGGGAATCGCCGCCGCCTTGACCTTGTCGTACCCAGGCGGCGCCCAGGCCCAGGAAGCGCCGGTCGGATTGGGGACGGCCGCCGATTTCTCGGTTCTGGCGGGCTCGACCGTCACCAACACAGGGGACACCACGCTGGAGCAGAGCCTCGGCGTCAGCCCCGGCAGCGCGGCCGTAGGCTTCCCGCCCGGCACCGTCGGCGGTGAGACGCATCTGGCAGACGGCGTCGCCGACCAGGCGAAGCTCGACCTCACGACCGCTTACAACGACGCGGCCGGACGCACCCCGTTCACCAATCTGGCCGCGGAACTGGGCGGCGAGACCTTGACGGCCGGGGTCTACCGGATCTCCGCGGCGCAGCTCACCGGTCAACTGACGCTCGACCTCGAGGAAGATCCCGAGGGCGTCTTCATCTTCCAGATCGATTCGACACTCATCACCGCGTCGGACAGCAGCGTCATCTTCGTCAACGGCGCCTCGCCGTGCAATGTCTACTGGCAGGTCGGCAGTTCGGCGACGCTCGGGACCGGGACCGACTTCATCGGGAACATCATGGCCTCGGCGTCGATCACCATGAACACCGGTGCGACGCTCGAGGGCCGCGCATTGGCGCAGACCGCTGCGGTGACGCTCGACACCAATACCATCACCGCGCCGGCTTGCGCGCCGACGTCCCCGCCGACGGACGGTCCGACGGACAACCCGACCGACGGCCCTGGTGGCCCTGGCGGGACGGACGGTCCCGGTGGCGGTTCCGGTGGCTCCGGCGGGGCGACGTCGTCCTCCGACTCTGACAACGACAGCGCGGGCTCGGGCTCAGGCTCGGGCTCTGGCTCGGGCTTGGGCTCGAATGATTCGGCCGGCGGTTCCGGGTACGGAGAAGGACTGCCCACCACCGGCAACGGAGTCTTGACGACCGTCGTGGCCGCGGGACTCGCGCTTATCGCAGCGGGTGGACTGCTCGCGATCTTCGCACGGCGCCGCGCACGACAGGATTGATCAACGCCGGCCGGTCCGACTGCGCACGGACCGGCTGCGCCTGAGCGCACCGGCTCCCGGCATCTCCGCCTTCCCCCGGATGACAGGTGCTCCGGGAGCCCTACTCTCGGAGTCGGGTCACTCGCCGTCGGTCCAGGTCGGGCGCACCAGGCCCGACTCGTAGGCCGTGACGACCAGCTGGGCCCGGTCGCGCGCCGAGAGCTTCGACATGATGCGGCTGACGTGCGTCTTCGCGGTCGCGGGAGCCAGGAACAGGGTTCCGGCGATCTCGTCGTTGCTCATGCCGGTGGCCACCAGCTTGAGGACCTCGGTCTCGCGCTCGGTGAGCGCGTTGAGCTTCGAGCTCGGCTCCGGCCGGGCGATGCGCCCGGCGAACTCGCCGATGAGCCGCCGCGTCACCTTCGGCGAGATCAGCGCCTCGCCCGCCGCGACCACCCGGATCGCGTGGATCAGCTCGTCCGGGTCGGTGTCCTTCACGAGGAACCCGCTCGCCCCGGCCCGCAGGGCCCGGTACACGTAGTCGTCCTCGTCGAAGGTCGTCAGGATCACCACTTTGACGCCGTCGAGCTTGGAGTCCCGGCCGATCCGCTCGGTCGCCTCCAAGCCGTCCATATTGGGCATGCGGATGTCCATGAGCGCCACGTCGGGACGGTGCCGCCGCGCCAACTCCAGGGCCTCGGCCCCGTCGCCCGCCTCTGCGACCAGCTCGATGTCCTCCTCGTCGCCGAGGATCGAGGCGAACCCCGCCCGCACCAGCCGCTGATCGTCCACCAGCATCACCCGGATCACTTGTCAACCTCCAGCGGCCACGTGGCCTCGACCGAGAAGCCGCCGTCGTCGCGCGGCCCCGCGTTGAACGTACCGCCGAGGCTCTCGGCCCGCTCGCGCATCCCTGTCAGTCCGTTTCCAGCCGCCTTGGCGCCCTTGGCATCCGCCAGGCCGTCGTCGAGGACCGCGACCGCCAGCGTCGAAGTCCCGGTGACCACTTTGATCTGCACCCGCTTCGCCTTCGCATGCCGCAGCACGTTCGTCAGCGACTCCTGCACCACCCGGTACGCCGACGCGTCGACCGCCACCGGCAGCACCGCGCTGCCGTCCACCCGCAGATCCACGTCGAGCCCCGAGGCCCGTGCCGCGTCCACGAGCGCCGGCAGCTGCTCCAGGCTCGGCCCCGGCCCCGTCGGCGAAGCCTCCCCGGGCTCGCGCAGTACCCCGACCATCGCCCGCAGCTCCCGCAGCGACGACTGGCTCGTGTCCGCGATGACCTGCAGGGTCTCCTCGGTCCGGAACTTCGGGTCCCGCTTGAGCTTGCGGAGCGCCGCCGCCGTCTGCACGTTGATGAGCGACAGGTGATGGCCGACCGCGTCGTGCAGCTCCCGCGCGATCCGCAGCCGCTCCTCGGCCACGCTCCGCTTCTGCGTCTCGGCAAGGGCCACAGTGGTTTCGGCCCGGTAGCGCCGGAAGTTCGCCACCACCGCCCCGATCGCCGGGACCGCGATGACCCACCCGCCGAGCATGAACGTCTCGCTCGCGGTCATGTGCGTGAAACCCGCGATGACCTCCGAGACCACGATGACCACGAAGGTCAGGCCCGCGATGATGCCCGCAGCGCAGATGTGGCCCAGTGCCGCGAGCGTGTACAGCGCGATGACGAACGCCAGGAGCATCGGCCCGTCCGTGGACGACCCCGGGTAGTACACGAGCGTGCAGGCCAGCGTGACGAGCGTGACCGTGAGCGGGTACGAGCTGCGCCAGAACAGCACGACCACGGTGATCGCCATCATCAGCCAGGCCAGCGGCTCGTTGAGCCCTTCGGTGTCGCGCATCTTCAGCGACCACGCGACGAGCGTCCAACCCACGACGATCACGGCGTTGACGAACCCGACGACGAGGTCGACCCGTTGCACGGCGAAGCGGTTCAGCACGCATCCCAGCCTAATGAGGAGCGCCCGTCGCGGAGCCGGGCGCTCCTCTGACGTTATTTCGTGAGGCCCGCGCGGCGCAGCGCCTCGGCCATCGCGCTCTCCGGGGCGGCCTGACGACCGCCCTGCTGGCGCGGCTGCTGCCGCCCGTTCCCCTTGCCGCCCTTGTTGCCTCCGCCGCCCTGGCCTTGGCCGCGGCGCTGGCCCTGCTGACCGCCGCCCTTCTCGGGCTCGTCCTCCAGCCGCATCGTCAGAGCGATCCGCTGCCGCTGGAGGTCGACGGAGATGACCTTGACCTTGACGACGTCGCCGGGCTTGACGATCTCGCGCGGGTCCTCGACGAAGCGGTTCGCGAGCGCCGAGATGTGGACCAGGCCGTCCTGGTGGACGCCGATGTCGACGAACGCCCCGAAGGCCGCGACGTTCGTCACGGCCCCTTCGAGGAGCATCCCGGGCTGGAGGTCCGAGACCTTCTCCACGCCCTCTTTGAACGTGGCGGCCTTGAACTCCGGGCGCGGGTCGCGGCCGGGCTTCTCGAGTTCGGCGAGGATGTCCGAGACCGTGGGCACGCCGAAGCGGTCGTCGGCGAAGTCGCCGGGCTTGAGCTTGCGCAGGGTCTTCGCGTCGCCCACGAGCGCGCCGATCGGCGCCCCGGTGGCCGCCAGGATGCGTTCGACCACCGGGTAGGCCTCGGGGTGCACGGCCGAGGCGTCGAGCGGGTTCGCCCCGTCGGCGACCCGGAGGAACCCGGCGGCCTGCTCGAAGGCCTTGGGGCCCAAGCGGGGCACCTTCAGCAGTGCCTTGCGGTCGGCGAAGCGGCCGTGCTCGTCGCGGTGCGCCACGATGTTCACGGCCACGCCCTCGGAGAGCCCCGACACCTGCGACAGGAGCGGCACCGAGGCGGTGTTCAGGTCCACGCCGACGGCGTTCACCGCGTCCTCGACAACGGCCTCAAGGGATCTGGTGAGTTTGGACTCAGTCAGGTCGTGCTGGTACTGGCCGACGCCGATGTGCTTCGGCTCGATCTTCACCAGCTCCGCGAGCGGGTCCTGCAGCCGGCGGGCGATCGAGACGGCCCCGCGCAGGGACACGTCCATGCCCGGGAGCTCCTTGGTGGCGTACGCCGAAGCCGAGTAGATCGAGGCCCCGGCCTCGGAGACGACGATCTTCGCCAGCTCGGCGGTGCCCGCGAAGGCCTTGATGAGGTCGGCCGCGAGGCGGTCGGTCTCGCGCGAGGCCGTGCCGTTGCCGATGGCGATGAGCTGCACGCCGTGCTTCTTGACGAGCGCGCCGAGGGTCGCCAGCGAAGCGTCCCACTGGTTCTGCGGCTGGTGCGGGTAGATCGCGGTGGCGTCGAGGACCTTGCCCGTGGCGTCGACCACGGCCACCTTCACGCCGGTGCGGAAGCCCGGGTCGAGCCCCATGACGGTCTTCGGCCCGGCCGGGGCCGCCAGCAGCAGGTCCTTGAGGTTCGCGGCGAAGACCTTCACGGCCTCGTCCTCGGCGAGCTGCCACAGCCGCATCCGCAGGTCGACGCCGAGTTTGACGAGGATGCGGGTGCGCCAGGCCCACGAGACGGTCTTCGCGAGCCACGCGTCCGCGGGCCGCCCGTCGTTCCGGATCCCGAACTTCGCGGCGATCATGCCCTCGAAGTCGGCCCCGTCCTCCTCCGACTCGCCCGGTTCCAGAGCGAGCGAGAGCGCCTCCTCCTTCTCGCCGCGCATGAGCGCGAGCACCCGGTGCGACGGGAGCGTGGTGAACGTCTCGGCGAAATCGAAGTAGTCGGAGAACTTCGCGCCCTTCTCCTCGGCCCCGGTGCGGACCTTCGAGACGAGCCGGCCCCGCTTCCACATGCGTTCGCGCAGGTCGCCGATGAGGTCGGCGTCCTCGCTGAACCGCTCGGTGAGGATCGCGCGGGCCCCGGCCAGGGCCTGGGCCGCGTCGGTGACCTCCGCCTCCGGGTTGAGGAACGCGGCGGCGGCGGTTTCGGGGTCCTGTGAGGGATCACTCATCAGGAGATCAGCGAGCGGCTCCAGCCCGGCCTCGCGGGCGATCTGGGCCTTGGTGCGGCGCTTGACCTTGAACGGCGCGTAAAGGTCTTCGAGCCGCGCCTTCGTGTCGGCGGCGTCGATCTGCGCGGCGAGCGAATCGGTGAGTTTGCCCTGCTCGGCGATCGATTCGAGCACCGCTTTGCGGCGGGACTCCAACTCGCGCAGGTAACCGAGGCGCTCCTCGAGCGCGCGCAGCTGCTCGTCGGAGAGGCCCCCGGTGGCCTCTTTTCGGTACCGGGCGATGAACGGGACGGTGGAGCCGTCGTCGAGGAGCGCGACGGCCGAGCGGACTTGATGGGAGCCGACCGAGAGTTCTTCGGCGATGCGTTGATCGATAGCTTGAGCCACGGGAGGATTCTGCCAGAGGGCTGCGACAACATGGGTCGAAGCCGCAAGGCCCGACCCCCCGGTGGACGCTCCGGCGAGCATTGGGTAAAGTTCTATCCCGTCGCCGGGGAACGGAAAAAGCCCTGGAAGACATGCGGACGTAGCGCAGTTGGTAGCGCGACACCTTGCCAAGGTGTAGGTCGCCGGTTCGATCCCGGTCGTCCGCTCGGAGCTCGAAAGAGCGCTATCCCGGACGATTAGCTCAGCGGGAGAGCACTCCCCTGACACGGGAGAGGTCACTGGTTCAATCCCAGTATCGTCCACCGAAGTGAAAGGCCCAGGTTCGCAAGGCCTGGGCTTTTTTCACATCATGGTGGGTTGTCCGAGTGGTTAGGTAACGGCCTGCAAAGCCGTGCACACGGGTTCGAATCCCGTACCCACCTCCATTCATATCTGTACGGATCGAAGCCCGGGCGACCGGGCTTTCTCCGTATCCACCGCATTCCCATTCCTTCGGTACTCGCATCCGCGGCGTCAACGCCGTGCCAAGGTCCGCGTCGGCGACGTATGGGCGTCGTAAAGCCCTGTAGGCATTCGCCGCAAGCGGGCGTTCACTCGGTTCTGCCGACCTCACCCCGGTCGGCCACGCGGCACGGGCCGCGCCCCCAAACCGAGAAGAGAAGGATCCGATGCCCGATCTCGCCTATCTGGCGCTGACGGCGAGGCGATGGGCGGCACGCTGACGGCGGAGGCCACCCCTGCGGGGGACTGACGATGGTGCTGGCGCTGCCGCGCCGTGACGTTGCGGGCGAGGACGAATGACCGATCAGCCGACGGGCGGGCGACCGCACCGGACGCCCGCGTCGACCCGGATCGCTCCGCGGCCCTTCGCCTCTCCCGCTTCTCCGAAAGCGGCACTCAGCGCTCTTCAACCGAGGTCGTGAACCCGCAGCGGCCCTTCGGTTCCCGCACCGCGAAGCCGCCACGTTCCCCGGTCCGGGCGGCCGGATTCCAGCCAGGTCGAGACGGCGCCTTCGGCCAGCTCCGGCGGGCATTCGGCATGCAGCGAACGGCCGTCGCGGCTCTGCCAGACCACGTGTGTCGTCCGGCGATCGTATCGCGCGAAAAGGGCCGGACATGAGTCCGGCCCTTTTGCTCTCGTACTGCCTACTCGGCTTCGGCCTCGGCCGCCTCGCCCTCGATCGCGGGCTCGACGCCCTTGATCGGGATGCGCTGCGCCTGCGGGGCCGGCTTGATCGCATTGGCGATGCGGACCGTCAAGATCCCGTCGACGACCTCCGCGCTGAGCTGCTCGGCGGCGATGCCCTCCCGAAGCGTGAACTCGCGGCGGAACGTGCCGCCGGCGAGACCCCGCACGAGGTAGCGGTCGCCCTCGGCCGCTTCGCGTTGACGGCGCTCGGCGGTGATCGAAAGACGGCGGCCTTCGAGCTCGACCGTGACGTCCTCGGGGCTCACGCCCGGGACCGCGGCGGTGACCACGAGGTCCTCGCCTTCGGTGTAGACGTCGGAGCGAAGCGTGTACTGGACTGAGCGCTGGCCGAAACCGGCCCGGGCCAGGCGCTCGAACTCGCGGTCGAGCTGCCGGAAGGCCGCGTAAGGGTGCTGGTAGCGAACGATCATGGTGGCTGTCTCCTTCCTCAGGATTAGCACTCGGTGGTGGAGAGTGCTAACGACCTATACGACGCCCGCCCGGATCTGAATATTTCAGCCGTGGCCCGGATCACGCCGCTTCGGAGCGCAATCGCAGGTCCCAGACCTGGTTCACCAGGATCGTCCTTGCCGGACATCCGCACCGGCTGCTCGCTCGCCGGCCCGAAGCCCTCCTCCTCGTACAGCCGCCGGCCGCGCCCGGGATGCCCATGGTCCACAGGGCCATCGAGCGGTACCCGGTCTCGCGGGCGAAGTCGACGCACCGGCGATCCAGCCGAGGTCGCCCGGCCGCAGTCCGCGCAGTCGCGGTGTGTCCATGAAAGCCTCCGGTGTCCGTTCGGGCTCGGTCTTCCGCGCTGTGCACGCCGGTCCCACCAGGCAAGAGCGGCACGGTAACCCCGTTGCGGAACCGCTGCCGAGACCGCAGAATGACGCGATGGAGATCGCCATCCGCCCCAAGCTCGACCGCGCCGACGTCGAGGCCATCGTCGTGCAGCACCTTCCCGGACCGGTCGAGTTCGTCGGCCATCAGGAGTTCAAAGACGGCTTCTTCAACGCCGCGCACGCCCTCGAACTCGCCGACGGGCGCCATGTGGTGGTCAAGGTCGCCCCGGAGAAGGGCCTCAAACTGCTGCGGTACGAGGTCGACCTCATGGCCACCGAGATCGAGTGCTTCGAGCGGGGGCTCGCAGCGGGCGTGCCGATGCCGAAGCTGCACTACGGCGACCCCGAGGGCGGCGTGATGATCATCGACCGCCTCAAGGGGGTCACCCTGCCGAACGCGCGGCCCGACATGTCGCATGCGGATCTGCTGGCCGTTCGACGCGAGATCGGGGTCTTGAGCGCCCGCTTCGCCACGGTCACCGGGGAGCGGTTCGGCTACCCGCGCAAGAGCGGCCGCACCGTCGCCGACACCTGGTCGGAGTCGTTCCTCGCGATGATCGACGACGTCCTCGCCGACATCGCCGAGAACGGTTCGCCGCTGCCGCGCCCCGCCGAGGAGATCGCCGCGCTGATCACCGCCGAGCGCGACCTGCTCGACGAGGTCACCCGGCCCGCGCTCGTCCACTTCGATCTGTGGGACGGCAACGTGTTCGTCGAACGCGGCGAGTCCGGTTGGCGCGTAGAGGCGTTCATCGACGGCGAGCGGGCTCTCTACGGGGACCCGATCGCCGAGATCGTCTCCCTCTCGTTCGGTTCTGACGAGGAGACGGCGGCGGCCGTGGACGGCTTCCTGGGCCGGCAGATGACCGCGGGGGAGGAGCGGCGGCTCGCGCTCTACCGGATCTACCTGATGCTCATCCTCGTCGCCGAGTGCGATGTGCGCGGGTTCGACGAGGAGCAGACCGCCCACCAGCTCGAGTGGTCGACCGAGAGCCTCGTCAAGAACCTCGCACTCCTGGAGGGCTGACGGACCTAGTGGACGGACCCGGCCTCGTGGTCGTGGTCGTCCGGGTCGGTCCGCTTCGCGTCCTTCTCCTTGGTGGCGCGGGCGAGTCCGTACGGCGGCATGTTGATGTACGAGGTGTCGTACGCCCCGGCCGGGACCTTGTAGAGTTCGTGCCAGAGGCCGACCTCGCCGTTGCTCTTCACGTTGCGGTTGAACCACTTCCAGAAGCCGCGGTGCGCGTGCGCCTGGGAGTGCGCGTAGCGCTCCAGGTGCTCCTCGCTGCGCCAGTACTGGACGACCGTGATCACCCTGCCGCTGAACATGGTCCGCGAGTCGAGCAGGCCCAGTTCGGGGTCGGCTTCGAGTTCGCGGAGCATCTTCGGCATCGAAGCGAACACCGGGAGCCACTTGCCGAACTTCCAGAACCTGTTGATCCTCATGCCGACCGTGAAGACCACGAGTTCCTCGTCGTAGTCGACCACGACGCGACCGGGCCTGACCTTCGCCACGTGCAGTCCTCCCAAGGGGTTGCGAGCATGCCTCCCCTTAGAGACTAACGAAGCGTGTTCACTTAATGTCAAGCCGCTAGTCGGAAACGGCTGCGCCGCACCGCTAGTGCGGCCACTGCCATTCGGCGACTGCAGGGATGTCCTCGCCGTGGGTACGGGTGTGCTCGCGCGCGGCGTGGCGCGCGTCGACCATCTGCTGGCGCAGGCCCGCCGCGTTCTGGCCGAGGCCGGGCACCCGGTCGATGACGTCCATGACCAGGCGGTACCGGTCGAGGTCGTTGAGCATGACCATGTCGAACGGCGTGGTCGTGGTGCCCTCCTCCTTGTACCCGCGCACGTGGATGTTGTCGTGGTTGGTGCGCCGGTACGTGAGCCGGTGGATGAGCATCGGGTAACCGTGGTAGGCGAACAGCACGGGCTTGTCGGCGGTGAAGATCGTGTCGAACTGGCGGTCGCTGAGGCCGTGCGGGTGCTCGGCGTCGGGCTGGAGCCGCATGAGGTCCACAACGTTGACGACGCGCACCTTGAGCCGGGGCAGGGCCTGGCGCAGCAGGTCCGCGGCGGCAAGGACCTCCAGTGTGGGCGCGTCCCCGGCGCAGGCGAGCACGACGTCGGGCGACTGGCCGTCGTCGGTCGAGGCCCACTCCCAGATCCCAAGGCCCCGTTCGCAATGCCGCACGGCCTCCTCCATGCTCGTGTACTGGAGCGAGGGCTGCTTGCCGGCGACCACGACGTTCACGTACTGCCGCGAGCGCAGGCAGTGGTCCATGGTGGACAGCAGGGTGTTGGCGTCCGGAGGCAGGTAGACGCGCACGATGTGGGCCTTCTTGTTCATCACGTGGTCGATGAATCCCGGGTCCTGGTGCGAGAAGCCGTTGTGGTCCTGGCGCCACACGTGGCTCGACAGGAGGTAGTTGAGCGAGGCGATCGGCTGGCGCCAAGGGATCTCGCTCGAGGAGTCGAGCCATTTCGCGTGCTGGTTGAACATCGAGTCGACGATGTGGATGAACGCCTCGTAGCTGGTGAACAGGCCGTGCCGACCGGTGAGCAGGTAGCCCTCCAGCCAACCCTCGCAGAGGTGCTCCGAGAGTGCCTCCATGACCCGACCTTGCGGGGCCTGGTGCTCGTCCGTCGACAGGATCTCGGCGTTCCATTGCCGGTCGGTGGTCTCGAAGGCCGCGCCGAGCCGGTTGGAGGCGACCTCGTCGGGCCCGAAGAGTCGGAACCGGTCCGGGTTCGCGGCGATCACGTCCCGCAGCCAGGTGCCGAGAACCTTGGTGGCCTCGCCGGCGGTGCGGCCGTGGCCCTCGATCTCGACGCCGTAGCCGCGGTAGTCGGGCAGCACGAGGTCGCGCAGGAGGAGCCCGCCGTTGGCGTGCGGGTTGGCGCTCATGCGCTGCGGGCCTTCAGGATGGAGACCGAGAAGCTCGGCCGTGGGCTTGCCGGTGGCGTCGAACAACTCCTCGGGCCGGTACGAGCGCATCCACTCCTCGAGCATCGCCAGGTGATCGGGATTGGTCCGCACCTCCGCCAGCGGTACCTGGTGGGCCCGCCAAGTGCCCTCGACGGGCACGCCGTCCACTTCGGCGGGTCCGGTCCAGCCCTTCGGGGTCCGCAGGATGACCATGGGCCAGCGCGGGCGCACCGGTTTGCCGTTCGCTCGGCGGCGCGCGTCGGCGCGGATCTCGGCGATCCGGTCGAAGCACGCGTCGAAGGTGGCGGCCATCTGCTGGTGGACGCTCGCCGGATCGTCGCCTTCGACCATGAACGGTTCGTAGCCGACGCCGCGGAAGAACGCCATGCGGTCCTCGTCGGAGATGCGCGCGAAGATCGTCGGGTTGGCGATCTTGTACCCGTTGAGGTGCAGGATCGGCAAGACCGTGCCGTCGGAGACGGGGTTGAGGAACACATTGGAGAACCACGAGCCGGCCATCGGGCCGGTCTCGGCCTCGCCGTCGCCGATGACGCAGGCGACCGTGAGGTCCGGGTTGTCGAACGCGGCCCCGTAGGCATGCGAGAGCGCGTATCCGAGTTCGCCGCCCTCGTGGATCGAGCCGGGCACCTCGGCGGCCACGTGCGAGGGGATGCCGCCGGGGAAGGAGAACTGGCGGAACAGCTGCTTCATGCCCTCCTCTGAGTGGTTCACCGAGGGGTACAGCTCCGGGTAGGTGCCCTCAAGCCAGGTGTTCGCCACGATCGCGGGACCGCCGTGGCCGGGGCCGGTCACGTAGATCATGTCGAGGTCGCGGGCGGTGATGCAGCGGTTGAGGTGCGCGTAGATCAGGCTCAGGCCCGGGCTGGTGCCCCAGTGGCCGAGCAGGCGCGGCTTGATGTGCTCGGGGCGCAGCGGTTCGCGCAGGAGGGGGTTGTCGAGCAGGTAGATCTGGCCGATGGCGAGGTAGTTCGCGGCTCGCCAGTAGGCGTCGAGGCGGGCGAGGTCTTCCTCTGAGAGCGGCTCGGCGGCAAGGTGGCTGGATTGCGTCGTGTCCATGCGTCCGAGGGTGCCGTATAGCGCGCGCCTTAACCGCGATTCACGCGAATTCCTCGCATGCCGCCACCTCGCATTCGCGTTGTCAGTCGACCTCTTTGAGCATCCGCTCGATCGCCACCAGCCGGCCCTTCAATTCGATGAGCGAGGCCTTGATCTCCGCGGAGTCCGTGCCGGTCTTCTCGGCGAGCTCGCGGTAGTTCGCTTCGCGGGCGGCCGATGCCTGCGCCTTCTTGGTCGTGGCCCAGACGAGCATCGCCGCGACCACGATGGCGGCGATCAGGAACGCGAATCCGAAGACGAACAGCATCCCGGCATTGGCAGTGGACATAACGAGGTTTCCTTTTCCGGATCGGTGTCGGGTGGTTCGGGCAGGGTCGGCAGCGCCGACTTGACGATCTGCGGCGTGATCTCCAGGGCGAACGGGACCGCCTCGAAGTACTTGACGGCCTTGCCGTCCTCCGAGAGCTCCAGCGAACCCGCCACCAGGCCCGCGGCCTGGAGTTTCTGCAGGTGCATGTGGAGGAGCGGGCGGCTCATCCCGAGCTGGCGGGCCAGGAGGCTCACGTACTGCCTACCGTCCGCGAGCGCACCGAGGATGCGCAGCCGGTGCGGGTTCGCCAGGGCCGAGCAGGCCGCGAGCAGGGCCGCGCCGGTCAACTCCTCGGGCTCCATGAAAACCATCCTTGTCGTATGTCAGAAAAGTCTGACACATGTCAGCGAAGACTGCAAGCCAGGGGGCCGTTGGTAATCCGATTGCCCCACCGCTCCCCACCGGGAAAAATCAGACCCATGCTCGCCGACTATCTCCCGATCTACCGTCTCCGCCTCCGGACCGAACGCCTCGAACTTCGCCTGCCCGCGAACTTCGACGAGATCGCCGCCCTGGCTGATGTCGCGGTAGCGGGCGTGCATGACCCCGGCTTCATGCCGTTCGGCATCCCGTGGACCGCGGGCAGCCCCAAATCCGTCGCTCGCGGCGTCGCGCTCTGGTACCACCGCGCCATCGGCCGCTGGGACGAGCAGGCCTGGACGCTCCCGTTCTACGTCTTCCGCGAAGGCCGGCCGATCGGTGTGCAGGACATCAAGGGCCACCAGTTCGCGGTGACGCGCGAGGTCAGCACCGGCTCGTGGATCGGCCGCGCCCACCAAGGCCAAGGGCTCGGCAAGGAGATGCGCGCCGCGGTCCTCCATCTCGCCTTCGCGGGGCTCGGCGCCGACTACGCGACCAGCGGTTCGTACGAC
The DNA here is from genome assembly GCF_042647865.1 of Glycomyces rhizosphaerae. NCBI lineage: Bacteria > Bacillati > Actinomycetota > Actinomycetes > Glycomycetales > Glycomycetaceae > Glycomyces > Glycomyces rhizosphaerae. The sequence goes on from NZ_JBHRWO010000021.1 coordinate 573,301, forward strand.
GGCAACGCCGCCTCCGCCGGGGTCTCGCGCAGCCTCGGCTACCGCGAGGACGGGATCAAACACCCAGTGGTTCAAGGAGTGCGCCGAATCGAACAGCGCTGGCGCCTCTCCGGCGTGGACTGGGATTCGAATCGCAAACACGAGGTCGCGATCGAAGGCCTCGACGACGACGTGATGGACATGCTCGGCCTATTGAAGGAAACCTCATGACGCTCACCGACTACCTGCCGGTCTACCGGCTGCGCCTGCGCACCGACCGGCTCGAACTGCGCCTGCCTGACCTCGACGACCTCGTCGCGCTCGCCGATCAGGCCGCCGCCGGCGTTCACGGCCCGGACTTCATGCCGTTCGCGACGCCGTGGACCGAATGCGAGCCGGTCGAGCGCGGCCGCCGGACACTGCGGTGGCAGATGGGCGTCATCGCGGGCATGACTCCTGAGAAGTGGATGCTGCCGCTCGTCGTGGTTCTCGACGACCAGGTCATCGGCATGCAGGAAGTCGGCGCGAAGGACCTCAAGGTGACCCGAGAGGCCACCACCGGCTCGTGGCTCGGCTTCGCCCACCACGGCAAAGGCCTCGGCACCGAGATGCGCGCCGCCGTGCTCGACTTCGTCTTCAACGGGCTCGGCGCCGACTACGCGACCAGCGCCTCGTTCGAGGGCAACGGCCCTTCGGAGGGCGTCTCGCGCAAGCTCGGCTACAAGGCCGACGGCATCGAGCACCATGTCCTGGGGGACCAGCGCCGCGTCGACAACCGCTGGCGGCTCTCCCGCGAGGACTGGGAGGCGAACCGCAAGCACGAGGTGGCCATCGAGGGCTTGGACGACGACGTCCTGGCGATGCTCGGCCTGGGGGACGCCGGGAAGTGAACGCGGTGGGCGCGGCTCCGGCGTGAGCCGCGCCCCACAGGGCGCTAAGGCCCTATCGAAGCCCGATCGACGATGCGCTAGAGTAATCATCGTTCGCAGGGGCAATCCTGCGGAATGCGGACGTAGCGCAGTTGGTAGCGCGACACCTTGCCAAGGTGTAGGTCGCCGGTTCGATCCCGGTCGTCCGCTCAGATGAGAAAGGCCCGGCAGTGATGCCGGGCCTTTCTTCATTCCTTGGCGCTCTTCGGGATCCAGCGGGCGCCCATTTCCTCATCGGACACGGGCTCGCCCGGCAGCGGCCCCGCACCGGGGGCCCGCAGCGCCTCCAGGTACAGCTCCAGTGCTCGCAGCCGCACCTCCGTCGTCCGCTCAGCGTCGCCGATCTCGATCGACGCGAGCGATTCGGTGATCATCTGCAGGTCCCCGTTCGCGACGTCCTCGCGCAGCACCCCGCCCGACTTGAAGCGCTCCAGCATCGCCTGATTGAGCGCATCGCCCTCGATCGCGGCCGTGAACATCTCCGGGCTCGGCGTGAAGGTGCCCGCCAGCCGGACCGTGATCGACGGCGTGTCCGCGATGACCACGCCTTTCATGAAGGCGCAGAACGCCTCCCAGAGGTCGCCGTCCGCATCGAGTGCCTCCCGCGCCAGGTCGAGGTACCGGTTCAGCCCGTCGAAGCAGAGCTTCCGCAGCAGGTCCTCCTTGCTGGGGTAGCGACGGTACAGCGCGCTGATGCCCACCTCGGCGCGCTTGGCGACCTCGGCGATCGGCGCGCCGGGATCGGCCACGAACACCTCTCTGGCGGCCTCGAGGATGAGCTTGTCGTTGCGGGCGGCCTGGGCCTTGCGCCCGCTGAGCGGCTTGTCGGTCATGACGCCATCCTATCCGGAACAGAACGGTTCCTTCTGCTGTGCTTCCTGCGAAAGCACCCTTGACCGGCCGGACCCGAAGGGCCGACCGGTCGAGGGACCGGGGTGTCTAGTGCTCGGCCTTCGCCTGCTTCGGCAGCCCGAAGGCCACCAGGAACGCGACCACCGAGAGCACCGCCGTCAAGCCGGTGACCCACTGCGCCGCGCCCATCGACTCGGCCGCACCGCCGCCGATCGCGAACTGGCTGAAGAAGACCGTGCCGAGACCGGCCACACCGAGTGCCGCCGCGCCCTGCTGGAAGGACTCCAGCAGCCCCGAGGCCGAGCCGACCTCGTGGTCCTCCAGGTCGCCGGTGATGATCCCGAACAGCGGCACGAAGATCATGCCCATCCCGATCCCGTAGACCAGCAGCGCCGGAGCCAGGGCCCAGGTGCCGGGGGCCGAGGCCGCGCCGAACTGGAACCACAGCACGACCAGGCCGGCGATCATCACGATGAGGCCGAGGTGCAGGACCTTGCGTCCGAGCTTCGGGGCGAAGCCCGCGCTGGCGCCGGAACCGATGAACGCGCCGACCGCCCAAGCGGCCATCGCCAGGCTCGCCTGGAGCGGGCCGAAGCCGAGGCCGAGCTGGAGGAACAGGCCGACCGCGAGCGAGAACCCGGTGACCGAGCCGAAGAAGACGACGACGAACCCGATGCCGGAGGTGTACGAGCGCTTCTTGAAGACGCTCATCTCGATCAGCGCGGTCCGGCCGGAGCGGGCACGGCGCACCTGGCCGCGGGCGAACAGCGCCAGGACCGGGACGGCGGCGACGAGCATGGCGATCGACCAGACGGGCCAGCCGAGTTCGCGGCCTTCGACGAGCGGGACGAGCAGCAGGCTCATGCCGACGGCGGCGAGGACCGCACCGCCGAGGTCGAGCTTGAGGCCCTTGGCGACCGGGGCCGCGGCCGGGAGGACCTTGGCGCCCAGGGCGAGTGCGGCGATGCCGAGGGGCAGGTTGAGCAGGAAGATCGAGCGCCAGCCGGTGCCGAACAGGTCGGCGTCGACGAGCAGGCCGGCTACGATCGGCCCGGCGATGGAGGCGAAGCCGATCATGGGGCCGAAGAGCGCGTAGGCCTTGCCCATGTCGCGGCCGAACATGTCGCGGATGAGGCCGAAGCACTGCGGCACCATCACTGCCGCGAACGCACCCTGGACGAAGCGGGCGGCGAGCAGGAGCTCGATCGAGCCGGCGGCGCCGCAGGCGAGCGAGGCGATCAGGAAGCCGACCAGGCCGATCTGCAGGACCCGCTTGCGGCCGTACATGTCGCCGAGGCGCCCACCGGTGAGGAGGCCGACCGCGAGGGCGAGCGTGTATCCGGCGGCGAGCCACTGGATGGTCGAGGCGGTGCCGCCGAGTTCGGTGCGGATCGCCGGGGCGGCGACGTTGACGATCGAGGCGTCGAGCAGGTTGAGGAGGGTCGCCGCGAGGATCGCGAAGAGCCCGAGCCAGCGCCGGGGGAACGGCGCGGCTTCGACTGGGGCCGAAGCGGTTTCGGTGGCGATGCGCGCGGGTGCGGCGTCGGTGGTCGGGGTTTCGACGGTGAAGGTCACTGGTCCTCCGGTTGATCCGAATTTGATGGAACGGAACGCTTGATTCCACTATAGCAGACCGGAATGATCTGTTCCAATAGATGTTCGCAGAATTTCCCCAGGAGTCCGTGAGCAGCGAAAACGCCCGGTCGATGGCCGACCGGGCGTGGAGCGATACGAGCGCAAGCCCGCAAATCAGGTCTGTTGGCCAGCGTTGAGGTAGCCGAAGATGATGATCATCGCGACCGCCACGATCACCAGCCACAGCGTGGCCTTGCGGAACTTGTGCCGGGCGCCGGGGGAGAACCACATGACCGCCGCGATGATGAGCAGCACACCGACCACCACGCCCGGTGCGGAGCTGATGCCTTCGTCCAACTTGATCCCAATCCCGTCCGATGCGACCGTGCCTCGATCTTTGTACCGGTCGCTCACTCAATCATTCAGGCCGGGGCCTGGCAGGTCAACCCGATCGGCCGGATCTGTGGCCGGTTCACCACTCGCAGGTGGTGCCTACGCTGTCGCGGTAGTGGTAGGACAGTGTGATCCGGTCCTGGTAGTCGATCGTCTCGCCTTCGGTCGGGGTGTGCCCCATGACCTCGCAGTGCTCGGGCTCGGGCCAGTAGGCGTACATCCCCGACTCGGCGACCACGTTCGAGAACCCCTGCTCGTTCAGGTAGTCGCGGGCCTCGAAGGTCGTCATGCCGGTGACCGGGGGAACGGTGCCGCTGCCTTCCTTCGCCGCGTCGCTGTCGCTCGTGTCCTCTCCGTTGTCGCTCTCGCCGCCGTCCCCGCCGCCGCCCTCGTTGCCGCCGTCCTCCGCAGTGGACTCCTCGGCGGCGGCCGTCTCGGCAGGAGACTCGGCGGCTTCGGGACTCGCCGCCGTAGTGGACTCGGTCGACGGCGTGGCCTCCACCGCCGGGGTCGTTCCCCCTTCGTCCGCTGCGTCCGAATCCGGTCCGTCGCCGCTCCACGGGCTCCACGCCACCACTGCGAACACCGCCAGCACGGCTGCCACCGCGGCGATCACGAACGCCGACCGGCGGCGCCGGCGCGGTCCCTCATCGGCGGGCTCGATCACCGCCGGTTGCGAAGGCGGGGTCACCGGCGGCTCGGACGGGGCGCGATACGGCGGCTTCGCCGCCATGCTCACATCCACAGTGGCCGCCTCGGATGAGGACCCGGCCGGTGTCGAGGGCGTCGTCGACTGACGGTGGCGGCCCGGCCCCGTGGTCACCGGGAACGCCCCGGTGTTCGCGGCGCGGGCTGCCGCAGCGAGGATCTCGCCCGACTCCCACCGCTCCTCAGGAGTCTTCTTGAGCGACTTCGTGACCACCTCGGCGACCTCGGACGGGACGTCCGCGGGCAGGGCAGGCGGCTCCGAATAGAGGTGCCCGTGGATCACGGCCGCCGGGTCCACCGCGTCGAACGGCGGCGTCCCGGCCAGGCACTCGTAGGCCACCGCCCCCAGCGCGTACAGATCGGATGCTCCGCTGACGTCCTTGTCCCGCAACTGCTCCGGCGACACGTACGGGGCGGTGCCCAGCACCTCGCCGCTCGGCGTCAACCGCTCGTTGTGCGCGAACAGTGAGATTCCGAAGTCGACCACCTTCACGCGGCCGTCGGTGTCGATGAGGATGTTGCCCGGCTTGATGTCCCGGTGGACGACCCCGCGCTTGTGGGCGGTCGCGAGCGCTTCGGCGGCCTCGGCCATGATCCGCATCGTCCGCTCCGGGTCGAGCCGTTCCTCCCGGTGCAGCAGCTCCGCCAGGGACACGCCCTCGACCAGCTCCATCACCAGGAACAGGACCGTGCGATCGCCGTCCAGCTCTTCCCCGAAGTCGTAGACCTCGACGCAGCCGGGGCCCTTCAGGCTCGCGAGGATCTTCGCCTCGACCTTGAACCGCTCCTGCGGGCGCCCCGCGCGTTCGAGCCCGGCGTGCAGCACCTTCACGGCGACCGTGCGGTCGAGCCGTTCGTCCTCGGCCCGCCATACCGCGCCCATGCCTCCGGACGCGATGACGTGATCGAGTCGGTAACGGCCGGCAATGAGCGTTCCGGAGTCCACGGGCAAACCTCGTTCGGGGTGTCCAGTCGCGCGATCGCCTGCGGGCCATGGGGAGACGGAAACCGGCGGCTCGCGGTGTCGGCGCTGCTGTCGGGCAGGAGGTCCACTCTAAAGCGCGCCAGCCATGCGCGGGGAACCACCCGAGGAACCTGTTCCGCACCAGTGTGCCGCCCCGCGGCCGGGCGTGAGGTTCCGGGTGGACGTTCGGGCCCCCGCCGGGGTAAATCCCGTAGGCTGACAAGCGAACGGGAGCGGCGATCTCGACAGGAAGTGTCACGGGCGGCCCAAGGCGCGTCGGACGAGGAGTACCCAATGACCGAATTCATCGAAGTCCCCAAAGGCCTGGACCGCGTCATCGTCGCAGACACCGAGATAGGCGACGTCCGCGGCGAAGAGGGCTTCTACCACTACCGGCAGTACAACGCCGTCGAGCTCGCGCAGCACTGCTCCTTCGAGCAGGTCTGGTACCTCATGACCCACGCCGCACTGCCCACCCGCGCGCAGCTCGCCGAGTTCAAGACCCAGGTCGCGCCCTACCGCGCCCTCACCCCCGAACTCCGCGACCTCCTGCCCCACCTCAACGGCGCCTCACCGCTCGACGGCCTGCGCACCGCGCTCTCCGCCGCCTGCGCGTCCCGGCCCATGCGGCCCGTCCTCGACATCGGCGAGGCCGACCGCGCCGACGACGCGCTCTTCGCCTGCGCCGTCACCCCCGCGATCCTCACCGCGATGTACCGCCTCAGCCAGGGCCTCGAACCCCTCGACCCGCGCGAAGACCTCGGCTACGCCGCCAACTACCTGTACATGATGACCGGCGAAGTGCCCACGGAGACCAACGCGCGCGCCATCGAGCACTACCTCATCCTCACCGTCGACCACGGCTTCAACGCCTCCACCTTCACCTCCCGTGTCATCGCCTCCACCGGCGCCGATCTCGGTGCGGCCCTAGTCGGTGCGATCGGCGCCCTCTCCGGCCCGCTCCACGGCGGCGCGCCCTCCCGGGCCCTCGACGCCCTCGACGCGATCGGCGGCCGCGACAACATCGACGACTGGATCCGCGGCGAACTCGAGGCCGGACGGCGCATCATGGGCTTCGGTCACGCCGTCTACAAGACCGACGACCCCCGCTCGCTCCACCTCCGCGACGTCGCCGACGGCCTCGACGGCGACATCGTCGACTTCGCCAAGACCGTCGAACGCCGCGTCGTCGAGATCCTCGCCGAGGTCAAACCCGGCCGCAAGCTCTACACCAACGTCGAGTTCTACGCCGGCGTCGTCATGGAGCTCGCCGGCGTCCCCCGCACCATGTTCACGCCGACGTTCACCACCAGCCGCGTCGTCGGCTGGAGCGCCAACATCCTCGAACAGGCCCGGGACTCCAAGATCATCCGCCCCAGGGCCCGCTACGTCGGCACCCCTCCGCCGCAACAGGTCCCCGAGGACGGCTTCGCCGAATGAGACGGGACGGGCCCAATCTCACAGGTGAGCCGCCGCGCAGATCCGCTGCGCGGCACACACGGGATGGATAGCGTTGGAGCCGTGGCTCAAAGTCTCTACCTCGCCAGTCTCGACCCCGGCAGCGGCAAGTCGGCCGTAGCCGTCGGCGTCATGGACCTGCTCACCCGGCGCGCCGGGTCAGTGGCGGTCTTCCGCCCCATCGTCCGCGACGAGAACACCTCGTCCGGCGACCCCGTCATCACCCTCCTCCGCGACCAGTACCGACTCCCGAGCCCTTACGAGGCCTCGGTCGGCGTCACCTACGCCGACGTCCGCTCGGACGCCGACGCCGCCCTCACCCAGATCGTCGAGCGCTACCACGCGCTGGCCGACGCGCACGACGTCGTCCTCGTCGTCGGCTCCGACTATTCCGATGTGGGCGCTTCGGTCGAGTTCACCTACAACACCCGTGTGGCCGTGAACCTCGCCGCGCCGATGCTCCTGGTCATCACGGGCCACCACAAGACGCCCGCGGACATCGCCGCCGCCCTGCGCTTCGGCACGGCCCAGGCCGAAGCCGACCACGCGACGGTCCTCGGCACCATCGTCAACCGCGTGGACGCCGCCGACACGGCGCTCGTGCGGGCCGCGCACCCGGGCACCGGCGTCATCGCCGAAGACCCCGAGATCGAGGCGCCCACCGTGGGCGAGCTCATCGAGGCCGCCGACGCCCAGCTCATCTCGGGTGACCCTGAGGTGTTCACCCGCACCGTCGGGGACGTCGTGGTCGCGGCGATGACCCTCCCGAACCTGCTCACGCGCCTTGCCGACGACAAGGCCGTGATCCTCCCCGGCGACCGCTCCGAAGTCCTCCTCGGACTCCTCGCCGCGCACCTGGCCGAGGGCACGCCGAGCCTCTCGGCCGTGTTCCTCACCGGCGGCCTGCGGCCCGAGCCGCAGATCCTCGACATCGTGGCCGGGCTCGACTCGCGCCTGCCGATCGCCTTGGTGCAGCACGACACCTTCGACATGGCGAACCTCGTCGGCGACGTCTCCGGCTCGCTCGCTGCCGGCGGCCAGCGCAAGATCACCCGCGCCCTGGAGGACTTCGCGGCCGGCGTCGACGGCGACGACCTGCTCGACCGGCTCGCGCTCGCGAAGCCGAGCGTGGTCACGCCGATCATGTTCGAGCACGCGATGATCGGGCGCGCCAAGGCCCTCGACAAGCACATCGTGCTGCCCGAGGGCGCCGAGCCGCGCATCCTCAAGGCCGCCGAGATCCTCATGCGGCGCGACGTCGCCCGCCTGACACTCCTCGGCGAGGAGTCCGAGATCCGTTCGCAGGCAGCGCAACTGGGCGTCGACCTCGGCGGGGCGTCGATCCTCAACCCGGGCGACCACGAGATCCGCGAGCGCTTCGCGAAGGAGTACGCGCAGCTGCGCGCCCACAAGGGCGTCACGGTGGAGCAGGCGTACGACACGGTCGCCGACGTCTCCTACTTCGGCACGATGATGGTCCACACCGGCATGGCCGACGGCATGGTCTCCGGTGCGGTGCACACGACCGCGCACACCATTCGGCCGTCGTTCGAGATCATCAAGACCAAACCCGAAGTGGCCGTGGTCTCTTCGGTGTTCTTCATGTGCCTGGAGGACCGCGTGCTCGTCTACGGCGACTGCGCGGTGAACCCGAACCCCAATGCCGAGGAGCTGGCCGACATCGCGCTATCCTCTGCTGACACCGCCATCGAGTTCGGCGTGGAACCGCGTGTGGCGATGCTCTCCTACTCCACCGGCACCTCCGGTCACGGCGAAGCCGTGGACAAGGTCCGGGCGGCCACCGAGATCGTGCGGACCCGCAGGCCGGGCCTCCCGGTGGAGGGGCCGATCCAGTACGACGCCGCCGCCGACGCCGGCGTCGCAGGTACGAAGCTGCCGGAGTCGCAGGTGGCGGGGAAGGCGACGGTCTTCATCGTCCCCGACTTGAACACCGGCAACAACCTGTACAAGGCCGTGCAGCGTTCCGCCGGGGCGATCGCGGTGGGCCCGGTGCTCCAGGGCCTGCGCAAGCCCGTGAACGACCTGTCGCGGGGCGCGACCGTGCCCGACATCGTCAACACCGTCGCGCTGACCGCCATCCAGGCGAGCCGGCCCGTCTGAGCCCCGGCAGGCCTGAGCTCTCGCAGGCCTGAGCCCCAGAAAGGAATGCCATGAGCGCACCGGTCTTGGTGATCAACTCCGGGTCTTCGTCGATCAAGTACCAGCTGGTCGACGGCGAGACCCTGGAGGCCTCGACCTCGGGCGTCATCGAGCGCATCGGGCAGGCCGAGTCGATCCTCACCCACAAGCACGAGGGCGAGAAGCACCGGACGACCGCTCACCTCGCCGACCACGCGGCAGGTCTCGAGGCGATGGTCGCGGCGTTCGAGGAGCACGGGACGCCGCTGTCGGCGGCCGGGCTCATCGCCGTGGCGCACCGCGTCGTGCACGGCGGCGAGCGGTTCGTGCAGCCGGTCATCGTGGACGACGAGGTCGAGCAGGCCATCGAGCGGCTCTCGGCGCTCGCGCCCCTGCACAACCCCGCGAACCTCGAAGGCATCCAGGTCGCCCGCAAGCTCTTCCCGAAGCTCCCGCAGGTGGCCGTGTTCGACACCGCGTTCCACGCGACCATGCCCGAGCGCGCCCACCTGTACGCGGTGCCCGCCGCCTGGCGCGAGGAGCACGGGGTGCGCCGCTACGGCTTCCACGGGACCTCGCACGCGTACGTCTCCCGCAAGGCCGCCGAGCTGCTCGGCAGGAGCCCCAAGGAGGTCAACGTGATCGTCGCCCACCTGGGCAACGGCGCGTCGGTGACCGCCGTGGAGCGGGGACGCTCCATCGACACGTCGATGGGCCTGACCCCGCTCGAGGGCCTGGTGATGGGGACGCGCTCGGGCGACATCGACCCGGCGATCGTCTTCCACATGCACCGCCAGACCGGAGCCTCGTTCGCCGATCTGGATGCGGCGCTGAACAAGGAGTCGGGGATGTACGCCCTGACCGGGCAGATCGACATGCGCGCGATCGAGTCGGCCGCCGAGGCGGGCGACCGGGCGGCGCAGATCGCCCTGGAGATCTACTGCTATCGGATCCGCAAGTACATCGGCTCCTACATCGCCGCGCTCGGCGGCGCGGACGCGATCGCGTTCACCGCCGGCGTGGGAGAGAACAGCGCCGAGGTGCGCGCGGGCGCGCTCGGTTCGCTCGTGGCCCTCGGAGTGCACCTCGACGAGGCGGCGAACGCGGCCGGCGGCCCGGTCATCTCGACGCCTGGTTCGCCGATCACGGTGATGGTCGTTCCGACCAATGAAGAGGGTGAGATCGCGTCGCAGACGGCGGCGCTGCTGCGCAGTTGACCGGTTCGCCGAGCGGATCGACGATTTCACCACATATACCCATTAATGGTGTGCTTACCATCACCCCGAGTACGGGACAGTGAACCCGTCCGGGAGGGCAACGCCATGAGAGTTTTCTACCGCATCCTCGCGTACGTCATCGCCGCAGAGGTCGCGATCCAGGCCGCGTTCATGGCCTATGCCATTGCCGGCCTCGGGATCTGGATCGAGGACGGCGGCATCCTCGACAAGGCGGTCATCGAGAGCGACGAAGCCCCGTTCGACGAAGTCATCGGGTTCGCCGTCCACGGCATCAACGGCATGATGATCATCCCCGCCCTCGCGCTGATCCTGCTCATCGTGTCGTTCTTCGCCAAGGTCAAAGGCGGCGTCGCCTCGGCCATCGGCATCCTCGTGCTGGTGGCCCTCCAGATCTTCCTCGGCCTCTGGGGCCACCAGGCCGCGATCTTCGGTCTCCTGCACGGCCTGGTCGCGTTCGCGGTGTACGGAGCCGCCTTCATGGCCGGGTACCGCGCCACCAAGCCCGCGCCGAACCCGGAGCCCGTGGCCGGGAATGCTCCTCAGTAGACGCGCCAAGACCCTCACCGCCATCGCCGCCGCAGCCTTGGTGCTGGCCCCGGTGGCCTGGTTCTGGCAGGCCAGCCTGCTCCCCGACTCCTTCTCGGTCGAGGACATGGGCCACCACGACCACGGCGGCCACGACCAAAGCGCGTCCACCGCCCCGACAGCGGTGGACGCGCTCACCGTCCCCGGCGACCTCGAAGCCGACGTGCGCACCACCCTCACCGCCGAGCAGCGGCGGTTCACCCTCGCCTCCGGGCGGGAGGTCGACGGCTACACGCTCAACGGCTCCTCGCCGGGCCCGGCGATCCGCGCCGAGCAGGGGCAGCTCATCGAGGTCACGCTCGTGAACGAGTCCGTCCCCGACGGCGTCACCTTGCACTGGCACGGCGTCGACGTGACCGGCGCGATGGACGGGGCCGCGGGCGTCACCCAGGACGCCGTCGCGATCGGCGGCGAGTTCGTCTACCGGTTCTTCGCCGACCAGGTCGGCACTTTCTGGTACCACTCGCATCAGGTCTCGCACGAGCAGGTTCTCGGCGGCCTGCTCGGGCCGCTCGTCATCACTCCGGCCGCCGGGCCGGTCGCCGACGTGGACGCGCTGGCGCTGGTGCACCTCTACGACGGGAAGCGCACCGTGAACGGCCGCGACGGCGAGGACCGGGTGGCCGCCGAGCCCGGTGACACGGTCCGCGTCCGAGTCGTGAACACCGACTTCGGGAAGATGCGGGCCTGGGTCGACGGCGCCGCGTTCCGCCTGGCCGCCGTCGACGGCACCGAGCTGTACGAGCCCCCGGAGGAGGAGGGCGTCGCGGTGACCGTGGCCGGGGGCGGCCGGGCCGACCTGGAGTTCACCGTGCCCGAGAGCGGCGCCGTCCGCGTCAATCTGAGCGCCTCGGCGGCCTTCATCGTCGGCGAGGGTCCGATCGAGGCCTCCGAGCCCCCCTCGGCGACCCTCGACCCGCTCCACTACGGAACCCCGGCCCCGCTCGGCATCGACCCCGGTGCGGCCGACCGCGAGTTCGAGTTCGCGATCGGGCGGCGGCCGGGCTTCCTCGACGGCAGGCCGGGCCTCTGGTGGACCGTCAACGGCCGCATGTACCCCGACGTGCCGGTGTTCACCGTCGCCGAGGGCGACATCGTCCGGATGCGGATCACCAACGACAGCGGCGAGTCCCATCCGATGCACCTGCACGGCCACCACGCGGTGGTGCTCTCCCGCGACGGCGTCGCCGCGACCGGCAGCCCCTGGTGGATCGATTCGCTCGAGGTCGACGACGGCGAGTCCTACGAGATCGCCTTCACGGCCGACAACCCGGGCATCTGGATGGACCACTGCCACAACCTGCCCCACGCCGCCGAAGGCCTGACCGCGCACCTTGCCTATGAGGGCGTCACCGAACCGTTCCGCATCGGCGGGCACGCCGGCAACCACCCGGAATAGAACGAGCGACGGGCCGCATCGAGATTCGACGCGGCCCGTCGCCTTGGTCCGTGCCGGGGGGCGGGTCGGGGTCAGACGCCTCCGGCCAGGAGCTTGGTGAGGGTCGTGTCCATGTCCACATAGCCCGATTCACGGCCGCGGGGCACCAGGCTGTAGGCCCGGCGGAGGAATCGCTGCACGACGCCGCGGTTGATCTCGAACAGCGCGTTCCCGTCCGGAGAGGACAGTGCCAGCGCCACCGACTCGCCCCTCGGGGTGGTCCACGGCCAGACCCGCACGTCGCCGATCCCGGTGGGTTCCTCGAGGCCCTTCGCGAGCAGCTCCCGCGAGAAGGACCAGGCGACCTGGTCGGCATCGGTGCCGTCGGGGTGGAACATGACGCAGACCGCGTAGGGATCGTCAGGGTCGTAGCGCAGGCTCGCACGCACACTGACCGTCGCGAAATCGGGCGCGACGAGCCGCATGGTGGTGCCGATATCGACTGTCGCCGATCGTGCCATGCTCATAGCGTTACCCCCCAGTGTGCGACCGGCTCCCCCCGAAGCCAGTCGTCATTCCAATCCGCCGCCGCACCGGAGGTCCGGAATCTCGGCCGCGAACAAGTCGTGATTCAGGTCTATCATTCAAGCCGTTGCACCGTACGACGATCCGCAAGACCGAGACCGGCGCGTTCAGTTGATTCAGGGGCAAAATCCGACAAAAGGCCACCGCCAATACTCCGTCTATGTCGTAATTACAACAACGTCCTTCACTCTTTAGCGGTACTATTCCCGATCCCCAGTACGGCCAGTCGCCAAAGGGCGTTACGACTCGGTTGCGAATCCCTGAAATTATCGGAGTGAATCGGGCGCGTACGCGGTGATAGCGTTTGACTCACGTTCTCTGACTCCCTGAAGGGGCGAACCATGGGCCAGGCGCAATGGACCGAAGTCGACACGTTCCTCTCGTCGCTGCTCGTCGGCGAAGACGAGGTCCTCACCGAAGCGACCGCCGCGGCGAAGCGCGCCGGGCTGCCGCCGATCTCGGTATCCGCCGCACAGGGGAAGCTCCTGTACCTGCTGGCGAAGATCCAGGGCGCCAAGCGCGTGCTGGAGATCGGGACGCTCGGCGGTTACAGCGCGATCTGGATGGCGCGGGCCCTGCCCTCGGACGGGCACCTCGTCAGCCTGGAGTACAGCCCGCGGCACGCCGAGGTCGCGAGCGGGAACATCGCCCGCGCCGGGCTCGTGGGGATCGTGGAGATCCGCGTCGGCGCCGCCGCGGACACCCTGCCGAAGCTGGCAGCCGAAGGCGCCGAGCCGTTCGACATGGTCTTCATCGACGCCGACAAGGGCGGCTACCCGAACTACCTGGACTGGGCGCTCAAACTGACGCGCGTGGGCGGCCTCATCGTGGCCGACAACGTGGTGCGCGGCGGGGCCGTGGCCGACGGGCTCAGCCGGGACCCGAACGTGCAAGGCGTCAGGTCCTACCTCGAGAAGGTCGCCGCGGACCCGCGGCTGGAGGGCACCGTCATGCAGACCGTCGGAGTGAAGGGCTACGACGGCCTCTCGATCGCCCGCGTCATCGCCTAGAACCAGCCGCGCCGAACCGCGCGAAATCGGTGATTGACCAGGCCCGGTTCGGGGTACAGGCTGGGCATGAGGATCGCGATGGTGTCCGAGCATGCCAGCCCGCTGGCCGAGATGGGCGGCGAAGACGTCGGGGGCCAGAACGTCCATGTCGCCAGTCTGGCTGCGGCCCTGGCGCGGCAGGGCCACGAGGTCACCGTCTACACGCGACGCGAGCGGCCCGACGTCGAGGCGCTCGTGATCGCCGCCGAGGGCTACGCGGTGGTGCACATCGACGCCGGGCCGGCGGAACGGATCTCGAAGGACCGGCTGCCGCACTACATGGGCCGCTTCGCGAAGCGCCTCGGGGAGACCTGGGGGATCGAGCGCCCCGACGTGGTGCACGCGCATTTCTGGATGTCCGGCCTGGCCTCGCTGCGCGCCGCCCAGCCGCTCGATGTGCCTGTCGTGCAGACCTTCCACCTGCTCGGCAGCGTCGAACGCCGCCACCTGGGCCCGGCCGACACGAGCCCGCCCGAGCGGATCGGCGTCGAGCGCGAGGTCGCGGCCGCCTGCGCGGCGATCATCGCGACCTGTGAGGACGAGGTGGCCGAGCTGGCCGCCATCGGCGTCCCGGAAGGGAAGGCCGCGGTGGTGCCCTGCGGGGTCGACCTCGACCGGTTCTGCCCCGTCGGACCGGCGGCGGGGCGCGACGGGCAGCCGCGGCTGCTCGCGGTCGGGAGACTGCTGCGGCGCAAAGGGTTCGACACGGTGATCGCGGCCCTGAGGGAACTGCGCGATGTGGAGCTGGTGATCGCCGGAGGCCCGGCCGAAGGGCCGGTGGAGTCCGACCGGGAGGCCGCGCGGCTGCGCTGGGTGGCCGAGGAGTGCCGGGTGTCGGACCGGGTGCTCATGCCCGGGCGGGTCCTCCACGAGGCGATGCCCGCGCTGTACCGCGCGTCCGAGGTCGCGGTGTGCACGCCTTGGTACGAGCCGTTCGGGATTGTGCCGCTGGAGGCGATGGCCTGCGGCATTCCGGTGGTGGCGACGGCCGTCGGCGGCATGCGGGAGACCGTGGAGGACGGCGTGACCGGCACGCTCGTCGACGGGTACGACCCGTCGGCCATCGCGGCCGCGGTGCGCCCGTACCTGATCGACCCGGGACGCCGGGAGGCCGCCGGCCTCGCCGGACGGGCCCGCGCCTGCGCCCGCTACTCCTGGGACGCGATCGCCGCCGAGACGCTCAAGGTCTACGAGACGGTCGCCGGATCGTAGCGGCCGTACTCGGCGCCTTCACTTGACGGCCTCACCCGACCGCGGCCTGCGTCTCGATCACCTCTGCGCCTGCACAGATCGCGCCCGCGCAGGTCCTCAATGGTCTTCTCGCGTCCCACCCGACTGGTGCCAGGTTTGCCCGCGAACAGCACGGGTAATCGAATATTGCCGATATGTGCGTTACGCCACCAGGGCAGGAGGCCACTGTGAATCCCTTGAGCGACAACGATGAACACCTCGACGGATCGCTGGACCCGCCCACCGCCCGCGGCACCGTCCTCGTCCTGCGCGCCCGCGGCACCGGCGACCTCCTCACCGCCGTACCCGCCCTCCGCGCACTGCGAAAAGCCTGCCCCCACAAGCAGATCGTCCTCGCCGCGCCCGAGCGCCTACGGCCCCTCGCCGACCTCGTGGAGGCCGTCGACCGGCTCCACCCGACCACCGGCGTCGGCGACCTCCAATGGCGCAGCGCCGCACCGGAGCTCGCCGTCAACCTCCACGGCCAAGGCCCCGACAGCGTCCGCGACCTCCTCGGCACCGGCCCCACCGAGCTCATCGCCTACAGCCACCCCGAACTCCCCGACGTCCCCGGGCCGCGCTGGCGGCCCGAACTCCACGAGATCGACCGCTGGTGCCGCCTGCTCGACGAGTCCGGCATCGCCGCCGACCCCACCGACCTGCTGCTCCCGCCGCCGCCCACGCCGACGCCGCACGTGGGCACCGTCGTCGTCCACCCCGGCGCGGCCGCCGCCGCCCGCCGCTGGCCCGCCGACCGCTTCGCCTGGGTCGCAAGACAACTCCAAGACGACGGCCATGACATCGCGATCACCGGCGGCGCCGACGAGATAAGCCTGGCACGTTCGGTCGCGGCCGCAGGGGGCATCGCGCCGTGGCGCGTCCTCGCCGCGCACACCGGCCTCGAAGAACTCGCGGCCGTCATCGCCTCCGCGCGGCTCGTGCTTTGCGGGGACACCGACATCGCGCACCTCGCGACCGCGTTCGGGACGCCGTCAGTGGTCCTCTTCGGACCGAAACCGCCGACGCTGTGGGGCCCGCCGCCGTGGCGCCGCCGCCACCGCGCACTGTGGGCCGGGCACACCGGGGACGCCTCCGCCGACCGGCCCGACCCGGGCCTGCTCGAACTCGACGAGCACCGAGTGCTGGCCGAGGCCCGCAGCCTGCTGGAGCGCTACCCGTTCTGAGCGGTCAGCGCCGCTGGTAGTCCGCGAAGCGCCGCAGCACGAGACCGATGAGCCGGGTCATGAGCCGCCGCGGCCGGCGGGGGAGCAGGTGCGCCTCGGGCCAGTTCTTCAAGTCCGGCACCACGTAGCCCTTGTCGTGGTCGAGCGCCCTCAGCGACTGCTTCACGATCTTCGCCGGGTCGGCCAGGAGCCAGCCGAGGCGCTGCTCGTCGTACCTGATGCCGTTCGCGATCGGGAAATCGGTGTCCACCGGCCCCGGGCACACCGCCAGCACCCGCACGCCCGTGCCCTTCGTCTCGACCCACAACCCCAGGCTGTAGTTCACGACGAACGCCTTCGTCGCCGCGTACAGCGACATGTACGGCTGGGGCTGGAAACCCGCCATCGACGCCACGTTCACCACCGCCCCGGACCCGCGCGCGACCATGCCCGGCATGAACCGCTGCACCAGATCGGCGACCGCCACCACGTTCACCATCGCCACATCGCGGTTGTAGTCCGCGTCGATCTCCGCGTCCCGCCCGAACGTGCCGATCCCCGCGTTGTTCACCAGCACCTCGACCTGGATCCCGGCCACCGACACCGCGTCCGCGATCCGCGCGGCCGCGCCCGGCGCCGCCAGGTCCTGCGTCACCACGATCGCGTCCACCCCGTAGCGCTCGTGCAGCTCGAGCGCCAGCGCCTCCAGCTTCGCCTCCGAACGGGCCACGAGGACCACGTGGTGTCCGCGGGCCGCCAACTGGCGGGCGAACGCCGTCCCGAGCCCCGCCGAAGCGCCCGTGACCAGCGCCCACGTCCCCTCGCCCATACCGGCCCCTCTCCGCGATAATGGAAAAGCAGGCCCCAGCCTAGCCACCTGCCGACACGCCCCAGTGACTCCGCAGGCAGCGGCGTCGGCGGCCGCGAGCCGAGGGGTAGGCTTTCCCCTACCATGTCGATACCGGCCAATCCCATCACGCGGCGACTGGCCCTTCCGGGCTGGTCAGTCCTGCGATTCAGCCTCACGCTCATAGCGGGGGCCCTTCTGGCCGCCGCGATCATCACCGGGGTGTTCGTCATCTTCTGGGTCGGCATCCCCGTCGCCGTCGCCGTCCTCCTCGCCATCCGCGTCTGGGCCAACACCCAGCGCCGCATCATCGGCGAGCAGCTCGGCCTCGTCATCCCGGCCCCGTACCGGCCTCGTCTCAAAGGCCGAATCGACCAGCAGGCCCTGTGGCTGATCCGCGAAGCCGCCACCTGGCGGGACTTCGCGTGGCTCGCCATCGACGCGACCCTCGGCTTCTTCGTCAACCTGCTCTACCTCGGCGTCTTCAGCGTCGCCGTCTACTACCTCGTGCAGCCGTTCCTGCTCGTCACGGTCTTCCACTCCTCGGAGACCCCGTTCGTCAACGACTTCGGTTTCTACGATTTCGACACGCCCGCCAAGACCCTCATGCTCGTGCCGCTCGCACTCGCCTGCGGGGTCGCCTGGTGGCGCTGGGGCGAGCTGTTCCTGCGCTGGTACGCCCATCTGGGTGTGCTCCTGCTCGGCCCGACCGCGAACGCCCTGCTCACCGCCCGCGTCTCCGAGCTGCGCCAGGCCCGCGACCAGACCGCCGACCACGCCGCCGCGGAACTGCGCCGCATAGAACGCGATCTGCACGACGGCGCCCAGGCCCGCATCGCCGCCCTCAGCCTGACCCTCGGCATGGCCGAGGAACTGCTGCACAACGACCGACCCGACAAGGCCGCAGCACTCGTCGGCGAGGCCCGCCAGGCCTGCTCCGACGCCTTGGAGGAGATCCGCCAGCTCGTGCGCGGCATCCACCCGCCCGTGCTCGCCGACCGCGGCTTCACTGGAGCGCTGCAGGCGATGGCGCTCGACCACCCGTTGCCGGTTTCGGTAGTGGACCGGCTCCACGACAAGCTCCCGGCCCCGCTGGAGGCCGCCGCCTACTTCGCGACCAACGAGGTCTTCACCAACATCACCAAGCACGCTCAGGCTTCACAAGTCCAGGTCGTCGTCAGCCGCGGCGACGACCAAGTGGTCATCGAAGTCCGCGACGACGGGGTCGGCGGCGCGAACTTCTCCCCCGGGGGCGGACTCGACGGCGTGCGCCGCCGCCTCGCCGCCTTCGACGGCACCGTCGAGGTCGACAGCCCCGAAGGCGGGCCCACCACCGTCACCATGACGATCCCCGCCGCCGCCATCGTCCTCGGCAGCGCCGATAATTGAAGTGAGCCGCAGCCGGACTGAATCGGCCGCCGCTGACAACTGAGCTTGAGGAGCACCATGGACGTCGTCCTCGCCGAAGACCACTCGCTCCTGCGCGACGGCCTCACTCGCCTGCTCGAGGCCCATGACTTCCGCGTGGTCGAAGCAGTCGACAACGGGCCCGCGCTCGCCGCGGCCCTGCTCAAGCACCGGCCCGATGTGGCCGTGGTCGACATCCGCCTCCCCCCGACGTTCACCGATGAGGGCCTGCGGGCCGCCATCGAGGCCCGCCGCCACATCCCGGCCCTGCCGATCCTCGTCCTCTCCCAGTACGTCGAGCAGCTCTACGCTCGCGAGCTCCTCGGCGACCGCCGCGGCGGCGTCGGCTACCTCCTTAAGGACCGCGTCTCGAACGTCGGCGAGTTCATCGAGGCCCTGCGCCGCGTCGCGGCCGGCGGCACCGCCATGGACCCCGAGGTGGTCGCGCGCCTGCTCGGCAAGCAGCAGAACCGGCTCGACGCGCTCACCCCGCGCGAACTGGAAGTCCTGGGCCTCATGGCGGAGGGCCGCACGAACGCCGCGATCGCCGCGAGCCTTTTCATCACCGAGAAGGCCGTCGGCAAGCACTCGGCGAACGTCTTCCGCAAGCTCGGCCTCGGCCAGTCCGAGGACGACAACCGCCGCGTCCTCGCCGTCCTCGCCTACCTCGAAGGCAACTAAAGGCCCCTTCGCTTTCACCGTCCCGTTCGGCACCGCGAGCGCGCCGATCCCGTCGAACGGCCACGTCGTCGGGGGTCTACGCCCCCTGTGACGCGGGGCGGCAATGGTCCGAAACGCACTGATCCGCCCCACTGCGCCCGAGCTCTCACGAGGCGAGGATTAAGCGGTCCGACGAATCGAAAGCGAGGACGTGCGATGGCCACTCTCACGCAGACGGGCTCCACTTCGGCCGCCATTCCGGCGGCCAAGGGGCCCAAACCCATCCACGGCGACGTTCGCGACGTCGGACGCCAGTCGCTGGTCTACCTGTTCCTCCTCGTGCCGATGGCCGCGCTCGCGGCCGCCGTCCCGTTCGCGTGGACCACGGGCCTCCTCAGCTGGACCGACATCGCGCTCAGCGTCGGCTTCTACCTCCTCACCCTCCACGGCGTCACCGTCGGCTACCACCGCCTGTTCACGCACGGCTCGTTCAAACCGAACCGGGCCGTGAAGATCACGCTGGCGATCCTCGGCAGCATGTCGGTGCAGGGCCCGCTCATCACCTGGGTCGCCGACCACCGCCGCCACCACGCGTTCTCCGACAAAGAGGGCGACCCGCACTCGCCTTGGCTGTACGGCACTTCCGCCTTGGCCATGAGCAAGGGCTTCTGGTACGCGCACATGGGCTGGATGTTCGAGGCGCGCAACACCACCAACGAGGAGCGTTTCGCGCCCGACCTGCGCCGCGACCGCGACCTGGTGATGATCGACAAGCTGTTCTGGGTGTGGACGGTGGCGACCTTCTTCCTCCCGGCCATCCTCGGCGGGCTCATCACGATGTCCTGGATGGGCGCCCTGACCGCGTTCTTCTGGGCCAGCCTGGTCCGCGTCTCGGCGCTGCACCACGCAACGTGGTCGACGAACTCGATCTGCCACATGATCGGCGAGCGGCCCTTCAAGAGCCGCGACAAGGCCGCGAACTTCTGGCCGCTCGCGCTGCTCTCGGGCGGCGAGTCCTGGCACAACTCCCACCACGCCGACCAGACCTGGGCCCGTCACGGGGTCAAGCGCGGCCAGATCGACACCTCCGCCCGGATCATCCGGATCATGGAGCAGGCCGGCTGGGTCACCGACGTGAAGTGGCCTACGCCCGAACGCGTCGCGAAACTCACCGCCGACTAGCGTTTCCGCAGGACCGGCGCGCGCGATCGGACCGATCAGGATTCGAGAAGCGCGTGTCGGACCCCGCCTCTAGAGTGGCTTTCATGAGCAAAGCCGCCAACAAGACCCCTAAGACGCCCGCTGAGCATGTGGCCGACCGCCAGGACCTCATCCGGGTCCACGGCGCTCGGGTCAACAACCTCAAGGACGTCAGCGTCGAGATCCCCAAGCGCCGCCTGACCGTGTTCACCGGAGTCTCCGGTTCGGGCAAGAGCTCGCTGGTGTTCGAGACGATCGCGGCCGAGTCGCAGCGGATGATCAACGAGACCTACAGCGCGTTCCTGCAGGGCTTCATGCCGAACCTGGCGCGCCCCGACGTCGACCTCCTCGAAGGCCTGACGACCGCGATCATCGTCGACCAGGAGCGCCTCGGCGCCAACCCCCGCTCCACCGTCGGCACCGCCACCGACGCCAACGCGATGCTGCGCGTCCTGTTCAGCCGCCTCGCCGAGCCGCACATCGGCCCGCCGACCGCCTACTCCTTCAACGTCCCCAAGCGCACCGCCAGCGGCATCATGACCGCCGAAAAAGGCAAGGGCGAGAAGCAGGTCGTGCGCAAGGCGATCTACCACGGCGGCATGTGCGCCCGCTGCGAAGGCACCGGCCTGGTCAAGGACATCGACCTGACGCAGCTGTACGACGACGGCAAATCGCTCAACGAGGGCGCGATCACGGTCCCCGGCTACAAGGCCGACGGCTGGATGGTGCGGATGTACTCCGAGTCGGGCCTGGTCGACCCCGACAAGCCGATCCGCAAGTACACCAAGAAGGAACTCGACGACTTCCTGTACCGCGACGCGACCAAGATCAAGATCGCCGACATCAACATGACCTACGAGGGCCTGATCCCACGGATCCAGAAATCGATCCTCGCCAAGGACCGCGACGCCATGCAGCCGCACATCCGGGCGTTCGTCGACCGGGCGGTCACCTACGGCACCTGCCCCGACTGCGACGGCACCCGGCTCAGCGCCGAGGCCCGCTCCTCGAAGATCAACGGCCAGACCATCGCCGACGTCTGCAACATGCAGATCACCGACCTCGCCGGATGGCTCCGCACCGTGAAGGACCCGTCGGTGGCCCCGCTGATCACCGGACTGCAGCACCTCTTCGACTCGCTCGTGGAGATCGGCCTCGGCTACCTCTCGCTCGACCGCCCCTCCGGCACGCTCTCCGGTGGCGAGGCGCAGCGCATCAAGATGATCCGCGCCCTCGGCTCCGCCCTCACCGACGTCACCTACGTCTTCGACGAGC
The DNA here is from genome assembly GCF_042647865.1 of Glycomyces rhizosphaerae. Classification (NCBI taxonomy): domain Bacteria; kingdom Bacillati; phylum Actinomycetota; class Actinomycetes; order Glycomycetales; family Glycomycetaceae; genus Glycomyces; species Glycomyces rhizosphaerae. Next base: position 594,915 of record NZ_JBHRWO010000021.1, read on the forward strand.
CCACCATCGGCCTCCACCCGCATGACATCCAGCGCATGAACGACCTGCTGATCCGCTTGCGCGACAAAGGCAACACGGTCTTGGTGGTCGAGCACAAGCCCGAGACCATCGCGATCGCCGACCATGTGGTCGACATCGGCCCCGGCGCGGGCACCGACGGCGGCCACGTCTCCTACGAAGGCACCCTCGAAGGGCTGCGCGCCAGCGGCACGGTCACCGGCCGCCACCTCGACGACCGGGCGAAGCTCAAAGCCGACATGCGCAAACCTTCTGGCGCACTGGAGATCCGCGGCGCGACCGCCCACAACCTCAAGAACGTGGACGTCGACATCCCGCTCGGGCAGCTCGTCGTCGTCACCGGCGTCGCGGGCTCGGGCAAGAGCTCCCTCATCGACGGCTCACTGTCGAAGCGCGAAGGCGTCATCACCGTCGACCAGAGCGCCATCAAAGGCTCGCGGCGCTCGAACCCAGCCACGTACACCGGGATGCTCGAGCCGATCCGCAAGTCCTTCGCGAAGGCCAACGGCGTGAAGCCGGCGCTGTTCTCGGCCAACTCCGAGGGCGCCTGCCCGACCTGCAACGGCAACGGCATGATCTACACCGAGCTCGGGTTCATGGAGACGGTGGCGACCCCGTGCGAGGACTGCGAGGGCAAGCGGTTCGAGGCGTCCGTGCTCGAGTACAAGCTGGGCGGCAAGGACATCAGCGAGGTCTTCGAGATGTCCGTGGCCGAGGCCGAGGCGTTCTTCGGCGCCGGCGAGGCCCGCACCCCGGCCGCGCACGCGATCCTCGACCGGCTCGTCGACGTCGGCCTCGGCTACGTCAAGATCGGCCAGCCGCTCACCACCCTCTCCGGCGGCGAACGCCAGCGCCTCAAGCTCGCTGTCCACATGGGCGACAGCGGCGGCATCTACATCCTCGACGAGCCGACCACCGGCCTCCACCTCGCCGACGTCGAGAACCTGCTCGCCCTGCTCGACCGGCTCGTGGACGCGGGCAAGTCGGTCATCGTCATCGAGCACCACCAGGCGGTCATGGCGCACGCGGACTGGATCATCGACCTCGGTCCCGGCGCGGGCCACGACGGCGGCACGATCGTCTTCGAGGGCGCGCCCGCCGACCTCGTGGCCGAGCGCAAGACGCTGACGGGCAAGCACCTCGCCGAATACATCGGGGCCTGACGGTCGCATCGATCGGTCCCGCGAGGACATAGCCGGACGGAACGCCCGCGACGCGTCGCGGGCGTTCCGCATTGTTGGCCCGTTCGGTCTCGCGGTGGCAAAATGTTGCAGGTGACCAGCCGACCGACCTCTGAACAGCGCCTGCGCGACCTCGCGATGCTGCGCCGCGTGCGCGACCGCATCGACCGCGAGTACACGGAACCGCTCAACGTCGAGGCGCTGGCGCACGGCGTGCACGTCTCGGCCGGGCACCTCAGCCGCGAGTTCAAGGCCGCGTACGGCGAATCGGTGTACTCGTACCTGATGACGCGGCGCATCGAACGCGCGATGTCCTTGCTGCGCATGGGGGAGCTGAGCGTGACCGAGGTGTGCTTCGCGGTCGGGTCCTCCTCACTCGGGACGTTCAGCACCCGGTTCACGGAGCTCGTCGGCATGCCGCCGAGCGTCTACAAGGAGAAGGCCGCGGACGCGACCGAGGGCCTCCCGGCGTGCGTCGCGAAGCAGATCAGCAGACCGATCAGGAATCGAGAAGCACCGGCCGCGGCCGAGAAATAGGGTTGCCAGTATGGACATCAACATTTACCAGGCGTACCTGCCGCAGAACGATCCTGAAGCCGCCCTGGAGTTCTACCGGGACGTGCTCGGCTTCGAAGTCCGCAACGACGTCGGCTACGAGGGCATGCGCTGGATCACGGTCGGCCCCGTCGGGCAGCCGGACGTCTCCATCGTCCTGCACCCGCCGGCAGCGGACCCGGGCATCACCGACGAGGAGCGGGTGACCATCGCCGAGATGATGGCCAAGGGCACGTACGCCTCCATCAACCTGTCGACCCCCGACCTCGACGAGGTGTTCGCGAAGCTCCAGGAGACCGCCGAGGTCGTCCAGGAGCCGACCGACCAGCCGTACGGCATCCGCGACTGCGCCTTCCGCGACCCGGCGGGCAACATGGTCCGCATCAAGCAGCAGTAGCCGAGTGTCGTAGAGCCGCACCCCGGCCGAATTTCGACCGGGGCGCGGCGACGTCAAAGGCCCCACGCCCGCTGAATTGTCGGCCCCGCCAGGCACCCTTGTGACTGGGGGCCTTCGGTTCCGCCACACCCGATCTCGGGGGCCGGACCAGTTCCAACGCTGTGAGCGAGCCCACCAAACTTCACTGACACTAGATGTCAGTGAACCCGGCGCACACTCCTCTCCATGACGATCACCGCCCGCGGCGGCGAGCGCGAGCCCGCGTCCGCCGCCTCTCCGACCGCCACGCCCGCTTCGGCCACACCCACTGCTCCGCCCGGCTCCAGGCCCCCGGCCGCCACCGCCACGCTGCCGCCTCCCAGCCGCGCCGAACGGCTCCTGCTGCCCGCCACGTTCATCACCAGCCTGGGCAACGGCATCCAACTCGTCGCCTCCGCGGTCCTCGTCTTCACCACCGGGCAGAGCGCGCTCGCCGTCGGCTGGCTCTTCATCGCCGTCTCGATCCCGCCCGCGCTGCTCTCGATCTGGTTCGGCACCATCGCCGACCGCTTCGACCGCCGCACCCTCTGCCTCATCGCCGACCTGGTCAGCGCCGCAGCCGCCCTCGTCCTCCCGGTCGCGATGCTCGCCGGAGCCGCCCCCGGTCCGATCGCCTACGGCACCGCTTTCGCCCTCTCGCTCCTCGCGGCCCTGTTCATGCCCGCGAGCAACGCGCTCATCAAAGAACGCGTCCACCCCGCCCGCGTCGCCCGCTTCAGCGCCCACTACGAGATGGCCCTCCAACTCGGCACCCTCCTGGCCGCCTCCATCGGCGGCTTCCTCATCCACTTCGTCGGCACCACACCGCTGTTCGTGTTCAACGGCGCGACCTTCCTGGCCTCGGCCGCGGCCATGTGGGCCCTGCGCCGCGCACCGCACGAGACCGCGACCGTCGAACCGGTCGACGAACCGGACGAAGTGGACGGTGCATCGCTGCTGCGACTCGGCTTCCTCTACGCGCTCTGCCAGGTCATGACGATGGTCAGCAACACCACCCTCATCGTCCTCGTCTACGAGGGCTTCAACCGGGGTGCGGGGGTCTACGGGCTCGTCGACGCGCTCGCCGGGGTCGGGTTCTGCATCGCGGCGGCCTGCTACCCCAAGATGAGCGGGCGGTTCGGAGAGCTGCGGACGGCCCTGGTCGGCGGCATCGGATGCGCGCTGTTCTCGTTCGTGTTCCCGATCCACTTGGCGGCGTTGCTGATCGGCATTCCGCCCGCCGCGTTCCTGGTCGGACTGTCGCGGGTGGGGATGCGGTCGCTGCTGCTGGCGGCGGTGCCGGAGCGGCGGGCCGGGCGGCTCTTCGGTGCGATCAACGCGGCGGGCCTGGGCCTGGCGGCGGGAATGACGGTGCTGATCGCGTACATCGCCGACACGACGCACATCCGCTACGGGTTCTACCTGCTGGGAGCCGTCTGTGCCGTGGCCACGGTGGCGACAGCGGTGACGTTGCGAGGCAAGGTGAGCGAGGCCGGCGTCGACCGGCCGCCGCTCGCTGCCTGATCTCGGCGGCGAGCGTTGGCAGCAGTGTCACAGAGCGACGGTTCCGGACAGGACGACTTCGGCCCGTCCGCCCACCCACAGACGGCCATCCTCGCTGCTGATGTGGATACGTCCCCGCCGGCCCATCGCGGTCCCCTGGGCGGCGACATACGGTGCCCGAGCGCGACCGGTCGTGATCAGCCACTCTGCGGCCGCCGCGTTCAGACTTCCCGTCACCGGGTCCTCGCGCAGAGGCTCCTCACCTTCGGTGAAGAACGCCCGCAACTCGAACGCCGCCTCAGCGCCGGGATCGTGGGCGCCGATCACGCCGATGTCCCATCGTCCTGGATGCGACGACGCGTTCGGCCGCAGTTCGAGCACGGTGCGCGCACGGTCGAGCAGGAGGCCCACCCAACCGGGACCGTTGTCGAGCCACTCGGCATCCATCACCTGGTCGCGCCCGATCCCGAGAATCTCCACCAACGCATTCACCGTTACGGGATCGACTGGGCCGGAACGCAAACGCCTGGGCGCGGCAAAAGCGAGCCGGCCCTCCTCGATGCGCACGGGAACCAGTCCTGCACCGCATTCCTGCACCACCACGCTGGGATTCGCGGGAACGCCGCCGGCGTCCAGCCACGCCCGTGCCGTTCCCAGCGTCGGATGTCCCGCGAAAGGCAGTTCGGTGTTCAGGCTGAAGATGCGCACTCGATAATCCGCACCCGGCGTTGTCGGAGCCAGTACGAACGTGCACTCGGACAGGTTCGACCACAACGAGAATCTCCGCAGCGTCGCATCGTCGAGCCCCTCCGCGTCAAGCACCACGGCGACCGGGTTCCCCGTGCAGGAGCCTTCACCGAACACATCGACCTGACGGAACCGACCATTCATGCGGTCGAGATTATCTGATGCTCCATCCGGTGCAGTGGGTCTGGTGATGGCGTTGACACATCGGCCCCGGTCAGGTCAGGTCGGCCACGAGCAGCTTCGGTGAGGCCTCGAAGCCGTTGCGGGCGTATACGGGGATCGCCCGCGTGCCGGATTGCACCGTGATCTTCTGGATGTCGAGGGCGCGGGCCTGTTCGATCACGGCGGTCACGAGTCGGCTGCCGATGCCGCCCGCGCGTGCTTCGGGGATCAGGTAGACCGATTGCAGGTCGCCGGTGAGCCGGAGCGGGGACTCCGGCGTCGGCACGCGTTCGAAGACCGCCAGCCACGCCATGCCGATCAGTTCGCGGTCGCGGACCGCGACCATGCAGCGGTGGGAGTCGGTGTGTTCCCTTGCCCAGTCGGCGAAGTGGGCGGTGAAGGTGTCGCGCGCGATGGCCGGGGGCGGATAGTTCTCCAGTTCCCAGTGCCAGCGGAGGCCGGCGACGGCCTCGAATTCGTCGACGTGCGCGGGGCGGACCTCGACGGGGTGGTTCTCGGCAGCGACCATGCGTTCATTCTGGCCCCCGAACACAAGGGTGCCGCGAGGGTCCGACAGTTGTGTTCTGGCCCTGGTCAGGCGTGGAGGGCCGCTGCTTCCAGGGCGAGTTGGCGCATGAGGTGGCGCAATGAAGCCGGTTCGAGGACTTCGACGCCGCCGAGGCGCAGGAGTTCGCCCGCGGCATGGGCGTGGGTCTCGATCGGGACGGTCGCGACCGTCCAGCCGTCGTGCTCCACAGTGCCCTCGCCGATGGCCGCCACCGAATCCGCGTCGAGGTTGTCCGGGGCCTTCGCCACCGCCTCCGGCGAGAACCGCACCAGCGCCTTGCCCTGGTAGCGGCGGGTGTCGAAGTCGTCGAGCTGCTTTGACCACCAAGCTGCCAGGTCGAAGTCCTCGGGGCGCTCGAAGGTGTTCTCAGTCTTCTTGGCCGCCAACAGGTTCGTCACCTTGTACATCCGCGCCGGACCGGATTCCACGGTCGCCACCAGGTACCACTGGCCGCTCTTCAGCACCAGGCCGAGCGGGCACAGCTCCCGCTCGACCTCCTTCGGCTCGGCCCACCGCCGGTACCTCACGCGAAGCCGCCGCCGCTCCCAAGCGGCATTGGCGACCAACGCCAGGAACGGCACCGGTTCGGCCCGCCGGAACCAGCCCACGACATCGAGATGGAACAGTCGCTTCGCCGTCTCGGCCCGCTCCCGCTGGGCCTTCGGCATCGCGGCCGAGAGCTTGAGTTCGAGGGCCGCCAGCTCGGTCTGCAGCCCCAGGTCGGCCGCCGCCTCCGGGACGCCCGTCAGCGCGAGCGCTTCGGCCTCGCCTTCGGTGAGGCCGGTCAGCTTGGTCCGGTACCCGTCGAGGAGCCGGTACCCGCCCGCGTGGCCGCTCTCGCCGTAGATCGGAATGCCTGCGGCGGCAAGGGCTTCGGCGTCGCGGTAGACGGTGCGGACCGAGACGCCGAGCTCCCGGGCGAGGCGCTCAGCGGTCATGCCCCCGCGCTGTTGCAGCAGGAGCAGCATCGAGACGAGACGACCGGCGCGCATACCGCCAGTATCGCCGACCGGCGGATCGAAGGCCTGCGCTCGTCCCGCAGACCGCAGCGGTCGGTCTTTACCGGCTCGCGCTCGGCGCGTTCGCCAGGCGGTCGAGGAGTTCGCCGAGGAGGGCGCGTTCGCCCTTGGAGAGGAGTCCCGGCGCCTCGTCGAGTATCGCCTTCAGGCCGGCGGCGCGCTGCGAGAATTCGCCCGAATCATCTTGGGCCGCACCGGTGATGGAGGCGATCACGGACTCGCGCAGCCGCGGCGACAGGTCGGCGTCGCGCTCCTCGGGGGCCGTCCCGATGAGGTTCAGCGTCACGCCGGAGCCGGCGGCGTGCAACATCGCCACGCCAGTCTCGACGGCGACCTTGAGCCGACCCGCCTCCGCGATGCGCTCGACGATCAGGTGCAGCAGCTCCGACGCCCGCTCCGCGGCCGCCGACTGGTGGCCGGGAGTGCGCTGCCCGTACATGAGCAGGTAGTGCGCCGGGTTCTCCAGCCCGAACTGGACGTGCAGGTCCCATCCGGCGCGCAGGTCCTCGACGGGGTCGTCGGTCAGGACCAGGGCGTGCTTGCGCCCCAGGTAGTTCTCGAACCCGATCGACGCCACCGCGTCGAGCAACCCGCCCATGTCGGTGAAGATCCGGTAGATTGTCGGCGGCTGGACGCCCGCGGCAGCACTGACGGCGCGGGTGGTCACCTGGTCGATCCCGTGCTCTTCCAGCAGTTTCGCCGCTGCCTCGACGATCCGGTCCTTGGTCGTTTCCCGTTCGCTCACGTAACAACGATAACATTTTTCCGCTAACCGTGGTTGCATTTCGACGGAAACGATGTATTGTTATCACTGATAACAACGATTCTTCGGGAGCACCGCATGAAGACCACTGGCAACACCATCCTCATCGCCGGAGGCACCTCCGGCATCGGCCTCGCGCTCGCCCGCCGCTTCCACGAAGCCGGCAACAAGGTGATCGTCGCAGGCAGGCGGCGCCACCGCCTCGACGAGATCACCGCCGCGCACGGGATCGAAGGCGAACTGCTCGACATCACCGACGAAGCCTCGATCCGCGGTCTCTTCGAAACGGTCACGGCCAAGCACCCGGACCTCAACGCGGTCATCGCGATGGCCGGGATCATGGAGCCTGAGCAGGTGCTCGATCCCGGTTCGCTCGACATCGCCGAGCGCACCATCGAGACCAACCTGCTCGGCCCGATCCGCCTCGTCCACACCTTCGCGCCGTTCCTGACCCGGCAGCCCGACGCCGCGATCCTCACCGTGACCTCCGGTCTGGCGTACGTCCCGCTGGCCGCCACGCCGACCTACAGCGCCACCAAGGCCGCGATGCACTCTTTCACCGAGAGCCTGCGCGAGCAGCTGCGCGGCACCTCGGTCCAGGTCATCGAGATCGCCCCGCCGCTCGTGCGCACCAGCCTGATGGGCGAGGGCACCGACAACGACAACGCCATGCCGCTCGACGAGTTCACCGCCGAGGTCATGGGCCTGCTCGAATCAGAGCCCGACGCGGCGCAGGTCCTCGTCGAGCGCGTCAAGCCCCTGCGTTACGCCGAGGCCGACGGCACCTACGAGAAGGTGTTCGCCATGCTGGCAGGTCGCTGAGTTCGACACTGAGCCCGGCCGATTTGATCGGCCGGGCCTATTGTGGACCTGCCTCGATCCAGGGTTTTCACTCGACCAATTCGACAGATTCCGCCTTGCGGGACGCGTGCGTTCCGTACGGTCGCTCCTTGAGTGTGTCCTTTGACCATTGAGGAGCGTGTTCGTGAGATTTCGAAGCCGGTTGTCCACTATCTCCGGCCTGGTGGGCCTCCGCTCGCCGGGCGGAGGAACAGACCGTCGATCCGTGGTCGGCGTCGAGCGAACCGTCGCCTGGGCCGGCGCGTCCGCGCTGCTGCTCGCATTCCTGATCCCCGGCGCCGCGAGCGCCGACCCGCTGCCCGCGGAGTACAGCGGCTCGACCCACGGCAACGCGATCAACTTGGACGTCACCGCGGCTGCGCAGACCATCGACGCCGCGCTGGGACACTCGTCCACCGCCGTCGACAGCAACGGGGACCCGCGCGCCCACGCGGAGTCCGCCAACCTCGAAGCCGGCGCACTCGGCATTCCGGTCAGCGTCGTCTCCGACGAGGCAAACTCCGACAACACCACGGCGACCGACAGCTATGACAGCGGATTGGGCCAAGTGGATGTCGCCGGGCTCCTCGACACCGGTGCCCTCGTCGGCACGGGATCGACGAACTGGGCCGGCGACCTCGCCTGCGTCCCCGATGGGACGCCCATCGCAACGGCGTTCACCAGCGTCGCGAGCACCAGCCTCGACGTCCCCGATGTCAACCTCCTGAACGCCGGCGAGCTGGAGACCGAGGGCGAGACGACCCTCCAGAGCGGATCCGTGGTCTCGACCAGCTCCGGCAGCTTGGAATCGCTGTCGCTCATCAACGACCTGGTGGAGGTCGAGGTGGAGACCAATCCGGTCCTGACCGCCGACTCCGACGGCACGACCGGAACGGTCACCACCAACGACTACGGCATCGCCGTCACCGTCAACGGGGTCACGACCATGCTCGGCGCCGGCGAATCGATCACCGTCAACCTCAGCATCCCGTCCGTCGCCAGCGCGGACCTGACGATCAGCGTCGGGGAGCTCATCGACAGCTCCTCGGGTGCGCTCGCATCGGGGTCGCTGACGTTCGTGAGCATCTCCGGGTCCGTCTCGGCTCTGGGAGGCGCCGAGCTCGCGAGCCTGGCCCTCGACCTGCTCCCGCTCGAAGCGACGGCGCTGGCACCGGAAGGCGGCGTCGAGTGCGAGGCGCTCGACGCGCCGGTGATCACCTCTCCGACCGAGGGGGAGTTCACCGACGAGTTCCCGACCATCGAGGGCACCGGCGTCCCCGGCGCCACGGTCACGGTCACCGAGGGCGGCACTGTCATCGGCACCGCGGTCGTCGCCGATGACGGGACTTGGTCACTGGTCCCGACCGTCCCGCTCGCTCCCGGCGAGCACACTATCGAGGCCACCCAGGAGATCAACGGGCTCGTTTCGGCTGCTTCCGATCCGGTGTCGTTCATCGTGGACACCACGGCGCCCGCGGCGCCGATCATCACGAGTCCGGCTGGCGGCGAGGAGACCGGTGACACCACACCGACCGTCACCGGTGAAGGCGAGCCCGGGGCCACGGTCGAGGTCAGCGTCGACGGCGAATCCGTTGGCACGGCGGTCGTCGCCGATGACGGCACCTGGTCGCTCGTTCCGAACAGCGAACTGAGCTGTGGTGAGCACGAGGTCACCGCCACGCAGACCGACGCGGCAGGGAACACCTCGGAGTCCTCGGACCCCGTGGTCTTCACGATCAACTGCTTGGTCTCGGCGGCGCTGCCGACCACCGGTTCGCCGCTGAACGTGCCGCTGCTGGCGTCCGGAGCGCTGCTCCTGATGGGTATCGGCGTCGTGATGGTCAGGTGGCGGAAGGGGCAGACCGCCGCTTAACCGCAATGCCGCTCAGTTAGGGCCTGGCGATGACGGCGATGCGGTTGCGGTGCGCAGCCGCCGTTCGGGCAGCAGGTGGTCGATCACCTGCTGCCCGATCAGTCCTTTCAGGGCAATGGTCTCGGAGTCGATGATGTACTCGGCTCGGCTGATTTGGTCGTGGGCGGCTTCGACGGCGTGGCCCGGCCGCCAGCAGCACCTCCAAGGGCTCTTTGAAAGTGGTTTCGGCTGCGCCCTACCCTGTGGCATCATCGGCGGATGCTGAGACTCACCGATTTCATCATCGACTGCCTGGACACGATGAAGCTCGCCGCCTTCTACTCCGACGTGACGGGTCGCCCCGTCAAGGAAGACAGCGACGCCGATTGGGCAGGCATCACGTTCGGCGAGATCGAGCTGGCCTTCCAGCGCGTGGACGAATACTTCGCCCCGACTTGGCCCTCCAACGAGCACCCCAAGCAGTTCCACCTCGACTTCGAAGTCGACGACATCGAGGCCGAGCAGCGTCGCGTCATCGAGCTGGGCGCGACGCTGAAGAAGGACCACATCGGGCCCGAGGGCTACGGCTTCCGTGTCTACACCGACCCGGTCGGCCACCCGTTCTGCCTGTGCCGCAATAAGGGTGTGGTCTGGCAGGGCGATGTGCCGGTGTGGCCCAACAAGAGTTGAGACTGCGACGACCGACCGCCGGGCCCGAACGCGGGCCCGGCGGTCGGTTCGTCTGCTACGTCCACAGCTCGTAGCTGTTGCAGTTGAAGTTGTGGCCTCCGGCCGACGAGGTGATCTCGAAGCCGAACGCGATGTGGTCGATGCTGACCTGCGGCATGCGGCCGTTGGCCACCAGCCACTGGCAGTGCGCGGTGATGTCGACCCACGAGTCGGTGGTGTGGTTGCGCGCCAGGAAGCTGTAGACGGCGTTCGCACCGTTGCTGCCCTGGTAGAGGGCCCAGTCGCGGCCGCCGAGGTTGACGTCGGTGACGTAGGAGCCGATCGCGCCGACGGCGCCGTGCCACTGCGTCCAGATCATGATCTCGTGGTCCGTGCCGTTGCCCCACACGTCGAACGTGGTGCAGTAGGACAGGCCCGAGCCCGAGGGCACGGTGACGTTGTGGTTGCTGGAGACGTTCCCCATGTTCCACACGTCGCGCCCTAGGTCGAAGCCGACGTGCGGGTAGGACTTGACGCCGCCGGTGTTGGGGTGGTCGGCCCAGACACCCCAGTTCGAGTGGGAGTTCGCCCAGATGGACTGGGGGCCGGCGCCGCTGCCCCAGACGTGGTTGTTGACCGTGTAGGCGCCGTCCGTCCACTTCCCCCAATTGTCGGAGGAAGACCAGTTGGCGGCCTGTGCCGGGGATTGGAGGGCGCCGACGGCGCCGGCGGTGGCCAGCGGTGCGGTCAGCGCGGCGGTGAGGAGCGATCTGCGTCGCATGACGAGTGCGCCTTTCTCGAGACGTTTGGTTTCATCCATCGAAATTCATTAGATGAATGTCGATATGTTAATTAGAGCACGTGACTAAACTAAAGTCCATACCCGGCATAACCTGCTATATCCGCAAGAGACGGGCGGCTCGGTGCGAGACGGGCGAACCACGGAAAAGGCGCGTGTTCAGCGCTTTGACGGATCGAGCCGACCGCGGCCCGTGCTCGCGATGCCGGGTCGCGCCGTGTGTCACCGCTTCGCGAGGCCTTCACCGACCGACGCGTATCGGGGTTTCCAGTCGAGTTCGGTGCGGGCCTTGATGTTGTCGATGCGCATCGAGGTCTGCGCCATGAGCGCTTCCAAGTACGGGCCCACAAGGCGGAGCAGCCAACGCGGTGCGGTCACCGGTCGGGGTGTGCCGTGCGCGCGGGCGACCGCGCTGGCGAACTCGCCCCAGGTCGTCGGGTTCCCGTCGGCGATGTTGTAGGCGTTGCCGGGACGGCCGTGCTCTAGCGCCGCGATGGCGGCTGATGCGGCGTCCTCGATGTGGACGAAGGCCGCCTCGCCTCCGCCGCCGCGGGGAGCGACTGGAGTGCGTTTGCGCATCAGGTCGGCGAAGAGGTCACTGAAGGCGCGCGGCCCGTAGAACATGCCGTAGCGCAAGGCGATGCCGTCGACGCCGCTGGCTGAGAATGCAAGGCGCTCGGCTTCGGCCGCTGCACTGACGACCGGGTCCGCGTAGTGACCGCGGAGGGCGCCGAACGGGTCGTCTTCAGTGAGTGGGCGAGTTCCGTGGTTGTGGTAGCCATAGCCCGTGACCAGTGATTGGACGACGAAACGACTCGCGCCGACCGATGTGGCGGCTTCCAGGAGATGTTCGGTTCCCTTGGTGCGCAGGGCGTTTGTGGGGTCGTCTTGACGGAGCCGGGGGCTGGCGCCGCGTAGCGCGGTGGCCTGGTGCATGACCGCGTCGGCGGTGCGGCCGTCGAGGGCTGTCAGGAGTGCGTTGCGGTCCATGACATCGGCGACCACGGCGACGGCCCCGAGGTTCTCGACCAGGCCGCGGTTCGCGGGGTTCCGGATGATGGCGATGGACTCGTGCCCGTTGTCGCGCAACGCCTTGAGCAGCGGGCGGCCGATTGTGCCGGTCGATCCTGCGAGTATGACCTTCATCAGTGCTCCTCTGGTTCGGGGTGGCCTGCCCGGCAAGCGCGCCGGCACGGCACACGTTGAACCGAATAGCGGCCCTGATCCTGACACTGGCGAGTGGTGACACTGAGCTCAATGCGATGACGGCTTGGAGGTATCCGGCCGTCGTGGACCATTGCACTTGGTGCAGAGTGGGTCCATGTCTTCGTATGAGCCGATGCCATTTCACCTTGAGACCGAGCGGTTGGTCTTGCAGCCGTGGGACGAGTCAGTTGCGGAGGAGCTCCGCGCCCTGCACGCCGAACGCGGCGACTGGACGCCGACGATCGAGCAGACCCGGGAGATCATCGCGGGCGCGCAAGCCGGCACGGCCGCCACGGGGATCGCCACACTGCCGATTCACCGCCGGGCGGAAGGGGACTTCATCGGCTACTGCGGGTTGATCGTCGGCCGCGCCACTGTTGACGAGCCCGAGATCGCCTATGAGCTCTTCAAGCGTGTACACGGCAACGGCTACGCGACCGAGGCGGCGCGCGCGGTCCTCGACGCCGCGACGGCGACCGGTCGTAGTCGCCTGTGGTCGACCGTCCGCACATGGAACACCGCCTCGTTCCGGGTCCTCGAAAAGATCGGATTCGAGCGCGACCACGTCACCACCGATGACCGGGGCGACATTGTCTGGCTCACCCGAACCCTGCAATGACCCGAAGCGACTGGGAAAAACCTCACGGAGAGCCGGAAGGTTCGACGCTTCGATGCTTGTTTCCCTGAGGGCCGGTCGATCCGCCACCTCGGATCGACCGGCCTGTCCTCAGTGGAGTCGGGGCCCAGTCAGGTGTTCTCCGGGTCGGCGATGAGACGGCGGGTCTGTTCGAGGATCCAGGGGCACCATTCGTCGTTCTTCCAGGCGCCGAACCATTCTGGTGTCGGATCGGGTTCGTCGAAGAAGCGGCAGATCACGCGGGGACCGGCTCCGTCGTTGCATTCGATGCGGTGCTCGGTCGCGGTGAGCGGGTGGGCTGTGGCGTCCTCGCGGAAGACGGAGAAGACCGCCGGTTCACGGTGGAAGTCGCCGAGCCAGCCGTCGTCGCGAGGGTCGGGCTCGGGTTCGGCGAAGGCGGTCTCAGCCATTGCAGGACCTCACCGAGCCGTTGCGGAAGACGGTGAAGGCGGTGTCCTCGACCCAGGCCTTCCACTCAGGAGCGAATGGGCGCCACTCCGGGCCCCAGGTTGCATGACGGTCGCCGGTGCTGAGGCCGGAGACGATCAGGACGAGGTCGGCCGCGTTGTTGTTGGCCGACACCTGGAACGAGTCCGGTGCGGGCAAAGGTGAGGTGCGGACGGTGAAAGTGTTGCGCCCATCGGTGAATCCGCCGCGCTCAATTGAGGCGGCAGATGAGCGTCGTGTTTGGTGCTTGTCGGTCATGTCGGTTCTCCTCCTATCGACACAACCAACGTAAGCCCAGGTCAGAGGGTCATGCGAGAACCAGGCTGAACGCATGTCGGTAACACGGCGTGCGCCACAGAGTTGTGGCTCAAATCGGTGGCTACTGGGCGCCAGCGATTTGAGACAGCGCGCGAGACCAACGTTGTGACCAGAGGCAATGCATGCCATCATGGCCAAATGTCATCGAATCCGAGGTTTGACGCCTGGGCCATCCGTATGACCCTGAACCTTCTGTATGGGGCACATGGCTTCGGCAGCGAGCGCGAGGGCGCCCGATTTCTTCAGATGAACCACACCACCCTGAAGCGGATGCTCGACGGGACAACCCAGCAGTTCGATGCGCTGCGGGTCAAGGGGATGGCAATGCATCTGGGGGCATCACCTGCGGTGGCCGACCAGCTTTTCGAACTAGCGGCTCAAACCCACAACATCGCTGCGTCCGGCTACCAGCAGCCATCGAATCCCGGTAAGCAGCATGCTGATTCGCCCTTCGGAATGATCATCTCGCGGGCTGACCGAATCGACATCTACGAGGACAACCTCATTCCCGGTGAGCTCCAATTGGTCGAGTACATGGATGCTCTGGTGGAGGACAATCCCTTCGCGACCGAGGAAGGCGCTCGACGTTCGAAGGCCGACCGCCGAGCTCGGAAGGAAGCGATTTTCAGCGGCGTCACACCGGACATGCGTGTAGTCCTCAACGAGCATGTCCTGCTGAGAATTGCGCATGAGCCATTCTTCGACCGGCAGGTCGGTCATCTGATTGACCTGACCGAGCAGCACAACGTAGGGATCTACGTGCTGCCGGTGGCGAAGGGTCTCCACCCGGCAATGTCGGGCGCGTTCACGATCATGGGGTTCAGTAACCCCGTTGACCTGGAGGTTGTCTACCTGGAATCGTATGCGGGAAGCGAGTGGGTGGAGGAGCTGGATGCTGTCGCCCAGTTCCGTAAACTGTTCAAGGTCATCCTGCAGCGATGTGAAGAGCTAGGAGCGTATCTCAATGGGCGACAGTAAGTGGCGCAAGTCCAGCCGCAGCTCAGGGAACGACAACTCAGCGTGTGTGGAGGCCCGACTCAGCAGCGACGGGTTTGAGGTTCGCGACTCGAAGCTTGGCGATGGCTCTCCAATCCTCCACACCTCCTCCGCGGACTGGCTTCGATTCCTCGCAGCCGTCTCGAAGTTAACCTCACTGACTACCGCAGCGCTCACGCTGCGCATCGGGCCGGGAACCTCTTGGTTCTCGGCCCGCTTTAGTTCTGGCAGTCCGCCACGCCCATCATGGCGTCCAGGCGATCTCTGGCTCCGACCAAGTTCTGGATCTGCTCCTCAATCCTCTCCCGTTCGGCCGCCACGATCGCCACTTCCACCTCGGTGACCTCATTGCGGTCCGCGCACGGCCGCAACCTTGCGATCGTCCGGCTCGGGATTCCCGCCGCGAACATCTGCCGGATCCACCGGACCCGCTCCACCGCATGCGCGTCATACAACCGCTGCCCGCTGGCACTGCGTTCAGAATCAAGCAGCCCCTGCTCCTCGTAGTACCGCAATGCGCGCACGCTCACGCCCGTCGCCTCGGCCAGCTCCCCGATCCGCATTCGCCCGACCCCTCCCGTGTGGTCCATCACAACTGTTTGCCTCTGACGTCAACGTCAGGTTTTAGCGTAGGCCGCGAACCACCGGTCCGACCAACACTCGAAACCTGGAGTCCCACATGCAGATCCAAGGCGCAACCGCCCTCGTCACCGGCGCCAACCGCGGCATCGGCCGTCACTTCGCCCAGCAACTTCTCGACCGCGGCGCGGTCAAGGTCTACGCCGCCGCGCGCAATCCCGAGTCCATCGACCTGCCCGGCGTCGAGCCGATCCGGCTCGACATCACCGACCCGGCCTCCGTTGCGGCCGCCGCCAAAACAGCCGCAGACGTCACGATCCTGATCAACAACGCCGGCATCTCGACGCGCGAAAACCTCGTCGTCGGTGAGGAATCCGTGATCCGCCAAGAGATGGAGACCAACTACTACGGTCCGCTCAACACCATCCGCGCCTTCGCGCCGATCCTCGCCGCGGGCGGCGGCGGGGCGATCCTCAACGTCCTTTCCGCATTGTCCTGGCTCTCCCCGGGAGGCATGGCGAACGCCTATGCCGCTTCGAAGGCCGCCGCATGGAGCCTCACCAACGGCGTGCGCCTGGAACTGGCGGCGCAGGGCACGCAGGTGACCGGCCTGCACGTCGGCGCCGTAGACACCGACATGCTCGCGGACATGGACGTGCCGAAGAACGACCCGGCGGACGTCGCCAGAGTCGGGCTCGACGCCATCGAATCCGGTGCGCTGGAAGTCCTCGTGGACCAGGACACGCGCGACATCAAGGCCGCGCTGAGCGGCGACCTGCTCGCGCTCTATCCGGCACTCGCCTCGGCGTCGACGCGCTAGATCAAGGCCGCCGCGACCGGCCGCCAGTACGGAGCCCGGTCGATGATCGCGGGCGGCGGGCCCGTCTCAGTAGGTCCGCCGCGCGCGTTGCTCCTTCGGCTCGATGGTCCGCGGTTTCCCGGGCACGCGTTCGTCGACGACCGCGACGCCGGGTGCGAATCGTGCCGCGGCCGCGGCGATCACCCGTGCGCCATGCGGCGAGAGGCGGACGCTGCGCGCATTGAGCATGGCGCCCAGACGAACCGGTGACCCGTCAGGACGCAGTCGGAGACTCTGCCTCTGCTTCGCGCTCGGCTCCTTCTGGGCGACCTCGTACCAGTCGGTGGTCCGCTCCACGCCGACCCGCGCCTGCCAGACCGGAATGAACCACAGCCATTTCTGGCGGATCCGCCACACCACGATCCGTTCGACCTCGTCCCAGGGCAGGTCCACGCGCGGCACTTCGGCGCGCATGTACAGGCCGCCGATGTCGGCGAACAGTCGGATGCGGTCGGGACCGACGATGGCCGCGGCCGGTCGCGTCAGCAGGTGGTACGCCTTCATGCCGGACCAGGCCAGCAGCGGGACGAGGTAGACGAGGACCCCCATCCACGCCGGGGCCTCGGTGTCGAAGCCTCGGGAGTCCCGGTAGGCGATCGGTTCGGAGCCGGCGCCCATCAGCATCGACGGCGTGGCGACGAGGGCCGCGGCCGAGATGATGAAGAGGACGAGATCGCGGTGGCGAACCCGTTCGGCCACGGTCACTTCACTGTCGCTAGCGGTGGAGGGAGGCGTCACGGCTGGTTCGCTCCTCGGGTGGTGGGCGGGACCTCGATTCTCGCAGGCGGTCGCTACTACCCGTCCTTCAACACCGCTGTGACCACCAAGGTGGTGCACTGCACGATGATGGTGCCGCCGCGGGCGTCGATCGCCTTGGCCGCCTTGGTGAGCAGTTGTTCGATCAGGTCCGGGCCGAGGCGGTTGAAGCCGCCGGCGGTCGGGAGTTGGTCGACCGGTTCGGCGATACGCGGGTCTCTTGTGGAAGGTGAGTGAGCCAGCGGTGTGCTGCACGACGCGGCCGGACATGTGGGCTATGCACAGCAGGCCCTCACGATCCGGCCGCGTTAGCGGGCGTGCTCACTCAGCTCGCGGCCAGTTTCTCGAAGGCCTGATAGGCCTGGTCGAACCGTTCCATCGCGGCTGCGATATTCGGCTCCGGTTGCGGGTCGCCGAGCGCCGCCTGCATCAGCTCGGTCCCCGCCGTCAGCTCCTCGCCGATGGCCCAGAGCATCGGGTCCGGTGATGGATCGCCGCCATAGGCCTTGCCGGTCTTCTCGTCGTACCAGCCGACCGCGTACAGCTCGATCGGGTACTGCTCGATCACTGCCGCGGCCGTGAACAGGAGCTCGGTCGCCTCGGCGCGCAGCTGCTCGGCGAGTTTCGGGTCCTGCGCGAGGTGGGATTCGGCGAGGGTGCTGAAGCCCTTGCCGAGGTAATCGTGGAACTTCTGCTCGATCTCCGGGTCGATGAGGTCCTTCCAGAAGTCGAACATCGGTGGGCACGAAAGGCATTCGGGCGGCCAGGGGTTTCCCGGGCTGAGCTCGGGGACCTCGATGTAGTAGCAGTCCCAGATCGTCGTGCCCCACGGCGTGGTCCCGACGGGGAAGCAGACCTTCATGTAATTGCCGCCCGCTTGGGCGGGCGCGGGGACGAGCAGGACCGCGGCGACGACGAGCGTGACCGCGAGTAGGAATCGTTGGATGATGAGGCGCATCGGCACTCCTTGAGCAGGGATGGTGACCGCCTCAGTATGGGATCGGGTACCTGCCGTGATGGGTACACGATGGACGCTGAGCAGGGGCGACAGTGTCCAATAGAGACTAAAGGCCGGTTCGGGCGACTTTGCGGCGCCGGACCGGCCCGAAGTTGGCACGTGATGTGCCACCGCCGATCGGACTCAGGCCATCCCGGCGAGGATCGCGGCGGCGCGTTCCGGGTGGACGAGGAAGCCGGCGTGGCTGGTCTCGAGGGTGTGGACGTCGAAGGTGTTGCCGGGCGTGAGCGCGTCGGCCTCCTTGATGAAGAGGTCTTGCAGCTCAACGGGAATCGATGTGTCCTTGGTGACCCGGATGTAACTGCGCGGGAGGCGGCCCCAGGTGTCGGCCTGGGCGCGGTCGTCCGGGCCGCCCGCGTCGAGGCTCTCGTCAGGAGTGAGGGTGCTGAGGAAGACGCGGAACTCGTCGTCGGTGCAGTCGGCGAGCATCGACTCCTTCAGGGCCGCAAGGAGGGCCGGGTCGGCGGTGCGCCAGTTCATGCGGACCGCGCCGACGCGCGCGGGGTTCGCCGCTGCGACGCCCATGACCTGGTCGAGGACGCTCCCGGCGTTCTCGGGGAGCCGCAGGTACTGGCCGGGGGTGTGCTCGACGCAGCACCAGGCCGAGGCGTAGACCAGGCGGTCGATGAGCTCGGGGTGGCGGTTGGCGACGGCGGTGAGGGTGATGCCGCCGCGGCTGTGGGCCACCGCGATCACGGGGCCGTGCTCCTTGGCGCGGCGCAGGATCGCGACCATGTGGTCGACGTTCGCCTGCAGGCCTACGCGTTCGAGGTTCGACGGCGCCTCGGCCAGCTCCGCCGCGTCCTGGGTCTGGTACGAGGACGGGACGCCCGCCTCGAAGCCGTGGCCCGGCAGGTCCACCGCGAGCGAGCGGTGGCCCGCGAGGGCGAGCTCGCGCTGGAGCGGCGCCCACGTGAACGAGTTGGCGTTGGAGCCGTGGATGAGGACGAACGTCGGTGTCATGGAACGATTATCGCACCGTTACCATGCCGGGCCGGAGCGTAGGATCAGGTGTCCGCCAGGGCCCGGCCGCAGCGGTCGCTGAGGTCGCGGAGCGCCGCAGCCGCCTCATCGCCCTCGACGAGCGTGAAGTCGACGCCGAACATGCAGACGAACGAGGCCATGACCAGAGGGTCGGAGCCGCCGAGGGTGACCAGGCAGGTGTCGGCGTCCAAGGCCTCCACGACCCCATCCACAGGGGATATTCCAGGGGCGATCTGCTCCGCCGGTGCGCGGAACCGGAACACGGCCCGAACCGGCCACAGCGCCCCGAAGCGCTTCGTGAGGTAGGCGGTGAGGTCGCCTTCGGGCTCCTCACGGGCCGGGAACGGCGGGCCCGTGGGCTCGCGCGGTTCGATGCGGTCCACGCGGAAGGTGCGCCAGTCGTCGCGGTCGAGGTCGAAGGCGACGAGATACCAGAGCTCGCCCCACGAGACGATGCGGAGCGGTTCGGTGCGGCGGTAGGAGGTCATGCCGTCGTGCGCGGTGTAGTCGAAACGCAGGGACTGGCGGTCACGGCAGGCGGTCGCGAGTGCGGCGAGCGCGGCGGGGGAGACCGTGGGCTTGTCCCGGTCGGGCATCGTGACGGTGGCGGCCTCGATGGCCCGGACGGGGCCGCGCAGCCGCGGCGGCAGCACCTGCTCCAGTTTGGACAGGGCCCGACGGGCCGTGTCCTGGAGGCCCGCAACGGTACCCAGCGTGGCGCTCCGCAGGGACACGGCGACGGCCACGGCCTCCTCGTCATCGAGGAGCAGCGGCGGGAGCTTCGCGCCCGCCGCGAGCCGGTAGCCGCCCGCGCCGCCGCGGGTCGCGTGGACCGGGTAGCCGAGCTCGCGGAGCCGGTCCACGTCGCGCCGGACCGTCCGAGGGCTCACCTCCAGGCGCTCTGCCAGCTCGGAGCCGGCCCAGTCGCGCGGGGTCTGGAGGAGGGACAGCAGTCGCAGCAGTCTCGCCGAAGTCTCCAACATCCCCTGATGCTCTCAGGCGTATAGGACAGAAGTCGACCTATACGGGCTCTAGCTTCGAGGACATGGAACACGAACACGACATCCGACCCTTCCGCATCGACGTCCCGCAGGCCGCGCTCGACGACCTCGCCGAGCGCCTCGGCCGCACCCGCTGGGCGCCAGAGGTGCCGGGGACGGGGTGGAGCCGAGGTGTGCCGGTCGAGTGTCTGCGGGGGCTGGTCGAGCGCTGGCAAGGCGGATTCAACTGGCGTGCACAAGAAGCGGAGATGAACCGCTTTCCTCAGTACACGACCGAGATCGACGGCCAGACCGTCCATTTTCTACACGTGCGGTCGCCGGAACCGGACGCGGTGCCGCTGATGCTCGTCCACGGTTGGCCGAGCACCTTCGCCGACTTCCTCGAGGCGGCCGGGCCCCTGAGCGACCCGCGGGCCCACGGCGGCGACCCGGCGCGGGCCTTCCACCTGGTGATCCCTTCGCTGCCCGGGTTCGGGTTCTCGACGCCGCTGAGCGGGCCGGGCTGGAATACGGAGCGGATGGCGAAGGCGTTGGGGGCGTTGATGAACCGGCTCGGGTATGAGCGGTACGGGGTGCAGGGCGGCGACATCGGGGCATGGGTGGCGCCCGAGATGGGGAAGCTGGAGCCGGAGCGGGTGATCGGCGTGCATGTGAACGCGCTGTTGACCTTCCCGGTGGGGGCCGAGGGCGAGATGGACTCGCTGGGCGAGGGCGACCGGGCGCGGTGGAAGGCGATGCGGGCGTTCAACGACGGGTATCTGCAGATCCAGGGGAAGAGCCCGCAGACGCTCGCGTATGGGCTGCATGATTCGCCCGTGGGGCAGCTGGCTTGGATGGCGGAGAAGTTCGTCGAATGGACGGACGCGCCCGAGGGGGCGGCGGCGTTCGACCTGGACCGGCTGCTCGCGTTCGTGAGCTTGTACTGGTTCACGGGAACGGCGGGGTCGGCGGCGCAGTACTACTACGAGTTCGTGAGCGCGAGCGGCTGGAGCCAGGAATGGGTCGGCGAGGAGGCCGGAGCGGAAGCCGAGAGCGCCTGGGGCGCCGGAGCTTCGGACGGCGAGGCGGATGCGGGTGCTTGGGGCGGTGACGAGTCCGGCGGCTGGGCGCCGGTGCGGGGCACGGTGCCGACCGGGGTGCTGGTGTCGGGCCACGATGTGACGGTGCGGCCGTGGGCCGAGCGCGACCACAATGTGGTGCGGTGGACCGAGCACGAGCGGGTCGGCCACTTCTTCGCGGCGGAGCAGCCGGACGTGTTCGCCGAGGACGTGCGGGCGTTCTTCGCTGAGCTGAAGTGAAACGAGGAGGCCCTGCCGCATTCGCGACAGGGCCTCCTCGTGCGGGTCAGGCGAAGGTGGCGCCGAGGTTCGGGTAGTTCTTCGGGACGAGGAAGTTGGTGGCGGCGATCGCGCCGTTCGATGCGCGGGGGCCGGTGATCACGGAGGTGCTGGTGTTCGCCAGGTCGGCGTCGACCCATGCGGACTTGATGTCCCAGGAGTTGTCCGAGCCCGTGGAGGATCCGAGCGCGACCGGGGTGGCGTTGTTGACCGCGAGGTTCGCGGTGAGCTTCGAGGTCGAGGAGTCGAAGTCGAAGCCGGTCTTGCCGTTCTTCCAAGCGGTGGAGCGGCTGATCTGGAGCGAGCCGGGGTTGCCGTTGTCGGTGAAGCCGTGCGCGGAGTTCTTCCACGCCATGGAGTTCACGACCACGTGGTTCGCGGCCGGGTCCGGGTCGCCGCCGCCCATCTTGAAGCCGTTGCCGTCGCCGGAGTAGTCGGGGAGGTTCCAGTGGTTGTAGCCGTTACCATAGGCGACCGAGTTCTCGATGCGGATGGGGGAGAGGAACTCCCAGGCGTCGAAGCCATCGTCGGCATTGTTCCAGAGGCGGGCGCCGATGACGGTGTTGCCGGTGCCCGTGCCCTCCTTGATGGCGAGGCCGTCGGCGCTCTCGCCGTTCTTGCGGGGGTCGCGGTTGCCGTAGGCGTCGAGGTTGACGATCCGGTTGTTCGCGGAGGCGCCCTGGATGTGGAGGCCGGACTCGTAGTTGTCGCGGGTGATGAGGCGGTCGTAGACGTTGTTGTTGCTGTCGAGCGCGAAGATCGCATATGGGCCGTGGATGATCTCGAGGTTCTCGAAGCGCCAGTGGTCGCCTTCGACGTGGAGGGCGCCGCGGTCGGCGCGGGGGATCGAGGAGCCGACGGCGCCGGGGGTGTACGGCATGTTCTCGCCGTCGATGATCACTTTCTCGGTGCCATAGGCGCGCATGGTGATCGGGGCGGCAGCGGAGCCGTTGGAGTTGACCTGGATGTTGGTGCTCGGGGCGTAGGTGCCGCCGCGGATCTGGATGACGGTGCCGGGCGCTGCCTTGTTCACGGCGGCCTGGATGGTCTTGAGCGGCGACGCCACGGTGCCGGGGTTGGCGTCGTTGCCGTTGGTGGCCACGGTGATCGTGGCGGATTGCGCGGAGGCGGACTGGGTCCACGCGAAGCTCGCGGCGGTCGCCGCCGCGGCGGCGGCGAGTGCCGCCAGGAAGAGGACGGCCCGGCGGAGCCGGGGGCGCCGCCCGCGCGCGGAGCACGCTGGCGTGTTCGTCGGTGCGGTGGTCATGTGAGGGTCGCTTTCTCGGTAGTGCCGGTACGAGAAAAGGGGAAGGCGCTTGCCGCCTTGAACCTCACGGTAACCGATTGCATCGAGGAAAGTCAATGTAAGGCCGGATTGCCCCGGTCTCGGTGATACCTGGGGCCCTGGCCCTCGCGCTGCACCTCTCGGTAGACCCCGGTGCGCAATTCGACCTCCCACTCGCCCGGCGCGGGCATGCCGGACCGCTGTGCGACCGCGATCTCGGCCTCCACGTCATAGGCCACGCGCACGAACTGGATGGAGAAGGGGCCGGGCTCGGCGGACCCGAAATCGCCCTCGACGATCACGTAGCACGGGGTCGGGTCGTCCAGGGGGTTGCCGACGCTGCCGACGTTGAACAGCGTCCGTCCGCCCCGGTCGGACTCCAGGTACGGATCGTGGATGTCCCCGTACCCGACTACATCCGGCGCCGGACCATCCCCAGTGGCCTCGGTGTTGGCGAACATGCCGAGGAACTCGGCCTCGTCGTGGTCGAAGAAGACTCGGTGGTGCACGCTCTTCGCTGACGCGTGGAAGATCCGGAGCCGCCTGCCGCTCATGAGGAAGTCATGGGAATGCGGCAGGTCCCGAAGCCATTTCTGCTGCTCTTCGGGCAATTGATCGCGCCACCACACCGCGTCGGGGAAGCCGGCCATTCGGTCCGGGTCGGTGAGCGACGACTCCCAGTTCCCCTGGACGTGGACCTCGCAGCGCTCGCGGGAGAGGTCCACGCACTCGGCGCCGCGCGGGCCCTTGCCGACCGTATCGCCGAGGTTGAAGATCCGCGTGACACCGCGCGATTCGAGGTCGTCGAGGACCGCTTGGAAGGCCGTGAGGTTGCCG
Source organism: Glycomyces rhizosphaerae (assembly GCF_042647865.1). Lineage (NCBI taxonomy): Bacteria > Bacillati > Actinomycetota > Actinomycetes > Glycomycetales > Glycomycetaceae > Glycomyces > Glycomyces rhizosphaerae. The sequence goes on from NZ_JBHRWO010000021.1 coordinate 618,266, forward strand.
TGGATGTCGGAGAGCAACGCGACTCGCTCAAGGGAGGGAACCATGCCGCAAGTCTGCCATTGCGTCATGGCGCGCCGGAAACCCTTTTCCGCCAGTCGGTCAGCGCTTCGAGTGGCGCTCCAAGAACTGGTAGACCTCGGTTTCGTCGACGCCGGGGAAGGAGCCGAGGGGCATGGCGGCGAGCTGGGAGCTGGCGGCTCGGGCGGTGGGCCAGACTTGGCCGGCCCAGGTGTCGGAGAGCGCCCTCGGGGGGTTGCGGCAGCAGTCCGGGTCCGGGCAGCGTGAGACGGACCGCGCCTTGGTCTCCTTGCCGCGGAACCACTTCGCCGACTCGTACGGGACGCCGATGCTCAGCGAGAACAGTCCGTCGGCGCTGCGCTCGGTCCTGGCCGTGCACCAGTACGTGCCCGTCGCCGTGTCGGTGTACTGGTTGAACGCGTTGAACTTGTCCGGCACGTCGAACACCTGCCGGCTCGTCCAGTACCGGCAGATCGACTGCCCCTCGATCGCGCCGGTCGGGTCGGCCGGGAAGGCCACGTCGTCGTTCTCGTACGCCTTGAAGATGATCCCTGACTTGTGGACCTTCTGGAAATGCGTGCGGATGCCGAGGTGGTGCGTAGCCAGGTTCGTGAACCGGTGCGCGGCGGCCTCATAGGACACCGCGAAGTTGTCCCGCAGGTCCTCGACCGCGATCTCCTTGCCCGTCATGGCCTGCCGCAGGAACGCCACCGCGCTCGACTCCGGGATCAGCAGTGCCGCCGCCAGGTAGTTCGTCGCCACCCGCTGCCCCAGGAACTCCAGGTAGGTGCGCGGCACCTCGTGCCGCAGCACGTGGCTCGCGAGCGCCTGCAGCAGCACCGTGCGCGGGTCGTGCGAACCCGTGCCCACCTGCGTCAGGTAGATCCGGCGGTGCTTGAGGTCGGTGACCGAACGCGTGGAGTGCGGCAGGTCGTCCACGTGGTGCAGCGTGAACCGCAGGTGCGCCGCCAGGTCGGCGATCTGGCGCTGCGAGAGCGGGCCGCCCGAGTACTCGACGTTGCGCAGGAGGGTGCGCGCCTCCGCCTCGATGTCGCCGAAGTAGTTGTCCTTGTCCCGCATGCGCTTGCGCAGCTCGGTATTGGCCCGCCGGGCCTCTTCGGGGGTCGCCGCGTGGAGGTTGACCTGGCGGTCGACCTCGCGGTGCAGACCGACGAGCGCCTCGAGGATCTCGGTGGGGGTGCGCCCGGACGGCTTCACGCTCGGCAGCCCGAGCGCCTGGTACTGGGCACTGCGCTGCGCGCGTTCGAGCTCGATCTCCAGGGCGACCCGGCGGTTGGGCGGCTTCGCGCCCAGCAGCTCGTCGGAGGAGACGCCGAGCGCGCGGGCGAGGGCCCGCAGCATCGACAGCTTCGGCTCCTTCTTGCCGTTCTCGATGAGCGACAACTGCGAAGCCGCTGAGCCGACGGCCGCGCCCAGGTCGTCCAAGCTCATCTCGCGCTGCTTGCGCAGATGCCGGATCTGCTTGCCCAAGCTGATGAGGTCGACGGTGATCTCGTCGGCGGCCAGCTCGGCCGCTTCGGCCGCACCCCAGGGGCGGTGCGCGGCGCCCGAATTAGCGGAATCGCCGTTCTTCGCGGCGGCGCCCACGCCCTTCGGCCTCGCGGCCACGCGTGGGTTACCGCTGCCATCGCCACTGCTCTGGGCGTGGGTCGCGCCTGGGCCGGGGCCGTTCGCGGGCAGGTTCGTCATTTCCCCAGTATTGCGAAGAACTGTCGATCTTTCCACCCGGAACCGCTACTCAGGCGTGGCAGGGGATGAAAGATTGTTGTTACCTGCAAGTAATGGCCGCTGATGCGGCCCCGAGTCACGGAGCCGACGATGTCTGACAACCGCGATCGCCAAGCCGAAGACACCGGCCTCGCCGCCGAACGACTGACCCTCGAATGGGCCTCCGACCCGCGCTGGGCCACCACGGCCCGCGACTACACGGCCGAAGACGTGGTCCGCCTCCGCGGCCGCGTCACCGAGGAGCACACCCTCGCCCGCCGCGGCGCCGAGAACCTCTGGACCCGGCTCACCGAGGACGCCGCCACCGGCGGGTACACGCACGCGCTCGGCGCCATGACCGGCGGCCAGGCCGTCGAACAGGTCAAGGCCGGCCTCCACGCCATCTACCTCTCCGGCTGGCAGGTCGCCGCCGACGCCAACCTCGCGGCCCAGACCTACCCCGACCAGTCGCTCTACCCGGCCAACTCGGTCCCGCAGGTCGTGCGCCGCATCAACAACGCGCTCATGCGCGCCGACCAGATCGAGGCCTCCGAAGGCGTCCAGAGCGTCGACGACTGGCTCGTGCCCATCGTCGCCGACGCCGAAGCGGGCTTCGGCGGCCCGCTCAACGCCTTCGAACTCATGAAGGCCATGATCAACGCCGGCGCCGCCGCCGTCCACTGGGAGGACCAGCTCGCCTCCGAGAAGAAATGCGGCCACCTGGGCGGGAAGGTCCTCATCCCGACCTCCCAGCACCTGCGGACCCTGAACGCCGCGCGCCTCGCCGCCGACGTGGAGGGCGTGCCCTCACTCATCATCGCCCGCACCGACGCCGAAGCCGCCACGCTGCTCACCTCGGACGTGGACGAGCGGGACCACCGCTTCCTCACCGGGGAACGGACCGCCGAGGGCTACTACCGCGTGAACAACGGCATCGAATCGTGCATCGCCCGCGCCAACGCGTACGCGCCCTACGCCGACCTGCTGTGGATGGAGACCGGCACGCCCGACCTCCAGGCCGCCCGCACGTTCGCCGAAGCGGTCAAGGCCGAGCACCCCGACCAGATGCTCGCCTACAACTGCTCGCCGTCGTTCAACTGGAAGCGCCACCTCGACGACGACACCATCGCCAAGTTCCAGCGCGAGCTCGGATCCATGGGCTTCACCTTCCAGTTCATTACATTGGCGGGATTCCACGCTCTCAACCACTCGATGTTCGACCTCGCCCACGGATACGCCCGCGACGGCATGACCGCCTACGTGGAACTCCAAGAGCGCGAGTTCGACTCGGAGGAACGCGGGTACACCGCGACCAAGCACCAGCGGGAGGTCGGCACCGGCTACTTCGACAAGGTGACCGCAGCTTTGAACCCGCAAAGCTCGACACTCGCGCTCGCCGGATCCACCGAGGCGGGACAATTCCATTAGCTGCCCTGCGACCTGTCCGCTGCGGCGGAGCCTGTACTGCGAGGCTCCGCCCTGCCACCTAAGGAGAACCACGTGGTTACTTCAGCCGAGACCCGCAACGACTCGGGCATCGCGGTCAACGGGCCCGCCATCGACCGCCAGGACGAGATCCTGACCCCGGAGGCGCTGGCGTTCGTCGCCGCCCTCCACCGGGCGTTCGCCCCCCGCCGCCAGGAGCTGCTGCAGCTCCGCCAGGAACGGCGCATCAAGATCGGCAACGGCGTCGACCCCGGGTTCCTGCCCGAGACCGCCGACGTGCGCGACGACTTCTCCTGGAGCGTCGCCACCCTCGCCCCGGGCCTGGAGGACCGGCGCGTCGAGATCACCGGCCCCTGCGACCGGAAGATGACGATCAACGCCCTCAACTCGGGCGCGAAATGCTGGATGGCGGACCTCGAGGACTCCTCGACCCCCAACTGGCACAACGTCATCGACTCCCAGGTGAACCTGCGCGACGCCATCGAGCGCCGCATCGACTTCACCAGCGAGCAGGGCAAGGAGTACCGCCTCAAGGGCGAGACCCTCACCGATCTGCCGACGATCCTGGTCCGGCCGCGCGGCTGGCACCTCGCCGAACTGCACGTGCGCATCGACGGCGTCCCGGTCGCCGGGTCCCTCGTGGACTTCGGGCTGTACTTCTTCCACAACGCGCACCGGCTCATCGAACTCGGCCGCGGCCCGTACTTCTACCTGCCGAAACTCGAATCGCACCTCGAGGCGCGGCTGTGGAACGACGTGTTCGTCATGGCGCAGGACCTGCTGGGCCTGCCGCAGGGGACGATCCGCGCCACGGTCCTCATCGAGACCATCACCGCCGCATTCGAAATGGAGGAGATCCTCTACGAGCTGCGGCACCACTCCGCCGGGCTCAACGCCGGCCGATGGGACTACATCTTCTCGGTCATCAAGAACTTCCGCGAGCGGGGACCCCGCTTCGTTCTGCCCGACCGCGACCAGGTGACGATGACCGCGCCGTTCATGCGCGCCTACACCGAACTGCTCGTGCGCACCTGCCACCGGCGCAGCGCCTCCGCCATCGGCGGCATGGCCGCGTTCATCCCCAGCCGCAAGGATCCCGAGGCGAACGCCCTCGCCCTGGAGAAGGTGCGGGCCGACAAGAACCGCGAGGCCGACGACGGCTTCGACGGCTCGTGGGTGGCCCACCCCGACCTGGTGCCCGTGGCCATGGCGGTCTTCGACGAGACCCTCGGCGGCCTGCCGAACCAGATCGACAAGCAGCGCGAGGACGTCGTTCCGAACGCGGCGGCCCTGCTCGACGTGGCCTCCACGCCGGGCGACATCACCGAGGCCGGCATCCGCAAGAACCTCGAGGTCGGCGTGCGGTACATCGAGTCGTGGCTGCGCGGCAACGGTGCTGCGGCGATCAACAACCTCATGGAGGACGCCGCCACCGCCGAGATCTCGCGCTCGCAGATCTGGCAGTGGATCAACGCCGAGGCCGTCACGGCCGACGGGCCCACGGTGTCGCGCGGCTGGGTCGAACGGCTGCTGAAGGACGAGTTCGCGAAGCTCGAACGGTTCGAAGGCGACCGCTTCGACGACGCGCTCTCGGTCTTCACCGAATGCGCGCTGGGGGAGCACTACCCGACGTTCCTCACCATCCCCGCTTACACGCGGTTCCTCGCGAACGGCGGCTGAGCGGCGCTTCGACCGACCTTGCTGAGTGCTCCTGAGTGAGCACGGCCCCAGGTGGCGGAGCCGGACCCGTTCCCGCGCGGTCCGGCTCCGCCTTGCTTTTGCCGAGGCCGCCTAAATATATATCGACATGGATGTATCCGGCTCTGGGGATTCGCACGTTTCAGCGGGGACGCCGGTCGGTCCGTCGCGCCGGCCGGCCGGGAGTTAAACGCCGCCCGGCCACGGTCTCGACCGGCGCCGTCCCGACCGTCCGCATCGGGGATTGCGCTGCGGCGTAAGCGGTGTGGTAGAGCCGGTGCATGGAGCGGATCGCGGAGCGCACCTCTTGGAGGTACCCGCTCGCGGTGTGCGCCTTGCGGAAGTGCGGTTCGGGGAGGGTGGCGGGGTCGACGCCGACGGTGTCGATCGAGCAGCCGTACGGCAGTCCCATGTGGGTGATCGCGTCGCAGTGCTGGAAGGCCGTGTACGGCGCGGAGGTGACCACGAGGACGCTGTCGCCCGGGGCGAGGTCGACGACGTGGTCGGCCCAGAACTGGCAGGTGTCCACGGTGTCGGCGCGGCGATGTCCCGGTTGCGAGGACGGCGCGGCGACGGCCCGGACCGTGACCGGCCCGGCCGCGTAGGTGGCCACCTTCCACGCCCGGCCCGGGTCGCCGTGGGGGTCGCCGCCTTCGTCGACGAGCGGTGCGCCGCCGATCCTGAAGGCGCGCTTGAGGCTCGCTTCGATGGCGTCCACTTCGAAGCCGCCGCAGTCGATGCCGCTCAGCGCTGCCGTCTCCAGATCGGGGCCGCCGAGTGGCCGGAAGCCGCCGACGCCCGTCACGTGGTCGGCGCTGATCCCGTCTTCGAGCAACTCGGCGGCGAAGCGGGTGCGGAACAGGCACGAGGCGACGAGCCCGCCGAGGACCAGCACGTGCGTGTAGTGCCGCAGGCGCGGCCTCGCGTCGGCGCCGAGGCCCAGGGCGAGTGCCGCTTCGGTCGCGGCGCGCTCGTGCTCGGGGGAGAGCGGCTGGGGTGCGGTCTCGTGGCGTTCGCGCCCGGCGCGGAAGTCCCAGTGGGCTGCCGAGAAGGCCTCGAGGTATGCCAGGTCCTCCGCGGTGCCGTTGCCCGGGAGTGCCCCGCCGAAGAGTGCGAGAAGCCGGTGCATCGGCTCGGAGCCGGTCCAGGCCGCGACGTCGGCGAGGAGCGAGTGCGGGCCTTGGCCTTCGTAGTGCGGCAAACGCACTGGTGCGAACTCGGGCATGGCTGGTCCGATCTGCGGTGGTGTCCCGGCTTTGTGGGTCGGGGCGGTGTTGTGGCACATGCTATTCGGTTACGGACCGTGCTTCACTGGTCAGACCAGGTGAAACGCCGTGTCGTCGCCCAAATACGGTTTGGTCGGACGCGGCCGGTGCGCCGGGGGTGGCTGCCTGTGCCAAAGGAGCCTGTGGTGGTTGTTGTCTGCTGCTTGCGGTGTGGGTGTGGTGGTTGACGTTCTTGATATGTGACGCGTGATGTACCACCGCGAGTTGCAAACGCCTGGGTGTGGCAGTGGGCACGGGAGAAAACGCCGCACACTGATCCAATGCGGCGTGGCGTCGGAATTCGGTTCAGGTGACTCAGTCGGGGAGCATGGCGGTGCGGACCTCTGCCAGGAGCCGCCGCATGGCCGTCTCGGCGTCGGCCGACCTGCCGTCGGCCACCGCCTGAGCTACCGCTTCGTGCAGATCCAGGGCTTCGGGGACCGGCTTGTGCGGCATGAGCCCGAGCTGGGTGCGGCCCCGCAGGACCGCGGCGACCACGTCGGCCAGTGCGCCGAACATCTCGTTCCCGCTGGCCTGCAGCAGGAGTGCGTGGAATTCGACGTCGCGTTCCATGAACTCGGTCAGTTCGGCGGCCTCGCCGAGGCGGCGCAGGGTCGCGGCGAGTTCCACGACGTGCGAGCGCTGCGAGTTCGTCGCGGCCCGGGCCGCGGCGCCCGCGGCGAGCGGTTCGACCGCGATGCGGAGTTCGGTGAGGGTGCGCAGCTGCGCGCCGCGTCCGGGGCCGGAGAGCCGCCACCAGATGACCTTGGGGTCGAAGACGTTCCAGGCTTCTATGGGGCGAACGGTGATGCCGACCCGGCGGCGGGACTGGACGAGGCCCATCGATTCGAGAATGCGCATGGCTTCGCGGGCGACGGTGCGCGAGATGCCGAAGCGTTCCTGGATGCGGTCGAGGGTGAGCACGTGCCCGGTGGGGAGTTCGCCCGAGGCGATCTCCATGCCGAGTTTCTCCAGCACGGGATCGTGGAGGCCCGTGCCGGTGTGATTGCGCTTGTCGCCCATGCCCGAATCCTATCCGGGCCGCGTTTGCGCCGTGGTTGAAATGGTGTTACCTTTCCGTTGATTAAGTACTACCTTTCGATGAGGAGGGGTCCATGGTGACGACCTGCCTGGTGGTCATGGGGGTCGCGGGCTCGGGCAAGAGCACCGTCGCGCGGCTGCTCGCCGATCGGCTCGGCCGGCCCATGGCCGAGGCCGACGACTTCCACCCCGAGGCCAACATCGCCAAGATGCGATCGGGGACCCCGCTCACCGACGCGGACCGCGAGCCCTGGCTGCTGTCGCTCAGGGACTGGATCAGCGCGCACGACGCGGAGGGCCGCGGCACCGTGGTCACCTGCTCGGCGCTGAAGCGCACCTACCGGGACCTCCTGCGCGGGGCCACCGCCCAGGTCCGCTTCGTCCACCTCAGCGGCACCCCCGAGGTCATCGGCGAGCGATTGAGCGCCCGCAGCGGGCACTTCATGCCGCCCAGCCTCCTCGACTCCCAGTTCGCCGACCTCGAACCGCTCGGCGACGACGAAGACGGGATCACCGTCGACGTCACCGCCCCGCCCGAGCAGATCGCCGACCGCGTCTGCGAAGGCCTCGAATAGCGCCCACCGCGCGAAGTAATTCCCCCGCAAAGCAAAGGAGCTTTCACCCATGGTGGAAATGGATTGGACACAGACCCTCGGAGCGGCACCGCTCCTGGGGATCGCCGCGGGGGCCGTCGCGCTCCTGCTGGTGCTCATCATCTGGCTGCGCGTCCACGCCTTCCTGGCGCTGGTCACCGTCTCGGCGCTGACCGCGTTCGCCACCGGCATCCCCGCCGAATACCTGATCCCGACGCTCACCGGCGGATTCGGGGCCACGCTCGCGAACGTCGCACTCCTGGTCGGTCTCGGCGCGATGCTCGGCAGGCTCGTCGAGGTCTCGGGCGGCGCGAAAGCGCTCACGGACATGCTCATCGACAAGTTCGGCGAGAAGCGCGCCCCGCTCGCCCTGGGCGTGGCCTCGCTGATCTTCGGCTTCCCGATCTTCTTCGACGCCGGGCTCGTCGTCATGCTGCCGATCATCTTCGCGGTCGCCCGCCGCCTGGGCGGCGGCGTCCTCAAGTACGCGCTGCCCGCCGCCGGCGCCTTCTCGGTCATGCACATCTATGTGCCGCCGCACCCGGGCCCGGTCGCGGCGAGCACGCTGCTCGGCGCCGACGTCGGCCTCGTCGTGGCGCTCGGCCTCCTCGTCGCCGTCCCGACCTGGTACCTCACCAGCTACCTGTTCGGCCTCTGGGCCGGCAAGCGCATCGTGCTGCCGGTGCCCGACGTGCTCTCCGGCGGCCCGCAGGCCGAGGACGCGCCGAACCCGCCCAAGGCCCGCTCCGTGATCTTGCTGCTGCTCCTGCCGCTCGTGATGATCTTCTTCGACACCGGCCTCAACACCGCCGGCTCGGCGGGCTGGGTCGACTCGGACGCCAACTGGTTCAACGTTGCCCGCGCGCTCGGCTCGACTCCGATCGCCCTGCTCGTCACCGTGTTCGTCGCCAGCTACGTGCTCGGCGAGCGGCGCGGGCGCACCCGCGCCTGGGTCGAGGACCTGCTCGACAAGGCGCTCGCCCCGGTCTGCGCGATCATCCTGATCACCGGCGCCGGTGGCATGTTCGGCGGCGTGCTGCGCGCCAGCGGCATCGGAGACGCGCTCTCGGGCGCGCTCTCGGACATCGGCCTGCCGGTCATCGTGGCGGCCTTCCTCATCGCCACCACGCTGCGGGTCGCGCAGGGCTCGGCCACCGTGGCCCTGACGGCGGCGGCGGGCCTGGTCCAGCCGATCGTGGCCGGGAACGGCTACAACGCGGTCGAGCTCGCCGCGATCGTGCTCGCGATGTCCGCCGGCTCGGTCATGCTAAGTCACGTCAACGACTCAGGGTTCTGGCTCGTGGGCCGCTTCCTGAACATGGACGTCAAGACCACACTGAAGACCTGGACGGTCATGGAGACCACCATCGGCCTCATGGGCTTCGCGATCGCCAGCCTGATCTTCGTTCTGGCCGGCGTCGCTTAGCGGCACAGAGGGAACCGGCCTCTGCGGTCGGCGGGACGCAAGGGGGTCCCGTCGACCGCTCTTCCGCGCCCACTATTGTTGTACAACGTACGAAGTAATTGCGCGGAAGGAGATCGTCTGATGAGGACCGTCGAAGTCGCCAAGGGCGCGTATGGAATCGCATTCGCGGCGGACGGGACCACCTGGTTCACCGTGGCCGAGGGCGACCGGATCGGGTGCATCGCCGATGGCGCGCAGCCGGTCTACCGGGAGCTGGCGGACGGATCGCAGCCCACGGTCATCGCGGTCGGGCCCGACGGCGCGGCCTGGTTCACCGAGTACAAGGCCGACCGGATCGGGCGCATCGGCGCGGACGGCGAGCTGAGCGAGGTGCGGTTGGCCGAAGGATCGGGGCCGTACGGCATCGCGGTCGACCGTTCGGGCGCGGCGTGGTTCACCGAGACCGCCACCGACCACATCGGCCGGATCGGGCCGGACGGGCAGGTGAGCCGGTTCGCGATTCCGCACCAGGGCGGATTCCCTTCGGCCATCGCTGCCGGACCGGGCGGCGACCTGTGGTTCACGCTGAACGCCGCGGCCTCGGTGGGGCGCGTGGACGCCGACGGCGCGGTGACGGTGATACCGCTTGCGCTGCAAGGGGTCGCGCCGGTCGGGATCGCGGCGGGCGTGGACGCGGTGTGGTTCGCCGACATCATGGGCGACCGGATCGGGCACATCGACCAGGACGGCACGGTCACGGCGATCACACTGAGCGAGGGCGCGAAGCCGCACGCGGTGGTCGCGGACGCCGAGGGCGGCTGCTGGTTCACCGAGTGGGGCGGCAACCGGATCGGGCACGTGACCGCGGACGGCCAGGTCACCGGCCACGACCTGCCGACCGAGCACAGCGAACCGCACGGCATCGCGATCGCCCCCGACGGCGCGGTCTGGGCGGCGCTGGAAATCGGCGAACTGGTGCGGATCGAGCGCTAGCGTTGCGATGCGGGGCGCGAAAGCGCTTACGGCGTTTACCATCCCAAGCCCCCACCCACCCAAGAGGGGACCGCGAGGCCCAGCGCGATCGTGGCAGGCGGGTCCGACAGGAAACGAGGTCGTTCGGCGGTCGAGGGCCCCGATTCACTCGAACGGGGTCCTCGGGCCGAAGTGGCGAAAAGGGGCGGCCCGCATCGCGGGCCGCCCCTTTCACATTGCAGGCCTTGCTAGCCGCGGGCCATGCGCCTGACCGCGAGCTCCGCGAGGAGGACCGAGCCGTCGGCGAGGACGGCGTCGTCGAAGGCCGCGCGCGGGGAGTGGTTCGAGGCCGCCTCGTCCGGGTCGTCCTTGATGGTGGCGCCGTAGAACATGTAGCTGCCCGGCACGTTCTCGAGCACCCGCGAGAAGTCCTCCGAACCCATCACCGGGTTCGGCATCTCCGTGTACCGCTCCTCGCCGAACAGGTCCTTCACCGTGGCCTCCACGAACGCCGCCTCGTCCGCGTCGTTCACCGTCGCCGGGTACTCCCGCTCGAACCGCACCTCGGCCGTCAGCCCGTGCGCGGTCGCGATGTCCTCGGCGAGCTTCACCGACTCCTTCTCGACCTGGTCCAGCGCCTCATCTGAGAACGTCCGCACCGTCGCCTCGAACACGGCCTTGTCGGGAATGATGTTGTACCGCGTCCCGGCGTGGAACGTCCCCACCGTGATCACGATCGGCTCGAACGTGCTGAACCGGCGCGTCACGAACGTCTGCAGCGCGGTGACGATCTCCGCGGCCACCGGGATCGGGTCGAGCGTCGCGTGCGGCCGCGAGGCGTGCCCGCCCTTGCCGACCACGGTCACGAACAGCCCCGACGTAGCGGCCATCATCGGCCCCGGCTTCGTCGTGAACACCCCGCGCGGCACCATGTCCGAGATGACGTGCAGCCCATAGGCGGCATCGGCCTTGCGACCGGCCGCCTCCAAGACGCCCTCGGCGATCATGTGGCCCGCACCGTCCTCGCCCTCCTCGCCCGGCTGGAACATGAACACCACGTCCCCGGCCAGCTCGGCCTGGTGCGCCGCGAGCAGCCGCGCCGCGCCCACGAGCCCGGCGGTGTGCATGTCGTGCCCGCAGGCGTGCATCGTGCCCACGTGCTCGGACGTGAAGTCCACGGCCGTCTCCTCGGTCACCGGCAGCGCGTCCATGTCGCCGCGCAGCAGCACCACAGGCCCCGGATTCCCGCCGCGCAGGACGGCGGTGACGGCGGTCGAGGTCTTGCCGAGGGTGATCTCCAGCGGCAGACCCTCAAGCGCGGCCAGGACGACCGCCTGGGTCTTGGGGAGGTCGAGTCCGATCTCGGGGATGCGGTGCAGCTCGCGCCGCAAGGCGATCAGCTCGGGTGCGATCGCTGCGGCCTCTTCCCGAAAATCCATTTCCCCTCCTGGGGCGTATCGAGTTCTCAACGACTAGCCGGTCGGCTAGTCGTTCCAGTGAACGCAATACTGCCATGCCGCTCTTGTGCGCGAACAGGCCTCCGCACAGCCGATATCGCCGTTCGCAGCCCACGCGGCGGGGGAGTGGGCTAGACCTTGCGGAGAGGACGCACCGACCGAGGAGTCGACATGGACACTGAGATCCGCCCGCTGAAGTACCTCGTCATGTCCGGTTCCGGCCGGTCCGGCTCGGTCAACCGGCAGCTCGCCGACCGGGCCGCCCGGGCGGTCGCCGACCGCGGCGGGATCGTGGACGCCGCCTTGATCACCGACTTCGCGGTACCGGTCTACGACGGCGACCTCGAAGGCGGCGAAGGCGTCCCGGAAGGCGCCGAGGAATTCCGGAGACGACTTGAGTTCAACGACGCGCTCATCCTCGCCAGCCCCGAGTACAACGCCTCCGTGCCCGGATCGGTGAAGAACCTCGTCGACTGGACCTCGCGGATCCACCCGCAGCCGTTCCATGAGAAGCAGGTCCTCGTCATGTCGGCCTCGCCGTCGATGGCCGGCGGCAACCGGGGCCTGTGGGCGCTGCGGATCCCCTTGGAGCACTTGGGGGCCCGCGTCTACCCCGACATGTTCTCGCTCGCGCAGGCCCATGCGGCCTTCTCATCCGAAGGCGACCTCGTGGACGATCCGCTCCGCAAACGCCTGGTCGACAACGTCGCGGCGTTCATGGACCTGGTCGAGGCCGCCACGCACTACCCCCGCATCCGGCACGCCTGGGTCGAATTCCTCGGCGAGCGGCCCGACCCCGCGATCGACCGCGTCGAGATGACCTGAGGCGAGCGAAACGGCACCGCCGAGCGGCGGTGCCGTTTCGCTTGCGTCCCTAGAAGACCGGCGTGCCCTCACGGGTCAGCACCCAGTCGACCGAGGCGAACTCGGCCGGGTCGAGGGCGCCCTTGGCGGTCACCCACTCGATGATCCGGGTGCGGATCTCGATCGACTCGCTCCACAGCTCCTCGGCCGCCGCCACATGCGGGAAGTTCCCGCCGCCGTTGGCGCGGTAGTTGTTGACCGCCAGCACGAACTGCTGCGCGTCGTCCACGTCCGCCCCCGCATACCGCAGGTTCGCGATGCGCGAACCGGCGGCCTTCGCGATGTCGATCTCGTACGTGAAGCCCGAGACGTAGTCGTAGTTGTAGTCAGGGCGGTCGCCCGCGTTCGTGATCGCCGCCGGGTCCACGGCCCCGCCCGGGGCCGTCTGCACGAAGTACTGCGCCGAGTACTCGAGGTAGTCGCGGATCTGCGCGCCCGTCATGAGCTTCGCGACCAGCGTGTTGTCGTAGATGTACAGGCTCGACAGGTCCTTGATCTTCACGTCCCCGGACGGGATCACCGAGGTCCGCGAGAACGGCGAGGCCTGCGCGACCACCGGCAGGTCCGCGTGCGCGGTACCCGCGAGCGCGGCCTTCACCGTGTCCTCCTGGACCTTCGTGATGAGGTCGATGATCGGCTCGTCCCTGTACCGCGCCTCGGCCGTGTCGAGGTCGATCGCGGCCTGCCCGACGACCTGGTTGACGTAGGTGACGACCTCGTTGTGCTCGGCGGAGAGGATCTCGACGATGCGCTGGTCCTCCTCGACCTCGTTCGAGTTGAGGATCGACGCCTTGACCGACTCGACCTTCCACTTCCCGCGCTCCAGGACCAGCTCGAAGTCGAACAGGGTGAGGCGCTGGCCGTAGCAGAGCGGGTTGGAGAGGACGACCTCGTGGCCGTCGGGGTCGGCGACGCGCAGCTCCTCGATCTCGACGTGGGCGTGGCCGACCAGGATCGCGTCGATGCCGCTGACCTGCTGGGCGACGAGCGCGGAGGCGTTCTCGACGCCGAGGCCCGTGGAGGTGTCGTACGCGGACTTGCCGGAGGTGCCCGAGTGCGCCGAGATGACGACGACGTCCGCGCCCATCTCCTTGAGCTTGGGCACCCAGTGGGCGGCCTCGGACTCCAGGCTCGGGAACTCCAGGACGCCGTCGACGTAGGCCTTGTCCCAGATGGTCACGCCGGGGGTGCAGAGGCCGAGGATCGCGACCTTGACGTCCTTGCCGCAGCCGGTGCTCATGCGGACCATGTGGTAGGGCGGGAACGCGGGCTGCCGCGTGGCGACGTCGATGGTGTTGGCGCCCAGGAGCGGGAACTCGAGCTGCGACTCGAACTTGCGGAGGGTGTCGAGGCCGTAGTTGAACTCGTGGTTGCCGAGGGCGGCGGCGTCGTAGCCGATCTCGTTCATGGACTGCGCCATCGGGTGGACCGGTCCGGCTTCGGCGACGATCGGGTCGACGCGGGCGTAGTAGTAGGCGAGGGGCGTGCCCTGGATGGTGTCGCCGGAGTCGATGAGGAGGGTGTTCTTGCGGCCCTTCTCCTCGCGGATCCGCTTGACGAGGGTGGCGATGCGGGCGATGCCGCGGGTGTTGCCGGCGGTGTCGCTGTAGGCGGCGTCCTTGAAGTAGTCCCAGTTGAAGACGTTGCCGTGGAGGTCGGTCGTGCCCATGACCGTGAACGAGTAGCGCTTGGCCGGCTTGGCCTCGGCGGGTGAGGCCGCGGCGACTGCAGCGGCCGCCCCCGCGGCGGCCGATGCCCCGAGGAGGGTTCTGCGGTTGACTGTCATGGCGTTGCTCCTGATTCTGCGCCGAGGGATTCGAGCGATATGTGAGGAGTATTGCACCTGACCAGGGGAGTCATCCCATGACCCCATATTGAACGACCAATGTCGATCCCGAAACGTTTCAGCGGTGGCGGATCGCGTTTTCCGGCGAAAGCCCCTGCCGCGCCGGGGCAGTAGCATCCGGGGATGATCTGTATCTATGGCGCCGGGAGCATCGGCTGCTACGTCGGCGGCAGGCTCGCGGCCGCCGGGGCCGGCGTCGTGTTCGTCGGGCGCGAACGGCTCGCCCGCGAGACCGCCGAGCACGGGCTCACCCTCACCGATCTGTACGGCGCCGACCTCCGGGTGGAGGCGCCGCGGTACGAGACCGATCCGGCGGCTGCCGCCGGGGCCGACCTGGTGCTCGTCACCGTCAAGTCCGCCGCGACCGCTGAGGCGGCCGAAGCGCTTGCGCCGCACCTGAAGCCGGGCGCAGTCGTCGTCAGCTTCCAGAACGGCCTGCGCAACGCGGCCGTCCTGCGCGAGCGCCTGCCGCAGGCGGTGGCGCTGCCGGGCATGGTCGCCTTCAACGTGGTCCACTCCGGCGAGGGCCGCTTCCACCAGGGCACCGTGGGGGATCTGGGGGTGCAGGACCATCCCGCGCTCGACGCCCACGCGGCGGCCTTCGAGCGGGCCGGGTTCACGCTCGCCCGGGAGGCCGACCTCACCGGCGTGCAGGCCGGGAAGCTCCTGCTCAACCTCAACAACGCCATCAACGCGCTCTCGGGGCTGCCGCTGAAGACCGAGCTGTCGCAGCGCGCGTACCGCCGCTGTCTCGCTCTCGCCCAACGCGAAGCGCTCGCCGCCTACAGGGCGGCAGGCATCGGCCCGGCCAAGACCGCCGGTCTCGACCCGCGCCTGCTCCCGGTCCTGCTCGGCCTGCCCGACGCCCTCTTCACGCGCGCCGCCGCCAAGATGCTCGCCATGGACCCCCTCGCGCGCTCCTCCACCTGGGAGGACCTCGAAGCGGGGCGTCCCACCGAAGTGGACTACCTCAACGGCGAGATCGCTGCGCTCGCCGCCGAACACGGCCTCGCCGCTCCGATCAACGGACGCCTCACCGCCCTCGTGCACGCTGCCGAGGACGGCGGGCGTCGTGATTGGACCGGCCCCGAACTCCTCGCCGAGCTGCGCCGCGCGGGCTGACCCCGCAGCCCGTCCCGTTCAGCGGTGGGTCACCGTCGGTTCACTCTCGTTGACTAGCTTGACAACCGCACCACCAGGCTCAGTTGACCGGCGAAGGAAGACGATGCGCACCCCCGAAGAGATCATGCAGGACCTGGAGAGCCGCGTGGCCGTGATCCAGGAGCAGGCCGGCCGCGCCGAGCAGGCCCTGGCCGACTCGGCGACCACCCTCGCCAGCGACGACGGCGCGGTCCACGTCACCGTGAACGCGGGCGGTTCCCTCACCGGCCTCCGCTTCACCAACGAGGCCAAGCACATGTCCGGCAACGGACTCGCCGAACTCGTGCTCGACACCTACCGACGGGCCGTCGAGGAATCCGGCCGGAAGACCGCGGCGATCATGTCCGACCTCCTCGGCGGCGACCCCGAGGCCACGGGCCTCCTCCAGTCCTTCACCGCGCCGCGATCGGAGGACTGATGGTCCAGGTCGACCCGCAGGCGCTGCGCGACCACGCCGCGCGACTCGCGAACGGCCCCATGGCGAGGGTCAAGACCGCGGCCGACGCCGCGAACACCGTCCGCCTCGGCGACGAGGACGCCTACGGGATCGTCTTCGCCCAGGTGATCCCGCCCGTCCTCGACCTGTTCCTCGATGACGCCGGCGCGGCCCTCGCCTCCGCCGACGACCTCGGCCTCGGCTTCGCGGAAGCCGTCAACGACACCGCGATCCAGCACCTGGCCGCCGACCAGGAGGTCGCGGCCCTCTTCGACGAACTCGGCAAGGAACTGGACGGGCACACCCCATGACCAACCCCCTCATCGAAGGCCCGACCGCGACCCCGGCCCTCCAGGGCACCAAGGTCATCGCCGGCCTGGAGAAGACCGCCACCGCCTACGGCGCCGCCTTCACCGGGCAGAACTTCAGCTTCCTGGACGCCGGGGTCGCCACCGCCACCACCGCGCTCGACGTCCTCTCGTTCGTCGCCAACCCCTTCAAGCACCTGCTGCAGGCCGGGGTCGGCTGGCTCTTCGAGCACATCTCGTTCCTGCGCGAACCGCTCGACTGGGTCGCCGGCAACCCCCAGGCGATCGAAGGCCTGGCCCTCACTTGGAACAACATCTCGATGGAGATGAGCACGGCCGCGGACGAATGGGCCGCCGAGCTGGGGAACGTCGAGGACTGGGACGGGGCGGACGCGACCGCCTACCGGACCGCCTCGGCCGGATTCGAGCAGGTCCTGCGCGCCAGTGCGGAAGCGGCCGCGACCACCGCGAACGGCATCAACATCGCCGGTGTCGCCGTCGGCATCCTGCGGACGATCATCCTGGAGATCATCTCCAACTTCGTCGCCGAGGCGATCATGTGGGCGCTGAGCGCCCTCGCCACCGCCGGGTTCACCTTCGGCGCGACGCTCGCCGCCGCGATCGCCCGGATCGTCTCCAAGGCCGTGAGCGTCTTCGCGAACATCGTCGGCAAGGTCGGGCAGCTCATGTCGAAGTTCGGCCGCTGGATCGCCTCGTTCCGCACGTTCGGCTCCCAGTCCCAAGGCCTGAAGGGCGCGATGGACGCCACCGCTCAACAGCTCCTCAAGGGCGGGTCGAAGGCGATGATGAACGGCGGGCGACTGACCATGAACGGCGCCCACAACATCCGCATGGAGTCCTTCAAACCGCTCTCCAAGAGCCTCGACCCGCTCAAGAACAACTGGGGCAACCCGATCAACACCCAGAAGGTCCTCAAATACACCGCGACCGAAGTGAACCGGGGCCGCAACAACGACGAGCAGATGGAGCAGGCTCGGAAGGAGAACGGAGGCCCTTGATCTGGACCCTCGTCATACTCGTCTGCCTCGCGGGCGCCCTCTACTTCGGCGTGCGCTCGGCGCGGCGCGAGCTCCGCGAGGAAATCGAGGACCTTGAACGGAACCCGCCCGACCTGTCCAAACTGACTGCCGCGCAGCGCGCCGAGTACGAGCGGCTCCTGGCCGCGCACCACCACGCCGAGGCGGCGGAGGAGGCTGAACGGGCCGCCGCCGAACGCCTCATGCGCGAGCAGGACGAACGCGAGGGCCGCTGAGCGGCTCCGGCTCCCGGACCGGGAGCGTCAGCCGGAACCGGCAGCCTTGCTCGGCGTCGAGGAGTTCGACCTCGCCGCCGTGGGCCTGCGCGATCTGGCGCGCGATCGGCAGCCCCAGGCCCGTGCCCGGTGCCCGCTCGCCGCGCCAGAACCGCTCGAAGACCTGATCCCTCTCGGCCGCTGGGATACCCGGGCCTTCATCGGTGACGACCACGGCGATGCCGGTGCTCGACCGTGTCACCTCGACTGCGACGGCCGTGCCTTCAGGGGCGTGCTTGACGGCATTGTGGACGAGGTTCGCGATCGCGCGATGGACGCTCGGCCCGTCCACCGGGGCCTCTGCCGAAGCAGTGCCGCGCAGGGCCAAACGGACCGAACGCGAGGCGGCGAAGGCCGCCGCCTCCTCGAACACCTCTCCCACCAGAGCGGTCACGTCCGTCGGGCGCCGGTCGATGACGCGGGCCCGCCCGCGCGCGTCGACCAGCAGCTCGCCCACGGCGTCCCGCAGCCGCTCGGCCGCGTTCCGGCTGCGCTCCAAGCCCTCCCGGTAGAGGTCGAGGTCCGGTTCGGGGTGGCGCAGCAGCACGTCGGCCCCGGTGATCAAGACCGCCAAGGGCGTCCGCAGTTCGTGGCTGGTCTCCTCGATGAGCCGCCGCTGCACCTGCGCTGAGCGTTCCAGCCGGTCGAGCATCGCGTCGAACGCGGCGGCGAGCCCGATCGCCTCGGTCGTGCCCTGCGCGCCGCCGACGCGCAGGCTCAGGTCGGAGGCCTCGATCGCCTCGGCCGCTTCACGAATGCGCACGAACGGGCGTACCGCCCGCCCCGACCACCACCACGCGAGCGCGGCGGTGACCGGGAGCAGTGCGATCACCGTGGTCGTCGTCCAGCCGGTGGGGTCCACACTGGTCTGCGTGACCTGGCGGGTGCTGCCGTCCGGGGCGATGTCGGCGACCTCGCGCTGATTGATGGCGGTGACGGCGAAGACGAGCACCACCGGCAGGTAGATCGCCAGGGATCCGGTGAGCGCCAAGCGGACCCGCAGCGACCGCAGCGCCCCGATCACGGCGTCTCCCGCAGTTGGTAGCCCACGCCGGTCACGGTCGCGATCGGGCCGGGTTCGCCGAGTTTGCGCCGCAGGCGGCTCAGGATCACCCGCACTGAGGCGGTGAACGGGTCGGCGTTGGCGTCCCAGACGTGTTCGAGCAGTTCTTCGGCGCTCACCGTCCGGTCCGGGTGGTGCATGAGGTACCGCAGCATCGAGAACTCCCTCGGGGTCAGCTCCAGTTCGCCCCCGCCGCGCCAGGCCCGGTGCGCGGCCGAGTCGAGGCGCAGGTCGCCTACAGTGAGGACCGCTTCGTGCACGTCGGTTCGCCTGGTGAGCGCCCGGATCCGCGCGGTCAGCTCTTGGAAGCTGAAGGGTTTGACGAGGTAGTCGTCGGCGCCCGCGTCGAGCCCGGCCACGCGGTCGTCCACCGCGTCGCGGGCGGTGAGCACGAGGAGGCGCCGGGGGCGGCGCAGCGCCGGGTCGACGCCGAGCCGCCGCAGCAGCGCGAGGCCGTCCCCGTCCGGCAGGCCGAGATCGAGGCAGGCCACGTCGAAGTCGTTGCAGCACAGGAGGGCTTCGGCGTCGGCGCAGGTCGTCGCGAGGTCCACGGCGTAGGCCTCGTTGCGCAGGCCCAGCGCGAGGACCGGACCCAGGTCGCGGTCGTCCTCGACCAGCAGGATGCGCACGGTTCCCTCTCCTCTCTATGCGCCGCGGCGGGCTTCGACCGCGGCAGTGGGTCCGGCGACGGTCATCAGGTCGTCCTCGAAGGACACTTGGACGCCCTCCCCGGCCCCGGCCGGGTCGTCCAGGCGGTACTCGCCTATGCCCATGGGGACCAGCGTAAACGCGGGCGGCTCGACCCCGTACGAGACCGCGCCGACATCACCGTGTTCGCCGAGCGCGTACCAACTGAGCACGTCGCCGTCCGCGGCGCTGATGCGCACATAGGTGTGCAGTTCGCCGTCTTCGACAGCGGTCCCGGCGAGTTCGATGCCCTCGATCGAGCCGAGGTCGGCTTCGATCGCTTCGCGCTCGTCCCGGCCCGCTTCGGTCTCGCCGTTCAGGAGCGCGAGCAGGGCGGTCTCGTGGGCGGCGACGTCCTCGGCGGCGAATTCGCCGGAGTCGTAGAAGGCCGCCACCGCATCCGCGCCTTCGGCTGCGACCTCCAGGCCGTCCCCTGCGGCTCCAACAGTGAACGCGGAACCGGATTCGATGGTGTAGACGCCTTCGCGCGCTTGGAGTTCGGCGGGGTCGACCTCGGCGTGCCCCTCAGGGACGGGGATCGGCTCCCCGGCGATGAGCGCCGGGCCGATCGCGTCGACCAGCTCCCCGGCGATCAGGCCGTCAGTGTTCGAGGCGACCGTCAGGGACGTGCCGGTGTCCGGCAGCCAGGCCGCGACCGCGTTGTGGCCGGTGTCGCCGCCGCCTCCCGAGGCGGTGATGAGCGGGGTGCCGAACATGTCGGGCCCGACCGACACCCAGCCGGGGATCTCCCTGGTCCCGTCGCCGTTGTCGAAGCTGCTGCCCAGCAACAGGTCCACTGCATCCGGGGAGATGACCTCGCCGGTGAACAGGCCCCTGGTCCACGCGCCGAGCGCGGCGGCGCTCATGGCGACGTCGCCGTTCCCTGCGAGCGCCCAATGCGGCCCAGCGAAATCGCCGGTCTGCTCGGCCGGCCGGCCGTCGACCGAGCCGATCGCGCGCGGCCCCGGCGCGGTCGGCTCGCCGTCCCAGAACCCGCCGATGCGTTCGCCCCCCACTGTCAATATCTCCTCGGCCAGGTACTCGCGGTACGAACCGGTCGCCTCGTCCACGATGAGCGCCAGCAGCGTGTACCCGGCGTTCGAGTAGAAGAACTCGGTGCCCGGCTCGAATGCCGAGCGCAGACCGCTGAGTTTCGCGATGGCCGCGTCCCGTTCCAGCGGCTGGTGGTCGTCGCCGAGGCCGCCGTCGAGACCGCTCGTGTGGAGCAGCAGCTGCTGCACGGTGGCCTCGGCGGCCGGGCCCGCAAGCTCGGGCAGGAGCGCGCCCGCCTGCGCGTCCAACGCGAACTCGCCCGCGTCGACGAGGTCGAGGACCGCGGCGGCGGTGAACGCCTTGCTGATCGAACCGATCGCGAACACCGTCTCGTCGGTGTTCGCGATCCCGGCCTCGTCGGCCAGGCCGAACGCGGCCCGGCACTCGTAGCCCTCGCCGTCGCCCATCGCCAGCGCCCCGCTGAATCCGGCGTCGGCCCATTGGCTCAGGGCGCTGGTGAAATCAGCACTGCAGCCCGCGGCGTCCGTTTCCGGATCGTCGCCGACGGTGCAGGCGGCCGACAGCAGTGCCGCGGCCAGAATGAGAGAAATGCGCTTCATGCGCCGAACGGTAAGAGTGAAGCTGTGAACCGGGTGTAAACGCGCGGTATGGAACCGCGCCGATGGGGGTATCCCGGGTCGGTGAGCCTGATCTCCGGCAGGCCTCGGTCGTACTGGATCGCCTCGACCGAGGCGCCGTTCCACCCGCCCGCGATCGAGGACTTCGCGACCGAGGTCGCGGTCGTCGGGGCCGGCATCGCCGGGCTCTCCACCGCGTGGGAGTTCGTGCGAGCGGGCCGGACGGTCACCGTGCTGGAGGCCGGGCGGATCGCCTCCGGCGTCACCGGCCACACCACGGCGAAGCTCACCGCGCAGCACGGCCTCATCTACGACCACCTGCGCGGCCTCTACGGCGCCGAGGCGGCGCGGCGGTACGCGACCGCGCAGACCGAGGCGATCGAGCACGCCGCCGCGGTCGCCGACGAGATCGGCGCCGAGTGCGAATTCGAGCGCGTCCCCGCCTTCGCCTACACCGAGACCGACGAAGGGCTCGCCGGGATCACCGGCGAGGTCGACGCGGCGACCGAAGCGGGCCTGGAGGCGTCCTTCACCTACGAGACCGGCCTGCCGTATCCGGTCCGCGGCGCCGTCCGGGTCGAAGACCAGGCCCAGTTCCATCCCCGCCGCTACCTGCTCGCGCTCGCCGCCGCCATCACCGCCCGCGGCGGGCGGATCGTCGAGGGTTCGCGCGTCGTCGACCTCGAGTCCGACGCGAGACCGTTCGTCCTCAGGCTCGGCAGCGGCACCCGGATCCGGGCCGAGGAGGTCGTTCTCGCCACGCACTACCCGATCGTCGACCGGGTCCGGTTCTTCACCCGGCTCGCCCCGCGCCGCGAAGTGGTCGTCGCCGCCCCGATCGCCGCCGAGTCCGACCCTGCCGGGATGTACTGGACGGCCGAGGACCGCACGCGGTCGGTGCGCACCGCGCCCCTGCCGGACGGGCGGCGGCTCCTCATCGTCACCGGCGAGGTCTTCACGCCCGGCAGCGTCGAGGTCAGCGGTCGGTTCGAGCGGCTCGCCGACTGGACCGCCGCGCGCTTCGGCGTCACCGACCTCACCTACCACTGGGCCGCGCAGGACAGCGCCACCACCGACCGGCTGCCGTTCGTCGGTCGCCTGCCCGGCGGCCAGCACGTGTACGTCGCGACCGGATTCGGCGGCTGGGGGATGAGCAACGGCATCGCCGCCGGGCGGCTCATCGCGGGCCTCGTGGCCGGCGATCCGCCCGAGTGGGCGGACCTGTTCGACCCGTCGCGCGTCCACCCGCGCAAGGAGGCCGTGCGGTTCGCCTCGTTCCAGAAGCAGGTAGCGCGGCACTACGTGGGCGACCGGATCCACAAGCGCCCGAGCGACACCGACGAGCTCGGCCGCGGCGAGGGAGCGGTCCTGCGGATCGACGGCGAACGCCGAGCGGTCTACCGGGACGAGGACGGCGAGCTGCACTCGCTGGTGGCGAAGTGCACCCACCTCGGGTGCGTCGTCGGCTTCAACGACGCCGAACGCACCTGGGACTGCCCGTGCCACGGCTCGCGGTTCGACCTCGACGGCAACGTCATCGAGGGCCCGGCCATCGCGCCGCTCGAACGCCGCTGACACTCAGGCGCGGGGGAGGTCCAGGAGGACGACCTCGCAGCGGTAGTGCTGGGAAGCGGTCATCGGGCCGCGGAACCACAGCAGCGGGGTGCGGGACGGGTCGCCCGGGGCGCAGATCGGCCGCAGGTTGTCCACTTCGGAGTTCTCGGTTACGGGTGTCCAGGCCCAGAACCGGCCGGCCGCCGCGGCGCGGCCGTGGAAGATCTCGCGGTGGGGGAGCACGGTGCCGTCGCGCGGGTCGATCGGCGTGGAGATGTAGACCGAGCCGGGGTCGTAGGGGTCGATCGCGGCGAGGCCCGTGTAGTCCTCTTCGTGCGGCATGAGCCCGGGCCCGGCCTTCGCCATCTCGTTCACGGTCCACTCGCCGCTGGGTGCCATGCGGGCGTAGAAGAACCGGAGGTCCGGAGCGGCCTGCTTTCGATCGAGGTGGAGTTCCCCTTCACCGGCGCGGGCGGTCAGGATCGCCGCGACGCCGCCGTTCGCGGTGGTGCGGATATCGGTGGTCCAGCAGTGCGAGATCCGCTCGCCGCCCCAGCGCGAGCCCGCTTCGAGGACTGTGGTCAGGCCCTCCTGCGAGAGGGCTTCCCCGTTGAGGGCCTTGGGGTCCAGCACGGTGCCGTCGCTGCGGTGCAGCGCGCCGTCCTCGAGGTAGCCGTGGTAGATCGAGTTGTCGAAGTCCCGGGGGTGGTGGTCGGTGGTCACCAGGTGGATGCGGTCCTCGGCCTGGGCGTACCGGGTGTAGCCGTTGACGTAGCCGACCTTCGGCCTGGTGAAGAGCTTGCCCGCGTACGCCCAGGTCTCGCCCTCGTCGTCGGAGACGAGCGCGCACTGGTCGTCGTTCACCGCTCTCGCGAAGCAGTACAGCCGCCCGTCCATGGCCCGCAGGTTCGCGTACGTGACGCCGCGGCCCTCCGTGTAAGGGCCCCAGTCGAAGGAGCGCTCCGGACCCCACCTGGTCGGGTCGTTCGGTTCGCTGATGCGCCAACGGGTGCGGTCGTCGGTCTTGTGCTTGGTGTAGACGGCGAGCCAGCGGCCGTCGGTGCGCCGCCACAGGGCGGGCACGTCGTGGTCGTCCACTTCGAACCGCTCGTGGAGCACCACGACCTCGGATTCGCCGGTGCGCAGGTCGACGACCGCGAGTTCGACGTTGCCCGAGCGGGCCTCGCCGCCGGGCCCCTCTGCGGCCGCGATCGAACCGACGACGAGCTGGTGCGTCTCGGGGTCGACCAGGGCGCGCTCGTCCTGGAACCAGCACCATGCGCCGTTGTCATTGACGACGATCGGTTCGGCGAATCGGGGCATGACGGCCTCCTCCGGCGGGTCCGCCAGGCGCGGACGCATCGAGCACCGACAGTATCTGCAAGCGGTATCCAACCGTGGACCGGCCCCGACCGCAACCAAGGGCTTGCCACCAAAGATGCAGGCCCCCATACGAACCTCAGCCCCGAGACCGACGCGCCCGGCCCTGCGCGTCCATACGCTCGGAACATGGACCTCGCCCTCGCCGCCTCGCTCGCGGCCCTCGCGCTGATCGACTCGACCAGCTTCGGCACGCTGCTCATCCCGATCTGGCTGCTCCTGGCCCCCGGCCGGGTGCGGGGCGGCCGCATCCTCGTCTACCTCGGCACCGTCGCCGTCTTCTACTTCGCGGTCGGCATGCTCATCGCCGTCGGCGCGACCACGTTCATCGACGACATCGGCGCGCTCCTCGACACCCGGCCCGCGCTGTGGACGCAGCTCGTCCTCGGCGTCGGCCTGCTCCTGCTCAGCTTCCGCTTCGACTCCAAGAAGCAGGCCAAGGAGGGCGGGCGCATGACGCGCTGGCGCGAGCGGGCACTCGGTGTCGAAGGAGGCTCAGCCGAAGGAGGCACAGGTGAAGCGTCCCAAGACGAAGGCGCCACTCGCACGCGCGCCTCGGTGCTGCCGCTGATGGGCCTGGCGCTCGGCGCGGCCACCGTCGAGGTCGCGACGATGCTGCCGTACCTGGCCGCGATCGGGATGGTCACCTCCGCCGGGATCGGGGCCGCCGGGATCACGATGACGATGGCCGCGTACTGCGCGGTCATGGTGCTGCCCGCGCTCGTGCTGCTCGCGGCTCGCCTGGTCGCCCGCAGCGCCGTCGAGCCGGTCCTGGTGAAGATCAACGACTGGATGGTCCGCAACGCCGCCTCCACGACCGGCTGGGTGCTCGGCATCGTCGGCTTCCTCCTGGCGCGCGACGCCGCCTTCCGGCTGGGCCTGATCGAGCAGATCTTCAACCAGTGAACGTGTGCCCCGGCGAGTCCTCGCCGGGGCACCGGTTCATCAGCAGCCGATCCGGTCGGTGCCGAAGGCGACGTCGTCGTACCAGAGGGTGTCGGCGTCATTGCCGTAGCTTTCCCAGCCGAGCCGCAGGTCGGCGAGGTCGGGACTCCAGCCGGGCTTGGAGAGCCACTGCTCGTCCACATCGTGGGTCGGGGTGCCGTCGACGGCGAGCCCTTCGACCGCGGCGCCGTCCACCCAGGTGGCGAGGTTCCCGCCGGTGATCTGGAATTCGACGCACGTCCAGGTCTCGACCGGGAGCGGGCGGCTGAGCGCGACGCCGGCCGGGCTCTGGGCCGGGAGGGTCGCGTCGTCCGACTCGCGGTTCCACTGCAGCGCACCGTTCTGGCCGCCCAAGCGCAGGTCGGTGCCCGCGTCATCGGTGTCCTGCATGGCGATCATCGTGGTGTGGTTCTGCGGCTGCGTGGTGGTGTGCCGCATGTAGACGCGGAACCACTCGGCGTCGGCGGGGAGGTCCCGACCGATGAAGACGTGGTTGCAGTAGGTCGCGCCGCCCTCGATGCGGATCGAGGTGCCGCCGCTGTTGGCGACCTCTTTGTCCACCGCGGCGATGCCGGTGCCGGTGCAGTCGGCCGCGCCGACGGTCCAGTCCCCGCCGGGCACGGTGCCGGTCTGGTCCTCGAAGTCGTCGCAGACGGCCCCGGCCGGGCAGTCGGCCGGGTCGGGCGGATCGGTCGGGTCCTCGCTCGGGGTCTCGCTGGGCGTCCCGGTCGGGGTGTCGGTCGGCTGGGCGACGTTGCCGCATTCGATCCCGTCGAGCGAGAACGAAGGCGGCTGCGCCGCGGCGCCGGAGACGATGAGCCCGAACAGCTCCCGGGTCTGGCCTTGGGCGATGGACGCGTTCCAGTCGACGTCCGAACCGGTGAACGTCGTGCCCGACTGCTCCCAGTCGACGTTCCAGGCGCTCTGGACCGCGGCCCCGCTCGCCAGGTCGAACGCGATGGTCCAGCCGTTCACCGGCTCGCTCCCGGCCGTGAGCGCGACGGCGGCCTGGTGGCCGCCGTTCCAGGAACTCACCACCGTGTAATCGATCCGCTCGCAGGCGTCGGCGTGCGCCGGGCCCGCCGCGACCACCGCGATCGTTCCCGCGGCGAGCGCCCCGCAGACGGCGGCGACGGCCATCAGTCGCCGAGTTCGCATGACAGGCATGCACTGTCCTCCTATGGTCGGGCCCGCTCCACCCCAACCCGACGGCGGACTTGCACCTATATATCGACTTTGATGAATATAGCCTGATTTCGGGCGCGCGAGAAGAGCGGCGGAGTGATCAGGAATCGAGAAGCCTCGGGGCCCCTCCCGGAAATATCGTTGTGGACATGAGCAACACCACCGCATCCGCTGAGGAGAAGACCATGATCGCCATCCAGACCGTCACCCTCGAAGTCGACGACACCGCCGCCGCCGAGGCCTTCTACGCCGCGGCCTTCGACCTGGGCGAGGACTCCTGGCTGCGCGTGCGGCCCGCCAAGGACCCGAGCAGCGGCTTCCGCGGCTACGCCCTCTCGCTCGTGGTCGACCAGCCGGGCACCGTCGACAGCCTCTTCGGGACGGCCGTCGCCGCCGGGGCCACCGCGATCAAGGCCCCCGAGAAGAGCCTGTGGGGCTACGGCGCCGTCCTGCGCGACCCGTGGGGCGCGATCTGGAAGATCGCCACCTCCAAGAAGAAGGACACCGGCCCGGTCACCCGCGAGGTCGACTCGGTCAACATCGGCATCGGCGTCGCCGACGTCGCCGCCACCAAGCAGTTCTACATCGACCGCGGCCTCACCGTGGCGAAGAGCTTCGGCCGCAAGTACGTCGAGTTCGAGGCCCCGGGCGGCTCCGTGGCGCTCTCGCTCTACAGCCGCAAGTTCGCCGCGAAGACCTCGTTCGTCGACCAGGAGGGCTCCGGATCGCACCGCGTCGTCCTCAGCGGCGACGCCGGGACCTTCACCGACCCCGACGGCTTCGAGTGGGAAGAGGCTTAGGCCTCATGCGGAACGGCACGGGCGTTCGGCCCGTGCCGCGGCCGTGACGGATGCGGCAATCGGGTGCCGGAGGGACAATTCGGCAATCTTCGCCTGTTAGCGTGGCCCTTCATCACGCGAACGGAGAACCCATGACGGCACGACGAACCCTCGCCGCCCTCGCCATCGGCGCGCTCCTGGCGCTCAGCGCCTGCAGTGAAGACGGCGGCGAGATCCCGATCGACTCGCCCACGCTCCCCGACTGGGACTCGTCCCTCGACGAGCTCGCCTCGGAGCTCCCGACCGATCTCGCCACCGACCTGCAGGAGATCGTCCCCGACGCCTCCCCGGAAGAGATCCTCACCAACGCCCGCGACATCTGCGCCGATGTCGCCGACAACGCCGACGAGGAGCAGCTGGCCCGCGACGCCGCCTCGCTCTTCGGCGTCGAGGAGGCCGAGGGCCCCTCGATCGTCGAGGCCGTCAAGCCGTACTGCGACGTCCTCGGCTAGGTCCAATGGCGTTCGGTTCGGGCTGTGGGCGGGTTGTCGAGCCCGGTTCCGGCCCCGGCTGGTAGGCGTGGGGCGCTTGGCGGAACAGCGGAACAGCGGTACGTGGCCGTGGCCGGGTTGGTTCGGGTGGGGGTTCGGGCGGTCAGCGACGGGAAGCGGGGCGGCCGTGTCGGGGGCGTGGCCGTGGCCGGGTTGGCTCGGGTCGAGGCTCGGGCGGTCAGCGACGGTCGGTTCGGTCAGGCTCCGGCCCGCGGTGGGCGCTCGGCTCGGCTCGGCTCGGCCGCACCGGTCGTCTCGGAGCGCGCCGAGTGCCTTGTGGTGGGGTGCTTGGCGGCTCGCGGCGCCTGCCGGTCGGCATCGACCGGGTTGAGGCGCGGTGGGCGCGGCGGGTTCGTCATGGCCTTCGCATCTCCTTCCGGTCTCGGTCCTGCGGCTTCGCTCTGCCGACCTCCACTTCCCGGCTGCTGCTCTCCAACCCCAGCCTTCCGCCTTCGGGCCTTCCGCCTTCGGGCCTTCGGCCTTCACGGCTTCGGGTTGTCGGGCTGCTCGCTCCCCGGGGGCTGATGCCGTGCAGGCCGCCCCGGGCAGGGCCCGTCTCATGCACGGCCCTGGCGTGCCGCTGTTGAACGCCGCGGCGCATCGCTTCGCTTCGCGTGTGCTTGGTGTGCCTCGTTCCGGACACTGCCGCCCGGCCCAGGTGATCCAGGCCGGGAGATCTCCCACCCAATCCGGCCCTTCGGAGGCTGCGGACAGCTGCGGATCCCGATAGCACGCGGGGATGAGATCAGTTACCGGCGCCGATCCTCTCGACGTCACACGCCTCGGAACCTGCCAGGAAGATCGAGTCGGCCAGAGGCTTGGCTTAGTCTGCGTTGCACCTACCCGACACCTGTACAGATTCCCTGTCCCTGTGCGTACTCCAATCATCCCACCCCACACCCCCAACCGCATCACCCACACGATGACAACATCCTCACCTTTCGCACCAACCCCGCAGGGCCGCAACACAACCCACCCACCCCACCCCGCCCCGCCACACACCCACCCCGCCCTGCCCCGGGGCGATCCCGACCGGACGGCCGACCACGCCCCGACCCGCCACCCGCCCCTGTCGATGCCGCCCTTGTCTTGAACCCCCGGCCCGCAACAAACCCCACCCACCTCGCCACCGCCACCGCAGACACCTCCACACCCGACAACCGCCCCCAACCGAACGCCATTACCGCAAACCCCGTGTCCACAAGGTCCGGAGCCCCGCCCGGAAGCGTTGATGCAAACGCTTGCATGAGGATCGACAGGTCGATATCATATCGATATCTACCAATATCCTCATGAAAGGGGAAACCGGCATGAGCAGACGAAGAAGCACCCGCGTCGTCGTCGCAGGCCTGGCCGCACTGGCCGCCGCGACGGCGACGACGGCGACGCTGCAGTCCGCGCAGGCCGCCGATGGCACCCGGGACGCCATCGGCGAGCCCGCGGCGGCGCAGGTCGTCGGCACGGCGGACGGGTTCGCCTCGGTGAACGCGCTCGGCCAGAACGGCACCACCGGCGGGGCCGGCGGCACCACGGTCACCGTGGACACCACGGACGAGCTGCTCGAGGCCATCGACACCGTGGGCGCCATGACGATCCTCGTCGAAGGCACCATCGACATCACCAGCAAGCAGGGGGTCCGTCCGAACAAGACGATCCTCGGCGTCGGCGGCGACGCCACCATCAACGGCGGCGGCTTCGAGTTCTACCGCTCCTACAACATCATCATCCAGAACCTGCACTTCACCGACGCCGAGGACGACGCGGTCGGCATCGGGCAGGAGTCCCACCACATCTGGGTCGACCACAACACCTTCGCCAACCCGGCGGACGGCTCGATCGACATCGCGCGCCAGGCCGACTACGTCACCGTCTCCTGGAACCACTTCGACGGCACCGACAAGTCGATGCTCCTCGGGCACTCCGACGGCGCCTCCGGCGACGCGGGGCACCTGAAGACGAGCATCCACCACAACTACTTCGACGGCTCGACCCAGCGGCACCCGCGAGTGCGCTTCGGCGAGCCGGTCCATGTGTACAACAACTACTTCCGGGCCAACGAGCTGTACGCCGCCGCCTCGACCATGGACGCCGGCGTGCTCGTGGAGGGCAACTACTTCGAGGACGTGCCCTTCCCGTGCTTCTCGGCCAGCGGCTACGCCGACAGCGGCCCGGGGCGCCTGGTCGAGCGCGACAATGTCTTCGTCGACTCCGGTACCTGCGAGACCTCCGGCTCGGTCCAGGAACCCGGCGACTACTACGACTACACCCTGGACGACCCGGCGAGCCTGCCGTCCACGGTTCCCGCGGGAGCCGGGGCCGGCACTCTCTAGACCGACGCCGAACGCTCTCGGCCCGGTTCGCCGCGCCGAGAGCGCTTCGTCTTTCAGTCGATTCGCCGCCGCCGACCAGGGTCCCAGGTCACCCGGACATATGCGGCTCAACAAGGCCTAATGTCCGTTTTCTGGGTCTCTGGTGAGGAAGCACCCACCTGCATCGTGAAAACGAGCGGTCCGGGCTTTGCGAGAACCCAGGTTCGGGCGGCTACCGTTGAAGGATGACCTACAGCTATCTCTCGAGCGACGCCGCGACGGCGATCATCGAGTCGAAATACCCCAATGCGCAGAGGCTCGCCGCGCTGTCGGACATGCTCGACGCCGAACTGCTGTGGGACCACGATGCCCGTACGTTCGTGTACGCCGTCGACTGCTGGATCGAGGGCACCGGGTACGGAACCCGCCTGCACACCTGCGCGGTCTGGAACGTCACGGCGGACAAGGATCTCGCCTTCGGCTTCTCGCGCGCCTCCAAGGCCGCCGACCCCGAGCTCGTCTCGGCCGCCGCCAACGAGATCCTCGACATGGTCGCCGCGGGCGTCGCCGCGGCCGATGACGCCGCGGCCTCGGTCGCGATCACCGCGGTCCTCCACAGCGGCCTGGCCGAATCGCCGTCCCGCAAGCCCATGTTCGCGGCGCTCCGCGCCCAGCAGGCCGCCCGCACGCCCGCGGTCTGACCCGAAACCACGCCAAAGGCGGGCCGTCCTCGAGCGAGGACGGCCCGCCTTCGTCTTGCCCGCAGCGTGAGGCTCGCCATGATTTCGCGCAACGCGGGCACAGCGGGCCTGGTCGCGGAGTGATCCCGGTAAAAAGGGCCGACCCCGGATTTGCATGAAAATTCAGCCTCATGCATACTCATAACCATGTCTAAAGTTCTCTCCTCGCTCCCCGTCGGCGAACGCGTCGGCATCGCCTTCTCCGGTGGCCTCGACACCTCGGTGGCGGTCGCCTGGATGCGCGAGAAGGGCGCGGTGCCCTGCACGTACACCGCCGACATCGGCCAGTACGACGAGCCGGACATCGCCTCGATCCCCGGCCGCGCCGCGGCCTACGGCGCGGAGATCGGCCGCCTGGTCGACTGCAAGGCCGGCCTCGTCGAGGAAGGGCTGGCGGCCCTCGCCTGCGGCGCCTTCCACATCAAGTCCGGCGGCCGGACCTACTTCAACACCACCCCGCTCGGGCGGGCCGTGACCGGCACGCTGCTGGTGCGCGCGATGCTCGAGGACGACGTGCAGATCTGGGGCGACGGCTCCACCTACAAGGGCAACGACATCGAGCGGTTCTACCGCTACGGCCTGCTCGCCAACCCGTCGCTGCGGATCTACAAGCCCTGGCTCGACGCCGGCTTCGTCTCCGAGCTCGGCGGCCGGACCGAGATGTCCGAATGGCTCGCCGACCGGAGGCTCCCGTACCGGGACAGCACCGAGAAGGCCTACTCCACGGACGCGAACATCTGGGGCGCGACCCACGAGGCCAAGGCCCTCGAGCACCTCGACGCCGGCATCGAGATCGTCGACCCGATCATGGGCGTCAAGTACTGGGACCCCTTCGTCGAGGTCCCCGCCGAGGACGTGACCGTCGGTTTCGAGCAGGGCCGCCCGGTGACCATCAACGGCAAGGAGTTCGGCTCCGCCGTCGACCTCGTGCTGGAGGCCAACGCGATCGGCGGCCGGCACGGCCTGGGCATGTCCGACCAGATCGAGAACCGGATCATCGAGGCCAAGAGCCGCGGCATCTACGAGGCCCCCGGCATGGCGCTCCTGCACGCCGCGTACGAGCGGCTCGTCAACGCCATCCACAACGAGGACACCCTCGCGATCTACCACGCCGAGGGACGGCGGCTCGGCCGGCTGCTGTACGAGGGCCGCTGGCTCGACCCGCAGGCCCTGATGATCCGCGAGTCGCTCCAGCGGTGGGTCGGCACCGCCGTCACCGGCGAGGTGACCCTGCGGCTGCGGCGCGGCGAGGACTACTCGGTGCTCAACACCTCCGGGCCGGCGTTCAGCTACCACCCGGACAAGCTCTCGATGGAGCGGACCGAGGACTCGGCGTTCGGCCCGAACGACCGCATCGGCCAGCTGACCATGCGCAACCTCGACATCGCCGACTCCCGCGCCAAGCTCGAGCAGTACGCGGGCATCGGCATGGTCGGCAGCTCGCACCCGACGATGATCGGTGCGGCCCAGGCCGCCTCGACCGGTCTGATCGGCGCGATGCCCTCGGGCGGCGCCCTCGCGATCGCCTCACGTGGCGAAGCTCCCGACGAGGAGCTGCTCGACCACGCCGCGCTCGAGTTCGGCACCGACTAACGACCTGCGCCAGTGCCCCGGAGTCCGCGGACTCCGGGGCACTGGTCGTCTCCGGCCGCATTCCCGTTTGACGCCCGCTCATTTTTATGCTTAAAATCTGGCGCGGACCCAGTGACCTCAGAGAGGAGGCGGCGGATGAGCGGCAAGACCCCCAGTGCGCGGAAAGCGAGCATGTCCGACGTCGCCGAACTCGCGGGCGTCTCCACGATGACGGTCTCGAATGTCATCAACCGGCCGGCAGTCGTCTCAGAGGCGACCCGGGAGAAGGTCCACGCCGCGATGCGCGAACTGCGCTACCGCAACAACCTGGTCGCCCGCAGCCTCAGACTCGCGCAGCCGCGCCAGATCGCCTACGTGCTCCCCGCCCAGGACTCGGTGGGCAACCAGTACATGGACGCCTTCGTCCACGATCTCGCCGAGAGCTGCCAGGCCGTCGACCGCAACCTCACCCTCGTCGCCGAGCGGGGCGCCGACGCGCTCCTGACCGCCTGCGAGGACCTCTACTTCGGCCAGTCCGCGGCCGGGTTCGTCATCTCCAACCTGGGCCCCGAGGACCCGCGGCCCGTCGGCCTGCGCAAGCGGGGCATCCCGTTCGCCGCTTACGGCCGCACCGCCGAGGCCTTCGCGAGCCCGTGGAGCTGGGTCGAAGCCGATGCCGCGCAGGGCATCGCGATGGCCGTCGACCACGTCGCCGACCGCGGGCACCGCGAACTGGCGTTCGTGGGCGCGAACCGGGCGATCGTCACCATGGCCCAGCGCGAGATCGGCTACCGGGAGGCCTGCGAGCGCCGCGGGCTCACCGGGTCGCTCGCGCCCGGCCGGATCGTCGAATGCGGCCGCGACCTGGAGACCGGGGTCCGCGCCGCCGCGGCCCTCCTCGATTCTCCCGAGCCGCCGACGGCGATCGTCTGCGTCTCCGACCCCCTCGCCGCCGGGGCCGTCATCACCCTGCAGAGCCGCGGCCTCGCCCCGGGCGCGGACGTGGCCGTCACCGGCTACGACGACACGACGCTCACCTCGTTCGGCACCGTCGGCATCTCCTCGGTCCGCCAGCCCTCGGCCGCCATCGCCGCCGAACTGGTGCGCCTCGTCATCGAACAGCCCGACGAGCCCGAACACCTGCTGCTGCCGCCCGCGCTCGTCGAACGGTCCAGCACCGCCCCGAAGATCTGATGAATCGCGATGGCACTCAACGATTTTTAAGCTCACAATGTGCGAAACCACCAAAGGAGACACACCGCATGTCCAATGAACCGATCCGCGTAGTCGTGTGGGGCGAGAACCGCCACGAGCAGGTCGAGCCCTCCGTGGCCGAGCGCTACCCCGACGGCATGCACGGCGCCATCGCCAAGGGCGTCAGCGAATGGCTCGGCGCCAAGGCCACGATCACCACCCACACCCTCGACGAGCCCGAGCACGGGCTGACCTCCGACGTCCTGGACGCCACGGACGTCCTCGTCTGGTGGGGCCACGCGGCCCACGGCGAGGTCGCCGACGAGATCGTCGAGCGCGTCCACCGCCACGTCCTCGCCGGCATGGGCCTCGTCGTGCTCCACTCCGGACACTGGTCGAAGATCTTCATGAAGCTCATGGGCACCACCTGCACGCTGCGCTGGCGCAGCGAGCACGACCGCGAACTGGTGTGGACCGTGAACCCGCAGCACCCGATCGCCCGCGGCATCCCGAACCCGATCGTCATCCCCGAGCAGGAGATGTACGGCGAGTACTTCGACGTGCCCACCCCGGACGAGCTCATCTTCATCTCGGGCTTCACCGGCGGCGAGGTCTTCCGCAGCGGCATGACCTACCGCCGCGGTTTCGGCCGCATCTTCTACTTCAGCCCCGGCGACCAGGACTTCCCCGTCTACCACCACCCGGACGTGAACCACGTGATCGCCAACGGCATCGAATGGGCCCGCCCGGACCGCGAGCGCGAGACGCCGACCCTGCTGCGCTACGACACCGACGACTTCTTCAACGGCCAGGGCTACCGAGGGGCATTCGAGCGATGAGCTTCCGAACCATCGAAACCGAAGGGCCCCTGCGGCTCGTCGTGGTCGGCGCGGGCGGCATGGGCGGGGCTTGGGCCCGGAACATCGTCGACAGCCCCGACGCAGAGCTCGTGGGGATCGCCGACCTCTACCCGGAGGCCGCCGCGTCGCTCGCCGCCGCGACCGGCATCGAGGGCCTCGCCACGGGCACCGAAGCGATCGAACTCGCGCGGCGAACGGGCGCCGACGCCATCGTGAACGCGACCATTCCCGAAGCGCACCACCCGGTCACGATCGCCGCGCTCAGCGCGGGCCTCCCCGTGCTGGGGGAGAAGCCCGTCGCCGCCACCGTGGCCGAAGGCCTCGCGCTCGCCGCCGCGGCCGAGCGCACCGGGGAGCTGTTCATGGTCAGCCAGAACCGCCGCTACCACCCGGCGCTCCACCAGGCCAAGCAGCGGCTCGCCGGGCTCGGCGCGGTCGGCATCGTCTCAGTCGACTTCTTCCAGTCGCCGCATTTCGGCGGCTTCCGCGACGAGATGGCCAGCCCGCTCCTGCTCGACATGGCCATCCACCAGTTCGACATGGCCCGCTACCTCCTCGACGCCGACCCCGTCTCGGTCTCCTGCGAGGAGTACAACCCGGCCTGGAGCTGGTACGCCGGCGACGCGGCCGCCAACGCGGTCTTCGCGATGGACGGCGGCGCCCGCTTCACGTTCAACGGCTCCTGGTGCAGCCCCGGCCACGAGACCTCCTGGAACGGCTCCTGGCGGATCTCGGCCGAGCGCGGCACCGTGCTGTGGGACGGCGAGAACGACCCGAGCGCCGCCCCCGACGAGCCCTTCGAATCCGGCGAGGACCACGGCCGGGACATCGCGGGTTCCTTGCGGCAGTTCGTAGCCGCACTCCGGGACGGCAGCGAGCCGATGGGGCGCGTGCACGCCAACGTCATGAGCCTCGCTATGGTCGAGGCCGCGACGCAGAGTGCGGCACAGGGGAGGCGGGTCGCGATCGACGACGTGCTCGACCGCTCCTACGACTCTGCGGTCGCGACCGAGCGCGACCCGGAGGTGCTCGCCGTCCTGAAATCGTGGCCTTCCGTCCGGGAGGCCCTGAGCTCTAAGAGGAGCGACAGTGAGTGAATCCCTCAACGTCGGCATGATCGGCTACGCCTTCATGGGCGCGGCCCATTCGCACGCGTGGCGGACCGCGCCGCGCTTCTTCGACCTGCCGCTCGCGCCGCACATGACCGCGCTGGCCGGTCGCGACCCCGAGCGGGTCGCCGCCGCGGCGACGAAGCTGGGCTGGGACTCGAGCGAGACCGACTGGCGCCGCCTGATCGAACGCGACGACATCGACCTCATCGACATCTGCGTCCCCGGGAACCTGCACGCGGAGATCGCCATCGCGGCGCTCGAAGCGGGCAAGCACGTGCTGTGCGAGAAGCCCCTGGCCAACTCCGTCGAGGAGGCCGAGCAGATGACGGCCGCCGCAGAAGCCGCCAAAGCCGAAGGCGTGTACGCCATGTGCGGCTTCTCCTACCGCCGCACGCCGGCGCTCTCGCTCGCGAAGCGCCTGGTCGATTCGGGTGCGCTCGGACCGATCCGCCACGTGCGCGCGCAGTACCTCCAGGACTGGCTCACCGACGAGAACGCGCCGCTGACCTGGCGTCTCGACAAGTCGAAGTCCGGTTCCGGCTCGCTCGGCGACATCGGCGCGCACATCATCGACGCCGCGCAGTGGGTCGCCGGGTCGAACGTCACGGGCGTCTCGGCGATGCTCGAGACCTTCGTGAAGGAGCGCCCGGTCGGCGGCGACTTCGTGGGCCTGGGCGGCCACGGCGGCACTGACGGGCCCAAGGGCCCGGTCACCGTGGACGACGCCGCGATGTTCACGGCCCGCTTCGACGACGGAGCGGTGGGCGTCTTCGAGGCGACCCGTTTCGCGCTCGGGCGCAAGAACGCTATGCGCGTGGAGCTCAACGGCACCAAGGCGTCCCTCGCGTTCGACTTCGAGGACATGAACTCGCTGTGGTTCTACGACGCGTCCGACGAACCGAACGCGGGCTTCCGCCGCATCCAGGCCACCGAGCCCGAGCACCCGTACACGGGCAACTGGTGGCCGGTCGGGCACGGGCTCGGCTACGAGCACGCCTTCACCCACCAGGTCGTGGACCTCGTCGGGGCGATCGCGAGCGGCGAGCAGCCGACGCCGTCCTTCGCGGACGCGCTCCGCGTGCAGAAGGTCCTGGCCGCGGTCGAGGCGAGCGCCGCCGACGAGAGCCGCTGGACCGAGGTCTGATCCCAACGCGCACAACATGAACGAGGCCTGGCCGCGAGAGCGGCCGGGCCTCGATCGTTCCGGTCCGAAGTTCCTCGAAGAAAATCCCAAACAAAGTCTCTGAGGATGTCGAGAAGCGGGGATCGGCGCCGTCCTAGGGTTGTCAGCGGCGAGACGCGCCGCTCGAGACGAAGGATGTGGACATCATGGCCAAGTACCTGCTGCTCAAGCACTACCGCGGCGGCCCGAAGCCCCACCCGAACGCCGAGGCGCCCATGGAGGAGTGGACTCCGGACGAGATCTCGGAGCACATCGCGTTCATGGGCCGGTTCGCGGAGGACCTGCGTGAACGCGGCGAGTTCGTGGACGGGCAGGCGCTCTCCCCGGAGGGCGAGTTCGTGCGCTACGACGGCGAGGGCAGGCCGCCGGTCACGGACGGCCCGTTCGCCGAGACCAAGGACCTCATCGCCGGGTGGATGATCATCGACGTCGAGACGAAGGAGCGCGCCTACGAGGCGGCGGCGGTGCTGTCGTCGGCTCCCGGCCCGGGCGGCAAACCGCTCCACGAGTGGCTCGAAGTCCGGCCGTTCCTGTCCGAGCCGCCGGTGGTCGAGTAGTCCGGTCCGATGATCGACGAAGCACTGCTGCGGGACCTGAGCCCGCAAGTCCTGGGCGTCCTCGTCCGCCGCGGAGCCGACTTCGCGGCGGCCGAGGACGCCGTCCAGGAAGCGCTCGCCGAAGCCGTGCGGCGCTGGGACGGCGGGACTCCCGACGAACCCAAGGCCTGGCTGGTCACCGTCGCCTGGCGCAAGTTCCTGGACGCGCGGCGCTCCGCGTCGGCCCGGGTCCTGCGCGAGGTGGCGGTCCACCGCGAGCCTTCCCCGGGGCCCGCCGAGCAGGCCGACGACACGCTGCTGCTCCTGAGCCGCTGCTGCCACCCGGCCCTCTCCCCGGCGTCGGCGATCAGTCTGACCCTCCGTGCGGTCGGCGGCCTCACCACCGCCCAGATCGCCCGGGCGTTCCTCGTCCCGGAAGCGACGATGGCGCAACGCATCTCGCGCGCCAAGCGGACTCTGGCGGGGGAGCGGTTCGAACAGCCCGGCGATGTGCGCGCCGTGCTGCGCGTGCTCTACCTGATGTTCGACCAGGGCTTCGTGAACCGGGGCTCCACTGGGGACCAAGGTCCCGGCGACACCGACCTGGCCGCCGAAGCGATCCGACTGACGCGGCAACTGGCCGCCTCAGTGCCGCGCGACCCCGAGGCCGCGGGCCTGCTCGCCCTGATGCTGCTGCACCACGCCCGCCGCGCGGCCCGGATCGACCCCTCGGGCCAGCTCGTCCCGCTGCCCCTTCAAGACCGATCCCTTTGGGACACCGCGATGATCGCCGAAGGGGTCGACCTCCTGCAGCACGCGCTCGCGTCCGACCTCCTCGGCGAATACCAGGTGCAGGCCGCGATCGCCGCGCTGCACGACGACGCGGCCTCTGCTGACGAGACCGACTGGCCGCAGATCCTCGAGTGGTACGACGAACTCGCGCGGATCACCCCGGACAACCCCGTCGTCGAACTCAACCGCGCCGTGGCCGTCGGACACGTCGACGGACCCCTCGCCGGACTGCGCCTGATCGAAGCACTCGACCCCGGCCTGCCGCGCCGCGACGCCGTGGCCGCCTACCTGCACGAACGGGCCGGGAACCGCGCCGAGGCCGCGCGCCTCTACGTACTCGCCGCCCGCAGCGCCCCCAGCATCGCCGAGAACGCGCATCTCCTCAAGCAGGCCGCCCGGCTCAACCGGACCGGTTGAGCCGGGCGTTTCGAGGAGGCCGCTCGTGCCGCGGGGATCTGAAGGGCCCGTTCAGTTGTGGAGCAAGCAGCTACGCGGGGTCGGTCTCGCGGCGCGGTTCGGTCCAGAGCCGGTGCAGGCGCTCCGCCAGCTCGCGGGGCCGGGACAGGGCGACCATGTGGCCGCCGTCGATCTCGTCAGGGGTGATGCCGAGGCGGTCGCGGACCTGCGCGCGTGCGAACTCGGGCGGCATGAAGCGGTCGTCGCGGCAGAGCAGGAACCGGGTCGGCACTTCGGGCCAGGCCTTGAGCGGTGTCGGCTCGTCGCCCCTCGCCCAGGACTGGTCGCGGGCGGTCGCATAGGAGGCGGTGATCAGGTCGGCGGGCACACCGTTGTAGAAGAGCTCGATCTCCTTCTCCTCGGTCTCGAAGGAGATGCCCAGATCGTTGTAGCCGCTGGCGCTCCACCAGGCGTTCGGCGCCTCACCCGGCTTGGGGATGAGCGCGGACACGAACACCAGCAGTTCGGCGGGGACACGGGCGGCGACCACCGGGGCGACGAGTCCGCCCCAGGAGTGGGCGACGATGGCGAGGTCGGTGCGGTCGCCGCAGGCCTCGACGACCGCGTCGGCGAGCTCCGAGATGCCGTTCGCGTCGTCCTCGATGGGCAGGTCGACGGCGACCACGTCGTGGCCGAGCTCGCGCAGGACCGGTGCGACGAGGTGCCAGTCCCAGCTGGTGCTGCCGCCGCCGTGGATCAGCACGAAGGTCGCGGACTCGTTCCGGTGCAACATGATCGCTTTCCTCACTACTTGGTCGCAGTACGACGGGGGCGTTCGGTGCTCACGACGAGCGCGACCGCGGCGACGACCACCGCGCCGCCCGCCATGATGGCCGGCGTGACCGCCTCTGACAGGACGAGCCAGCCGAGGAAGACCGCCACCAGGGGATTGACGTAGGCGTAGGTCGCGACGAGCGAGACGGGCACGGCCTGCAGCAGCCAGACATAGGCCGAGAACGCGACCACCGATCCGAACACCACCAGGTAAGCCCATGCGGCCCAGGACTGTGCGGAGTACGCGCCGAGGTCGAGCGGTTCGCCGCTGGCCAGGCCCACTCCGATCAGCAGCGCCCCGCCGATCAGCATCTCGTAGAGCGCGGCGACGAAGGGGTTGCGGGGCATGCGCAACCGCGGTTGCAGCCACGAGCCGAAGGCCCATGACGCCGCCGAGAACACCACCAGTGCCATGGTCCAGAACGGGAAGTCCGCGGCCACGCCGTTCGAGACGAGCAGCGCGGCGAGGCCGACAAAACCCAGGAGCACACCCGCAACGGTGGTCCATTTGGGACGCTCTCCGGACAGCAAGCGGTACAGCAGCACCCACAAGGGCACCACTGCGATCAGCAAGGCGGTGAGACCGGAGGGCGCCCCGCCGTTCTCGGCCACCGTCACCATGCCCTGCCCGAGGACCGGCAGCAGCAGCCCTATCAGCGCGCAAGACAGCAGTTCGGCGCGGGTCACCTTGAGCTTGACCAGGCCGCCGCGGGTCGCCACGATCGCGGCGAGGATGAGTCCGGCGAGCATGAAGCGCGCTCCCGCGGCGAGCATCGGCGGCATGTCCTCCACCATGATCCGGATGCCGAGATAGGTCGATCCCCACACGAGATAGACGATGCCGATGGCGACGCCGACGAGGACGGGCCGAGACGGCGTGCCGAGTCGCGGTTTTCCGCTGGTCGCCGGTTCGGCCTTCGTTGTTGTGGTCATGGACAAGACACTAGGCCGCGCCAAGCATCATGAAAAGCGATATATTTCGATCATCATGATCGCAGAATCCGATGCTCCCTGGAAGGCCTGAGCCCATGTCCCACATCGAGCTTCGGCATCTCGCGACCCTGGCCGCCGTTGTCGACGAGGGCTCGTTCGGGCGGGCGGCCGCCAGGCTCCGGTACACCCAGTCCACGGTGAGCCAGCAGATCGCCGCGCTGGAGAAGGCGGTCGGCGGCGCGGTGTTCGAACGCCCCGGCGGCCCCCGGCCCGTCCGGCTCACCCCGCTCGGCGCCGTGGTGCTGCCCCACGGCCGCGACCTGCTCGCCAAGGCGGCGGCGCTGGCGGAGACCGTCGAACGGTTCCAGGCCGGTGACGGCCGGATCGACATCGGCACCTTCCACAGCGTGTCCAATGTGATCCTTCCGACCGTGGTGCGGCGTCTGCGCGACGAGCACCCCGGCTGCGACATCAGGCTGTTCGAGGACGAGCCGGACCAGCCGCGCATCGGCGATCTCGACCTGCTGTTCTACGACGCCACGTTCGACGCCGCCTCCTTCGATCGCGAAGTCGAGCACCGGAAGCTGCTCGACGACCCCTATCTCCTGGTCGCCGAACGCGGCACCTTTCCCGAAGGGCCCGTGCCACTCGAGCGTCTCGACGGCGAGCCGATGGTGGCGTGGCCGGAGGCCTGCGACCAGCCCCGCATCGAGAAGGCCCTGGCACACCACGACGTCCGGCCGCAGGTCGTGTTCCGCACCGCCGGCAACGAGGCGCTGATGTCCATGGTGCGCGCCGGACTCGGATCGGCGCTGCTGCCGTGGCTCGTCCTCGACGGCACCACCGCCTGGACCGACGACCGCCTCACCGTCCACCCGCTGCTGCCTGCGCTCCCGCCGCGCGAGATCCGCGTCTACTGGCGCGCGGGACGCACGCACGCCCCGCTCGCCGCCCGGGCGATCGAGATCGCCTGCGAAGTCGCCGAAACCACCGCCGAGCGCCTTCAACAACGCGACTGAATCGCAATGGCGGCCAATGCGACCCCCGCAATAAAGCATCGATGCAAATCGAGGGACGACGTTCAGCGGAAACATTCGTCCCGCGCAGGGATCGTTTCGCAGGCTCAAGCCGAGGGCGGCGCCGTGCTGGCGCGGACGACCAGCGTCGTCGCCAGTTCGATGCGGGTCTGCGTCACGGCCTCGCCTGCCGCCAGCTCCAGCAGCAGCTTGGCGGCGGTGGCCCCCATCTCGGCGAACGGCTGGCGCACGGTCGTCATCGCGGGTCCGCACCACCGCGTGTACGAGAGGTCGTCGAAGCCGATCACGCTCAGATCGGAGGGGATGGCGACCCCGGCGATGCGCGCGGCCTCGTAGACCCCCAGCGCCTGCAGATCGTTGCCGCACAGCACGGCGGTCGGAGGATCGGCCAGTCCCAGCAGCTCCCTGCCGACGGCCAGCCCCTCCTCGAACGAGAACCACATGCCCGTGCGGACCAGGCGGCGGTCCAACGGCGCGCCGGCCGCTTCCATTGCGGCGCTGACGCCCTCGAACCGGTCCCGCGCGTTCAACCGCTCGAGCGGCCCGGTGATCACGCCGATCCTGGTGTGGCCGAGGTCGAGCAGGTGCTGCGCGGCGGCGATCGCGCCGTGCCGGTTTCCTGCGGCGACAGAGGGGATCGGGTGCAGCGGCTCACCGGCGGGATCGAGCGCCACCAGCGGGATGCCGCTGGCGGCCAGGAGGGCGTGCTGCTCGGGCGTGAATCCCATGTGGACCACGATCACCCCGGTCGGGCGGCGCGCGAGCAGCTCGCGCGCCCAGCCTCGGCCGGTCGACTCCTCTTGCCGCGCTTCGGTGAAGGCCACCGCCAGCTCGTGCTCGGCGACGACCGTCTTCACTCCCCGCATGACGTCCACCGCGAGCTGGCCGTGCATGCCGTAGAAGACCACTTCCACGCTCGCGGCCCGCGACACCTTCTCCGGGCGGCGGTACCCGTGCTCGCGCAGCAGCCGCTCCACGCGCCCGCGCGTCTCGGCGGCCACGCCCGGACGACCGTTGAGCACCTTCGACACGGTCGGCGCCGACACCCCTGCCAACCGTGCGATCGCCGCCACGGTCAATTGGCTCCGCGTCCGCTCCACGGGCACCGCCGAGACCGGCCCTTCGGCGCTTCGCGCCACCCGTGATTCGCCATGGCGCCCTTCGCTCGCGCGGGTCCTGGACGCGCGGCGCTCGGCGGCCTCGTCGACCAGGCGGGTGCGCACCCGTTCGGCCTCGGCCGCGGCTTCGGGCCCCGCGGGCACCGTCTCCACCAGGTAGCGGCGCTTCTTCGACGCGGGGTCGAGGCCGTCGTAGACCCGCACTCGCAGCGATCCGCTCGGGAGCCGTTCGATCTCGCCACGGGACCGCCGCGAACCTGAGGAACCCTTCATGGAGCGACCCTAGCAGCGTGGAGCAGGTCCTGGAAATCTAAGAAACGCTCCACGAACGGCTCCACGTCAGTCGCAATGCGAGTGTTGACATACCCATATATCGAACTTAATCTATGCGATAACCACGGTGGATCGCACGGTTCCGCCGCTCCCCGAACCGTCGCATGTGGCGCTTCATTCTCGCGCCGCAGAAGGAGGACCCATGACACGTGACCCCTTGGAACCAGGCCAGGACCGATCCGAGGCCGCGGGTTCGCGGTCGTTCCGTCGGCGGTCACTGCTGACTGCGGGCGTCGCGCTCCCGGTACTCGCGGCGGCCGCCCCGGCATCGGCCCAGACCACGGTGGTCGTCGAGCCGGCCACCGTGCAGCAGACCATCCTGGGCTTCGGCGGCATGAACCACACGGTCTGGATCAACGACCTCACCGCCGCCCAGCGCGAGACCGCGTTCGGCAACGGCGCCGGGCAGCTCGGTTTCACCGTGCTGCGCATCCCCGTCCACGAGGACCGGGCGAACTGGAGCCGCGAACTCGCCACGGCACAGCGCGCGAGTGCCCTGGGCGCCAAGGTGATCGCCTCGCCGTGGAACCCGCCGGCCTCCATGACCGAGAGCTTCTCGGGCGGCAAGCGGCTCCGCTACGACCAGTACGGCGCCTACGCGCAGCACCTCAACGAC
Organism: Glycomyces rhizosphaerae; assembly: GCF_042647865.1. Taxonomy (NCBI): domain Bacteria; kingdom Bacillati; phylum Actinomycetota; class Actinomycetes; order Glycomycetales; family Glycomycetaceae; genus Glycomyces; species Glycomyces rhizosphaerae. The sequence continues at coordinate 661,156 of NZ_JBHRWO010000021.1, forward strand.
TTCTCCACGTTCATGCGCAACAACGGGGTGAGCCTGTACGGGATCTCGGTGCAGAACGAACCGGACTACGCCGCGGAGTGGACGGCATGGACCCCCACCGAGATCGTCAACTTCCTCCGCAACAACGCCGGATCGATCAACACCAGAGTCATCGCGCCGGAATCGTTCCAGTACCGCAAGAACCTCTCCGACCCGATCCTCAACGACCCCGCCGCTCTGGCCAATGTGGACATCATCGGCGCCCACCTCTACGGCACCCAGGCCGCGGACTTCCCCTACCCGCTCTTCCAGCAGAAGGGCGGCGGCAAGGAGCTGTGGATGACGGAGGTCTACCACCCCAACAGCAGCGACTCGGCCGACCTCTGGCCCGGGGCCCTCGACACCGGCGAGCACCTCCACCGCGCGCTGGTCTACGGCCGGTTCCAGACCTACGTCTGGTGGTACATCCGGCGCAGCTACGGCCCGATGCGCGAGGACGGCCAGATCAGCAAGCGCGGCGCCAACATGGCGCACTTCTCCAAGTGGGTCCGCCCCGGCTACTCCCGGATCACCGCGACCGCGAATCCCCAGTCGAACGTCTTCATCACGGCGTTCAAGAGCGGCGCCAGGATCGTCATCGTCGCCATCAACAAGAACGCCTCGGACGTCTATCTCCCCTTCACCATTCGCGACGCCGGCTCCGGCAGCCTCGCCACCTGGCTCACCGACGCGACCCGCACCCTCGCGCCCTACACCTCGGTCCCCATGACCAACGGCTCTTTCGGCTCCCAACTCCCGGCCCGCAGTATTAGAACATTCGTCTTCGGTTAGTCCTCTTCCTGAAATGGTTGTGTCGGATTTCGGACAGTCCGAGCTTCGCGGTTTCAGTCACGCCGGCTTGCATCTCCCGCAAGATTCGGTGTGAGCGACTCTCGGAGAATCCGGAGTCTGTCAAACACGGGGGTAGAAAATGACGCAGGCACAGCAGCGTCCCGAACTGGACAAGAACCTCGACGCTCGGACGCCGACCATCGAACAGGCGTCGCCGGAGTCCGGCAGCGAGGGCGACACCATCACCATCAGGGGCCGCAACCTGGCCTCGGTGGAGAAGGCCACGTTCCAGGTCGGGCAGGACACTCGCCGCGGCGAGATCGTCCAACGCGGCGAGGACGACCAGGTGAAGGTGCGGGTCCCTCGGGGCCTCGCTGCCGGTGGCGGACAGATCCTGCTGTCCAACTCCACCGGAGAGAGCAACCGGCTCAAGTTCACCGTCCGGTCCTAACCTGACGTAAACAGCCGCTGCCGCCCAGCTTCAACCGAGGCTGGGCGGCAGTGTCATGCGCTCTTCGCATGATGCCCTTGAGGGCCTATCGGCTCCGGGTTCGGCCTCAACGCAAAAGCCCCGGCCTGATCGGCCGGGGCAATGCTTTTGGTGCTCGATACTGGGATCGAACCAGTGACCCCTCGCGTGTGAAGCTGAATTGGCCCATTTTAGATGCCTGGTCAGAGGCATATGCCCAGCTCAAGGCCGAATCGTCCGCGCCCGTGAGAACCCTCGTTGACCTCTGCTGTCCGCTTCATCGGCTCTGGATTTGGCTCTGAGCCGGTGCTATGCAGGCCGCTTAGGCGTTCCCTTGGGACGCGTGCGAATCTGCCTGTCGGTGGCATTGCCTGGTCTGGGGGATAGCCGAGTCGACACCGTGGCAAGGTTTGCCAGGTGCATCGGCGACGTGACCGACCGACCTAGTTGCGACTGCGTGCGCGATGAAGGAGTACGACACTCCCGACGGATTCAGTTCCTTTCGGTTCAGATGGGGTCGACGGACCGCTTCTGAAGGGACTAATACACGCTGAAAGGGCTTCGGATAATCACCATCTCGGTCGAGGAACCAGTGATTTCCGTAATGGTCCCGCCATTTCAGCCTCGATGCAGTGACAGGATTCGAGGCGTCTTCGGGTTCGCAAACTTGGATAATGAAGTGTTCTTGATCATCCGGAAGAATTATCTTCTCAGTTTTAGAGAGGAGCTCGGGATTATCGATGAGCGGTCTTGTGTAAAACTCGAGAGTGACGTCCAAGATTGGATACCCACTGTGATTACTAACCTTTGCATATACCTGATGAGTCTGACCTGATCTACGATTGAACCCCATATCTTGAACCACGAAATCAACGACGATCATATCTGCCAGGGCTTGAAGTTCCCGTTCCAGGTCCTCTTTGCGATCGAGTAGCTGGTGCTTTCTACTTCGTGACGCCAGGAATAGTGCAACGACTACTGCGGCTGCTGAAATGAGTGCGGCGGCAGCTGTTCCATAGGCGGTGATTAGACCAGTTAGTGTGTCATCCTCAGTCCCAAGATGAACATGAATATTGACCATCTGCTAAGGCTACTTGAAAGACAGACGGTGCATGAGTCAAACAGTGCTGCAACCTTGTCGTAGCCGACGCTTGCGGCGGCAAGTAGCCCTATCCGAACCTGCGGCGGTGACGGCGACCGCCACGGTCTCGACCCCGCGGACGCGGACAACGTTCATTCGGCTCCTACGCGATCGGAGCCGGAGTCTCGCGCGATGAAGTCGGTCGGTGGTTCCGAGGTACGCGACGCTTCCCACGTTCCCGCTGTCGCTGCCCTGGCGCCCCTGCGCCCACCCGGCCCGGAGTCGTGCCCGTGCCGGCCGTTCTTCGTCTGGTCCGCCTCGCTGGCGCCGCCGCCGCCCGCGGAACGGCCGGAGGCCGCATGCCCCGGGCGAGCGGCGTGCGCCAGGCGCGCGCAGCGCGCCCTTGATGATGTATAGAAAGTTTGAACACGCACGCCAAGGCGTAACTGAGAATCGGCAACCGCGGAAGCGAGGGAAGTCATGGAGTGTTCGAAGGAACCTCGGCGGGAAGTTTGGCGGTAACAGGACGGAGGCCGAATGATTCGCGGCTCCCCTGAGATCCGTTCGCCATCTCACCTGAGCTGCGGCAGCCGAAACCTTGTCGCCGAGAGCACTCTTTCGCTCTTGCCATCCTGGACGGAGTTTGTTCAAATAGGGAATTAGCGGTTGAGCCAGCCGCGCTGAATCCTGATGATGGGAGTCGCATATGGAGAAATCGGGCGAAGATGATCAATTGCAGATGAATCAACTTCGGCGGCAATTGGCTGTACATCCTGGAAAGATTGCAGACGATCGACGGAGCGAGATTACTCGTTCGTGTGACGTGTTCTTTCGAAATATGAAAGAACTGCACGGCTTGGTGGTGGCTGCTGAGACTGACCAAGAGCTAGCGCTCGAGCTCATTCAGAATGTACGGCCTCCTGACGTAGCTGACGAGTTTTATGGACGGTTGGACCAGCGACTGCAGAACATGATCAGCTCCGCGGTCGCGCTCGTGGAGCACACGAAGAGGCTCTTGGGTAAGTACCCTGATACCGAGTTCGCTGCGGAGTTTGCTCGCCGCAATGAGAAGATCTGGAATTTGTCGAGTTCGAAATTCCTGAGGAACCTTCGAAACTATCTTCTCCATTACGGAATGGTGCCGTTTGATCACACTGTAACGATCAGCTCCAGTGTCATAGACAGCAAAGTACTTCTCAATTGCCAGGCTCTACTAGGCTGGGACAATTGGACCGCTCCTGTGCGGAAGTTTATTGAATCATCGGGCGATTCAATTAGACTTCGTACGGTTATAGAAGAGTATTCGAAACAGATGCAAGATCTGTACGGTTGGATGTTCACCGAATACCGGCGAATTCATGCAGCCGATATCGCCGCAGCTAACGAAATTGTGGCCCGATTCAATCTTGCTCTTACGGGCGGTCGGACAGACGGTCGCGATTATGGCATGGCCCCGAGTAAAGAGGAAATTCGCAAATTCCGTGAATCCCATGCCGAGCCAGATCCTCGGGGCCACCCCTGAAATCCCGAGGAAATTGATCTGCTTCAGTCGGAAGCTGACTAGTTTGCAGATTCTGCGCGCATGAAGAGCACACTAGTCGATCTCTTCGCACCGATGGCATCGCCGGTACGTCCCATTCGGTCCGGTGCCTTGGCGTAGGTTCCCTGGATTGATCCGCTTTCCAGCGGGGCAAGTATCATGATAGTGGTACACATCGGGATCATCAGGATCAGCAGAATAATACGGTGAGACTCTCATTGAAGATTCTCCTATCTGAACGATGGACCCATGTAATATCCTCCGACAGTCTAGGGATGGCTTGTGGTTCGTCGTGGTAATTCCGAGAAATCTTGCATGGGGCCTGAACGAAAACAGGAGAATGTTCCCAATCCTGGCTATATTCCAGCACTTCTTCGTTCATGACCCAACTTGCATGCGATTATCGTGGCGTCGTCCGACGGCTTGTTTCGCGGCCATCGTTCGCCTACGGGATCCGCTTTCTCAACTTCTCGAACGGCGTCGATGATCGCTTGAGGCCCATCGCCGAATGCGACTTTTCCAAACTCTTCCCAGGACACGAGGTGGAAGAGATCCACAGCTCGGGCTGCGCCATCGCTCATGATCACGAGTGCTTCGATCTCTGCGGTCGGGAGTCCGCCGATAAGGGCCTGGTATGCAATTGAGCTGTCTGCGGCAGCTACCCAGAATCCATCAGGCGTGTTACGGGTTGCCAACTCTGCTCGCTTCATCGCCTGAAGGGCAACGTCTTTGCGTGGGTCTCCGATCAGGTACTTGTCGGCTTCTTGCTGTTCGGGAGGGATCGGAAGCCGGCCACGCTGGTCGCTCTTAACGAACCTTCCTTCGGAGGTTTCGAAGAGGATGGTTGCGTCTCCGAGCAAGAGCCACCTCGTTTCCTCCGGGGCAACACTGATGATCGCTACCGCTGCGCTCGGTGTCCCAGGGTGGGTTAGATCGCAGGTTCCACGGTGGCGTTCGGCGACCTCCTCGATAGCAAGTTCGAGGGCGCGCCTGAGGTTTCCCTCCTCGCTGACGTGTGGCTTGAGGGCATTGCCTAGGTTGGTGGCGAACCAGTCTGCACCGTGGATGCATCCTGTATCGGTTCGTGCCGTGGCGCCATCAAGCACGATGGCCGTGGTGGGATCCACCAGGAAGTAGTCCTCGTTCGGCTTCGCTGGTGAACCAGGGCTGCTGTACGCGGTGACCTTCACGTCAGGCGCCGCCCTGCTCGTAGACCTGGCTGAGCGGCTCGACGGTCGTGATCTTGCGGGTCTTCTCGTCGTAGTTGACGGACAAGAGGACCGAGAAGCGCTTGGTCTTGAGCTCGCGGTACAGCTTGCCCACGTTCTCCGAGAGCCACTCTGCAGCTCCAAGCGTTCCCTCAGAGTGAATGCCGGCGGCATAGAGGAATGTGCCGTTGCCGTCGGGACGAGGCAGTCTGCCGATGTAGCCGTAGTCCTGGCTGATGCCCTTGTCGCTCGGGGAGCGGTACTCGACGCCGATGGTCTTGTCGACCAGGTACCAGCCTGTGCTGTCTTCCTTGAACCCAAGGTGTGAATCCGCAGCGAGGACTTGCTCGAGGAAGGGGAGTACTCGCGGGGCGGTCAGAACAACGAGGTTCGGACGGTTGAGATTGACTAGACCAGGAGGAGGAACTTCCTCGTTCACGGCGTCAAGTCCGAGGGCGCTTGCGGCATCAGCAAGAACGTGGAACGCGTTCATCGCTTCTGTCGAGACCACGTACTTCGAAGCGGTATCAGTACGTCCCTGTTCGGGCTTAGTGCCGATCGCGATGGTCAGCGTGCCTGTGCCGAAGAACGCCCGCTCAGGCTTCGCTCCTTGGGCCCGCAGCTGCGAGATCCGGGATCGTGACACTCCGAGGACATCTGCGACATCGATGGCCCGCATGCCGCCGTTGATCAATTCGTCAAGGCCTTCTCGTCTGACTGCGTACACCTTGTTGATCTCGTCGTTGAGCTGATCGACAGCCTTGTGCGCTGCTTTCGTTCGCTCAAGAGGGTCCTTGATCTCACGGAGCGCCCGAGCCACTTGAGGTACCTCGAAGTTGATCGTCATGCCCCCAGCGTACATGAGTAAGGGGGGTAAACAAGTCGGGGATGTGGTGTCACCAGCTGCGTTTTGCCTGCTAGATACCGTGAGTTGCCGCTGTTGTTGAGCTGGGCGAAATTTTCTTGTTGATGGCCCTTGACGGATGTATGACCGCGTGGTTCACTTGGTTTATGCCCCTAAACATCAAGTTGAGGGCAGCGAACGATCTGATCGCGTAGGGCGAATCAGATGGGGATCGAGGCGGTCTCGATCTCCGCTCGGAAGGAAGGTGTTCTCATGCAGAATCTGCCGGTTGACCTGGGTGGTTACAAGCTGATGGTCACGGAAGCTCCGGAGATGAAGACGCGTGTTGACCGCGAGACGGGGCAGGTCGTTCCCTCGATGGGTTACGACTCCGATGAGCCGCAGTATGTGGTGGTGCTGTTCGCGAAGGCCCGTGAGGCGAACGCAAACGGCCGTCGTTCCAAGGGCGAAGAGATCAAGGTGACGCTGCCGCGCGACCCCGGTGACGGGTTCGAAGAGGGCGCGCTTGTCGAGCTGTCCGGCGCGACGGTCTCTCCTTATGAGATCAAGGACGGCGGGCAGATCACGATGTCCGGCCTGTCCTTCAAGGCCCGCACGATCGTCCCCCTCGGGGGCTAACCAGCAGTTGGCGCTGCTGGGTGGCCCTACCTCCTAAAGCTTGCGGGAGCGGCCGGTTTGAGTCCGGCTAGGGCACGGGGCTAGCGGTTCCGTTCGGGTGGATCGAATAGATCTGCGCGTTCGTCTGCTGGCGAGTTGTTTCTGAATTCAACAGTGTGTTTGAGCTTGCCTTTTCCGGGCTGACTCGCCGTCCGCAATAGACACATCGTGTCGCGGTCGCTGGGTTCATTCCTCCACGGGCACAAGGAAGGAGCTGCTTCTCCGTGGAGGTTTGTGCACGTCGAACGTCGATGTGCGGGTCACAAGGAATGAGGTGATCGAATGGCAAATCGAGAGACTCGCGATTGCCCTCTGGCCTCCGAATGCGCGGCCTGCGGCAAACGCCGGGGCCTGGAGGTGCGGGAGATCGAAACGGATGCCGGCCTGGCCTGCGTCACGGTCTGCCGGTCCTGTGCCGATCGGAGTGAGCTGCCGCCGGTCAGTCCGCTGATCGCGCCATTGTGCGTGGAGGCCCATCGGGCCCATGTCGGTCTGGCGGGGGTGGCGCGGTGAGCGAGCTGTCGAAGCTGTTCCGGGATCTGAACCCGTTCGAGCGGGAGGCGCGAGCCCGGGTCGACCAGCACTTGAAAACTATGGGATTGGTTGAGCCGCATTACTACTTCGGCCAGTTTGAGCTGAAGGCGAAGCTCGACACGTTGCGCGATCTTCGGTACTTCGTCGACCAATACGGCGGCGAGATCGACTACGAGGCCGGACGCTCCTGGGATCGCTCGGTCAAGGCCTTCACGGTCGTCCAGATCGAGGGCGTCAAGGTGCACCTGTGCGCTTACGTCTCAGATGAAGAAGCCGAGGCGCACGGCCTGTGGTGAACGGGATCCTGCCGACCGACGTCGAGCGGGTCCGGTCCTCACAGAATCCGGCCGACGTCGACATGTTGTTCCGGCAGGTGCTTGCGGAAGTTGTGCCTGCCGGCACTATCCAGCCTCGCTGGGTCGCTGGTCGCGAGTTGACCGGGATCTTCGAGGGCTACGGGGCGGTGCGGGACTTCGCGGACTGGTGCGATGCCACCGGCGCCGATCCCGGCTTCGAATTCGGACCGCCTCCTGAGGTGGTCTTGTACGCCCAGCATCTGCTGGCCGGTCATGTCGTCCACGTCGAATGCGTCGCCGATCAACACGACGCCGAGACCTGGTTCCGACTCAACCCAAGCGGGCTGTTGTAAACGGCCCCAAGCGAAATGAAAGGAGATGAACCCATGGAGGACTTCTGGTGGGTGTGGCTGGTCCTGGCCGCGTCCCTGCTGCTGAACGTCGCGCTGCTGAAGTTCGCGGCGCGCCGCATCTTCCGCTACTGGACCAACTAACTGACCTGGAGAGCAATGCCTGATTGCTTCGCTGCTCCACCGCCTACGGGGGTCGGTGGGGTTGCGTGGCCACCTGGCCAATCTCCGCGCATAGGAAGGAGAACCGCGTGGAACGCATCGACTGGTTCAAACTCAACGGTCGCTCGAAGCAGAAGTACGAGAACTTCGTCAACGCACTGTCCGCCCTCGGGATGGCCCTGGAGGAAGCCGATCAGCTCGTCAGGGCCTACGGACACGCCTACGACACCGAGAAGCCGACCGGATGGGGCTACGTGGAGCCCGACGAACTCTTCGACGCCGCGGAGGACCTGAACGACTCCATGAACTCGCTGGTCGTCAAGGCCCGCAAGCACGAATCGAAACTCAAGTCCTGGGAATGGACCTAGAAACCCCAGGCGCACAACGGAAAGGACGAACACATGGAACTGAGCCGCCGCAACATCGAGAACACCGCCGCCGCGATCGACCTCGCCATGAAGCAACTGCGCGAGGCCATGGTGGGCCTGCCGGACAAGGAGATGGGATTCAAGCGATCCCACGAGTCCGCCGCCCGCGACGCCGCGCACTTCATGGTGCTGCTGCAGGAAACGGCCCGCATCAACTAGACCCGCTTCGGCCGGTCTGATCCCCCTCGGCACACGGGGACCGAGGGGCGGTCACATCCGCCGAACACTGAACGAAATCCATTGACTCACAACGAATCACGCCACTAGGCGGGAGGTATCTGTCATGCCTGAAAACCACATCAATACGAAACGCAAGACCGGTCTGGAATGGAAGGCTGCCGCCTGGGCCGTGCACCACCCGAGCTTGTCGGTGGGCTTGCCAGCACTGGGGTACGCCGCCACTTCGGCTCCCGAGATCACCGCATGGGCCGCTGGGACGGGCCTGGCAGCCTCGATCGCCTGGGCACGCGCCCACCCCGGCAGCTTCGACCGGATCGTCATGCCGCACTTGCGGACTGCTCGTCGCCGTTGGCTCTCCCTGACCTACACAGGCCCGGCGTGGCGGCGGAACATGCGCGAGATCGGCCTGACCCGCCAGCACCCTGACACCGGGGAACTCCTCGTCCCGCGGGTGACCAAGCTCCGGGCGCACTCCCCGCACGTCGAAACCGTGTGGGTCAAACTCCTGAAAGGCCAGACGCACAAGCTGTGGACCGATGCCCTCGAAGCCCTCGCCGTGGCGTTCAACGCTGAGCGGGTCTCGATCGAGAAGGTGAAACCGCAGATCGTGGCGTTGATCGTGCAGCGGACCGAGCCGTTCACTGCTGTGATTCCCGCTCCGGATCTGGTTGAGGATGCCGAAGAGATCGACTTGACCTCGGTGTACCTCGGTCTGGACGAATACGGAGCCGAGTGGCGTGAATCGGTCGTGGACAACCACATGCTTTTTGCCGGGGCTTCCCGCTCGGGGAAGAACTCGTGCACGTGGGCGCTGCTCCGATCGTTGGCGCCGCTCATCCGGGACGGGATTGTCCGGGTGTGGCTGTGCGACCCGAAACAGACTGAACTCGCGCTCGGCAAGGAGATGGCCTACCGGTACGGCTCCGGCGTTGGCGAGAGCGCCGAGGTGGTGAAGGAGTTCCTGGCCGATCAGCAACGCGTGCAGGCGCTCTTGCAGGAACAGGGCCTTCGGAAGTTCACACCGAGTGTCGAGACGCCGCTGAACCTCCTCGTTGCCGACGAACTCGGCGCGATGCTCGCCTACGGATCCGGGGACGAGAAGAACGACCGGGCGAACATGCGGACCATCCGCACCGGCATGGACCTCATCGGCTCCCAAGGCCTCGCCACCGGCCACGCCATGTGGGGCTTCGTCCAAGAGCCGACCAAGGATGTCGTGAGCTGCCGCGAGCTGTTCACCCTCCGCGTCTGCCTCCGCGCGACGAATGCGGCTCATGCCGACATGGTGCTCGGCGACGGGATGCGAACCCGCGGCGCGATCGCCGACGAGATCCCCGCCGTTCCCGAGAGTGCCGGCATCGGCTTCAAAGTCGCCCAGTACACCCGCACCCCGGTGCGCGTCCGAGCTGCCTACTCCTCGGACGCCGACATTCGCGAACTGGTCGACTTCGTGACCGACTCCTCGACCGGCACCGCCGAACCACACCTGCGCCTCGTCGCCTAACCCGATTACTCCTGAAGGGAGGAAACAAACATGACTGCACGACAAGCGAAACCATCCGATGATGCCGAAGAGGAGGCCAAGAAGGTCGCGAAGCTCCGCAAGAAGGTCGGGGAGGCTCGCCAGGTCCACCGGATCGCTGACGACCCGTACTTGAAGATCGTGGAACTCGACCGGTTCCGGACCTCGATCACCGGGGCACTGTGGTTCTTCCTGTCGGTCGGGCTCGCCTACACCACGGTCGGCGTCCACGACTTCATCGCCGAGGGCCTGACCATCGCCGAACCAATGTGGTGGGGCGCCTGGGCTGTCGAACCGGCTCTCGCCGGAATGCTCATCACCGTGCTCCGGTGGGAGGCGGCCATGCTCATGCGCGGCATCGCCATCGACTCGAAATGGGTCTCCTTCACGAAGTGGGCGCTGCTGGGCTCCACGCTCGCCATGAACGTGCTCTCCTCCCTCGACGGAACAACAGTCGAGAAGGTCCTGCACGTCGCCTTCCCCGGCCTGGTGTTCTGCCTCGCCGAGGTCATGCCGATCGTGCAAGACCGGTTCGCGATGGCACGGGCGAAGGTCCTCGCCGAGATCGCCAACCTCACGGCCGCCGCCGAACGGGAAGCCGCTCGCGAGACCGTGCCGGCCAAACCGGCTCCGGCATCGCCGCCGACGACCGTGGCGAGTCTCGAGGCTGAGCTTCCGTCTCGTCCTTCAGCTCCGGCTCCGGTCTCTCCGGGCTTGCCGCCGCTGACAACTTCGAACCCTGACCTGACGCCACCTGCGCACCTGACGCCGCCCAAGCTCCCCGCGCAGATCGCGCAGGGCATCGAGGCCAAGGCCGCTGAACTCGCCGACACCGGGCGGGCGATTACCGCGGCTGACGTGCAGGCCGTCATCAAACTGCCTGCCGCTATGGCCGAGCAGGCAGCCAAGTACTACGCCGCCGCACACGCCCCGGTGTAACCCGTTGCAACACAACGAAAGGCAATCACCATGTTCATGTCCTACATCATCTATTCCGGTACCTCGGACCTGCGCGACGCGATCCGATCCGGCTTCGAAGAATTCGGCTACAAGCTCGTGGCGGCCGAAACCCCCGAAGCCGCTGCCGCGATCGCCGAGAACGGCGGCGAGTACGTGACCATCGACTACTCCGGCGGCGACACCGCCACCGTCGCCGAGGTCCCGCACCGCAACCCGAAGGCGATCCTCGTCCCGCGGAACGCGAACGGAGAGATCGGGAGCGTCCTCGCCGTCGAGCTCATCCGCTCCTATATTGAAGCGGAATCCGGAACCTACGTCGCCGGGCTCGAAGCCCGCGCCGCCAAATTTCGGGGCTCGGACTCCTCCGAGTCATAAGGGCCCCAACCGAATCCGATCCTCAGCACGCGAAAGCCCGGACCAGTTCGCACCTGGTCCGGGCTTTGTGCTCTCCGCTAGCAGAAAGCAGGAAACTCCATGCAGCATACCGCCACCATCGACAACGACACCGAACTGCGCGCCTTGTTCACCCGACCGGGCTTCCGGGCCTGGAAGGACAAAGTGAAGTCCGTTCACGGTTGCGCTGCACCGATCAAGCTCCGCGGCTCCTCGACCATCACTCACAGGCACACCGGCGCCATCCTTAAGGAAACCGCGGGGTCGGTGTGGGTGCCGTGCGGGACACGCCGCGAGAACCTATGCCCGGCCTGCTCGCAGTGGTACGCCGAGGACGCGTTCCACCTCATCCGCGCCGGCCTCGATGGCGACGCAGCCAAGGGGATTGCCGCTGAGGTCGCCGACCGGCCCCGCTACTTCGTCACGCTCACACCGCCGTCCTTTGGGCCGGTCCACTCCCGCGTTGTCGGTGCCGGTGGCCGTCTCAAGCGGCCCTGCTCCTGCGGGGAGTGGCACCGCGAGGCTGACACGCGGCTGGGTACCGCCATCGACCTCGGCGCCTACGACTTTGAGGCTGCTGTGCTGTGGCAGGCCCACGCGGGGAAGCTGTGGCACCGGTTCACCATCGCGCTGCGCCGCCACCTCGCTCACGCCGCTGGCCTGAAGGTTGCGGAGTTCAAGGATGCTGCTCGGCTCTCCTACGCCAAGGTCGCCGAATACCAGCGGCGGGGCCTGATCCACTTCCATGCCGCGATCCGACTCGATGGCCCCGAGGGCGCTGCGACTCGTGCTCCGGTGTGGGCCACGAAGGAACGGCTCGCCGAAGCCATCCGTGCCGCCGCCGAGAACACGGTCATCACCGTCGCCCGGCGGACCGGGGAAGTGCTCGAGCTCCAGTTTGGTTCGCAGCTGGATCTGCGGGACATCACAGCTGCGGCCGGCGGTTCCGGGGAGGTGGGGGAGGAGGCCGACATCAAGTCCTCGCGGCTGGCCTCCTATATCGCCAAGTACGCCACGAAATCGACCGGCGCCCACGATGGGCCTGACCGCAAGATCCGATCCGAAGAGGACATCGACCGGCTGAGCGTCTCGGCGCACCACAAGGCCATGATGCACACCGCCTGGGAACTCGGCGGCCTCGACGCCTACGAGGAACTGAACCTGCGTCGCTGGGCGCACATGCTCGGTTTCCGCGGCCATTTCCTTACCAAGTCGCGCGCCTGGTCGACCACGCTCGGGGAGCTGCGGAACATCCGCGCCCGCTACCGCCTCGCCGAAACCCTCGCCGCGCTCGAGGTCGCCGAGGATGACGTGCTCGTCGTCAACGACTGGGAAGCGGTCGCCTTCGGCCACGACAACGACGCCGAACGCGAGTACGCCGCCGCCACCGCCGAATCCCTGCTAGATCGAAAACTCAACCGCGACAACAGAAAGGATCAGGACCGATGAGCCCACGAGTGATCGGTGTCGATGACGCCGCTATCTACATGTCCGTGCCGGTGCGGTTCATCCGACGCCTGGTCGCCGAGAAGCGCATCCGCTACTACAAGGTCGGCAAGTACGTCCGCTTCGCCAAGGAAGACCTCGACGACTTCCTCGGCGACGGGTGCTGCGAGGCGGTGCGTCATGGCTGAGGCCAAGAAGCCGAGAAAGCAGGCGCGCCGCGGTGACGGTTCGATCTACTGGGATGAGGCCAACGACTGCTATGTCGGCTCGATCTCCTTGGGCACCAAGCCAGACGGGAGCCGGAATCGTCCCAGCGTCCGGGGCGTGACACAGAAAGAAGTCCGCGCCAAGCTCAAAGAGCTTCGGGAAGACCACGACAACGGCATCGAGCTCGGCGACAGCTACACCGTCGAGCAGGCCTGCCGTGACTTCCTCAAACGTGGTCTGCCCACACAGGAGAAGAGCACGGTCAGCGGGGTCGTGACCCACATTGACAACCACATCATCCCTGACTTGGGCAAGGCCAAACTGAAGCGGCTGACGGCCGATGAGGTGGACGACTTCCTCGCAGGGCTGACCAAGAAGCGGGCGACGAGCTACATCGCGCGCATCCTCGGGACGCTACGTCGCGTGATCCGCTTCGCTCAGCGGCGCAACAAGGTCACGCGAAATGTCGCCGAGCTTGTGGAAGCGCCGGCCGGACTCGAAGGGCGTCCAAGTAAGGCTCTCACCTTCGAGCAGGGCAAGGCAATCCTGCGGGTCAAGAAGCGGGCCTGGGCTCAGGCTTACATCGCGACCTCGATGTTCACCGGCGTCCGTACTGAGGAAGCGCGGCCGCTCAAGTGGCAGCACACGCACCTCAACGCGGTGACGGGGGAGGAGTGCTCGTGCGGGCAGCGGCATCGCGAGGACTTGCCGCCGCACATCGAGGTCTGGCGATCGGTCCGAGTCCGCGGCGATATGAAGACCGAGAAGAGCCGGCGCACCATCGCCCTGCCGAGCTTCGTCGTTCGGATCCTCGCCGACTACCAGCTCGAGCAGATCGAGGATAGGAAGCGGAACGGCCACAAGTACGAGGGCATCGTCTATGTGTTCGGCACCCGCGAGGACACGGTGATGGAAGCGAAGAACGTCCGGCGCTACTTCAAGACGATTGTGGAGCGGGCGAAAGTGGAGGGGAATTGGGTGCCGAAGGAGTTGCGGCACACCTTCGTTTCGTGGATGTCGGACCGCGGCGTGCGCGACGAGTTGATCGCCGATCTCGTCGGTCACAAGAAGACCTCGACCACGCGGACGGTCTACCGGCACCAGCTTCGACCTGTGATTACGCGGGGCGCGGAGATCCTTGATGAGGAGTTTGGGCCGGACTTCTTGGAGTAAGGGTGAACTAGACTGGTGGGGGACGCCATGGTGAACCAGGACGTCCCTGCGCGAGTTTCCCTCAGGGAGTCGTGAATACGTCACTGACCTTGAGGTTCAGGCTGCTAGCTCACTTTGGAAACCAGCTCGAGGAGGCCTGTTGCGAACTCGAGTGCATCGCGGGGGATGCCACCGAGACCACCGACTACGGGCTCGATGATGGAGTAGAAGTACCTCAGCCCGCCGTGAATTGCGGTCTCATTCGGCTCGGGCGTCGCCAGCGTGTCCGCGACCGCCGCAAGAGCGCCGACTGCAGGCACTTGGATGTTTGGATCGAGACCGAGACGGTTCACCTGCTGGTGAATCTTCTCGATGATGGAGGCCAACTCGGTGAACGCCGGGCTGGTCTGCACCTGCCCGATCTGTACCACCTGCTCGGCCTGGCCGACGACATAGGACTCGGTAACGTCGCCCTCGATGATGACGCCTTCGTTGCTGCTGTAGTAGTTGTTGGTGATCGGTGTCGGCATGGATACCGGGACCCCCGAAATTGTCGGACCGGTGAGACGGATGGTCCCACGAACCTGCGTGGTCCTGGTGACCCGTACTGAGCGCTGCACCCTGACGCTCCTTGTGATCTTGCGCGAAGCCAAGGCTCCCCCTCGTGTGTCTGAACTATGGCCTGGCCGCCGGGCTTCAGATGCCCGTTGAAACGAGTGTAGCAGCAGGTGTCCGACTAAACGACCGTTAACCACAACATGTTGTGGTTAGCTTGTTGTTATCGCTCAACATGTTGTGGTTCGTTGGAATGTAGGTTGCCCGATCAATCCGAATGCCTTGGAGGGCAACGGGATTGACTGCCACGCGGCGGTTGGGCTTGAACATTGCAAGACCTTGAAGAGGGCTCGCCACGGGCCGGAAGGCGTGTTGGGGGTGGCTTTGAGGTGCTGTTGGCTCTGGATTTGGCTCTTACAGCAATGCCCCGGCTTGGTCAGCCGGGGCATTTCCTATGGTGCTCGATACTGGGATCGAACCAGTGACCCCTCGCGTGTGAAGCGAGTGCTCTCCCGCTGAGCTAATCGAGCGCGACGAGGCATAACTGTACCGGAATCCTTTGCGGAGGGGTGCCGTGGGGGGTCTTGCGTACCGGTGGTCACAGGGCGGGTGGCGGGGCGGCGCTTGACAGGTGGGGGTGAGGTCGATATTCTTCGATGCGTTAAATCGTTTCAATTATGGCCTGGGCGCGTCTCCCCTGATACTTCGGCGCGTTTTCACAGGCCACATGCGTTTTCGAGGAGCCCCTTCCATGAGTCCTCCCACCATGTTTCGCAAAGTCGTCGCCGTGTCGCTCGTCGGCGCGCTGGCCGGGGCCGGGGTCACCGCCTCGGTGCAGTCGCACGGCGGCGGCCACGATGACAAGATCCAGCTCGAGCGCCTCGACCGCGGCCTCGTGGCGGCCGTGACCGGCGAGGGCGTGTTCCTCAGCTGGCGCCTGCTCGCCGATGAAGTGTCCGGTTATAACGATTCAGGTCTGACCGGCGCCACCTTCAGGGTCTACCGGGACGGCAAGAAGATCGCCACCGTCTCGGACTCGACCAACTTCCTCGACGAGAACGGGGACGCCGACGCGGAGTACAAGGTCGTCGCCTACGAGCGCGGATGGCCCACCGACATCTCGGACGAAGTCACCCCCTGGTCCGAGGAATACCTCGACATCCCGCTGGAGAAGCCCGCCGACGGGGTCACCCCCGCCGGAGAGGCCTACACCTATCGCGCCAACGACATCAGCCCCGGCGACCTCGACGGCGACGGCGACTACGAGTACGTCGTCAAGTGGGACCCCTCGAACTCGAAGGACGTCTCGCAGGTCGGTTACACCGGGCCCGTGCTCATCGACGCCTACACCCAGGAGGGCGAGCTGCTCTGGCGCATCGAGCCCGGGGTCAACATCCGGGCCGGCGCCCACTACACGCAGTTCCAGGTGTACGACTACGACGGCGACGGCATCTCCGAGGTCATGCTCAAGACCGCGCCCGGCACCAAGTCGACCTCCTACGTCCGCGGCGGCACGGAGCGGTACATCACGCTGCCCTCCGACGACGTGGAGGCCGGCGTCACGCACGAGGACGACTACCGGCTCTCGGCGGCGGGGTACTACGACCACCTCGTCCAGATGTTCATGGGCTGGGACCAGCACCCCGAGGTCCTGAAGGGCGACTGGCCCGCCACGATCGAGGCGGCCCTCGGGGCCGACGCCCAGTTCGACCTCGCCTACCCGCTCTCGCAGGAAGACGCGGAGACGCTCGCCGACCACTTCATCGACGTCTACGCGCCCTCGAGGTCCACGAGGAACCAGCTGCGGAACTTCGCCGGCTTCGTCCTCTCCGGACCCGAGTACCTGACCGTCTTCAACGGGCGCACCGGACTCGAGATGGACACGATCGACTTCCCGGTCGACCGCGACGACGACGGCCTCCTGTGGGGCGACTACGCCATGGCCCGCATCGAGCCGGGCAACCGCGTCGACCGGTTCCTGTCGGGCGTCGCCTACCTCGACGGGGAGCACCCGACGGCGATCTTCGCCCGCGGCTACTACACGCGGACGACGATCACCGCGATCGACTGGGACGGCGAGCGCCTCGAGCAGCGCTGGCAGGCCGACTCCGGCCATGCGCCGATGTCGAACCCGTTCAACGGTTCTCCGCACGGCGTGGAAGGTCCCGACCCCGAGTGGGGCACGCTGACGACGCAGGGCGACCACTCGCTGAGCGTGGCCGACGTCGACGGGGACGGCAGGCAGGAGATCGTCTACGGCGCCGCGACGCTGGACGACGACGGCTCGCTGCTGTACTCCTCGTACGCGACGATGCCGGAGGGCGCCAACAACCCCGGCACCCTCGCGAAGCTCGGGCACGGCGACGCCCTGCACGTGGGCGACTTCGACCCGGACCGCGACGGCCTGGAGATCTTCTCGGTCTTCGAGGGCGGCGCGTGGGCGCCGTACGGCTACGCGATGCGCGACGCCGAGACCGGTGAGGTCCTGTGGGGCGGCTACTCCGGCCGCGACACCGGGCGCGGCATGGTCGGCGACATCGACCCGGGCACACCGGGACTGGAGGCGTGGGCCTCGCTCCCGCCCGACCAGGCCGGCAACCCCGAGGGCCTCTTCACCGTGACCGGCGTGCCGATCGAGGGGCCGACTCCCGGCACCAACATGAACATCCGCTGGGACGCCGACCTGACGACCCAGATCGTGCACGGCGCTGACGCCGCCACGGTCGAGGAGACGACGATCCGCGACTACCAGGACGGTGTCGTGCTCGACGCCGCCGGAACCCTCACCAACAACTACACGAAGGGCAACCCGGGCCTGGTGGCCGACGTGCTCGGCGACTGGCGCGAGGAACTGCTGGTGCGCACCCGCGACTCCAGCGCGATCCGCGTCTTCCTCTCCACTGAGGTCACCGACCACAAGCTGTTCACGCTCATGCACGACCCGCAGTACCGGGTCGGCGTGGCGAACCAGCAGACCACCTACAACCAGCCGCAGTACACGAGCTTCTACATGGCGGCGGACATGGACTTCGGCGAGGTCGAAGTGCCGGACTACCACACGCCCCGGTACGGCCGGTAGCAGCCGGATCTGAACGGGCGCAACAGGGCGGGGCTCCTCCGGGGTCCCGCCCTCAGTGCGTCCGGACCCGGCCGTGGCCCAATTGAGACGTGGGATGATACGAGGAATTCACTCTGAAGTCTTGCGTTCGACCCGCTGTTGCGGTTGAGTGAAAACCGCCCCCATCATCCCGCCTCCGGCGCCCTTTGGCGCCGAGGTCCCATTCGACAGCATTGGAGTCTTCCTGTGCGTTCCCTCAGACGCCGAGCCCGGCTCGCGACGGCGGCCGCTGGCGCGGTCATCGTCGGCGCGACCGGACTCGTCTTCGCCTCCTCCGCCTTCGCGGACGTCGACGTCGTGAACATCGGCGAGGTCCAGGGCTCGATCGCCGACGGCGACACCGACTTCACCTCGCCTCTCGCCGGCCAGACGGTCTACGTGCAGGGCGTGGTCACCCAGGAGACCCTCGACCCCTCCGGCAACAAGGGCTTCTTCCTGCAGGAGAAGGCCGACGCCACGGACGGCGACCCGCTCTCCTCCGACGGCATCTTCGTCTTCAACAACAAGTTCTCGACCGTCCGCACCCTCAACGGCTCGCCCGCGCAGACCGAGCTGGGCGCGAACTGGACCGTGAAGGTGGGCGACGAGATCGTCGTGCGCGCCGTGGTCGGCAACTACTTCGGGAACATCCAGTTCAGCGGCGGCTCCACGTACGTCTACGACGTGGTCGAGTCCGGCCTGGACCCGCTCGCCGCGATCGAGACGGTCGAGGTCGACCCGCCGGACAGCGCCAAGGCCTCCACCGAGTACTTCCGCCGCCACCTCGGCATGCAGCTCACGGTCCCCGCCGACTCGGTGGTCACCGCCGGTCGCGACGTGTACTCCAGCGGCGGCGAGGTCTGGGCGATGCGCGGCGACAGCGCCGCGGCCCAGCAGGAGGACTACGCGGCCCGCGCCTACCGCGACGCGCACCCGCTCGACACGGTCGAGGGGAACTTCGACGACGGCAACGGCTACCTGTTCGTCATGGGCGACATGGGCATCCGCGCCACCGAGGGTACGAACGAGACGATCATCGCCCCGGCCAAGACCTACGACGTCATCACCGAGGCCAACACCGGCGGCGTGTACCTCTCCTTCGCGAAGTACGGCATCCAGGTCGCGAACGACCTGGCGCTCGAAGTCGGCCTGGAGCCGGCCGAGAACCAGCCGGTCGAGCCCGCGGGCCGCAACGAGGCCGCGATCGCCTCGTACAACATCGAGAACCTCTACGACTTCCGCGACAACCCGGACTCCGGCTGCGACTTCACCGGCAACACCGGCTGCACCGACGCCGAGGACCCCGAGGGCAACGTCAAGCCGCCCTTCAACTACGTCCCGGCCTCCTATGAGGAGTACGACGCGCAGCTGCAGCGCCAGGCCGGGCAGATCATCGACGACCTGCACAGCCCCGCGATCCTGATGACCCAGGAGGGCGAGGCCCAGGACGTCTGCGCGGTCAATCCCGAGTGGACGAAGGACGCCGACCTCGGCATCGACCGCCTCGTTTGCGACCTGGTGAACACCGGCGACGCCAACACCGGCGGCGACGGCGCGCCCGACTCGATCCAGGAGCTCGCACTCGTCATCGCCGAGAACGGCGGCCCGACCTACCAGGCCGTGGGCGACCTCGACTCGGCCGACACCCGCGGCATCATGACCGGCTTCCTGTACCAGCCCAAGCTGGCCGGGCTGTCGAAGGTCAAGAGCTGGGACCCGGTCTTCGGCGACGCGCCGGAGGTCGAGTACCCGACCGAGGCCGACGCGATCAATGCCGACGTGCAGAACCCGAAGGCCCTCAACGCGGCGCTGCCGCAAGAGGTCATCGACCAGTGCACGAGCTCGGGCGTTTACGCCTGCAACGGCTTCGACGTCTTCAGCCGTCCGGCGCAGGTCGCGAAGTTCTACCTCAAGGACAAGTGGGGCCTCAAGGCCTCGGAGATCTACCTGATCAACAACCACTTCTCCTCGAGCCCGAACACCCGCGTGCTGCACCGCACCGAGCAGGCGAACTACCTGACCGCGATCAGCGCCGCGATCCTGGACAACGACGGCAGGGCGAAGGTCCTGGCCGGCGGCGACCTCAACGTCTTCCCGCGCCCGGACGACCCGTTCGCCGAGGGCCAGACGATCGCCGGCGACTGGGTCGGCCCGTCCGACCAGCTCGCGGGTCTGTACGAGGACTCGGGGCTCTCCAGCCTGCACGACTACATGCTGGAGGAGCACCCCGAGGCCGCCTACTCCTACACCTACATGGGGCAGACGCAGACCCTCGACCAGATGTTCGTCTCGCCGCGGCTGATGCGCGAGGTCGAGTCCGCGGTGTCCGCGCACATCAACTCGGACTACCCGGCCGACGCCTACGAGTTCGGCGAGGAGCCCGCTTACGGCGACTACGGTGTCTCCGACCACGATCCGTCCGTGGTCACGATCGACATCAGGTAGCACCAGCGCAAGACGAAGGGGCGGACCGAACGGTCCGCCCCTGCCACTTTGCGTTCAGTTGCAAGTCGTTAGAAGAGCTTCTTCGCATTCGTGATCGCTTCGGCCAGGGCCTCGATCGAGGCGGCGGCGAGGCCGTAGGAGTACATGGGCTCGGCCTCCCAGCCGACGATCTGTCCTTCCTGGACGGCCGGGAGGGCGGTCCAGGTCGGGAACTCGGTGAGCTGGTCGGGCTGGAGCGACTGGACGCGGTTGTCGAGGAGCAGGAGGTCGGCCTGGTACTTGTCGACGTTCTCCCAGGACAGGAACTCGAAGTAGGAGCCGGTGGCCTCGTCGAGCGCGTCGGGCACGATGATGTCGACGCCCAGCTCCATGAAGAAGCGGGTGTCGTTGCCCATGAGCGGGCTGGAGGCGTAGAAGGTGTCCGCGGCGGCGGCGCACGCGAGGACCTTCACGGGGTTCGCGGCGGCGGCGGCCTTCAGGGCCTCGACGGCGGCGTCGTAACGCTCCTTGTTGGCGACGTTCTCGTCCGAGTCGAGGTCGGCGCCAAGGGATTCGGCGAGCTCGGCGTGGCGGCCGATGACCTGGTCGAGGGTGTTCGACAGGCCCTCGTCGTTGGCGCTGAGCGCGGTCACGGGCGCGAGGCTCGTGATGTCGGCGGAGGTCTCGGCGGGCACGTACCAGAGCGAGGCGGGGTCGATGTAGAAGTGCGTGAACATGGCCTCGGGTCCGTAGGCCGCGTAGGCCTCGACGTCGAACTCGCCGTAGACGTTGCCGAAGACCTCGAGGTCGGCGACGGGGAGGTTCCCGGCCTGGGTGGTCGGCGAGCCGTCCTCGTTCGTGGTGGGGCCGTAGACCGCGGGGATCTCGATGCCGAAGTCGTACAGCGCGGCGGCCATGCCGGTGAACGCGACGATCTTCGTGGGGACCGCGTCGAGCTCGGTCGTCTCACCGCGGTCGTCGGTGAACTCCCAGGGGCCGGAGTCGGCCGAGTCTTCGGAGGTCTCGTCGTCGCCACCGCCGCAGGCGGCGAGGACGCCGGTCAGTCCGAGGGCGCCGCCGCCCGCGAGCAGGCCGCGGCGGCCGAACTTGACGCTGTCGGCATCGAAAGCCATGTGTTTCTCCTTCTTGAAGGGCGATTGAGGGCCGGACTGGGAACGGCTCTCGGACGCGGTCTGGCCGATCGAAGGTTAGGCTAACCTCATCAGATTCCGGCCCTCTGAACTGGGGCCCTCACGTGGCGTCAACCACTGGCCCTGCGGCTAGGAGGTGAGCGGCTGTGCCGCGGTGAGCCCTTCGGCGATCAACTCGAGCTCGACGGCGCCGCCGACGTGCGAGTACACCGGTTCGGCGTTCCACGTGTACAACTGCCCCGCCGCGACGGCCGGAAGCGCCGCCCAGGTCGGGTAGTCGGCCAGCAGCTGCTCGGCCGTGATGTTCCCGGTGCGCTGATCCAGGAAGATCGCGTCGGCCTCGTACTTGTCGATGTTCTCCCAGGACAGGAGCTCCCAGTAGTCGTTCTGGTCGGGGTTGTCGGGCACCACGAAGTCCACGCCGAGTTCGACGCTCTTGGCGAGGAGGTTGAACGTGGGCGGATTGGCGATGTAGAGCCCGTCGGGCCAGGCGCCCACCGCCATCGCCTTGAGCGGCTTGTCCGCGATCGCGGCGGCGATGCCCCCCGCCGCGGCGCCGAAGCGCTCCACGCCGGCGGCGTCGTCCTCCGAGGCCAAGTCCGCCCCGAGCGCTTCCGCAAGGGACGCATGGCGGTCGATGATCTCGTCGATCGTGGGCCTGGAGACCTCGATGCCGATGGCCGGTGCGAGGGACTCGACCTCCTCAAGGCGCTCCTCGGGCACGAACCACAGGTCGAAGCCCTCGTAGTAGTGCGAGACGATGAGTTCGGGGTTCAGCTCCGCGTACTTCTCGACGTCGAACTCGCCCCAGACGTTCCCCAGGATCGTCAACTCCTCCACGGGCATGCGCCCGGCCTGGATGTCGGGGGCGCCGTCGGGGAGCGTGGTCGGCCCGAACACGGCCGCGACCTCGACGCCGTAGTCGTAGAGCGCGGCGGCGAGGCCGGTGAACGCGACGATCTTCGTCGGGACCGCGTCGAGCTCGACGTCCTGCTGGTCGCGCTCGTCGAGGAACTTGAACGGACCCGACCCGGCGCCGTCGCCTTCGGTGCCGGCGTCCACGTCAGAGCCGCAGGCCGCGAGCAGAGAGGCGGCGCCGAGGCCGCCGCCGGCCGCGAACAGTCCGCGACGGGAGAGGCCCTGGTTCTTGGAGCTCTGACGTGCGGGAACGAGCTGCGGTCGGACGCGGAGTGGCACGGGGAACTCCTTTAGGGGGAGAGCGAGGATGGCCGGGGTTTCGGGGTTAGGTTAGCCTAAACAAAACCGCTGTCACTATCCCTCCGGAGTCCGCACTTGTCAACCGCCCAACGCGCCAGGGAGCAGGCCCCGGCGCTCGATTCGCCAAGGGGCGGAGGCCGACCCGTGCCGCGCTCGCGCACGGGTCGCCGCATACTCGGGCTCCTCGTCCTCGTCGCCGCACTGGCCGTCCTCGCGGTCCTCAGCGTCGCCGTCGGCTCCCGCGCGATGGACCTCGGCCAGGTCTGGGCCGGGCTCACCGACCCGGCCTCCGAGTCCTACCCCGTGGTCACCGAGCTGCGCGTGCCCCGCACCGTGCTCGGCCTCGCCGCCGGCGCCGCCCTCGGCCTCGCCGGGGCCCTCATGCAGGCCATGACCCGCAACCCCCTCGCCGACCCCGGCCTCCTCGGCGTCAACACCGGCGCCGCCGCCGCGGTCGTGACCGCCTCGTTCTTCTTCGGCTCCTTCGGGTTCACGCAGACCATCCTGTTCGCGTTCGCCGGTGCCGCCGTCGCCTCCGTGGCCGTCTACCTCATCGCAGGCGCCGCCGCGGCGACCCCCGCGCGGCTCGCGCTGGCCGGGGCCGCGGTGACCGCCGCCGGGTACGCGTACGTCTCGGCGATTCAGCTCATGAGCGCGGCCACGCTCGACCAGATGCGGTTCTGGTCGGTCGGCTCGCTCGTGAACGCGCATGTGGCGCCGATGCTGCCGGTCGTGCTCCTCATCGGCGGCGCGGCCCTGGTCGGCGTCCTGCTCGCGCGCCCGCTCAACGCCCTCGCGCTCGGGGACGCGACCGCGACCGGTCTCGGCGTGGACCCCCGGGTGCTGCGCGTGGCCGGGATCGCCGCGATCACGGTGCTCGCCGGCACGGCCACGGCCGTGTGCGGCCCGATCGTCTTCGTCGGTCTCGTTGTGCCGCATGTGGTCCGGGCCTTCACCGGACCGGACCAGAACTGGGTCCTGCCCTATTCGATGCTCTCGGGCGCGGCGTTCCTCGTCGCCGCCGACGTGCTCGGCCGCGTGATCGCCCGCCCGGCCGAAGTGCAGGTCGGCATCGTCTGCGCCGTCGCGGGCGGCCCGTTCTTCCTCTACCTGGTGAGCCGCAGGAAGGTGGCCCGGCTGTGAGCACCCTGACCTCCGGATCGACGGTCGTGCGCCTCGGCGAGAGCTCGATCCGCCTGCGCCACCGCACGATCGCCGCGATCCTCGGCTCGCTCGCCGTCCTCGTCGCCGTCAGCCTGTGGTCGGCCGCGACCGGCTCCACCGCGCTCGGCCTCGAACGGACCTGGGCGGCACTGATCGACCAAGGCACCAAAGGAGACGAGTTCATCCTCTGGGACCTGCGCCTTCCGCGCCTCGTCACCGGCCTCGCGGTCGGCGCGTGCATGGGCCTCTCCGGCGCCCTGTTCCAGACCCTCACCCGAAACCCCTTGGGCAGCCCCGACATCCTGGGCCTGACCCAGGGCGCGACCTCCGGGGCGCTCATCGCGATCGTCCTCACCAACGCGACCCTCCAGCTCACCGCCGGGTTCGCCGCCCTCGGCGCCCTCGCCACCGGCCTGGTGATCTGGGCCCTCACCCGCGGCGGCGACCCGTCCGGGTACCGGCTCGTGCTCGTGGGCATCGGCGTCGCGGCGATCCTCGCGGGCATCAACGGCTACCTGCTCACCCGCACCAACACCATCGACGCGTTCCGCGCGGTCTACTGGCTCACCGGCGACCTCTCCGGCCGCGACTGGGAACAGGCCAGGATCGTCGCGCTCGTCCTGGCCGCCGGGGTCATCGTCGTCGCGTTCCTCTCCCGGGGCCTGGACGCACTGCGCTTCGGCGAGGCCACCGCGACCGGTCTCGGCGTGCACGTCACCGGCACTCGCGTCGTCGCGCTCATCGCCGCCTCGGTGCTCATAGCCGGGGCCGTCGCCGTCGCCGGGCCGCTCGCGTTCGTCGCGCTCGCGGCCCCGCACATCGCCGCCCGCCTCACCGGCTCGGCCCGCAGTTTCCTGGTGTCCGCCATCGTCGGCGCGCTCATCGTCACCGCGGCCGACGCCGTGGCGGTGGCCGGGGTCGGCGAACGCCAGCTGCCCACCGGGGTCGTCACCGGCGTCGTCGGCGGCCTCTACCTCGTCTGGCTGCTCATCGCTCAACGCAAGAAGGGGGTCATGTCGTGACCGCTGCTGGTCCACTGGTCGTCGAAGACGCCACCATCGGCTACGGCCGCGTCGCCATCAGCGAAGGGCTCAGCGTGGACATCCCCGAAGGGGAGTTCACGGTCATCCTGGGCCCCAACGCCTGCGGCAAGTCCACGCTGCTGAAGGCCTTGGCGCGCATGCTCAAACCCTCGGCCGGACGCGTGCTGCTCGACGGCAAGGACATCCACTCCCAGCCCACCCGCGCCGTCGCGCGCCGCCTCGGCCTGCTGCCGCAGTCGCCGATCGCGCCCGACGGGATCACCGTGGCCGACCTCGTCGCCCGCGGCCGCTACCCGCACCAGGGGCTCCTGAAGCAGTGGTCGGCCGACGACGAACGCGTGGTCGCAGAAGCCATGGCCGCCACCGACATCTCCGAACTCGCCGACCGCGGCGTGGACGAGCTCTCCGGCGGCCAGCGCCAGCGCGTGTGGATCGCGATGGTCCTCGCCCAGCAGACGCCGCTGCTGCTGCTCGACGAGCCGACCACGTTCCTCGACATCACGCACCAGATCGAGGTCCTCGACCTGTGCGCGAAGCTCCACCGCGAGGGCCGGACCCTCGTGGCGGTGCTCCACGACCTCAACCAGGCCGCGCGCTACGCGACGCACCTCATCGCGATGCGCGACGGCGAGGTCGTCGCCGAGGGCGCCCCGGCCGAGATCGTGACCGCCGAGACCGTGAAGCAGGTCTTCGACCTGCCGTGCCGCATCATCGACGACCCCGAGACCGGGACGCCGCTGGTCATTCCGAAGGCACTGGCTTCAGCGCCGCTTTAGCGGTCCGGCGTTCCACTTCGAGCCCCGCGATCAGGACGATCACGATGGCGCCCAACTGGAGTGCCGTGTTGACGAGGCCGAGCGGGGCGACCAGGAGCACCACCGCCGCGAGGGCCACGCGCTCCCAGGGCCTGGGCAGCGGCATCGAGAACCGCAGTCCGGCCGTGCCGAGCAGGAACATCGCCACACCGCCGGACAGCAGCAGCGTCGAGGCGGGGTCGAGCGGTTCCATGGCGTGCCCGACCGCGTGCTTGAGGCCCGCGGCGGTGACCAGGATGCCGATGAGCACCGGGATGAACGAGTAGGACAGGCCCACCAGGACCTTCCGCACGCGCTTCACCGCATCCGTTGTGGCGGTGAGCGCGTGCTCGGTCGCGGGGAGGTCGTGCACGAACAGCGACCACCACATGCACGCGCCGATCGCGAGGCCGAGGACCGCGGCGACGAGCAGGTCCGCGTCGATCGGCAGGCCGGCCGCGCCGATCCCGATGGCCACCACCGATTCGCCGAGGGCGACAATCACGACGAGGCCGTGCCGTTCGGTGATGTGCGCGGGGTGGAGGTTGAGGCCGCGCTGGCCGTGCCAGATCGGGACCGACCACACGATGGCCGTGGCCAGGCCCCAGAACACATAGCGCCACAGGCCTTCGGGGCCGAGTTCGGCGGCGAAGACGGCCGCGACCGCGGCGAGGTTCGCGATGAACACGGGTCCGAAGGCGCGGGCGGCCTGGAGGTACATGAGGCCGTGGACGAGCACGACCACGAGCAGTCCGACGGCGATCCAGAGGCCGCCGCTCTCGAAGGCGGCGGGGATGGTCAGGGCGATGACGAGCCATCCGGCCATGGCGATCAGGAGCAGGATCCGGCGGGCGGGGCGCTCGGGCGGGATCACGTTGGTGAGCCAGGAGTAGCCGGCGTAAATCCACCACAGGAAGCCGAACATGAGCACGGTCTGGAGCAGGCCGATGAGCGGGTCGTGGGCGATGATCGCGGTGAACTGGGCGACGGTGAACACGAAGATGAGGTCGAAGAACAGTTCCAGCGTGGAGACCGGGAGGTCGTCCTCGTCGGGCACGGGGTTGATGCGTTCGACGAACCATGAGGGAAGGATGCGGGTCACGACGATCGAGCGTAGCAGTCGGACGGTGTCGCCGATTATCCGTCCGACACGCTGAAACCGCTTGGGGCCCTTGTCGAAGGATTTATCGAAAAGGCCGGTTACTCCGCTATTCGAGGCGGGCGACCGGCAGTCGCACCTCGATCGAGGTGCCTTCGCCGGGCTCGCTGTCGAGGCGGATCTGTCCGCCGTGGGCGGCGACGATCGAGGACACGATGGACAGTCCGAGGCCGGAGCCGCCGGTGGCGCGCGAGCGCGAGGCGTCGGCCCGGTAGAACCGGTCGAAGACCTTCTGGCGGTGCTCGGCGGGGATGCCGGGGCCGCGGTCGGCCACGCGCATGACCGCCCAGCCGTTGCTCTGGGCGACGGAGACTTCGATGGCCGTGCCCTGCGGGGTGTGGACGCGGGCGTTGGTCAGGAGGTTCACGAGCACCTGCCGCAGCTGGCCCTCGTTGGCGACGACCGTGATCGCTTCGCGCGCATCGAGGGTGACCGGGTGGGTGGGGTCGGCGACCTCGGCGTCGTCCACGGCGTCCTGTGCGAGCTGGGTGAGTTCGACCAGTTCCCGGTCGCCGCCGACCTCTTCGTCGAGGCGGGACAGGACCATGAGGTCGTCCACGAGTTTCGCCAGTCGCGCGTTCTCGCTGCCGATGCGGCTCATGGCCCGGTCGAGCTTCTCGCCCTGGGGAGTGGCGCCGGACTCGTAGAGCTGGACGTAGCCGCCGATGGCGGTGAGCGGGGTGCGGAGTTCGTGTCCGGCGTCGGCCACGAACTGGCGGAGCCGCTCGTGCTGGCGGTCCCGCTGCGTGATCGCGTCGGTGAGGCGCGAGACCATCCGGTTGAGCGCCAACGACAACCGGCCCATCTCGGTGCGCGGGTCGGCGGCGGTGATGCGGTGGTCGAGGTTCCCGGTCGCGACGTGCTCGGCGTCGGCGACCATTTGGTCGACCACGCGCAGGCCGCGCCGGGTGATGATCCAGGCGGCGAGGATGCCGATGGCGGCGACGACCAGGCCGGTGACGACGACCGTGCGCGTCAGCGTCGAGATCGTGGCTTCGACGCCTTCCATCGAGGTGGCGAACACGATCGTGTAAGTCCCGGGGACGCCGTTGACACTGGCATCGATGTCGGCCGCGGTCACGGCCCGATAGGTCATGTCCCCGTCGACACTGTCGACGGTGAAGAAGCCGCTCTCGCTCGGCGGTGCGGCGATGGCGGGCAGCGAGTAGGGGGCGTCCTTGTATCCGGCGGGGAAGTCGAGCACGAGATCACCGGATTCGTCGAAGACGAGGAACGCGAACTCGTTGTAGAGGACCTCGTCGGAGGAGCCGTTGGCGGGGACCGAGCGGACGCTGCCTTGATCCAGCAGGCCGTGCAGTTTCTGGTCGACCTGGTCGATCAGGTGGCTCGAGACCGCCTGGACCGTGACGAAACCGATGATGCTCACCGCCACGATGAGCAGGACCGCCATGGCCGCGGCGATCTTCGTTCTGATGGCCACGCTCTACTCCTGTGGCGGGCGCAGCATGTAGCCGACCCCGCGGACGGTGTGGATGAGCCGCGGGCCGAGCTTGTCGAGCTTGCGGCGCAGGTAGAACACGTAGGTCTCGGCGAGGCTGGAATCGGTCTCGAAGTCGTAGCCCCAGACCTGACGCAGCAGCTCCGATTTGGACACGACGCGGCCGGTGTTGGCCGCGAGGTACCGCAGGAGCCGGAACTCGGTGGGGGACAGGTCGATCGTCTTGCCGTCGCGCGTCACCTGGTGGGCCGCGAGGTCGAGGATGAGGTCGGCCACGGCGACCGTGTCGCTTCCGCGCGAGGAGGCCGACTCCCTGCCGAGCGTGCGGCGCAGGACCGCCGAGACGCGCAGGCTGAGCTCTTCGAGCCGGAACGGCTTCATCAGGTAGTCGTCGCCGCCGGAGCCGAAACCGTCGCGCAGGTCGTCGGGGGCGGTGCGGGCGGTCAGGAAGATGATCGGGGTCTGGTCGCCGGAGGCCCGCATGCGGTCGGCCACGCCGAAGCCGTCGAGTCCGGGCATGTTCACGTCGAGGATGACCAGGTCGGGTCGCACCTTCTCCAAGGAGGCGAGCGCCTCGGTGCCCGAACGCGCCGCGGCGACCTCGTACCCCTGGAACGAAAGGGCTTCGACCAGCAGGTCGGCCAGGCTCTCCTCGTCATCCACTACGAGAAGACGCGCCGGGGACCCGTCGCCCCGGAGCGGCACCGCTGGCGGTGTAGCCCCGGCTGGCCCGCTGGTCGAAGTCATCCACCGCTCCTAAGTACTCGTCCGGGCCCCGGTCGGTTGCCCGCGCCCGCGTTCGCTCGGCCAGCCTATTTCACCCTTTGCGCCGCTGACAGGGTTCGGATGCGTTTCCAGGGGAGTTCTGGACGCGCTCTCAGCTGGCATTCAGCATTCGATTGGAGTGTCGTCCCCGGTGGTCTTCCGCCAGAAGTTACTGACTAGTAGTATTCGGGTGACACCGAACACTTGGAGGCAGAGCAATGGAGCCAGCCGTCAACACCGCAGCCTTGCAGGGCAGGGCCGCGTTCGTCACCGGCGCCAGCCGCGGCATCGGCGCGGCCATCGCCGTCGCGCTGGGCGCGGCCGGAGCCAAGGTGGCACTGTTCGCCAAGACCGGCGAGCCCCACCCGAAGCTCCCCGGGACCCTCTACGAGACCGCGAAGGCCATCGAAGCGGTCGGCGGCGAGGCGCTGCCCATCGTCGGCGACCTGCGCGACGCCGAATCCGTGGGGGAGGCCATCGACACCGCCGCCGCCGCGTTCGGCGGGCTCGACATCTGCGTCAACAACGCCTCCGCGCTCGACCTCACCGGCATCGGCGAGCTCAGCCTGAAGAAGTTCGACCTGATCACGGGCGTGAACCTGCGCGGCACCTTCGCCTCGATCAGCGCCGCCCTCCCGTACCTGCGCGGCTCCGACCACGCCCACCTGCTCACGATCAGCCCGCCGCTGAACACCGACTCCAAATGGTTCGCCGGCGGCCCGTACACGGCCACCAAGTACGGCATGACGATCATGACCCTCGGCGCTTCCGAGACCGAACCGGGCATCGCGGCGAACTGCCTGTGGCCCAGGACGACCATCGCCACCGCCGCCGTCGCGTACGCCCTCGGCGGGCAGCCGATGCTCGACCGCAGCCGCAAGCCCGAGATCGTCGCCGACGCCGCGCTGGCGATCCTCGCTAAGGACCCGAAGGCCTACACCGGCAACGCGGTCATGGTCGAGGACGTGCTCGCCGCCGAAGGCATCACGGACCTGTCGGGCTATGCCGTGGTACCGGGGCAGACCGATTTCCAGCCGGACATCTACGTCGACTAGGGCTTGAAGTCCTCGTCGGTGAGGCGCGCCAACTTGGCCTGCTCATCCTCGCGGCGGTCTCTGACCTGCTTCGGGACACCGGCGAGGACTACCCCGGCGAGCCCGGCCAGCACCGCGGCGATCACGACCCGGGGGACGCTCCACGGGGTCGGCTGGGTCTCGTACTCACCGACCTCGGCGCACGCACGCGGCTCGGCTTCGCCGTCGGCGCCGGTGGTCACGCAGATCGCGGCCGGGCTGACCTCTCGGCCCTCGAAATAGAGCACGCGCTCCTCGCCGGGCAGCGCCGTGAGGAACAGGAGCACTGCGAGGGCGAGCGTGAGCAGCGCCGTGACGACGGCGATCACGGGCGAGTCGGGAATCGCGAAGCGCGCCCGGCGCTTCGGCCCGTCTCCCATCGCTGGACCGACTGGATAGACCACGTATCAATGCTACGTCGCAGCACCTTCCGGCACCCGGTGCGGGATTGCCGCCGCGGACCGGTCCACCACCCACGCGATGCTGGAGCCGAACTCGCCTGAAGGCCCCGTGGCGCGGGGCGGCCTTCGCCGGCGTTGTCCCGTTCGGCCTTCGGGTGCGTGCGGCTTGCGGTCAAGGCGTCAGCGACGAAGCGGTGGGTGGTGGAGTGGGGGAGGGCGGCGGTGGCCGGCTCCGTTTCGGTTGGGGCGCAGTCGATCAGGCCGTCTGCGGGCGCGGAACGTGAAACCTTTTGCATCGTGTGGGTGATGCGGGCCGGCCTCAGAGCCTGGACAATTGAGGTACGTACAGGGATACGGAATCCGTGTAGGTGAACGAGATGGTGGTAAGCAGACTACGACATGAGCCTCTGGCCATCTGCCTGCATTGCACGGACGTCGATACCGGTGTCGGGCCATGAGGAGCCCGGCGTCGCTCGGCCACGGCCCTTGCGAGATCACTTGGTGGACCGACCCTGGCATGGGAAGGACCACCGGGATGCCAACGGCCTGGTTATGCCGGGTCGGGAGCGGCTTCGCGGTATGCAGCTTGCGATCGCCTGCCCGCAAACAGCCACCATGCGATGCCGGTGGCCGTTGCGAGCAGACCGGCGGCCATACCGAGGGCGGTGAGGGTGGCCCAGCCAAGGGCCGCGCCGAGCACTGCCAGAGAGAGGCGGGCTGTGGCGTTGTAGGTGGTCACGTGGATCGAGGTGACTCTTCCGCGGAACTCGGCCGGAACGGTCTCCAGCAGGATCGTCGTGTCCAAGGCGATGATGAAGCCGCTTGAAAGGCGCATCACCGCCAGACAGGCCGCGGCACCGGCCAGGCCGGGGGCGGCGAAGAAGCCTGCCCACGCGAGCCCTTGCGCCACATAGCAGACCGCCCACACTGGGAGGTGTGCCGCACGGCGCAGGCGGCCCGCGAGAATGGTCCCGGCCAGGACTGCGAGGCCGTCGCAGACGAACATCGCCGCGACGGTTACGGCGTCGCCGCCGAGGTCGTCGACCAGGTGGCCGCTGAGCATCACCGTGTAGCCGCCGCCGATGAAGCCCCAGGCGATCCCGATCCAGATCACCGAGCGGGCCAGCGGATACCGTCGGGTGGCTCCGAAGCCCTCGCGAAGACCTGCCATGAAGACGCGCACTCGGGTGGCGATTCGCTCGTTCGTCGCTGCCGGTTTGACCGGTGGTGTCTCGCGGACACGGGCCTGGATCATCGCGTCGCAGGCGATGAGGGCGGCCGCGCCGCCGATCGCGGCCACGGTCGACCAGGCCGACACGAGTCCTGCGGCGATCGCGCCGACGATCGTCATGATCCCGCCGAGCGACCCGAACGCCGCGTTCGCCTTCTGGCGCGACTCAAGCTCCACGAGCCCGTACAGCCACTGCTGCCGGGCCGCTGGCCAGAACGCCATCGCGAAGCTCTGCGCCGCATAGCAGACCGCGAGCACCGCGAGGCTCCCCGCCCAAGCGCCGACCGCCATGCCGGCGACCGCCACGGTCTGTGCGGTGACGGCCCACAGGAGCAGTGGGCGGAGCCGCATCCGGTCCGCGGCCAGGCCCGCCACCGGCGTCAGCAGCAGCGCGGGCAGGACCCCGGCCAGCTGGACCGCGGCGAGCGCCGCGGTCCCGGCGACCGCGAGGACGTGGAGCGCGACACTGATCTGGAGCATCCAGAACGCCGCCGAGAGGCAGGCCGTGGCCGACCACAGCAGGCGCACGTCGCGGTCGCCGAAGAGGCCTCGCCTCATGCGATGAGGTGGACGTCGCCGAACTCGTGCCAGAGGTAGCGGGCTTCGATTGCGGCCGTGTAGGAGTCGCGTAGGAGGCTGGTGTCGCAGATGGCCTCCAGCATCGACAGGTGGGTGGACCTCGGCTCGTGGAAGCCGGTGAGCAGGCCGTCAGTGACGTGGACCGGGTTCGCGGGGGAGATGATCCGTTCGGTGTGGCCCGAGGCCGCGACGACCTTGCCGCCGACCACGGTGCTCTCCAAAGCCCGGGCCACCGTCGTCCCGACGGCGATCACCCGACCGCCGGATGCCTTGGTCGCGTTGACTATCCGCGCGGTGTACTCGCTGACCTCCATCCATTCCGGGTACGGGTCCTCGTCGCTCTCCAGCGAGGCCACTCCCGTGTGGAGCGTGATCGGTGCGATGCCGACGCCGGCCGAGACCAGCCGTGTGACGATCTCCGGGGTGAACGGCCTTGCCGCGCTGGGCATCTCGGCCGAACCGGGGACCGTGGCGAACGCGGTCTGGTAGGCGCCAATCGGCCAGGCGCGGTCGACGTACGAGTAGCGGATCGGCTTGCCGTAGCGGGCGAGGTAGCCGGGGATCGAGTCGATCGGGGGCCGGGTCACCCAGAGCCGCTTGCCGAAACGGCGTTCCAGGAGCAGCGGCACCTTGCCGGGGAGATCCACGACCCGGCCCGGGACTTCGCCCAGGTAGGGCTTGTCGCGGTCGCGGAGTTCGACCAGCCAGGAGCCGTCCGGCCGCGTGGAGGAGAAGTGGACCCGCAGGCCCTGCCTCGTGGGCACGGCCGCCGGGAGGGTCGCGGAGTTGTTGACCACGAGCAGGTCGCCGGGGCGCACGAGCGCCGGGAGGTCTTCGAAGTGCTGGTGCCTGATGTCGCCGGTCGCCTTGTCGGACACCAGGAGCCGTACGTCCGAGCGGGCCCTGCCGCGAGCTTCGGCGGGCTGGTCCGCCTCCAGTGCGGCGTCCAGCGCGAAATCGAAAGGGGTGGTCAACGTCGTGCTCATGCCCTCGCCTCCTCATTGGTGTGGGTGTGCAGCTTGTCGAAGTCACGGGCGGCGTAGCGGCCGCTCTCGGGTGCACGCCATTCGCAGGTGCACCAGCGGCCCTTGATGATCGAGACGATCGCCGCCGCGGCGTGCGAGGGCGGGTCGGCTTCGGCGGCGTCGGCCTCGCCCACCGCGTCGGCGAGCATCCCGGTGGCCATCTCGCCGGGGTCGAGCGCCCAGACCGCGACGGCCGACTCCTCGGCGGCGAGCACGTTCGACAGCTGGTCGAGCGCGGCCTTCGTCGCCCCGTACGGGCCCCACGTCGCGTACGGGCCAGTCGCGGCGTCCGAGGAGATGTTGACGATCGCCCCGCCCCGCTCCCGGAGGACCGGAAGGGCCAACTGCGCCAAGGCGATCGGGGCCCACACGTTCAGCTCGAACAGGCGCGGCCACACCGTCAGGTCCGCGTCCGCGAGGAGGGGCAGCGGCACCTCGCCCAGCGTCGAGGCGTTGTTCACCAGCAGGTCGAGCCGGTCCCCGGCCATGGCGACCAGTTCCCGGCGGTGCACCGCGTCGGTCACGTCCCCGGCCAGATACCGGGCGCCGAGCCGCTCGGCGACCCGCGCCAGACGCTCCTCGCCGCGGGCGGTCAGGATCAGGTTCCAGCCGGAGGCGGCCAGGCGTTCGGCGAGCGCCTCGCCGAGTCCGGCTGAGGCACCGGTGATGATGGCGGTGCGGTCGTCCACTTGCGGCATCAGTTGATCACTCATGGCCTCACGCTATTGCCGGCGCGGGCCCCGCGCATCGGGCCGAGGTCGCGGTCGAGACTGCGGCGCAGGTCCTAGGACCAGCGACCGAGGCCCGGACGGCGCCGCGTCGACTAGATTGGCACCGTGACCGCCTCCGAGACCACCGGGTCCGCTTCTGAAGCCACGTCGCTGCTGCACGAGGTGTCGGCGGCCGTCGGCGCGATCACCCGGCACCTGTCCGTGCACCAGGTGCTCGAGGTGATCGTCTCCTCGGCCCGGCGCCTGGTCGGCGCCGACTACGCCGCGATCGGCATCCCCGACGACGAAGGCGGATTCGCCGAGTTCATCACCGACGGCATCGGCGAGGAGCAGCGCCTGGAGATCGGCCCGCTCCCGCGCCAGCACGGCATGCTCGCCGCGATCCTCGCCGAGAGCGAGCCGATCCGCCTCGACGACCTGCGCCGCGACCCGCGCTTCCAGTGGTGGCCCAAAGCCCACCCGACGATGGCCGCGCTGCTGGGCGTGCCCATCCGCGGCTGCGAGCCGGCCGTCGGCTCCGCCGAGGCCGACTGCAGCCGCACCATCGGCATCGTCGTGCTCACCAACGACCTCGGCAAACCCGGCTTCAACGAAGCCGACACCGAGCTGATCGAACTGCTCGCCTCGCACGCGGCCATCGCGATCACCAACGCGCGCCTGTACGAGCGCAGCCGCGAGCTCACCGTCGTCGAGGAACGCAACCGGCTCGCCCGCGAACTCCACGACGCGGTCATGCAGCGCCTGTTCTCCCTCAGGCTCTCCGCCCGCGCCGCCCGCAAGCTCGCCCCGACCGACCCCGAGGCCGCCGCCCACCGCCTCGGCGAGGTCGAGACCCTCGCCGCCGAAGCCATCGCCGAACTGCGCGCCGTCATCGTCGAACTCCGGCCCGCCGACCTCGACGCGCACGGCCTGGTCGAGACCCTTCGCCGCCACGTCACGCTCCTCGACCGCCTGCACGACACCGAGGTCACGTTCGAGCTCCGCTCCCCGGTGGACCTCTCCCGGGACGGCGAGGTGGAGGTGCTCCGGCTCGTCCAGGAGGCCCTGAGCAATGCCTTCCGCCACGCCCGCGCCCGCCACGTCTCCGTCACCGTCGAGACCGAGCGCATCACCATCGCCGACGACGGCGATGGCTTCGACGCCACCGAGGCCGCCACCCGCGGGCTCGGCCTGCTCTCGCTGCGCGAACGCGCCAAGGCCCTCGGCGGCGAACTCGACCTCAAGACCGCGCCCGGGGAAGGCACGGTCGTGACCCTCGAACTCGACAGCTCCGCAACCGATCCCGAAGAGGCCGACCGTGCCTGAGATCCGACTCCTCCTCGTCGACGACCACCCCGTGGTCCGCCGCGGCCTCCGCGGGTACCTCGAACTCGAACCCGACTTCACCGTCGTCGGCGAAGCGGGCGAAGGAGAAGAAGCCCTGCGCGCCATCGAAGAGACCCGCCCGGACGTGGTGCTCCTCGACCTCAAGATGCCCGGACTCGACGGCCAGGGCGTGCTCGACCGCCTCGGCAAGGCCGACGACGGGCCCCGAATCCTGGTCCTGACCTCGGCCACCGACGCTGAACGCGTCCCGGCCGCCATCACCGCCGGAGCGGCCGGGTTCGTGTACAAGGACATCGACCCCGACGCGCTGGCGAGCGCGATCCGCACCGTCCACGCCGGACAACTGCTCCTCGCGCCGATCGCCATGCGGGGCTTGATGAACGGCAACGGCAATGCCCCGTCGGCGCCGTCGCTGACCCCGCGGGAGAGCCAGGTGCTCGGCCTGATCGCCAAGGGCCAGACGAACCGCCAGATCGCCCGGGCCCTCGGCGTCTCGGAGAAGACCGTGAAGACCCACGTCACGAACCTCCTCCGCCGCATCGGGGCCGCCGACCGCACACAGGCCGCATTGTGGGCGGTTCGTCACGGTATCGGATAGATTGTGGAACGTGACCGTCTATTGAGTCATCACCGGACGTGATCACCTAGGGTCCCGTTGTGCCCCCATCGCATAACAGAACAACGAACCCCCTCATGCGCCGAATCCCGACTCTCGTCGCGTTGACGTTGCTGGCAGCCGCTTTCCTAACCGTCGGCGGCAGTATGGACTCCGATTCGTTCCTCCGAACCGGACCTTACGAGCTGGCTACGGGAATCGATCGGCGCCTCTGGTGCGAACCGGGAGACGACGCGAGCGTCATCGACGAGCCGGCCGACCTTCGCGGTGCGCACTTCTCGATATCGCTGGCGTGCCTTTTCAAAGACGCTTCAATGACGCCGGAACAGCTCGCCGCGATTCCCGAGCTGGCGCAGATGCCGCAGGCGGGGGAAGGCGTTGAGTTCTTGATCGCCCAGGTCGCGCTCCAAGCGGACTTTCTTGCGGAGCACGGTACCGACCCCACCTGGGTCGAGTCGTGGATTGAGGTGGACGGCGAGCGTATCGACCTCGAGACGACACCGGAACCGGGGCAATATCTCGTGTTGAGCGCTCCGGTAGGCGCGGCGGCGACGCTGTGGGTGGAAGACGACGGCCGTGCCCAGGGGCTCGACCTTCGCACCGGTGAACCCCTCGACCGGGTGGAGGCCTACTACACGGATCCCGGCTTCTGGACCGAATCCGACGGCGACTTCGAAACCCTGGACGCCTACTTCGTGTCCGACGGCCGATCGTGGACCGTTGGGTGCCACTCCAACCGCGTCGAGTTCACGCGGTCGATGTGGCTGGAGGACTACGGCTGGGCGCCAGAGGGATCGGTGTTCCTGCAAGTGGAGTTCTGGTGGTGCACCGGTGCGGGCGTCTACGACGACGGCATCTGGACGCTCGACTCCGAGCGGTCGCTCTTCGTCAGGACCGGTTCGGAGGTCGCGCTGCCGATCGGATGGAGCACGCGCGACAACCCCTCCGCCGCTCGCGGCCAACGCCATACCGTCGTCGTGGAAGTCCCTGCGGCCGAAAGCGAGTTCCGAGTGAACTTCGCACCGACGGGAGAGTTCGAGGAGGCGGCGACCGGTGAAGTCTTCAGCCTCGGAAGGTTCCCAGCCGTCTTCACTTGGAACGCGGAATTCTAGAAGCGATCTCGCGGGACTACGTCGAGGCGATGAGGGCGGAATCCGTTCAGGTGCTGATGTTCGGGAGTGCCTCTGGCGCACACCATCAGGGCATCAACGCTTTCGCAGAGGAGCCCCCGACATGAACACTAAGCGGACCTGGACCCGCCCCGAGATCACCGCCGTCATCGGACTGCTCACGAGCGCCTCGGGCATCGCGGTCCTGTGGGCCGCCGGTCTCGAGTTCCCGTTCTACCCGCCGCCCGGCATGCTCATCATGACCGCCGGCGCGCTGGCCTTCACTCTGATGCGACCCCGGCTGCGTTACGCGGCGCTCGTGCCCGCGCTGCTCGGACTGTCGGGTGTGGTCGGTTTCGTCATGGAGGCGATCATCGGCGGTGGGATCGGCCTCGCCAACCTGACCGGTGACGCCGGGACCGCGCCGATCTTCGGGCAGGCCCTGCAGCAGCTCGGCGTCGTCATCGCGGGCGTCGCAGGAGTCGTCGCGATCCGCAGCCGCGCCGCTCGCGATTCGCGCGTCTCGCAGCCGGCTTGAACAGCGAGAGGCGTCGGCGGCACCGCGAGGTGCGGCCGACGCCGATTCGCTTGGGCTAGTTGATCTCGAGCGGGTCGCCGCCCTGGCGCACGCCGGTGTCGAGCGCGTCGATCTCGGCGAGATCCTTGTCGGTCAAGGCGAAATCGAGCACCTCCCAGTTCTCGCGGATGCGCTCGGGCGTGACCGACTTGGGGATGACCACGTTGCCGCGCTGGAGGTTCCAGCGGAGCACCACCTGCGCGGGGGTGCGGCCGTGGGCCTCGGCGACGGCCTTGACGGCCGGTTCGTCGAACAGGGCGCCCGCGCGCAGGCCCAGAGGCCCCCACGATTCGGTGATCACGCCGTGCTCCTCGTGCCAGGCCCGCAGCTCGGGCTGGCTGAAGTACGGGTGGAGCTCGACCTGGTTGATCTCGGGCGCCGTGCCGGTCTCGGACTCGCAGGCGGCGAGGTGCTCGATCGTGAAGTTCGAGACGCCGGCCGAGCGGAGCAGGCCCTCCTCGCGCGCGTCGAGGAGCGCCCGCCAGGACTCGACGTACTTGCCGAATCCCGGGCGGGGCCAGTGGAGCAGGTACAGGTCGAGGTAGTCGGTGCCGAGGCGCTCCAGGGACTCGTCGAGGTTCCGGCGGACCTCGTCGTAGCCGTGGTCCCAGGTCTTGCTGGTCAGGAAGATCTCGCCGCGGGCGAGGCCGGAGGCCTTGACGGCCTTGCCGACGCCGACCTCGTTGTTGTAGCCGACCGCGGTGTCGACGAGCCGGTAGCCCGTCTCGAGCGCGGTCTCGACGGCGGTCTGCACGTCGCTGCCGTCCTCGATCCTGAAGGTGCCGTAGCCGTAACGGGGGATCTCGGCCCCGCCGGACAAGGGGACTGCCGTGCTCAGTTCGCTCATGCGCGCGAGCCTACCCATTTGGCAGGCGATTGCAAACGCGTATTCGGAGAAACTTGCCGTTGTGGAAAGTCTCGACTTGACGCGATGGAAAGTCGCGGGTTAGACTTTCCGACATGGAAAGTCAACTCACCCCCGAAGAAGCCCAGGCCGCCCTCGCCACCGTGGAGCAGTCCCGTTCCGACATCGCCGACCGCCTCTATACGCCGTGGTGGTACCACCCCGCGCTCGGCCTCCTGGTCGGCGGGCTCATCACCGTCGCGTTCGCGGACCCGCCGTTCGCGGTCGTCATCGGCGTGCTCATCGCCTACGGCGCGGGCATGGCCGCCCTGGTGACCGCGTACCGCCGCAAGTCCGGTGTGTGGCTGAACGGGACCGAAGGCGGGCCCAAGTCCCGCCGCAGCATCTACCGGTTCTTCGGGATCATGCTCGTCGTGATCATCATCGGCGCGGCCTTCGCGATGGGCATGGAGATCCGCTGGACCGCCCCGGTCACCGGTCTCGTCGTCGCGGTCGCCCTCGCGGTGTGGGGCCGCCACTACGACAAGGTCCTGCGGGCCGAGTTGCGCGAGACCTCATGACGGAAGCGCGGTTCGACGAGATCATCCACGCACCCAACCGGTTGCGGATCTGCTCGATGCTCTCGGCGATGAACGAGGTCGAGTTCGCCGCTCTGCGCGAAGCCCTCGGGGTCAGCGACTCGGTGCTCAGCAAGCAGCTCAAGGCCCTCGAGGACGCCGGGTACCTCAGCGTCCGGAAGTCCCCTCTGGACGGCCGCACCCGCACCTGGGCCGCGCTCACTCCGGCGGGGAAGGACGCCTTCAGCGGGCACGTCGCCGAACTCCGGCGACTCGCGGCGGGCATAGCGATCGACTAGCACCGCCGAGAAACGCGACAGGGCGGGTGGCCTGGCCACCCGCCCCCTTCTCGTTCAAGGGATCAACGCTCGTTGCTGCCGGGGTCGATGCCCTGGCGCTGACCGTTCTCCAGCGCGTCGATCGCCTCCATCTCGTCCTCAGAGAGCGCGAAGTCGAACACGTCGAAGTTCTCGGCGATGCGGCTCGCCTTGGAGGACTTGGGAATCACGATGCAGTCGTTCTGCAGGTGCCAGCGGATCACGACCTGGCCCGGGCTCTTGCCGTGCGCTTCGGCGGCGGCCGTGACGGCGGGCTCGGCGAGCACCGAGCCGCTGCGCTGGCCCAGCGGCCCCCACGATTCGGTGGCGATGCCGCGGGCCGTCTGCCAGACACGCAGCTCGGGCTGGTTGAAGTACGGGTGCAGCTCGACCTGGTTCACCGAGGGGTAGACGCCCGTGGCCTCGTGGACCACCTCGAGGTGCTCGGGCAGGAAGTTCGAGACGCCGGCCGAGCGGATCAATCCCTCCTCCTTGGCTTTGAGCAGCGCCTGGAAGGTCTCGGCGTACAGGCCCTGCTTGGGAGAGGGCCAGTGGATCAGGTACAGGTCGAGGTAGTCGGTGCCCAACCGCTCCAGCGAGGCCTCGAGCGCGGCGCGGGCCTTCTCCGCGCCGTGGTGGTCGTTCCAGACCTTCGTGGTGAGGAAGACCTCCTCGCGCGGGACGCCCGAGGCGGCCACGGCGCGGCCGACTCCGACCTCGTTGCGGTACATCTCGGCGGTGTCGATCAGCCGGTAACCCGTGGCGAGAGCGGTCTCGACGGCCTGCTGGGCCTCGTCGTCGCCGACCTTGTAGGTGCCGTAGCCGATGCGGGGCATGCTGATGCCGTCGTTGAGCTCGATCGGTGCGCTGAGATCAGTCATGCCCCGAGGGTAACCACCTCAGAGCCCTTTCCGGTCGGCGTCGACCATGATCGTGGCGAGCTCCTCCCAGTGGACCTTCGCCTTCCAGCCGATCTCCCGCGCGATCTTCGCCGGGTTCCCGATGAGCTCGGGGACGTCGGCCGGCCGCTCGTAGCGCTCGTCGTGCTCGACGTGGTCGCGCCAGTCGAGGCCGGCGTGGCCGAAGGCCGCCTCGGCGAAGTCGCGCACCGTGGCAGGCCTGCCGGTGGCGATCACGTAGTCGACCGGCTCGTCGTGCTGGAGCATCAGCCACATGGCCTCGACGTACTCGGGCGCGTAGCCCCAGTCGCGCACCGCGTCCAGGTTGCCGAGGAAGACCTTCTTCTCCAGGCCCGCTTCGATCCGGGCGACGGCCCGGGTGATCTTGCGGGTCACGAACGTCTCGCCGCGCCTCGGGCTCTCGTGGTTGAAGGAGATCCCGCTGACGGCGAACATGCCGTAGGACTCCCGGTAGTTCACGGTGGCCCAGTGCGCGTAGACCTTCGCGACCCCGTACGGGCTGCGCGGGTGGAACGGCGTGGTCTCGTCCTGCGGCGGCGCGGCCGTGCCGAACATCTCCGAAGTGGACGCCTGGTAGATGCGGGTGTCGATCCCGCTGGCGCGCACCGCCTCCAGGAGCCGGATCACGCCGAGCGCGGTCACGTTCGCGGTGTACTCGGGCAAGTCGAAGCTGACGCGCACGTGGCTCTGCGCGGCGAGGTTGTAGATCTCGTCGGGCCGCACGTCGCGGATGAGGTTGACCAGCATGCCCGCATCGGTGACGTCGCCCTTGTGCAGGAACAGCTTCCGCTCCGACTCGTGGGGGTCCTGGTAGACCGCGTCGAGGCGGGAGGTGTTGGCGATCTGCGACGACGCGTGCCGGACGATCCCGTGGACCGTGTAGCCCTTGGCGAGCAGCAGCTCGGTCAGGTACGAGCCGTCCTGACCGGTGATGCCGGTGATGAGGGCGGTCTTGCCGGAAGCGGTCGTCATTGGCGGTCCTTCGCTGGTGTCGAGCTCGGCAGGTGTTCGGAGCGTCCGACCCAGTCGGCGCACAGCCGCCGGCCCTGGGTGCGGGCGGCGGCGAGGCGCCCGCATTCGGCCAGGCGCAGGACGCCGTCGGCGACGCCCGCCGAGTACGTGGCGGGGTCGGCGACCGGGGCGTGCTCCATGCGGGCGAGGATCACGCCTTCGACGAGGCCGAAGACGAGGTCCGCGCGCTGGGCGAGCCCGCCGGGCGGGTAGTCGAGGGCCGCGGCGGTGCGGCCGAGCAGTTCCCGGTAGGACTCGCGCAGCCGCTCGCGCATCTCGCGGAACGGCGCGAAGACCTCCTGGCGCACCTCGGGCAGCAGGTACAGCGCGCCGAGGTTGTGCTCGGCCCCGGCGAGCTGCGCGGCGTCGATGCGGGCCAGCGCCCAGAGTCGGGCCTCGGCAGAGGCGTCCTGCTCGGCCAGCGCCCATTCGGCGAATTCGAGGGAGGGGGCCACGGTGGTCTCCAGCAGGCTGCTCAGCAGGGCTTCCTTGCTGGGGAAGTGGTAGTACATGCTGGCCTGGCGCATACCGGCCTTGGCGGTGATGGCGCGCGTGGAGGTGGCCGTGTAGCCCTGGACGGTGAACAGCTCGGCGGCTGCGGCGAGGAGCTGGTCGCGGGGTTCGGCGGCCTGGGCGGTGCCGCCGCCGGGCTCCGGGGCGACCCGGGGGCGGCCGACCCGCCGCTTGGGCCGGTCCGCCGGGGACTCCTTCGCTGCGGTGGGCATCGGTAGGCCTTCCTGTCCTGTGTGCGCGCACCAGTCTAGTTCGCGGGCTTTCAATCCGGACGCGAGCGCGGTGCCGGGCGTACGTTCGGTAATCGCTTATTGCCGTTGTGCGGGGGTGTTCATGCCGGTGAAATAAATT
Organism: Glycomyces rhizosphaerae; assembly: GCF_042647865.1. Classification (NCBI taxonomy): domain Bacteria; kingdom Bacillati; phylum Actinomycetota; class Actinomycetes; order Glycomycetales; family Glycomycetaceae; genus Glycomyces; species Glycomyces rhizosphaerae. Next base: position 703,447 of record NZ_JBHRWO010000021.1, read on the forward strand.
CTGTCAGTTGATCGAAATCCCGGGGCGATTTATTTCTATCGCCTGATAGAAATCAACCCCGGAAGGTGCCCGATGATACTCCTCGGTGTAGGGCTCTCAATCGTCGTCGTCCTGGTCATCGGCCTCGTGGTGTCGCGAAAGGTGGAAGGCGACTCCGGCCGCTACCTCGTCGCGGGCCGCACGCTCGGCGTCCCGCTCGTCACCGCCGGGCTCATGGCCCAGGCGGTGGACTCCAACGCCACCCTCGGCAACACCGACCTCGCCTACGGCTTCGGCTTCTGGGCCGGGGCCAGCCTGCCCATCGGACTGGCACTGTGCCTGCTCCTCACCGGCCTGCTCTTCGCCCGCCGCATGAACGCCGCCAAACTCCTGACGCTCCCGGACTGGTACGCCCGCCGGTACGGACGCCGGATCGAACTGGCCGCCTCGGTCGCGATGATCGGGGCGTACGTGCTCCTGCTCGCGGGGAACCTCGTCGCGGGCGGCTTCCTGTTCGAGCATTTCCTCGGCATCGACTACACCCTCGGCGTCCTCCTCATCGTCGCGGTCGTCATGACGTACACCGTGGCGGGCGGCATGTTCTCCGACTCGTACACCGCCGCCGCCCAGATGGTCATCACCGTCGCCGGCACCGCCTCCCTGTTCACGTGGGTGGCCTTGACGCACGGGATCACCGTCCCGGAAGGCATGGGGGCCTTCGACCTCGGGCAGCTCACCGACCCCGCCCAAGGCGCCCCGGTCAACTGGGCGACCCTGATCGCCCTCGGCGTCGGCGACATCGTGGCCATCGACTTCATGCAGCGGATCTTCTCCGCCAAGAGCCCGTCGGTCGCCCGCCGGGCCTGCTTCCTCGGCGCGGCCGGGACCCTCCTGATCGGCGTGCCCTTCACCTACGTGGCCCTCTCCGCGGTCGACATCGTCGGCCCCGACGCGGGCTCCGCGGTGCTGTTCACGCTGCTGGAGGACCACGCCCCGGCCTGGCTGGCGATGATGGTCCTGGCCGCGATCGTGGCCGCCTCGTGCTCGACGGCCAACGGCGCGATCCTCGGCACCGGCGCCGTGGCGGCCCGCAACATCGCAGGGATTCGCGAGACCGACGGCGGGAAGCTCCCCGAGCTGAAGATCTTCGGCGCCGGGAAGGACCCGCTCCTGCGGGCCAGCCGCATCGCGATGTTCCCGATCGTGGGTCTGGCCGTCCTCGTGGCGGTGCGGGTGCCGCAGACCGGTATCCTGCTCACCCTCGCCTTCGACCTCATGCTCGCGGGCCTGGTCGTGCCGTTCGCCCTGGGGCACTGGTGGAAGCGCGGCGGGGCGGCCTCGGCGGCGGCCGCGATCGCGGTGGGCTTCACGGTCCGCCTGGTGCTGTTCGCCCTCACCCCGACGGCGTACGGCGTCCCGAACGACCTGCTGTACTTCGACAACGACGTGTTCACCGCGTCCTTCGACGGCTGGCCGACCTTCATCGCGTTCGTGGCGGGCGCAGCCGCCTACGTCGCGGTCGCGATGGTGCGCCCCGCCAAGGCCTACCGCGCCGCCGCACCGGCCACACCGAGCGTGCTCGAGCCGGTGGCCGCGAAAGCCTGAGAACCGCAAACGGGCTCCCGCGAACGGCCCCACCGGCCGCTCGCGGGAGCCCGCTTGCTGTTCTCAGCTTGCGGACCCTGACCCGGTTGTGCGATCGACGCAATCAAGCCGAAACGCGAAAGTCACCGCCTTGAACACTCGCGAAGTTAATTTCTATCAAGCGACAGAAATTGATCGGAGCGGAGGCCTCCATGACCGAAACCCCTGAACCGCAAGCCGAACCGTCGGCCACCGGCAGCACCTACGCCGCGCGCGACCACGCCCGCGCGCAAGAGGCCGCCGCCGCGGCCACCGAACGCGCCTGGGTCCCCGCCACCGAATACCGCCACACCCCGGCCGGCATCGAGCCTGCGAACCTCCTCTGGGCCGAGACCGTCGCAGGCGGCGGCTACGCCCACCAGGTCGTCGCCCCCGGTACGGTCGTCGAGCTCACCGACCTCGACGGCGACGCCTGCGTCCACCTCGCCCTCGCCTGGGCCGGAAGCCCCTGGGAACGCCTCTGCGTCGCCGACACCGTCAAAGTCCAGTGGAACGCCTACCTCGGCCAGGACAGCCTGCTGCTCTCCGACCAGGGCCGCGCGCTGGCGAGCCTGGTCCTCGACGAATCGGGCCGCCACGACGCCTTCTGCGGCGCGCCCACAGCGGTCCAGAACGAGGAGCGCTACGGCGACGGCACGCCGTGGGGCCCGACTCCGGCCGCCCGCGAACTGCTCAAACTGGCCGCCGCCAAACACGACCTCACCGCCCGCGACCTCCCGGCGACCATCGGGCTCTTCAAGGGCCTCAAGGCTGACGAGGACGGCCGCCTGCACTGGCAGGGCGGCGCCGGACCCGGCCGGAGGGTGCGCCTGCTCGCGGAGGCCCCGCTCCTGATCCTGCTCGCCAACGCCCCGCACGCCCTCGACCCGCGCGAGGACTACACCGCCTCCCCGGTCCGCGTCCTCGCCTGGCGCGAACGCCCCACCGCCCCCGGCGACGCCCGCTGGGACGCCACCCCGGAGGGCCGCCGCGCCCTCGTCAACACCACCGCCCGGATCGGAGCCGCATGACCGCCAAGACCCTCACCGAGCACGTCGTCGACGCCCGCGCCCCCTGGTCTGGCTTCATCGCAGCCGGGCAGACCCTCCGGATCACCGACCTCGAAGGCAACCAGGCCGTCGACTTCCTCCTCTTCGACGCCGCCGACACCACCCTCCGCTACAGCGCCCAGAACACCATCGCCGCCGCCGGGGAGCTGTTCCTCACCACCGGCTCGGTCCTCCGCGACGTCGAACACCGTCCCCTTGCGACGGTGACGGCCGACAACTGCGGCCGCCACGACACCATCGGCGGCGCCTGCTCCAAGGAGTCCAACACCCTCCGCTACGGCCACCAGACCTGGGCCCAGCACGCCTGCGTCGAGAACTTCCTCCACGAGGGCGCCAAATGGGGCCTGGGCAAACGCGACATGACCGGCAACATCAACTGGTTCATGAACGTGCCCGTCGAGGACGACGGCTGCCTGGGCATCGTGGACGGCATCTCCGCGCCAGGCCTCGAAGTCGCCCTGCGCGCCGAGCGGGACGTCATCGCCCTCATCTCCAACTGCCCCCAGATCAACAACCCGTGCAACGCGTTCAACCCAACCGCCATCCGCGTCGCCGTCAGTGCACAAGTCGACGCCTCGCAAGCGTCGGCGAGAGCGGAGTCCTGACTTGTCCTTCGACACCCTCCTGATCGCCAACCGCGGCGAGATCGCCGTGCGCCTCATCGCGACCGCGAAGCGCATGGGCCTCAAGACAGTCGCCGTCTACTCCGACGCCGACCGGGCCGCCGCGCACGTGGACGCCGCCGACACGGCGGTGCGCATCGGCGGCCCGGCCCCCGCCGACTCCTACCTGCGGCCCGAGGCGATCCTGGAGGCCGCCGCGGCGACCGGATCGGGCGCGATCCACCCCGGGTACGGGTTCCTCTCCGAGAATGCCGGTTTCGCGCGGGCCGTCGAGGACGCCGGGATCGCCTTCGTCGGCCCCACCCCCGAACACCTGGAACTGTTCGGCGCCAAGCACACCGCGCGCGCCGCCGCCGAAGCCGCAGGTGTCCCGCTGCTAGCCGGGACCGGCCTGTTGGAGGACGTGGCGCACGCGCTCGCCGAAGCCGACCGCATCGGCTACCCCGTGATGCTCAAGGCGACCGGGGGCGGCGGCGGCATCGGCATGCGCCCCGCCGCGAACCCGGCCGAACTGCGCGAGGCCTGGGGCAGCGTCAAGCGCCTCGCCGAGAGCGGCTTCGGCGACGCCGGGCTCTTCCTCGAACGGCTCGTGCGCCGCGCCCGGCACGTCGAGGCGCAGGTCTTCGGCGACGGCCTCGGCCAGGTCGCCGTCCTCGGCGACCGGGACTGCACCCTCCAGCGCCGCAACCAGAAGGTGATCGAGGAGGCCCCCGCGCCCGACGTCCCGGACCACCTCCGCGAGCGCTACCAGGAAGCGGCCCGAAGGCTCTGCGCCGACGTGCGGTACCGCTCCGCGGGCACCGTCGAGTTCCTCTACGACACCGAGCGCGAGGAGGTCGCCTTCCTCGAGGTGAACACCCGGCTCCAGGTCGAGCACCCCGTCACCGAAGCGGTCTTCGGCGTCGACCTTGTGGAGTGGATGCTCCGCCTCGCCCAAGGCGACGCCGCCCCGATGCGGCGGCCGCTGCGGGCGAGCGGGCACGCTGTGCAGACCCGCCTGTACGCCGAGGACCCCGCCCAAGGGCACCGGCCCTCCACCGGCACCGTCACCCACCTCACGCTCCCGTCAGGCGTGCGCACGGACGCCTGGATCGGGGCCGGGACCGAGGTCGGACCGCACTACGACCCGATGATCGCCAAGCTCATCAGCCACGGGCCCACTCGCGCCGACGCCATCGCCACGGCCGCGAAGGCCTTGGGGGAGTTGCGGATCGCCGGGGTCGAGACCAACCAGGGCCAGCTCGCCGCCGCCCTCGCCCACCCCGACTTCGCCGCTGCGCGGCACACCACCGCCACCCTCGCCGACGTGCACGACCCGCGCCCCCGCATCGACGTCCTCGCGGCGGGCACGCAGACCACGGTCCAGGACTGGCCCGGCCGCACCGGCTACTGGCAGGTGGGCCTGCCGCCCTCAGGCCCCATGGACGACCTGTCGTTCCGGCTCGGCAACCGCGCCCTCGGCAACCCCGAAGGCGCCCCCGGCCTCGAATGCGTCGCCCAGGGACCCGCACTGCGGTTCAGCCATGACACCACCGTGTGCGTGACCGGCGCTCCGGCACCGGTCACGGCCGGCGGTGCGCCTGCACCGCAATGGGAGCCGTTCACCGTCCCCGCCGGCGCCGAACTCGCCATCGGCGCGCCCGAGGCCGCCGGCATCCGCACGTACCTGCTCGTGCGAGGCGGCCTCGACGTGCCGCTCTACCTCGGTTCGGCCGCCACGTTCACCCTCGGCGAGATCGGCGGCCTCACCGGGGCCGCGCTCAAGCCCGGGGACGTGCTGCGCGCGGCTCCCGCCGGGCCGAAGGCGCCCGGCCCGGTGCCCGAAGCGGACCGGCCCCGCTTCACGAACACTTGGGAGCTGCCCGTGGTGGAGGGTCCGCACGCCGCCCCCGAGTTCTTCACTCGCGAGGACATGGACGACTTCTACAGCGCCCGTTGGGAAGTCCACTTCAACTCCGCCCGCACCGGGGTGCGCCTCACCGGGCCGAAGCCGCGCTGGGCCCGCCCGGACGGCGGTGAGGCGGGCCTCCACCCCTCGAACATCCACGACAACGCGTACGCGATCGGCGCGGTCGACTTCACCGGCGACATGCCGGTCCTGCTCGGACCCGACGGGCCGAGCCTGGGCGGATTCGTCTGCCCCGCAACGGTGATCGCGGCGCACCGCTGGCGGCTCGGGCAGCTGCGCCCCGGCGACACCGTGAACTTCGTCCCCGTCAGCGACGCAGCTGTCCCCGCCGCCCGGCGGCGCCCCGCGCTCGCCCCGGCCCCCGACCGCGCCTCTGTCGCGGACGGCGGCGTCCTGGACCGGCTCGCAGCCCGGCCGGACGCCCCGGCGGTCGCCTACCGCCGCTCGGGCGACGACAACGTCCTGATCGAGTACGGGCCCAACCTTCTCGACCTGGCCCTGCGGATGCGCGTACACGCCCTCGCCGAGGCCGTCGAGGCGCGGTTCGACGACGCGGTGCTGCTCGACCTGACGCCGGGCGTGCGCAGCCTCCAAGTCCACTTCGATCCGGCCCGCCTGAGCCAGTCCGCGCTCGTCGATCAACTGACAGCAATCGAATCCACGCTGCCGTCGACCGAGGAGCTCGCCGTGCCGAGCCGCGAGGTCTGGCTGCCGCTGTCCTGGGACGACCCGGCCACCCGCGAGGCGATCGACCGGTACATGAACGGCGTGCGCGACGACGCGCCCTGGTGCCCCTGGAACATCGAGTTCATCCGCCGCATGAACGGCCTGGACAGCGTGGACGACGTGTACCGCACGGTCTTCGACGCGGAGTACATGGTGCTCGGCCTCGGCGACGTCTACCTCGGTGCGCCCGTGGCGACCCCGCTCGACCCGCGGCACCGGCTCGTCACCACCAAGTACAACCCGGCGCGCACCTGGACGCCGCAGAACGCGGTCGGCATCGGCGGGGCCTACCTGTGCATCTACGGCATGGAGGGCCCCGGCGGGTACCAGTTCGTCGGCCGCACCGTGCAGGTCTGGAACACCCACCGCCAGCGCGGCCCCTTCACCGAGGGCAAACCGTGGCTGCTGCGCTTCTTCGACCGGATCCGCTGGTACCCGGTCGACACCGGTGAACTGGGGGAGCTGCGGGCCGAGATGGACGCGGGCCGCTTCGTCCCCAGGACCGCGGAGGGCGAGTTCCGGTACAGCGACTACCGCCGCTTCCTCGAGTCCAACGCCGAAGGCATCACCGCTTTCAAAGCGCGCCAATCGGAGGCGTTCTCGGCCGAACGCGCCGCCTGGGAGGCCTCGGGCGAGTTCGACCGCCAGCAGGCCGAGCCGCCACCGGTCGAGACCGAGGACGTGACGGCCCCGCCGGGCGGCGCCGTGGTGGCCGCGCCGCTGGCAGCCGCCGTCTGGAAGGCCCTGGCCGAGCCCGGGCGGGAGGTCGAGGCCGGCGACCCGCTGTTCGTCCTGGAGGCGATGAAGATGGAGACCCCGGTGCTCGCTCCGCAGGCCGGCCGGGTCCTGAAGATCCTCGCGGGCCCCGGTGACCTGGTCGCCCAAGGGAGCCCGCTGGCGGTGCTGGAGCCGATCTGAGGCCGCACGCTGCGGCAACAGGGCTGTGCGCGAGCGGCGTTCACATCACGGTCATCGAGACATCACCGATCCGCCTCGTCGAGTTGCCACGCCGAGCGGCCGCGATTCCATACGGTGTGTGGGCAAGCGATCCCTCCCATCAGTTCGCCCGCAAAGGAACCGCCTCATGCATCGACGCAACGTACTGCGAGCCGCCGTCGTCGGCACCGGCTCCGTCGCCTTCGGCTTCACGATGACCCGCCCCTCCTTCGCCGCCTACCCCGTCCAGACCGGACCGAGCCCCTACGGCTCGCTCCAATCGGCCGACGCCAACGGCGTGCTGCTCCCGCAGGGCTTCACCTCCCGCATCGTCGCCCGCTCCTCCCAGACCGTGCCCGGCACCTCCTACACCTGGCACGGCGCCCCCGACGGCGGCGCCTGCTACGCCGACGGGACGGGCTGGATCTACACCTCCAACGCCGAGCTGTCCGCCCCCGCCGGCGGCGCCGGTGCGCTGCGCTTCGACGCCAGCGGCAACGTCATCGACGCCTACCGCACCCTCACCGGCACCCGCAGGAACTGCGCGGGCGGCGCCACCCCGTGGCAGACCTGGCTCTCCTGCGAGGAGATCGACCTCGGCTACACCTACGAGACCGACCCCTTCGGCGTCAACGCGGCGGTGCGGCGCGACGCCATGGGCCGCTTCAAGAAGGAGGCCGCCGCCTGCGACCCCGACCGGAAGGTCGTCTACCAGACCGAGGACGTCTCCGACGGCGCGTTCTACCGCTTCAAGCCCACCACCTGGGGGGACCTCTCCTCCGGGACGCTGGAGGTCCTCACCGAGTCCGGCGGGGCCCTCACCTGGAGGACCGTGCCCGATCCCGACGGCTCGCCCACGGCCACCCGCAACCAGGTCGCGAACACCAAGCGCTTCAACGGCGGCGAGGGGTGCTACTACGCTGAGGGCGTCTGCTTCTTCACCACGAAGGGAGACAACCGGGTCTGGGCCTACGACGCGGTCAACAACACGATCGTCATCGCCTACGACGACAACCTCACGCCCAACCCGCCGCTGTCCGGCGTCGACAACATCACCGGCGCCACCGCCAGCGGCGACCTGTTCGTCGCCGAGGACGGCGGCAACCAGGAGATCTGCATCATCACGCCCGACGACATCGTGGCGCCGTTCCTGCGCCTCTCGGGCCACGGCTCCTCCGAGATCACCGGCCCGGCGTTCAATCCGGCCGGGAACCGCCTCTACTTCTCGTCCCAGCGCGGCACCACCGGCTCCAGCTCGGGCGGCATGACGTTCGAAGTCACCGGTCCCTTCCGCAGCTAGCCTGAAGGGGCTTCGCGGAGCGCAGGCTCCGCGAAGCCCCACGGAGGCCTCCAGATGGCTAGGATGTCCAGAGCTGCATCCCGACAGCGCTGAGCCAACAATGGAGTCGGTGGTCGCCAATGTCCGTCCTCACCGTCGACCTCGCGATCGTCGGCGCCGGCCCCACCGGCCTCTTCGCCGCCTATTACGCGGGCTTCCGCGGCCTGAGGACCGCGGTCCTCGACGCGCTTCCCGAAGCGGGCGGCCAGATCACCGCCATGTACCCCGAGAAGCAGATCTTCGACGTCGCGGGCTTCCCCGAGATCAAGGGCCGCGACCTCGTGGAGAACCTGCTGCGCCAGGCCGCCCCGTTCGAGCCGCTCTACCTGCTCGACCGCCAGGCGACCAAGCTGGAGCACCGCGACGGCAAGCCCGTCCTGGACCTCGCCGACGGCACCCGCATCGAGACCGAGGCCGTGCTGGTCACCGGTGGCCTCGGCAGCTTCGCGCCCCGGCCGCTGCCCGCCGCCGAGGACTTCCACGGCGCCGGCATCGTCTACTTCGTCCCCGAGCTCGCCGCCCACGCCGGGCAGGACGTGGTGATCGTCGGCGGCGGCGACTCCGCCTTCGACTGGGCGCTCGCGCTCCAGGGCATCGCCCGCTCCATCACGATCGTGCACCGCCGCGAGAAGTTCCGCGCCCACCAGGCCAGTGTGGAGCGGGTCCGCGGCCTCGGCGTGCCCGTCATCGTGAACGCCCAGGTCACCGCCATCCACGGCACCGAGTTCGTGACCGGTGTCGACATCGACGTGAAAGACGAAGGGTCCAAGACGCTTCCCGCCGACGCGATCGTGGCGGCCCTCGGCTTCACCGCCGACCTCGGGCCGCTGGGGGAGTGGGGCCTCGACCTCGACCGCCGCACCATCGTCGTGGACTCCACGATGGCCACCAACCTGCCGCGCGTCTACGCCGCGGGCGACATCGCGGCGTACCCCGGCAAGGTCAAACTCATCGCCACGGGCTTCGGCGAGGCCGCAACCGCCGTCAACAACGCCGCGGTCGCGATCGACCCCGATGCGCACCTCTTCCCTGGACACTCCAGCGAAAATCCGTGATCCGTTGCGGCACAATAAAATCCGTGAATCCAATTGGGATTAACGAGACGTACTGTCGGGTATGACGCCACGGCCTCCGGCCACAGTCATACTATGCGGGGATGCTTGCCATGACCGTCGCGGACGGCCGCCTCGCCGCCGCCCAGGTGCCCGAACCCGCACCCGGCCCCGATGAGGTCCTCATCGAAGTCGCCGCCGCCGGCGTCAACCGCGCCGACCTCCTCCAAGTAGCCGGCCACTACCCGAGCCCGCCCGGCGCCCCCGCCTGGCCCGGACTCGAAGTCTCCGGCACCATCGTCAACGTCGGCAGCAGCGACAACGCCACCTTCCTCGGCGCCGAAGTCTGCGCCCTGCTCCCCGGCGGCGGCTACGCCCAGTACGTCACCGTCGACGCCGGACTCGTCCTGCCCAAACCCGAGAACGTCGACCTCGTCGACGCCGCGGGCCTCCCCGAAGCCGCAGCGACCGTCTACTCCAACCTCGGCTACCTGCTCCGCGAGGACGCGGGCAGCAAACGCCGCGTCCTCGTCCACGGCGGCGCCGGCGGCATCGGCACCTTCGCGATCCAGTTCGCCAAGAAACTCGCCGGCGCCGAGACTTGGACGACCGCCCGCGGCGAATGGACCAAGAAACTGCAGGCCCTCGGCGCCGACCGCGTCATCGACTACCGCAACGAGGACTTCGCCGCGCTGGCCATGGAAGCCGGCGGCGCGGACGCCATCCTCGACGTCATCGGCGCGGCCTACTTCGAGCCGAACCTCAAGGCGCTCGCCCAGGACGGGCGGCTCGCGATCATCGGCCTCCAGCAGGGCAACGCCGCGCAGATCCACCTCGGCGGCCTGCTCGCCAAGCGCGCCACCATCACCGGCACGACCCTGCGCGCCCGCCCGCTCGAGCAGCGCCGCCAGATCCTCGCCGAGGCCTTCGACCGCGTCTGGCCCGCCCTCGACACCGGCGAGATCGAGCCGGTCGTGACCACCCGCCTCCCGCTCGCCGAGGCCGCCGAGGCCCACCGGCTCATGGGCGCGGGCGGCCACTTCGGCAAGATCGTGCTCACCGCCAAATAGCGCGACGGCCCGCCGATCGCATCGGCGGGCCGTCGCAGGGCGAAGCTACTTCTCGCAGCAGCCGTGGCAGCAGTCCTGGCCGCCGCAGTCGCATGCTGTGTCATTGCAGCAGGTGCAGCACTCCTCGGTCGTGTTCATTGGCACTCACCTCCTTGTGAAGCAATCGGGGGACACCAGTTCTCGGGCAGCGGCGGGTCGCACGTGCCCGCGTCGACCGCCCGAAGCATGTTCGTCAGCTGCGTTCGCAGCCCTTCCAGCCGCGCGATCTCGGCGGTGATCTCGCCGATGCGCCGCTCCAGGTGCTGCCCGGCCGGCTCGCACGGGCACGAGCCCGTGTCGCGCACCGCGAGGAGGTCCGCGATGTCGGCCAGGCGCAGCCCGGCCCTCTGGCACGCCCGGATGAACCGGGCCCGGTCGAGCGCGACCGTCCCGTACTGGCGGTATCCGGTCGCAGTGCGCTCAGGCGCGGGGAACAGGCCCTCGCGCTCCCAGTGGCGGATCGTGTCGGTGGAGACGCCCACCTCCTCGGCGAGCTTGCCGATGGTCAGGGCGACGGTTGCTGCGGTCATGCCTCGACGGTAAACCTTGGTGTCAGGACCAAGGTCAAGTCCGGGCCCGAAGGAATCTCGGACACGCTCACGCGGAGACTAATGCGATGGAGTCCACAACGCCGCGGCTACTACCATGGACCCGTTATCCGACATCGGGAACTCCGATGACCAGCACCGAACGAGGAGAACCGTGGCACCCGCAGCGCCGAACCACAGCAACCCAGCCGTCATCGAACCGCTGTGGGTCACTGCTGGCACCACGTGCGCTGAAGCGGTCGCCGAGGCCGGCCTCCCCGCCCACGGCCCGAACGCGATCGTCGTCGTCCGCGACGCCGAGGGCCAGCTGCGCGACCTCGCCTGGTCGCCCGAGGCCGACACCAAGGTCGAGCCCGTGCCGCTGAACAGCCCCGACGGGCTCAACGTCATGCGCCACTCCGCCGCGCACGTCATGGCGCAGGCGGTGCAGGAGCTGCACCAGGCCAAGCTCGGCATCGGCCCGCCGATCACCGACGGGTTCTACTACGACTTCGACGTCGAGGAGCCGTTCAACCCCGACGACCTCAAGGCCGTCGAGAAGCGCATGCTCCAGATCATCAAGCAGGGGCAGACCTTCCACCGCCGCAAGTTCGCGTCCCTCGACGAGGCCCGCGCCGAACTCGCGAACGAGCCGTACAAGCTCGAGCTCATCGAGACCAAGGGCGAGGGCACCGACGCCGACGAGATCATGGAGGTCGGCGGCGGCGAGCTCACCGCGTACGACAACCACGACCGCACCGGCGAGAAGGTCTGGTCCGACCTCTGCCGGGGCCCGCACCTGCCGTCGACCAAGCTCATCGGTTCGGTCAAGCTCATGCGCTCGGCCGCCGCGTACTGGATGGGCTCGGAGAAGAACCCGCAGCTCCAGCGCATCTACGGCACCGCCTGGGCCACCGTGCAGGACCAGAAGGACTACCTCGCGCGCCTGGCCGAGGCCGAGAAGCGCGACCACCGCAAGCTCGGGCAGCAGCTCGACCTCTTCTCGTTCCCCGACGAGCTCGGATCCGGGCTCCCGGTGTTCCACCCCAAGGGCGGCATCATCCGGCACGAGATGGAGTCCTACCTGCGCGAACGCCAGCGCGAGGCCGGGTACGAGGTGGTCAACACCCCGCACATCACCAAGGAGCACTTGTTCCACACCTCGGGGCACCTCCCGTATTACGCGGACACCATGTTCCCGCCGATGGAGCTCGAAGGCGCGAGCTACTACCTCAAGGCCATGAACTGCCCGATGCACAACCTGATCTTCCGTTCGCGGGGGCGCTCCTACCGGGAGCTGCCGCTGCGCCTGTCGGAGTTCGGGACCGTGTACCGCTACGAGAAGTCGGGCGTCGTCCACGGCCTCACCCGCGTCCGCGGCCTGACCCAGGACGACGCGCACATCTACTGCACCGAGGAGCAGGCGCCGGGCGAGATCAAGAGCCTGCTCGAGTTCGTGCTGCAGCTGCTGCGCGACTACGGGCTCAACGACTTCTACCTGGAGCTCTCCACCAAGGGCGACTCGGACAAGTTCATCGGCGACGACGAGCTGTGGGACTCCGCGACCGCCACCTTGCGGCAGGTCGCCGAGGAGTCCGGGCTCGACCTGGTCCCGGACCCGGGCGGCGCGGCCTTCTACGGCCCGAAGATCTCGGTGCAGGCGCGGGACGCGATCGGCCGGACCTGGCAGATGTCGACCATCCAACTGGACTTCAACCAGCCCGTGCGCTTCAACCTGGAGTACTCGGCGGCGGACGGCACCCGCAAGCAGCCGGTCATGATCCACCGCGCGCTCTTCGGCTCGATCGAGCGCTTCTTCGGCGTCCTGACCGAGCACTACGCGGGCGCGTTCCCGGCGTGGCTCGCCCCGGTGCAGGCCGTCGGCATCCCCGTCCGCGACGAGAACGCCGACTACCTCGAGGCGTTCTTCGGCAGGCTCCGCGCGGCGGGCATCCGCGGCGAGGTCGACCACTCGGACGACCGCATGCAGAAGAAGGTCCGCAACGCCCAGCTCCAGAAGATCCCGTTCATGATCATCGCCGGAGACGACGACCAGAACGCGGGCACCGTCTCCTTCCGCTACCGCGACGGCAGCCAGCGCAACGGCGTCCCCGCCGACGAGGCCATCGCCCACGTCGAGGAGTTCGTCAAGTCCCGAGTGAACGAAGGCCCCTCGGCCGCAACCGAAGAGGCCTAGAACGCCACGACGCGCCTTGGGAACCGCGGAGCTGGTTCCCAAGGCGCGCGGCTGTTTTGGGTGACAATGACGTCATGGAGCACACCGCGGTAGTGGCCTGCCGGCCCTACGCGGGGAAGTCGTAGACGCTTCGCTGGTCCAGATCGTTCACGGCGTCGGCGATAGTGGCGAAGTCGTCGTCATCGTGAAGGACCACGAGCCCGTGGTGTGCGGCTGTCGCGGCGATAATGAGGTCAACGGGCGAAGGGGCCATGTGGCCGCCCTTCGACATCAGGCGGTTCTGCGTCGCTTCGACCCACCGCGGCGCCGACTTTGGAACTGGGACATCGGGGTACAGTCCCGCGAACATCTCGGTCATCTGATCGAATTCGTCACGGCCCTTTGCGGAGCGGCGAAACTCGGTTCGCTGCGGGTAGCACGACCCGATCGTGCCGGAGACCACCGCGGTTTCCCACGCGCGGTTGGCCTCCGGTTCACGGTGCAGGCGCCAGAGCGCCGAGGAGTCGATGAGGTAGCGGATCACTCCAGGTCGGCTTTCTCCCGGTCGTGCTGTGCCTTCCAGCCCTCGTAGTTCCAGTTCTGGCTGAGCTTGGAGAATCGCTCGTATGCGGCGATCTTCTCGTGGCGCTCGGCGTACTCCCGCAGGGCGAGATTCACAGCGTCCTTCTTGGTGCGCAGGCCGGTGAGCTTCAGAACCTTCTCCAAAGCCGAGTCGTCGATGTCGAGTGACGTGACTGTCATGAGACTTCCTCATATAAGAGATGGATAATCCCTATATAAAGGATATCAGGCCTTGCCGGTTTCGCCGAGCCAGCGGGCGAGCCTTCCGGCCCTGGCCAGGGCGGTGAGGCGCTGCTCGGTCGCTTCGCGGAGCTTCGGGGTCGTCACCACGATGAGCTGGTCGCCGCTGCGGAGGCGGTCGGCCTTCGCCGGGACGAAGAGGCTGTCTCCCCGGACAACTCCGGCGATGGCGCTGCCCTCGGGCAGGCGCAGCTCGAAGATCCTGATGCCGGCCAGGCCCGAGGCCTTCTGGACCGTGATCGTCAAGACCTCGCCGTCCACCGCGTCGAGCGGGGCCGTCTCGATGTCGATCTCCTGCACGGCCCCCTCCTGCGCGAGACCCAGCTTGCGCGCCACCCACGGCAGCGACGGCCCCTGCAGGAGCGTGAAGACCACCACGAGGACGAACACGATGTCCCAGAGCTTCTGCGCGCCAGGCAGATGCGCCGCGTGGGGGATCGTCGCCAGGACGATGGGGATCGCCCCGCGCAGGCCCGCCCACGACATGAGCACCTGCTCCTTGAACGTGAACTTGAACGGCAGCAACGAGAGCCACACCGCCAGGGGCCGGGCCACGAGCGTGAGCACCACCCCGAGCACCAGGCCCGGCACGATCGCCTGCAGCAGGCTCGACGGCGAGGCGAGCAGCCCCAGCATCACGAACATGCCCAACTGCGCCATCCAGCCCAGGCCCGTCGCGAACGACTGCGTCGCCGCCCGGTGCGGCAGATGCGAGTTGCCGAGGACCAGCGCCGCCAGGTACGCCGCGATGAACCCCGAGGCGTGCAGCGCACCGGCCGCCGCGAACGCGGCCAGCCCCAGGCTGAAGACCGCCAGGGGATAGAGACCCGAGACCGGCAGCGCCAGGCGCCGCAGCAGCCAGGCCCCGCCGAAGCCGACCGCGACGCCGATCGCCGAACCCACCGCGAGCTCCCAGATCAGGCCCCCGAGCAGATGCGCCGGATCCGGAATCCCGGTCGCCGACGAGAACGCCAGCACCAGGATCACCGCGGGCGCGTCGTTGAAGCCCGACTCGGCCTCCAGAGTGCCGCTGAGCCGCTTCGGCAGGCCGATCCCGCGCAGCACCGAGAACACCGCCGCGGCATCGGTCGAGGCCACGACCGCGCCGATCGTCAGCGACAGCTGCCAGTCGAAGCCGAGCAGGAAATGCGCCCCCAGCGCCGTCACCGTCACCGAGACGCCGACGCCGAGCGTCGCCAGCATCCCCGCCGGCGCCAACTGCCGGTGGATCGCCTGCCAACGGGTCGACAGACCGCCCTCGATGAGGATGAGCGCCAACGCGAACGTCCCGAGCGCCTGCGCGAGCTCGAAGTCCTCGAACACGATCCCCAAGCCGCCCTCACCGAGAACGAGCCCCGCCGCGAGGAACACCAGCAGCGCGGGAAGCCCCAGCCGCTGCGTGGCACGCAGCGCGGCAACGGAGAGCAGCACGGTGACGCAGCCGATCAGCACTACGAGGTACAGCTGGGGCAACGTCACGTCCGGAGCTTAACCGACACGTCGTGTCACGGTGTTTTCGTCGGGTTTCCGGTTCACATCAGCGTGGCCTAGGATCGTCCCGTGGAAGAGCGCGAAGGCGAAGGCGTCGGCGTCCCCGACGGGTACGAGCGGCTGTGGACCCCGCACCGCATGACCTACATCCAAGGCGAGGGGAAGCCCACGGGCGATGACGAGGACATCGAGGGCTGCCCGTTCTGCGAGATCCCGAAGCTCGACGACGCCGACGGCAACATCGTCGCGCGCGGCACCGCCATGTACGTGGTCATGAACAAGTACCCGTACAACAACGGCCACCTCATGGTCGTGCCCTTCCGGCACGTACCCGACTACACCGACCTCGACACCGACGAGATCGCCGAGATGGGCGCGCTCACGCAGCGCGCCATGACCGTCCTGCGCGCCGTCATGGGCGCCCACGGGTTCAACATCGGCATGAACCAGGGCCGGGTCGCCGGGGCCGGCATCGCCGGGCACCTGCACGAGCACATCGTCCCGCGCTGGGGCGGCGACGCGAACTTCATGCCCATCATCGGCCGCACCAAGACCCTCCCGCAGCTGCTGAAGGACACCCGCGCCGAACTGGCGGCCGCATGGGAGCGGGTGTGACCGGCCGGGCAACGTTAGAGTCGAAGCAGTACTCCTCTCCGGCCCGATCCGGGGACGAGGGCCGCACCCACTTGCCCTAACACCCACTTGGGCGATGCCGAGAAAACAGGAGACCATGGCGAAGTTCCTTCGGACCTCCGGCCGTGCGGGCGTACGACGCTACGTCGACGCCGCCGCGAAGGTCCTCATCCGCGTCGGCGTGTCCGCCAATGCCGTCACCGTCACCGGGACCGCCGTCGTCGTCGGCGCGTCGGTCCTGCTGCTCGCGCCGGGCCACCTGCTCGCGGGCCTCATCGTCGTGGCGCTGTCCGTCCTCACCGACATGCTCGACGGCGCGATCGCACGCGTCAAGGGCACCACCAGCCGTTTCGGCGCACTCCTCGACTCCACTTGCGACCGCCTCGCCGACGGCGCGATCTTCGCCGGGCTCGCCTACTTCCTCCTCGCCGAAGGCCGAGGCGTGGGCGCCGCGCTGGCGCTGTGGGCGCTCATCGCCTCCCAGATGGTCTCGTACGTCAAGGCCCGCGCCGAATCCCTCGGCGCCGAATGCAATGTGGGCATCGCCGAGCGCCCCGAACGCCTCATCATCGCCGCGCTGGCGGTCCTCGTCGAGGTCCTGGGCGTCCCGTGGTCCCTGGAGGTCGGCATGGGCCTGCTGGCCGTGCTCGCCTCGATCACGGTGGTGCAGCGCCTGGTGTTCGCGCGCGCGGTGCTCGCCTCGGGCGAGGAGCGCATCGATGTCTGAGCGCCTCACCGAGCTCGCCTACCTGGCCGCCTGGCGCGGCGTCAGGCTCCTTCCCGAGGGCGCCGCGAGGGCACTGGGGAACCGCTTCGCCGACCGGGCCGTGAAGAAGGACGGTCGCAGCGTCCGCCAGCTGCGCAAGAACCTCGCCCGCGTCGTCGACGGCGAACCGAGCGAGGAGCTGATCCGCCAGGCGATGCGCTCGTACGCCCGGTACTGGCTCGAGGCGTTCCGGCTGCCGTCGATGAGCACCGCCGACCTCGAGCGCAAGTTCGAGATGAACGGCTACGAGCCGGTCCACGAGCGCGCCCAGCAGGGCCTGGGATCGATTGTGGCGCTGCCGCACTGCGGGAACTGGGACTTCGCCGGGGCCTGGGTCGGCGCGGTCGCGAAGGACCGGCTCACCACGGTCGCCGAGCGCCTCAAGCCCGAAGGGGTCTACCGCCGCTTCCTCGAATACCGCGAGTCCCTCGGCATGACGATCATCCCTACCTCCGGCGGCGACCGCAATCCCCAAGCCGCCCTTGGGGAAGCGCTCGACGACGGGCACGTGGTAGCGCTCGTCGCCGACCGCGACCTGGGCCGTGGCGGCACCGACGTCAAGTTCTTCGGCGAGGCCACCACGTTCCCGACGGGGCCCGCCCTGCTCGCGATCCGCAACAAGGTCGAGCTGTTCACCGCCGCGATCCACTACGAGGACGATCGCGCGGTCTGCCACATCACCGGGCCCGTCGACACCGGCACCGGCTCCTTCCGCGACCGCGTCGCCGGCACGACGCAGCGCATGGCGGAGGCCTTCGAAGAGGGCATCCGCGCCCACCCGACCGACTGGCACATGCTGCAGCGCTTCTGGACCGCCGACTTCGAGGCGCCGCGGGAAAGCACGGTCTGACATGGGGTCCTTGCGGATCGGGATCGTCAGCCCGTACTCCTTCGACGTCCCCGGCGGGGTCCAGTTCCACATTCGCGACCTCGCCGAGACCCTCATCGACGCCGGGCACGACGTGTCGGTCCTGGCCCCCGCCACCGAGACCGAGGGCCTGCCCGACTTCGTCGTCCCCGGCGGCAAGGCCGTCGCGGTGCCCTACAACGGGTCCGTCGCGCGGCTCGCGTTCGGCCCCCGCTCGGCCGCGCGCGTGCGCAAATGGTGCGCCGAAGGCGACTTCGACGTCATCCACGTGCACGAACCGCTCACGCTGAGCCTTTCGTACCTCGCGGTCCTCAACGCCCGCTGTCCCGTCGTCGCCACCTTCCACACCGCGATGACCCGCTCCCGGATGCTCGCCGCCGGCAAGCACATGGCCCAGCTCGTCCTTGAGAACCTCTCGGCGCGCATCGCCGTGAGCCCCTACGCCCGAAAAGTCCAGGTCGAGCACCTCGGCGGCGGCGCCGTCGAGATCCCCAACGGCGTCTCGGTCGCCCTCTACCGCAAGGCCGCCCCGCTCCAGGACTTGCCCGAGGGCCCCACGATCGGCTTCATGGGCCGCTTCACCGAGCCGCGCAAGGGCTTCCCGATCCTCCGCGACGCCTTCGCCCGCCTCGCCGCCGACCGCCCCGACCTGCACCTGCTCGTCGTCGGCCGCGGCGACCCCGAAGCGGCCGTCGCCGGGCTCGACCCGGACATCGCCCGCCGCATCCGCTTCCTCGGCGCCGTCCCCGACGAGGAGAAGGCCTCCATGCTCGCCGGTGTCGACCTCTACGTCGCCCCCAACACCGGCGGCGAGTCCTTCGGCATGATCCTCACCGAGGCCATGGCCGCCGGGACCTGCGTCCTCGCCTCGGACATCGAGGCGTTCCGCTCCGTCCTCGACGATGGGAACGCGGGGGAGCTGTTCGCCGTCGGTGACGCCGCCGACCTCGCGGTCAAGGCCGGCCGCCTCCTCGACGACCAGAATCTCCGTACGGCGTACGTCGAACGCGCCAACGAATGGGTCAAGCGCTACGACTGGCCTGAGGTCGCCTCCCGCCTCCTGGAGGTCTACCGCGCCGCCATCGAAGCGGGCACCGAACGCCGCTGAACCCTACAAAACGTGTGATTGACTCTTTACTCAGAGTGCGCAAAGGTCCATACTGGGGTCGAACGGTTCGCGTCAATCCGTGCAGTCGCACGCGCGCGGACCCTACGGAGGGCAGTTGGATGGCCGATATCTCCCACAAGGGTGAAGCGATGACCGCTCACCCGGACGTCCATGAGATGCGGGCCCGATACGACAGGATGCTGGGCCGGAAGGACGTGGCGATGATCGACGCGCCAGTCTTCCTCGTCGGTCTGTACTGCATCATCTCCCCCTGGGTGGTCGGTTTCTCGGCCACGCAGGCGGACTTTGCCACGCACAACCTGATCGTGGGCATCGCGGTCGGACTGCTCGCGCTCGGATTCACTGTTGCCCCCGAGCGCATGTACGGCATGAGCTGGGCATTGTGCGCCGTCGGTATCTGGCTGGCCGTCTCGCCATGGGTTCTCATCACGAACCCGGAGACGAGCCTCATCTGGAACAACATCGTGGTCGGCGCGCTGACCTTCCTGCTCGGCCTCATGGCCGCCTGGCAGGTCCGCAACTTCCGCGAAGCATCGGGAGGGGAGATGTAATTCCACCCGAACCCGCATGACAGCGCCCGCAGCCGATCACCGGCTGCGGGCGCTTGCGCGTGGCCGGGAGCCACGCCCGTTGCCGTATGCCCGTACTATCAGGCCGATGTGGTGGTTGGCTGTGCTCGTGACGATCGTGGCCGTCGTCGGCGCGTACGCGACGTGGACGGTCACCCGAGTCGAACGCCTGCACCGCCGCGCCCGCGCCGCCGAAGGCGCCCTCCTCACCAAGCTCGACGACCGCGCCGAGACCGTCCTCAAATTCGTCGGCAACCCCGGCTTCGAAGAGGTCGTCGCCCTCGCCCTCTCCGTCGTCGCCGTCCCCGCCGACACCCAGCGCCAGCGCGAACTGCGCGAGTACGCCGAGAACGACCTCACCCGCGCCCTCCGCGAACTCGCCCAGAACCCGATCTGGACCGACGACCTCGACGCCGCCAACCGGCGTGTCGCCCTCGCCCGGCAGATCCACACCGACTTCGTGCGCGACGCCGTCGCCTCGCGCTCCCTCCCGATGGCCGTCGTCCTGCGCCTCCACCGCCGCCTGCCCCGCCCCGAGTACTGGGACATCGAGGACCCGGGACAGTGAACCGCGTCCCCGGTGACCGGTTTGTATCAAGGGGCCTGTGAGGCAGGTCGCGGCGTAGAATCAGCCAGGTCAGCACCCCTCATGGCACGCTTGCGCGCCATGGATTTGCCCAGCAGTTGACGTCTACCTCAGATGGAGCCGGTGACCGTGTCAGAGACCCAGAAGGCCCAGGCCGAAATCGGGACCGCCCGCGTCAAGCGCGGGATGGCCGACATGCTGAAAGGCGGCGTCATCATGGACGTCGTCACTCCCGAGCAGGCCAGGATCGCCGAGGACGCCGGGGCCGTCGCGGTCATGGCGCTCGAACGCGTCCCCGCCGACATCCGCCGCGAAGGCGGCGTCTCGCGCATGTCCGACCCCGACATGATCGACGGCATCATCGAGGCCGTCTCGATCCCCGTGATGGCCAAGGCCCGCATCGGCCACTTCACCGAGGCCGCGGTCCTGGAGTCCCTCGGCGTCGACTACGTGGACGAGTCCGAGGTCCTCACCCCGGCCGACGAGGCCAACCACATCGACAAGTGGCAGTACAACGTGCCGTTCGTGTGCGGCGCGACCAACCTCGGCGAGGCCCTGCGCCGCATCGCCGAGGGCGCGGCCATGATCCGCTCCAAGGGCGAGGCCGGCACCGGCAACGTCGTCGAGGCGACCCGCCACATGCGACAGATCCGCCAGGACATCGGCCGCCTCACCAACCTCGACTCGACCGAGCTGTACGCCGCCGCCAAGGACCTGCGCGCCCCGTACGAGCTCGTCGCCGAGGTCGCCAAGCTCGGCAAGCTCCCGGTGGTGCTCTTCACCGCCGGCGGCATCGCCACCCCCGCCGACGCGGCCATGATGATGCAGCTGGGCGCCGAGGGCGTCTTCGTCGGCTCGGGCATCTTCAAGTCCGGCGACCCGGCCAAGCGCGCCGCGGCGATCGTCAAGGCCACCGCCTTCTACGACGACCCGAAGGTCATCGCCGAGGTCTCGCGCGGCCTGGGCGAGGCCATGGTCGGCATCAACGTCGACACCTTGAGCGAGGAGCAGAAGCTCGCCAAGCGCGGCTGGTAAGCAAGACATGGAAAAGGGGCCCGAGCGTTGGCGCTCGGGCCCCTTTCACATGTCCTAAGGCTTCCCGATGTCGAAGACCGCACCGCCGGTCTCGTTGACCCCGGTGCAGTAGTTCGAGTACTCCTCCTCGAACACGACGAGCTCGCCGTCCCAGAACCCGACGGCCCGGAAGGTCACCGGGTCGTACTCCTTGGTGCAGATGCCATCGGCCACCGGCAGCGCATGGAAATCGCCCCCGGCGGCGGTGAGCTGCGCGCAGGCGTCGGCGCCCTTGTCGTGCCCGTCCCCGTCGGGGCACAGCAGCATCGCGGCGTTCTTGAGTCCTTGGCCGCGTTCGACCTCCAGGAACACGAGGCCTTCGGCACTGCCGCCGATACCGTGGTCGACCGGTGTCGGCAGCGCTTGCGCAGGAGTGGGATTCATGGCGACGAGTGCGGCGGCGCCAATGGTGGCGGCGCCGGCGGCGAGCTTCTTCATGGCCCGATCCTAAGGAGCGGGAGGCGTCCGCGCTCGGTTTGACACGCTTTAGGATCGGGCCATGAACGCAAGCGATCTCGATCAGCTCCCCACCGCCGACCTCCAGCAACGCGCCTTCGCGCTGGCGCGCGGGCGCCACGACTGGCGGTTCTTCATCGACCTGTTCCGGCACACCCCGACCGCACTCGAAGCCGAGGACCTCGACCCCGACGTCTCCGAGATCGGCGTGGCCATCGACGACCTGCTCAGCATGTGGCGCGAGGGCACGAAGGGGGACTGGGGTTCGGCCGAGCCGCTGGCGCGGGCGGCCTTCATCGACTACATCCAGAAGCACGGCGACGCCGACGCGTCGGACTCCTAGTCCTCGGTGAGCTTGTCGCCGCCGCGGCGGTTGAGCCAGTAGCGGATGTCGCTGGCGAAGAGCCACCACAGGGCGAACACGGACGCGAACACCCACGGCGCGACGATGAGCCCGACCCCGACGGACATGAGCATGCCGATGACGAACAGGATCGCGGTGGCGACGACCGCCGACCAGCGGACCGCCTTGAGGCGGGACTTGAACCGGATCGCGCACAGGGCCCCGACGATCGCGGCGAGGAGCGTGATGCCCGCGATCGTCAGGTACAGCCCCAGGAAGCCGGGGCTCTGGTAGTAGTCGAAGTCCCCTTGCGGTGTCCCTGTCGGGCCGACGAAGTCGGGGTTCTCGTAATTGGCCTTGATATCGGCGAGGCTCGCGCCGCGGGCGCTGATGGTGGTCATGGCCAGGAGATTGCCGGCGAGCACGGCGCACACCACCTGGATCCACATCGCGATCTGCAACCGGAGGAGCTTCTTGCGGGGCATCGCGCCCTCGCCGTTCGCGTCCTTCTCAGGCTCGATCGGGCCCTTGTCGCGGCCGAAGTTCGGTTGCGGAAGCATTATGTGGCCTTTCAGCGGTGTCGTCCGGATCGCCGCGCGGCGCTCGCCCTAGTGGTTGAACCAGCGGCGGGCGAAGCGCTCGGTAAGCGTTCCCATGATCGTAATCGGCACGATGACGAGGCCGATGCACAGCGCCCAGTAGAGCCCGCCGGTGAACAGCAGCCAGCCGAGGCCGACGATGGCGGCGGCCTGGACGAGCAGGATCAGGAGCCACAGGATGCGCCACTGGAAGCGCATGAGGGCGATGGCGAGGACCAGGAACAGCGCGAGGGCGCCGAGGCCGGCCGCGGCGCGGTAGACGTCGTGGACGGCGGCCGGGGGCACGAAGTCGTTCGCCTTGTGGTGCAGCAGCACGATGAGGCCGCCCGCGACGAGGGCGATCGCCGCTTCGATCCACATGGTGTTGCGTCCGGCCCGAACGGCGCGGGGCATCGGGTTGCGCTTCGAGGTCTTCGCCATCTTCTTCTTACTCCCGGGCATGAAGGGGTGCGTCACGTTCGCTCGCAGACTTTAACGGATCGTCACCCGCCCACCGAGTTCAGCCTGGTTTCGGTCACAGTGGCGATCTTCCAGGTAGGCACGGGAGCGAACCGGAATTACGCTTGTGGCGCCCGGTGATGCACAAGTTTTGGAGTTCTCTGATGACGCCAGTGCCCCAGATCGGCGTACTCGCCCTGCAAGGCGACGTGGTCGACCACATGCGCGCGCTCGAGGCCGCGGGGGCCCGGGCCGTGCCGGTGCGCCGCGCTTCGGAGCTCGACGCCGTGGAGGGCCTGGTGATCCCCGGCGGGGAGTCGACCACGATGAGCAAGCTCCTCGACATCTTCGACCTGTTCGACCCGGTCAAGAAGCGCCTGGACGCCGGGCTCCCGGTGTTCGGGTCCTGCGCGGGCATGATCATGCTCGCCGACGAGGTGCTCGACGGCCGCCCCGACCAGCGCTCGTTCGGCGCCATTCCGATGACGGTGCGCCGCAACGCCTTCGGTCGCCAGGTGGACTCGTTCGAGACCGAGATCGGCATCGACGGGATCGCCGGCGGCCCGTTCCGGGCGGTTTTCATCCGCGCCCCCTGGGTGGAGCGGGTCGGCGCCGGGGTCGAGGTGCTGGGCAGGGTCGACAGCGGCGAGGGTTCGGCAGACGGGCAGGGCGGTAGGATCGTCGCCGTACGTGCGGGCGCTTGCCTGGCCACCTCCTTCCACCCGGAGGTGACCTCCGATGCGCGGGTGCACGAGTACTTCGTGGATATGGTCCGAGGCGCAGACGCCGGACCGGTCGAGTAAGAGGAACGAGGAACGCCGGTATGAGTGGCCACTCCAAGTGGGCGACGACCAAGCACAAGAAGGCCGCGATCGACGCCAAGCGGGGCAAGATCTTCGCGAAGCTCATCAAGAACATCGAGGTCGCGGCGCGCACCGGTGGTCCTGACCCGACGGGCAACCCGACGCTCTTCGACGCGATCCAGAAGGCCAAGAAGAGCTCGGTCCCCAACGACAACATCGACCGCGCGGTCAAGCGCGGCGGCGGGCTCGACGGCGGCGGCGTCGACTACGAGACGCTCATGTACGAAGGCTATGCACCGGGCGGCGTCGCGGTGCTCATCGAGTGCCTCACCGACAACCGCAACCGCGCGGCGGCCGAGGTCCGCGTGGCGCTGACGCGCAACGGCGGCTCGCTCGGCGAGGCCGGCTCGGTCGGCTACATGTTCTCCCGCAAGGGGACCATCATCGTCTCGGCCGACGAGAAGCTCACCGAGGACGACATCCTCATGGCGGTCCTCGACGCCGGCGCCGAAGAGGTCAACGACCTCGGCGAAGGCGGCTTCGAGGTCCTGTGCGAGCCGACCGACCTGGTCGCGGTGCGCACCGCCCTCCAGGACGCCGGGATCGACTACGACTCCGCCGAGGCCGGCTTCCAGGCCTCCACGCACATCGAGGTCGACGTCGACGGCGCCCGCAAGGTCATCCGCGTGGTCGACGCGCTGGAGGACTCCGACGAGGTGCAGAACGTGTGGACCAACGCGGACATCTCCGACCAGGTCCTCGCGGAGCTCGACGCGGAATAGGACACAGGCGAAGAACGGGCCCGGAGCACGCGCTCCGGGCCCGTCGTCCGTCCCGCGAGGGGTTTGGCCTCGGGACCGGGCGGGCACCTCAGCTATATGGGCAAGCAGGTGTTCGCCGACCGGCGCGACGCCGGACGAAAGCTGGCCGAGGGGCTGGCGGACTACCGAGGACGCGAGAACGTGGTGGTCCTGGGATTGGTGCGCGGCGGTGTACCGGTGGCGTTCGAGGTGGCGCGGGCGCTCGAAGCGCCGCTGGAGGTGTTCACCGTCCGCAAGATCGGTGCGCCCGGCCAGGAGGAGCTGGCGATGGGCGCCATCGCCTCGGGTGGCGCGGTGGTCATGAACTACCAGGTCGTCGACGGCCTCAGGATCTCCAACGGGAGTTTCGACCTCGCCGCTGAGCGCGCCACGGTCGAGCTCGAACGCCGTGAGGCGGCTTACCGGGGCGACCGGCCGCCACTGGACCTGGACGGCAAGACGGCCCTGCTCGTCGACGACGGCCTGGCCACCGGCACGACCATGCGGGCGGCGGTGCGGGCCGTGCGCGAGCTGGGGCCCGCGGAGGTGGTCGTGGCCGTGCCCGTGGCGCCGGTATCGACCTGCCGTGAGCTGACCGTGCTCGTCGACGCGATGATCTGCCTGCACGAACCGGAGCACTTCCTCGCCGTCGGCGAGTTCTACCGGGACTTCACCCAGACCACCGACGACGAGGTCCGCGCACTGCTCGCCGCCGCCGACAGCGGCCAGGACGATCCGGCCTTCTAGGGCCCGCCCGGCGTCAGGTACTCCGTGAACCAGTCGCGTGCCAGGTCGGCCGCGGCCCTCAGCGTCCCCGGCTCCTCGAACAGATGGGTCGCGCCCGGCACGATCGCCAGCTGGCTCGGCCCGCCGAGCAGGTGCTCGGCCTTCTGGTTGAGCTCGATCACGACCTCGTCGTAGCCGCCCACGATGAGCAGCGTCGGCGCGCTCACCTCCGGCAGCCGGTCGGCCGCGAGGTCCGGCCTGCCGCCGCGGGACACCACCGCGCCGATGTTCATTTCCGGAGCCGCCGCGGCCCAGAGCGCCGCGGCGGCTCCGGTGCTCGCTCCGAAGTACCCGAATCGCAGGTCCGCGTGGCCGCCGCGGAGCCAGCGGGTGGCCTTCACCAGGCGGTCCGCGAGCATGTAGACGTCGAAGACGTTCGCGCGGTCGTCGGCCTCGAGCGGCGTGAGCAGGTCGAACAGGAGCGTCCCGAGTCCAGCCTGCCGCAGCCGCTCGGCCACGAACCGGTTGCGGGGACTGTGGCGGCTCGAACCGGACCCGTGGGCGAACAGGACCACGGCCCGCGCTTCCGCGGGTATGACCAGCTCGCCCTCGAGTTCGGCGGGACCGACCGGGATGGTCACCGGCGCTTCCATACGGGCCGGATACCCGGCCCGGCGCGGACTACGCGCTCGCCGCGACCTGTTCGCGGCGGTAGACCGCGATGGTCCAGACGACCGCGAGGGCCGTGGCGGTCGCGTACACGCCGAGCCCCCAGGTCATGTTCGCCAAGGTCACGCCGCCGATGGTGGCCAGCGCCGGCATCGCGCCGCCCGCGCCCATCTGGAGGGAGCCCATGAACGCCGAAGCGGTACCGGCGATCTGCGGCGGCTGCGAGGACATCGCGGCCGCGCCCGCGTTGGGGAACAGGACGCCGCAGCCGAACATCATCAGGACGATCCCGGTGGGAATCGTCCACAGGTTCTCGGCGCCGATGAGCTGCACCGCGGCGATCCACGCGATGCCGACGAGGGAGATCGACATCCCGGCGATCATCCGCTGGTGCGGCCGGCTGCGGTCGATCATCAGCATGTTCGCCTGGTTGCCGGCGAGGAGCGCGAGCGTCCCGATGGCGAAGAGCAGTGAGAAGAACCCGGCGGAGGCCCCGAGCTCCTCCTGCGAGATGAAGCTGAACGTCGAGACGTACGTGAACAGCATCGAGAAGTTGAAGATGACGACGAGCGTCGGCGCGATGAAGCGCGCGTCCCGCACCAGCGTGCCGAGCGAGGAGGCGAACTCGCGTGCGCCCATCGAGCGGCGCTCCTCGGCCGGAAGGCTCTCGGGCAGGAACTTCCACACCAGGAACGTCGACAGACCCGAGAGCACCGCCATGAACACGAACACGGTCGGCCAAGGGCCGAAGCGGATGAGCTGGGCGCCGACGATCGGGCCGAGCATCGGCGCGAGCATCGTGACGAACATCATTTTCGCCGTGAAGCGGGTCATGTCGTCGCCCTTGAAGTGGTCGCGGATGACCGCGCGGGCCACGACGACTCCGGCCGCGCCGCTGAGGCCCTGCACGAACCGCATGGCGATGAGCAGGTCGGCGCTGGTCGCGATCGCGCACACCAGGGAGGTCAGGGTGAACACGGCCATGCCGATGAGCAGCGGCTTGCGCCGGCCGATCCGGTCGGAGAGCGGGCCGATGACGGCCTGGCCGATGCCCATGCCGATCATCATCGATGTCAGCGTGAGCTGGATGCGGCTCTCGGGGGTGCCGAGGGCGTCGGCCATCTCGGGGAACGCCGGGAGGTAGAGGTCGATGGCGATCGGCGCGGTCGCCGAGAGCGCGCCGAGCACGAAGACCATCGTGGCGATGAACCGTCGCGAGTGCCCGGACGCGGCGACGGGCGGCATGAAGGCAGCAGCAGACACAGTGATCCCAACCTGTGGTTCGCGGGGCGGAGTAGGACAGCGGGGAGCCGGACTCACGTCTCGCGGCTCTCTTCAATGGGAGTCCGCCGATGGGAGGCGGGCGCGATCGGTCCGGCTGCTACAAGCCAATCACGTTACTTGCCGACCGGCAAGTGGTTTATGGGCAAGGCCACCGGTCCGATTCCCGACCAAGCGCAGTCGGCCCGGGACGCACCCGCGACGTGCTTGCGGGCCGAACGTCGGACCGGCCGGATAAGCTGACGCGAACCGAGCGACAGGAGGAACGCGTGCGCGTCATGGGGATCGACCCGGGCCTGACCCGATGCGGCGTCGGGGTCGTCGACGGCCGTCCCGGCGCGCCGGGGACCATGGTCGCCGTCGGCGTGGTCCGCACCGATCCTGAAGCGCCCCTTGCCGACCGGCTCCTCGCCCTCGACGACGGACTCCGCGAGTTCCTCGCCGACCACCAGCCCGAGGCCGTCGCCGTCGAACGCGTCTTCAGTCAGCACAATGTGGCCAGTGTCATCGGCACCGCGCAGGCCTCCGGCATCGCGCTGCTCGCCGGCGCCCGCCTCGGCCTGCCGACCGCGACCTACACACCGTCCGAAGTGAAGTCCGCCGTGTGCGGCAACGGCACCGCCGACAAACGCCAGGTCACCACCATGGTCACCCGCATCCTCCGCCTGAAGGAAGCGCCCAAGCCCGCCGACGCGGCCGACGCCCTCGCCATCGCCATCTGCCACCTCTGGCGCGGCGGCGTCAAGGCCCGCATCGCCGCAGCCGTGAGCAAGGAGAACAACCGATGATCGCCCAGCTCACCGGAACCGTCGCGTCCGTGGGGGAGTCCTACGCCGTCGTCGACGTCCAAGGGGTCGGGTACGCGGTCCAGGCCGGCGCCCACACCCTCGCCAACCTCAAGGTCGGCTCGCAGGCGGTGCTCGCGATCTCCACGATCGTCCGCGAAGACTCGATCACCCTGCACGGCTTCAACACCGCCGAGGAACGCGACCTGTTCGAGCTGCTCCAGAGCGCGCAGCGGATCGGCCCCCGCATCGCCCGCGACGCCATCGAAGTGCTCAGCCCCGACACCCTCCGGTACGCGATCGCCACGGGCGACACCGCGACCCTCTCGCGCATCCCCGGCGTCGGCAAGAAAGGCGCCGAGCGCATTGTCCTCGACCTCGCCGACAAGATCGGCCACGTCGACCTCGGCGGCGTCCCCAAACAGGCCGGAAACCGCCCCGGCGGCTGGCGCACCCAGGTCGGCCAGGGACTCCAGGCCCTCGGCTGGTCCGCGAAGGAAGCCGAGACCGCCATCGAGAAGCTCGACGCCGAAGGCGCGGACGGCACCGACGTCCCCACACTCCTGAAGCAGGCCATCCGACTCCTCGGGAAGCGATAGGCGATGTCCGACGACCACGCATCCGAACCCCGTGCAGCCGAACCCGAGGACTACACCTCCGAGCAGTGGGACGCGGCCCTCACCGCCGCCGAGGCCACCGAACTCGACCGCCTCGTCGAAGAGGGGATCCGCCCCGGCAAACTCGACGACGTCATCGGCCAGACCCGCGTCCGCGAGCAGATCAGCCTCCTCCTCGAAGGCGCCCGCCGCCGCGGCGCCTCCCCCGACCACCTGCTGCTCTCCGGCCCGCCCGGCCTCGGCAAGACCACCCTCGCCATGATCGTCGCCGCCGAACTCGGCGTCGCCATGCGCCAGACCTCCGGCCCCGCCATCGAACGCTCCGGCGACCTCGCCGCGATCCTCACCAGCCTCGGCCCGAACGAAGTCCTCTTCATCGACGAGATCCACCGCATCGCCCGGCCCGCCGAAGAACTCCTCTACACCGCCATGGAGGACTTCCGGGTCGACGTGATCGTCGGCAAAGGCCCCGGCGCCACCGCCATCCCGCTCGAACTCGAACCCTTCACGCTCGTCGGCGCCACCACCCGGGCCGGACTCCTCACCGGCCCTCTGCGTGACCGCTTCGGCTTCCTCGGCCAGCTCGAGTTCTACAACGACGCCGAGCTCGAAGCGATCGTCACCCGCTCCGCGGGCATCCTCGACGTCGCCGTCGACCCCGCCGGCGCCGCCGAGATCGCCGGCCGCAGCCGCGGCACACCCCGCATCGCCAACCGCCTCCTGCGCCGCGTCCGCGACTTCGCCCAGGTCCGCGCCGACGGCGTCATCACCGCCAAGGTCGCCGGCGAGGCCCTCGCCCTCTACGACGTCGACGAACTCGGCCTCGACCGCCTCGACCGGGCCGTCCTGCGCGCCCTCACCGGCACCTTCAACGGCGGACCCGTCGGCCTGTCCACCATCGCCGTCGCCGTGGGGGAGCAGCCCGACACCGTCGAAGAGGTCTGCGAGCCCTTCCTCGTGCGGGCCGGACTCCTCGCCCGCACCCCCCGCGGCCGCGTCGCCACCGCCGCCGCCTGGCACCACCTGGGCCTGAACCCCCCGAACGCCGAAGGGCTATTCGGATCCGGCGACGCGTAGGGTGGGCCGTAGGGACAGGCCGTCACGCCCATCGGGATAGACTCCGCCCACGTCACCTACCGAAAAAGTGACCGACCACGACGAAAGGCACCATCGTGCTTGCATCCGACGTCCTCGCACAGGACAGCGCCGGCGGCTCGAACATCATGTTCCTCATCATGATCGTGGGCTTCATCGCCCTCATGTACTTCGTGATGATCCGTCCGCAGAAGAAGCGGCAGAAGGAACAGCAGACCATGCAGTCCAACGTCGCGCCCGGTGCCCGCGTCATGACCATCGGCGGCCTCTACGGCACCGTCGTCGACTCCGACGACGAGACCGTCACCCTCGAGGCCAGCGACGACAATTTCCTCGTCTTCGCCCGCCAGGCCATCGCCAAGGTCGTCACCCCCGCCGAGACCCCCGAGGCCGACGACGAGAGCACCGAGGCCGAGACCATCACCGAGGAAGAGGCCACCCTCTCCGACGAGGACCTCGACAAGCTCCGCGCGACGGACGAGGCCCCCGGTGAAGGCGACGGCGAAGACGACAAGGGCAAGCACGCGGGGAACCCGGACCGCAAGGAGTACTAGGCCCTTCTTCGCCTTTGAGGCACCCGTCCTAGAATGAGCCCCGCCGAGGGTACGTGTGCGAGAGCACAGCCGAGGCGCACGTCTCCCGTGCGGCCGGCCTCCTCGCGCCCGCCCCTATTCGAGTTCTGAGGAAGAGACCGACCATTGGCTTCAGTAACGGGCGCTGACCGCCCACGGAAGAAGATCCAGCGCAAGCGCCTGCCGGTAGCCCCCTACTTCGTGGGGCTGATCCTGGTGCTCGCGGTCCTTTGGGTCGCCGCGCTGGCGGGCTCCGGATGGAAGTTCCCCACGCCGAAGCTCGGTCTCGACCTGCAGGGCGGCCTGTCCATGACGCTCTCGGCCTACCAGCAGGGGAGCGACGAGCCCCCCACGGCCGAGACCATGGAGCAGGCCCGCCAGATCATCGAGAACCGCGTCAACTCGACCGGCGTCTCCGAACCCGAGGTCTACGTCGAGGGCTCTGAGAACATCGTGGTCAACGTCGCCGGCGACGACCTCGACGAAGAGGCCCTCCGCGATGTCGGCGCCCCCGCCGAACTCCGGTTCCGCATCGTCACCAACTCCGTCGCCGACACCTCCGCCCTCGAAGAGCAGCTCGCGGAGGAGGCGCCGACCGAGGAGCCCACCGACGGCGCCGCCGAGGAACCCACGGCGGAGTCGAGCGAGGCCCCGGCCGAAGACGCGACC
Source organism: Glycomyces rhizosphaerae (assembly GCF_042647865.1). Taxonomy (NCBI): domain Bacteria; kingdom Bacillati; phylum Actinomycetota; class Actinomycetes; order Glycomycetales; family Glycomycetaceae; genus Glycomyces; species Glycomyces rhizosphaerae. The sequence continues at coordinate 734,307 of NZ_JBHRWO010000021.1, forward strand.
ACCCCCGCCGAGGACGCCACCGAGGAGACCACCGGCTCCGGCCAGGCGGCCACCACTGAGGACGCCGCCACCCTCGACGAGGTGTGGGCCAAGGTCGGTCCTGAAGCGGCCGCGGCCGCGCAGGCCCTCACCGCCGCTCCCGACGAGGCCACCCTTCCGCTGCTCGCCCCCTTCGGCGAGCTCAGTGCCGAAGAGATCGCGCTCCTGCCCGCGGCCACCCAGTTCTTCATCCCGCAGATCACCTGCGAGATGCTCGACTCGCGCCCGCCGGGCGCCGTCCAGCAGGCCGACATCGAAGTCACCGCGTGCTCGGCCCCCGAGCCCGCGGCGGCCGACGACCCGTCGCTCACCTTCCAGTACAAGTACCTGCTGCAGCCGGCCACCGTGCTCGGCTCGGACGTGACCTCCGCCGACGTCGGCACCGACCAGGCGAACCTCAACCAGTTCGTCGTGAACGTGCAGTTCTCCGCCGCGGGCGCCGAGAAGTGGAGCGCCCTCACCACCGAGAACCTGCAGTCGCAGGTCGCGATCGTCCTCGACAACGAGGTCGTCAGCGCCCCGACCATCCAAGAGGTCTCCTCGAACTCGACGCAGATCTCCGGCGAGTTCACCGCCGACGAGGCCAACCAGCTGGCCGACCAGCTCAACTTCGGCTCGCTCCCGACCAACTTCGTGGTCGAGACCGTCAACGAGGTCACGGCCACCCTCGGCGTCGACCAGCTCCAGGCCGGCATCTTCGCCATGGCCATCGGCTTGCTGCTGGTCATCATCTACTGCTTCATCTACTACCGGGTCATCGGCTTCGTCGTCCTCGGCAGCCTCGTCGTCGCGGCCGCGGTCCTGTACCCGACCGTGGCGCTCCTGGGTTCCCAGATCGGCTTCACGTTGACCCTCGCGGGCATCGCGGGCTTCGTGGTCGCGGTCGGCATCACCGCCGACTCCTTCGTCGTCTACTTCGAACGCATCAAGGAGGAGATGGCGGGGGGCCGGTCGGTCCGCTCGGCCGTCCCGCGGGCCTGGGTCCGCGCGCGGCGCACCATCCTCTCCGCCAGCGCCGTCTCGATGATCTCCGCGGTGGTCCTGTACATCCTGGCCATCGGCCCGGTCCGGGGCTTCGCCTTCACCCTCGGCCTGTCCACCGTCGTCGACCTCCTGGTGGTGTTCATGTTCACCCACCCGATCGCCGAATGGCTCTCCCGCGGCCGGGTCCTCACCAACGTCCACCTCTCCGGGCTCCACTCCAAAGCGACCCCGGCCACCGGCGACGCGGCCGCGAAAGCCTAAGGAGATCCGATGAGCACCAAGCAGAACGAAAACGGCAAGAAGCACCCCAACGTCTTCAGCCAGCTGTACCGGGGCGAGACGGACTTCCAGTTCGTCGCGCACCGCAAGAAGTTCTACATCGCCTCCGCCGTGATCATCGCCGCGCTCGCGGTCGTCATGCTCACCAAGGGCTTCGTCCTCGGCATCGACTTCGCCGGGGGCGTGCAGTACAACGTGCCGGCGGGCGACACCTCCGCGTCCCTCGACGAGGTCGAGGGCGCGGCCGCCGCGGCCGGTGCCGATGTGGCCAGCGGCCAGGTCGTCGGCTCCGGTGACGACCGGTCCTACATCGTCCGCATCGGCGAGCTCTCCACCGACGAGGCCGCCGAGATCCGCGCGGCCATCGCCGAGGAAGCCGGCGTCGGGTCCGACTCGATCTCGGTCTCCGAGGTCTCGGCGACCTGGGGCGAGTCGGTCTCCCGACAGGCCCTGATCGCCCTCGGCGTGTTCCTGGTCCTGGTGGCCGGGTTCATCTGGGTCCGGTTCGAGCGGCGCATGGCCATCGCGGCCCTCGCGGCGCTGATCCACGACCTGGTGCTGACCGCCGGGATCTACGCGGTGGTCGGTTTCGAGATCACGCCGTCCACGATCGTCGGCATGCTGACTATCCTCGGCTACTCGCTGTACGACACAGTGGTGGTCTTCGACAAGGTCCAGGAGAATACGGCGCAGCTGCTCCAGACCCGCACCAAGACCTTCGCCGAGGGCGTCAACGACGCGATCAACCAGACACTGATGCGCTCGATCAACACCTCGCTCATCGGCGTGCTGCCGGTGGCGGCGCTGCTGTTCGTCGGCGTGGGCCTCCTGGGGGTCGGCACGCTGAAGGACCTCGCGCTGGTGCTGTTCGTGGGCATGATCGTCGGTGCGTACTCCTCGATCTTCCTGGCCGCCCCCTGGGTGGTCGACATGGCGGAGCGCGGCGCGGTCTACAAGCGCCACAACCAGAAGGTCGCCAACAAGCGCGCCGGTGTGGACGACGAGAAGCCGGCCCGCAAGGCCGCGAAGGCGGAGGACGAGGACGAGGACCGCCTCGTGCTCGCCAAGAGCGACGAGATCCCCCTGGAACTCCTGGAGGAGCCCGAGAAGGCCTCCAGCGGTTCGGCGGCCCGCTCCGGCGGCGGCTCGAAGAAGCGCAAGCGCCGCTAAGAACACCGATAGCAGGCACGAAGCGGCGGGCGGACCTGGTGGGTCCGCCCGCCGCTCTGTGCTGGTGGCTCGTCGTGAACCGGCGGCTAGGCCGCTTGTGGACGAAGGACTGAAGTAACTTGTCGCCCTTCATCTTGCCGATGACGTCTCGCGTCTTGTCCTTGACGTTGTCGGCGATGCCGTCCATCTTATCGCCGACGGGCGCTTCTTTGGCCTTGTTGTACAGATCTTCGGCCTTGTCCTTCATGTCCCCTGCGTTCTCGGAGAGCTTGTCTTTCGCCTCGTTGAACTTGTCCTGCATCCCCACGGTGAACCCCTCCCTACGTGAGTCGGTATCACTATATGAGCGCGGTGACGGTCCTGTCGGAGTTTCGAGTACATCCCAGGTAGACCGCCGAAGGCTACTGGAGGATGACGCGGGACGGGTCGTCTGCTCTCTACCGTCGTGACCATGAACGACAAGCACCTCACCCCGCGGGCCCGCACCGCGATCGTCATCGGCGGCGGCGTGGCCGGCCCCGTGGCCGCCCTGGCGCTCCAGAAGGCCGGCATCGAGCCGCGCGTCTACGAGCCCTACGCTCCCGGCACCGGCAGCCGCGGCGGGCCCATCACGCTCGCCTCGAACGGCCAGAACGCCCTCGCCGTCGTCGGCGCCGACCGCGCCGTCCAGGAGACCGGCTGGTCCACCCCGCGGATGGTCATCAGCAGCGGCACCGGCAAGGTGCTCGGCGCGATCGACGACCTGCCGGGCCTGCCGCCCCGCGTGACCCTGCCGCGCGGCGCACTGGTCGAATCGCTCCAGCACTCGGCAGCCGAGCAGGGCGTGCCCTTCCACTTCGGCAAGCGGTTCGTCGACGCCGTGGACACCGGGCACAGCGTCATCGCCCAGTTCGACGACCACACGACCGCCGAGGCTGACGTGCTCATCGGCTGTGACGGCATCCGCTCGGCGGTCCGCCGCACCATCGACCCGGCCGCCCCCGAGCCGCGGTACACCGGCCTCATCGGGTTCGGCGGCTACGCGGACGGCTCTGGCGTGCCGGACTCGGGCGGAGCCTGGCATTTCATCTTCGGGCGCCGCGCGTTCTTCGGCTACGTGATCCAGGGCGACCGGGCAGGCTGGTTCGCGAACCTCCCGGTCAAGCACCTGGACCGGGAAGTGTTGCGGCACACCGGATTCGAGGAGTGGATGGCGCGGCTGCGCGCGGCATTCGCCGATGACGCCGGTCCGGCGCTGCGGATCCTGGACCGCGTGACCCCAGAGGAGTTCGCGCCGGCCTCACCGCTGGAGGACGTGCCGCACGTCCCCGTCTGGTCCAAGGGCCGGATCGCGCTCATCGGCGACGCCGCGCACGCCACCTCGCCCTCGTCGGGCCAAGGCGCGAGCCTCGCGGCCGAATCGGCGGTGGAACTCGCCCGCTGCCTGCGCGATCTTCCTGTGGCCCAAGCATTTACGGCCTACGAGTCGGGTCGCCGCGCCCGTGTCGAACGCATCATCGCCGCCGCGGCCCGCACCAACCAGTCGAAGGCAGCCGGCCCGATAGCGGCCCGCATCCGCGACGCCGTGATGCCGTTCGTCATGGAGCGCTTCATGACCCCGGAAAAATCCGCGTGGCAGTACGCCCACACGATCGATTGGGAGGCGGTAGCCGTCTAGCGGGCGGCGAGCTGCGAGAGGTCGTCGATGAATCCCTGCTCGGCCTCGGTCACGGCGACCTTCTTGCTGAAGAAGCCGCCGCTCTTGGACTTGGAGGCCTCGGCGACCTGGGTGGCGAGGGTGATGAGCCAGGCGGCGTAGGCGTCCGCGTCGGCCTCCGGGGCCTTCTCGCGCAGGAGCGCCATCGCTTCGCCGGTCTGCTTGAGTGCCAAGGCCATCGCACCGTCGGCGAAGGGCACCTCGCGGTCCTCCTCCTCGGGTTTCACCCGTTCCCTGATGGCCAGCGCCACGGCCTTCACGAAGCCGTTGTCGTGGCTCTGGGCCTGCTTGAAGACCTTGGCCCCGGCCGTGACCTCCTTGAGGAAGGCGAGGGCGTTGGTCGAGCCGTCGGCCGCGATGGCGCCCTTCAGCACCGCCCCGGGGGTCTCGGTGATCAGGTCGAGTTCGTCTTCGGAGAACGCGGAGAGATCCGTCAAGGGATCGCCCTTCCAGTGCGGGGATCAGGAACGTTCGGCGCCGGTGAGGCGGTAGGCGTCGTAGACGCCGTCCACCTTGCGGATCACCTTGATGATGTGGTCGAGGTGCTCGGGGTTGGCCATCTCGAACGTGAAGCGGGACAGCGCGACCCGGTCGCGGGTCGTGGTCACGGTGGCCGAGAGGATCGAGACCCGCTCGCCCGAGAGGACCTGCGAGACGTCGGCGAGCAGGCGGTGCCGGTCGAGGGCCTCGACCTGCACGGTCGCGACGAAGGTCGCCTGGTCGTCCTCGTGGGACCAGTGCACTTCGAGCACGCGGTCCGGCTGGAGCTCGATGCGCTCCTCGGCGTTCTCGCAGTCCCTGCGGTGCACCGAGATCACGTGGTAGCGCGTGGCGAAGCCGATGATCGAATCGCCCGGGATCGGGTTGCAGCAGTGGGCGAGACGCACGGGCATCTCGCCTTCCTCCATGCCCGACACGGTGACGGCGGCGTGGATGTCGCCGTGCGCCTCCGGGACGATCCGGGCCGGCTGGGTCGGCGCGGTGGCCTCGGCCATGTCCTCGGCGGCGCCCTCGGCCCCGCCCTGGACGTCGAGGAGCTTCTGCACGACCTGGGTCGGCGAGACGTGGTGCTCGCCCAGGGCCGCGTACAGCGCTTCGACGTCCTTGAGGTTCAGGTCCTTCGCGAGCGAGGTGAGGTTGTCGTGGGTGAGCATGCGCTGCAACGGCAGGCGGCGCTTGCGCATCGCCCTCGTGAGCTCGTCCTTGCCCAGCTCGATCGCCTCTTCGCGGCGTTCGCGCTTGAAGTGCTGCTTGATCTTCGTGCGGGCGCGCGGGCTCTTGACGAATCCGAGCCAGTCCTCGCTGGGGGAGGCGTCCTGGGAGTTCGAGGTGAAGACCTCGACCACGTCGCCGTTCGACAGCGTGGATTCCAGCGGCACGATCTTGCCGTTGACCTGCGCGCCGATGCAGCGGTTGCCGACCTCGGTGTGGACGGCGTACGCGAAGTCCACCGGGGTCGAGCCCGCCGGGAGGGCGACCACGTCGCCCTTGGGCGTGAACACGTACGCCTCGGAGGAGGCCAGGTCGAAGCGGAGCGCGTCGAGGAACTCGGACGGGTCCGCGGCCTCGCGCTGCCAGTCCAGGAGCTGTCGCAGCCAGGCCATGTCGTCGATGTGCGCCGGGGGACCGGCCACGGTGGAGTTCTTGGTCTCCTTGTACTTCCAGTGCGCGGCGATGCCGTACTCGGCGGTGCGGTGCATGGCCCACGTGCGGATCTGGATCTCGACGGGCTTGCCGTTCGGACCGATCACCGTGGTGTGCAGCGACTGGTACATGTTGAACTTCGGCATCGCGATGTAGTCCTTGAAACGCCCCGGCACCGGCTGCCAGTTCGCGTGGATCACACCGAGGGCCGCGTAGCAGTCCCGTTCGCTCTCAACGAGGATGCGCAGGCCCACCAGGTCGTAGATGTCGTTGAAGTCGCGGCCGCGCACGATCATCTTCTGGTAGATCGAGTACAGGTGCTTCGGCCGGCCCGACACCTCGGACTTGATGCGCGAGTTCTTCAGGTGGTCCTTGACCTGCGCGATGACCTGCTGGAGCAGCATCTCCCGCTGCGGGGAGTGCTCCGAGACGAGCCGCGCGATCTCGGAGTACCGCTTCTTGTACAGCGTCGCGAAGGAGAGGTCCTCCAGCTCCCACTTGATCGTGTTCATGCCCAGGCGGTGGGCGAGCGGGGCGAGGATCTCCAGGGTCTCGCGGGCCTTCTGCTCCTGCTTCTCGGGCGGCAGGAACGTCAGGGTCCGCATGTTGTGCAGGCGGTCGGCGAGCTTGATGACGAGCACCCGCGGGTCCTTGGCCATCGCGACGACCATCTTGCGGATCGTCTCGGCCTTGGCCGCGTCGCCGAGCTTGACCTTGTCGAGCTTCGTGACGCCGTCGACCAGGAGCGCGACCTCGCCGCCGAACTCCTCGGAGAGCTCGTCGAGCTGGTAGTCGGTGTCCTCGACCGTGTCGTGCAGGAGCGCGGCCACGAGCGTGTTCGTGTCCATGCCCAGCTCGGCCAGGATCGAGGAGACCGCGAGCGGGTGCGTGATGTACGGGTCGCCGGACTTGCGGAACTGCCCGTTGTGCAGCTCCTCGGCCCGCGTGTACGCCTGCTGGAGCAGCCGGACGTCGGCGCGCGGGTGCGCGGCCCTGTGGGCGGCCACCAGCGGCTCGAGGACCTCCGGAAGCTGCGAGGACTGCCACGGCGCGTTGAAGCGGGCCAGGCGCGCCCGCATCCGCCGCCCCGTCGGGGGCCCTATCGGGCCTCCCGAGGTCGGCGCGGCGTCAGCGGACTTGCCGGACGCGGCTCGCTCGGTCACCACGCACGCCTCCTCGGTATCGGCAGAGCTCAACAGCTTCGCAAAGATTCGACAAAGCCTCGACATCCATCCTAACCGCGAGGGGTGGTGTGATCCGCCACCGATGCCGGGACGCGGGACACCTCTCAGGTCTCACATGCCGGTCGGGGCGGTCACCTGCATCACTCCGGCGGCCCCCACCTGCTCGACGAGGTCGAGACCCGAGGTCACCTGGCCGAGGATCGTGTAGTCCGCGGGCAGGGTCGAGTCCTGGTAGACGATGAAGAACTGGCTGCCGGTGGTGCCCGGTCCGGCGTTCGCCATCGCGATGGTCCCGGCCGGGTAGTTGTTCTCGGCCTCGACGGGGAGGTTCTCCTCCTCGTACGAGTAGCCCGGGGAGCCCGCGCCCGCCATCTCGGGGGTGCCGGCCTCGATCGCGGCGCGCGCGTCGGGGTCGCCGCACTGGAGGACCCAGATGCCGTCGTTGACCAGGCGGTGGCACTGCTGGCCGTCGAAGTAGCCGTCCTTGGCGAGGAACGTGAAGGACCCGGCGGTGCAGGGCGCCCCGGCCGTGTCGACGTCGACGGTGATGACGCCCAGGTTGGTCACGATCGACAACTCCTGGGTGCCCGCGGCGGGCTGGGTGGAGGCCGGGGTCGGGCTGGTGCCGTCGGCGGAGGTGTAGATGCACGATTCGCTGGAGGCCGGGTCGGGCGTGGTCATCTGGACGCACTCGAGGTAGACGTCCTGGACGGGCTGCCCGTCCGTGACGCCCTCGGTGGCCGTGCCGACCGCGCCCTCGCCGCTGGGCTCGATCCCGTCGCAGCGGGTCGAGGCGGCCTTGGCCTGGTCGATGAGCTCGGCCATCTCCGGGTCCTGCCCGCCGGTGTCGTCACCGTCGCCGTTCGACACGTTCACCGTGATCACGATCGCGGCGGCGACCAGGACGAGGGCACCACCGACGGCGCCGACGATCCACCCGTTCTTGCGCTTGTGCTGCTCCTGCTGGGCCTTGGCGGCCATCCGCTCCTGCAGCTGCTGCCGGGCGGCCTGGCGCTGGGCTTGTTTCGACGCCACCGTCGGATCTCCTTCGTCGCGCGTAACAGGGGTTCTTACTCGGTTGTTTCGGAAGCGCCCTCGGAAGGCGCTTCGGTCGCGGTCGGATCGACTGTGGCACTCGGGTCGACCGAGGCGCTCGGATCCACGGGAGCGGTCTCGGTGACCTCCGAAGTGGGGGTCTCCTCGGCCGGCGGTTCCTCGTCCTCGAAGAAGCCCGACTGCCAAAGGTAGGCGAGGGTCAGCACCGCGGCGATCGCGAGGAGCCCACCCAACGCCTGAAGCTGCCGGCGGCGGCGCAGCTTGCCCGCGAGGCGCGCGTTCTTCTTCGCGTTCGCGATGCGCTGCTTGCGCTGCTCCATGTGCTTGGACTTGGCGGGCACCTGGCCTCCTACGTATGACCGGTCTCGGCGATGCCAGCGAACCGTAAGGACGCACACCGCCCGTTTCAGGGGTTACGAGTTCCGCAGTTTAGCCGGGACAAGTCAGACGCGTCACCGCAGGATGCCCGGTGTATCCTGACCCGGCGAAGGGAGGGGGAGCGGTTGCTCATCGAGACGCTGGTGGCGGATGCGTTCGGCACGAACTGCTATGTGCTGTCGGCCGGTCCCGGATCCGAGTGCGTGGTCGTGGACCCCGGCATCGGCATCGCCCCCCGACTCGACGACCTCCTCGCCGAGAAGGGCCTCAAACCCGTCGCGGTGGTCCTCACGCACGGGCACCTCGACCACACCTTCTCCGTGACGCCCGTGTGCGGCGCGAACGACGTGCCGGCGTTCATCCACACCGACGACGCGCACCTCCTCGCCGACCCCGCCCAGGGCTTCAGCGCGAACATGATGTCGCTCGTGGGCACCGGCCTCGACTGGACCGAACCCGACGACGTGCAGCCGCTCGTCGACGGCGGGATCATCGAACTCGCCGGGATGCGCTTCACCGTCGACCACGCGCCCGGCCACACCGCCGGCTCGGCCATGTTCCACACCGCCGACGACGAGGGCCTCTACACGGTCACCGGCGACGTGCTCTTCCGCGGCGCCATCGGCCGCACCGACCTGCCCGGCGGCTCCGACGCCGCCATGCAGGACACCTTGCGCGACAAGGTCCTCCCGCTCGACGATCTCACGATCGTCCTCCCCGGGCACGGGCCGAGCACCACCATCGCGGCCGAACGCGCCCGCAACCCGTACCTCAAGCGCGCGGCGCAGCGCGCCCATTAGACGCGCCCCCCGCCGCGCGCCGTTTTCGATCGAACAACGCTAGGAGACCGCCATGTCACGACCCCAGCCGCTCTCGGGATTCCCCGAACTGCTGCCCCGGCAGCGGATCGTCGAGCAGCAGGTCGTCGACCATCTCCGCCGCGCCTTCGAACTCCACGGCTTCGCGAACCTCCAGACCCGCGCCGTCGAGCCGATGGACCAGCTCCTGCGCAAGGGCGAGACCTCGAAAGAGGTCTACGTGCTGCGCCGCCTCCAGGCCGACGCCGAGGGCGGCGACGCGGGGCTCGGCCTCCACTTCGACCTGACCGTGCCCTTCGCCCGCTACGTCCTGGAGAACGCCGGGAAGCTCAACTTCCCGTTCCGCCGCTACCAGATCCAGCCGTGCTGGCGGGGCGAGCGCCCGCAGGAGGGCCGCTACCGCGAGTTCATGCAGGCCGACATCGACATCGTCGACCTGGGCGAGCTCCCCGCCCACTACGAGGTCGAGGTCGCCCTCGTCATCGCCGAGGCGCTGAGCGGGCTGCCGCTTCCCAAGGTGCGCATGCACGTCAACAACCGGAAGCTCGCCCAGGGCTTCTACCAGGGCCTCGGCATCAGCGACACCGATGAGGCGCTGCGGATCATCGACAAGCTCGACAAGATCGGCCACGACGCGGTCGCCAAGCTCCTCATCGACACCGTGGACGCCACCCCCGAGCAGGCCGAAGCGTGCCTCAAGCTCGCCTCGATCAACTCCACCGACACCTCGTTCGTGGCCGAGGTCCGAGCGCTCGGCGTGTCCGACCCGCTCCTGGACGAGGGCCTCAACGAGCTGGCGGCCGTCGTGGAGGCCGCCGCGAAGGAGGCCCCCGGGTTCGTCGTGGCCGACATGAAGATCGCCCGCGGCCTCGACTACTACACCGGCACCGTCTACGAGACCGTCATGGAGGGCTACGAGAGCCTCGGCTCGATCTGCTCCGGCGGGCGCTACGACAAGCTCGCCTCCGACGGCAAGAACACCTATCCCGGTGTGGGCCTTTCGATCGGCGTCTCGCGGATCCTGGTGCCGCTGCTCCAGACCGGGAAGCTCGACGCCACCCGCGAAGTGCCCACCTGCGTCCTCGTCGCCCTCGCCAACGAGGACGAGCGCGGCGCGGCGAACGGCCTCGCGCAGCGCCTCCGCAAGCGCGGCATCCCGACCCAGGTCTCGCCCTCGGCCGCGAAGTTCGGCAAGCAGATCAAGTTCGCCGACAAGCGCGGCATCCCGTTCGTGCTCTTCGTCAACGACGAAGGCACGCAGATGAAGGACATCCGCTCGGGCGACCAGATCACCGTCGACGTCGACGCCTGGGAGCCCCCGGGTGAAGACCTCCACCCGAGGATCGTCGCCGAATAGACCGACAGGAGGGCCGCGCTCGCGAAGAGCGCGGCCTCCTGCGTTCCCGGGCTACACCCCCGGAACGCGCTGTGCCGCAGCCGTTCCGCGCCTGCCCGCCGGAAGGTCGTGCGCGAAGCTCCACACTGCGACCCGGCACAGCGCCTCCTTGTACCGCACGGCCACCGGACCGGTCAGATACGCGCGCCTGGGCCGGTCGTCGGCCGTCACGAACTGCACCACCGCGTCCCGGCGGCCGAGGCTGATCGTCTGGTGGAAGTACCGGACCCGCAGCGTGGGCGGACGACGCCCGGCGATCGCGGCGGCGAGGTGCCCGGCCGCCAGCCAACCCGTCGGCATCCCCGACGAGCACGACATCCGCAGCGGGCGGTCGCCCGGACCCGGCGCGAGGGCCGCGTCCCCGATCGCGAACACCTCGGGATGCGAGACCGAGCGCATCGCCGCATCCACGACCACCTGCCCGCGGCCGTCCACCTCGAGCCCCGACGCGGCCGCGATCGGATTCGGCGCGAATCCGGTCGCACCGATCGCGATGTCGGCGGCCACGACCGACCCGTCAGCGAGGATCGCGCCGGCCTCGGTGAAGCGCTCGACCCGGACGCCCTCGAACACCTCGATGCCCAGCCGCGCGAAGCCCTTGCGCAGATGCGCCCGCGCGCCCGGCACGAGCCGATCGCCGAGCCCGCCCGAGGTCGCCAGCGCGACCGACAGCTCCGGCCGCGCCTCAGCGATCTCCGCGGCCACCTCCAGACCCGTCAGGCCGCCGCCGACGACCAGCACCCGTTCCCCGGCGGCGGCCCGGGTGAGCCTGCCCCGCAACCGCATCGCGCTGACCGGTGAGGCCGCGCTCCAGACATGCTCGGCGTCCGGCATCGGAGCGCCCGAACTGCCGAGGCCGTAGACGAGGGTGTCGTAGGCGAGCGGCTCGCCGTCGGCGGTGACGGTTCGCCGGTCGACGTCCACCGACTCGACGCGGGCGCAGTGGCGCCGCACGCCGGTCCCGCGCAGCAGTTCGGCCAGCTCGTATCGCGGCAGGTCCTGCCCTGCTGCTACCTGATGCAGGCGAAGACGTTCGACGAAATCGGTCCGGTCGTTGACTAGCACGATCTCCGCATCGGTGCCCCGCAACAAGGTCCCGAGCCTGCGCGCGGCGGTAAGCCCGGCATAACCGGCCCCGAGCATGAGAATGCGATGTCCCATCGGCATGTCCTCCTCGCTTGTCGTTGACCGACTTGACAAGGCAGCGAGGTAATCCCTGACGGACGCAGACGGAGAGCGGCGGAGGTCACCAGGACGGAAGGGGCGTCGCCGAACAACGCGAAGGCGGGCGCCCTCTAGGGCGCCCGCCATTCACACGGGAGATCTACCCGATGATGGCTTTGACGGTCGGTGCGGTTGATGCGAGCTTGAGCCAGGAGTTCAGCTCATTAAGGTCCTGGCAGTTCTCAATCTTGCGACGCTGGTCCTCGGTGATCGCCAGGCCACGCGACTCGACGATGATGAGCAGCGCGTTTGCTTCTCCTTCGGCCTTGCCTTCGGCCTTTCCTTCGGCCTTGAGATCGGCGAGGAGTTTGCTCTGGTACGGGTACGTCTCTTGCTGCATCAGGGCCTCCAGGATCGTGCGGGGATGCTCGCTGAGCTGCCCCAACATGTACTGAGTGTATCGTTTCGCAATTTCTTCATCGAGCGGCGCCAGTTCCGCCGACGCGGTTTTGAGGAGTCGTTCGATGTCGTCCGATCGTTCATGAATGAGCGTTCCGAGCACCATCTGCTCAGCGAGTGCCCCGTTCTCCGAGTTCTCGAAGAGCTTCGGGTAGTTGGCGGGGCTGATCACGAGCATCCGGAAGGCGCTCCCGGGCTGGCCGATGTCGATCGGCTCGGCTGCCCAGGCGGCCACGGACGGTCTCGTGCAGACCACGATGAGGACCACCGGTGCTTTGATGCGGTGGCGGAGGTTCGCCTGATATGCGGGCCAGGAGAACAGCTTGCGATCGTCCTTCCCTTGCTGGATCTCGATGATGATGCCGAGACGGTTCTCGCTGCCAACCCGGCAGACGACCACGTTGTCGGCGTTGAGGTCTCGGACTTCTTTGTCAGTACACGATTCTGAATACGGGAGGACTTCGCTGTAGTCGGGGATCGGGAGGTTGAGAATCCCACTGGCGAGGTCGACTGCGAATGCTGGTCGTTCTCGGCAGAGCTTCAGCGGATTGTCGTGTGCTTGGGTTGTCACCTGTACGAGGCTACGAATCACCCGGACGGTGACAAAATGCGTAACCTTTGTCATTTTCTCGTTAGAGACGGACTTCACCTCCGCCGCGTTGTCGCGATGGAGGTGAGGTCGTTGGGGCCCTATGCGAGGGCTCTGACGGCCGAGCCGGCCTCGGTGCGGGCTTCGGCGTTCTGGACGTGCTTGCGGCGCACCGGGATGCCGAGCGTGGGGTTGGCGACGCTCCAGGCGGCGCCCTTGCAGATCAACTCCTTGTAGATCGCGGCGGTGCGGCCGCGGAGGAAACCGGCCTTGGCCTGGTCGGCGGCGGTGACGAACTGGATCAGGCCCTCCTTGCGGCCCAGTGAGATGCACTGCTGGGCGTAGGCGAGCGGGACCTTGCCGCGCTTGCCGCCGGTCAGTTCCGCCGCGATCGCGTCGGCGGCGATCCAGGCCATCGGGATGCCGCTCGCGCACGACATGCGCAGCGGCTTGCCGACATCGCTCATCGCGTAACCCGAGTCGCCGACGGCGTACACGTCGGGGTGCGAGACCGAGCGCATGTCGCGGTCGACGACGATCTGGCCCCGGTCGGTGACCTCCATAGTGGTCGCTCCGGCGATCGGGTGGACGGCGAAGCCGGTGGTCCAGACGGCGACCGCGGCAGGGATGGTCCCGGTCTCGGTCTCGACCGCGTCGGCGTGCACCGCCGTGACAGCGGCGTGCTCGTGGACGGTGATGCCGAGTTTGTCGGCGACCTCGCGCAGGCGCTCCTGGGCCTTGGGCGTGAGCCAGTCGCCGAAGCCGCCGCGGACGGCGATGGCGACGTCCAGGTCGGGCCGGGCCTCGGCGATCTCGGTGACCGCCTCGATGCCGGTGAGGCCGCCGCCGACGATCACGACGGGCTGCCCGGCGTCCATACGCGCCAGGCGTTCCCGGGCCTCGAGGGCGCCGGGGCGGCTCGCGATCTGGCAGGCGTGCTCGGCGGTGCCGGGGACGCCCAGGTCGTTCCAGCCGCTGCCCAGGGCGTAGACGAGCGTGTCGTAGGCGAGCTCGGCGCCGCCGTCCGCGTCGATGACCGCGACGGTCTTGCGGTCGGCGTCGACGGCGGTGACCTTCGCGAGGCGCAGCTCGACACCGGTGCCCGCCAGGATGTCCACGAGCGGGCGCGGCTTGAGGTCCTTGCCGGCGGCCAGCTCGTGCATGCGGACCCGCTCCACGAAGTCGGGCTCGGCGTTGACGAGGGTGATGGTGACGTCCTCGGGGCTGAGCTTCCGCGCGAGGCGGCCGGCGGCGCTGGCACCGGCGTAGCCGGCGCCGAGGACGATGATGCGGTGCTGCATGGTCTTGCTCCTGTCTGGTTCGGGTTCGCCACTTGAACCGGGCGGCCCGCCGTTTCCTGACAGGAATAGATCGTGAATCACGTCACATGGCGTTAGAAGGCGGCGCGCATCAGCGGTTCGCCGTGGTCGATCGTCGCCCACACGGCGGTCGCGCGCTCGAGCTTGTCGGGGTTGACCTGGTTGCGGAACGCGGCGATGCCGTCCTCGCCGACTTCAAGGCACATGATGCCGACGACGCGGCCGTCGAGCACCGCGACCGCGGCGGGGCCGCCGTTCGCGGTCCAGGCGTAGACCTCGGGCGAGCCGCCGAGCAGCTTGCGCTTGGACTCGGCAGGCCTGAACAGCCCCCACAGGAACTTCGCGACCGCGGTCGCGCCCTCGAAGGGCCTGGTGCGGGCCGGGATCTTCCCGCCGCCGTCGCCGACCGCGACGGCGTGCTCGGTGAGCAGCTCCACCAGGGGAGCGACCGAACCGCCCGTGGCGGCCGCAAGGAACTCCTCGACGATCTTCCGCGCCTCGGTCTCGTCGATCTGCTTGCGGGCCTTGCCGTCCGCGAGGTGCTTCTTGGCGCGGTGGAAGATCTGCTGACTCGAAGCCTCGGTGAGTTCGAGGATCTCGGCGATCTCGCGGTGCGGGTAGCCGAAGGCCTCGCGCAGCACGTACACGCCGCGCTCCACAGGGGTCAAGCGCTCCATGAGGGTGAGCACCGCGAAGGAGACGGACTCGCGCTGCTCGACCGTGTCCGCCGGGCCGAGCATCGGGTCGCCCGCGAGCACCGGCTCGGGAAGCCATTCGCCCACATAGGTCTCGCGCCGCGCCCGCGCCGAGGTGAGCTGGTTGAGGCACAGGTTGGTGAGCACCTTCGTCAGCCACGCCTCCGGAACCTCGATGCGGTCCCGGTCGGCCGACTGCCAGCGCAGGAACGCGTCCTGCACGGCGTCTTCGGCTTCGCTCGCCGAGCCGAGCAGGCGGTAGGCGATGGCCGCCAGACGGGGCCTGCAGGCCTCGAACCGGTCGAGTTCGGCCAGGGTCACGGACATGACCCGATCGTAGCCCGCACGCGAACGGGCCGCATCAATCCAGATGCGACCCGTTGCAGCCCTGTGCTTCTAGACTTCCTTGACGCAGTAGACCGCGGTGATCGAGTCGATGTCCGGGTCCCATTCGCGGCCGGCCGCGATCGCGGTGTCCGTGTAGTAGTAGTTCGTGTTGCCGCTGCCCTCGCAGGCGTCGGCGGCGGCGACCGAGTGGTACGCGTCGGTGGGTTCGGGGTCCGCGGGGGACTGCACGATCTTGAGGACCTCCCAGTAGGCGCTCTCGGCCGCGCAGTCGATGACGTAGAAGCCCTCGGTGTTGTTCTCGATGCACTCGCCTTCGGCGGGAACGCGGTAGACCGACTCGCCCTCGCTGGTCGCCTCCTCGCTCGCCGCTTCGCTGGTCTCCTCGACCGGCTCGCTCGACTCCTCGGCGGCGCTGCTGCTGCCGGCGGCCTCGGTGGGGTCGGGGTCGGGTTCGCCGCCGCCCATGTTGACCGCCAAGAGGATCCCGCCGCCGATGACGGCGACGACGACCACTACGAGCGTGATGATGAGCGGCAGGTTCGATGAGGACGCGCCGGGCGGCGGGGGCGCGGCCTGGCCGACCTGGAAGGCGCCTCCGGGCGGTCCGGGCGGGGGCTGGTAGCCGCCGGTCTGGCCGGGCGCGTAGGCGGGGCCGGGGGAGTACGGCTGGCCGGGAGGGGCGCTGCCGGGGTGGTTCGGGGCGCTGTTGTAACCCGAGCCGGGACCGTACGGATCGGGGCGCGAATACGGGTCGGCGTCGGTCGTGTAGTGCTGCGGCGCTGAGGGTTGGCCGTAGCCCGGCGACTGGTTGGGGTCGTAGGGGTTCGGCGGGGGATAGGTCATGGGGTTCTCCGTCGCGGGCCGGGCTTGAGGGCGAAGTCAATTCGCTTGGCTTCCATCATATTGCTCTCTTGCGACGCTCTGCTCACTTACGTCTCCGCAAGCGTTCGACGTGGGTGCTCACTTACGTCTCCGCAAGCGTTCGACGTGGGTGCTCACGTACGTCTCCGCAAGCGACACCGCACACATGTTCAAGGCCGGACAACAGAAAAGGCCGCCTCCGGTAACGGAGGCGGCCCTGCAGCGGCTAAGCGCTGTTCCATGCGTTTAGGCGTTGTCGCTCCGGCACATCGCGCCCCAGATGAGCTCGTCGCCGCCGTAGAGTTCGGCCGCGTAGTACCCGGAGTTCGCGCAACCGCCGACGGCGGTCGTGTAGTCGAACGCGGAGATGTCGAGCGGCGGGTCGTAGGCCTCGACCTCGTCGACGACGTAGAGCGCCCCGGGGGCGGAGCAGTCGAGCTTGACGAGGTCGTCGTTGGTGCAGTCGCCGACGTTGGGCGTGATCGGGAGTCCGCCGTCGGCGTTCTCCTTCTCGATGGCGGTCAGGCACATCAGGTAGTCGACCTTGCCGCCGTCCCAGTCGTAGACGTAGAAGTAGCTCTGCCACACCTCGCCGAAGGCGCCGCGCAGGGCGACCGCGCCGCACTCGGTCTCGATTCCGGTGTAGTCCTCGAGCGTGCCCGACGAGTCGGCGCGCAGGTCCGGGTCGTCGACGAGCTTGCTCACGGTCCAGAACGCCTCGGTGGCCTCGCACTCGGCGGTGAGGCCGGCGGTCGGGTCGGTGTCCGTGCCGGTGATGGTGGTGAGGTCCTCGATGAGGCAGTCGCCCTCCGCCACGGTCGCCGCGGTGTCCGAGTCGCCGAGGTCGTCGAGCGCCTCACCGGCGCTGTCGCCGCCGGCGAGCTTGACGACGAGGTAGATGCCCAGACCGAGGACGACCAGGATGACCGGGACGATCTTCCACAGGAGGCCCTTGCCGGTCTCCTTCGCGAACTCTCCGAAGCCGCCGCCGCCCCCACCGGGCGGGATGGGCGGCGGGGCGCCGTACGCGCCGCCGGCCTGGGGCGGGTATCCGGGTTGCTGGGGGGCGCCGTAGCCGGGCTGCTGCGGGGCGCCGTAACCGGGCTGGGACGGCTGCCCGTAAGGCTGCTGCGGCGGCTGCGGGGCGTACCCGCCCGGCTGCTGCGGCGGGTAACCCGGCTGCTGCGGCTGCTGCCCGTAGCCAGGGGGCGGGGGATAGCTCATTGGTGCATTGCTCCTTGCGAACGTACTGTGGAAGGGGTGTACAAGCGCGGGGGATGGGCACCGCGCGAAATATCGGTTCACTCTAACCACCGGCCACCACCGCTTTGCGCGGCCCGCCCCTCCGGAACCGATCCGTTACGCGGTCATTACGAAGCGATTGCACGTTTTCCGCGGCACGTGTGAGAAAAACCGCGTCACCTGCTCGAATCGTAGGACGATGGTGTCCATCAGATGAGCGATGCATTACACTCGTCTGACACTTTGCATTCTCTCGGGCCGACGTCGTCCCGTATGCCACACCGTAGTGCTCCGCGCCCCCACCTGCTGCTGGAGCCCTCGACGACGAAGGAGGCCACGGTTGCGTTCTGCCCTGAACTCAGAGCCCGGTCTTTACCGCCCCGGTTGGGAACACGACGCCTGCGGCGTCGCCTTCGTTGCGGACATGCAAGGCCGGGCCGCTCACAGCGTGATCGAGCAAGGACTCTCCGCGCTCGTCCGCATGGAGCACCGCGGTGCCACCGCCCCCGACCCCGACTCGGGTGACGGCGCGGGCATCATGCTCCAGATCCCGGACGCCTTCTACCGCGACACGGTCGACTTCGCCCTCCCCGAGGCCGGGCATTACGCCGCCGGCCTCATCTTCACCCCTGAAGCGGACGACGCCACCGCGCGCGCCCGCTCCATCGTCGAGAAGTACGCCGTCACCGAAGGCTGCCGCGTGCTCGGCTGGCGCGACGTGCCCACCGACGCCTCCGGGCTCGGCGCCGCCGCCCTGGCCTCCAAACCCCGCGTCTCCCAGGTGTTCCTCGCCGCCGAGGACGCCGTCGCCTCCGGGCTCGACCTCGACCGGCTCGCCTTCGCCGTCCGCAAGCAGGCCGAGCGCGAACTGCGAGAACGCCACCTCGACGGCTCCGCGATCGTCGGACTGTCCTCGCGCACCATCGTGTACAAGGGCATGCTCACCCCGGCGCAGGTGCCGCAGTTCTACCCCGAGCTGGCCGACGAGCGCCTCCAGAGCGCCATCGCCCTCGTCCACTCGCGGTTCTCCACCAACACGTTCCCGTCCTGGCCGCTCGCCCACCCGTTCCGGATGGTCGCGCACAACGGCGAGATCAACACGATCCGCGGCAACCGCAACTGGATGACCGCCCGCCAGGCCGAACTCGCCACCGACGCCCTTCCCGGGCGGCTGCGCCGGCTCTTCCCGATCAACACCCCGGGCGGCTCGGACTCCCTGAACTTCGACGAGGTCGTCGAGCTGCTGCACCTGGGCGGGCGCAGCCTGCCCCACGCGATGCTCATGATGATGCCGGAGGCCTGGGAGCACAACGCGACCATGGACCCCAAGCGCCGCGACTTCTACCGCTACCACGCCTCGATCATGGAGCCCTGGGACGGACCCGCCGCGGTCTGCTTCACCGACGGCGTCCAGATCGGCGCGGTCCTCGACCGCAACGGCCTGCGCCCCGCCCGCTGGTGGCGCACCACCGACGACCTCGTCGTGCTCGCCTCCGAATCGGGCGTCGTGGACATCGAGCCCTCGAAGGTCGCCCAGAAGGGCCGCCTCGAGCCGGGCCGCATGTTCCTCGTCGACACCGGCGAGGGCCGCATCCTCGACGACGAAGAGGTCAAGGACTCCCTCGCGAAGGAGCACCCGTACGGGGACTGGCTCCACGCCGGGCTCATCCGCCTCGAAGAGCTCCCTGAACGCGAGCACGTCGCCCACGACCCCGAGTCCGTGCGCCGCCGCCAGCTCACCTTCGGCTACACCGACGAAGAGCTGCGGCTCATCCTCGCTCCGATGGCCGCCGAGGGCTCCGAACCGCTCGTCTCCATGGGCTCCGACACGCCCATCGCCGGGCTCTCCAAGCGGCCCAAGCTCCTGTTCGACTACTTCACGCAACTGTTCGCGCAGGTCACCAACCCGCCGCTGGACGCCATCCGCGAGAAGCTCGTCACCGCCCTGGGCACCACCGTCGGCCCCGAGGGCAACCTGCTCGAGCCCGGCCCGCACTCGTGCCGCCAGATCGAACTCGCCCGCCCGATCCTCGACAACGAGGAGCTCGCGAAGATCCTCCACATCGACGAGGACGGCGACATGCCCGGCTTCAAAGCCGTGCGCGTCTCCGGCGTCTACAAGGCCCGCCACGGCTCGCGCGGCCTCAAGGACCGCCTGGTCGAGATCTGCCGCCACGTCTCCGAGGCCATCGAGGACGGCGTGCGCATCCTCGTGCTCTCCGACCGCGACTCCACCGCCGACCTCGCGCCGATCCCGTCGCTCCTGCTCACCGCCGCCGTGCACCAGCACCTCGTGCGCGAGCAGACCCGCACCAAGGTCGCGCTCCTGGTCGAGACCGGCGACTGCCGCACCGTGCACCACGCCGCGGTCCTCCTCGGCTACGGCGCCGCCGCCATCAACCCGTACCTCGCCTTCGACTCCATCGAAGAGCTGTGCGCCCAGGGCGTCATCGACCACGAGCCCGCCCAGGCCGTCGAGAACTACATCCAGGGCCTGTGCACCGGCGTGCTCAAGGTGATGTCCAAGATCGGCATCTCCACCATCGCCTCCTACACCGGCGCCCAGATCTTCGAAGCCGTCGGCCTCGACTCGGACTTCGTCGACCGCTACTTCACCGGCACCGACTCCTCGATCGGCGGCATCGGCCTCCAGACCCTCGCCAAAGAGGTCGCCGAACGCCACCGCGCCGCCTACGAGCGCAAGATCGAGACCTCCGAGCCGCTGCCCCCGGGCGGCGACTTCCAGTGGCGCCGCGAAGGCGAAGTGCACCTGTTCAACCCCGAGACGGTGTTCCTGCTCCAGCACGCCACCCGCTCGGGCCAGTACGACGTGTTCAAGCGCTACACCGACAAGGTCAACGCCATCGCCGCCGACTCCGGTCTGCTGCGCGGCATGCTCGGCTTCGACGACTCGCGGCCGGCCGTGCCGATCGACGAGGTCGAACCGGTCGAATCCATCGTCAAGCGGTTCCACACCGGCGCGATGTCCTACGGCGCGCTCTCCGCGGAGTCCCACGAGACCCTCGCGATCGCCATGAACCGCCTCGGCGGCCGCTCCAACTCCGGTGAAGGCGGCGAAGACGTCGACCGCCTCTACGACCCGCTGCGGCGCAGCGCCATCAAGCAGGTCGCCTCCGGCCGCTTCGGCGTCACCTCCGAGTACCTCGCCACCGCCGACGCCATCCAGATCAAGATGGCCCAAGGCGCCAAGCCCGGCGAGGGCGGCCAGCTGCCCGGCTACAAGGTCCACCCGTGGATCGCCGAGACCCGCAACGCCACACCCGGCGTGGGCCTCATCAGCCCGCCGCCGCACCACGACATCTACTCCATCGAGGACCTCGCCCAGCTCATCCACGACCTCAAGCACGCCGGCGGCGGCGACGCCGAGGTCCACGTGAAGCTCGTCTCGGAGACCGGCGTCGGCACCGTCGCCGCCGGCGTCTCCAAGGCCAAGGCCGACACGATCCTCATCTCCGGCTACGACGGCGGCACCGGCGCCTCCCCGGCCAACTCGATCAAGCACGCGGGCACCCCGTGGGAGATCGGACTCGCCGAGGCCCAGCAGACCCTCGTCCGCAACGGCCTGCGGGACCGCGTCAAGCTCGAAGTCGACGGCGCCATGAAGACCGGCCGCGACGTCCTCGTCGCCGCCCTCCTCGGCGCCGAAGGCTACGGCTTCGCCACCGCCCCGCTCGTCGTCACCGGCTGCGTCATGATGCGCGTCTGCCACCTCGACACCTGTCCCGTCGGCGTCGCCACCCAGGACCCGGTCCTGCGCCAGCGCTACACCGGCCAGCCCGAATTCGTCGAGAACTTCTTCCGCTACATCGCCGAAGAGGTCCGCGAACTCCTCGCCGAACTCGGCTACCGGTCCCTCGACGAGGCGATCGGCGCGGTCGAGCGCCTCAAGCAGGTCCCCGGACCCGGCCGCAAGGCCGCCCGCGTCGACCTCTCGAACATCATCGCCTCCCCGGTCGAGGGCCCGCGCACGCAGGCCACCGTCCAGGACCACGGCGTCGAGACCACGCTCGGGGCCCGCATCGTCGACCTCGCCCGCCCCGCCGTCGAAAACGGCGAGCAGGTCACGGCCGAACTCGACATCCGCAACACCGACCGCTCGGTCGGCGCCCTCCTCGGCGCGGCCGTCAGCCGCGCCCACCGCGAGGGCCTGCCCGAGGACTCGGTGAACCTCACCTTCCGCGGCACCGCCGGACAGTCCTTCGGCGCCTTCCTCACCCGGGGCGCGAGCTTCAAGCTCATCGGCGACGCCAACGACTACGTCGGCAAGGGCCTCTCGGGCGGGCGCCTCGTGCTCACCCCCGACGCCGGAGCCCCCTTCAAGGCCGAAGAGAACGTCATCGCCGGCAACACGCTCCTGTACGGGGCCACCTCCGGCGAGGTCTACATCCGCGGCAAGGTCGGCGAGCGCTTCGCCGTCCGCAACTCCGGCGCGGTCGCCGTCGTCGAAGGCGTGGGCGACCACGGCTGCGAGTACATGACCGGCGGCACCGTCCTCGTCCTCGGCCCGACCGGCCGCAACTTCGCGGCCGGCATGTCCGGCGGCGTCGCCTACGTGTGGCGCCTGGACGAGGCGCGCACCAACACCGCGCTGGCGGACCTCGACCCGCTGTCGGCCTCCGACATCGACCTGGTCCACTCGCTGCTGCTGCGCCACGGCCGGGCCACCGGTTCGGCCGTCGCCGCCGACCTGCTCGGCGAGTGGCCGCGTGCGGCCAGCGGCTTCACGAAGGTCATCCCCCGCGAGTACAAGGCCGTCCTCGCCCGTCATGCCATTGACACGATCAAGACCCGCACGCTCGTCCTGACCGAGAAGGAGGCCGCCAATGCCTGATCCGAGCGGATTCCTCGAGCACGGCCGCGAGGTGCCCAAGCGGCGCCCGGTGCCGGTGCGCATCCTCGACAACCGCGAGGTCTACACCCGCACTTCCAAAGAGCTGGTGACGGCGCAGGCCTCGCGCTGCATGGACTGCGGCATCCCGTTCTGCCACAACGGCTGCCCGCTGGGGAACCGGATTCCCGAGTGGAACGACCTGGCCCGCACGGGCCGGTGGGGCGCGGCGATCGAGCAGCTGCACGCGACGAACAACTTCCCGGAGTTCACCGGGCGGCTGTGCCCGGCGCCGTGCGAGGCCGCCTGCGTGCTGGGCATCGGGGACGACCCGGTGACCATCAAGAACATCGAGGTCGAGATCATCGACCGCGCGTTCGACGACGCGAACGTCCGGCCGCAGCCGGCCGAGTCCTCCAGCGGCAAGTCCGTCGCGGTGGTCGGCTCGGGCCCGGCGGGTCTGGCGGCGGCCCAGCAGCTGGCCCGCGCGGGCCACGCGGTCACGGTCTACGAGCGCGACGACGCGCCCGGCGGCCTGCTGCGCTACGGCATCCCCGACTTCAAGCTGGAGAAGCACCAGATCGACCGCCGCGTCGAGCAGATGCGCGCCGAGGGCGTCGAGTTCGTGTGCGACACCAACATCGGTGTGGACCTCACCGCCGAGGACCTGCGTGAACGCCATGACGCGGTGATCTTGGCCGTGGGCGCGCTCGAAGGCCGCGAGACCGAGCAGCCGGGCCGCGAGCTCGCCGGCATCCACCAGGCGATGGAGCACCTCGTGGGCGCCAACCAGGTGGTCGCGGGCAAGGCCCCGTTCGCGCCGATCGACGCCAAGGGCAAGCACGTCGTCATCATCGGCGGCGGCGACACCGGTGCGGACTGCCTGGGCGTGGCCCACCGGCAGGGCGCGGCCTCGGTGCGCCAGCTCGACCTGTACCCGACCCCGCCGGACCTGCGCGACGCGGGCAAGGACCCGTGGCCGACCTGGCCGGTCATCGTGCGCAACTACCCGGCCCACGAAGAGGGCGGGCAGCGCAACTACGCGTCGGCCGCCGCCGAGTTCATCGGCGACGAGCACGGGCACGTGCGCCAGATGCGCTTCAGCGAGGTCACCGTGGACAAGTCCCAGGGCCGCCGCGACATCGTCCCGGTGCCCGGCACCGAGGAGATCGTCCCGGCCGACCTGGTGCTGCTGGCGATCGGATTCGCGGGCACCGAGGACCAGCCGCTGCTGCGGCAGTTCGGGATCGAGCGCACGCGGCGCAACGTGATCGACTGCGGCGAGGACTGGCAGACGGACGCGCCGGGCGTGTTCGTGGCGGGCGACGCCCACCGGGGCGCCTCGCTCATCGTGTGGGCGATCGCGGAGGGCCGCGCCGCGGCCGCCGCCGCGCACCGCTACCTCGGCGGCCAGACGGCGCTTCCGGCGCCCGTCGACGCGCGCGCACAGCCGCTCGCGGCATAAAGTGCAATAGGCGGAATTGAGTGCAGTGAATATATCGCTGCGCTCAATTCCGCCTATCTTTCTTTTGCATTCCGGCACCGGTGAATTCCACCTCTCAACTGCGGAGACCGTGCGAGTGCGAGTGAGCGTCCGATATAAGCTCGCAGGGTGACTCGTAGAGCAAAAATCGTCTGCACCATCGGGCCTGCAACCGCCACGCCCGAGCGTATGGCCGGCCTGATCGACGCCGGCATGAACGTCGCCCGCATGAACTTCTCCCATGGCGCCCAGGCCGATCACGAGGCCGTCTATCAGATGGTCCGTGAAGCCGCCGAGGCCGCCGGGAAGCCCGTCGCCATCCTGGCCGACATGCAGGGCCCCAAGATCCGTCTGGGCACCTTCGCCAACGGCGTCGAGCAGTGGGACGCGGGCGACCGCGTCAAGATCACCTCTGACGACGTCGACGGCACCCACGACCGCGTGTCCTGCACCTACAAGAAGCTGCCGGCCGAGGTCTCCAAGGGCGACCGCCTGCTGGTCGACGACGGCAAGCTGGCGCTCGAGGTCCTCGGCGCCGACGACACCGACGTCGAGTGCCTCGTGGTCGAGGGCGGCCCGGTCTCCAACAACAAGGGCCTGTCGCTCCCGAACGTGAACATCTCGGTCCCGGCGCTGTCCGAGAAGGACATCTCGGACATGAAGTTCGCGCTGAACCTCGGCGTGGACCTCATCGCGATGTCGTTCGTGCGCAGCCCCGACGACGTCCGCCTGGGCCACAAGGTGATGGACGAGGTCGGCGTGCGCCGCCCGATCATCGCCAAGGTCGAGAAGCCCGAGGCCGTCGCGCGCCTCGAGGAGATCGTCCTGGCCTTCGACGGCGTCATGGTCGCCCGCGGCGACCTGGGCGTCGAGATGCCCCTCGACGAGGTCCCGCTCGTGCAGAAGGAGATCGTGCGCCTCTGCCGCGAGAACGCGAAGCCCGTGATCGTCGCGACCCAGATGCTCGACTCGATGATCGAGAACGCGCGGCCCACCCGCGCCGAGGTCTCCGACGTCGCCAACGCCGTCCTCGACGGCACCGACGCCGTGATGCTCTCCGGCGAGACCTCGGTCGGCAAGTACCCGATCGGGACCGTGCGCACCATGGCCAAGATCGTGGAGACCACCGAGAACGGTCCGATCCCGCTGCGTGAGCTGCTGCACGACCCGAAGACCAAGTCCGGCGCGGTGACCCACGCGGCCGCCGACATCGCCGAGGCGATCGGCGCGAAGGCCCTCGTGGCGTTCACCCAGACCGGTGACACCGTGAAGCGCCTCGCCCGCCTCAAGCCGAACCGGCCGCTCTACGGGCTCACCCCCATCGAGAGCGTCCGCAACCAGATGGCGCTTTCCTGGGGCACCGACTCGTACCTCGTCGAGCACGTCGACCACACCGACACGATGTTCGAACTGGTCGACAAGACCGTGCAGGAGCACAACCTGGCGCAGCCGGGCGACCTCGTGGTCATCGTGGCCGGCACGCCGGCCGGGACCCCCGGTTCGACGAACACCGTCCGGGTCCACCGAATCGGCTCCTGATCCCTTGAACAGTTCAGGGAGGGAAGTCCTCGTAGGCCAGGACGCCGTGGACTCGCTCCTCGGCGTCCTCGACCTGGAGGAGATCGACAAGGGTCTGTTCCGGGGACCGCGCGCCGAAGTGGGCCTCCAGCGGGTCTTCGGCGGCCAGGTCGCCGGCCAGGCCCTGGTGGCGGCCGGGCGCACCGTCCCGGCCGACCGGCGGGTGCACTCGCTGCACGGCTACTTCGTGCGCCCCGGCGACTCCAAGAAGCCGATCGTCTACCAGGTCGAGAACATCCGCGACGGCCGCTCCTTCTCCGTACGCCGTACGGTGGCGCTGCAGAACGGGCAGATGATCTTCTTCATGTCCGCCTCGTTCCACACCGGCGAGCAGGGCTTGGAGCACACCGATCCCGCGCCGAACGGGCTGCCCGCCCCCGAGGACATCCCGCCGCTGAGCGAGCAGCTCAAGGCCCATCCCGACCGGCTCGGGATCTGGGCGCGCGTGCCGCGCCCGATCGACGTGCGCTACGCCGGGGGCGGCTCGGGCTTCTCGGCCTCGGGCGAGCGCCCGGCGCAGGAGCACCAGCGGGTCTGGATGAAAGCCGACGGGAACCTCCCGGACGACCCGCTCATCCACGTGTGCGTGCTCACGTACGCCTCCGACCTGACGCTGCTGGACTCGGTGCTCAGCCGCCACGGCGCGGTCTGGGGCCCCGGCGGGTACCTCGGCACGAGCCTGGACCACGCCCTGTGGTTCCACCGCCCGTTCCGCTTCGACGACTGGATCCTGTACGACTCGATGTCGCCGACCGCCGCCGACGGCCGCGGCCTGGCCCAGGGTCGGTTCTTCGACGCGTCGGGGCTGCACATCGCCTCGGCCACCCAGGAGGGCCTGCTCCGCCAGACCCCCGAGACCCCCGGCGTTCCGTAACGCCTGAAACGCATTGAAGGACGAGGGCGCACCCATTCGGGGCACCCTCGTCCTTTTGCGTAGCGAAACCACCGCGCCACATTCTGTTGCACCACACATTGACTGAGTGATATATCACCGCATTAGAGGGGGTAGATCCCATTCAATCGGCAATGTTATGGTCGGCACTCGTCCCCGGTAAGACCCCCGACCCCAGTCCGCCCAGCCTTGCCCGGCTGGGGAGTCCGATGCCCGGAGAATCGTTCGGAGACCGACATTTATGCGTCTGACCAACGCAACAGAACCGGCGAATGCGTCTACTGACGCCACCGCCGAAATAACCCGAGTGCGGAACCCCGAGACCGCCGAAACCACCGGCCCCAGTGCGCGCCCCAGCCACTGGCGCCCCGACATCGAAGGCCTCAGGGCCGTCGCCGTGGGCGTCGTCATCGCCGCTCACATCGGCTTCCCGTACATGGCCGGAGGATTCGTCGGCGTCGACGTGTTCTTCGTGATCTCAGGCTTCCTCATCACCTCACTGCTGCTGCGCGAGATCGACAAGACCGGCACCGTCTCCATCGCCGGGTTCTACGCCCGCCGCGCCGTACGCCTCCTTCCAGCCGCGGCAACAGTGCTGCTCGCGACGCTCGTCGCCTCCTGGCTCTGGCTGCCCCGCACCAGACTCGGCGAGATCGCCGCCGACGCGGCCACCGCCGCGCTCAACGTCATCAACATCCGCCTGGCGCAAGAGGGCACCGACTACCTCAACGCCAACGCGGATCCCTCACCGCTGCAGCACTTCTGGTCGCTCGCGGTCGAAGAGCAGTTCTACATCGTCTGGCCGCTCGTCCTCCTCGCCATCGCGTTCGTCGGCGCGAAGTTCAGCAAGCCCGGCAAGTACACCGCCGCCCGCCACCGCCACCGCGGGGTCGGCCGCACCGCCGCCATCACCGCGTTCCTCATCATGGCCGCCGGCGTCTCGTTCTGGATGAGCGCCAATTGGACCGCCGGCGACCCCATCTGGTCCTACTTCGGCATCCACACCCGCGCATGGGAACTCGCCATCGGCGCACTCATCGCCGTCGCCGCGGGCCGGATCCGCGCGTTCGCCCCCGCCTGGGCCGCCGCAGTCGCCTCCTGGGCCGGCCTCGCGCTCATCGTCGCCTCGGTGTTCCTCCTCGACGAACGCACCGTCTTCCCAGGCACCGCGGCGATGCTGCCCGTCGCCGGAACCGCACTCGTGATCGCCGCAGGTTGCGCCCAGCACCGCTTCGGCGCCACCCTGCTCCTCGGCATCAAGCCCGCCCAGTTCATCGGCAAGATCTCCTACGGCCTCTACCTCTGGCACTGGCCGCTCATCATGATCGGCCCCACCGTCCTCGGCCTCGAAGACGTGCGCGTGCGCCACTACCTGTTCCTCATGGCCGTCGCGTTCCTGCTCACGATCGCCACGTTCTACCTGGTGGAGAACCCGATCCGGACGCGCAAGCCCCTCGTCCAGGTGCCCTCCCGGGCACTGGCGATGGGCGGCGGCCTCATCGCCACGGCCCTGGCCGCGTCGTTGTTCATGGCCGGGCAGCCCATGCCGGAGCAGTCGAACGAGGAGGTCGCCGAGATCACCGGCAACGACTCGACCGTCTGGGAGATGCTCGGCGAATCCTCCGACGTGGACACTGTCCCGGCCAACCTCACGCCCTCGCTGGACGGCGCGGTCGAGGACGAGCCCGCCCTCTACGACGACGGATGCCAGGTCGACCGCGACGACCCGAAGGTCAACAAGGACTGCTGGTACGGCGACCCCGAAGGCGAGAAGACCATCGTCCTCTTCGGCGACTCCCACGCCGGCCAATGGTTCCCGGCCCTCAGGCAGAACGCCGAGGCCTCCGGCTGGCGACTGCTGGTGATGAGCAAGTCGAACTGCTCCGTCGCCGACGTCCGCGAGCACGACCCGAAACTCGACCGCGAGTACACCGAGTGCGAGACCTGGAAACAGGACGTCATCGACTACCTCGGCGAAGTCGAACCCGACGTGGTCCTCGCGACCTCCTACGACGGCAAGGACGTCATCGCCGACGACCCCGACCAGGCCTGGATCGACGGCTGGGTCGAGACCGTGAACGACCTCCAAGACGTCGCGGGCGAGGTCTACTACATGGCCGACAACCCCGACATCGGCGAGGACGTGCCCGGCTGCCTGGCCGAGCACCCCGAGGACGCCAGCGTGTGCGTCGGCGACCTCGAGAACGCCGTGATCGAACCCGAGCGGCGCGAGGAACTCGTCAACGCCGTCACGGACGCCGGCGCCCACGTCGTCGACCCGATCCCGTGGCTCTGCGACATCGACCAGGGCACCTGCCCGGTCGTCATCGGCAACCTCCTCGTCTACCGCGACGCCAACCACCTCTCCGCGAGCTTCGTCGCCGAACTCGCCCCGCAGGTCGCGGCCGCGATCCCGCTCGCGGCCGACCCCGGGTCCCAATAGGCCCGGACCACATTGTGCCCACTGAGGTGAGCCCGCATTCGCACTCGAATGTAGGCTCACCTCATTACGTAAGCGGGACAAAAGGAGTGGTCCGGATGGAACGCGTCGCACCCTGGCTCAAGGCCGTCAATACCGTCCTCACCCCCGCAATCGCGGGCCGCCGCAAGAAGATCGACCGGCTCCTCGACCGCGCCGTCCGCGAAGCCGAGCACCGCACCGGCTCCACCGCCCACGGCGAAGACGACTTCATCGCCGGCATGCGCGTCCTGCTCGCCGGCTACGCCGACATCCACGGCCTCACCCTCACCGGCTGGGTCGGCGTCCAGCAGGAGATCACCGACCGACTCGAGAACCGCCTCCGCATCCGCAAACTCCACGCCCTCAACCCCGACATCGCCGACGAGCCCATCTCCCGGCCCGTCGTCGTCACCGGCGTCCCCCGCACCGGCACCACCATGCTCCAGCGCCTCCTCGCCACCCCCGAGACCCACCGCTCCCCGCTCATGCACGAGCTCCAGTACGCCGACCTCGCCACCGCCGACCACCTGCGCCGGTCCGAACGCGTCGCCGACTTCCTCGAGAAGGCCATCCCCACCTTCGGCTCCGTCTACGAGATGGCCGCCGAGAAACCCGACGCCGACGTCTGGGTCCTCCCGCACGGCATCGGCCACCTCGTGCGCGCCCACCCGCCCGGCTACGTCCAGTGGATGCTCGATCGGGACTACACCCCCGACTACCGCTACCTCAAGCAGACCCTCCAGGTCCTCCAGTACGGCCGCCCGCGCCGCCGCTGGGTCCTGCGCGCCCCCGCGCACCTCTGGCAGCTCGGCTGCCTCACCAGGACCTTCCCCGACGCCCAGATCGTGTGGACCCACCGCGACCCCGCCACCGCGCTGGCGTCGCTGTGCTCGATGACCGAGACCGCGATGGCGATGAACACGGCCGAGATCGACCCGCATGAGATCGGCCGGACCTGGTTGGGGCTCTTCGCGACCGGCCTCGACCGGGCCCGCGCCGTGCGTCGCCGCCTGCCCGCCTACTCGGTAATCGACGTGCCGTTCCGACACCTCACCGACGACGCCCGCGAGTACATGCCGCAGCTGTTCGACCGCCTCGGCGCGCCGTGGGGGAGCGCGGAGGCGGACGCGCTCGACGCGGCACTGGTGCACCGGCCGACGGGGCACCGCTACGACCTGGCCCGGTACGGCCTCACCGAGGGCGAGGTCGACCAGGCGCTCGCGGAGTACAAGAGGGCGTTCGCGCCGCTGCTCTAGAGGTCGAGGCGGAAGCCCCAGAGCAGGACGTCCGGCAGCGGGTACCAGTCGAGGTCGGGCGCGCGCTCGAAGCCGAGGCGGGTGTAGACGCGGTGCGCGGTCGTCATGGCCTGCTGCGAGCAGAGGACGACGCGCTTGGTCCCGGCATCGGCGCGAGCACCTGCGACGCACGCCTTGGCGAGTGCCGACCCGACGCCGCGGCCCTGCGCGGCGGGGTCGACGGCGAGCATCCGGATCTCGGCTTCGCCGGGTCCGGCGAGCTGCGCCATGGGGCTGCCGTGGAAGGCGAGGGTGACGCCGCCGAGCAGCGCTGGACCGCTGCTCTCCCCAACGGCGCCTTCCCGTTCCACTGCGACGAGGACCGTCGCCGAAGCGGCGCGGAGCGAGACGTCGCGCAGGTTCGGCGCGTAGGGGTCGTCGAGGCCGCCGAGCAGCAGGCCGCCTTCGAGGTAGGACCGGATCGACACGTCGCCGAGCGCTTCGTGCTCGCCGGGAAGGACGGGGCGGATCTGGAAGTCGCTGGATGCAGTCACCAGAAGATTCTGCCTCACGTAGTGCGAACATTCTTGGGACAGCGCTTGCAAGTTGCGCCTTGTACCGGTTGAATCGAGTTCCGTGAGCGACGTGATCCGCAACCCCATCCTTCCCGGTTTCCACCCCGACCCCTCGATCGTCCGGGTCGGTGAGGACTACTACCTCGCGACCTCGACCTTCGAGTGGTGCAGCGGGATCCGCCTGCACCACTCGCGGGACCTGCGGCACTGGCGGCCGCTCGGCGGGATCGCCGATTCGCCTCGGCTCCTCGACCTCACCGGCGTCCCCGATTCCGGTGGAGTCTGGGCGCCCGACCTCACCTACGCGAACGGCCGCTTCCACCTCGTCTTCTCGGTCCTCGACAACTACGCCTACGGCTTCAAGGACTGTGCCAACTACCTGACCACCGCCGAGTCGATCGAGGGACAGTGGTCCGATCCGGTCCGCCTTCCCGGGCGGGGGTTCGACGCGGCGCTCTTCCACGACGACGACGGCTCCACCTGGCTCCTCAACATGATCTCGGGCTTCAAAGGCGTCGAGATCCAACTGCTCGACGGCGGCAAGGCGGTGGGGGAGCCGACGCTGCTGCTCGAATCCAGCCCGGCGGGCGTCACCGAGGGCCCGCATCTCTATAAAGTGGACGGCTGGTATTACCTGCTGTGCGCCGAGGGCGGCACCGGGTTCAACCACGGCGCGATTGTCGCCCGCTCCCGGAACCTCCTGGGGCCCTATGAGATCGACTCGAACGGACCACTCATCACCGCCCGTGACAAGCTCGACCTGCCGCTCCAGAAGGCCGGCCACGGCTGCTTCGTCGCGACACCGGCGGGGGAGTGGTACATGACCTACCTGACCTCGCGGCCCTACACCGAAGTCGAGAACGGCCCTCCCACCGGAGCCCGGGACCGCGACGCGACCGGCCGGTGCGTCCTCGGCCGCGAGACGGCGATCGCCCCCGTCTCCTGGACCGACGGCTGGCCCCGGATCGACGGTGCCGCACCGGCACTCGAGGTCCCCGCCCCGGACCTGCGCGCGCATCCCTGGCCGGACGCGCCCGCCCGCGACGACTTCGACGCGCCCCGGCTCGATCCGCGCTGGAGCACCCTCCGCCGCCATGCCGATCCGGAATGGCTCAGCCTCACCGCGCGTTCCTCGCATCTGCGCGTCACCGGAGGCCAGTCCCCATACGGGAAGCGCACGCCCAGCCTGGTGGCCCAACGCGTCACCGCCAAGCACGGCGTCTTCGAAGCGGGCCTGGAATTCGACCCGCAGACCGTGGACCAGACGGCCGGGATCACGGCCTACTACAACAGCTTCAACTGGGTCTACCTGCAAGTCGGCTTGGAGCAGGGCCGCCGCGCCCTGACCCTGGTGACCTCTGACCGCGGCCGCCGCACGTTCGAGCCCATCGCCGAGGTCGGCCGGAAGCCGGAGCTGCGCATCGTCTTCGACGGACCGGTCCTGAGATTCGCCTACCGCGACCGAGCCGACTGGGTCGATCTGGAAGCGGAACGCGACGCCACGATCCTCGCCGACGAGCACGCCACCTGGATCGAGCCCGGCCTCCTCCACGCCTTCGGTTTCACCGGAGCGTTCACCGGCCTCTGGGTCCAGGATCTCGCCGCGGAGGGTGGTTTCGCCGATTTCGACTACGCCTCGTATGAGACGTCCGAATAATCGCGCCTGAAGTGTCATCGGGCTCTGACGGGGTACGCCCTTCGTTCAATCACCGTTTGAGAAGGGACGGAAGCCGATGGGTGGCATTGACAAGGCCAAGGACAAGGCAGAGCAGCTCAAGGGGCGCGCCAAGGAGAAGATCGGCGACGCGACCGACAACGAGAGCCTCGCGAACAAGGGGCGCGCCGAGCAGATGAAGGGCAGAGCGAAAGAGGAGTGGCACGACCTCAAGGAGGAGGCCGATGACAAACTCCACGAAGCCAAGGCGCGTACGACCGACAAGGATCGGGGCAAAGGGCGCTGACCGGTAGCCGCTCGGCACTGCGAACGGACGGGGCCGGACCGCATCAATGCGGTCCGGCCCCGAAATCGTTCGTTCAGGTGCGGCGACGCGGCGGTGCGACGGTCTCGCGCACCACGATGTGGGTCCCGAGCACGACCTGGTCGACGCCCGTCCCTTCGCGGCGCAGCCCCAGGCGCACCGCCTCGCGGCCGAGTTCCTCATGGGGCACGTGCACGGTGGTGAGCGCCGGGGTGAGGTCCGAGGCCAGCGGGATGTCGTCGAAGCCGACCACCGACATGTCCTTCGGGACGTCGATCCCGGCCTCGCGCAGCGCCTTGAGCACGCCCGCGGCGATCATGTCGGTCGCGCTGAACACCGCCGTCACGTCGTCGCGCTTCGCGATGAGCTCGCGGGTGAGTTCGTAACCGCTCTGCTTGGAGAATTCGCCGGGAATCAGCAGCGATTCGTCGACCTCGATCCCGTAGTCGGCGTGCGCGCGCCTGAAACCCCGTATGCGTTCGTCTGTGGTGGAATGTCCGATGCCCGTGCCCAGGTAGGCGACGACCTTGTGCCCGGCCGAGAGCAGGTGCGAGGTCATGGCGTACGCGCCGCCCTCGTTGTCGTAGTGCACCACCGTGGCCGGGACGTCTTCGCCGAGCGAGGGCCGCCCGCACAGCACCAGCCGCGAACCCGAGCGGTCCAGCGCCGACGCGAAGTAGCGCATCCGCTCGTTGTACTTGTCGTCGTCCCAGGCCCCGCCCACGACGATCACGGCCTCGGCGTGCTGCTCGCGCATGAGCTCGACGACGGCGAGCTCGCGCTCGGGGTCGCCGTGCGTGGTGCACAGCAGGCACAGCCGCCCTTCAGAGGCGGCCTGCTGCTCGACGCCGCGCGCGATGTACGCGTAGAAGGGCCCGGTCACGTCGTCCACGACGAACGCCACGGTCTTCGTCGTCGCCCCGGCCAGCGCGCGGGCGTGCGCGTTGACCACGTAGTCGAGTTCGCGCATGGCGCGCAGCACCTTGGCGCGGGTCGCGGGGGCCACCGGGTAGTTCCCGGCGAGGACCCGCGAGACCGTCGGCACCGACACGCCGGCCAGCGCGGCCACGTCCCTGATGGTGGGGCGCTTGCCGCTTTCGGCATTCGACTTCTTGGGCACTGGGGCCTTCTCTCACCGTTCTCGGGGATGCGACGGGTCCGCACCCAGGGTAGTGCACGCTCGCAGTTTCCATTGTGCGCGAACCCGTCGCATGGTCTTATGCGGTTGCTTCGAAGCCGAGGGTGAACGCGGTGGCCTTCGGGAGCAGGCGGTGCTGGGGGAGGACCCCCGGGCCGCATGCGGCCGAGCCCATGCCGTGGAGGTCGGCGTCGAGGTTGACGTAGAGCCGGTCGTGTTCGACGAGGTCCGTCTGGTGGTTCGCGGCCTCGAGGTCCTCGCTCGTCCACGGGCGCACCGTGAACGCGAAGTGCGGGGCACCGAACACCTTGAGCGACTTGCCTTCGCCGCTCAGGCTCGCCCAGCGCACGTCGATGCGGGAGCCGTTCTCCTGCGGGAAGACGTACGGGGTCTGCATGCCGGCCACGGTGGACCGGTAGCGGCCGACGCGGGCGGCGGCGCGGGTGTCGGCGTAGGCCTCGCCGGGCCCGCCGCCGAACCACTCGACATCATTGAGGCCCTTCGGCACCGAGGCGCGCACGCCCAGGCGCGGCAGCGGGAAGTCCCACTGGCCTTCGGGGTTCACCTCGACGGTGAGCCACAGGCGGCCTTCGGCGAGCTTCCACCGGTAGACCGCGCCCATGGCGATCTCGGCTCCGGCGGCGCCCACGCGGGTCGCGACGGTGAGTCCGTCCGCAGTGGACTCGATGTCGAGGACCTTGTGCTCGAGGCGGTAGAGGGCCGCGTTGCGGTCCTTCCACTGGTTCGCGAGCGGGGCGTGCCAGGAGAGGAGGTCGTTGTCGGTGGGGGCGCGCCACAGGTCGAGGCGCGGGCCTTCGATCTCCAGTCCGCCGATGGCGGTCAGGCGCCCGAGGGCGTCGAAGGCGGCGTTCCCGAGGCGGTAGCCGCGGCCCTCAGCGACGGGAGCGGTGCCGGAGCCGATGGGCTCGGGCGCGGCGGCGCTGCTGAGTTGTGCTTGGCCCCAGGCGATCTCGTGCCCGGCTTCGGCCCAGGGCTCGTCCTTGGCGAGGACGGCGCGGACGGTGAGCCAGCGCTCGCCCTTGGGGAGGCCGAGGCCTGCGACGGCGGCCGGGAACTCGACGATCGCGGACTCGCCCGCGGCGATGCTCCGGACTTCGAGGTCGCCGTGGAGCTCCTGCTCGCCGCCGTCCTCGACGGCCCAGGTGAACGCGAGGTCGCCGGTGTCGGCGAAGTCGCGGAGGTTCGCGACGGTGATCGCGCGCGCTCCAGGGTGGACGGTGAGGCGGACGGGCTCGATGACCTTCTTGAACTCGACGAGGCCGGGGGAGGGCTCGCGGTTCGGGAAGATCAGGCCGTCGACGACGAAGTTGCCGTCGTGGAGGGGCTCGTCGAAGTCGCCGCCGTAGGCGAACCATTCGCGGCCGTCCTCGGTGTGCCGGCGCACGCCGTGGTCGATCCACTCCCAGATGAACCCGCCCTGGCAGCGTTCGTGCTGCTCGAACAGGCGCTGGTACTCGCTCATGCCGCCGGGGCCGTTGCCCATGGCGTGGGCGTACTCGCACAGGACGAACGGGATGTTGCGGCGGTGCTCGTCGAGCGCGGGGTCCTTGGTGGGGTCCTCGGTCTTGTGGCCGATGCGGTCGGTCTCGTTGTGGTCGGCGTACATGCGGCTGTACACGTCGACGTAGCCGGAGTCCCAGTCGCCTTCGTAGTGGATGGGGCGGCCGGGGTCGCGCTGCTTGGCCCACTCGGACATGGCGGCGAGGTTCTGACCGGTGTGGCTCTCGTTGCCGAGGGACCAGATGATGACCGAGGCGTGGTTCTTGTCGCGTTCGACCATGCGGGCCATGCGGTCGAGGTAGGCCTCGCGCCACATCGGCTCGTCGCTCGGGTTCTTTCGCCATCCATGGTGGACGAATCCGTGGGTCTCGAGGTCGCATTCGTCGACGACCCAGACGCCGATCTCGTCGCAGAGGTCGAGGAAGCGGCGGTCCGGCGGGTAGTGGCTGGTGCGGACGGCGTTGACGTTGTGCCGCTTCATGATCTCGAGGTCGCGGCGCATGGTCTCGACGGAGAGGGTGCGGCCGTTGTCGGGGTCCCATTCGTGGCGGTTGACGCCGCGCAGGAGGATCCGCTTGCCGTTGACCTTGAGGAGGCCGTCCTCGATCTTGACGGTGCGGAAGCCGATGCGCAGGCTCACGCGCTCGGTGGCGGTGGCGACGACGGCGTCGTAGAGGCGGGGCGTCTCGGCGGTCCAGGGTTCGACCGGAACGTCGGCGGTCTCGCCCGCGGCGATGTCGATGCCGAGTTCGGCCACGGTGACGCGGGCGCCTTCGGCGGCTTCGACCTTGAGGGTGCCGAGACCGGTGGCGTGGTCGTAGTCGGCGTGCGCGAAGACGTCCTCGACGCCGTTCTCGGGGCGGTGGACGAGGGCGACGGGGCGGAAGATCCCCGAGAGCCACCACATGTCCTGGTCCTCCAGATAGGACGCGGCGGACCACTGGTGGACGCGGACGGCGACGGTGTTCTCGCCGGGCTTGAGGTGCGCGGTGGCGTCGAACTCGGTGGGGAGGCGCGAGCCCTTGCCGTCGCCGAGGAGGATCCCGTTGACCCACACGGCGAAAGCGGAGTCGACGCCTTCGAAGCGCAGGAGGGTGCGGCCGGTGGCGGGCCAGTCGGCCGGGAGGGTGAAGGTGCGTCGGTACTCGCCGGTGGGGTTGGCGTCGGGGACCCGGGGCGGGTCGACCGGGAACGGGTAGACCGTGTTGGTGTACTGCGGTTTCCCGTAGGGGGCTTCGCCGTCGAGGTCGTGCATCTGCCACATCGACGGGACGGCGAGGGTGTCCCAGGAGCCGGTGTCGAAGCCGGGGGCCTCGAAGCCCTCGGTGGTGTCGTGGAGGCCGGCTCCCAGCCGGAAGCGCCACTCGCCGTCGAGGCTCAGCGCGGCGGCGTCGGAGGCCAGCGCCGCCCGCGGATTGCGCCGCCCGCTGCCTGGGCTAACGCTTTCCACGTAGGAGAAATCGGTTCGGCTCATCGCCAGGTTCCCTTTCCAGTATGCGATCCGTCCGTTCGGCACAGGGCCTGGCGGACTGCTGGCCCGCATCCGCCGAGCTGCCGCGCGTCAACGCGGCCGCCTCGTCTCGGATCGGCGGTACGGGCCTGCTCATTGTCCGCCATGGCGCGGACGCTGCTACCGCGCCGGGTCCCGCTGTCTCAATCAGCAGGCGGACGGTATAGATACCGGTTTCTATCTTAAGGGCGACCACTGGGGTGTCAATACCCGGGAGGCATTCATGTTCAGGGAGTGAAAAGCGATGTCGGACCCCGGGCTATTTTTGAGCTCTCCGAATTTACGGCTCGCAAGCTTCGCCGAGACTGGGTCCCTTAAGGGGGATTTATCGCGATTAAACGCGATATCAACCTATTCCACGGGCTTGAGCATCGAGGAGAACACCACCGTGTCCGCCGGATAATGCTCCGCCGCGTACGCCTCCAACTCCGGAGTCACCAGCAGCGTGTCGATGAACGCCACCCCGTTCTGCTCGTCGGCCCAGCCGCCGTTCACGTACCGCGGGAAGTCCGCGGTGATCTCGTCCGCCATGGCCTGCAGCTCCTCGACGCTCAAATCCTCGGCCGGGTCGCCGATCTCCGGCTCCTGGTACTGGAGCGCCGGGTAGTCCGCCATGTCGATCTCCGAGGTCGGCACCGGGTCCTCCGTGAGCACCAACGA
Source organism: Glycomyces rhizosphaerae (assembly GCF_042647865.1). NCBI lineage: Bacteria > Bacillati > Actinomycetota > Actinomycetes > Glycomycetales > Glycomycetaceae > Glycomyces > Glycomyces rhizosphaerae. The sequence goes on from NZ_JBHRWO010000021.1 coordinate 771,509, forward strand.
CTTCCCGTCGAACGTGCCCGTCACCAGGTACGAACCCCACCGGACCCCCTCGGCCTCCTCGTGTTCGACCGAGTCCCAGTCCCAGCCGGTCACCGGCAGGCCCCCGCACTGCGGCGGATACGACTCCGCGACCACGCCGCACAACTCCGCCGCGTCGCGCTCGATGCCCTGCAGCACCGTCAGCGCCCCCTGGTAGACGATGTCCTCGTCGTCGGTCGCACCCGCGCCCGCCTGCGAATCGTCGCCCGAGCACGTCCCTTCCGCCTCGCAGTTCGCCGGATCGGCCGGATCCCCGCCCGCATCGCCCGTGCCCTGCCCGCACGCGGCCAGCATCAGCAGCGCCGCGACCGGGATGAGTCGTTGCATCATCATGTGTCCCATCATGTCCCTTCGACGCCGCGCGACCGGGAAGGGTTCCCAGTCGATTAACGGATAACCGAAACCGGCCTCCGATGCTAGGTTTGGGCCCGGCGCCACCCGCGCCCCCGAACGGAGCCCGCGTGACCCGCGCGAGGCCCGCCCACCGCGAGGAGCCCAGTGAGCGAGCAGTTCAACCCCCGTGCCGCCCTTGCCATCGGCATCACCGTCCTGTGCTGGGCCTCGGCCTTCGTGTCCATCCGCGACGCCGGCCGCCACCTCGACCCCGGTCCCCTCACCCTCGGCCGCGCCGCCATCGCCGCCATCGTCCTCCTCGCCGTCTGGGCCATCCGCCGCGAAGGCCTGCCGGCCCGCGCCGCATGGCCCGGCATCCTCACCGCCGGCGTCCTCTGGTTCGGCCTCTACATGGTCGCCCTCAACTGGGGCGAGCAGCTCGTCGACGCCGGCACCGCCGCCCTCATCGTCAACATCGGGCCCATCCTCATCGCCCTCCTCGGCGGCTGGTTCCTCAAGGAGGGCTTCCCGCCCCGCCTCTTCCTCGGCATCGCCATCTCCTTCGCGGGCGTCGCCGTCGTCAGCCTCTCCATGTCCCGCGACGGCGCCTCCTCGGTCCTCGGCGTCCTGCTGTGCCTGGTCTCCGCCGTCACCTACGCCATCAGCGTCGTCGTCCAGAAACCGACCCTGAAGCACTGCAGCTCACTCCAGTTCACCGCCTTCGGCAACCTGATCGCCGCGGTCCTGTGCCTGCCGTTCGCGCCGCTCCTGTTCTCCGAGTTGGAGTCCGCCCCGACCTCGGCGACGCTGCACGTGCTCTACCTCGGCCTGTTCCCGACCGCGCTGGCCTTCCTCACCTGGGGCTACGCACTCCGCTTCACCACCGCCGGGAAACTCGGCGCGACCACCTACGTGGTCCCGGCGATCGTCGTCGGCATGTCCTGGCTGCTCCTCGACGAGATCCCGACCTGGCTGACCCTCGCGGGCGGCGCGCTGGCGCTGGTCGGCGTGGCGATCTCGCGCTCGCGCGGCCGCAAGAATACGGACGCGACCTCGAAGCCGCCGCTCGAGCCCGCCGCTGCGGACGGTGCCGACGTTCCGGTCGCGAAACCCTAAGCGCGCCAAGCGTTCCGCGAGCTCCTCGAGGCGGGTCCTCCACGCGGCCTTCGCCGCACTGACCTCCTCCGCCGAGCCGAGCCTGGCGATCTCGACCTGCACCGCGGTCTTGGCCTCGCCCTTGGCGGTGAGGTTCGCGAGCACGCGTGTGCCGTCGGAGGCGTCGAACCGCACCGATTTCGGCGGGGACGCGCTGCGCTGGGTCAGTTCGAGGTCGCCGAGCCATCCGGCCTGCGCCTCGGGGTCGGCGAGCTGCTCGAAGGCGTCGCCGATGGAGGCGGACACGGTCTTGGAGGCGTTGGCGCTGAACGTGCCGTCGGGCCGCTGACCGGGTTCCCGCATGCCCCGCTCCTGCTCGTAGCCGACGGTGATGGACTGCGCCCACCAGCCGTCGATCTCGAACTCCTGCACCAGCATCCGCGCGATGGCGGTGTGGTCGAGCTTCGCCGCGCCGCGCTCGTCGAGGAGCGCCAGCCAGGTCTTCCAGTCCGCGCCGGTGCCCTCGATCAGGGCCTGGTCGGACATGGTCTGGCGACGCGGTGCGGTCGATTCACCCATGTCTCCAGCCTAGGGGAGGAGTGTGACGCCGGCGCCACGTCTTGCAGAAGGCCCGGTGGCCAATCTGCGTCATCGGCGTCCGCATCGGGGGCAACGGTGCGGCGTCCGCTGGGTCGCAACGGCCTGAACGTCGCCTTCTCGACAGTTTTCGCCATTTGTGGATGTTTCCCCCATGATCGGCACTGATCGGGCATTAACGTACCTGCACGAACCCGATTCGGAACGGAGCCCGCATGATCCCTGCGCGCCTCGCGGCCGCGGCCCTGGCCGCCACCGCTGCATTCGCCCTCCTGCCGGCCGCCGCGGCCCAGGCCGCTCTCCACGACACCGGGCTCCATGACCCTGCTTTCCACGGGACCGCGCCCCTTGACTACGTGGCCCTCGGGGACTCGTACTCCTCCGGCACCGGCACCCGCGACTACTTCGACGAGGAGTGCCGGCGTTCGGCAAAGGCCTACCCGCAGCTCCTCGCCGACGGGCTGGGCGCCGAGCTCGACTTCGCGGCCTGCTCGGGGGCGTCGACCGCCGACCTCCTGGCCACCCAACTCGGGTCGCTCGACACCGAGACCGATCTGGTCACGGTCACGATCGGCGGCAACGACATCGAGTGGGCGAGGGCCATCAAAGCCTGTATCACGCCCCTGTTGAACTGCATCGACGACATCGAGGCCTCCGAGGTCCTCGTCCAGACCGAGTTGCCCGGCCTGCTCGACGGCGCCTACGGGGCGATCGCGGACCGCGCCCCGAACGCCGACGTCTACGTGCTCGGCTACCCGCACCTGTTCAACGGCGAGCGCGCCTGCGGCGCACTCAGACAGCCGAACGTCGAAGAGCAGCTGCGCATGAACGAGGCCGCAGACCGGCTCGCCGAGGTCCTCCAGAACAAGGCCGAAGAGCACGATTTCACCTATGTGGATGTGCGCGAATCCTTTGCCGGTCATGCGATCTGCGACGACGTCGCCTACCTCAACGGTCTGACCTACCCGACCGGCGAGTCCTACCACCCGAACGTCCTGGGCCATCTCGACGGCTACTACCCGGCGGTCGCCCGGGCGCTCGCATAGTGCGGTCCTCGACGGGGCGTCCCGTACGTCCCGTCGAATCGCCTGCGGCGCAATGCGTCCAAAGCCACTTATAGAATGAGATATGTAAAGTTCCCGATTTGTTACGGTGCAGTACTTCCCAGTAAGTTACCGGCGGGTTCACAATATGGGGCAAGTCATCGCCGACTCGCAAAGGAACTTCCCCCATGCATCGACTCCTCAGAACGGCCGCCGTAGCCACCGCCGCCCTCGCCCTCATCGCCGTTCCCGCTGCGGCCCAAGCCCAAGCCCCCGAACTCGACTACGTCGCCCTCGGCGACTCCTACTCCTCGGGCTCGGGCGCCGGTCCCTACACCGACGCGATCTGCCAGCGCTCCGTCAAAGCCCACCCGTCGCTCCTCGCCGAGGAGCTGGGCGCCGAGTTCACCTTCGTCGCCTGTGGCGGCGCGACCACCGACGACGTGCTCGCCGGGCAGGTCCAATCCCTCGACGCCGAGACCGACCTGGTGACGATCGGCATCGGCGGCAACGACATCGGGTGGACCAGCGCGATCACCGCGTGCATCACCCCGTTCCAGGACTGCACCCCGGCGATCGAGGAGGCCGAGCGCAAGGCCACCGAGGAACTGCCCGCGAAGCTCGACGCGGTCTACACCGAGATCGAGACGCGGTCCCCTGACGCGGAGGTCTTGGTGACCGGCTACCCGCGCCTGTTCGCCGCCGTGAACACCTGCGACGCATTCGGATCGATCAGCATCGCCGAGCAGAAGCGCATGAACACCGGTGCGGACGTGCTGTCCGCGGTCATCCAGGCGGCCTCGGAGGACCACGGGTTCACCTATGTGGACGTGCGCGACGAGTTCACCGGCCACGAGGTCTGCTCGAGGCAGCCGTGGCTGCACGGCCTCACCCTCACCGACATCCCCTACCACCCGAAGGCCTCAGGCCACAGCAGCGGCTACTTCCCGGCCCTGCTCGGCGCCCTTTAGGACACCGATACGACGACGGGCCCGGCAGCACCCCGGCCGGGTCCGTTCTGCTTGTGATCTCAGACGTTCCAGTTGTCCGGCAGCGCCGCGAACGCCGGGTCCACGGTCGCGTACCGGCCCACGTTCCACGTCCACGCCCGGGCCCGCGACAGCGGGTGGTCGGGGAACCGGGCGTCGAAGGCCGGGTCGTCGCCGCGGTGGAACGGCAGGCCCGTCTGGAGCTGAGGATCGAACGGGTGGGGCATGAAGAAGCCCTCATGACCCAGCTCCGACATGAGCATCGATTCGCGGATCCCGGTGATCCCGTGCTCGGTGGCCGTGTACATCAACTGCGCGTAGACGGGTGCCTTGGCCAGGGTGAAGACGGAAAGGAACCGCAGACCGCTCGGGCGGTCCTTGAGGGGGACCTTGACGAGCTGGCGCACGGCGGTCACCCCGCCGAGGCTCACCAGCTCGACCTCGATGAGGCACGCGTCCTTGGACCAGAAACCCGCGAAGCCGCGCCGCAGTGCGTACGGGTCGTGAAGCCATTCCCCCGGGAACGGGATCCCTTCGGTGACCGTCACGGCGATCCTGTCGCCCGTGTTCGGATCCTGCCAGCCGTCGATGCCGCCGACGCTGATCGGCTCGAAACCATTGGTGTTGAAGGCGATGACCATCCGGTGACCTTAGCCCGCCCCGTCTACCGGGGCGGGCTCGCGGCGCTCAGGCCTGGAGTGCGAGCGCCAGCGGGTAGACCGCCGCGGCCCCGGCCTCGCGCAACCGCATGGCGGCCAAGGTCATCGACCATCCGCTGTCGCGCACGTCGTCCACCAGGAGCACGGAAGAGGCCGGCACCGGGAAGTCCACAGTGAACGCATGAAGCACCTGCTGGAGGCGCTGGGCGCTGTTGGCCCGGTGCGCGCCCGAGCCCGTATCGGTTGCGCGGCCGAGGGAACCGAGGTACTCCATGCGGCCCAGCTGCGCGATGCGCTCGGCCAACCCGTTGACCAGCTTTGGGCGCGAGAGCGACCCTAGCGAGACGACCGCCGTGGGCCGCTCGGCCCAGTCCCAGGACGCCAGCACCTGCACCACGGCTTTGAAGACGTCGTCGGGGACCTCGCGGTCCGCGCCGTCCGACAGCAGCGCGCGCAGCGGCCCGCCCCAGCCGATGTCCGACAGCCGCGCCAGCGCCCGGCCCGACTCCGCGCTCGACCCGGCCGGGATCTTCCCCTTCAGGTCGATCCCGATGGCCTGCAGACCGGTGGGCCACATGCGCTTCGGGTCGAACGGCACGCCCGGCTTCGACAGGGCCGCCGCCGCGCCCTCGGCCGCCTCCGCCGAGACGCCCGCCTCGGTGCGGGTGCCGGTGCAGTTGTCGCACCGCCCGCACGGCGCCGCCCCGGCATCGTCCAATTCGGAGCGGAGGAATTCGAGCCGGCACTGGGTCGTCGCCTCGTAGGCGAGCATCCGCCGCTGCTCGTGCTTCCTCGCCGCGGCGACCTTCGCGTACCGGTCGGCGTCGTAGGCCCACGGCTCGCCGGTGGCCTCCCAGCCGCCCTTGACGCGCCGCACCGCGCCGTCCACGTCGAGGACCTTGAGCATCATCTCGAGCCTGGTGCGCCGCAAGTCGACTCGCGTCTCGAGCGCCGCGGTCGACAGGGCCCGTCCTTCGGCGGCGAGCACGTCGAGCGTGCGGCGCACCGCCTCCTCGGCGGGGAAGGAGAGGGACCCGAAGTAGTCCCAGATCGCGCGGTCCTCGCTGCCGGGCAGCAGCACCACCTCGGCGCGGTCGCGGGCGCGGCCCGCGCGGCCGATCTGCTGGTAGTACGCCACCGGCGAGGACGGCGCTCCCAGGTGGACGACGAATCCGAGGTCGGGCTTGTCGAAGCCCATGCCGAGCGCGCTGGTGGCCACGAGCGCCTTGATGCGGTTGCCCAGCAGCTCCTCCTCGCGTTCGAGGCGTTCGGCGTTGTCGGTGCGGCCGGTGTAGGAGGCGACGGAATGGCCTCGGCTCGCGAGGTAGTCGCTGACCTCCTCGGCGGCGGCGACGGTGAGCGTGTAGACGATCCCCGAGCCGTCCATGCGGGGGAGCTGCTCGTCGAGCCAGGCGAGGCGGTGGGCGTTGTCGGGCATGTCCACTACGGACAGGCGCAGGGATTCGCGGTCGAGGCTGCCGCGGAGGACGAGCGTCGCGGCGTCCTTCTTGTCGAGCTGCTCGGCGATGTCGTCGGAGACGCGGGCGTTCGCGGTGGCGGTGGTCGCCAGGACCGGGACGCTGTCGGGGAGGTCGTCGATGAAGGTGGCGATGCGCCGGTAGTCGGGCCGGAAGTCGTGGCCCCAGTCGGAGATGCAGTGGGCCTCGTCGACGACGAGCATGCCGCACCCGGCGGCGAGCTTCGGCAGCTGGTAGTCGCGGAAGGCCGGGTTGTTGAGGCGCTCGGGGCTGATGAGCAGCACGTCGACGGCGTCCTCGGCGATGGCCTCGGCGATCGCGTCCCAATCTTCGGGGTTGGCCGAGTTGATGGTGCGGGCGCGCACGCCGGCGCGCTGGGCGGCCTCGATCTGGTTGCGCATGAGCGCGAGCAGCGGGGAGACGATCACGGTCGGGCCCGCGCCGCGGCGGCGCAGGAGCGAGGTGGCCGTGAAGTAGACGGCGGACTTCCCGAACCCGGTGCGCTGCACCAGGAGCACGCGGCGGCCGCTCTCGCCCGCCCCCTTGTCGCAGAGCGCCTCGATGGCCCGCCACTGGTCCTCGCGCAGCCGCGCGTGCTCGCCCGCGAGGGCGCGCAGCAGCGCTTCGGCTTCGTCTCTGAGCGTTTCTGTCGTGCTTCCTGCCATGTGACCGTTGTACCGCACTGGTGTGACGGCCCGTGACGACACTAGGCTCGGGGCGATGCACATCGAAGCACCGATCGACATTCCCTGGAAGTCTGGCGCCTGGACGGCGCTGCCGGTCGCGGCGGAGGAATCGGCGGGGCGACTGCTGGTCACCGCGGCCGAGGGCAGCGACGCGTGGCGGCACACCGGTTACGGTTTCGTCCACGAGGACGAGCACGCGCTCTTGGAGGACTGGGATCGCGGCCAGGCGGTCGAGGTGAGCTTCATCGCCTCGTTCGAGGCGCAGTTCGACCAGGCGGGCCTGATGATCCGCGTCGACGCGGAGCGCTGGATCAAGGCCGGGGTCGAGTTCGCCGACGGCGCGCCGCAAGTGGGCGCCGTGGTCACCGCCGGGAAGTCCGACTGGTCGGTCGCGCCCGTGCCGGAGTGGGCCGGCCGCGAGGTCACCGTCCGGGCCAGCCGCTTCGACGACGCGATCATCGTCCGTGCTCGCGTTGAAGAGGAACCGTGGCGGCTCGTGCGCCTCACTCCGCTTGATCCCGATGCTGTGGTTCAGGCCGGGCCTTACTGCTGCGCGCCTTCGCGGGCGGGCCTGACGGTCGCCTTCACCGCTTGGCGGCTGACCGAGCCTGACGCGGCGCTGCATTGAGCGCCGCTCGCGTCCTGTTACCGCGGGTACTTTTGCGCTCTGCCGGTTTACGGCTCGCAAGCGTCGCCGAGACCGGATCCCTGAGACTGGGAATAGCTTGACTTAGCGGGTTATTTCCAGTCTTCCTCATCGTCTGGTGCCGCTTCGTCCTCGTCGAGCTCGCCCGCGAGGAGCTTGAGGTCGTAGACCGACATGCGCTGGGACCGGTCGGCGCGGCCGTTCGCGCTCACCGTGACGCCGTCCTCGCGCAGCAGCTCCGGCACGTCCGTGCCGCTGCTCCCGTCGGACCAGCGGAACCCGTCCGAGACCGTGCCGCCCGCCGTGAGCACCCGGTAGGCCTTCGGGACGTTGCCGTCGTCGCGCATGAAAGCCCCCACCTGCCGCGGCCCCGTCCCGATCAGCTCCGCGAGGTCCCCGTACGAGGTCCAGGTGCCCTCGGGGAGTGCGTCGACGACCCGGCGGACCAGCTCCCAGTCCTCTTCAGTGGTCATGTCCGCGAGCCTAACGGCCCCGCCCCGCAGCGTCGGCCGCCACCTGCCGGGATCGGCCCTCCTACCGAGGCGCCACCTGGTGTTAACGTCGGAGGAGACAGGGGAGCCGATTGGCTGAGAGTGCGGAACCGACCGCAGACCCTCAAACCTGATCCGGGTAATACCGGCGTAGGAAGTCGTTCGTCGACCGCTGTCGCGCCGTGTCCATGATTCTCGTGAAAGGCATGCCCATGCCCGACAGCACCGCCCTTGCAGCCTCCGCCCGCTGGCGCACCGTCGACATCCTCACCTGCGCCGTCATCGCCGTCGCCTTCGGCGTCGTCTTCTGGGCCTGGAACTTCGTCTGGGCCGGCCTCGAGCCGACCCTCGCGTTCCTGCCCCCGCTCAAAGGCATCCTCTACGGCGTCTGGCTGATCCCCGCCGTCCTCGCCCCGCTCATCGTCCGCCGCGCCGGCGCCGGCCTGCTCACCGAGGCCCTCGCCGCCACCGTCTCCGCCCTCCTCGGCTCCATCTGGGGCCTCTTCGTCGTCTACCAGGGCCTCGTCCAAGGCCTCGGCGGCGAACTCGCGTTCGCAGCCGGGCGGTACCGCCGCTACGGCACCCTGACGGCCGTCGCCTCCGGCGCGCTCGCCTGCTTCGCCGCCACGCTCTTCGACGTCATCGCCTACTACCCGACCTACGACCTCTGGGCGTACAAGGTCCCCTACATCGCCTTCGCGATGCTCTCCGGTGCCATCGTCGCCGGTCTCGGCTCCAAGGCCCTCGTCAAGGCCATGCTCCCCACCGGCGTCCTCGACCGGTTCCCCGCCGGCCGCGAACGGGCCCGGATCTGACGCAGCCATGATCCCGGTCGAGTTCCGCGGCTTCGCCTGGCGCCACGCCGGACGCCGCGCCCAGGCGGTCACGGGCGTCGACCTGCGCATCGAGCCCGGCGAGCGGGTGCTCCTGCTCGGCCCCTCCGGGTCGGGCAAGTCCACCCTGCTCGCCGCGCTCGCCGGTCTCCTCACCGAGGATTCCGGCGAGCAGGACGGCGAAGTCCTCATCGACGGCAAGCCCGCCGCCGACCAGCGCGACCGCGTCGGCATCCTCTTCCAGGACCCCGAGACGCAGCTCGTCATGGCCCGCAGCGGCGACGACGTCGCCTTCGGCCTCGAGAACCAGGCCGTGCCGCCCAGTCGCATCTGGCCGCTGGTCCACGAGGCCCTCGAAGCGGTCGGCTTCCCCTACGGCGTCGACCGCTCCACGCACGCCCTCTCCGGGGGCGAGCAGCAGCGCCTCGCGTTCGCCGGCGTCCTGGCCCGCCGCCCCGACCTGATCCTCCTCGACGAGCCCACGGCGAACCTCGACCCCGAAGGCGCCCAAGACGTCCGCGAGGCCCTGCGGGCCGCGCTGGCCGAGACCGAGGCGACGCTGATCGTCGTCGAGCACCGTGTCGCCGAGATCCTCGACCTGGTGGACCGCGTCATCGCCCTCGGCCCCGGCGGCAGCCTCCTCGCCGACGGTCCCGCTGAAGCGGTCCTCGCCGAACACGGCGAGCACCTTGCCGCCCAAGGCGTCTGGGTCCCCGGAGTGCCGCTCCCGACGCACCCGTCCCGGGACGCGGGGGAGGTGGCGCTGCGCGGCGAAGCGCTCGCCCTCACCCACCCCGGGACCGGCCGGCCCGCCCTCGACGGCGTCTCCTTCGAACTGCGTCAAGGCGAACTGCTCGCCGTCACCGGACCCAACGGCTCCGGCAAATCCACATTGGCGCTCCTGGCCGGCGGGCTCGTGCGGCCCACCGGCGGCCGCTCCACGGTCCCCGGCGAGCCGCGGCCGCTCCACCGGCTCCCCGCACGGCGCCTGGCAACGCGCGTCGGCTCGGTCTTCCAAGACCCCGAGCACCAGTTCGTCACGCCCACAGTGCATGACGAACTCGCCTTCGGGCCGCGCCAGGCAGGCTGGCCGAAGGCCCGGATCGAAGCCCGCGTCGCCGAACTGCTCGAGCGGCTCCGTCTGGCGCCCTTGGCCAACGCGAACCCCCACACGCTCTCGGGCGGCGAGGCCCGCCGCCTCTCGGTCGCCGGGGCACTCGCGGCAGCGCCCCAAGTGCTCCTGCTCGACGAGCCCACCTTCGGCCAGGACCGCCGGACCTGGGGCGAACTGGTCGACCTCACCGCCGACATCCGCGACGAGGGCACCGCGCTCCTCGCCGTCACCCACGACCGCGACTTCGCCGCGGCCCTCGCCGACCGCGAACTCGTCCTGGGTGCCGGCCGCATCGTCGAGGAGCGCCGCCGATGACCATGGCCCTCGCGTCCGTCTGCGACGCCCGAGCACCCATCGCCCGTGCCAACCCGGTGGCGAAGCTCGCCGCGGTCGCCGCCGTCTCGACCACCGCGCTCGTCGCCGCCGACTGGCTCACCCCGCTGCTCCTGCTCGCCGCACTCCTCGCGGTCCTCCCGTTCACCGGCATCCGCCTGGGCGCGTTGGCCATCCGGCTCCGCTGGCTGTGGCTCGCCGCTTCGACCGTGGTGGCCGTCAACGCGATCTTCGCCGCCGAGCAGACCGGCCGCCTCCTCATCGACCTCGGCCCCCTGGAGATCAGCACCGGCGCGCTGATCGACGGCACGGCGATCGGCCTGCGCGTCTGCGTGGCCGCCACCGCGGGGGTCCTGGGATTCGCGACCACCGACCCGACCGACCTGGCCGACGCGTTGACGCAGCAGTTGCACGCCCCCGCCCGGTTCACCATCGGAGCGCTGGCCGCCCTGCGGCTGCTGCCGCTGCTCGGCGCCGAATGGCGGCAGATCACCAGCGCCCGCCGCGCGAGGGGCCTGGAAGGCGGATGGAACCCGCTGCGGCGCGTGCGCCTGTTCGCCTCGACCATGTTCGCCCTGCTCGTCGGCGCCATCCGCCGCGCCGGGCGGCTGGCGGCGGCGATGGACGCGCGCGGATTCGATTCGGAGATCCCGAGAACCCATGCGAGAGAGCAGCGGATGCACGCGGCGGACTGGGTCCTGATCGCGGCGGCACTGGTGGTGTGCGCGACCGCGGTCGCGGTCAGCGTCGCTTATGGCCTCTTCACGGTCTTCGCCTGAGCGGCGGTCGCTTCGGGCCCTTGCGGTCTCAGATGGTGACGGTGTCGCCGTCCGCGATGCGCTGGAACCGGGCGCCGATGAGGTTGACGAGGTTGCGGTCGACGATGGTGATGCCGTCCTTGCTCAGGATGGCGTCGTGGATCGGGTGCACGACCGGCGCGTCGACCGCGCGGATGAAGTCGACGCACTCCGAAAGCTTCAGCCAAGGTGCTGACACCGGCGCGAACAGGACCCGCACCGGCTCGTCGGGGACCGTGAACGCGTCGCCGGGGTGGAAGACGCCGTCGACCAGGTAGCCGACGTTCGGGACCACCGGGATGTCCGGGTGGATGACGGCGTGCCGCTTGCCGACGACCTTGACTTCGGTTCCCGCCACGGGGATCGCATCGCCCGCGCTCACCGTCGTGAACGGGAGGTTCCCGAGGACTTCGGAGAGCGACTCGGGGCCGTAGATCCGCGTGTCGGGCCGGTCTTCGAGGAGGTTGCGCAGCTCGGGATCGTTGCAGTGGTCGGCGTGCTGGTGGGTGATGAACACGGCGTCCACACCGTCCAGAGCCGCGGGATCGGAGAAGACCCCGGGGTCGATCACGAAGGCGCCGTCGTCGGTGTCGAACCGGATGCACGCATGGCCGAACTTGGTGAGTCGCATACGTTCACCTTGACATCCTCCCCGCTTTGCATGGCGGGAATGCCCACCTTTCGGTGATCCACCTGCCTCGCGGCAGTGGTCGCTGCATCGGCATCCCGGCCATGTCTCGCCCCGCACGGATACGCCCATCGCCGCACAGCGAGTTCAGCTTGGCCTTTCACGCACTGAGCACAACCGGGTCGAGGGAAACCAACGATCGACGGCGACGACACCGCGACCGTATCGTTCGCATTTCGACTCCAGGGTCCGCAGGGACTTTCCCAACGAGGTGTCGTGCATCGACTTCGCCGACCGGCTCCGCGACAACCCCGATACCGGCAACGACTCCACGAACACCGCTTGGTTCTCGCGAATGATCCTGGTCTGAGTTTCGGTTTCCTGTGGTGAGCGGGTGCTGTCGCCGGTGGCGGGGCCGTTTTGCGGCCGCCCGGTGCAAATCGTTGGACGCGTCGGGTGCGACCGTGTTTGATCACGGGATGTCTATCGTGTTGAGTACACCGGGTCCTGGCGACCTGGACGAGGTTGTTCGCGCGCTGGCGGAGTGGCGGCGGGAAGGCTCCCCGATGCAGCTGCACTCGGGGGACGTCGGGTTCTACTGGCAGTTCGGTCCGGAGAAGACCGCGGCGGCGTTGCGCATATGGCGCCGCGACGGCCGGATCATGGGCGTCGGCCTCATCGACGGCCCTGACCTCGTGCGGTTGGCCGTGGCGCCGGAAGCGCAGGAGGACGACGCGCTCGCCCGGCAGATGGCAGAGGACGTGACGCGGCCCGAGCGCGGCGTCCTGTCGGCGGACGCGGCCAATGTCGAAGCGCTCTGGGGCGGCCGGTTCCGCGAGGCGCTGCAAGAGGACGGCTGGGTACCGGACGAGCCGTGGATCCCGATGGTGCGGGACCTGAGCGAACCCGTGGCGGACGGCGGCCTGCGGATCGAGGTGGTCGGAGCCGAGCGGGTCGAGGAACGGGTCGCGGTGCACCGCGGGGCCTTCAAGGGGTCGAAGTTCGACGCGGAGCGGTGGCGGGCCATGGCCGCCGGGACACCGTACGCGAACGCCCGATGCCTGGTCGGGTACGACGACCAGGGTGCCGCGGTCGCGGCCACGACCGTGTGGTCGGCGGGTCCGGGCAGGCCTGGCCTGGTCGAACCCCTTGGCGTGCACAGTAACCACCATGGACGCGGTTACGGCAAGGCGATTGCGGTCGCCGCCGCTGCGGCCCTGCGTGACATGGGTGCGTCCAGCGCGACCGTGTGCGCCGAAGGCGCCAACGCCGCAGCGGTCGCCACCTATCGAGCGGCCGGATTCCAGCCCCGACCCGAGGTGCGGGACCTGCGCCGGATCGGCTGATACTCCAGTTGATGGTTCGAGTTTCATGCTGTGAGGGTGAGTTGTCGCCGGTAGTGGAGCCGCTTCACGGTTGCTTTATGGCGTCGCCTCCGGCAGGGACTACGAAGGAGACGAAGTCCTTCCCCGACGGCTTCCTGGTCAATGTGACACTCGAAGCATCGCAGGGAGTTTGCGTTACCGGGCGACTTTCAGATCCCCGATCTTGAGGAGCCGTGGCCTGCCGTCATCGAGCACGCGGAACCCGGCATGGCGCGTGAACCGTGCGGACTGCCGGTGCGTCCGCTTCTTGAACTGCGGCGGACCCGCCTTGCGGCCCTGACGCTTCCCGTTGCGAGTGGCGAAGAAGTCCTTATAGGCCGTATCGGCGTCGCGGAGCGACTGCTGAAGTGGCACGGAGGAGATGGGCCGGGGCGCACGCCCCGGCCCACCGGTCTCGCGGGTCCTGGTTTCCGGCCTTTCCCGCTGGCCTCGCGCCCTCAGGCGCCGGCCGGTGCTTCTCCGATCGCCGGCTGGGCGAACTGGGCCTCGTAGAGGCGGGCGTAGGCGCCGCCCGAGGCCAGGAGTTCTTCGTGGTCGCCCTGCTCGACCACTTGGCCGTGCTCCATCACCACGATGACGTCAGCGTCGCGGATCGTGGAGAGGCGGTGGGCGATCACGAAACTCGTGCGGCCCTGCCGGAGTGCGACCATGCCCTGCTGGACGAGCATCTCGGTGCGGGTGTCCACCGAGCTCGTCGCCTCGTCGAGGATCAGGATCGACGGGTCGATGAGGAACGCCCGCGCGATCGTCACCAGCTGGCGCTCCCCGGCGCTCAGGCTCCCCTCCTCGGCGCCGACCACGGTGTCGTAGCCGTCCGGGAGGGTCCTGATGAAGTGGTCCGCGTGCGCCGCCGAAGCGGCCGCCACGACCTCCTCGCGGGTCGCGTCCGGTTTGCCGTAGGCGATGTTCTCGGCGATGGTGCCATCGAACAGCCACGTGTCCTGCAGGACCATGCCGATGCGCCGCCGCAGGCGCTCGCGCTCCACGCTCGAGATGTCGACGCCGTCCACGGTGATCCGGCCCGCGTCCAGGTCGTAGAAGCGCATGAGCAGGTTGACGAGGGTGGTCTTGCCCGCGCCGGTGGGGCCCACGATCGCCACCGTCTGGCCCGGTTCGGCCGAGAGCCACAGGTGCTCGATGAGCGGCTCGTCCTCCAGGTACCGGAACGAGACGTCCTCGAAGGCGACCGTGCCCTTGAAGGCCCTGCCGCCGAATCTGGCGTCTGCGGGAGCGGCGCCGTTGGCCGCTTCCAGTGGGGCGTCGGCGGACTCGGGGTCGGGCGACTGCTCCTCGGCGTCGAGGAACTCGAAGACCCGCTCGCCCGAGGCGACGGCCGACTGCACTTGGCCGAACATGCCCGCCAGCATGTTCAACGGGTTCGAGAACTGGCCGGTGTACTGGATGAACGCCTGGATCTGCCCGAAGGTGAGCACTGCCGCGGCCACTTGGAGCCCGCCGACCACGGCCACGAGCACGTACGTGACCGAACCCAGGAACGCCATGGCCGGGCCGAGCAGCCCCGCCACCCACTGGGCGCGCACGGTGTTGTCGTACAGCTCCTCGTTGTCGCGCTTGAACCGGGCCGCGCCCTGGGCCTGGCGTCCGAACAGGGTCACCAGCTGGTGGCCGGTGATCATCTCCTCGATGTGCCCGTTCAGCTTGCCCGTGGTCGCCCACTGCTTGGCGAACCGCGGCTGGCTTCGCTTGCCGATCATCCGCGTGGCCAGCACCGTGAGCGGCATCGTCAAGAGCACCACCAAGGTGAGCAGCGGCGAGATCGTGAGCATCATGATCGGCACGCCGACGAGGAACAGCAGGCCCTGCACGATCCGCTGGGTCACCTGCCCCACCGTCTGGGTCAGGTTGTCGATGTCGTTGGTGACCCGCGAGAGCACCTCGCCCCGCGAACGGGAGTCGAAGTACCGCAACGGGAGCGAGGAGACCTTGCGGTCCGCGTCCGCACGCAGCTCGAACGCCATCTCCTGCGCGAGCTTCGCGATGGTGCGGCCGTTGAACACCGTGATCGTGAACGTCGCGAACGCCAGCGCCACCGCGAGCCCGAGCAGGCGCGCCAAAGCCCCGAAGTCCAGGCCTCCGGCGGTCGCGCCCGCGATCACGAGGTCGGTGGCGCGTCCGAGGACCGTGGGGATGGACAGCATGCCGGCGACCATGAGCACGCCGAAGCCGACCACCGAGGCGAGGCGCAAGGGGTTGCGCCGCAGCAGTGCGAGGATGCGGCGGACGGTGCCGCGGAAGTCCTCGGCCTTGGTCGAGGCCGGTGCGCCCGGCCTGACTCCCATCATGGTCACAGCGCCTCCTGAAGGGTGAGTTGGGAATTGACGATCTCGGCGTACACGGCGTTGCCGGCGAGGAGTTCCTCGTGGGTGCCGGTGCCGACCACGCGCCCGGCGTCGAGCACGACGATGCGGTCGGCGTCGCGGATGGTCGAGACCCGTTGGGCCACGATCACCTGCGCGGCGTCGGCGATGTCGGTGGCGAGCGCGGCCCGCAGGGCGGCGTCGGTGGCGGTGTCGAGCGCGGAGAACGAGTCGTCGAAGAGGTAGACCTTGGGGCGGGCCACGAGGGTGCGGGCGATGGCCAGGCGTTGGCGCTGGCCGCCGGAGACGGTGGTGCCGCCTTGGCCGATGACGGTGTCGAGGCCGTTCGGCATGGCGCGCACGAAGTCGGCGGCCTGGGCGGTCTCGAGGGCGTGCCAGAGCGCGGTGTCGTCGGCGTCGGGGTCGCCGTAGCGGAGGTTGGAGGCGACGGTGCCGGAGAACAGGTAGGCGCGCTGGGGGACCAGTCCGATGGTGCGGGCGATGAGGGCCCGGTCCATGTCGCGGACGTCGACGCCGTCGACGCGGATCGCGCCGGCGTCGACGTCGAACAGGCGGGGGATGAGGTGGAGCAGGGTGGTCTTGCCCGCGCCGGTGGAGCCGATGACGGCGGTGGTCTGGCCCGGCCTGGCGATGAGGTCGACGTCGCCGAGAACGGGTTCTTCGGCGCCGGCGTAGCGGAAGCTGACGCCCTTGAGGTCGAGTTCGCCGAGTCCGGCGAGTTCGGTGACCGGCTCGGCCGGGTTCACGATGCCCGGCTTCGTGTCGAGGACTTCGCGGATACGGCCGGTGGCGACTTTGGCGCGCGGGGCCATCATGAACACGCCCATGGACATCATGACGGCGCCGAGGATCATGCCGGCATAGGTGAGGAAGGCGATGAGGTCGCCGATCTGCATGGTGCCGTCGGCGATGCGTCCGGCGCCGAGCCAGACGATGGCGATCGAGGTGAGGTTGCCGAAGGCCATGGCGGTGGCGCCGAAGAAGGCCTGCACGCGGCCGACTTTGAGGGCGGCATCGGTGAGTTCGGTGTTGGCCTCGGAGAAGCGGCGCTGCTCGTGGCCGTCGCGGGCGAACGCGCGGATGACCCGGATGCCGGTGATGTGCTCGCGCATGACGCGGTTGATGCCGTCGATGCAGCGCTGCATGACGCGGCTGGCCGGGATCATGGCGACGACGATGCTGTAGATGACGACGGCCACGACGGGGAGGGCCGCGAGGAGCACGCCGGTCATCGGGACGTCGAGGCTCAGGGCCAGCGCGAGGCCGCCGATGGCGGCGATGGGCGCGGTCAGGAGCAGGGTGAGTCCCATGACGAGCATGGTGACGATCTGCGTGATGTCGTTGGTGGCGCGGGTGATGAGGGAGGGCGCGCCGAAGCGGTCCATCTCGGCGGCGGAGAAGCGCTGCACTTGGGCGAAGAGGTCGGCGCGGAGGTCGCGGCCGAGGGCCATGGCGGTCTTGGCGCCGAAGTAGACGGCGAAGCCGGAAGCGGTGATCTGCACGAGGGTGACGGCGAGCATGATCGCGCCGTGGCGCAGGACGTAGTCGGTGTCGCCGGTGGCGACGCCGTGGTTGACGAGGTCGGCGTTGAGGGTGGGCACGTACAGGGACGCGAGGGTGCCGAGGATCTGGAGGACGACGGTGAGGGTGAGGTTCCGGCGGTGGGGCCGGAGGTATTCGGCGAGGAGCCGGATGATCGAGCCTTCGGGTGAGGCCTCCTCGTCAGGGCCCGCTTTCGGGGCCGGGGGTGCGGGTGGTTTTCCTGTCATGCGGACGAGCATAACGTAGATTTGGACCGGGTACAAATTTTTTCCCGGTTCATATTTTGGTCTGGTACAGTAAAAGGGTGGAGCAACGCACCGGCCTGCGAGAGCGCAAGAAGAACGCGACGTGGGAGCTTTTGAGGAAGACCGCCCTCGACCTGTTCGAGGAACGCGGTTTCGAGAACGTGTCCGTGGCCGAGATCGCCGCGGCGGCCGAGGTCTCCAAGGCCACGGTGTTCAACTACTTCCCGGCCAAGGAAGACCTCGTCATCGGCGGCATGAAGCACCACACCGGCGACGCCGCCCGGATCGTGCGCGAGCGCCGGCGCGGCCAGACCCCGCACGGGGCCCTGTGCGAGCACTACCTCCACCTGCTGGACCGGAGCGCGCCGCAGGTCGGCCTGAGCGACAACCCCGTGTTCCTGCGGGTCCAGCACCTCATCATGGCCACCCCGTCCCTGCGCATCAGCGCCATGGACTACCGCCGCCAGGCCTCGGTGCAGCTCGCCTCGGCCCTCATCGAGGAGGGCAACTCCGAACTCACCTCGCGCCTGGTCGCCTCCCAGCTGCTGCACACCCAGCACATCCTCGTCGAGGTCAACGTCCGGCGCCTGCTGGCCGGCGACCCGATCGACGACATCCGCCTCGCCGCGGTGAACGCCGCCCACCACGCCTTCGGGCTGCTCGAGCACGGCATCGGCGACCTCATGCGGCGCGAGACCGAACCGCCCGCACCCGACGCCGCGTACGGCCCCGACGGCTGCCGCTTCGACTACCTGCACGGCGAGTCCGAAGTCCGCGAGGCGACCGAACGGGCGCTCGCCGAAACCGGCAACGAGGTCCTCGAGGCCCTCACCGACCCTGACCGGCGCTGAAACGAGACCGCGGCACCCGTTATGCCAGTGGCGCACGGTGACTAAACTGCGGCCTATGTCCTCACTCGACCACCTCGTCCTCGCCACACCGGACCTCGCCGCCACCGTCGCGGAAGTCACGCGACTCACCGGGACCCGACCGGCCCCCGGTGGCGTCCACCTGGGCCTGGGCACCAGGAACTTCCTGCTCGGCCTCGGCGAGGGCGGCTATCTCGAGATCATCGGCCCCGACCCGGAGCAGGGCGAGCCGGAAGGGCCGCGCCCCTTCGGCATCGACGGCCTCACCGAAGCCCGCCTCGCGACCTGGGCCGTCCGCGTGCAGGACATCGACGCCGCAGTCGGGGCCGCCCGCGAAGCCGGGCACGACCCGGGCGAACCCCGCGCGATGTCGCGCCAGACCCCCAGCGGCGAGCAGCTCTCGTGGCGGCTCACCCTCGACATCGAACGCGGCCGCACCGGCCTCGTCCCCTTCCTCATCGACTGGGGCCAGGCCGTCCACCCGTCCGTGAACCTCCCGGTGGTGCCGCTCGTGGGCCTCGAAGGCGTCCACCCCCACCCGGAGCGGGTCGAACCGCAGATCGCGGCGGTCGGCGCGAAGCTCCCCGTCAAAGCCGGGAACCGCCCCTCCCTGGCCGCCACGCTCTTCGGCGAAACCGGGCTCGTGGTGCTGCACTGAACCCACGCACGCGAAAGGCCGCTTCCGATACGGAAGCGGCCTTTCGCGTGGTGCTAGCCGTTGTTCGACGGCGGCTCGCCCGAAGGCATCTCGCTCCCGCCCGGGGCTTCGCCGCCGCCACCGCCGCCACCGGACGGTGCAGCACCGCCGCCGCCGGCCTCGGTCGACGTGTCCACGCCCACCGGCAGGGTGATCACGAATCCGCTGGAGACGTCGCCGCTCGCCGCCGCGAGCTGGGACGCCCCGGAGTCGTCGCTGAACACGTTGTCGGATTCGAGCGTGATCTGCGCGAGGTTCCCGACCGAGTCCTCATAGCCCTCTTCGGCGTACACCAGGTCGCAGGTCTCCTGCGGCAGCGCCACCTGTGAGGTCGCGATGGCGTTCGCCGAGTCGGTGATCGACGCCTCGTCCGGGTACACCTCGAAGTGGATGTGCGGCCAGCGTCCCGAATAGCAGCCAGGGAAAATGCTCGTGAAGGTCACGACGCCGTTCGAGTCGGCGACCTGCACACCGCGGAGGAAGTTCTCGTTCTCCAGGCCCTCCGAGTACATCGAGTACTCGCCGTTGTTGGTGCAGTGCCAGGCGTAGACGGCCACACCCTCGAAGGCCGCGTTGCCGTTCGCCATGTCGTAGATCGTGAGTTCGAGGGTCATCGGCACGCCCTCGGCCGTGGTCGTGCTGTCGCCGAAGCTCGAGCGGATGTCGCTGCGCACGATGCCGCTCTCCTCGAGGACGTCGACCCCGTTCGAACCGTCGCCCGGGTACGGGCCCGCAGTCTCCTCCGGAATCTCGGTCAGATCCGCGGCGGCGTCCGTGCCGCCGGTGGTGGTCTCACTCGCGGGATCGGTGGACGTGGTGCACGCCGCCAGACCCACCGCCGCGACCGCGCCGCCGGCGAAGAGCACCCCGCGCCGGCTCATCAGCGTCCCGATGTCGAATTGCAGGCCCTGGTCGACCAGCTCCTCATCCTGCTTCGCGTACGGGCGACCCTCATAGGTCAGCGTCTCCTGCTGCTTCGTCCCCACCGTTTTTCCCCTCTCTGGCAGTTCGTCCACCGAAGTCTGCGGCCGGAACCACCGGCGAATCTCGGAACGATGTCAAAGAAACCTCGGAGAAAAAGGGCACTTGAGGGATCACAGGGGACGCGACGCCTTCAACGAGTACATCAGCGGCAGCCGCGGCCGCTCCTCGGGAAGCCGGAACATGCCGTCCTCGCCCTGCACCAGCTCGGGAAACTGCTGGAACACCGTCATGTCGTGCTCGTGCAGGAACTCGAGCCGGAGCCCGGCCCCGCAGATCGCCGAGACGATGTCGCCCAAGGTGTGCAACCGCGCGAAGCTGAGATTGTCGACCGTCTCCGCCTCGAAATCGACGTACGAGCCCGGCTCGTCCGTCACCAGCGGTTCTGCGCGGAAGTAGTCCTCCTTGACCTCGGTGGCGTTGTCCCAGCTGAAGACGTTCAGAAACGGGTGGAACTCGGTCAAGTACAGGAACCCGCCCGGCGCGACCAGCGAAGCGGCCGTCTCGGCCCAGCGCCGGATGTCCGGCAGCCAGTACAGCGCCCCGATGCCCGTGTAGACGATGTCGTAGTCCTTGTCCGGCAGCGCCGCCGCGGCCTCGTACACGTCCGAGACCACGAACTCGGCGCGGTCGGCCAGCCCGATGTCGGCCGCCAGACTCCGTGCGACCGCGACGGCGGGCTCGGAGAAGTCCAGCCCCACCACCTTCGCGGCGCCCCGCCGGGCCCACGAGAGCGTGTCCTGCCCCATGTGGCACTGCAGGTGCAGGAGCCGCTTGCCCGTCACGTCGCCGACTTCAGCCGCCTCGAAACCGCGGATCTCGTCACGCCCGGCGCGGAACCCGTCCTGGTCGTACAGGGCGCTGGCGGCGTGCAGCGGGACGCGCTCGTCCCACATCGCCCGGTTGGCCGCGATCCATTCCTCGGAGTGCTCTGATCCACTTGTCATGGGCACCACTTTCGCAGCGGGCCGGCTGGGCGGCAAGCGGTTTGCTCAATCTCCCTTGCTGCGCGCTCCGGGGAAGTCGGCGACGAGATCCCAGCCGAGGTGCTCGTAGAGGGCGCGGCCCTCGTCGCTGCCGACGAGGAGCCCCCAGGCCATGCCGAGCCCGAGCGCGTGGTTCGACAGCGCCCGCATCATGGTGGAGCCCAGGCCGCGGCGCTGGTGGGCCGGGCTCGTGATGACCTTGTCGAAGACGCCGAACTCGCCGGACCGGCCGAGGCGGGCCGATGCGGCCAGGTCGCCCGTGAAGTAGTGGACCCGCGCCACGGTGAGGTCCTCTTCGGTCTCGACGCTCAGGCGGTAGCCCTCCGGGACGGTGAACCGGGTGGGCGCGAACTCGGTCGCCATGAGGTGCCCGGCCTCGTCCATGGTCCACGTCGACGGCACCGATTCGCGCAGCAGCGCCGTCGGTCCGGCGATCATGAGCTGGCGCCCCGGCACCGAGAGGCGCTCGGCCGCTTCGGCGAGGGACGCGGGGGTGTAGGTGTGGAAGACCTGGCGGACCTCGAGACTGGGTCGGCCCACGGCGACCTCGAACCCGCCCTCGACGGGCGTCGGCGGTGCGGTGAGCCGCGAGACGGCGCGTCCGCCGCCCCAGGCCATGACGAGTTCGGGGATCGCGTGGGGCGTGGACATGCGGCTCCTCAAGGGGTGTCGGGTACGCGACCACTCTATTGCAAGATACTTGCAATAAGCTAGGGGGATCCGGCGATGTGGGACTGTCGGTGGCGGCGCGTACGCTCGGGCGGTTCGCACGAGGCAGGGGAGTGAACGGTGAGCGATACCGTGGAGTTCGATGGCGATGGCCTGGCGCGATGCCCCTGGGGCACGGCGCCCGAGATCTACCGGGACTACCACGACCTCGAGTGGGGCCGCCCGATCCGCGGCGATGACGCCCTCTTCGAGCGGGTCAGCCTGGAGGCCTTCCAGTCCGGCCTGTCGTGGCTGGTGATCCTCCGCAAACGCGAGGCGTTCCGCAAGGCCTTCGACGGCTTCCGCATCGCGAAGGTCGCCGCTTACACCGACGACGACGCCGCACGGCTCCTGGAGGACGCCGGCATCGTGCGCAACCGCTTGAAGATCGCGGCGACCATCGCGAACGCGAAGGCCGCCGCCCGACTGGACGGCGGCCTCAGCGACCTGGTGTGGTCCTTCGCGCCCGAGCCGCGCGAGCGTCCGAAGCGGATCGCCGACGTGCCCGCCGTGACCGCCGAGTCGACCGCTCTGTCGAAGGCGCTCAAGAAGCACGGCTTCAAGTTCGTGGGCCCGACCACGGCCTACGCGATGATGCAGGCGATCGGCATGGTCGACGACCACCTCGCCGACTGCCACGTCCCCGTGCGTTCGTAGCGGGCGTCCAACCTTCCGACCGGCTCCGGGCGTTCAGGCGATCGTGATCGTTCGGGTGGCCTCGACGCCGTTGACCGCGGCGGTCAGCTCGACCGTGCCGGTGCGCCAGGCGCGCAGTTCGCGGGTCTCGGGGTCGAACCAGGCGTCGAAGCGCCACCAGTTGAGCGGCCCCGGCGGGTGCTCGCCGATGTGGACGTTCGATCCGGACCACTCCACGCCCATCGGGTAGACGACCGGGATGGTCGAACCCGCTTGGGCCAGTTCGGCTTCGACAAGGACCGTGGCGCCGGGCGCGAGGTCGGGGGCGTTCACCGTCAGCTCGTCGACCTGGGGCCGGACCTGCGCGGTGAGCCATTCCTGGCCTGAGGCGCCGATGCCGAACTCGGTCCAGCCGATGAAGCCGCCGTCCTCGGGCGGGCTGGAAGGGGCCTTGCCGGAGTTGCCGTTGACCCAGTAGGAGACGCCGTCGACGCGGGAGGCGTCGAAGTAGCCCGCATGCGCTCCGATGTAGACGGCTTCCTTGCCGCTGCCGGTCTCGAAGCCGGTGAGCCACTCCTCGATCACCTCGGCCTCGAGCCGGTCGCCCAACTGGCTCGCCTGCTGCGGGCTCTTGTCGTTCGTCGGGACGTGCGCGACGACGGCGACCGAGTCGACATCGGGGTCGGCGGCGGCCTCGTCGAGGGCGTTGCGCAGCATGAGGATCTGCTCCCAGCCGCCCTTGGCGACGGTGAGGCCGGACGTGTCGAGGGTGATGAAGCGGGTGCCGCCGCGGTCGAAGGTCCGATAAGCGGGCCCGAAGACCGCCGACCAGTCGTCCACGGTGCAGCCCATGGCCTCGTGGTTGCCCGGCACGTACACCCAGTCGAGGTCGTCGCCGAGCTCTTCGTCGAGGATCCGTTCCGCGAGGGCCAGGTCGTCGCTCTCGCATTCGTCGACGAGGTCGCCGTTGATCACGAGGATTTCGGCGTCGGATGCCTTGATCTCGCGGAGGGTGCGGCGGGCCGAGGTGACGATGGGGCCGTCGGGGTTCTCGGCGGTGAACTGCGCGTCCGACATGACCGCGAAGGTCCAGTCGGCGCCGTCCAAGTCCCCGGCGACCAGCGGGTCGGCCGCGGGTTCGGCGCTCGGGATAGCGACATCGGGAGCGGTGTACGCGACGAGGTCGCTGATGGTGATCGAACCGTGGTAGGAGGCGGTCGCGCGGGTCTCGGCGACGTAGAAGCGGTACACCGAGACCGGATAGTTCACGCCGTCCGGGACCGCGAACTCGACCCGGTTCCAACCCGGTTCATTGAGGTGGGCGCCGCGGAGGACCACGTCGGTTCCGTTGGCGTCCTTGAGCTGCAAGGAGGGCCACTCGCCGTCGCCCTCGGCTTCGATCCACATGCCGAACCGCTGCGGCTGGCCCTCGACGGGGATGTCGGCGGGCGGCCGGGCGTAGGCGGCGCGGGTGGCGGTGGACTGGGTGAAGTCGTAGGTGAGGGCGAGGCCGTCGCCGTCGTGGCCGGGCGCGGGCGCCATCGAGCCGGTCGCGCGGGCCGTCGAGAACGTCCACTGTGCGGCATCGCCGAAGTCGGCGACGGCGCTCTCTTCAAGGCCGACGGTGACGGCGAGCGCGGTGGTGAGTCCGCTGACCTCGAGTTCGACGGTGCCTGATCCGGTGGCCTTAGCGGTGACGGTGAAGCCGCCGAGGCCGTCCGGTGCGATCGTGAAGAGGCTGTCGTCGTAGGCGAGGGCGACGTCGCCGGGGTCGATGGGCGCGGTGAAGCCCGCGGCGTCGGCCCCGAGGAGCTGGAAGGTCGCGGAGGCTGCGACGTCGGGGAGTGACAGGAGCCGTTGGGAGGGTTCGAGTCCGGCCAGGGGGCCGAGGACCGTGAGTTCGGTCGAGCCTTCGGCGTCGCCGTCCTTCGCGGTCACGGTGGCGGTGCCGGAGCGGTTGCGGGCGTGGAAGACCGCGTCGTCGTCGACCCAGCCGAGACGGGACGGGGAGGTCTGCCAGTTCGGGTCGGCTTCAGCGGGCCCGTACGCGCCGTCATAGGCGGCCACGGACAGCGGCCGGGTCAGGCCGGGGAAGACCCGGTCGTAGTCGGCGCCGTCGATCGCGCCGGGTTTGAAGGGCGCTTGCGGGGCGACCGCGAATCCCGCGGGCTCGCCGTCGCCGGCGGGGACGGTGAACGCGAGGCCGTTCCCCACGGCGCGTTCGGTGTTGTCGGAGGGGCTGTTGACGGTGACGAGGTCGCCGGCGCCGGGGGCGCGGGCGATGAGCGTGGAGGAGCCGCCGCCGTCGAGGTTGAGGGCGCTGTGGGCGCCCATGACGAGGAGCTGCTCGGCGGTCTCTTGGAGGGTGTAGCCGCCGCTGGCGGCTTGGCGGCCGTCCACGGTGAGGACGAAGAGCCGGCGGCCGTCCTCGGAGACGCCGACGGCGGTGCGCGGGTGGCGGGCCTGGTCGGCGTGCGGCACGATCGCGCCGTCCTGCAAGAGGATCTGTCGGCCGGAGACGGCGGTCTCGGGAAGGTCGCCTTGGGGGACGGCGGCGTAGTCGACCGCGACCTGGTCGCCGACCTGCAGCCGGTCGAGGGCCTGGGCGCCGGCCTCGCGGCCGACGAGCGTGACCGTGCCCTCGGCGATCGCGCCTTCTTGCGGCGCATCGGTGACGGCTGTGACGATGCCGTCGGCAATGTGGACTTCGGCCAGCTCGGTGGCGCCGTCGGCGACCCGGGCGCGGCTCGCGTCGCCCCAGTCGGCGTCGTACACGCCGATGGCTCCGGCGGGCAGGGCGGTGGTGTTGAGGCCGTGGAGGTCGAGCGCGGCCGTGTCGGTGGTCGCCGTCCCGGTGAATCCGATCGACTGGATCGAGGCCGTCCCGTCGGCGTCGAAGCCGATCACATTGGATGATCCGGTGGCCGCGGACTTGACGAGCTCGCCGTCCGCGATCGCGACGCCTTCGGCGCCACCGGTGTCGTTGATGTCGAAGAAGTCGGCGTTGAATGCCAGGACTGCGCCCTTGAGGCCGTCGAGCTGCTCGCGGACGGGCTCGGCGGCGGCGACCGTTCCGGGGGAGAGGTATTCGGCCCGCACCTCGGCGGTGAGGTCGATGACGGCCGCGTCGCCGCGGATCCAGCCCTGGTCCTCCCAGCGGTCGAAGGATTCGAGGTCGACGCCGGGCGCGAGGGTCGAGGCGCCCGAGTCGACGGGGATCGAGTCGCCGCTCGCCTCTTGGGCGTTCGCGGGCGGGGCGGCGAGCGTCGCGGCGAGGACGGCCGCGGCGAGCCAAGGGGTCGTGCGCACGATGGAACCTGGCCTTCGGGGGAGTGGCGTGCAGGGGCCTTCCCAAGATCCCATGAAAATCAGTTACACGGGTAGTCTCTAACATGAAAATAATCGCCAAATTCTGCGCGAACCGCGGTCATGCCTCCAGGGGTCGTCCACCCAGAACGCGAGATCGCGGTTCTCACCCGGCGGAAGCGGTGGAGCCCCTGACGACGACACGGCACTGGACGGTGTGGACGCCGAGGCCGTGCTCGGCGTCGATGGCCTCGAACAGGGCCCGGGCGGCGGCGCGGCCGAGCTCTTCGAGGTTCATGTCCACACTGGTGAGCTGCGGCCTGGCGCCGGTGGCGAGGACGTCCCAGTTGTCGAAGCCCATGACCGCCACGTCCTCGGGGATGCGGCGGCCCCGTTCGCGGAGTGTGTCGAGCACGCCGCGGGCGACCTGGTCGGAGCCGCACAGCACGGCGTCGACCTCGGGCTCGCGGTCGAGCAGCATCCCGGCCGCGGCCCGGCCCCAGCCCTCTTCCCAAGCGCCGTAAGCGACTTCGCCGACGAGTTCGAGTCCGGCCGCGTCGAGGGCCGCCTGCGCGCCCGCCGCGCGGTCGCGCGCGGCGCTGTAGTGGCGGTCGCCGCTGATGTGGGCGATCCGGGTGCGGCCGCAGGCGACGAGGTGCTCGACGGCCATCCGGCCGGCGTTCACGTTGTCGGGCACGATCGAGAGGTGCTCGGGGTTCTCCGAAGGCGCGTAGACGTACACGACCGGCACGTCGACGGAGTCGGCCAGCGGCGGGCGCGGATCGGTGGAGGAGCCGACCACGATGAGGCCGTCCACGCGGCGGCTCAGGAGGGCCTGCACGTGGTGGCGTTCGCGGATCGCGTCGCCGCGCGCATCGCACAGGAACACCGAGACCTGGCCCGCGCCGAACGCGTCCTCGGCGCCCATGAGGATCGGGAGGCTGAAGCGGCCCACCAGGTCCGAGGTCAGGAGTCCGACGGTGCCGGTGCGGCCGGCGAGCAGTCCGCGGGCGAGCGAGTTGGGGGAGAAGGAGAGCTGCGCGGCGGCCTCCAGCACCCGTTCGCGGGTCTGGGCGTGCACGTGGTTGCGGCCGTTGAGCGCCTTCGAGGCCGTGGCCACGGAGACGCCCGCCAGGCGGGCCACATCGGACAGTGTGGTGGCGCGCGTGCCGCGCGGCGCGGGGGTTCGGGCCACTCGTCCTCCTTGGGTCGGCCCGGACCGGGACCGCGGGTGGGGCGGCCGGTGTTCCTCCGGGCTGGCTCGACTGTAGCCGACCGGCCGAAACTTTGCCGAACCGGCTTTCGGCCATCAGTAATATTTCAATTCACGGTAATCGATGCATTGACATCGCCCTGCCGCGGCCCATAGCATCGGTTTCGACGCAATGGCCGAAAAGGTTTTCGGATCCTTTCGGTGCCCCGGCACACCCCCGCATCCTTTCCGGAGGCACGCAAATGGTGCATCGCCCCACGTCCACCCGACTCCTCGCCACCGCCGCCTCAGCAGCCCTCGCAGCCGGACTCGTGGTCGGCGCGGCCGGACCCGCGGCGGCCCAGCAGACCATCGGCTACCCCGAGTTCACCGGCGGCGACGCCGTCCCCGATGAACCCGTGCCGTACGACGTGGGCGGCATGATGCCGGCCATGTTCGAGGCCGAAGCCGACGGCACCGACTTCTGGATGGACCGCCTCCTCGCCCGCGAGGGCGACGACCCGGCGGGCGACCAGTGGCTCATGACCCGCGGCCGGGCGCTGCTCATGCGCGTCCACGACCCCGAGGTGATCGGCTTCGGCGGCGAACTCGCCTACTACGACCCGTTCTTCGACCGCGCCTCGAACACCGACGGCTTCACGATCGACATCGGCGACGGCGAGTTCACCGAGGTCGCGGACCGGCGCCGCCAGACGCCGAGCCACTGGACCAGCGTGCACGAGGGCGGCGACCTCACCGCTGAAGTGCAGAAGTTCATCACCGACGACAACGTCGCGGTCGCCAACGTGACGGTCGAGAACGACGGACCCGCCGCCGCCGTGCCGATCCGCGTCGACTCCGACTTCGCCTGGCAGGCATCGGGAGACGAACTCACCGGCGTGCTCGACGTCCAGAACTCCCGCGGCGAGCGCCTCACCACCGTCTTCCCGCGCCTCTCCGGCTCGGGCCTGGCCCCCGAGGACGGCGGCCTCACCGGTGAACTCGAACTCGCCCAAGGCGAATCGGCCACCTTCAAGGTCCAGCTCGGCATGATCGCCACCGAGCTCCCGGCATCGAGCGACGAGTACGAGGCCTACCGGGCCCTGGACCCTGCTGACGCCTTCGCCACCCACGTGCGGACCTACAACCAGTGGTGGGCCGACAACCTCCCCTACTTCGACGTCCCCGACGAGGCCCACAAGAAGTTCATCTACTACCGCTGGTGGCTGATGCGCTACAACTACCTCGACGCGGACATCCCGGGCAACGACTTCCAGTTCCCCACCTCCATCGAGGGCGTCACCGGCTACAACAACGCCATCGCCCTCACCGTGCCGATGTTCATCGACGACCTGAAGTACCTGCGCGACCCCGCGTACTCCTACGGCCCCTGGGTCTCCACCGGCGAGACCTCGAAGGGCGGCCGCTTCATGGACAACCCCGGCGACCCCGAGAACTGGTCGAACTCCTACACCCAGTACATCGCCGAGGCGGCCTGGCGCTCCTACCAGATCCACGGCGGCCCTGAGGAGGTCGTGGAGAACCTGGCCCGCTACGCCGAAGGCGATGTGAAGGGCCAGCTCGAGACCTTCGACTCGAACGACAACTACCTCATCGAGTACGACTGGGGCGCGATGACCGGCAACGACGCCGACGCCGTCTCCTTCCACTGGCGCGAAGGCGACCTCGACCGCGCCGAATCCGCCTACCAGTACTCCGGCGCGATGGCCGCCGCCGAGGCCTACGAGCTCATCGGCGACACCGCCAAGGCCGCCGAGATGCGCACCCTCGCCGAGAACATCCAGGCCGCGCTCACCGACGTGCTCTGGAATCCCGAAACGCAGCTCTTCGAGCACGTGCACGTCGAATCCGGCGACCACGTGCCGTGGAAGGAGATCAACAACTACTACCCGTTCTCCGTGGGCGCCATCCCGAACGAGGCCCAGTACACCGACGCCCTGCGCCTGTTCGAAGACCCGGCCCAGTACCCGGTGTTCCCCTTCTACACCGCCAACCAGGCCGACAAGGAAGAGGCCGCCGAGCAGGGCAACCCCGGCTCGAACAACTTCTCCCAGATCAACTCCACCGTCCAGTTCCGGCTCTTCTCCTCGGCGATCCGCGACTACGACCAGGACTCCATCACCGCAGAGGACTACAAGAAGCTCCTGTATTGGAACGCCTGGTCCACATACATCGGCGGTGACACCGCCTGGCCGGACTCGAACGAGTTCTGGGCCGACTGGAACGCCGGCAACGAGAGCATCGACTACCGATCCTGGATCCACCACACCACCCTCGGCTCCAGCATCTGGACCTATGTGGAGGACGTGGCTGGCCTGCGGCCCCGCACCGACGACAAGATCGAGCTCTCCCCGATCGACATCGGCTGGGACCACTTCACCGTCGACAACCTCCGCTACCGCGACTCGGACCTGACCATCGTCTGGGACGAGCCCGGTGACGGCACCGTCCACTACCCCGGCGTCCCCGAGGGCTACTCCGTCTACCTCGACGGCAAGCGCGCCTTCACCCTCGACAGCCTCGTACCGGCCGTCTGGGACCCGAACACCGGCCAGATCGACCTGGCCGAAGGCGGCAACGTCCTCAAGACCAAGAGGATCAAGGAGCTCTCGGCCCCCGAGGACGTCGAACTCGACGGCCGCGTGGTCGACGTGTTCGCCAAGGCCGGCGCCGACCTCGAAGGCGACGCCGAGAACCTCGCCGAAGGCCAGACGGCGACCGCCTCCCACACTGCGACCGGCAGCAGTGTCGAAGGCGCCGTGGACGGCACCACCGTCAACGCCCCCTACTGGTCCAGCGCCGGGTCCGGCGACGAAACCGACTGGTACGAAGTGGACCTCGGCGGCACGGTCACGGTGGATGAGGCCCGGCTCTACTTCTACCGCGACAGAACTGTCGACGGACTCGCCGAACCCGCCGTCTACCAAATCCAGTACCACGACGGCACCGACTGGGTCACCGTCGAGGACCAGGCCAAGACCCCCGCGATACCGCAGGCCAACTACAACCTCGTGCAGTTCCCGGGGGTCAGCACCGACCGCATCCGGATCCTCATGGACCACCAGGACGGCCACGCCACCGGACTCAAGGAAGTCCAAGTGGTGCAGAGCGGCCACGACGCCGCACCACCGGAGAACGTCGCGCCGTACGCACTCGCGAGACAGGACCTCCACTTCCGTCAGCCGATGCAGGCGCTCCTCACCGGCTCCGTGAAGGACGACGGCCTGCCGCTCGACGGCACCGTCACCTCCCAGTGGTCCAAGGTCGAAGGTCCCGGCTCAGTCGTCTTCGAGGACGCCGCCGCCTCGACCACCGTCGCCACCTTCACCGAACCGGGCACCTACACGCTCCAGCTCGCCGCGGACGACGGCGCCGCCGAAGCCGCCTCCACCGTGGACGTGGTGATCGCCGAACCCGACGACCGCACCAACGCGGCCCTCTACGCGACACCGACCGCCTCCTACACCTCTTCCTGGGAGAACGTCACCGCCGTCAACGACGGCATCGACCCGCCGCGCTCCAACGACGGCAACAACCCTCGCTGGGGCACCTGGCCCGAGACCGGCGAGCAATGGGTCCAGTTGGATTGGGACACACCGGTTCGCGTCAACGCGAGCGACATGTACTTCCTCGACGACGGCGGCGGCGTGCAAGTCCCCGCCTCCTGGAGGATCCAGTACCGCGACGGCGAGACATGGAAGGACGTCGCCGCCGACGGCGCCTACGGCACCGCCGCCGACCAGTACAACCAGGTGACCTTCGACCCCGTGACCACCACCGGCATGCGCGCGGTCCTGCAGAGCGGCGCCGCCAGCGTCGGCATCCTCGAATGGAAGACCTTCGCCGAAGCGCCCGAAGAGGTCAGGGCCGTGCACCAGCCGACCATCGTCGGCACCGTGCCCGACCTACCATCCACGGTGACCTGCGTGTACGCCGACGGCACCCGCGTCGAACAGCCCGTCGTCTGGCAGCAGCTCACGCCCGAGGACCTGGACGAGCCCGCCACGCACGTCGAAGTCGGCGGCCTCGTCACCGGCCTCGCGCTCCCCGCGAACGCCACCGTCCACGTCAGACTCCACGACCAGGTGGAGATCACCGCGCTCGAAGCCGAAGCGGTCACCACCGTCGCCGGTCGAGCACCCCAGCTGCCGCCCACCGTCACCGCCGTCTACAACGACGGCTCGAAGGACAACGTGAGCACCGATGTCACCTGGGCGGCCGTCGACCCGGCCGACTACGCCCAACCGGGCACCTTCACCGTCCAAGGCACCATCGCCGGCACCTCCCTCGCCGCCGAAGCCACCGTCACCGTCGT
This sequence comes from Glycomyces rhizosphaerae, assembly GCF_042647865.1. Classification (NCBI taxonomy): domain Bacteria; kingdom Bacillati; phylum Actinomycetota; class Actinomycetes; order Glycomycetales; family Glycomycetaceae; genus Glycomyces; species Glycomyces rhizosphaerae. The sequence goes on from NZ_JBHRWO010000021.1 coordinate 802,492, forward strand.
CAGTTGATCTCCCACCGGCACTTAGGAGACTTCCCATGCAGCACAAAGCACTCAGACCGCGAACCCTCTTGTCCGCCGGGGCCACGGCAGCACTCGCGCTGGCGCTGGCAGCCGTACCCTCCGGTCCGGCCGCGGCCCAGGAGGTCAACCTCGCGACCTCGGCCACGCCCACCGCCTCGTACACCTCGCCGTGGGAGACCGTCTCGGCGGTCAACGACGGCATCAATCCGAGCCGCTCCAACGACACCGCCGACGACCGCTGGGGCACCTGGCCCGAAGAGGGCACCCAGTGGGTGCAGCTCACCTGGAACCAGCCGGTCACCGTCGCCTCCTCCGACATGTACTTCTTCGACGACTCCGGAGAAGGCGGCCCCGGCGGCGTCCGGATCCCCGCCTCCTGGCGCATCGAATACCTGGCAGGCGGCACATGGCAGCCCGTGAGCGCCACCGGTTCCTACGGCACCGCCGCGAACCAGTACAACTCGGTGGACTTCGCGCAGGTCACCACGACCGCCGTGCGCGCCGTGATCACCAGCGGCGCGGCCAGCGTCGGCGTCCTCGAATGGAAGGTCTTCGGCGAAGGCGGCGCGTCCCAGGCGGGCAACCCGATCGTCACCGACATCTACACGGCCGACCCGGCCACGCTCGTCGTCGGCGACACCGCGTACATCTTCTCCGGGCGCGACCAGGCCCAGCCGGGCCAGGAGGCGTTCGTGATGAACGAATGGCACGCCTTCTCCTCCAAGGCGCCCGACAACGACCCGGCCGCGTGGGAATCGCACGGCGCGATCCTCTCGCTCGACACCTTCGACTGGGCCGGGGCCAACGCCTGGGCCTCCGAAGTGGTGCAGGGCCCCGACGGGCGCTACTACTGGTTCGTCTCCGTCGACGGCGCGACCGACAACGGCTGGATGAACATCGGCGTCGCGGTCGCCGACGACCCGCTCGGGCCCTACGAGGACGCGATCGGCGCCCCGCTGATCGCCGACTCGACTCCGAACTCCTCGGCGCTCAACATCGACCCGACGGTCCACATCGCGAACGACGGCCAGATCTACATGTACTGGGGTTCCTACTGGCAGCCGCGCATGGTGAAGCTGGGCCAGGACATGACCTCGCTCGCGAGCGCGGTGACGACCCCGCAGGGACTCACCGACTTCTGGGAGGCCCCTTGGCTGTTCGAGCGCAACGGCACCTACTACATGGCGTACGCCTCGAACGCCGGCGCGGACTGCGTCACCAGCTCCGCGTACGCGTGCATCCGGTACGCCACCGCCTCGAGCCCGGCCGGCCCGTGGACGCACCGCGGTGTCGTTCTCGGCCAGGTCACCTCGACCACCAACCACCCGGCGATCATGGAGTTCGGCGGCGAGTGGTGGATGGTCTACCACACCGCCGACGCCCCCGGCGGCGGCGACTTCCGCCGCTCGGTCGCCATCGACGAGCTGACCTTCAATGCGGACGGCACGATGCAGAAGGTCATCCAGACCACCGGAGGCGCCCGATGAATCCGCGTTTCACCCGTAGGAACGCACTCCGCCTGGGCGCCTTGGCGTCAGCGGCACCCGCCGGGCTCTTCGCGAGCCCGGCGGGGGCCGCCCCCGCGGCGGCGGTGCCCGACGCCTGGGCGATCCGCCCGTTCGGCCTCGGCGAGGTCGCGCTCGACGACTCGATCTTCACCGACAAGCGCGACCGGATGCTCGGCTACGCCAAGGGCTACGCGGCCGAGCTCGGCGAGCTCGCCGGGCCCGACCGCATGCTGTACAACTTCCGCGCCGCGGCGGGACTGTCCAATCCGGACGGCATCGAGCCGCCCGGCAGCTGGGACAACGACACCGGTTACCTGCGCGGCCACTACAGCGGGCACTTCCTGTCGATGCTCGCGCAGGCATGGGCGGGCACGGGCGACCGCGTCTACAAGCGCAAGCTCGACCATCTCGTTGCGGGCCTGGGCGAGTGCCGTGACGCGCTCGCCGCCGCGGCCGCCGGGGCGACGCCGCGGGTGGAGGGCCGGAGCGGGACCGCCGTGCGGCTCACCGGCTCGCCCATCGGGCACGCCGAGCACCTCGCGCTCCCGGCCGGGCTCGTGGACGGCCTGACCGCCGTCACCGTCGCGACCTGGATCAAGCCCGGCTCGGCGGACCGCTCGAAGCTGCCGGACCCGAACGCCGACCCGGCCCCGCTCGCCAACGGCGTGAAGGTCTTCGACTTTGGAACCGACGCGAATGCGCACATGTACCTCACGGTTCGCGCCGACAACGCGAACCCGTTCCCGCGCTTCGCGATCACCACCGGCGGTGCCACCGCTGAGCAGCGGGTGACCGCGACGGCGCCGCTCCCTGCGGGGGAGTGGACGCACCTCACGGTGACTCTCGGGGGCGGCAACGCCGTCCTCTACGTGAACGGCACCGCCGCGGGCTCCGGCCCGGTCACTTTGACCCCGGCCGATCTCGGTGCGTCAGTTGCCAACTGGATCGGGCGCGGGCAGTTCCCGCAGGGGCTCACCCAGTACCTCAACGCCGATATCGACGAGTTCCACGTCTTCGGCGCCGCTCTCGGCGCCGAACAGGTCGCCGCCCTCGCCGCTGGGGAGGGCGAGGGCGGTGACCTGGCCGCCTACCGTTTCGACGACGAGCCCGGTCCCGTGTGCGCCGATGCCTCCGGCAACGGCCGCGACGCCGAGCTGATCGGCCCCGGCGACGGCAACCGCCATGCCGGTTTCATCGCCGCGTATTCGGAGACGCAGTTCGTGCGGCTCGAGGAGTTCGCGAACTACGGCGGCAACGCCGGGATCTGGGCGCCGTACTACACCACCCACAAGATCATGGCCGGACTCCTTGACGTCCACCGTCTTTCGGGCAGCACGGCGGCGCTGGAGCTGGCGACGGGACTCGGCGACTGGATCCACTCGCGACTGTCCCGGCTGCCGCGCGAGCGCCTGGACCGCATGTGGTCCATCTACATCGCGGGCGAGTACGGCGGCATGAACGAGAGCCTGGCGAACCTCGCCGAGGCGCGGCCCGACCGGCCCGAGTACCTCGAGACCGCGAAGCTCTTCGACAACACCGCGCTCCTGCAGGCCACCGTCGCCGGCACCGACCTCCTCGACGGCAAGCACGCCAACCAGCACATCCCGCAGTTCACCGGCTACCTGCGCATGCACGAGCAGGGCGCGGGCGAGGACTACAAGACCGCTGCCCTGCAGTTCTGGGACATGGTCGCGCCGCACCGGCTCTACGCCCACGGCGGCACCGGGGTCGGCGAGATCTTCCGCAGGCGCGGGGTGATCGCCGGGTCCCTGTGGCAGTACCCGAACGACCCCAACCACGCCGAGACCTGCTGCGTCTACAACCTCCTCAAGCTGGCGCGGAACCTGTTCTTCCACACCGGGGACACGAAGTACATGGAGTACTACGAACGGGCCCTGTACAACCAGATCCTCGGCTCGCGCCACGACGAGGACAGCACCGAGGACCCCGAGGTGACCTATTTCGCGCCGGTGCGGCCCGGCCGGTGGCGCGACTTCGGCAACACCGGCACCTGCTGCGGCGGCACCGGCATGGAGAACCACACGAAGTACCAGGACTCGGTCTACTTCGCCGCGGCCGGGGACGACGCGCTCTACGTGAACCTCTACATGCCCTCGACCCTGGCCTGGGGCGGCGTCACGGTCGTGCAGACCACGGACTACCCGTTCGAAGGCGCGAGCCGTCTGACCGTGCGCACCCGCCGCCGCGCCACCTTCGCTCTGAAGCTCCGAGTTCCCTCCTGGGCCGAGGAGTTCAGCGTGAAGGTGAACGGCCGCACCCAGGACCTCGACACCGCCCCCGGCGCCCACGTCACCGTCAGCCGCACCTGGCGGAGCGGCGACACCGTCGACATCGCCATGCCGCTGCTCCTCCACACCGAAGCGGCCCTTGACGACCCCGGCATCGAATCGGTCTACTGCGGACCGACGCTGCTGGCGATCCAGCACGAGGCGGTCGGCGACGACCTCGCCACCGGCCTCATCGACGTCGCCGTCGGGGACGACCTCTCGGCGTTCGAACCGACCGACGAACCGCTGCACTTCACCGCCGACGGCTACACCTTCGCGCCCTTCCACCTCGGGAACCGCGCCCCGTACCACCTCTACTGGCGGCGGCGATAGCCACCGCCGAACCCCTTTGATCCCTTACACAGAGGAGACCGGAAATGAGAATCGACAAGCGCCCCTCACGAGCCTTGCGTGCGGGGGCTGCGGTCGCCGCGGCGGCGCTGTTCGCCGCCGCGTGCGGCGACGGACGCCCGAACGGCGGCGGCGGTGACGAGGTCGTCCTCGAAGGCGTCGACGACGGCACCACCCTCACCATGTGGACGCGCGCCGCCACCGAGGCCCAGTCGCAGGCCCTTGTGGACGCCTACAACGCGAGCCACGAGAACCAGATCGAGCTCACGGTCGTGCCCACCGACGACTACCAGACCCGCGTCGGCACCGCCGCGGGCAACCGGGAACTGCCCGACCTGTTCGCCCTCGACGTGGTCTTCGCCCCGAACTTCACCACCGCCGGGGCCTACCTCGACATCACCGACCGCATCGACTCGCTCGAGTTCAAGGACGCCCTCGCGCCCTCGCACCTCGACGTGGGCACTGTGGACGACCGCCGGTACCTGGTCCCGCACACGCTCGATCTCTCTGTCCTGTTCTACAATCGGACACTGTATGAGCGGGCCGGGCTCGACCCGGAGAAGCCGCCGACCACCCTCGCCGAGTTCGCCGAGCACGCCCGTGCCGTAGACGCCCTCGGCGGCGACGTGAGCGGCACGTTCTTCGGCGGCAACTGCGGCGGCTGCTACGTCTTCACCTGGTGGCCAACGATCTGGGCCGAGGGCGCCGAGGTCATGAACGAGGACGGCACCGAGTCCCTCCTCAGCTCGCCTGAGGCCCAAGAGGTCTACGCGACCTACCGCGGCCTCGTCGAGGACGACGTCGTCGCCCCCGGCCACAACGAGGAGACGGGCACGACCTGGGTCTCCCTGTTCCCCGAAGGGAACATCGGCGTCATGCCGATGCCCTCCACGATGCTCGGGCTCATGCCCGAGGACATGAACATCGGCGTCGCGCCCATCCCGGGCCTCACCGGCGGCCGGTCCACGTTCGTGGGCGGCGACTCCATCGGCATCAGCGCCAACTCCGAGCATGCGAACCAGGCGTGGGACTTCCTGCGCTGGAGCCTTGAGGAGGAGCAGCAGGTCGACATCCTCGCCGCCAACGGCGACGTCATGGCCCGCACCGACCTCGGCGACAACGAGCACTACGCCGACAACCCGAACGCCGTGATCATGAACGACCTCGTGCAGGTCGGCCGCACCCCCTACTCGCTCAACTTCGGCCAGACCTTCAACGACCCGCAGGGCCCCTGGCTGCCGCTTGTCCGCGAAGCGGTCTACGGCGAGGCGGGCGCGGACCTCGGCACCCTGAACGACGACGTCACGGCCTCTCTCTCCAGTTAGACGGGACAACTCCATATGCGACATTCGCGCAAGCTGGCCGGCGCCGCGTACGCCGCCCCGGTGGCGGCCTTCGTGCTGGTCTTCTTCGTCGCGCCGCTGCTGCTGGTCGGGCGCATGTCCGCGTCCGACTGGCCGCTGCTGGCCGGCGACCTCGGCATCAACATGCCCGACAACTACGCAGGGATCGCCGACAACCCGCTGTTCTGGCCCGCCGTGGGCTTCACGCTCAAGTACACCGGGATCGTCGTCGTCCTCCTCATCGGACTCTCGCTGGTCCTGGCGCTCATCGTCTCGGGTCACGCGAAGGGCACCGGGTTCTTCCGCACCGCCTACTTCCTGCCGACCACGCTCGGGCTCGCCTCCGCGTCGCTCCTGTTCTACGGGTTCTACAGCTCCGCGATCGGCCCGCTCGACCCGATCCTGCAAGGGCTCGGCCTCATCGACGAACCGGTCTCCTGGCTCGGGAGCCCAACGGCCGCACTGTGGTCCACTGTGGTGCTCATCGTCTGGAAGTTCGCCGGGTTCTTCATGATCATCCTGCTGGTCGGCCTCCACTCGATCTCTCCGGACGTCTACGAGGCCGCCCGCCTGGACGGCGCGAACCGCTGGCAGGCCTTCTGGCACGTCACGATCCCGCTGCTGCGGCCCGCGCTCGGGCTCGTCTTCATCCTCTCCGTCACCGGCTCGCTCCTGGCGTTCGACCAGTTCTTCATCCTCACCAAGGGCGGCCCCGACAACTCCACCGTCACCGTCGTGCAACTGATCTACCGGGAGGCCTTCCAGCGCTTCGACCTCGGCGCCGCGGCCGCGATCTCCGTGGTCGTCCTCGCCGCTCTCGTGGTGGTCAACATCGGGCAGCTCCGCGCCCTCAGAAAGGACACGTGATGAGCCCGAGGCTCTGGAACACTTCCTACTACGTGCTCGCCGGCAGCCTGGCCGTCCTGTTCCTGTTCCCGCTCATCTGGACCGGCTATGCCTCGGTAGCCCCCGCCGGGGCGACGAGCCAGCAGGACGGTTTCGGCTTCGGCAACTACGTGAGCCTCCTCGGGTACGACGCCGGGCTCTGGCGCTACCTATGGAACAGCACCTACGTCTCAGTGCTCACGGTCGCCTTCACCCTCGCGCTGTCGATCCTCGGGGGCTACGCGTTCGCACGGTTCAAGTTCCCCGGCAAGGACACCCTGTTCATCGTCACGATCGCGATCCTCATGGTCCCGTACTCGACCCTGCTGATCCCGCTCTACTCGATGCTGGGGGACCTGGGCCTGCGCAACTCCCTCTTCGGGCTCGCCCTCGTCCTCACCCTCTACCAGCTGCCGTTCGCGATCTTCATGATGCGCATCTCCTTCGAGGCCGTGCCGAAGGAGATCGAGGAGTCCGCGATGTGCGACGGCGCGGGCACCTTCGGGGTCCTCACCCGGATCATGCTGTTCGCCGTGTGGCCCGGCCTCATCACCGTCGGGCTCTTCTCGTTCCTGGCCGCCTGGAACGACTTCATCGCCCCGCTCATTCTCGTCAGCGAGGCCGACAAGGCCGTGCTGCCGGTGGCCATCGCCAACCTGCGCCAGCAGTCGATGGGCGCCATCGACTTCGGGGCGACGCAGGCGGGCGTGGTCGTCATGGCGCTGCCGTGCCTGGTGCTGTTCGCCCTGCTCCAGCGCCATTATGTCCGAGGATTCATGTCAGGAGCCATTAAAGGATGACCACACCCGTCCAACCCGGGAGCGGCAGGCTGCGACCGCTCGGCCTCCAGGAAGTGCGCCTCACCGGCGGCCACTGGGGCGAACGCCAGGCCGTGAACGCCGCCAACACCATCCGGCACTGCCTGCACTGGCTCGAGACGATCGGCTGGATCGAGAACTTCACGAGGGCCGCCGCGGGCGCTCCCTTCGAGCGGGCCGGCCGCGAGTTCTCCGACTCCGAAATCTACAAGCTCGTCGAGGCCATGGCCTGGGAGATCGGCCGCACCGGCGATCCCGGGCTCGAGGCGCGCTTCGCCGAGCTCACCGCCGTCATCGCTGTCGCACAAGAGGAGGACGGCTACCTCAACACCATGTTCGGCCACCCCGGCCAGCTGCCGCGCTACTCCGAACTGGAATGGGGGCACGAGCTGTACTGCTACGGCCACCTCCTCCAGGCCGGGGTGGCGCGGCTGCGCTGCCACGGCGAGGACGACTTCACGCGGCTGTGCCGCCGCGTCGCCGACCACGTGTGCGACGTGTTCGGGCTCGGCGGCATCGAGAAGGTCTGCGGCCATGCGGTGATCGAGGCGGGCCTGGCCGAGTTCGCCCGCGCCACCGGCGAGGCGCGCTACCTGGAGCAGGCCCGGCTGTTCGTCGAGCGGCGCGGCACGCACACGCTCGGCGACGGCGGTTTCGGCCGCGCCTACTACCAGGACGACATGCCGGTCCGCGAGGCCGAGGTCCTGCGCGGGCACGCCGTGCGGGCGCTGTACCTCTCGTCCGGCGCGATCGACGTCGCGGTCGACACCGGCGACGACGCGTTGCTGGAAGCCGTTCGCCGCCAATGGGACGCCACCGTGCGACGCCGCACCCACCTCACCGGCGGCATGGGCTCGCGCTACATCGACGAGGCTTTCGGGCCCGATTTCGCGCTGCCCCCGGACCGGGCCTACTCGGAGTCCTGCGCGGGCGTCGCCGCCGTCATGACCGCGTGGCGGCTGATGCTCGCCACCGGCGACTTGGGCTACGGCGACGTGATCGAACGGGTCTCCTGGAACGTCCTCTCAGGTGCGGTCGCACCGGACGGGACGACGTTCTTCTACGCCAACCCGCTCCACGTGCGCACCGCCGACGCGACGCCGCCCCACGACCACGCCCTGCCGCACCAGGCCGCGGGCGGCCAGCGCGCGCCCTGGTACGACGTCTCGTGTTGCCCGACGAACCTGGCCCGCACCTTCGCGCAGTTCGCCGTCTACGTGGCCACCGCCGACGACGCCGGGATCCAGATCCACCAGTACACCCCGTCCTCGATCGACACGCTCGTGGACGGTTCGCGGTTCGCGCTCACCGTGGCGACCGCGTACCCGGACGAGGGCACTGTGGTGATCCGGGTGGAAGCCAACCAGGGTAGTGAACGCACCGTCTCGCTCAGGGTGCCGGTTTGGGCCGAAGGCGCCGAAGTCACGGGCCCCGACGGCGTGCCCCGGCCGGTCGAGGCCGGGCGGCCCGCCACGGTGACGGCGGCGTTCGCGCCCGGCGACGAGATCCGTCTGCACCTGCCGGTCGAGCCGCGCTGGACGGTGCCGGACCCGCGGATCGACGCCGTGCGCGGTTGCGCCGCCGTGGAACGCGGCCCGGTGGTGCTGTGCGCGGAGTCGATCGACCTGCCCGGCGGTGCTGACGTGGCCGAACTCACTGTCGACGCGGCGGTCGCTCCGGTCGAGCGCGACGGCCGCGTGTACGTGTCCGCGCAGATCCACGACCGCGAGGCCGACTGGCCCTACGGCCCGGCCGCGTCCGATGAGGAGGGGAAGTCCGCCGAGGTCGCGCTCGTTCCCTTCCACCGCAGGGCGACCCGGGGTCCGGCCTCGATGCGGGTGTGGCTGCCGCTGAGCTGACCGGATTGGGCCGGTGCGAACCGGAATGCGGGAGCACCGGCCCCTCTCGAGCGTTCCGCCGGAAATATCCGGCGGAACGTCGCACTGGGAGTCCAAGTGCCGCATGGTCTTGCACCTTTAGGATGATTTCCGCAGGGTGGGTCGGATCGAGACGAGGAACCGAATAATGAGCGAGCTGCTGGAGTACCTGGGCACGGCGGAGCAGGCGGCAGAGACGGCGGTCGAGGTGATCCGGACGGGACTCGGCCGCGTACGCTCCATCAGCGGCAAGGGCGACCGCGATTTCGCCACGGACCTCGACTACGCCGTTGAAGACGCGGTTCGCGCGTTCCTCGAACAGGAGACGCCCGGCATCCCGATGCTGGGGGAGGAGCGGGGCCGTACCGGCGACTCCGACTCTCCTTACGAATGGGTGCTCGACCCCATCGACGGGACCATCAACTTCGCCCACCACTCGCCGATGTTCGGCGTCTCGCTCGGGTTGATGCGCAACGGGATGCCGGTGGTCGGCGTCGTCTTCGCACCGATGTCGGAGGAGCGCTTCAGCGCCGCCCTCGGCCATGGCGCGGCCTTGAACAAGCAGGCCCTGCACGCGACGGGTCCGTCGGAGCTCGCCGAGGCCGTGGTCGCCATGGGGGACTTCCCGGTCGGCGAGGACGCCGCCAAGCGCAACCTCCGCCGCCTGGCGACGCTCCAGCGGCTCGTGCCGAAGGTCCAGCGGATCCGGATGCTCGGCACCGCCGCCCTCGACATGTGCTGGCTCGCCGCTGGCCGCGTCGACGCGGTCCTCCACGAGCGCATCAACCTCTGGGACGTGGCCGCGGGCACCGTGATCTGCCGCGAGGCCGGAGTCCTCGTCACCGACCTCGACGGCGTGGACTACGGCGACGGTGCGCTCTCGGTGCTGGCCGCGGGTCCGCAGATCCACCGGGCGCTGCTCGCCGAACTCGGCTGACGGCCGGTCTGCTCGCCCATAGCCGTCGATGTGCTCGAAGGCCCGCTTCCGGATCGCGGAGGCGGGCCAGTGCTTTCCGGTGACTGTGTCGTGCCCGACGGTTGCAACCAGATGCCGGTCTCGGAGCGTCAAGGCTGAGAGGACAGTGCAAAAAGCTGATCCTCGACCGTCTGTTGTGGTCGGTGGTGTCGATGCGGTGAGAGCGAGCTCGAGCGAGTGCGGATTACTTTTCTGGTGCGCAATATCTGGGGCGTCGGCGGCACCATCAAAGCCACCCTCAATACGGCTGCGGCCCTGGTGGACCTGGGTCATGACGTGACCATCACGTCCTGCATCCGGACCAAGGCGACCCCCGATTTCGACATCGACCCGCGCATCAAAGTCGTTTCACTGTGGGATGTGCGCCGGCGCGGAGAAAGCGCCGATCGCCTTTCCCTCCTCGACCGTTGGCGGGCCAGGAGACCGTCGTACCTCGACGCCGACGAGGTCAACAACATGGGCGAGTCCTCGAAACTGCTCGACGTCAGGGTGCGGCGATTCCTGCGCGGCCTGCACACCGACGTCCTCATCGGCACCCAGGTCGCCATGAACCTGTACATGGCCGAGTACGGGCGGCCGGAGCAGTACCGTACGGTCGCCCAGGAGCACCTCTACCTCGAGGTCTACAAAGCCCCCGTCAAGCACCGCATTCTCGCGAACTACCCGAAGCTCGACGCCGTCGTCACGATCACCGAGGCCGATGCGGACGCCTACCGGGAGGCGCTGCCGGAGCATGCGCACAAGGTCGTCTGCGTTCCCAACGTGGTCCCGCCCAGCCCTCTGCCCCCTTCGGAACTGACGGAGCCGGTCATCATGACCGCCGGCCGGATGACCGGGATGAAGGGCTTCGACGTCCTCATCAAGGCCTTCGCGCAGGTCGCCGACGAGTTCCCCGAATGGAAGGTCAAGATCTTCGGGCGGGGCCGGGCCAAGCACTCCCTCCAGGGCCTCATCGCGGACCACGACCTCGAGGACCGCGTCGAACTGCCCGGTGCCGTGACCGCGCTCGGCGAGGAGTGGCAGCGGGCCTCCATCGCCGCGATCCCCTCGCGCTTCGAACCGTTCGGCCTGGTCATCGTCGAGGCCATGGCCGCCGGAGTCCCGGTGGTGTGCAGCGCGGTCAAGCACGGGCCGCTGCTGCTCATCGAACCCGAGACGAACGGGCTGCTCGTCGAACCGAACGACCCCGCGGCACTCGCGGCCGCGCTGCGCCGCCTGATGAACGACCCGCAATTGCGCCGCAAACTCGCGGACAACGCGTTCGGCACTGCGAAGCGCTACGAGCCCGACCAGATGGCCGGCCTGCACGTCGACCTGTTCGAGACGGTCTTGCAGGCCCGCGCCTGACGCCGGCCTCGGCGAAGCCGTTGCGGCCCTTGATCTTAAGCGGCGAGTGCCTGCTCGACCGCGCCGCTAAGCCGCCAGTGCCTGCTCGTCGTAGTTCCTGCGCGCCTCGATGATGTCGGGGCGATGCCGTTCGGCCCATTCGAGCAGGCCCGTCAAGTGCCCGTACAGCTCCCGCGCGCTCGGCGTCGCGTTGTACTCGACCTTCGGCGGCACGGTCGGGTAGACCGTGCGCTCCAAGAGCCCGTCGCGTTCCAGGTTCCGCAGCGTCAAGGTCAGCATCCGGCGGCTGATGCCGGGGATCGAGCGCTCGAGCTCGGTGTAGCGCACCGGGTTTCGGATCGCCGCGACCAGGATCGACACCGACCATTTGCCCGCGACCCGGTCGATGATCTGGACGATGGGGCAGGCCTCGGCCTGCACGTCGGACTTCGGCAGCACGCAGTCGTCGCTCATCGGTTCGCCTCTCGTCCCGGCCGGAGGCGCGGGGCACATATGACGCACCTCACATGCAGGGAAAGGTCCGGATGACCTGGACAGGAACATCCATGTCCCCCCTGGCACATGAAAGTGCCTTCTTACGGATCCCTCCATTGGAACACATGATTACCCCAGGAACAAAACGTTCCCCGTGCAGCAGTATCCGAGGGAGTAATCCGATGTCACCCATTGCAGCCCAAAGCCTTCGAACCCGATGGCTCGCGGTGATCGCCCTGTCCGCCGCTCAGGTCATGATCGTCCTGGACCAGAACATCGTCAGCATCGCGCTCCCGGCCATCCGCGAGGACCTCGCGTTCAGCCAGGCGAACCTCGTGTGGACCGTCAACGCCTACGTGATCCCCTTCGGCGGCCTGCTGCTCCTCGCCGGCAGGCTCGGCGACCTGATCAGCCGCAAGCAGGTGTTCCTCGCCGGGCTGGCCCTCTTCACCCTCGCCTCGGTCGGCGCCGCGCTGGCCGACAGCCAGGGCTTCCTGCTGGCCGCCCGCTTCGTGCAGGGCATCGGCGGCGCGATCACGGCCGCCGGCCTCTTGGGGATGATCGTCACGATCTTCCCTGAACCGCAGCACCAGGTGAAGGCCATCGGCGTCTACGGTTTCGCCTCCGCGGGCGGCGGCGCCGCCGGGAGCGTCGTGGGCGGCGTGCTCACCGAGACGCTCGGCTGGGAATCGGTCTTCTACGTGAACCTTCCGCTGGGCCTCATCGTGGCCGCGATGGCTTGGAAGCTGCTGCCCTCCGATCGCGGCATCGGCCTGAAGGCCGGAGCCGACGTGATCGGCGCGGCCCTCGTGACCTCCGGTCTGATGCTCGGCGTGTACACCCTGATCGAGTCCGAGCGCTACGGCCTGACCTCTGCCCGCACCCTGGGCTTCGGCGCCGTCGCGATCGTCCTGCTCGCCGGGTTCTTCGTCCGCCAGGCCAAGGCCGCCTCGCCGCTGATCCCGCTGCGCATCCTGTTCTCCCGCAACATCGCCGGGGCGAACATCTCGCAGTCGCTCATGATCGGCTCGGCCTTCGGGTTCATGTTCTTCACCGTCCTCTACCTCCAGCAGGTGCTCGAGTTCGCGCCGCTGGCGGCGGGCCTGGCGTTCCTGCCCGCCCCGATCGTGATCGCGGTCGTCTCGATGGCGCTCGCCCCGCGGCTCTTGACCCGCTTCGGCGCCCGCCCGATGGTGGTCGTCGGCCTGTCGCTCATGGTCGTCGGCTTCATCCTGTTCGCCCAGATGCGGGCCGACGGCAACTACCTCGTGGACGTGCTGCCCGGCATGGTCACCGCGCCGCTCGGCTTCGGTCTGGCGATGCCCGCCCTGATGACCCTCGGCATGGCCGACTCCAAGCCCGAGGACGCCGGGGTCACCTCCGGTCTGTTCAACACCGCCCAGCAGGTCGGCGGTGCGGTCGGCCTCGCGGTCATCAGCACCGTGGTCTCCGCCCGCACCGGCACGCTCCTCGAAGGTGGCCAGTCCCAGGCCGAGGCCCTGACCGGCGGCTTCCGTCTCGGCTACGGCGTCGCGGCCGCCCTCGCCGCGGCGGCCCTGATCATCGCCATCACGGTGATCAAGACCCGCAAGGCATCGGACACAGCAGCCGAACCGATCCCGGTGGCCGTCGGCTGACACGACACACGCCCGGGGCCGCCATCCACTGAGGATGGCGGCCCCGGGCGTGTGTCGTTCACAAGTCGAGCACGGCTCGCTCGGAGGCCTCGGCCACGATGAGATCCGCGGTGGCCTCCGCCGTCAGCTCCCCGGAGTCGAGCCACCAGCCGAGTTCGCCGAGTTCACGTCGCATGGTCCGCGCGAGCGGCGAGAAGTCGTAGTCGACCCGTTCCCGCTCCGGCCGCGCCGCGTTCCGTCGCATCGCCACCTCGAGCGAAGGCGACAGGACGACGAGCATGAGCGGCCGGGCCGCCAAGCGCCCAGCGATGAAGTCGAGCTCCTCCCGGGTTTCGATGACGTGATCGATCACCGGGACGAACCCTGCGGCGGCGAAGTTGTCGGCCACCGAGCACACGTTGATCGCCCTGAGCTGCAACTGTCGCTTCCCCTCGGGCCCGGGGTTCCAGTTCCCGTCCTCGTCGAGCATCGGGGCCCACCCGCTGACCATCATGTGCGCCATGACATCGCCGTCGAGCCGCGCCGACCGGTGCAACCGCTCGGCGACCAGTTGCGAAACGGTCGTCTTACCGGCCCCAGGGGTCCCGGTGATGATCAAAGTTCCATTCATGGAACGTGATTCTGTGCGCTGTGGAACCCCTCTGCAACGGAAATATCAACCGGGGAACGTGATCGCCCACGCGGGGACGGCGGCGGCCAGCCATACGCCGTTGTCGGAGCGGTGGAACAGGTGTCCCTGCTCGGCCATGCGGGCCGCGTCGACCACGAGGACGACGGGCTTGCCGCGGCGAGAGCCCACGCGGATCGCGGTCTCGTGGTCGGGGGAGAGGTGCACGTCGTGCCGGTTCATCGGTTTGAGGCCCTCCGCGCGGATCGCGTCGAGGAAGCCGCCGGTCGTGCCGTGGAACAGCACCTGCGGCGGATCGGCCGGGGCCAGACCGAGGTCCACCTCGACGCTGTGGCCCTGGTTGGCCCGGATCTTCCCGTCCCGCAAGGCGAACCGCTGCTTGTCGTTGCCGGCAACCACCGCTTCGAGCTCTTCGAGCGAAAGGCGGAAGCGCTGTGCGGCAAGGGCCTTGAGGAGCACGTCGACCTCGACCCAGCCGTGCTCGTCCAGCTCGATCCCGATTCGGGCGGGGTCGTGGCGCAGATGCCGTGAGAGGTACTTCGAGGCCTTCACCAACCGCCGATCGTCCATGGCGTCAGGTTAACCCGGCCGCCTAGATCTGTGTCAACGCGAAGATCAAAGCCAGCGCGGGGAACAGGCCCTGCTTGAGGGCCGCCGAGGCCATCGACCGGTCCTTCAGGACGAGCACGAGCGCCGCGCCCAGCATCGAGCCGCACGCGAACACGATCAGCGTCATCCCGACGGCGGCCTCCGCCTGCACCACCGCGACGCCGGTCAAGGCCCCGATCGCCAGGAACAGGTTGTACCAGCCCTGGTTGAAAGCCCAGCTGCGGACGCGTTCGACGTCCGCGGTGTCGACCCGGAACACGCCGTGGTGCACCTTCGGGTCGGAGAACCGCAGGCACTCCATGACCCAGATGTACACGTGCAGGAGGCCGGCGAGCGCGGCGAGGATTTGGACTGCGATCAACATGGACGATATTCTCCCCGACGCTGCGTGGTGGTGTCACCGGTCGGTCCCGATTCGCTCTCAGTCCTCACCCAAGACGAGCAGATCCGGCGGCACCAGCGTTCGTGTGCGCAGCAGTTCGGTGACGAGGTTGTGGTTGAGCATGTTGCCCACCGGCTCGCCGACCTCCTCCCTGGTCAGGCCCGGGACGCCCGCCGCGGACAGGCGCTTGCGCACCTTGGTGACGAGGTGCTCCGCCTTCTTCAACCGCCAGCCGCCGTCGGGTTGCAGCTCCGCGAGCTCCGCGGCGACCTGCTTCCACGACACCGGTTGCGGGTAGGCGTCGTGCAGCAGGTAGCGCTGGGCCAGGCAGACGAGCGCCAGTCGCTCGTCCGCGTCGAGTTTCCAAGGCCGGTCCTTCAAGGTGGACGCGTCGGGCGCGGGCGTCGGCAGGCGCCCGTCGACGCCCGCCACGTACAGCTCGACGAGGTGCCGCCGCCGGGCGGTGCCGCTGATGAACACCGGCGTGTAGCCGACCTCCAGCGGATACGCCTCGTCCTCGGGGAACAGCATCCGCGCGCCCGGCAGTTGGAGCGGCAGGTGCCCGGTGTTGGCGAGCCACCAGTGGTCCCCGTGCCGGGCCAGGCGGCCCTGGCTGCGGCTGACGCGCCGGTCGTCCTCGCCGACGCACACGTGGACCTCGGGCCGGTTCCGTCCGAACAGGACCACCCGCTCCTCTTTGGGGCGGAATCGGACCCCGCCGGACACCGAGAGGGCGTAGATCGTGCCCGGCTCGGATTCGGGTACGCCGAACGCGAGGCTGGCGTGGCTCGCCGAGAGCGGCTCCAATCCCTCGACCTGGGGGATGTCAGTCATGTCGACCTCCGGATCACTTCCTGCTTCACAGCCTCGCACCTCGCTCCGGGACCCGTCCCGAGCCGGTCGGCCTACAACTGGAGCAGGCACCCGATCGAGGAGGAACCCCATGCACCGCAACGCGACGCTCGCGGCCCTGACCGCCGCGCTCTCGCTGGCCCTGACCGCCTGCGGCGGCTCGGAGTCAGAGGCCGCCGCCACGCCCGAAGCGGCGCCCACGGGGCGGGCCGCCTTGGAGCGCACCGCCCCGCCGACGCCCATCGTGCTCCCGTTCCCCGACGCGGCCGACGGCGAGGACTACGGCGCCTGCTACGACGGCGACTGCGAGGTGCTCGTGACCGAGGGCGTCGTCATCGAGCTGGACGACGAGTTCCGCACGGGCGCTTTGACAGTCGCTTCGATCGACGAGTACGTGAACGTCGTGGGCAACGGCGGCGGGGCGTTCATCTCATTCAACCTCGGCCCGGGGAACGTGGGCAACATGAACAACGTGCTCAACATCGAGACCCGCGCGATCGACGGCGACCGGGCCGTGATCCGCCTCTACCCCGGTGAGGGCTAGACCAGCGCCTCCGCCGCGGGCTCGGCCATGGCCAGGGCCAGCTCGCACCGCTCGTCCGGCGGGTCGTCGCTCTCGACGATGACCCGGAGGTATTCGACGGTGGTGGTCCCGTCGTTGTCGGGGCTGGGGAACTGGCGGTAGACGATGCTCACCATGCAGGTGTCCTCGCCCCAGTGTTCGCCCTGGTTCACCGCGACCCTCCCGGCGAGCTCGATCTGCGGGCCGTCGTCGGCGTTCGGCGGGTCGGAGCGGTCGAAGACCAGCTCCAGTTCGTTCTCGCTGGTCGTGCTGTACCACGTGCACTCCCATCCGCCGAATGCCTCCAGCGGATGGTGGGCGTCGACGCCGGGGAACCCTTCGAGCCCTGCACCGTCGAGCAGATCGCATGCGTTGAGCCGGAACAGGGAGGCGGCCTCAAGCTCCGGTTCGCGCCGGGGCACCTGCCCTTCGTTCAGCACGGCGACCGCGCTGTCGACCGCCGCGTCCGCCACCGCGCACAGGTCAGACTCGCCGCCTGTGTCCTGCCTGGCGTTCACGGTGATGAGGTGCACTCCGTCTGGCAGGACCAGTTGCCGCCCGCACCGATCGTGATCGCCTTCGTACCGGATGACTCCGATCGAGCCGACCATCGTCGTCTCGCCCTCCGGCGGTTCGCCGTTGCTGGAATAGAAGTACAGATCGATCTCGACGTACCCGGTCTCGGCATGGACGACGGCGTTGCAGTGGGCGGGGCTGCCGTTGTCGGTGTCGAGCCGGGCCTCGCCCAGGGAGGCCAGTGCGTCGACGTCCAGCAGCGCGCAGGGATCGGCGGTGGTCTCATCGCCGATGAGGTCCGTGTCCGCCCCGGCGGACGTGCGGTCCTCGGCCGGGTCGTCATCGCCGGGGCGCAACCCGGTCCATACGGCGGCGGTCAGGACCACGAGCGCCGCGGCGGCGGCGGCCGCCCAGATCCACTGCCGCCTCCGGCCCGCCCGGCGTCCGGGCCCGGGAACCGTTTCGCCGCTGAGCCTGCCGAGTTCCAGGCGCGCTTCGCCGACCTTCATGCGCCGCTTGGGATCGGTCTGGAGCAGCCGGTCGAGCACCGGCGCGAGCGCCCCGGCCCGCTTCGGTTCGACCCGGTCGCCCTGCGCGGTCCGCCACAGCAGCGAGTGCGCGTTGCCCTCGCCGAACGGCGAAGTGCCCTCGACCAGATAGAACAATGTGGCGCCCAACGAGAAGGCGTCGGCAGCCGGAGCGAACTTGGCGCCCTTGACCACCTCGGGCGCGACGTACCCGGGCGTGCCGGTGACGGCTCCGGTCCCGGTGAGGGTCGGTTCGGCGTGCACCTGCCGGGCGATCCCGAAGTCCGCGAGCTTCGCGATCCCGTGGTCGGTGACCATGACGTTCGCGGGCTTGACGTCCCGGTGCAGGATCCCCTTGGCGTGCACCGCCTCCAAGCTCCCGGCGAGCTGCGCGCCGTACCGGGCGGCCTCCTCGGCGGCGACCGTCCCGGTCTCGGCGAGGGTCCGGCCGTTCACGTACTCCATGACGATCCACCAGTCGCCGTCCTCCTCGACGGCGTCGTAGACCGTGACCACGTTGGGGTGGTTCACGCTCGCGAGCACTTCAGCCTCGCGCCGGACCTTCGCGGCCGCGGCCGCGTCGCCCCCGCTGAGGGCCCGCTTGAGCGCGACAGGCCGCTCCCGCAGCCGCAGGTCGGCGGCTCGCCACACCTGTCCCTGGCTGCCCGAACCGAGCCGCTCTTCCAACCGGTACCGATCGCCCACAACCTGCCCAGCGCGCAACCGTCTCTCCACTCGCTAAAGCCGAATCGCCCCCATGTGTCGCGCTCCACACTAACGTACCGAGACTTCCTGAATTCGCCCCGCAAGCGGCCCTTGGGGTTCGGGGGGTACTTGGGATTCGAGTGGCGCTGTGGCCAGGGCCACGCCATCGGGAATTTGCACTCAGTGCGTCGTTGCACTTAGTGTAATTATCATGCCCGTTGAACCCGAAGCCGTCGACCGCCGCGCCGCCCTGAAGGCCAGGAGTCGCCAGGCGATCCTCGACGCCGCCGCTGACCTGATGCGCCGCCGCAGATCCACCGACTTCTCCGTGGACGAACTGGCCGCCGCCGCCGACGTCTCCCGCCGCACCGTGTTCAACCACTTCGACTCGCTGGCGGATGTGGTGACCGCGGTGGCGGGCCACATGCTCGTCGACATCGTCGACGCCATGGAAGCCGAGGCAGCGAACGCCTCCGGCGACGGCGCCACGGTTCTCGGGGACCTCGCGGTGGCGAGCTCGGCCGATCACCTGGTGCCCACCGTCGCCTACCTGATCGAAGTCCTCGGCGACATGGACCAGGGGCCATCCGAGCGCGGGGCCGTGCTCATGCAGCGGGCCCTCGCCCTGTTCACCGCACAGATGTCGGGCGTCGTCGCCCGCCGCCACCCGCGCGTCGACGAACTCCGAGTCGCATTCCTGGTCTCCGCCTTCTGCGGCGGCCTCCTCGGCCTCGTCGAACGGTGGACGGCCGCCACCGGCGGCACCGACACCGCCGCCTCCCGACTCGTCTGGAACGACCTCCTCGCCAGCCTGGTCGCCGTCCTGCGCGAACCCGAGTCCTGACCGATCCCTGCGAACTTGAAAGGCCGACATGGCTGAATTCCTCTACCGGGTGGGCCGCTGGTGCGCCCGCCGCGCCCGGACTGTCATCGCCGCCTGGGTCGCGATCCTCGCCGCCGCCGCAGGCGCCTACGTGCTCTTCGGCGGCACGCTCACCACCGCGTTCTCCATCCCGGACACGCCCACCGAGGCAGTCACCGAACAACTCAAGGACGCGATACCCGCCGCCGCGGGCGGCACCGGCAGCATCGTCCTCAGCGCCGGCGACGGCACGCCGTTCACCGCCGAGCAGCAAGCGCAGATCAGCGACCTCGTCGCCCGCGCCGGCGACGTCGACGGCGTCGAGACCGCCATCGACCCCTTCGCCACCGAGGCCCAGCGCACCGCGCAGGCACAGGCCATCGAGGACGGACGGGCCCAGATTGAAACGGCCCGAGCCGAACTCACCGCCGCCCAAAGCCAGCTCGACCTCGCCCGCGAACAGGCCGGGGACTCCGCGGAGCTCGACGCTCAGCAGGCCCAGCTCGACGCCGGGCTCGCCGACCTCGAAACCCGATCGGCCGCACTCGAACAGGGCGCGACCCTGCTCGACCTCGCCTCGGGCATCACCATGGTCGCCGAGGACGGCAGCGCCGCCGTCGTCTCCGTCGCCTTCACCGAACCGCAGCTCGAAGTCACCCCCGAGACCAAAGCCGCCGTCACCGACCTCTTCGACGACAACCCGATCGACGGCGTCGAGGCCGACTACTCCTCCGACATGCTCGAATCCGTGCCGAGCGTCTTCGGTGTCGGCGAGGTCATCGGCCTGGTCGTCGCCGCCGTCGCCCTGATCGTCATGCTCGGCACCCTCATCGGCGCGAGCCTGCCGCTCCTCACCGCGCTCGTCGGCGTCGGCGTCGGCGCCATGACCACGATGTCGCTCTCGGGCGTCATCGACATGGCCTCGGTGACCCCGATCCTCGGCCTCATGCTCGGCCTCGCCGTCGGCATCGACTACTCGCTGTTCATCGTCAACCGTCACCGCCGCCAGCTCAAAGAGGGCTACGAACTCGACGAGTCGATCGCCCTCGCGACCGGCACCTCAGGCAACGCCGTCGTCTTCGCTGGCGCCACCGTGCTCATCGCGCTGGCGGCCCTGAACATCACCGGGATTCCGTTCCTCGGCCTGATGGGCACGGTCGGCGCGCTGTGCGTCGCCACGGCCGTCCTCGTCGCCGTCACCTTCATCCCGGCCCTGCTCTCGTTGGTGGGCTTGAAGATCCTCCGCCGCTCCGAGCGCACCGCCCTCGCCGCAGACCACCCGACGCCGGAGACCGCCGCCGAGGACAAGCCGGCCCTGAAGGCCATGAGCGCGCCGCGCGCCCTCCTGCGCGTGCTCATCGGCATCGGCGCGCTCGCGCTCGTCGCGATGCCCGCCATGGACATGCGCCTCAACCTGCCCGACGGCTCCTCCGAAGCGCACGACACCACCCAGTACCAGGCCTACGCCACCGTCGCCGATCGCTTCGGCGAAGGCCAGAACGGGCCGCTGCTCGTGGTTGCGACGCTCCCCGGCAGCCCGGACGAGGCCGCGGTGCAGACCGCGCAGGTCCACATCGCACAGGCCCTCGCCGACCAGGACGGCGTGGTCGCCGTGGCCCCGATCGGCACCTCCGAGGATCGCACCGTCGCGGCCTTCCAGGTGCTGCCCGAATCCGGTCCGATTAGCGAGGCCACCGAAGCGCTCGTGAAGACTCTGCGCGGCCTCGACATCGACGGCGTCGACGCGATCGGCGTGGCGGGCAACGCGAGCGGCAACATCGACATCTCGGACAAGCTCGCGGACGCCCTGCCGACCTACCTCGGGGTCGTCGTCGGCTTGTCGCTGCTCATCCTGATCCTGGTGTTCCGCTCGATCTTCGTGCCGGTCGTCGCCACCCTCGGGTTCGTCCTCAGCTACTTCGCCGCTCTCGGCGGGGTCGTCGCGATCTACCAGTGGGGCTGGCTGGCCGACGTCTTCGGCGTCGACAGCCCCGGCCCGATCCTGAACTTCCTGCCCACTTTGCTCGTGGGCATCCTGTTCGGACTCGCGATGGACTACATGCTGTTCCTCGGCTCGGGCATGCGCGAGGCCTACGCCCACGGCGCCCCGGCCCGGCTCGCCGTCGTGCACGGTCTGCGCGCCGGGCGGTCGGTGGTCACCGCCGCGGCGATCATCATGATCGCCGTGTTCGGCGGGTTCGTCTTCTCACACTCGGCGATGATCCGGCCCATCGGGTTCGCGCTCGCCTTCGGCGTGCTGGTCGACGCGTTCCTGGTGCGCATGCTCATCATCCCGGCGCTCATGCACCTGTTCGGCGACAAGGTCTGGTGGCTGCCCAGGTGGCTCGACCGCCTGCTCCCGGACGTGGACGTCGAGGGCGCCGCCCTGGAGCGCCGCCACCCGCACCTCGAGGACGCCGCCCCGGCGAAGGAAACCGTCAAGTCCACATAGGCGAACGGCGGGACCGCTCGGTCCCGACGACGCCCGCCCGAACCCGTGCATGAAGAAACCGCCGCTGACCATCATCAAAGCTGGTCAGCGGCGGTTTTCTACGGCTCTGTCCGCTACTGCGACGAGTAGCCCGGGTGGGATTCGAACCCACACTGTACGGGTTTTGAATCCGTCTTCTCTGCCAGTTGGAATACCGGGCCGGGTGCCGGGATGGTGCGTCCGGACCGCTGCATATGATACTCCCGTGGCGGAGCGGCCGATGTTTGGGCCCTGCCGTCCGAAACGCTCGGCATAGGAACGTGCGGACGCAACCGGCAGCGGCTAGGCTAGCGTCCTGGTGTGCCTGCATCGCCGCACGCCCCCACATACAGACGCGTATGAAAGGTACGGACCGCATGACGAGCAAGGCCACCGAGGAGCCGCGCAAGCGCGTGCTCATCGCCGAAGACGAGGGGCTCATCCGCCTCGACCTGGCCGAGATGCTCACCGAGGAGGGCTACGAGGTCGTGGCCGAGGCCGCCGACGGTGAAGCCGCCGTCCGCCTCGCCCAGGAGCACCAGCCCGATCTGGTCATCTGCGACATCCAGATGCCGATCATGGACGGTCTCCAGGCCGCCGAGAAGATCGTCTCCGCACGCATCGCCCCGGTCGTGATCCTCACCGCTTTCAGCCAGCGCGACCTCATCAGCCGGGCACAGTCCGCCGGGGCCATGGCCTACCTGGTCAAGCCCTTCCAGAAGTCGGACCTGGTCCCCGCGATCGAGCTCTCCCTCACCCGCTTCGCCGAGATGACCGCCCTCGAGAAGGAGGTCGCGAACCTCACTGAGCGCCTCGAGGTCCGCAAGCTGGTCGACCGGGCCAAGGGCCTGCTCATGACCCAGTACGGGATGCCCGAGCCCGACGCGTTCCGCTGGATCCAGCGCGCCGCGATGGACCACCGGCTCTCGATGCGCGCGGTCGCCGAGCGCGTCATCGACGAGGCAGCGCAGAAGGAAGCCCAGGAAGCCGAATAGGCTCCCAAGCGTTTTACGAGGCCCGTGTCCAGCCGGACACGGGCCTTTCGCTTGCCAGAGCCACGCCGTCACCGGCTTGTGCCGGACTTGTCGGACCCACTCGCTAGGCTCGGGGGCGTGACCGCTTCGCAATCGCGCCTGCTCCTGATCGACGGCCATTCGATGGCCTTCCGCGCGTTCTTCGCGCTGCCCGCTGAGAAGTTCTCCACCGACGACGGGCAAGTCACGAACGCCGTCTACGGCTTCGCCTCAATGCTCATCAACCTGCTCAAGGCCGAGGAGCCCACGCACGTCGCGGTCGCCTTCGACGTCTCCCGCAAGTCCTTCCGCACCGAGGAGTACCCGGCCTACAAGGACGGTCGCGGCGAGACCCCCGAGGAGTTCAAGGGCCAGATCCCGATCATCCAGGAAGTGCTGGACGCCTTCGGGATCAAGTGGCTCACCAAGGCCAACTTCGAGGCCGACGACATCATCGCCACCCTCGCCGCGCGCAGCGAGGCGGCCGGTCTGTCCACGTTGATCTCCTCCGGCGACCGCGACGCGATCCAGCTGGTGAACGAGGCCACCACGCTCCTCTACCCCGTCAAGGGCGTCACCGAGTTGGCGCGCTACACGCCCGCCGCCGTCGAGGAGAAGTACGGGGTCACCCCCGACCACTACCGCGACCTAGCCGCGCTCGTGGGGGAGAAGGCCGACAACCTGCCCGGCGTGCCCGGCGTCGGCCCCAAGACCGCCGCGAAGTGGATCGTCAAGTACGGCTCCCTCGACGGCCTGGTCGCCAAGGTCGACGAGATCACCGGCAAGGCCGGGCAGAGCCTGCGCGACCACCTCGACGACGTGCTGCGCAACCACCGCCTCAACAACCTCGTCCGCGACCTCGAGCTCGACAAGGGCATCGAGGACCTCGCCTGGGAAGGCTGGTCCGTCGCCGAGACCAACCGCCTGTTCGACGCCCTCCAGTTCCGCGCGCTCGGCGAGCGGCTCAACGCCAACCTCGCCTCCAAGGCCGTCGGCGCCGTCGCCGCCCCGGCCGCCGAGGTCGCCAGCACCGAGGCGGCCGCGCTCGTGCCCGGCGGGCTCGCCGCCTGGCTCGAGGCCCGCGAGGGGGACGTCGCCGTCGCCTACAGCGGCACCTTCGCCTCCGGCGCGGGCTCGTTCGACTCGATCGCGCTGGCCGAAGGCGGCCAGGCGCTGTGGTTCGAGCCCTCGCAGCTCGACGCCGAAGACGAGTCGGCCTGGGTCGCCTGGCTCGCCGACGCCGAGAAGGGCAAGGTCGTCCACAACGCGAAGGCCTTCCTGTGGGGCGCCGACGCCGCGGGCTGGCCCGAGATCGCCGGGCTCAAGGCCGACACGGTGATCGCCGCGTACCTGCTCAAGCCCGAGCAGCGCTCGTACGCGCTCGGCGACCTCGCCATGCAGTTCCTCGGCCGTGAGCTGGAGACCCCTGAGTCGCCCGCTGACGACGGCGCGCTGGTGGGCCTTGACGCGGCCATGAACGAGGGCGCCGCGCGCCTGGAGGCCGACTGCGCCGCCGCGGCGGTCATCGGTGAACTCGCCGTCGAGCAGACCACGCGGCTGGCCGACCGGCACCAGGCGAAGCTCGCCGAGAACATGGAGTACCCGATCGCGGGCGTCCTGGCGCGCATGGAGATCCTCGGGATCGCCGCTGACGAGGGCCACTTCGCGGACATCGAGTCCGGGTTCGCCCTGCAGTCGAAGGAGGCCACCGAGCGCGCCCACGAGATCGTGGGCCGCCCCTTCAACGTCGGCTCGCCCAAGCAGCTCCAGGAGATCCTCTTCGAAGAGCTGAAGATGCCGAAGACCAAGCGCACCAAGACCGGCTACACCACGAACGCCGAGGCGCTCCAGCAGCTGTACGCGAAGAACCAGCACCCGCTCCTGGAGCAGCTCCTGCGGTTCCGCGACGTGGAGAAGCTCAAGCAGATCGTCGCCACGCTGCGCGCCACGATCCAGACGGACGGGCGCATCCACACCACGTTCCACCAGACCGTGGCCGCCACCGGGCGCCTCTCCTCGGCCGACCCGAACCTGCAGAACATCCCGGTCCGCTCCGAGGCCGGCCGCAACATCAGGGCCGGGTTCGTGGTCTCCGAGGGCTTCGAGTCGCTCATGACCATCGACTACAGCCAGATCGAGATGCGGATCATGGCCAGCCTCACCGGCGACGAGGGCCTGATCGACGCGTTCGTCGCGGGCGAGGACATCCACAGCGCCGTCGCCGCGAAGGTCTTCGCGGTCGCGCCGAGCAAGGTCACTGCCGAGCACCGCCGCAAGATCAAGGCGATGTCCTACGGGCTCGCCTACGGCCTGTCCACGTACGGGCTCAGCCAGCAGCTCGCGGTCTCCACCGAGGAGGCCCAGCAGCTCTCGAACGACTACTTCGCGCGCTTCGGGAAGGTCCGCGACTACCTGCACCGGGTGGTCGAGGAGGCCCGCAAGACCGGCTACACCGAGACGATCATGGGCCGGCGCCGCTACTTCCCGGACCTCACCTCGGACAACCGCCAGCGCCGCGAGATGGCCGAGCGGGCCGCCCTCAACGCCCCGATCCAGGGCAGCGCGGCCGACATCATGAAGACCGCGATGCTCGGCGTCGACAGCGCGCTGCGGACCGAAAAGCTCGATTCGCGCGTGCTGCTGCAGGTCCACGACGAATTGGTGTGCGAGGTTGCACCTGGTGAAGCGAAGCGCCTCGAAACGCTCGTTCGCGAGCAGATGTCGAACGCCGCCGAGCTCGCGGTGCCGCTCACCGTGCAGGCCGGATTCGGCGCTTCCTGGGAAGCCGCTGCCCATTAGCGGTGGCTGTGGACACGAGTCCCCAGCCCGGACTGGCGCGGCATTATCGCGCACGGTAACCTGGGATGGCCTGGGCATGTCCGCGTCCTCAGAATGGAGTAGGGCGCGTTGCCAGCGGCAAGGGCGGCCCGGGAACGAACTGCGAGCATTCGCGTCTAGCGAGGGCGCGGGCGCGAGCCCACGATTCTTACGTATCCGGAGCACCAGCCCACATGACGAGCAGCATCGAGGCCACCTCGAGCAACGCTGAGAACAGCACGGTCGAAGAAGTCTTTTCCGACGAGGAGCTCCTCGCCGCGATCGACGCGACCATCAAATACTTCAATGACGGCGATATCGTCGAAGGTACCGTCGTCAAGGTCGACCGGGATGAAGTCCTGCTCGACATCGGCTACAAGACCGAGGGTGTCATCCCCTCGCGCGAGTTGTCGATCAAGCACGACGTGGACCCCGAAGACGTCGTCTCTGTGGGCGATCACGTTGAGGCCCTCGTCCTCCAGAAGGAGGACAAGGAAGGCCGTCTGATCCTCTCGAAGAAGCGCGCTCAGTACGAGCGCGCCTGGGGCACCATCGAGAAGATCAAGGAAGAGGACGGCGTCGTTCGCGGCTCTGTCATCGAAGTGGTCAAGGGTGGTCTCATCCTCGACATCGGCCTCCGGGGCTTCCTCCCCGCGTCGCTGGTCGAGATGCGTCGCGTGCGCGACCTGCAGCCGTACGTGGGCCGCGAGCTCGAAGCCAAGATCATCGAACTCGACAAGAACCGCAACAACGTGGTCCTGTCGCGTCGCGCCTGGCTCGAGCAGACCCAGTCCGAGGTCCGCACCGAGTTCCTGCACCAGCTTGCGAAGGGCCAGGTCCGCAAGGGCACGGTCTCCTCGATCGTCAACTTCGGCGCGTTCGTCGACCTTGGCGGCGTCGACGGCCTGGTGCACGTCTCCGAGCTCTCCTGGAAGCACATCGACCACCCGTCCGAGGTCGTCGAGGTCGGTCAGCCGGTCGAGGTCGAGGTCCTCGAGGTGGACCTGGACCGCGAGCGTGTCTCCCTGTCGCTGAAGGCGACCCAGGAAGACCCGTGGCGTCAGTTCGCCCGCACCCACGCGATCGGTCAGATCGTGCCGGGCAAGGTCACCAAGCTCGTTCCGTTCGGCGCGTTCGTTCGCGTCGAGGACGGCATCGAGGGCCTGGTGCACATCTCCGAGCTGGCCGAGCGCCACGTGGAGGTGCCCGAGCAGGTCGTCAAGGTCGGCTCCGACGCCATGGTCAAGGTCATCGACATCGACCTGGACCGTCGCCGGATCTCGCTCTCGCTCAAGCAGGCCAACGAGGCCTTCGTCGAGAACGAGGAGCAGTTCGACCCGACGCTGTACGGCATGGCCGCGCAGTACGACGACCAGGGCAACTACATCTACCCGGACGGTTTCGACTCCGAGACCGGCGAGTGGATGGAAGGCTTCGACGAGGCCCGCGAGGAGTGGGAGCGGCAGTACGCCGAGGCCCGCACCCGCTGGGAGGAGCACGGCAAGCAGATCGCCGAGCGCGTCATCACCGAAGCTCCCGCCAAGCCCGCTGAGGGCGAAGCCGCCCCCAAGGGCGAGAAGGGTGCCAAGAAGACGACGACCTCCGAGTCGAAGAAGGCTCCTTCGGCCGAGCCGCAGGGCACCTTGGCCACCGACGAGGCGCTCGCCGCTCTGCGCGAGAAGCTCGCCGGCAACTAAGTTGTCGCTCGTTTAGCTGAATAGACCACTGCCCGTCCCAGGCTGTTCGCCTGGGGCGGGTAGTGTTTTAGTTGTGCTTAAAGTCGCATTGACCGGTGGCATCGGAGCCGGTAAGAGCACGGTCGCAGCGAAGCTGTCAGAGCTTGGAGCCCGCGTCGTCGACGCGGACGCCCTCTCCCGCGAAGTCGTCGCCCCGAACACCGAGGGGCTCGCCGCGGTGGTCTCCCGTTTCGGCCCAGAGGTGCTCACCGCCGATGGCGCGCTCGATCGTGCCGAACTCGCGAAGATCGTCTTCAGCAGCCCGCCCGCGAGGGCCGAGCTCGAGGCGATCGTCCATCCGCGCGTCCGAGCCCGCGCCCGTGAACTCACCGATGCCCTTCCCGAGGACGCCATCGTCGTCCAAGACATTCCGCTCCTGGCCGAGACCGGCCAGGCGCCCGGCTTCCACCTCAACATCGACGTGGAAGCGCCGCGAGAGCTCCGGCTCGAACGGCTCGCCGAGCGGGGCCTTCCCCGCGAAGACGCCATCCGACGCATCGACGCCCAGGCCTCCGACGCGGAGCGCCGCGAGGTCTGCGACGTCGTCCTCTACAACCGGGACTCCCACCAGGACCTGGAGCACCGCGTCGCGATGCTCTGGGACGAGCGGATCGTCCCGTTCGCGGAGAACCTGCGCAGCGGGAGGTACGAGCCCCGGCCCGAAAAGCTCCAGCTCGTCGAGTCCGACCCGGCCTGGGCGCACCGCTTCGAGCACCACGCCGCGCGCTTGCGCCGCGTCATGGGCCCCAGCGCCGTCCGCATCGACCACGTCGGGTCCACCGCCGTCGCCGGCCTCCCCGCGAAGGAGGTCATCGACATCCAGATCACGGTGGTGACGCTGCACATCGTGGACGCCTTCGCGGAGGCGCTGTCCGACGCGGGGTACTTCGGCAAGGTCATGTTCGACTCGATCAAACTCGAGTTCCCGGACCGTGCGCAGTGGGAGAAGCGCTTCTACGGCTACGCCGACCCCGGCAACCTCGCGCACATCCACTTCCGGCCGATCGACAGCCCCGGCCAGCGCTTCGCGCTGCTGTTCCGCGACTGGATGCGCGCCGACCCGCAGGCCCGCGCCGAATACGCCCACGCCAAGGGCGTGCTCGCCGCGAAGTTCGATTCAGTGACTGATTACACCGCTGCCAAGGAACCCTGGTTCGACCAGGAGGCCTGGCCGCGCGCCAACGCCTGGGCCGCCGAAACCGGCTGGCACGCACCCCTCTGTTAGCGGAGGTGAGATGCGGACGGGCCTGGCCACTCTGCCAATCGACGACTTGCAAGCGTCGCCGGGAGTGCCAGGCCCGTCTCAGGTCCTCTGCGGTCAGCCGATCTTCTCGGCCACGTCCCAAGGGATCTCGGCCATCATGATGTCCTCATAAGCAAGTTCGGCACTCGCGACGCCGAAATAGGACATCATCTCCACCTCGCCCAGTCGCTCCTCGCTGAGGTGGTAGCGGAACGCGGACTGGCCCGGGGCCGCCTCGGCGTCTCCGGCGACCGGGAACTCGACCACCTGCACCCGGGCGTCGTCGATCTCGTCGACCCGCAGCAGGTGCGCCTTCTCGCCGATCGCGTCCGCGTCCTCGGCCTCCTCGGCCGCCATCTCCAGGAGCCGGAAGACCAGCGATTCGACCGGCCCGAACTGCTCTGACGTGTCCGCGTCGGTGAGCGCGTGCGTCTCCCAGTCCTCGCCGGGCGGGGTCTCGGGCCGTTCGCCGCCTTCGTGGGCGAGGGTCGCGTACCCGCCGGGCCGCGCCAGGAACAGCCGCTGGCCGCTCTCGCCCGCGGCTTCGGTGTCGGTCAGGAGCAGGTACGCGGTCATGGTGCGCCAGTCGATGGTGCCCTCGCCCGTCGTCATCTGGCCGTCGCCCGTTGGCACGGTCAGGTCCACGATGGCGGTGCTCGACCAGTTCTCGTGGCGCACCTCGGCGATGGTCTCGGCCAGCTCGGGCTCGACCGCGACCGGTTCGATCGCCGCGCCGCCCAGGAGGTCCACCGGGACGAGGCCGCTCGGATCGAAGGCGACCTCGCGCAGGAAGTCCACGGCCGAGAGGCTCGCCTCGCCGGTGTTCACCTGGAAGCGCCGGAGGTCTCCCTCGGCGTCGAGCGAGTACAGCGCCTCGGGGCTCGCCCCGGCCTCACCGGCGGCCTCCTGGTCGGTTTCGGCTGTGTCAGTTTCGACCATGATCGGCGCGCGGAAGGATTCGACGGGCTCGCCGTCGATGACGCCCTCTTCGCGCCAGGTGGCTTTTTCGGCCAGCACGGCCGGGTCGTCAGCCTTGTCGGCGGTCAGCGTGAACAGCGACGACGCGAGGATGTCGACCGTGGTCTCCAGTGGCGTTTCCGCCCCCGAGAGCATCTGCCTGGTGGTCCAGCCGTCCTCGGGGACGCGGAGGTCCGTGAAGGCCGCCTCGTCGTCCGCTCGCGTGGCGATGAGACCGGGGATGGCCTGGACCAGCTTGAAGCCCTCGCCGTCCGGCACGCGCGCGTACAGCATCGGGACGGCCCAGTCGAGGTAGCCGTCCGCGATCACCGTCTCGCCGTCCATCGGGACGCTCATGCGCACCGCGACCGGATCGGCGTCGTGGTTGCGCTCGCGCATACCGGCCAGCAGCGCGGCCTCCTCCTCGTTGACGGGCCGCTCGGCGTTCGTCTTGCCGGGAGTGCACGAGACGGCGAACCAGCCGGCGACCGCGATCGCGACGATGATGGCCATGACCCACATCAGGGCCGATTTCCAGGGAACTGAGGTAGTGGAGCTCACGCAGGGTCCAACGAGTCGGGCCGGGAAAAGTCACCGGCCCCGGGCCGCCAATACCGGCCGCCGATACCGGGGGAGCGGAGTCGTGATGAACCACTGTCGTACCCCGGCGCTACCGTTGGGTCGTGGCATTCGACATTCCCCGCGCCGAAGGGCGCTTCGAGGTGGTCGCGGAGTGGGAGCCGTCAGGCGACCAGCCGACGGCGATCGCCGACCTGACCGAACGCATCGAACGCGGCGAGCGCGACGTGGTCCTGCTGGGCGCTACCGGCACCGGCAAGTCGGCCACGTCCGCGTGGCTGATCGAGAAGCTCCAGCGGCCCGCGCTCGTGATGGTCCACAACAAGACCCTGGCCGCGCAGCTGGCGAAGGAGCTCCGCGAGCTCCTGCCGAACAACGCGGTCGAGTACTACGTCTCCTACTACGACTACTACCAGCCCGAGGCGTACGTCGCGCAGTCCGACACCTACATCGAGAAGGACGCCTCGATCAACGAGGAGGTCGAGCGGCTGCGCCACCGCGCCACGTACTCGCTGCTGACGCGGCGCGACGTAGTCGTGGTCGCGACGGTGTCGGCCATTTACGGCCTGGCGACCCCCGCCGAGTACCTCGAGCAGGCCACCGAGGTCGCGATCGGCCAGGAGTGGGACCGCGACAAGCTGCTGCGCCGCCTCGTCGACGTCCAGTACAGCCGCAACGACATCGCCTTCACCCGCGGCACCTTCCGGGTCCGCGGCGACACGATCGAGATCATCCCGGCCTACGAAGAGCTGGCGATCCGCATCGAGATGTTCGGCGACGAGATCGACCGGCTCTACTACCTGCACCCGATCACCGGCGACGTGGTCCGCGAGGTCGACCGGGTGCTCATCTTCCCCGGCTCGCACTACGCCACGGGCAACGAGCGGATGGCCCGCGCGGTCCGCACCATCGAGGCCGAACTCGAGGAGCGCCTCACCGAGCTGGAGTCCCAGGGGAAGCTACTGGAGGCGCAGCGGCTGCGCATGCGCACCGTCTTCGACCTGGAGAACATGAAGCAGATCGGCACCTGCAACGGCATCGAGAACTACTCGCGGCACATCGACGGCCGCGAGCCGGGCACGCCGCCGCACACGCTGATCGACTACTTCCCCTCGGACTTCATCACGATCCTCGACGAGTCGCACCAGACCGTCCCGCAGGTCGGCGCGATGTACGAGGGCGACGCCTCGCGCAAGCGCAACCTCGTGGACTACGGCTTCCGCCTGCCGAGCGCGATGGACAACCGGCCGCTGCGGTTCGACGAGTTCCGCGAGCGCGTGGGCCAGAGCGTGTACCTCTCGGCCACCCCGGGCAAATGGGAGCTGGAGCAGACGAACGGCCAGTTCGTGGAGCAGGTCATCCGCCCCACGGGCCTGGTCGACCCGCATGTGGAGGTCCGGCCCACGAAGGGCCAGATCGACGACCTCATGTACGAGATCAACGAGCGGGCCAAGAAGCACGA
The DNA here is from genome assembly GCF_042647865.1 of Glycomyces rhizosphaerae. Lineage (NCBI taxonomy): Bacteria > Bacillati > Actinomycetota > Actinomycetes > Glycomycetales > Glycomycetaceae > Glycomyces > Glycomyces rhizosphaerae. The sequence continues at coordinate 833,937 of NZ_JBHRWO010000021.1, forward strand.
GCGGGTGCTCGTGACCACGCTGACCAAGAAGATGGCCGAGGACCTCACGGACTACTTCATGGACAACGGCATCCGGGTGCGGTACCTGCACTCGGAGGTCGAGACGCTCCGCCGGGTCGAGCTGCTCGGGGAGCTGCGCCGCGGCGACTACGACGTCCTCGTCGGCATCAACCTCCTGCGTGAGGGCCTCGACCTGCCCGAGGTGTCGCTCGTGGCGATCCTCGACGCCGACAAGGAGGGGTTCCTGCGTTCGGGGACCTCGCTGATCCAGACGATCGGGCGTGCGGCCCGAAACGTGTCCGGCACGGTGCTCATGTACGCCGACAAGCTCACCGACTCGATGAAGGCCGCGCTCGATGAGACCGACCGGCGCCGCGAGAAGCAGGTGGCCTACAACCTCGAGCACGGCATCGACCCGCAGCCGCTGCGCAAGCGCATCGGCGACATCATGGAAGACCTCTACGACACGGCGTCCGACACCAAGGACCTCGTCGAGCACGATCCGTGGGCGACGCTGCCGAAGAGCAAGCAGGAGAAGGGCGCAGGGAAGGTCCGCTCGGAGATCCTGAAGCAGCTCGAAGAGCGCAACGACCTGATGCTCGCCGCCGCAAGGGAACTGCGCTTCGAGCTCGCGGCCGCCTACCGCGACGAGATCACCGATCTGAAACGCGAACTCCGCCAGCTCGACGAAGCCGGAGCCTGAGAAGGCGAAAGGGCTCGTGCCGCGGGCACGAGCCCTTGAGGGCGGCTGGGGGCCTTAGTCGATGTCGGCGACGTGCTCCACGAGCGGGGGCTCGGCGAAGAACGGGCCGATGGACTCGCGCCACTTCGGGAACCGGTCGGTCTCACGGAAGCCCTGCTCGTGGGCCTCGACCGAGTCCCATTCGATGAGGAGCACGAAGCGGCTCGGCGACTCGACACCTTGGGTCATGCGCATCGAGCGCAGGCCGGGGGAGACCTTGACGAGCTCGCGGGCGGTGCGGTAGGCCTCCTTGAAGCCCTCTTCTTGGCCAGGGATGATCTTGATTTCAGCGACTTCGAGAACCATGGGCGGAGCCTCCCACAGCTTCAGCCACGCTGACACCACCCGCTGTAGTGTCGAGAGTGAAGTCACAAATCTGACTGATGACAAGTCGGCTTTCGGCAGGCAGAATAGTCCCGTCTGTTCAGAATCAGGTATATGGGGAGTATCCCGCAGCGCGTAAGCCGCTGTTAGCGTCGTCGTCAATGCACGGGACCGCGATCGGTCCCCGGTGGCGCTGGTCCGCAGGGACCGGGAGAGACCATGTGACCCTCCAAAGGCAAGGAAGGCAACACATTGGACCTCCCCGCGTGGGCCTGGGCTCTCACGATGGTGCTGCTCGCCTCAGTAGTCGTCTTCGACCTCTCGATGGCCGTACGCAACCCCCACAAACTATCGACAAAGGAATCGGCCACCTGGGCCGGCGTGTACATCGGCGCGGCCCTGATCTTCGGCCTCATCATGTTCGCCACCCAAGGTGCGACCTACGGCGGCGAGTTCTACGCCGGTTACCTGACCGAGCTGGCGCTCTCGGTCGACAACCTCTTCGTCTTCCTCCTCATCATCCAAGGCTTCCGCGTCCCCGCGGAGCTTCAGTCCCGTGTGCTGCTCGTCGGCATCGTCCTCTCGATCATCCTGCGCGGCGGATTCATCGCCGTCGGTTCGGTGCTCATCGAGCGGTTCAGCTGGGTCTTCCTCATCTTCGGCGCGATCCTCATCTGGACCGCGATCGGCCAGCTTCGCGAGAACAACCAAGAAGCCCATGAGGCCGAAGGCGAACAGGAGGAGTTCTCCAAGGGCCGCTTCATGACGTTCGTCGAGTCGAAGCTGCGCGTCAGCTCCGGCTACCACGGCAGCAAACTCTTCACCCGCATCGACGGCGTCAAGTTCGTGACGCCGCTGCTGCTGGCGATGCTCGCGATCGGGTCCACGGACATCCTGTTCGCGCTCGACTCGATCCCGGCGATCTTCGGGCTCACCCAGGAGCCGTACCTGGTCTTCACCGCGACGATCTTCGCGCTCATGGGGCTGCGGCAGCTGTACTTCCTGCTGGCCGCGATGCTCAAGTCGCTGAAGTTCCTGCACCTGGGCCTGGCCGCGATCCTCGGCTGGATCGGCATCAAGCTCGTCATGAACGGCCTCGCCGAGAACCAGCTGCCGTTCATCAACGGCGGCCACCACATCGAGTGGATGCCGCACATCCCGACCACGATCTCGCTCGGCGTCATCGCCGGCGTGCTCGCCACGGTCGTGATCGCCAACGGCGTCCTCCTGCGCCGTCATGGCAAGACCTGGAAGGAACTCTTCGCGGAGTCCGAGGCCGCGATGGCGCCTGCGACTCCCGCAGTCGCGACGGCCGAATAGCGCCACGGCAAGTGCAACGGCCCGCCTCCCCGAAAGGGAAGGCGGGCCGTTTCGCTGTGTCCGTGTCAGACGGCGCTGCTGTTGCCCGCCTTGACGGGCAGCCGCCGGCAGGCGGTGATGCGGGCCAGCTCGGCGTCCCGGAGCGATTCGACGACGACCTTGCCGTAGACCGGCGAGGAGAAGATGATCTCGGGCAGGTCCGACTGGCTGCGCTCGGCCATGATCGCCGGGGTCCTGGGGTCGCCGCCGTGCTCGATGAACACGAGGTCGCCCGGGTGGAGGTCCTCGAACTCGACCGACTCGCCGGTCTCGATGAGCGCCTCGTTGAAGCGCGGCACGTCGATCCCCAACTGGCGGTAAACGATCCACACCAGCCCCGGGGCGTCGATGCCGTAGGCGCTGACACCGCCGTGGAGGTAGGGGATCTCCAGCAGCTGATGGGCGAGCTTCACCGCGTCGAGCCCCGCCGCGATCAGCGAGTCCGAGGGCGAGGCGGAGGCGGGCTCGTTGGAAAGGTCGCGCTGGGGCACCCAGCCGGGCTGCCGGGGACCGGGCAGGGCCACGGGGACCCAGCCGCGGTAGGGCGCGCCGACGACCCGCAGGCGGGTGCCGAGCGTGACGCCGGGGATGGCGACGTCGCCGCCCGGCTCTTCGCGCACGGCGGTGGCGGTGGCGCTGACGAGGTGCTCGACGCCCTCCGAGTCGCCTTCGGCGGGGTACACGAGCTGATCGAGCGGTACCCAGCCCGAGGTCTCCTGCTGCGGGCAGACCACTTCGGCCCAGCCGTCCTCGACCTTGCGGACCTCGACACGGGTGCCGAGGAGGCATTGTGTACGCACACGTCCTTTGAGGCCGTTGGCGCGGATGTCGTTGGTGAGCCGGGCGACCCATTCTCGGATGGCGGACGGCACGCCCAACGCGAGCCGGTCCTCAGGTCTGGGGGCCGAGGGCTGGGCCCAGAGGGTCGCGACTGCGACGGCGATCAACGCCGGTTGTCCAGGTGCGATCGGCACGGTTGATTCTCTCCGGATGGTTCGGGCGGTTCGTCGTATGAAACGCGAGCAGGGGGGATCTCCACCAGCCCGCCGCGTTCTTCGCAGCACCGACCACCCACTGTAGCAAGTGTATCCAGATGGCGACGCTGCGGTCGGAGTGTGAACTCCGGAGGCTATTTCGCCCAATGGCCGCGAACCATGCGAAAGGTTCGGCGCGCCGGAGCTGTGGCAATATTTTTGCCATGACCGCAGTGCATGAAGCCCTCAGCCGCCTGTCCGCCGCCGCCGACGCGGGTGAGGCCCCGGCCGCCGCCGACCTGGAAGCGGTGCTGGCGAGCACGGACGCCGAGCTCATGGACGTGGTGGCCGCCGCGGCGCGACTTCGCTTCCGCCACTTCGGGAACACCGTCAAACTCAACTACCTGGTGAACCTCAAGAGCGGGTTGTGCCCCGAGGACTGCAACTACTGCTCGCAGCGGCTCGGCTCGAAGGCCGACGTCCTGAAGTACACGTGGCTGAGCCCGGAGCAGGCCGCCGAGCAGGCCGCGGCCGGCGTCGCGGGCGGGGCCTCGCGGGTGTGCCTGGTCGCGAGCGGGCGCGGGCCGACCGATATGGACGTCGAGCGGGTGGGCAAGACGATCGCGGCGGTGAAGAACGCGGCGCCGGGGGTCGAGGTGTGCGCGTGCCTGGGGCTGCTCAAGGGCGGCCAGGCCGAGCGCCTCGCCGACCTCGGCGCGGACGCCTACAACCACAACCTGAACACCTCGGAGGACTCGTACGCCGAGATCTGCTCGACGCACACGTTCAACGACCGGGTGGACACGGTGAACGCCGCGCACGGCGCGGGGCTCTCCCCGTGCTCCGGCCTCATCGCGGGCATGGGCGAGTCGGACGCCGACCTCGTGTCGGTTGCCTTGGGACTCAGGGGACTCAATGTGGACTCGATCCCGGTGAACTTCCTGCTGCCCTTCGACGGCACGCCGCTGGAGGACACGTGGGAGCTCGACCCGCGCCGGTGCGTGCGCATCCTGGCGATGGTGCGCCTGGCGAACCCGGCCGCCGAGGTGCGGCTCGCGGCCGGACGCGAAGTCCACTTGCGGCAGATGCAGGCCGTGGCGCTCCAGATCGTGAACTCGGTCTTCCTGGGGGACTACCTGACCAGCGAAGGCCAGGCCGCGAAGGACGACCTGGCGCTCATCGCCGACGCCGGCCTCGTGCCCCTCGGCCTGGAGCAGGCTCCGGCGGAGGTCCGCGAAGCCGTGAAGGTCCGCAAGCGAGGGGCGGGCACCGACGTGGCGCCGAACGCCTGACGGGACCGATGCCCCTCGGGGCGACAAACGACGCGATCGAGCACGATGGGGCCGCCCGAAGGGCGGCCCCGTCTTTGTCCGACATATCGGAGTTGCTCGATGGAATTCTGACCGATCGGCCAGGTGGGCGGGACCCCGCGGCTCACCGAATGCACGTACTATTTCGCTTCACCCCGGTTACTACTCGCCAGTAGGGACCGGATCGACTGCGAACACACAGAGGTGATCGGAATGCGCACTCCCGCAACGATGTCGGCCGTCGTGGCCCTGGCGGCAACGGCGTCAATGGCACTTGCGGCCTGCTCCGAGCCGGTCGAGGAAGGCACGCCCGGCATCACCGACGACACGGTGACGATCGGCACACACCAGCCGCTGAGCGGTGAGGCGGCGGCCGGGTACGCGTCGATCTCGGCGGCCACCTCGGCCTACTTCGCCTACGTCAACGCCAACGGCGGCATCAACGGGCGCCAGATCGAATACCTCGTCAAGGACGACGCCTACGACCCGGTCGACACCCAGAGCGCGGTGACCGACCTGGTCGAAGGAGAGGAGGTCTTCGCCATCGTCAACGGCCTCGGGACCCCCACCCACTCCTCGGTGCTCGACTACGTCGACGAGGAGGGCGTGCCGGACCTGTTCATCTCCTCGGGCTCGCGCGTCTGGAACCAGCCCCACGTCTACCCCAACACCTTCGGCTTCAACGCCGAGTACGTCACCGAGGGCGCCGCGCTGGCCCAGTACGCGCTGGACCGGCAGCCGGACGCCCGGGTCTGCGTGCTCGGGCAGGCCGACGACTACGGGGACGGCATCCTCGAAGGCGTCGAGACCGTCCTGGGCGGCAACGAGATCGCCGAGGTCCAGACCTACCTGGCCTCGGACGCCGACATCACCGACCAGATCGGCAGGCTCATGGCGGCCGAGTGCGAGGTCAACATCCTCGGCACCATCAACGGCTTCACCGCCATGGCGATCGGCACGGCCGCGCAGCTCGGGTGGTCGCCGCAGTGGTACGTCTCCTCCTCCGGCGCCGACTATCCGACGCTGGTCCAGTACCTCGGCGAGGAGACCGGCCCGGCTCTCCTGGAGGGCATGGTGAGCGTCAACTACCTGCCGTTCAGCCCCGACAGCGACTGGGTCGCGCTGTTCACGCAGATCAACGACGAGTACAACGGCGGGGCGCCGTTCACCGCCAACACCGTGTTCGGCATGAGCGCCGGGTACCTGTTCGCCGAGGCCCTCGCCGCAGCGGGCGAGGAGCCGACGCGCGAGTCGCTCATCGCCGCAGTGGAATCGGGGGAGCTGCTCGGCAACGGCATCGTGCCGCTCTCCTACAGCGACGACAACCACGCCGGATACCAGACCGTCGGCATCGCCACCATCGAGGACGGCGTCCAGGACTACGAGGGCACCACGTACAACGTCAACGTGGGCCAGGTGACCGAGGTCGAGGCCGCGCCGGTGCCCCTGGAGAACGCCGGCATCCCCCAGGGCTGACCCGTCTAGTCGGTATACCGCGCGGTCGACTCGCGCACCACGAGTTCGGTGGCGAGTTCGAGCCTGGGGGAGTCGATCTCGTTGCCCGCCGCCATCTCCAGGACCGTGCGCGCCGCCAGGGCGCCCATCTCGGCCAGGGGCTGGCGGACCGTGGTGAGCGGGGGGCTGGTCCAGCGCGATTCGGGGAGGTCGTCGAAGCCGACCACGCTCACCTGCTCGGGGATCCGCAGACCCGCTTGCCGGATCGCCTCATAAGCGCCGAAGGCCATCTGGTCCGACGAGGCGAAGATCGCGGTCGGCGGCTCGGGGAGACGCAGCAGCGCGGCCGCCGCGTCGAAGCCCGACTGGTGGCTGAAGTCGCCGTCGTAGACCATCGTCGGGTCGTACGCGAGGCCCGCGGCGTCGAACGCGGCGCGGTAGCCGTCGAAGCGGGCGCGCGAGCACAGCACCTGCTTCGGGCCGTGGATGAAGCCGATCCGGCGGTGCCCCAAGGAGACCAGGTGCTCGGTCGCGGCCAGGCCGCCCGCCCAGTTCGTCGCCCCGATCGCCGGGGCGTCCATCGTCGGGCCGCCTGAGGGATCGAGCACGACCATCGGGACGCCCAGGTGGCGCAGCTGCTCCAGGATCGGGGACGCCAGCTGCGAGACCACCAGGATCACGCCGTCCGAGGCCCTAGTGCGCAGGTTGTCGAGCCACTGCTCGGTCGAGGCCCGGCGGCGGTGGACGGCCGAGACCACGGTGCCGACGCCGGCGGCGTGCGCCGCGTCCTCGACGCCGCGGATGATCTCCACGGCCCACGGGCTGTCGAGTTCGTTGAAGACCAGGTCGACCAAGCGCGCACGGCTCGGCGCGCGGGTGGAGCGGCGGCGCTGGTAGCCGCGCTCGTTCAACAGCTCCTCGACGCGTTTGCGCGTTTCGGGCGCGACGTCCGAGCGTCCGTTGATGACCCGCGAGACCGTCGGCACGCTGACCCCCGCCTCGTCGGCGATGGCGCGGATCGTGATGCGCCCGTGTTCGTCTTCGCTCAAGAGTCCTCCTGGTCGTCCATGCCCAACCGTAATGCCGACATCCTATAGCGGCTTCCCCGGGCTCCCGGATTCCATCTGAAAGTTTCGGGAATAAGGACCGTTTCGCGACCCTGGGCAAACGCATCCCAACCTCAGATCAGCCCTAGAAGTAGCCCGTCATCGATGTTATGGTGTGCGAACCTGTATCGAAAACGATCAGAAAAGTTTCAGAAACTATCGGCCCGGAAGCAGTGTTCTCCAGCGCTTCGGGCCGCTTGAGTGGAGCAGCATGGACACCGTCACCTCTGCGGACGCGGCCGAACGGGCCGCCGGTCTGGTCAAGCGAATGACGCTCGAAGAGAAATGCGCGCAGTTGTACGGCCTGTGGCGCGGCGTCGACGCGGACGCGGGCGACATGGCCCCGCACCAGAGCGAGCAGGTCAGCGACGTCTCCGAGGACGAGGCGATCGCGCACGGACTGGGCCAGCTGACGCGGCCCTTCGGCTCGGCCCCCGTGGCCGCCGCCGAGGGCGCCGCGAACCTCGCCGCCCTCCAGCGGCGCATCCGCTCCTCCAGCCGCTTCGGCATCGCCGCCCTGGCCCACGAGGAATGCCTCACCGGCTTCATGGCCCACGGCGCCACCATCTTCCCGACCGCGCTCGCCTGGGGCGCGACCTTCGACCCCGAACTCATCGGCGCCATGGCCCAGCAGATCGGCGTCTCCATGCGCAGCGTCGGCGTCCACCAGGGTCTCGCCCCCGTCCTCGACGTCGTCGCCGACTCCCGCTGGGGCAGGACCGAAGAGACCATGGGCGAGGACCCCTACCTCACCGGCACCCTCGCCACCGCCTACGTCTCAGGCCTGCAGGACGCCGGGATCGTCGCCACCCTCAAGCACTTCGCCGGATACTCCGCCTCGCACGCCGCCCGCAACTTCGGCCCCGTCTTCATCGGCCCCCGCCAGTTCGCCGAGACCTACCTGACCCCGTTCGAGATGGCCGTGCGCATCGGCCGCGCCCGCTCCGTCATGCCCTCCTACGCGGCCAACGACGGCGTCGCCACCCACGCCAACCGCGCACTCCTCCAAGGCGTCCTGCGCGACGAATGGGGCTTCGAAGGCACCGTCGTCTCCGACTACTTCGGCGTCAACTTCCTCAACTCCCTGCAGGGCGTCGCCGCCGACCGCTCCGACGCCGCCGCGCTCGGCCTCGCGGGCGGTGTGGACGTCGAACTTCCGAGCGTGGACTGCTACGGCGAGCCCCTGCGGGCCGCCGTAGCCGCCGGACGCATCGAAGAGGACGTGATCGACCGCGCCGTCGAACGCGTCCTCACCCAGAAGATCGAGCTCGGCCTCCTCGACGAGCTGCCCGAGCCCGCCGGGACGATCGACCTCGACCCGCCGCACGCCCGCGCGCTGGCCGCCGAAGTGGCGCGGAAGTCGATCGTGCTGCTCGCCAACGACGGCACGCTGCCGCTCAATGCAGGGTCTGCAGAGGCACAGCTCGGCCGGATCGCGCTCATCGGCCCGGTCGCCGACGACAAGGCCGTCATGCTCGGCTGCTACGCCTTCCCGAACCACCACGGCCGCAACGACGCCGACTCCATCGACTCCGACGACCCGTACCCGCACGTCGACATGGGCGTCGCGATCGCGACCCTCGCGGAGCGGCTCGCCGCCGACCTGCCGGCCGCCGCCATCGAGCACCTCGCCTCGGGCTCGGTCCTCGACGCCACCGACGCCGAGATCGCCGCCGCCGCGAACGCCGCCGCGGCTTCCGACCTCGCGATCGTCGCCGTCGGCGACCGTTCCGGACTCTTCGGCCGCGGCACCTCCGGCGAAGGCTGCGACGCGCCCTCGCACGCTTTGCCGGGCCGCCAGTCGGCCCTGCTCGAAGCGGTCCTCGACTCGGGCACGCCCACGGTGGTCGTGGTGATCTCCGGCCGCCCGTACGCGCTCGGCACCGCTCCCGACCGGGCCGCCGCGATCGTGCAGGCGTTCCTGCCCGGCCAAGAGGGCGCGGGCGCGATCAGCGCGGTGCTCACCGGCGCGGCCGAGCCCGAAGGACGCCTGCCCGCGGGCGTCCCGGCGCGCCCGGACTCCCCGCCCGCCACCTACCTCGGCCCCGAACTGGCCCGCCGCTCCTCGGTCTCCTCCGTCGACCCCACGGCCCGGTACGTCTTCGGCCACGGCCTGTCCTATACCGAGTTCACCTGGGACGCACCGGAACTGCTCTCCGGCCCGGAGGTCGGGACCGAAGGCGTGGTGCAGGTCGCCGTCCGTGTGCGCAACACCGGCGGTCGCCAGGGCTCCGAGGTCGTGCAGCTGTACCTCCACGACCCGGTGGCCTCCGTGGTCCGCCCGGTGCAGCGCCTGGTCGGCTTCGCCCGGCTCGACCTGGCCCCCGGCGAGGCCGGCGAGGCCCGCTTCGCGATGCCCGTCGACCTGGCCGCGTTCGTCGGCGTCGACGGCGAGTGGGTCGTCGAGGCCGGGACGCTCGAACTGCGCCTCGGGCGCTCGGCCGCCGACCTCGCCGCACCGGTGCGCGTCGAGGTGACGGGCACGCGGCGCCTGGAACCGGGGACCCGCGCTCTCGCGACCCAGGCCACCACCGAGACCGTTGTCGGCTAGTATTGCCGGAGACGCTGGAAAACGTTTACAGACCCTCGTGACAAAGGAGTCCACTGTGACCTCCCCCTACCGTCTTGCCGTTGTCGGCACCGGCGGCATCGCACATCTGCACGCGCAGCAGCTGCTCGATCACTGCAAGGGCCGCATCGAACTGGTCGCGGCCGTCGACCCCGACACCGCCCGCCTCGACGCGTTCAAGGAGAAGTTCGGCGTCGAGCACGGCTACGCCTCGATCGAGGAGCTGCTCGCCGCCGGGCCGCTCGACCTGGTCGACCTGTGCACGCCTCCCGTCGCCCACGCCCCGGGCGCGATCGCCGCCCTCGAAGCCGGGGTCGACGTCATCTGCGAGAAGCCCCCGGCCCTCAGCCTGGAGGAGTTCGACCGCATCGCGGCCGCCGCCTCCGGCTCGGAGGGCGACTTCGCCCTCATCTCCCAGCACCGCTTCGGGTCCGCCGCCGAACGCGTGCGCGACATGATGGCCTCCGGCGTCCTCGGCCGCCTCGCCGTCGCCAAATGCGACACCCTCTGGTACCGGCCCGAGGAGTACTTCGCGGTCGAATGGCGCGGCCGCTGGGAGACCGAAGGCGGCGGCCCCACGATGGGCCACGGCATCCACCAGATCGACACGCTCCTGTCGATGGTCGGGCCCTGGTCCGAAGTGGTCGCCACCGCGCACCGCCACCGCCGCATCACCAACACCGAAGACGTCTCGCACGCGATCGTCACCCTCGAATCCGGTGCGTCCGCGGTCATCACGAATTCGCTGCTCTCCCCGCGCGAGGTCTCCCAGATCCGCCTCGACTTCGACAACGCCACCGTCGAGCTCGACCACCTCTACGGCTACGGCGACGACAACTGGAGCGTCCACCCGATCGACTCGGCCGCAGAGGAAGTCAACCGCGCCTGGGCCGGGGAGCCGCGCGGCCGCAACTCCAGCCACGGCGCCCAGTTCGCCCGCATCGCCGACGCCCTCGACGGCAAGGCCGCCCCGCCGGTCACCCTCGAGGACGCCCGCGGCACCCTCGAACTGCTCGCCGCGATCTACGCCTCCGCCTTCACCGGCAAGCGGATCCGCGCCGGGGAGATCGACCCGACCTCGCCCTTCTACCAGCGCATGGACGGCACCGGTGCCCCCTGGCCCGACCGCAAGTGACCGCCCGACCGAGATCCGACTGGAGAGAACCACGATGACGCTGAGCCTCGCCGACGACGGCACCGCCCTCTCGATCACCAAGGGCGACCTGCAGATCCTGCGGTACGTGTACCGCCCCGACAACGACCAGTTCGAATCCCCCCGGCCCTACTTCGAGCCGCTGTACGACCTCGCCGGCCACCAGGTGAGCCTCTACCGCCCGCACGACCACGTGTGGCACAAGGGCATCGCTCTCTCGCTGCCGAACGCCGGCCCCGAGAACTTCTGGGGCGGGCGCACCTTCCGCCGTGGCAAGGGCTACGTGGACGAGAAGAACGACGGCGCGATGGTCCACCAGGAGTTCACCGAGCTCACCTCGGACGAGAACGGCGTCAAGGCAGTCGAGCGCCTCGACTGGATCACCGAGGACGGCCGCCACTTCTTCTCCGAGACCCGCTCGTTCACCGTCACCGTGCTCTCGGACGACACGTGGGTGCTCTCCTTCTCGACCGCGTTCACCAACGACACGCAGGACACGGTCGTCATGGGCAGCCCCACCACCGAGGGTCGCGAGAACGCCGGCTACGGCGGCTTCTTCTGGCGTGGGCCGCGCTCCTTCACGGAGGGCCGCGTCTACACCGCCGACGGCGAGGGCGGCGACGAGATGATGGGCGTGCGCGGGGACTGGATGGCCTTCCGCGGCGCGCACGACTCGGTCGACGCCGCCTCCACCCTGGTCTTCACCGACCACCCGGAGAACCCCGGCGCACCCGTCAAGTGGTTCGTCCGCACCACCCCGTTCGCCGCGGTCTGCCCCGCGCCGTTCTTCGACACTGAGCTGCCGATGGCTCCCGGCGACACCGTGACCCTGCGGCACGCGGTCGCGATCTGCAACGGCGACACCGGAGTCGAGGGCGCCGCCAAGGCCGCCGAACTCGCCGCCGCCGAACTGGCCCGGCTGGGGTAGCGATGAGCGGCTTCCCCGGCGGCACGGCCGTCTCACTCGTCACGGTCTACGACTGGCCCACCGTGGACGGTCAGGCGGGCGGCAGCCCGCATCTGCACACCGCCTCCACCGAGGGCTACGTCGTCACCGGCGGCACCGGAGCGGTCGAGACGCTCTCGGGGAACGGCTACGAGCGCCACGACCTCGCGCGAGGGACCGTTCTGTGGTTCACCCCCGGGACGGTCCACCGCCTCGTCAACCTCTCGGGCGACCTGCAGCTCGTGGTGGTCATGCAGAACGCGGGCATCCCCGAAGCCGGGGACGCCGTGTTCACCTTCCCCGAACCGGTGCTGGCCGACCCGGAGGCTTACGCGAGAGCGGCCTCCGCACCGGCTGCCCCGCACCTCGAGGACCATGAACGCGGCGAAGCCGCCCGAACCCGCCGGGACCTCGCCATCGACGGCTACCTAGCCCTGCGCGAGCGCGTCGAGTCCGAAGGCCCGGCGGCCATGAAATCCTTGTGGGACAAAGCGGCCCACCTCGTCTCCTCCCGCACCGACACCTGGCGCCGGCTCTGGGCCGACGGACCCAAGGCCCAGGCCGACGCCACCGGCGACCACCTGGACGCCCTCGCCGAAGCCGACGCGACCCACCTGTGCGACGCCCACGTCGCCAGTGCCGGGGACGTTGCCCGCAAGTGGGGCATGTGCGGGCGCCTGGAGACCTGGGACCTGCGCCCCTAATGGCGTGCGACCGGTCTCGCACACTGCGTTACTGTGTACGCCATGGTCGCGCTTCGGTATCAGTACCGGATCTACCCGACACGTCCGCAGGCGAGGATGCTCGCTCGGACGTTCGGGTGCGTTCGCACGGTCTACAACGATGCGCTCAGGATCTTCCAGGACGCTTGGCGAGCCGGAGGGGATCGGCCTTCGATGGGTGCAGTTGCGAAGGCGGTCACCACTGATGTGAAGCGAACCGGTGAGCGGGCATGGTCGGCTGAGGTGTCAGCAGTGCCGTTGCAGCAGGCGCTGTGCGACCTCGCAACGGCTTACACCGATTTCTTCGCGTCCGTCTCGGGTAAACGGCCAGGCCCGAGGATCGGGCCGCCTCGATTTAAGAAACGCGCGGCACGGCAGGCCGCTCGATTCAACAGAAATGCCTTCTCAGTTGTATCGGGTGGGAATCTTGAAGAACGAGGAACCCGCCCGTAGTCGGTTCGCGCCAGCGGACCGCAAGCCGGGAGTCCCCGTCCGTTGAGGGCGGGGAGGATGTCAACATTGCGGCTGGACTTCGAAGGAGCGCAGTTGGCCGACTACAGCCCAGCCGAGACCGGGATCATGATCGACTCGGTGACCACGGCGGACCGCGACGACGCGATCTGGATCGAATCCGACGGGGACGGCTTCGACGTCTGGGTCCACATCGCCCGCGTCGCCGACCACGTCACCACGGGCGGTCGCGCCGACACCGAGGCCCACCGCCGCGTCCACACCCGATACCGGCCCGAGCACACCCGGCACATGCTCCCCGCGCCCGTCGTCGAGGCCGCCTCCCTCGAACCCGACCGCGAGAACGACACCTTCGCCGTCCACCTTCGGCTCGACACCACCGGGCAGGTCGTCTCCGCCGACTTCGGACCCGGCCGCCTCACCCGCTCCTGGATCATGTCCCACGGCGAGGCCGCCGACGCCGCCGCGAACCCCGACCACCCGCTCCACGGCACCCTCGCGCTCGCGCTGCGCTTCGCTCAGACCATGCTCTCCGCCCGCCGGAACGCGGGCGCGCTCGCGTTCTACGACCTCCTCTCGGGCTTCGCCACCAACGAAGAGGGCCAACTCGTCCGGCTCGACAGCGCCGAACGAAACTCCGGCTACATCATCGTGCAGGAGTTCATGATCGCCGCCAACGCGCAGATCGCGGCGTGGGCCGTCCGCGAGGACCTCCCGATCCTCTTCCGCAACCACCGCCTCGCCGCCGTCGCCGGCGACCCGGCCGAGCTGCGCGACGAACTCGACTCGATCGCGGCCGCCGGCGACGGCACCGCCTTCGAGATGCTCCGCACCCGCATGCGCATGGTCGCCCGCGCCGCCACCTACGGCCCCACCGTCCACGGCCACCACGGACTCCAACTGCCCGCCTACACGCACGCGACCAGCCCCATCCGCCGCTACCCCGACCTCGTCACCCAGCGCATCATCCTCGCGGCCGCCCTCGGCCACCCGAGTCCTTACCCGATCGAGGAGCTGACCGCGGTCGCCGAGCACGTCAACGAACGCGTCGACGAGGAACGCCGCGCCAAGGCCGAGTACTTCAAGCAGAAGGCCCACGAGCAGACCGCGAGGCACGCCGAGGCCGCCGACTTCACCGCCCTGCCCTACAAGCAGTTCTCCCGCGTCCTGCAGTTCGCGGTCGAGCGGGGCGAGACCCCCGCCGGGCTCGCCGAGGACACCGCCCGCCGCCTCGACGCCCGCGAACTCCAACTGCGCGAGTTCGCCTCCGTCTACCTGTACGGCCGCGGCGAGTTCGAGCCGCTGCGCGAACGCATGAACCGGATGCTCGCCGACGAGCCCCAGCAGGCTCAGTCGATCGTGAACGTCTACCTCCAGGACCGCCTCGGCGGCCCGGTCAGCAACGAGACGAACGTGCTGTGGACCGTCGAGGACGCCCCCGGTTTCGAGGGGCCGCTCTTCTCCGCGCAGGTCGTCATCCGCTACGACGGCGAACGGGTCGACTCACCGAAGCGATTGCAGCGCAACAAGAAGGAAGCCAGGAACCAGGCCGCGCTGGCGCTCGTGGCCAAGCTGGCCGGCCTGCCGGACCTCTCCGCCGACGCCGCCGCGATGCCGCGCGTGGAGGGCCCGAAGAAGCTCCTCGTGGACGCCGCGGTCAATCCCGCCGAAGCCGTCCAGATCTACGCCGCCAGAGGCATGGTCAAACCGCTCACCTGGGACTTCGTGGTCGACGGTCCCTCACATGAGCGGATCTTCACGTGCCGTGCCGAAGGCTGGATGCCGAGCACGGGCGAACGCGTCACCGCCGAAGGCAAGGGCCCGACCAAGCAGGTCGCGAAGACCAATGCGGCCCTTGAACTGCGCGTCCACATCGAGGTCGCGCTCGCCCTCGGCGAGACGGGACGGCCCCCGGAGGCCTGACGGCGCGGGTCACGACCGCGCGCGGAGCGCGAAAAGCGTTTCGGCCGCTAGGGCACAATGGTGACGTGCATATTCTCGACGACCTCGCGTGGCGCGGCCTCCTCCAGGACTCGACCGGTATCGACGCTCTCCGTGAGCACCTCGACGCGGGCCCGACGACCTTCTATGTGGGCTTCGACCCGACCGCCGTCAGCCTGCACGTCGGCCACCTCATGCAGGTCGTCACCGCCCGCCGCCTCCAGCAGGCGGGGCTGAAGCCGCTGCTGCTCGTGGGCGGCGCGACCGGCCAGATCGGCGACCCGAAAGAAGCGGGGGAGCGCAGCATCAACCCGCCCGAGGTCGTCGCCGGCTGGGTCGAGAAGATCCGCGGCCAGCTCGCCCCGTTCGTCACCTACGACGGCGACAACGGCGCGATCCCGGTCAACAACCTCGACTGGACCAGCGAGATGGGCGTCGTGGAGTTCCTGCGCGACGTGGGCAAGCACTTCCCGATCTCGAAGATGCTCGCCCGCGAGGTCGTGAAGGCCCGGCTCGAGTCCGGCATCTCGTTCACCGAGTTCTCCTACCAGCTCCTGCAGTCGAACGACTTCTACGAACTGCACCGCCGCCACGGCTGCACCCTCCAGTTCGGCGGGTCCGACCAGTGGGGCAACATCACCGCCGGGGTCGACTTCGTGCGCCGCAAGGCGGCCGAGCACGTGCACGCCTTCGTGACCCCGCTGGTCACCAAGGCCGACGGCACGAAGTTCGGCAAGACCGAGGGCGGCGCGGTCTGGCTCGACCCCGAGCTGACCAGCCCTTACGCGTTCTACCAGTTCTGGTTCAACTCCGGCGACGCCGACGTGGTGCGCTACCTCAAGTACTTCTCGTTCAAGTCCCACGAGGAGATCGAGGAGCTGGAGCGGGCAACTGCCGAGAAGCCCGCCGCCCGCCTCGCGCAGAAGGCGCTCGCGGAGGAGCTGACCACGCTGCTGCACGGCGCCCAGGAGACCGCGCACGTCGTCGCCGCCTCGCAGGCCCTGTTCGGGCGCGGCGACCTCGCCGAGCTGCCCGAGTCGACGCTGCGCGCCGCGCTCGTGGAGGCCGGCCTCGCCGAGATCACCAAGCCCGGCGTGACCGTGGCCGAGGCGATGAAGGAGTCCGGCGTGGTCGCGAGCCTGGGCGAGGCCCGCCGCGCCGCGAAGGAGGGCGGGGCCTACCTGAACAACGACCGGGTGAGCGATCCTGAGGCCGTTATCGACCCCTCTGACCTGCTTCACGGACGGTACGGAGTGACCCGGCGCGGCAAGAAGACCGTCGCCGGGTTCGAGGTCGTCGGCTGAGGCCTACACTTGAACGGTTTTGTCGCGGTGAATAGAGGGGGAGAATCGAGTGGCTGAAGACGGCCGCGCCCGCAAGGGTGGAGATGACCGACGTGGTGGCTACGGCCGGCGCGAGGGCGGCGGCTACGGCGACCGTTCGGGCCGAGGCGGCTACAACCGCCAGGACGGCCGAGGGGACAGCCGAGGCGGCTACGGCCGCAACGAAAGCCGCGACGATCGCCCGCGGCGCAGCGAGGACCGGGACGACCGGCCCCGTCGTGACGGTGACGACCGTCCGCGCCGTTTCGAGGGCAACCGCGACGACCGTCCCCGCCGGGACGGCGACAACCGCGGCGGCGGTTTCAACCGCGATGACCGCGGTCCTCGCCGTGACGACGACCGCGGTGGCCGTGGTGGTTTCAACCGCGATGACCGGGGTCCTCGCCGCTTTGAGGGCAACCGTGACGAACGTCCCCGTCGCGATGGCGACAGCCGTGGTGGTGGCGGCTTTAACCGCGAC
Organism: Glycomyces rhizosphaerae; assembly: GCF_042647865.1. NCBI lineage: Bacteria > Bacillati > Actinomycetota > Actinomycetes > Glycomycetales > Glycomycetaceae > Glycomyces > Glycomyces rhizosphaerae. The sequence goes on from NZ_JBHRWO010000021.1 coordinate 850,812, forward strand.
AACCGCGGCGGTGGCTTCAACCGTGACAACCGCGGGGGTGGCGGTTTCAACCGCGACGACCGTGGACCCCGCCGTTTCGAAGGCAACCGCGACGACCGTCCCCGCCGTGACGGCGATGACCGTCCGCGCCGCTTCGAGGGCAACCGCGACGACCGTGGTCCCCGTCGCTTCGAAGGCAACCGCGACGACCGTCCGCGCCGTGACGGCGACAGCCGTGGTGGTGGCGGCTTTAACCGCGACAACCGCGGCGGTGGCTTCAACCGTGACAACCGCGGGGGTGGCGGTTTCAACCGCGACGACCGTGGACCCCGCCGTTTCGAAGGCAACCGCGACGACCGGCCGCGCCGCGATGGCGACAGCCGTGGCGGCTACAGCCGCGACGACCGTGGTCCGCGTCGTTTCGAGGGCAGCCGGGATGACCGTCCGCGCCGTGACGGCGACAGCCGTGGTGGCGGCGGTTTCAACCGCGACAACCGCGGCGGTGGCTTCAACCGCGATGACCGAGGCGGACGTGGCGGTTTCAACCGTGACGACCGCCCGCGCCGTGACGGCGACGACCGCGGCCCGCGTCGTTTCGAGGGCAGCCGGGACGACCGGCCGCGCCGCGAAGGTGATGACCGTCCGCGTCGTTTCGAAGGCAACCGCGAGGACCGCCCCCGCAGGGACGACGACCGTCCGCGTCGCTTCGAGAACCGTGATGATCGTCCGCGCCGCGAAGGTGACGACCGTCCCCGCCGTTTCGAAGGCAACCGCGACGACCGTGGACCGCGCCGTGACGACCGGAGCGGACCCCGCCGTGACGACCGAGGCGGCCCGCGCCGCGACGACCGCCCGCGCCGTACCGAAGACCGGGGCGATGACCGCTTCGGTCGGGACGGCAAGGAACGCCGCGGCAAGGACAACCTGCGTCCGCTCGAAGAGCGCGAGGCCGGGCACGAAGGCCCGATCCGCTTGGGCGAGTCCGACGAGGCCCCGAACCTCCCCGAGGGCATCGAGTACGGCTTCGACCAGCTCGACAAGGAGACCAAGGCCGGGCTGCGCAGCTTGAACAAGCAGCTCGCCGAGGCCGTCGGCAACCGGCTCATCGCCGCCGCCGCGCTTCTCGCCGAGGACGACGTCGAAGGCGCGCTCGAGCAGGCCCGCTACGCCCGCCGCAAGGCGTCCCGCGTGGCCGTGGTCCGCGAAGTCACCGGTGTGGCCGCGTACGGCGCCGAAGAGTGGCAGCTGGCCGTCAACGAGCTGCGCGCCGCGCAGCGCCTCGGCGGCACCCACGACCACGTGGCGCTCATCGCCGACTGCGAACGCGCCCTTGGGCACCCGGAGCGCGCTATCGACCTCTACCGCGAGTTCGGGAGCGACGAGAGCGTCGACCCCGAAGTGCGGGTCGAGCTGCTCATCGTCGCCTCCGGCGCACGCCGCGACATGGGCATGGGCGAAGCCGCCACCGCGATGCTCAAGGTCGGCGGGCTCAACTCGCCGAAGACCGAGCCGTGGGTCGCGCGTCTGCGCTTCGCGTACGCCGAAGGCCTCCTGGCCGACGGCCACGAGGACGAGGCCCGCGAGTGGCTCTCGAAGGCCGTTGCGGCCGACGAGACCGGCGAGACCGGTGCCGCTGAGCGCCTGCTCGAACTCGAAGGCATCGTCGTCGAGGAGTACGACGAGGACGACGAGTTCGAAGACGAGGACGAAGACGACCTCGATGACGACGAAGAAGACGACGACGACTTCGACGATGAAGACGACGAGGACTCGGACGACGACCGCGGCGCGGAAGCCGACTTCGACGGTGATGACGAAGACGACGACTACGACGATGAAGACGACGAGGACGACGACTTCGACGACGAAGAAGAAGACGAGGAGTCCGAGGCCGACGTCAAGGGCGACGTGAAGGCCGGGACGACGCCTGCGCCGCCTTCGACCACACCGTTCGCGACCCCGGCGCCTTCCAACGCCGAGTCGACCCCCGACGCTGAGGACTCCGATGACTCGATTGAAAGGCGCCCCTGAGGCACTCGCCGGCGCTTACGACCTGGCGCTGCTCGACCTCGACGGCGTCGTCTACCTGTTGAGCCAGCCGATCCCGGAAGCGGCCGCGACCATCGCGGCCCTTCCGGGGCTGGACTGCGCGCCGGTGTTCGTCACGAACAACGCCTCGCGCAGCCCTGAGACCGTCGCCAACGCCTTGCGGGGCATGGACATCCCGGCCGACGCGGCCGAGGTCCTGACCTCCGCGCAGGTGGTCGCGGCGGAGCTGCGCGAGCGGCTCCCCGCGGGGGCGCCGGTGTTGATCTGCGGTTCCGACGCGCTGCGAGCCACCGTCGAGGCCGCAGGGCTGACGCTCACGACCGATCCGGCAGTGGCGCAGGGCATCGGGTACGGCATGACGCCGACGACCACCTGGCGCGACCTGGCCGACCTGACCATCGCGGCCCGCCAGGGCGCGATCTGGGTCGCCACGAACCTCGACGCCACACTGCCCACTCCGGACGGTCCGCTCCCGGGCACTGGGGCACTGGCTGAGGCCATCCGCATCGCGCTCGGCCGCGGGCCGGACGTGGTGGCAGGCAAGCCCGGCGAAGCGATCTACCGGGAAGCATTGGCGCGCAAGCCCGGAGGCCGCGGACTCATGGTCGGCGACCGTCCCGACTCCGACATCGAGGGCGCCAACCGGGCCGGCATCGACTCGCTGCTGGTGTTCACCGGCGTCGTCTCGCCGCGCCAGGCGCTGGCGCTCCCGCCGGAGCAGCGGCCGACGTACCTCGGCTGGAGCCTTGCGGCCCTTACCGAGACGCACCCCGAGCCGGACTGGAACGAGGCGGTGGACCGCATCGAATGCGGCGGTTGGACCGCTGCGTTGGACGGCAAGGAGATCCGCCTCAGTGGCCAGGGCGCCGAGCTCGACGCCTGGCGGGCCCTGTGCGAGTTGAGTTGGGCCGCAGCCGATATGGCCGGATACGACCCGACGGTGCCGCCGATCCCGGTCGGCGAGGCCGCCGAGAAGCTCCTGTCGGCCTGAGCAGGACAAGCGAGAAGCCCGGACTGCCGCAGTCCGGGCTTCGTTTTCTTTGAGGCACTGCGCTTTCGGGCGACAGTGCCTCGGGGTCCAGCGGGCTTGCCGGTCTTAGTCGACCTTCAGGGCCTTGCGCAGCTTGGCGAGGTCCTTCACGGAGGCCTTGACCTTGATCCGGCCGCGCAGGAACGCCTTGGCGGGCTTGATTTCCTTCTTGGCAATGCGGATCAGGGCTTCGGAGTCGAGCGAGATCCGGACCTCGGCGTCGGGGGCGTCGCCGTCGAGCAGGTCGGTCAGCTTGCCGCCGGCCAGCTTGGCGCTGAAGACCTGGTTCAGGTCGGTGATTTCCACGGCCAGCGTGCGCTCGAAGTCGTCCTCGAGTTGCAGCTCGTCCGACTTCTTGGAGACCTTGCCCGCCATCTTCTCCAGAACATTGCGGCATTCGTCAACAGTGGCCATACGGTCCTCCCGGAATAGTTTTGAGCTCGAAGCGCTCGACTGCCGAGAGATTACAACGTGCCCCGAATGCCCTTGCGTCCGACCGGGACGGATTTGGCCATGTGGAACTCGAAGGGCGCGAACTCGGCCTCACGGCCCGAGCTCGCGCACCCTACGTCACAAAGAGAACACAAGCGCCCCAATGCGAATCGGCCCCGTGAGCGGCGGAACTAAAGCACGCCACGGAGTTTCATGAGGTCCATCATGTTGGCCTTCAACTTGACCTGGCCCCCGGTGAAGGCCTTCATGAAGTCGAGCTCCCCGGCGACGAGCTTCAGCAGGTTGTCCGAGGAGACGACCATGCGGATCTCGGCGTCCGGGTTGTCGCCGTCGACGATGTCGACCAGCTTGCCCCCGTCGAACTTCCCGTTGAAGGACACGCTGAGGTCGGTGATGTCGGCGGCGAGACTGCGCTGGAAGCCCTGGAGCTTGCGCACCGACTTCGGGTTCGAGGCGAGGTTGTCAGCGAACTGCTCGAGCGCGGTCCGGCATTCGTCGATGGTGGCCATGGGGCCCTCCTGTTCGATCGGCGCGGGCGCGGCAGTGCGCCCGGTCAGAATGTTACCGGCCGGTACGGCCGTGCGGGCATGGCCGTGGACCGGTAGCTTGGCAGTACCGTTGAGGCCAGAGTCAGACTACGGCTCGCACGCACCGCGCAGTGGGACACGCGTCCCGCGGACACGGCCGACCCTGGAGGGAGTGGGACCACCATGACGGACTCCGCCCGCGCCTACTTCGACACGATCCTCGGCATGGCCGGCGACCCCGCCCGCCGCGCCCGCGACTTCGCCGGCAAGGTCCGCGAGGACCTCCGCTCCGGCTCCGAGAACCTCAAGACCGGCGCCGAGCAGGCCCGCGAGCACGGCTCCCGCACCGTCGCGGACATCGGCCGGCTCCTCCGCGCCGAAATGGACGCGGGCCTCACCCGCCTCGGCGTCGCCACCCAGGCCGACCTCGACGACCTCAACCTCCGCCTCGAGCACTCCGAAGAGCAGATCCGGGACCTCCGCATCCGCCTCGCCGAAGCCGAGGCCCGCGCGACCGCGGCATCGGCGTCCGCGAAGCACGCGGATCCGACCGACGCCCCCGAACCCTCCGCCCCCGCCGCGACTCAAGCGCCCAGCGACGAGGAAGAGGACGCATGACCGACATGCCCAACCCGGGGGCCCTGGCCGGCCGCCTGAAGCCCTCGAGCGACACCGAGGACGTCGAAATGGAAGTCGAGGAGGCCCTGGGCCGCCTCGAAGCCCTGCCGGACCTCCCCATCACCGAGCACGTCCAGGTCTTCGAAGGCGTCCAGCAGCGCCTCTCGGAGATCCTCAGCAACGTCGACGACGCCTGACCTAGAAAGCACTGATCCCGCGCCATGCCGACGCGCTACCGACTCGACGCCGAACTCGTGCGCCGCAAGATCGCCCGCTCCCGCGAACACGCCCGCGAACTCATCGCGGCCGGCCGCATCCACCTGCGCGGCATCCCCGCCACCAAGGCCGCCACGAGCGTCACCGGCGACGACTCCATTCGCCTCGTCGGCGACGTCGACGACTACGTCTCCCGCGGCGCCCACAAGCTCATCGGCGCCCTCGACGCCTTCGACGTCGACCCCAAAGGCCTCCGCGTCCTCGACGCCGGCGCCTCCACCGGCGGCTTCACCGACGTCCTCGTGCGCCGCGGCGCGGCCGAGGTCCTCGCCGTCGACGTCGGCTACGGCCAGCTCGCCTGGAAGCTCCAGACCGACGAACGCGTCGTCGTCCACGACCGCACCAACGTCCGCCACCTCACCCCCGAGCTGCTCGGCGGCCAGGTGGACCTCACCGTGGGCGACCTCTCCTTCATCTCCCTCGAACTCGTCCTGCCCGCGCTGGCCGCCTGCACCAAGTCCACTGGCGTGATGCTGCCGATGGTCAAGCCCCAGTTCGAGGTCGGCAAGGGCCAGGTCGGCCCCGGGGGAGTGGTCGCGGACCCGAAGCAGCGCGCCGACGCGGTCTGGAACGTCATCGAAAAGGCCGGACAGCTCGGCTGGACCACCACTGCGGTGGCCGCCAGCCCGCTGCCCGGCCCGAAGGGGAACGTGGAGTTCTTCTGCCGCATGGTCACCGAAGGCGACCCGATCGACCGCGCCGGCGTCGACACGGCCTGCGGCGTCCCCGCTTAAGCGAAGTCGGCGGCGAGGATCGCCTCCAGGTTCCGCTCCGCCAGCGCCGTGATGGTCACCAGGGGGTTCACCCCGATCGATCCGGGGATGAGCGAGGAGTCGGTGACGTAGAGCCGGTCGTAGCCGTTGAGGCGCCCGTACGCGTCGGTGGCCTCGCCGATCACGCACCCGCCCAACGGGTGGTAGCAGAAGTCGTCCGCGAAGGCCCGGTGGTCGCCGAACAGGTCGTAGCGGTACGAGGTGCCGTGCTGCTTGTTGATGCGGTCGAACATCGACTTGGCGGCGGCGACGCTCGGCTGGGATTGCTCGGCGCTCCAGTTGAGCCTGGCCGAGTCGGTGGCGGCGTCGTAGGTGAAGTGGCCGCGCTCGGGGTTGTCGGTGATCGCGAGGTAGAGGCTGATCCAGGTCTCGATGCCGGCGGGGAGCGGCGCGAGTTCGGCGAAGACCCTGGCCTCGGGGTTGTCCCAGTCGTCGATGCCCATCACGGGGATCGTGGACTGCTTGAGCCCGGTCGGGTTCCAGATGTGGTTTGCCCGGGCGGTCATGACGTTGCCGTTGGGGCCCCAGCCGGAGCCGATCGCCTCGTCGAGGTCGGGGAGGGCGCCGGTGTCGCGGGCGCGCAGGAGCAGTTCCGTGGTGCCGAGGCTGCCGGCGCCGAGGAACAGGTGGCGGCAGGTGAAGCGCTTGGTCTCGATGAGCTCGTTCGCGTCGTCGCGGTGCTCGACGGTGAGCGCGTAGTTCCCGTCGGCGTCCCGTTCGATGGCGCGGACCTGGTGGCGGGAGGCGATGGTGACGTTGCCCGTGGCGAGTGCGGAGGCCAGGTAGGTCTTGTCGAGGCTCATCTTGCCGTGGTTGTTGCCGTAGATGACCTCGCCGCCGAGGGCCGACTTGGTCGCGGTTCCGGCCGCTTCGCGCTCCATGTAGTCGAAGTCGTAGACGTCGGGGACGAAGGTGGTCTTGAGCCCGGCGGCCTCGGCCTGGGCGGCGGCCACGCGGCTGAAGCGGTAGTACTCGGTGGAGGCGTAGAACTCGGGGTCGATGGTGTTGACGTGGAGTTCGGCCTGTGCGAGCGGGAAATACCGGTCGTACATGGCTGCGGCGTCGATGCCGGGGAGGACTTCCTCGAAGTAGTCGCGGCGGGGGACGACGGCCATGCCGCCGTTGACGAGCGAGCCGCCGCCGACGCCGCGTCCGACGTAGACGGACATGTCGTCGTAGTTGACCCGGTCGAGCACGCCCGGGTAGGGGTCGATGTTCCGGTTGACGACGTCGAGCCACAGCAGGGTGGACAGGGGCGCTTCGGTGCGGTTCTTGAACCACATGCTGCGCTCGTCGGGGGCGGTGATGGTGCAGAAGACGTTGCCGTCCTCGCCCGGTTCGTTCCAGAGGCGGCCCATCTCCAGGACGGTGGTCTCGATGCCGGCCTCGCCGAGGCGCAGGGCGGAGACGGCGGCGCCGTAGCCGGAGCCGATGACGATGGCCGGGACGTGTGCGCCGTTCGCGGCGGCGGCGCGGGGGCCGACGGTGGCGAGCCCGGCGGTGGCGGCGGCGGTGAGCGCCGAGTAGCCGAGCATTCGTCTGCGGGTTGCCATGGGGTCTCCAATGGTTTCGGGTGGTGTTGGGGACACATTGTGCCGCAAGGAATCACACCTGCCGAAGCGTCAAAGCGGGTTGCCGCCCAAGGAAAGTCGGCTCGCAGGCCTTTCGTCCGAACCACTTCGTGCAAGCGTTGTCCTCGGTATGCTCTCCGGTACTGCGGGTGATCCCGCCTGGAGTACAGTTCGAGGCCCTGTAGCCGTCAGTGAAGGAGCGCGAGTGGGGTCGCAGCAGAAGCCGGACCGCGTCCTGGTCGTGACGCATCCGCTCCGCGAGGACGTCGCCGAGCTCGCCGAGAAACTGGCCGCCGCCCTGCGGTCGGCGGGTGTGGCGGTGAAGATCTGCTCCGGTGCGACCCGGTCGCTCGGTCGCCCCGACGCCCTCCTGGTCGGCGACGAGGTCACCGGCGACACCGCCGACCTCGTGCTCGCCCTCGGCGGCGACGGCACCGTGCTCCGCTCCGCGAAGATCGCCGCCGCGGCCGATGTGCCGCTGCTCGGCGTCAACTTCGGCAAGGTCGGCTTCCTCGCCGAGGCCGAGACCGGCGAACTCGAGACCGTGGTCCAGCGCCTGCTCGACGGCGAGTACACGGTCGAGGAGCGCACGGCGCTGACCGTGGAGGCCACCGGCAACGACGGCGAGGAGCAGCTCGCCTGGGCCTTCAACGACATCGCCGTGGAGAAGGCCGAGCCGGCGCGGATGCTGGAGCTGTTCATCGAGATCGACGGCACCCGGATCTCCCGCTACGGCTCTGACGGGGTCGTGGTCGCCTCGCCGACCGGTTCGACCGCGCACGCCATGTCGGCGGGCGGCCCGGTGGTCTGGCCCGATGTGGACGCTCTCGTGGTCGTCCCCATGAACGCGCACGCCCTGTTCGCCAAGCCGATGGTGGTGCATTCCTCTTCGGTGATCCGCATCGGCGTCGAGTCGATCGGGACCGAGGGCGCTTTGATCGCCGACGGCAAGGAGCTCACGCGGCTCACGTCCGGTTCGACGGTGACGATCCGCCGCTCCGATCGCCCGGTGCGCCTGGTGCGCATGTCGGGTCACCCCTTCGCACAGCGACTGGTGTCGAAACTCTCTCTGCCCGTTGACGGTTGGCGTCACGGCCGAATCTAGTTCGCACCACGCGCCGATTGTCGGACGGACCGGCTAGGCTTCGAAGCGTGTTGGAGGAGCTTCGCATCCAGAATCTGGGCGTGATCGCTGACGCCACCTTGCCGCTTGATTCGGGTCTGACCTGTATCACCGGTGAGACCGGGGCCGGGAAGACCATGGTCGTCGCCGGTCTCGGGTTGCTGTTCGGCGGTCGTGCCTCCCGTGCCCCCCTAGGCACGGAGAAAACCCTTGTGGAGGGTCGCTTCGCCGTGGGCGAAGGTGCGCTCGAGCTGCGCGAACGCGCGATCGAGGCCGGTGCCGACCTTGAGGACGGCGAGCTGCTGCTGGCCCGCTCGGTCTCTTCGGAAGGCCGTTCGAAGGCCTGGGTCGGCGGGCGTTCCGCGCCAGTCGGCGTCCTGTCCGAACTCGGCGAGCTCGCCATCTCGGTGCACGGCCAGTCCGACCAGATGCGCCTGCTGCAACCCGCCGAGCAGCGGGCCGCGCTCGACCGCTTCGCCGGTGCCGACCACGGCAAGCTCCTCGACGCCTACCGAGCCGCCTACGGCCAGCTCGGTACGTGCGCCGCCGAGCTCGCCCGCCTGCGCACCAGCGCCCGCGAGATGGCCCGCGAGGCGGACATGCTCCGTCTGGGCCTCGACGAGATCACCGCCGTCGACCCGCAGGACGGGGAGGACGCCGAGCTCGCCGAAGAGGCCCGCCGCCTGGAGAACGCCGAGGCCCTGCGCCTGGCCGCCGCCACCGCGCACGGCGCGATCTCCGGCGACCCGGCCACCGGGGAAGGCGGCGCTACCGACACCGTCGGCGCCGCCGCGCGCGCCCTCGAGCACGACGCCCACGCCGATCCCAAGCTCGCCGAGTTCGCCGAGCGCCTCGCCGAGGCAGGGGCGCTGCTCGCCGAAGCCGCCGTGGACCTCTCCGCCTACCTCGACGACCTCACGGCGGACCCGCGGCGCCTGGAGGAGATCTACCAGCGTCAGGCGGCCCTGAAGACCTTGTACCGCAAGTACGCCGAGGACCTCCCCGGCGTGCTGGCCTGGGCCGAGAACGCGACCAAGCGCCTCGGGGAGCTCGACGTCTCGGATGAGCGCGTCGCCGAGCTCGAGACGCAGCACGCGGAGCTCACCGCGCGGGCCGCCGAGCTCGCCACCCAGCTGCGCGCCTCGCGCCGCGCCGCCGCCGAGCGGTTCTCCACCTCGGTCTCGGCCGAGCTCAAGGGCCTCGCGATGCCGCACGCCGCGGTCACGGCCGCGGTCGAGCCGCGCCCTGCCGGTCGCGGCGGTGTCGACTTGGCCGTGGAGACGGCCGTCTCCGGTGCCACTGAGGACGGCGCCGACGAGGTCGAACTGCTCCTGCGCCCGCACCCGGGTTCGCTGCCCGCCGCCCTCCACAAGGGCGCTTCGGGCGGAGAGCTCTCCCGCGTCATGCTCGCCATCGAAGTGGTCTTCGCCGAGATCGGCGGCCCGCCGGTGCTGGTGTTCGACGAGGTCGACGCCGGGGTCGGCGGTGGCGCCGCGATCGAGATCGGCCGCTGCCTCGCCAAGCTCGCCCGCCGCCACCAAGTGCTCGTCGTCACCCACCTGCCGCAGGTCGCCGCGTTCGCGGACCGCCACCTCGTGGTCTCGAAGGACACCTCCGGGGCCGTCACGGTCTCCGGCGTCCGGGTCGTCGACGACGCGGAGCGGGCACGTGAGCTTGCTCGCATGCTCGCCGGCATGCCCGACTCCCACCTGGGCGTGGCCCACGCCGAGGAACTCCTTGCCGAGGCTGCGAAGATGAAGTCCTAGCGACAACTCACCCGTACGGTGCGAAGCGGCGCGCCGTCGCCTCGACCCGTGCGATCGGATGGCATGATGATGCACGATGCGTGTACCTAGCTTGCGTTTGCCCGGGCGGAACCCGGAGGGCGATCCCTCCGATGAACGGCTGGTCGGCACCGCCCGCCTCGACCGCCGCACGAAACGGCTGTGCGGTCGGCTCGAACCCGGCGACATCGCGATAATCGACCACGTCGACCTCGACCGGGTCGCCGCCGACACCTTGGTCGGCACCGGCGTGCCCGTGGTCGTGAACGCCTCGAAGTCGATCTCCGGCCGCTACCCGAACCTCGGCCCCGAAGTGCTCGTCAAAGCCGGGATCGTCCTCATCGACGGCGTCGGCGACGAGATCTTCGACCTCGTCCGGGAGGGCAAGCCCGTCTCTGTCGACCTCGAAGCGGGGCAGATCTTCTCGGGCGGCGACCTGATCGCCGAAGGCGCCGTCCAGACGACCGAGTCCGTGACTGCCGACATGGAGGCCGCCAAAGAGGGGCTCTCGATCCAGCTGGAGGCCTTCGCGGCCAACACGATGGAGTACCTCAAGCGCGAGCGGGACCTCCTGCTCGACGGCGTGGGCGTGCCCGACGTGAAGACCTCCTTCAACGGCCGCCACGCGCTCATCGTCATCCGCGGCTACAACTACAAAGAGGACATCGACGTCCTGCGCCCGTACATCCGCGAGTTCAAGCCCGTGCTCGTGGGCGTCGACGGCGGCGCGGACGCGCTCCTGGAGGCCGGCTACACGCCCGACATGATCGTCGGCGACATGGACTCGGTCTCCGACGACGCCCTGCGCTGCGGCGCCGAGATCGTCGTCCACGCCTACGCCGACGGGCGCGCCCCCGGCATGGAGCGCATGGACAAGCTCGGGGTCCCCGCGATCCCGTTCCCGGCGGCCGCGACCTCCGAGGACATCGCCATGCTCATGGCCGACGAGAAGGGCGCCGAGCTTATCTGCGCCGTCGGCACCCACGTCACCATGGTCGAGTTCCTCGACAAGGGACGCGGCGGCATGGCCTCCACCTTCCTCACCCGACTGCGCGTCGGCGGCAAGCTCGTCGACGCCAAGGGCGTCTCACGCCTCTACCGCCAGGACATGTCGATCTCCGCACTGCTCCTGCTCATCGTCTCCGGACTCGCCGCCATGGCCACCGCCGTCGCCATCTCCACCGTCGGGCGCTCCTTCGTCGACGTCGTCGCCGACTGGTGGGACGGACTGCTCTTCCAAATCCAAAGGCTGTTCTCGTGATCAACTTCCGCTACCACCTGGTGAGCCTCACCGCGGTGTTCCTCGCCCTCACCGTGGGCCTCATCCTGGGCACCGCCGCGCTCAACGGGCCCGCCATCGTGGCCTTCGAGAACACCATTCAGAGCCTGCGCGACGGCAACGAGCAGCTGCGCGACGAGAACCGGGAACTGGACAACCAGCTCGGCGAAGACCAGGCCTTCGCCGCCGAGATCGCCCCGGCCTACCTGTCCGAGCAGCTCACGGGCCGCAGCATCCTCGTCGTCGCCCTCCCCGGCGTCGACACGGAGGTCGTCGACAGCGCGGTCGAGATGCTCGGCTACTCCGGGGCCACGGTCACCGGCCGCCTCTCGGTCCTCGACGACTACTTCGACCCGGCCAACACCGACGCCCTCGGCGACCTCGCCGAGACCACCACCCCGCAGACCGTCGAAACCCCCGTCACCTACGACGGCGTGACCGCCATGAGCTACGTGCTCGCGGCTGTGACCACCGGCGAGGCCGCCGGCGCGGCCGTGACCATCGCACCGGGCGACATCACCACCGTCACCGCCGGCCTCTCCGCGATGTCGATGCTCACCGTCGAGACCCCGCCGACCGGCGTCGCCGACGGCGTCCTCGTCCTCGCCGGGTCCGGTTTCACGGACTCCGACGCCGAGGACCGCAACGCCGGGATGGTCGACTTCGCCAACGCCTTCGCCGCCGACGACCCCACCGTCTACGCCGCCACGACCTCGACCGGCGACAGCAACCCGATCCTGACGCTGCGCACCGAGAACGCCGAGACGATCGCCACCGTCGACAACGTCTCCCTCCCGCAGGGCCAGATCGCCGCGGTCGCCGCGCTCGCCGATTTCGTCAACAACGCCACCGTCGACCATCTCGGGATCGGGGAGGGCGCTTCAGGCCTGCTTCCCGACGCGGCCTAGTATCGCGCCCATGAGCCAGCTAACGCGCACGGTCGGGCGGGCGTTCATCGGAGGCCTCGCCGCGGGCGGCACCATCGCCGCGATCAGCGCCGTACGGCGCTCCAAGTGGGCGGCCGATCTGGAACGCGTCAACCACAAGGGCGACACCGTGTCCCTGGCCGAAGGCCCGGGGATCACCATCGGCGCCACCGCCGGGGCGATAGTCGGAGCGAACTCGCCGGCCTACGCCGCCGCGGCGGCCACCGCCGGACTCACCGCCGGAGCGGTCGGACTCTACGACGACATCGCCGACGCCAAGGGCGAGAAGGCCAAGGGCTTCAAAGGCCACGTCGGCGCGCTCCTCAAGGGCCGCATGAGCGCCGGCCTCATCAAAGTCCTCGGCATTTCGACCGCCGGGATCGCCTCCGCCGCCCTCATCGACCTGCAGAACGGCGAACTCACCGACGAACGCCGCCCCTTGATTCGGCGCCTTTGGAACGTGGGCGTCGGCGGCGGCGTCATCGCCGGTGCCGCCAACGTCATCAACCTGTTCGACCTGCGGCCCGGCCGCGCCCTCAAGGTCGTCACCCTCGCCTCCGCGCCGCTCTCGCGCCCGGCGGGCCCGAAGTCCCGCCGCCGCACCGCTGCGGGCGGCGCCAACACCGCGCTCGCGGTCTCCGCGGCCGCGGGGGCCGCGATGGCCGAAGACCTGGACGGCAAGACCATGCTCGGCGACGGCGGCGCGAACGCCCTCGGCGCACTCCTCGGCCTGGCCTTCATCGCCCGGACCGGCATGATCGGCCGCCACGTCGCCCTCGCGGGCGTCGCCGCGCTCATCGCCACCTCCGAAAAAGTGAGCTTCACGAAAGTGATCGCCGAGACGCCCGTGCTGCGGGAGTTGGACGAGCTGGGTCGGACGAAGTCTTGACCGAGACCCGACGCGAAGTCGGTCGTGCCGCCTCGGTCATCGGTGCGATCACCGTCGCCTCCCGCCTGGCCGGATTCGGCCGCACGATGGTGTTCACCTGGGCCATCGGTCTAGGGACGCTCGGTACCGCCTATCAGACCGCCAACAGCATCCCCAACATCATCTTCGAGCTCGTCGCCGGAGGCGCGCTCGCCGCACTCGTGATCCCGCTCCTGGCCGCGCCGCTCGCGAGGAACGACCCCAAGCAGGTCAGCCACATCTCCTCCGCGCTCATGACCTGGGCGCTGACCATCCTCATCCCCGCCGGGCTCATCGTCGCATTCTTCGCGCGCCCGATCATCGTCCTGCTCATGCCGGACAACGCAGTCGATGACCCGGCCGCCAGGGAAGCGACGATCGACGCCGCCACAGAGATGCTCGTCCTCTTCGCCCCGCAGATCCCGCTCTACGGCGTCGCAGTCGTCCTCACCGGCATCCTCCAATCACACCGCCGTTTCGCCTGGCCCGCCCTCGCACCGCTCCTCTCCAGCGTCGTGATGGCCGGGGTCTACGTCGTCTACGGCGTCATCTCCGGGCGCCAGGCCGATGTCGAGAACCTGGGCCAGAACGGCATCGTGTTCCTCGCCCTCGGCACCACCTGCGGCGTGGCAGTCCTCGCCGGGTGCCTCATCTTCCCGCTGCGCGGCCTCGGTCTGCGCCTGCGGCCCGCGTGGCGGCTCGACACCCACGTCGCCTCCGGCCTCAAGTCCCTCGCCATCGCCGGAGCCATCACCGTCGGCGCCCAGCAGCTCTGCCAGGCCCTGCTGCTGCGGCTCGCCAACGACGCCGGGACCGGACCGGCCGCGATCTTCACCGTCTCGCAGACCTTTTTCCTCCTGCCGTGGGCCGTGCTCGCCGTCCCGCTCGCCACCGCCGCCTATCCCGTTCTCGCCGAAGCATTCTCACTCGGCGAGCACGAGCGCTACCAGCGCCGGTTGTCCCAGACCGGCCGAGCCATCCTGCTCCTCTCCGGCCTCGGCGTCGCCGCGCTCGCGGGCCTCGCCGAACCCATCGGCACCGTCCTCGCCTCCGTCTCGGCCGACAGCGGACTGAGTACCCAGCCGCAGCTCCAGGCGACGCTCACCGGCCTCGCCTTCGGCCTGTTCGGCTACTCGGTCTTCGCGATCTACTCGAGGGGCCTGTACGCCATCGGCCGCAACAAGTACGCCGCCGGTGCAACTTCGATCGGCTGGGCCGCAGGCGCAGTCGCCGCGATCGTCCTCTCCGAGGCCATGCCCGTCGAGGACCGCACGCTCGCGCTTGCCATCTCCTGGTCCGCGGGCATGACCGTGATCGGCCTCGCCCTCACCGCCGCCATCGCCCGCCACACCGGCGCGGCCAGCCTCAGGGGCATCCCGCGCGCCGCGCTCGCGACGATCGTGTCCGCGATCGGTGCGGTCCTCGCCGCCCGCGAAATCATCGCCCTCTGGGGCCACGCCGACTCGTTCTACTCGGCCCTCTTCCAGGGCATAGTCGTCGGCGCCGCGACCGGTGTCATCTACCTTGGACTCGCCGCGCTCATCGGCGGTTCCGGTGTCGTGCGCCCGGTCCTGCGACGCGCTGGCATAATCCGAGCGTCTGAAATACCGGACGAACCCGCATCCGACGAGCACGCACCCGACGAACCCACTGGAGCAGACAAGTGAGCCATCGCCGAATCGCCTTGGTGCTCGGCCCCTCGACCGGCGGCATCGGGACGCACGTCGCCTCCGTGGCCGCGGGCCTCGTCGAGCGCGGCGACGCCGTCCTGGTCGTCGGCCCGCCCGAGACCGAGGAGCGCTTCGGCTTCCGCGCCAAGGGCGCCCGATTCCTGCCCGCGCCCATCACCGCCAAGCCCTCGCCCGAACTCCCGCTCGCCTGGTGGGCGGCCCGCAATGCCCTGCGCGGCATCACCGGACGCGGCGTCGACCTCGTCCACGCCCACGGCCTCACCGCCGGGCTCACCGCGCTCGCCGCCCGCCCCACCGGCGCGGCCCTCGTCACCACCTGGCACAACCAGCTCATCACCACCGGGATCAAGCGGCGCGTCTCCGACCAGATCGAGAAGCGCCTCGCCCGCGGCGTCGACGTCGCCCTCGCGGCCTCCTCCGACCTCCACGAGCACCTCATCGAACTCGGCGCGCGCGACGCCCGCCTCGCGCCCGTCGCCGCCCCGCCGCGGACCGCCGTGAGCGACCCCGAGTCGATCCGCGCCGAACTCGGCATCGGCGACCGCCCGCTACTGCTCACCGTCGGCCGCCTCCACCCGCAGAAGGACTACGACACCCTCATCGCCGCCGCGAAACGCTGGACCGACCTCGCCGCCCAGCCCGTGGTCGCCGTAGCCGGAGACGGCCCCGAACGGATGCGGCTGCAAGGACTCATCGACGCCACCGGTGCCGACGTGCGCCTCCTCGGCCACCGCACCGACGTGGCCGACCTCCTCGCCGCCGCCGACCTCGCCGTCATCACCAGCCAGTGGGAGGCCCGCCAGCTCTTCGCGCAAGAGGTGCTGCAGGCCGGCGTGCCGCTCGTGACCACCCGCACCGGCGGCATCCCCGAACTCGTGGGCGACGCCGCCGTCTACTTCGAAGTGGGCGACGTCGACACTCTCGACCAGACCGTGCGCGACCTCCTCGACGACCCCGCCCGCCTCGCCGCCTACGCGGAGAAGGGCCTCGCCCGCGCGGCCACCTGGCCCGACGAGGCCCAGATGCTCGACGCCCTCGACGCGCTCTATCTGGAATTGACGGGAAGATAGCGCCGCCGTGTCGCGAAAATTCGATGCCGGGCGCCTCACCCGCAAAGCCCGCAAGGCGATCAGCCGCGGCATCACCGAGAACCTGGGCCCCATCGCGGCCTGGTTCGGCGTCGCCGTCCTCGCCGGTGCGGCCGCCTTCCAGCTCTTGCCCGACGACGCGGAAGAGGCCCTGCCCGAGACGGTCGGCTCCGTCGTCCTCCTCGGCGTCGGCGGCCTCTCCTGGACCGACATCGACGCCGACACGACCCCGAACCTCGCCGCGCTGGCGGAGAACGGCTCGCTCGCCGAGCTGAACACCGACTCGGGCCGCAACTTCACCTGCACCCTCGACGGCTGGCTCACCCTCTCGGCGGGCGCGCCCGCCGTCAGCGACCCCTACGGCCAGTCCTCCGACTGCGGCCTGGTCACCTCCGACCAGATCACGGTCTCCGGATCCACCGCGACGGTGGGGGACATGACCGACCTCGTGACCCTCAACCGCGAACTCGACCAGGGCACCGAACTCGGGATGCTCGCCGCCGGGACCAGCTGCGCGACCGCGATCGGCTCCGGTGCGGCGTACGCGACCGCGAACTCGGTCGGGCGCGTGGCCGACTACGTGCCGGCCATGCCGACCGGCGACGACCTGACCGATGCGCTCGCCGAGTGCCCGCTCTCGGTGGTGGACGGCGGCGTGCTGCCGACCGAGCCCCAGTCGCGCGCCGCCGCACTCGAAAGCCTCGACGCCACCGTGGGTGAGCTCCAGGCGGCCCGCGGGGAGGACTCGGCGTTCATCATCACCGGCGTCAGCCAAGTGGCCGATCCGAACCGGCTCCTCGCCACGATCGCGAACTTCGGCACCGGGAACGGCCACAACCTCCTCGACCTGGCCGCCGAACGCCCCGGCTACCTCAGGCTCACCGACCTGACGGCGACCGTCCTGACCCTCCTGGACTCTCCGCTCCCCGAAACCGTGACCGGCACCGCGGCCGGGGCCACCGAGGACCTGCTGACCTATGAGGACCGACAGGCGGTCTTCGACGACACCGACACCCGGCTCATGGCCGCCGACGTCGCCGCCCCGGCGACGCAGTGGCTCCAGGTGCTCCTGTTCCTCGCCTTGACCTTCGTGGCCTGGCCGCTGCTGCACCTCCTGCGCCGCGCCGGGCAGCCCGGCGTCAAACCCCCGCCGCTGTGGCTCATGCGGCTGAACATCGTCACGGCCCTCGTGTGCGCCCTCTTCGTGGCCGCCGGGATCCTCGCGGACTTCTTCGGCTGGTGGTCCGCCGAGCGCCCCGGCCTCATCGGACCGCTCACCGCCCTCGGCATCGCGATCGTGTGCGCCTTCATCGCGATCGGACTGCCCGGCCGCCACGGGCCCTCGAGCCTCATGGTCTCGGTGTCCGCCTTCGGCATCCTCGTGACCGTCCTCGCGATGCTCCTCCACACCGAGGACCCGCTGGGGACCCTCCTGGGCGACTACACGGTGGCCGACTCCGCCTCGAACGCGCTCGGGCCGGTCGCCACCGGCATGTTCATCGCCTCGCTGTGGCTGCTCGCCGCGGCCGTGGCCTGGCGCCTCCCGCGCCGCTTCCAGTCCCCGGCCATGGCCGGGATCGGCTGCGTCGGCGTCCTCATCGTCTCGGTCGGGTTCCTCGGCGACTCCGTCCCGGCGGCCGTCGCCATCATCGTCGGCACCTGCCTCGCGGCCGCGCTCGCGACCGGCGGCTGGGTCACCTTCCCCCGCTTCGTGTGGTCGGGCCTGGCCGGTGTCGCGGTGCTGTTCGGCCTCTCGTGGATCGACTACCAGCGGCCCGCGGCCGAACGCGGCGTGCTCGGCTCCTTCCTCGGCGACATCCTGGGAGACACCAACGGCGTCATCGCCTCCGGCGTCGGCTCGAACATCGTGGCGGTCTTCACCTCGCCGCTGAGCGTGCTCACCGTCATGGCCGGCGCCTACTGCTGGCTCATCCTCCTGCGTCCCGGCGGCGGTCTGCGCCGCGCCTTCGGCCTGTACCCGCCGCTGCGCGCCGCGTTCTCGGCCGCGGTCGCCGGGTCCGCCATCGCGGGCCTCCTCCTCGGCAAGGGCCTCATGAGCCTCGGCTCGGCCCTCGCGGTCATGGTTCCCTTGGCGGTCATCATGAGTCACCGCGTCTTGGCCCGCGCGCACGTCAAGGACGGCCAGTACTCGGACATGATCGTCGACGCACCCTCGTGGGTCGATGAGGAAAACAGCGGCGAAAGTGTTAGTGTGGAATCCCGTGGATGATGCGATCCACCGGCTGCTTTCTTGAGCGGCTCGTTCGCCACGAACATCACGGGAGTCCGCCTTGGCCAGCGCCGCTAATGGTCAGATCCGTTCCACGAAGCACCTCTTCGTCACCGGTGGAGTCACCTCCGCTCTCGGCAAGGGCATGACCGCCGCCAGTCTCGGCAATCTGCTGACCGCGCGCGGCCTGTACGTGGTGATGCAGAAGATCGACCCGTACCTCAACGTCGACCCCGGCACGATGAACCCGTACGAGCACGGCGAGGTCTTCGTCACCGACGACGGCGGCGAGACCGACCTCGACATCGGCAACTACGAGCGGTTCCTCGACCGCAACCTGTCGAAGCACGCCAACGTGACCACCGGCCAGGTGTACTCCGACGTCATCGCCAAGGAGCGCCGCGGCGACTACCTCGGCGCCACCGTGCAGGTCATCCCGCACATCACCAACGAGATCAAGTCCCGCCTCGCGGCCATGGCCGACCCGGACCCCGAGACCGGGCGCGTCCCCGACGTCGTGATCACCGAGGTCGGCGGCACCGTCGGCGACATCGAGTCGCTGCCGTTCCTCGAGGCGATCCGCCAGTACCGGCACGACATCGGCCGCGACAACTGCTTCTTCCTCCACGTCTCGCTGGTGCCGTACCTGGCCGCGTCCTCGGAGATGAAGACCAAGCCGACCCAGCACTCGGTGGCGCAGCTGCGCAGCATCGGCATCCAGCCCGACGCGATCGTCTGCCGCTCCGACCGGCCGCTGCCGGACGGGCTCAAGCAGAAGATCGCCGGGTTCTGCGACGTGGACGACGCCGCCGTGGTCTCGGCCCCCGACTCGAAGTCGATCTACGAGATCCCCAAGACCCTCCACTCGGAGGGCCTTGACGCGTATGTGGTCCGCAAGCTCGACCTGCCGTTCCGCGACGTCGACTGGACCGCGTGGGACGACCTGCTCGACCGGGTCCACAACCCGAGCGCCACGGTCGAGGTCGCGATCGTCGGCAAGTACGTCGAACTGCCGGACGCCTACAAGTCCGTGGTCGAGGCGCTGAGCGCGGCCGGCTTCGCCAACCGCGCGAAGGTCAAGGTCCGCTGGGTGGTCTCCGACGAGTGCGCCTCCACCGAGAGCACCGCGAAGGCCCTCGCCGGGGTCGACGCCGTGGTGATCCCCGGCGGGTTCGGCGACCGGGGCGTGCCCGGCAAGATCCAGGCGCTCACGTGGTCGCGCACCCGCCTCGTCCCGACCCTGGGCCTGTGCCTCGGCATGCAGTGCATGGCGATCGAGGGCCTGCGCGAGGTCGCCGGGCTCGTCGGCGCCGACTCCGAGGAGTTCAACCGCGAGGCCGAGCACCTGGTCATCTCCACGATGGCCGACCAGACCGACATCGTCGCCGGGCGCGGAGACATGGGCGGCACGATGCGCCTGGGCACCTACCCGGCGCAGCTCGCCGAGGGCTCCATCGCCGCCGAGGTCTACGGCGCGACCGAGGTCAACGAGCGCCACCGCCACCGCTACGAGGTCAACAACGCCTACCGCGACCAGCTGCAGAAGTCCGGCTTCGTGATCTCGGGCCTCTCGCCCGACGGGCGCCTCGTTGAGTTCATCGAGCTCGACCGCGAGGTGCACCCGTACTTCGTGGCGACCCAGGCCCACCCGGAGCTGAAGTCCCGTCCGACCCGCCCGCACCCGCTCTTCGCGGGCCTGGTCGAGGCGGCCCTCAAGCGCCAGGCCGCCGACCGCCTCGACATCGAAGCGGCGTAACCGAACACGAGAAGGGCGGGGCTCGCTCGAGCCCCGCCTTCGTCGTATCCGCTTACATGCCTTTGGGATTGGGGCCGTACTGGTTGGGGCCCGGTTCGCTGTCGAACAGGTCGAAGACGACCAGGACGATCCAGCCGACGAACGGGATGAGCCCGATGAACCACCACCAGCCGGACCGGCCCGTGTCGTGGAGCCGGCGCACCTGCACCGCGATGCTCGGGATGAGGACCGCGAGTCCGTAGAGCCAGCCGATGAAGTTCCAGAAGTTCGGGTCGTTCTGGTCGTTGCCCAGGCACTGGAAGATCGCGCCGATGATGGCGTTGACCAGGACGAACCACCAGAACTCGCGACGGCGGGAGCGGCCGCTGAACACCGCGTACTTCTTGAGGGCGGTCATGTACCAGCTCATAGCCGTGCCCCTTCCCCGCTCCGCGTGGCGGAGCGATGCCATGATCCGGCACCGAACGGCACCGGACCAGGACATCGTAGGGCGAAACCGTCGACAGTAGAGCGGACTTCAGCGTTCCGAGGACCGCGTCCGCAGGGCCCGGCCGACCGCCACGGCGGCGATCAGGACCAGTGCCGCGGCGATGACCGCCACGGTGCGCAGGCCGTCGGTGAACGCGGTGCGAGCGGTCTCCATGAGCGCGTCGCCGGCCGCGGCCGGGAGCGTCGCGGCCATGTGCGCGGCCTCGCCGAGCGTCTCGGCCGCGGCGGCCGGGGCATCGCCCATCTCGGCCCGGTAGATCCCGGTCGAGAGCGAACCGAGGAGCGCCACGCCCATCGCGCCGCCGAGCTCGTACGCGGTCTCTGAGATCGCCGAGGCCGCGCCCGCCCGGTCGGCCGGGGCCGCCGCGAGGATCGCGTCGTTGGTCACCGTCTGCGCCAGCCCGGAGCCGCCGCCGATGAGGGCGAACGACACCGCGACCACGAGCGCCCCCGAGTCGACCCCGATGAACGCCATCGCCGCGAATCCGGCGATCACCAACACCAGACCCCCGATGATGGTGCGCACCATGCCGATCCGCTCGGACATGCGCACCGCCACCAGACCGGTGACGACCGAGACCGCCATGCCCGGCAGGAGCAGCAGCCCCGCCTCCATGGGGGAGTAGCCCAGCACCAGTTGCAGGTACTGCGTGAGCAGGAACAGCGCCGAGATCATCGCGAACACGATGGTGAAGTTCGTCGCCAGCGAGGCGCTGAAGCGGCGCAGCTTGAAGAGTCCCACGTCGATCAGCGGGTGCTCCAGCCGCTTCTGGCGACGCACGAACCGCACCCCCGCGAGCGCGCCGACGCCGATCGCGGCGGCGGCCGTCCACGTCAAGCCGTGCTCGGCGATGGTCTTGACCCCGTACACGAACGGGAACAGCGCCAGGAACGACAGCGCGACACTGGCCAGGTCGAGCGTGCCCGGGTTCGGGTTCTTCGACTCCGGCAGCAGGAACGGCGCGGCCAGCACGACCGCGATGGAGACCGGCGCGGCCATCAGGAACACCGAGCCCCACCAGAAGTGCTCCAGGAGCCAGCCGCCGATGATCGGCCCGGCCGCCGAGCCCGCGGAGAACCCGGAGGCCCACACGGCGATCGCGAAGCGGCGCTGACGGTCGTCGTGGAAGAGGTTGCGCATGAGCGCCAACGTGGTCGGCATGAGCGTCGCGCCGGCGACGCCGAGGAGCGCGCGGGCGGCGATGAGCGATTCGGCGTTCGGCGCGTATGCGGCGAGGACGCTCGCGGCGGCGAACGCGGCCGAGCCGATGATCAGCAGGCGGCGGCGCCCGAAGCGGTCGCCGAGCGTGCCCATGGTGACCAGGAGTCCGGCGAGGACGAAGCCGTAGACGTCGACGATCCACAGCAGCTGCGAGCTGGTGGGCGCGAGGTCTTCGGACAGGAACGGCACGGCGAAGCCGAGCACCGTCATGTCGATGGAGATGAGCAGCACCGGGAGCACGAGCACCGCCAGTGCCCAGCCCTGCTTGGCGCTCATGCGGGCGCGGGGCTCCTGCGGTGCGCGAAGCGTGGTGGCCATGGGTTTCACTACTTTCTGAACGTGAGCCGAAGCACGGCTCGCGAGGCGGCATCCCAGACGCCGGGCGTGCCGGAGGCCGACACGCCCACCAACTGTACCGTCCGGACGGTACAGTTGTCACGAGGAGGAAACATGAACGAGCCGGAGATCACCACCCGGGACCGCATTCTCAACGCGCTCCAGCGCATCCTCGTCGACGAGGGCTCCTCGGGCGTGACCTTGGAGAAGGTCGCCGCCGAGGCCGGTGTCTCCAAGGGCGGCCTGCTCTACCACTTCAAGTCGAAGTCCGACCTCTACGACGGCCTGGCCCGCCGCTTCCGCCTCCAGGAAGAGGCGAACATCGCCCGGGCCCGCGCCACCGGTGTCGTCGAGACCTTCCTGCGCGTCTCCGAGGTCGAGTCGGCCGAGTCGGCGGCCGGACTCTGGGCCCTGCTGACGGCCATGCGCGGCAAGGCCGAGCTCTCCGAAGCCGCCAAGGACGACGTGCTCTTCATCTTCAACGGCTGGTCCGAGCTCATCCACGAGCAGATCGAGGACCCGGTCACCGCCGAGATCGTCCGCCTCGTCGGCGACGGCCTGTTCCTCTCGGCGCTCTCGGGCGTGCCCCTCCCGAGCCATGAGGTCATCGAGGGGATCCTGCGGCGACTCAAAGACGCCGCCGGAGAGGACTGAGCCGGTTACCTGAGCCGACTAGTGTGGCCCTCGTGCATGAGTACCGAGTTCTCGACAGCGAAATCATCCATCGCGGCTGGGCTTACGACCTGACCGCCGAGACCGTGGCGATGCCCGGCGGCGGCAGTGCCCGCCGCGAGTTCATCGCCCACATCGGCGCCGTCGTCGCGGTCCCGCTCGACGAGCAGGGCCGGGTCGGCCTCATCCGCCAGTTCCGGGTCCCGCCAAAGGAACTCATGTGGGAGCTGCCCGCCGGCATCCGTGACATCCCCGACGAGGACCCCGCCGACTGCGCCCGCCGCGAGCTCGCCGAAGAGGCCGACCTCCAGGCCGCCGACATGGTGAAGCTCGGCGAGTTCTTCACCAGCCCAGGCATTTCCAATGAGTTGATCCACTACTTCCTCGCCACCGGCCTCTCGCCGGTGCCCGAGGCCGAGCGGCACGAGCGCACCGACGAGGAGACCCACATCGAGCTCGTCTGGTGGGACTTCGACAAGGCCCTCGCCGCGGTCGCCGACGGCGAGATCCGCAACGGCGTCTGCGCCCTCGCGCTGAGCCTCGCCAAGCTGCACCTCGGTAAATAAGGCGCACGCTCACATGGCCCGCCGCGCGTTGTGCGGCGGGCCGACTTACGATCACGGCGACGACGCCGTCCGAACCGCTGACCCAGAAGGAATGCGGGTTCTCGGACGCCTGGCGTCCTAGACTGCCCGTGCGGGATGCCGATCGGCCCCGAACTGGCACAACGCTTCGGAAGGAACCCGCACGTGAAAGTCGCCGTCCCCCGCGAGATCAAGAACAACGAGTACCGCGTCGCCCTCACCCCCGCCGGGGTCCACGAGCTCGTCGCCGCCGGCCACGACGTCGTCATCGAGACCGGTGCCGGGCTCGGCTCCGCGATCAGCGACGCCGACTACCGCGCCGCCGGCGCGCTCATCTACCCAGACGCTGACTCGACTTGGGACGCAGGCGATCTCGTCCTCAAAGTCAAAGAGCCGATCCATGACGAGTTCCACCGGATGCGGCCCGGCCAGACCCTCTTCACGTACCTCCACCTCGCCGCGAGCGCCGAATGCACCGACGCGCTCCTGGAGCGCCACATCACCGGCATCGCCTACGAGACCGTCCAGACCGCCGACGGGCGCCTGCCGCTCCTGGCGCCCATGAGCGAGGTCGCCGGACGCCTCGCCGTCCAGGCCGGGGCCTACCACCTCCAGCGCCCCGAAGGCGGCCGCGGCACCCTCATGGGCGGCGTCCCCGGAACCGCGCCCGCCCGCGTGGTCATCATCGGCGCCGGCGTCTCGGGCATGAACGCCGCCGCCATCGCCGTGGGCATGCGCGCCGACGTCGAACTCCTCGACCTCAACATCGACAAGCTCCACGCCGCCGACGACCTCTACCAAGGGCGCCTGCGCACCATCGTCTCGAACCGCTTCGAGGTCAAGCGCGCCTGCAGCGAGGCCGACCTCGTCATCGGCGCCGTCCTCGTCCCAGGAGCCAAGGCCCCCACCGTGGTCGACGACGAAGTGCTCGCCGACATGAAGGACGGCGCGGTCCTCGTCGACATCGCGATCGACCAGGGCGGCTGCTTCGCGTACTCCAAGCCCACCACCCACGACGACCCCACGTTCACCCACGCGGGCAAGCTCTTCTACTGCGTCGCGAACATGCCCGGGGCCGTCCCGAACACCTCCACGTACGCGCTCACCAACGCCACCCTCCCGTACGTCATGAAGCTCGCCAACCTCGGCTGGGTCGCCGCCCTCAAGGCCGACCCGGCCCTCGCCCGCGGCCTCAACACCTACGCCGGACAGGTCGCCAACGAACCCGTCGCGCTCACGCACCACCTGCCGCTCAAACCGATCGCGCAGGTGCTCGCGGAGAACTGACGTCCCAACAGGACTCGAGCCGCTCACCCGCACAGCGGGCGAACTCACGCCGGGTGCCTCGGAGTCTCCCAAGCCGTCGACAGCCTCGATACACTGACGTACAGTCGCTAAGACAGGCAATGGTGAGACGCCCGGCACCCGGTGTCGACCTCGCACCCGGAGGCGCGAAGAAATGAGCAGTGTGGACAGCAACGACAAATGGGCGGCCCTGCGCGGTGCCGCGCAGATGCCTCCCGCTGACGGAACCGAGGACCTCTCCTCGCCCGACCCCGAGGCGTACACGAACAAGCGCGAGATCCCCCAGCCGCAGCCGCTGGAACGACACGGCCCGGCCCGCGTCATCGCCATGGCCAACCAGAAGGGCGGGGTCGGCAAGACGACCACGACCATCAACCTCGGTGCGGCCCTTGCCGAGTACGGCCGCAAGGTCCTCATGGTCGACTTCGACCCGCAGGGCGCGCTCTCGGTCGGCTTCGGCACCAACCCCCACACGCTCGACCTCACCGTCTACAACCTCCTCATGCAGGACGACGTCGACATCGACGACGTCATGGTCAAGACGAACGTCGCCGGCCTGCGCCTGCTCCCGGCCAACATCGACCTCTCGGCCGCCGAGATCCAGCTCGTCAACGAGGTCGCCCGCGAGCAG
This sequence comes from Glycomyces rhizosphaerae, assembly GCF_042647865.1. Lineage (NCBI taxonomy): Bacteria > Bacillati > Actinomycetota > Actinomycetes > Glycomycetales > Glycomycetaceae > Glycomyces > Glycomyces rhizosphaerae. The sequence continues at coordinate 876,111 of NZ_JBHRWO010000021.1, forward strand.
ACCCTCGCCCGCGTCCTGCGCCCGGTGATCCCCGACTTCGACTACGTCCTCATCGACTGCCAGCCCTCATTGGGGCTCTTGACGATCAACGCGCTCACCGCCGCCCACTCGGTGCTCGTGCCGCTCGAGTGCGAGTTCTTCTCGCTGCGCGGCGTCGCCCTCCTGCTCGACACCGTCGACAAGGTCCGCGAACGCCTCAACTACGACCTCGAGCTCGACGGCATCCTCGCCACCATGTACGACTCGCGCACCACGCACTCGCGCCAGGTGCTCCAGCGCGTCGTGGAAGCCTTCGGCGACAAGGTGTTCTCCACCGTCATCACCCGCACGGTGCGCTTCCCCGAGACCACGGTCGCGGGCGAGCCCATCACCACGTGGGCCCCCGCCTCCTCCGGCGCCCGCGCCTACCGCCAGCTCGCGCGTGAGCTGATCGCCGCCACCGACAAATAGGGTGTCGAAGTCCTTACGGCACATGAAACCCGGAGTTCACCCCGTAGTGTCCTGGGCGCCCGTCTAAGCTTGCGTGCGTGACCGACCAGCAGCCGCCCCAGCTCCCGACCCAGCGGGAGGGCGAACCGGAGGAGGCCGAGAGCGGCTTCCACGTCCGGCTCGCCAACTTCGAGGGCCCGTTCGACCTGCTGCTCCAGCTCATCGGCAAGCACAAGCTCGACGTCACCGAACTCGCCCTCCACCAGGTCGCCTCCGAGTTCATCACCTATGTCACCGGACTCGACGACGCCTGGAACCTCGAGGAGACCTCCGAGTTCCTCCTCATCGCCGCCACCCTGCTCGACCTCAAGACCGCCCGGCTCCTGCCCGGCACCGTCGTCGACGACGAAGAGGACCTCGCGCTCCTGGAAGCCCGCGACCTGCTCTTCGCCCGGCTCCTGCAGTACAAGGCCTACAAGGAGGCCGCCGGCGCCCTCGCCACGTTCGTCGAGTCCGCCTCGACCCGCGTGCCCCGCAACGTCGGACTCGAAGAGCGCTACAAAGGCCTGCTCCCCGAACTCGTCCTCGACCTCACCCCCGAAGCCTTGGCTGCCTTGGCGGCCAAGGCGATGGTCCCCAAACAGGTGCCCACCGTGGGCACCGGCCACATCCACATGCAGCGCGTCTCGGTGCGCGAGCACGCCGTGATCCTCTCCCGCCGCCTCCAGCGCGTCCAGACCGCGACCTTCCGGGCCCTCACCTCGGACTGCGAATCCCACCTCGAAGTGGTCGCCCGGTTCCTCGCGCTCCTGGAGCTGTACCGGGAGGCCCTGGTCGGTTTCGAGCAGATGCAGGCGCTCGGCGAACTCACAGTGCGCTGGCTCGGCGGGAACATCACCGAGATCGAGGTCGACGAATACGCCGGAACACCGGAGACGGGGGAGGAAGCCGCGACATGACCGAGCACCTGAGAGCCGACGAGGTGGCCGAATGGCGCCCGCCCTGGCAGCGCCACGAGGACGCCCCGCACGACGAAGCGGCCCCTGCCCGGCCGGACACGCCCGCGGACGAACCCGTCGGCGACCCCGACGAGTACGCGCAGGCCGTCGGCGTCCCGTCCCAGTCCTCCGCCGAGGCCGCGGCGGCACCGGGGGACGAGGTCGAGGACACGAGCCCCGTCCCCGACGACGTCGACCTCGGCGCGGTCCTGGAGGCGATTCTCATGATCGCCGAGGAGCCGCTGAGCGAGGATTTCCTGTCCTCGGTATTGGAGCGGCCACGTTCACAGGTGCGCGAGCAGCTCGGCCGACTCAGCGCCGAATACACTGGTGATGGACGCGGATTCGATCTGCGTCGCCAAGCCGGCGGCTGGCGCTTCTATACCCGGGCTGATTACGCCCGCTACGTGGAGCGGTTCGTCACCGACGGCGCCTCGGCCCGCCTCACCAAGGCGGCGCTGGAGACGCTCGCCGTGGTGGCCTACCGGCAGCCGGTCACCCGCGGCCGCATCTCGGCCATCCGGGGCGTGAACTGCGACGGCGTCATGCGCACGCTGGTCGCGCGCGGCCTGGTCGAGGAGTGCGGGACCGACCCGGACTCGACGGCGACGCTCTACCGCACCACCACCCTGTTCTTGGAGAAGATCGGACTGGACACGGTCGCACAGCTCCCAGAGCTGGCCCCGTTCCTACCGGACGACGTGACGGATATCGAGGAAGATGAACAACGCTGACGAAGAGGGCATCCGCCTGCAGAAAGTGCTGTCGCAGGCCGGGATCGCCTCCCGCCGTGCCGCAGAGGACCTGATCTCCCGCGGCAAGGTGAAGGTCAACGGCGAGCCCGCCCGCCTCGGCCAGCGCGTGGACCCGGCCAAGGACGTCATCAAGGTCGGCGGCAAGCGGGTCGTGACGAACGTCGACCTGGTGTACTTCGCGATCAACAAGCCGCGCGGGATCGTCTCGACCATGGAGGACGACGAGGGCCGCCCCTCGCTCGCCGAGTTCGCCAAGGGCATCGACCAGCGCGTCTTCCACGTGGGGCGGCTCGACACCGACTCCGAGGGCCTGCTGCTGCTCACCAACGACGGGGAGCTCGCCAACCGCATCATGCACCCCTCGCACGGCCTGCCGAAGGTCTACCGGGCGCAGGTCGCCGGGATCATGGACCGCAACACCTGGAACAAGCTGCTCAAGGGCGTCGAGCTCGAGGACGGCCTGGCGAAGGCCGACAAGCTCAAGATCATCGACGAGCACGCCGGGCAGTCGTTGATCGAGATCACGATCCACGAGGGCCGCAAGCACATTGTGAGGCGGCTCATGGACGAGGTCGGGCATCACGTCTCGCGACTCGTGCGCACCGAGATGGGGCCCGTCAAGCTGCGGAACCTCAAGCCGGGGACCCTGCGGCGGCTCACCCCGAACGAGATCGGGGAGCTGTACCGCGAAGTCGGACTCTAGCTAGCTGTACTGACGGGAAGGGCAAGGCCCGGTTAGGGTTCCGGCATGTCAACCATTCTGAACGTGATCTGGTTCGTGCTGGCCGGGCTGTGGCTCGCCATCGGCTATTTCGTTGCCGGCCTGATCTTCTGCATCTTCATCGTGACGATCCCCTTCGGCATCGCGAACATGCGGCTGGCCGGATACGTGTTGTGGCCCTTCGGAAGAACGGTCGTGTACGACCGGTCGGCCGGGTGCTTCTCGTTGATCGGCAACATCCTGTGGCTGATCCTCTTCGGCTGGGAACTCGCGATCGCCCACCTGGTGACCGGTCTGGCCCAGGCGGTCACGATCATCGGGATCCCGCTGGCCGTGGCGAACTGGAAGATGATTCCGCTGGCGCTGTGGCCGATGGGCGCCCAGGTGGTCGACCGCCGCTGAGTCACCGCGCGTTCGCCGTGGTCACCAGGTAAAACCCGGCATGATGTAGGTTTGCTGGGTTTGCAGTTGAAGAACGGAGCGCGACAGTGCCTGAGCAGAAGAGCGGACCGGTCGTCGCGATCGACGGCCCGTCCGGGGCAGGGAAGTCGACCGTGGCCAAGACCCTGGCGACCGCGATCGACGCCGCGTACCTCGACACCGGCGCCATGTACCGCGCCGCGACGCTGGCGGTCCTCAACGCCGGCGTCGACCCTTCGCAGACCGCGCAGGTCACCAAGACGGTGAAGAACGCGAAGCTCGAATTCGGGACGACTCCCGAAGACCCGTTCACGCGCGTCGACGGCGAGGACGCCGACCTGGCGATCCGCAGCGACGACGTGACGAAGGCGGTCTCGGCGGTGGCCGGGAACAAGACGGTGCGGAAGTTCCTCATCGACGAGCAGCGGCGGATCATCGCCGAAGCCAAGGCGGGCATCGTGGTCGAGGGCCGCGACATCGTCTCGGTGGTCGCCCCCGACGCGAACGTGAAGGTCTACCTGACCGCCGACCCGGTGGAGCGCGCCAAGCGCCGCGCCGCCGAGAACGGCGCGGACCAGGCCGCGACCAAGCAGGACATCGAGCGGCGCGACACGGCCGACTCGAAGACCACCAAACCCCTGGAGGCTCCGGAGGGGGCCGTGGTGATCGACTCCACGACGCTGCCGATCGTGGAGGTAGTGGCCAAGATTCTGGCATTGCTCAATAACAGGGACATTGATGACTGACGAAGAGACCATGGCCGAGTTCGACGGTTCCGGCTGGATTGACGGCGAGGACACCGACGAGCGCGGCCCGGTCCCGACGGTGGCCGTGGTCGGCCGCCCCAACGTGGGCAAGTCGACACTGGTCAACCGCATCCTGGGGCGCCGCGCCGCGGTGGTGCAGGACGAGCCGGGCGTGACCCGCGACCGCGTGGCGTACGACGCCGAGTGGGCCGGGCGGGAGTTCAGCCTGGTCGACACCGGCGGCTGGGACCCGGACGCGGAGGGCATGGCGAAGTCCATCGCCCTGCAGGCCGAGCTGGCGATGCGCACCGCGGACGTGATCGTGTTCGTGGTCGACTCCCGCGTGGGTCCCACGGACGCCGACGAGGCGGCCGTGCGCATCCTGCGCTCGACCCGCAAGCCGGTCATCCTGGTGGCCAACAAGGCCGACTCGGAGCGGCAGGAGGCCGAGGTCCACGAGCTGTGGAGCCTGGGCCTGGGCGAGCCGTTCCCGATCTCGGCGCTGCACGGCCGCAACTCGGGCGACCTGCTCGACAAGATCATCTGGGCGTTCCCGGAGGAGCCGACGGGCCAGCTCAAGGAGCAGGGCCCTCGCAAGGTGGCCCTGGTGGGACGCCCGAACGTCGGCAAGTCGAGCCTGCTCAACCGCATCGCCGGTGAAGACCGCGTAGTGGTCGACAACGTGGCGGGCACGACCGTCGACTCCGTCGACTCCCTCGTGGAGATCGACGGCGAGGACTGGATCCTGGTCGACACCGCGGGCCTGCGCAAGCGCGTGAAGTTCGCGTCGGGCACGGAGTACTACGCCTCGCTGCGCACCGAAGCCGCCGTGGAGGCCGCCGAGGTCGCCCTGGTCCTCCTGGACGCCTCCGAGCCCATCAGCGAGCAGGACCAGCGGGTCCTGACGCAGGTGACGGAGTCCGGCCGCGCGATGGTCCTGGCCTTCAACAAGTGGGACCTGGTGGACGACGACCGCCGCTACTACCTTGAAAAAGAGATCGACCGCGAGCTGGGCCAGGTCTCCTGGGCCCCGCGGGTGAACGTCTCGGCCATGACCGGCCGCGCCGTGGAGAAGATCGCCCGCGCGCTGCGTGAGGCCCTGGAAGGCTGGGGTCAGCGCGTCAGCACCGGCGAACTGAACAAGTGGATCAGCGACCTCCAGGCCGCGACTCCGCACCCGACTCGCGCCAACAAGGCCCCGAAGGTCATCTACGCGACCCAGGCCGCGGCCGAGCCGCCGCGCTTCCTCCTCTTCACGAACGCGCCGTTCGAGAAGCAGTACCTCAAGTTCATCCAGCGCAAGCTCCGCGAGGACTTCGGCTTCGTGGGAACGCCCATCGAACTGGTGGTCAAACCCCGCGAATCCCGCAAGAAGGACAAGCGCAAATAGCCAGTCTCACACTGGGGACCTCGCCTCCGAGGCCCCAGTGGCTATAGGCTAAAGTTGTCACCGCTGCGGACAACGCGGCGGAAAACGGGCTGTGGCGCAGCTTGGTAGCGCACTTGACTGGGGGTCAAGGGGTCGCAGGTTCAAGTCCTGTCAGCCCGACAACTATATATACGAGTATGAATATGATTCATATTCATTGTGCGGCAAGGGAACTCGTGCGAGATGGACTCATCTTGCATGAGTTCCTTTCGTTGTACTCGCCGCGAGATCGCTTGGTGCTCAACGAGATCTGGCCCAAACGCGCCTCGTCCTGGTCGGCCCTGCCGCTGTCCTACCGACTGCTGCTGGTGGTCTCCTACTGGCGGACCAACCTCACCTTGTGCCAGCTCGTGCCCTTGTTCGGCATCTCGAAATCCGCCGCCGACCGGATCATCGATGACCTGGCCGAAGTTGGTCTTGCGTCCGCGCAGACGATTCACCAAGAAACCCGTGCTGATCGTGGACGGCACGCTGGTGCCCACGCGGGACCGGTCGATCGCCGCGCCGAGCAGGAACTACCGGTCCGCTCCCTTTCGTGAGTCTCAACGGCATGTTCGTCTCGCGGCGCGGGCGCACGAAGCTCATTGGACACGATTTCGTTCCGGACTACCTCTCCCGGGTCGATGTCATGGAGGCGCTGATGGCTGGGCTGGACGCACTGGTCGCGCTTGTCGACCTCGTGCCGCACGACTCGGTCGTAGCCATGCTGCAGGCGGAGTGCCAGGTTGGCAACATGATGCCGGCATTCCCTCAGATGCGGACAGTATGGCGGGTCGTGGGCAAGGCTGAAGCCGCCATAATCGCGGGCGACCCCGTCGACCAGGTCGTGCAGGAACTCGCGGCGGTGATCCGACATGCGATGGAGTCGTGGTGAACTCGTCGGTGGTCGAGCGTGCCCACAGGAGGCTGGTCGGGCCTCCGGCCGGACAAATGACCCGTCGACGGCCCGACCTCCGGGTCAGACAGTGAGGAAAGGCTGCACTCGAGTCGTCTGGGCGAACATGGGCCCACCGGGGCCGCGGAGGCGAGTATGAAGGCGGTTGGGCTGCCCCTTGGCTATCGCCGGTAGTGCGGGATGCGCATGCGCAAGAGGTGTGAGCCGTCCGGGAGTGATTCGGCTACTAGTGTGCCGCCGAGATTGGCGGCGCGTTCGGCGAGTCCGAGGTGGCCTGTCGCGGCAGAGGGCAGCGGTTCGTCAGGCGGTTCGGTCGCGGGCGAGTTCGAGACTTCGACGAGGATGCCTTGGGCGTCGGCGGTCGCGGTGATGCGGACGCGGGCCCCCGGGGCGTGCTTGCGGATGTTGGTGAGTCCTTCTTGGACGGTCCGGTAGACGGCGCGCTGGATCGCCGGGGCGAGGTCGTCCGGGAGGTCCAGGTGGGATTCGATCGGCAGGTCCTGTTCGGCGAGCAGTTCGCGGAGCCGGTCGACGGTGGGCGGAGGGGCGAGGTCGGACACCGGCGCGTCGCTGTCGCGCAGCAGCAGCACCATCTGGCGGAGTTCGTCGAGGGTCGCGGCCGCGAGGGTGCGGATCCTCCGGGCGGTCTCGACGGTGGTCGGGTCCTCTGAGCGCACTTGCAGGCCACCGGATTGGACGGCGATGAGGCTGACCTGGTTGGAGACGACGTCGTGCATCTCCCGGGCGAGGTGGGCGCGTTCGGTCGCGGCCGCTTCCTGGGCGATCCGCCCGTGCTCGTGCTCGCGGGCCTCGCGGAGCGCGGCGAGGCTGGATTTGAGCATGTGCCGGGTGCGCTGCAGTTGCCCGATCGCGATGGCGCCTCCGGCGGTCATGAGGGCGTAGACCGCGAAGATCAGCGTCGTGTTGACCGATGCGAAGTACACCCAGAACCCGCTCAGACCGAGGAAGACGGCGCTCCCGGCGATCGCGAGGACGGGTATCGAGCTGGTCGAGGCGGCGAGAGAGTACAGAGCGATGACCGCGGCGGTCGGCCCGCCCACGACGAACAGTGCAGGAAGTGCGAGCAGCACACTGGCCCAGGGCCATCGGCGGCGCAGGACGAGGCCGAGGGCGGCGACGACGGTGAGCGCGAGTTCCACCGCCCCGTGCCGGTACAGGCCGAGCACGCCGTCGATGAGTGCCACTGCGACGATCGACGATTCGATCGCGATGCGGCGCAGGCTCATGGCGCCACGCGCAGCAGCCCGGCGCGTTCGGCGACGAGCGCGGCGGCGACGCGGCCTTCGACTTCGAGCTTTCTGAGGATGGTGCTGATGTGCGCCTTCACCGTCGCCGGGCTCAGGTAGAGCTGCTGAGCGATCTCCGCGTTGGACGCGCCGGTCGCCAGGCGGATGAGGATCGTGCGCTCGCGGTCGGTGAGCTTCCCGACGAGCCTGACATCGTCAGGGGCCTTCGGCCGGAGGTATCCGGCGATCACCGTGCGGCTCACCGCAGGCGAGAACACCACCCCGCCGCCGTGGAGGGTGCGCACGAGCTGCGGGAGCTGCTCGGGATCGGTGTCCTTGAGGAAGAACCCGGCCGCGCCCGCGGCCAGCGCGGCGGCGACGTGCTTGTCGGACCCGAACGTGGTGAGCATGGCGACCGTGGTGGTGCTGCCGCGCCGGCGCAGGTCGGTGAGGACGTCGAGCCCGGAGCGTCCGGGCATCCGGATGTCCAGGAGCACGACGTCGGGCCGGTGTGCCTCGATGACCTTGACCGCGTTGTACCCGTCGGTCGTCGCGACGACCTTGATGTCGTGAGCGGCACCGAGGATGTACTCGAACCCTGATCGGATCAGGGCCTCGTCGTCGACGATGACGAGGCGGATCGGCGCGGAGTCGGGCATGGTCCCATCTTAGGAGCCGTCCGACGAAAGTCGGACCTCTCAGGCCGCGACCCCACCCGGTCGGACGCGACCGTACCCGATCGGCCGATGAGTCCGGCCGGTGCGTTCGAGCAGTTTGTATCCAGACGAACAGTTTGGAGCAGTCTCATGGCGAACGAAGAGGAACCCCCGGTGCGCCGGAAGCGGACGGCGGTGATCGGCGGCCTGGTGGCCGGGGCCGTCGCTGTCGCGGCGGTCGTGATCGCAGTCCCCTGGGCCCTGGCCGGGCAGGGCGTCGCGGACCTGCGCGCTGACACGAACCGGGACGGTGTCGTGGACGTCGAGGGCGACAGCGATGTCGAGGGCAAGGGCGAGTGGACGGAGGAGCGTGGCGCGGTCTTCCTGCCGAACATCGGTGACAGCGCCGGACGCGGCAGGCCGAGCGACCCGGCCAACGCGGGGTTGAGCGACGCGGAGCTCGCGGCGATCCACGACGCGAACGACGACGTGCCCAGGGCGACGGAGAACTTTGCGCCGCTGCGCACCATGCCGATCGACGACCTCGACGGCGACGCCACCGGCACGGTCGCGCTCGTGGGAGACGGCGCCGACAAGGCTCGGTTGTTCCTGGAGCGGGGCGGCGAATGGGTCTTCGTCGACGAGTCCACGGAGCTGACCCGCGACGAGCTCGCGGCCGGTCTCGTGCTCGGCATCGACGGACGCGACGTGATCCGCCCGGGCGAGTGGGACGGCACGGTCACGGTGCGGTTCACCGTCGAGCAGGGGCTCATGGACGACACCGACGAGGTGCAGATGCGCGTCGCGCCGGTCCTCACCCATCACCACCTGCAGGAGGTCGAGCAGGTCGTCACCTCCTCGGACCCTGGCAGTCCGGAGCAGACGAGGTTCGTCGCGGACCTGACCGAGCGGACGGGGGTGATCGGGCAGCCCGATCCGATCGCGCTGAACGCGCCGTGGGACCAGTGGGCGCAGGACTACATGGAGCCGGGCTACGCGACGATGCCGGGCCCGGACGGGACGGTCACGTCGATCCGGATCATCATCCGCTCGCCGCAGACCGTGCGCGAGGCCGGACGCCAGGTGTTCGAGCTGCGCGGGCCCGGTGTCGGCGCCATCCAGTTCGAGGAGGGCCGGCGCGACGAGGTGAACTCGATGGGCAACGTCGAGACCACCCCGCCGTACGAGCTCAACGGGGTCTCCTACCCGGCGGGCCGGATCATCACCGGCGCCCAGGGACAGAAACTGCCGGCGTCGCTTGAGTTCTTCCAGGCGCAGGGCGCGCAGGACCCGATCGTGCTCGACTCCAACTGGCTCGGCATCGGGCACGTGGACGAGTTCGTCCAGTTCCTGCCAGCCGACAATGAACGGGGCTGGACGATCGCGGTCATGGACCCGGCCGTGGGCCGCAAGGTCCTCGAGGATGCGCAGGCGGCCGGGCACGGGGACGCGTTGACGAACTCCCGCCCGGTCCAGGAGGGAGGCTCCGACTCCTTCTTCCCCGAGCCGCCGAAGCGGACGATCGACGAGTACCTGGCCGACGCCGATGCCCTCGCGCAGAACGAGAGCGCGGCGTCGCACATCGAGGAGAACCTGGAAGTCCTGCTCAAGGAGACCGGGGTCGGCGCCGACGAGGTGGTGCGCATCCCGGCGCTGTTCGAGGACATGGCGTTCTTCTCCGATGCCGGTGCGAGCGAAGAGGCGCCCGCCGAGGGTGAGCCTTCCGACGAGGGCGCGGAGGAGTTCGAGATGCCGCCGGGGTTCGCGAACGACGACCGGGGACCGGACGACCCGGACCACGGCTGGGCCGCCGCTTACGTGCCGGGGGCGATCAACGGCATCGTCATCGGCACCGACTACCTCGCCCCGCAGCAGTGGGGACCGGTCGTGGACGGCACTGACATCTTCGCTGAAGCCGTCTCGCGCGCTTACGCCGACGCGGGGATGACCGTGCAATGGATCGACGACTGGGACAGCCACCATGTGATGGGCGGCGAAGTCCACTGCGGCACCAACACGCTGCGCACCATGGCGACTTCCTGGTGGGAGCAGTAGTCGGGACCTGAGCGGGCACCGACTGCTCTGCGTAGCGGCGATGGTGCGACCATTCCCGCATGTGGTAGCGAACTGGGCCGGAAACTCTCGGGTTTCCGGCCTGTCGGCAAGACTGCTCGGGCGAACCTGGGTCTTCTCGATCCAGGTCAGGTCGCCGACCCACCCCTGGCTCGAAGTCGTGCCCCCGTTGACGGCGGCTGGTCGGCCGTCTGACCCAGCCGCCCATGCGGTGTCCGACTCCAGTTCGGGGCCGGACACCGCATGCCCTGAAAGCCTGGTCGCCCAGCTCGTCCATGGCCTCGGTGCTGTCGCTGTGTGCTCAGGACGCGGGTTGGTCGCTGGGGAAGAAGACCTTCTCGACCTGGTCGTGTTGGGTGTGCAGCTCCCAGTACAGCGGCGCGATCTCTTCCGGTGCGGTGGCGCCCGGCTGGCGGCCGATCCACGCGCCGATCGCTATGTGGCCGACCTGTACTCCTCGGGGAGCGGCGGCGGCGTGTAGACCGTGGGCCCAGTTGCGCAGCCACGCCGCGGCAGGGGCGATGTTGCCGAACATGTCGTGACCGAGTTCCGGGTGCACGGACGAGGCGCCGGTGGTGAACAGGATCGTGCCCGAGCCTCGGGCGAGCATCTCCGGAAGCACCTGGTTGACCGCCGCCACGGCACCGTGCACGTAGAAGTCGAGCTGGATCTGCACGTTGTCATGAGTCAGCTCGGTGGAGGAAGCCGCCGGCAGTGTCGGGTTGGCCGGCGAGTACTCGAAGACGTCGATCTGCCCGAATCGCTGCCTGACCGCCGCGAGGCCGGAGACGATCGATGGCCGGTCGAGTACGTCGGCGGCGAAGACCGCCGCTTCGATGCCCTGGCCGGTCAGTTCGGCCACGACCGGGTCCAGCTTGGCTGGACTACGCGACAGCAGCGCGACCCGGTGGCCTTCCTTGCCGAAGGCCTGGGCGATGGCGAGCCCCATTCCGGGACCGGCACCCATGATGGCGATGGTAGGCATGACTTCTCCTTCGATGAGAACAGCGTTGTGAACAGCGGGATTCGGTGGAACCGAGGACTGCTTGAGTTGGTGAGGCGGAAGAGATGCAGGCGGGGCAGGCGCTCGGCGGCGTGCAGGGCCGGTGTCAGTTGCTGATCCGCAACTCCTGCCGCGCGTATCGCGGGTCATCGGCCTGAGTGAGCATGAACTCCGCGAGGTCGGCCCGGGAGATGCGCGAGCCGACCCGGTCCCCGGATCCGGTCGCGGTGCGCACCTTGACACTTCCCGATCCAGGCGTGTCGTCAGGCGCGGTGACGGCCACGATGGTCCAGTCGCGATCCGAGCTGCGAATGGCTTCGCCCACCGCGGCCGACTCGTTGACCATGGGGCGGGTGGCGGGCAGCAGCCTGAACAGAGCGAAGCTCGCGCCGCGCAACGCGCGCAGCAGGGGGTTGCGGGGAATCAAGATGCTCGGCCCCCAGCTGTAGACGAGCCTGCGGACGCCGTGGGTGCGCATCGCGGCCAGGATGGTCCCTGTTCCTGACGCGAGGGGCAGGTCCCGTGGCCCGCCGAAGATCTTGGGTCTCAGGGCGGCGAGGACGGCGTCGGCGCCGCGGACAGCGTCCTCAACGGCCACCTCGTCGGTCAGTTCGCCCTGCGCGATCCGCAGCCGTTCGTGGCGCAAGGTGAGCTTCGCCGGATTTCGGATGAACGCCACCACGTCGTGGCCCGCGGCGAGCGCCTGCTCGGCCAGGTGCGTGCCAGTGCGCCCGCTGGCGCCGAAGATGGTCAGTTTCATCAAGTCCCCCGAGCCTGGTCCGAGCCGAAGCGGGGCACTGCCAAACAACACGAGGGGTGCCTCACCTTTCGGGGCGAGCGTAGCACGGAAGTCGAGTCCCCCCTCAAGTTGGTAAGCTGCGGAGTATGCCTCCTGAACCCGTACCGGCCGCGACCACAGCCTCCGCGCCCGCCCGGCCGCTGCGTCGGGACGCGCAGCGCAACCGCGACTCGCTGCTTGCCGCAGCCCGGGCCATGTTCGCCGAGCACGGGATGAAGGCGTCGCTGGAGCAGGTCGCCAAGCGCGCCGGGGTGGCCATCGGCACGCTCTACAAACACTTCCCCGCCCGGCTCGACCTGGTGCAGGAGGTCTTCGCCAGCAAGCTCGCGATCTGGGTCGCCGCCGCCGAGCAGGCGCTGAACATGGAGGACGCGTGGGAAGGGCTGTGCCTGTTCCTGGAAACCATGTGCGAGCTTCAGGCCCGTGACCGGGGTTTCAACGACTTCGTCTCGATCCGGCTGCCGGAGAACGCCTGCCTGGCCGGCCAGCAGACCCGGATTCATGACCTCGGCGTGCGCATTGTCGAACGGGCGAAAGAACAGGGCAGCCTACGACCCGACCTGGCGCCTGAGGACCTCGCTTTCATCATCTGGTCCCACAGCCGGATCATCGAGGCGACCGACGGGATCGCCCCGCATGCCTGGCGCCGCCACCTGCACCTGATGCTCGACGGCTTCCGCGCCGACCGCGCCCACCCACTCCCCGAACCGCCCCTGACCGCCCAACAGCTCTACCGCGCCATGCTCCGCCTCGGCGGCGCCGACTGACTACCTGGACCTCCGAGCTGGTCGCCGTCATGCCGGACGAGTGCGTTTCCAATGCCGACCTTCTGGCCACCACCAACGCGTAGCCTTCGTCCGGCCCGCCTGCCCAAGATGATGTCGAGAGTGGGCCTGGGCCATTCCACACCGTCTGTACCACGCGCCTCTGCGGCAAGTCGGCTGTTCAGCGCTGGTTGGCGGTGCCGAGGGTGGACCAGCGAGCGGCGACGTGGCCGGGGTGGGCGAGGACGCCGGGGGCGGGGTGGCCGGTCATGAGCGCTTGAGCAGCGCGTGAGCCGATGGCCTCGAGTTCCATGTCGACGCTGGTGATGGGGTGGCGTCCGTACTGGGCGAGGACGGGGCGGTTGTCGAAGCCGACGACGGCGACCTGGTCGGGGATGGTGATGCCCTCGGCCAGAAGGCGGTCGATGGCGCCGCGGGCGATCGTGTCGTCGCCGCAGACGAGGCCGTCGACGGCGGCTCCTGAGGCGAGGATCCCGCCGACGGCATCCCAGCCCCATTGCTCGGACCAGTCGCCGTAGAGGATCTGGAAGGGGCTGACCGGGAGTCCAGCGGCAGTGAGCTGCGATCGGGTGCCTTCGGCGCGGTCGCGAGCGGCGACTTCGCCGGGCCTGCCGCCCAGGTGGAAGATGTCGCGGCGGCCGAGGTCGGTGAGGTGTTTGGTCGCCATGGTGCCGGCGGCGAGGTTGTCGGCGATGACTGAGGCGTCGCGGGGGTCGGAGGAGGGCGCGAAGACGTAGACCGCGGGGGTGTCGTGGAGGTCCTGAGCGGGGGGCCGGGACTCGGGGATGTTGCCGACGATGAGGATGCCGTCCACCCTGCGCTCCTGGAACCCGCGGATGTAGTGGGCCTCCAGCGCGGGGTCGCCTCGGGTGATGGAGAGCAGGACGCTGGACTGGTCGGCGCCGAGCGCGTTCTCCACGCCCACCACAATCTTTGGTGCGAAGCGCCCGTCGAGGTCGTTGGTGACGATGCCTACCGATTGCGTGCGCCCGGCCAACAGGCCCCGGGCGAGGGCGTTGGGCCGGAAGTTGAGATCGGCGGCCGCTCGCTGCACGCGGGCCTTGGTCTCGCTTTTGACGTCGAAGCGGTCATTGAGCGCCTTGGAGGCGGTGCCGACGCTGACGCCGGCCGCTTTCGCCACGTCCGTCAACGTCGCGCGCGCTCGCGGCTCCTCGGACATCGGGCTCCTTTTCGGGGGCGGCTTGACAGGCGGTCGATCGACAGTCTAGCATCCTCGAAAACCTTTTCGAAACTTCCCCGCACCGCGAAGGACACCTACGGGACCGCTCCGCACACCTAGGAGGCTCATCATGAGATGCACCGCCCCTCGCCCGACTGTCATGCGACAGACAACCGCATCTCACAGGCGATTCATGACATATGGCATCGCCGAAGCGAGCGCAGCCCTGTTCAGCTCCGCCGGCCATTCGGAGCGTTCGAAATCCTTTTCGCTTACGTGCTGAGGCATCGAAACGAGAAGAAGGCGATCGTGAACGATTTCGCCAGCCGCAACGATCTGGAAGGGCGCCAGCGCGCGGCACAACCGCGCTGACCACCACTCGAAAGGAAACACATGTCCAGCCACCACTCCCGCCGCACCCCGCTGCCGATCCCCGACGTCACCATCGAGGACGCGTTTTGGGCCCCGCACCGCGAGACCGTCCGCACCAAGTCCCTCCCCCATCAAGAGCACCAGCTGCGCACAGGCGGGCAATTCGAGGCCCTCAAACTGGAATGGAAGCCCGGAGTTGCGGGCGAGCCGCACATCTTCTGGGAGTCCGACGTCGCCAAGTGGATCGAGGCCGCCAGCTACGTCCTCGCACGCGAAGAGGACCCCGACCTCGATGCGGCCGTGGACGAGGCGATCGCGCTCCTGTCCGGCGCCCAGCAGGACGACGGCTACCTGAACGTCTACTTCACCGTCGTCAAACCCGGTCAGCGGTTCACTGACCTGCGCGACGCCCACGAGCTGTACTGCGCCGGTCACCTCATCGAAGCCGGCGTCGCGCACCATGAAGCCACCGGCAAGACGACGCTGCTGGACATCGTGCGCCGCTACGCCGACCTCATCGACCGCGAATTCGGTCCCGGCGGATCCTGCGAGGGCGGCTACGACGGCCACGAGGAGATCGAACTGGCCCTCGTCAAGCTCTACCGTGCCACCGGCGAGCGCCGCTACCTCGACCTGGCACTGCGCCTGGTCGATAACCGCGGCACCCAGCCGTATTACTTCGATGCCGAATGCGAACGCCGCGGCACCGAGGGCTACTTCGGCACCTTTCTCCAAGACCGCGTCCGCCGCGTCGACTGGTTCCGCCAGTACAACCAGACCCACCTGCCCGTCCGCGAGCAGACCGAGACCGTCGGGCACGCCGTCCGCGCCATGTACCTCTACACCGCCATGGCCGACCTCGCCGCCGAGACCGGCGACGCGACCCTCACCGCAGCATGCGAACGGCTATGGGACGACATGGTCGGCACCAAGCTGTACGTCACCGGCGGCCTCGGCGCACTCCATGAGATCGAAGGCTTCGGCCCCGCCTACCACCTCCCCGACCGCGACGGCTACGCCGAGACGTGCGCTGCGATCGGCCTGGTCATGTGGGCCCAGCGCATGACGCTGCTGACCGGCGAGGCGAAGTACGCCGACGTCCTCGAACGGGCCCTGTACAACGGCGTCCTCTCCGGCATCTCCGCCGACGGCACCCGCTACTTCTACGGCAACCCGCTCGCCAGCGACGGCTCCGTCGAACGCTCCGAATGGTTCGGCTGCGCCTGCTGCCCGCCCAACCTCGCCCGCCTCCTGGCCTCCCTCGAGCACTACATCTACGCCACCGACCCGACCGGACTCGTGGTCAACCTCTACATCGCCGGCAGCGCCCGCCTCGAACACGGCGGTCAGACCATCCGCCTCGCCCAGGCCACCGACTACCCCTGGGACGGACGCGTCCGCCTCACCCTCGAGGCCGACCACGACACCGACCTCACGCTCAAGCTGCGCCTCCCGGACTGGTCAGACGGCCCGACGCTCACCATCGACGGCACCGAAGTCGACACCACCATCGAGGACGGCTACCTGCACCTGGCCCGCACCTGGGCCCCGGGCACCGTCATCGACCTCGACCTGGGCATGTCCCCCAAGCGGGTGCGCGCCAACCAGAAGGTCGCCGCCGTCCTCGGCAAGGTCGCCCTCCAGAACGGCCCGATCATCTACTGCGCCGAAGGCATCGACAACGCCGGTGCCGTCCCGGCCCTGACGATCCGGCCCGACGCCGAACTCCGCATCGAACACGACAGCAGCTCCAACCTCGACACCGTCACCGTCGAGGGTGTCTGCGAACGCCAGAGCGGCGACGCGCTCTACAGCACCGACGCACCGAAGGCCGAACCTACGAGCATCCGCGCCGTGCCCTATTTCTCGTGGGCCAACCGCGGCAAATCCACCATGGCCGTCTGGCTTCGCGAAACCGCCGCCGGCCACTAATCCCAGGTGGGGCAGGCCGATTCGGCCTGCCCCAACACGAACCAGTGGCTCTTGGCTTTCGTGCCTATCGGTGTTCGCGGAGGATGCGTTTGATGGTGCTGATGTCGACACCATATGCGCGGGCGAGTTCGGCTTGGGTGGTGCCGACGGTTGCGTAGGCGCGGACGATGGTGTGGCGTTGGTCGGGGGTGAGGCGGTTGTTGGTGGCTTGGGGCCGGTTGGAGTTGCCGTGGACGAGGCGTTTGACACTTCGGATGCTGATGCCGTATTCGGTGGCGAGGTGCTGCTGGCTGGCGCCGGCGTTGAAGGCGGCGACGAGGGTGTCGCGGTCGGTGGGGGAGAGGCGCTTTCCGAGGGCTCGTGAGGGTGCTGGCGGGTACGCGACCGGGGGCGGTTCGCCGGGGGATTCGGGGGCCAACGGGCCGGTTTCGGGGCCGCGGGCGGGCGAGGGGCCGGTCAGGCGTTTCAACAGGCCGTCTAGCTGGGGGTTTGGGTTCGAATAAGCGAGTGTTAGGCCGACAAATGCCCAGGTCAGAGAGGTTTCTCTGACCTGGGTTTCGTCGTTTATGGACGATTTTCGCCCACTCTGGACGTGGTTAAAGGGCGGCAGGTTCAAGTGACACTGCCACGCCCGCAATCGTGTAACCTGCGGAAACGCTGCGTTGTTGTTCCGGTAGGGTCCGCCGCTCGCACTTGTCAGGACGCCAAAGGGTGGCGGGTTCAAGTGCGGCCGTGTCTACACCCGAACAGGTGAACATCTGTGGTTCTGTCGCATTTCTCGTCATAGATGCTGGACCGATCCGTCCCCTCCGCAGACCGGCGATACAGGAGCTGGTCGCATGAATGGAGGCGAGAACGGCATGAGCATGCTGACCAATCGCCGAGCCCAGCGCTCGGCGCTCTACGCGATGGCTATCCACGGCATCGACACCCCACCACCGCAGCCCGGGGCACTGCGTCCCTTCGGCGGGGGAGAACCGCCCGATACGACCACCTCGGGCCCGGCTGGCGCCTGCTTCGGTGACGGGATCCTTTTCGGGGAGTACGCGTTGCGGTACTGGCTGCCCAACCACCCCGTCGAGGCCTCAACGCGCGAGGGCTACACCTGCGCCCTCCACGCACATCTGCTGCCGTTCTTCGGTCACCGGCGCCTGAGCGACATCATTCCGACGACCATCAAGCAGTGGCTGTCCATCCTCAAGGCCGGCGGGCTCTCGGTGGCGAACCGCCGCATGCTCAAAATGGTCCTCAGCGCGGTCTTCACCAGCGCTGTCGACGACGGCGGTGGGATCCGCGGCAGCGGGGTCGCATTGAGGGATGCGGTGTCGAAGTGCTGGGCGAGCCATGCGCGGGCCAGGACTGCGGTACGGCCGGCCTGGATGAGGCGAGCCTCGACGAGTTCGATCGTCCGGCCGGGACGCACCACGGTCACGTCGACCTCGACGGTTTCGAGAGGGAGGGTACCGAGGATGTCGCACGACAGGCGCGAGAGCTGGAGGCGATGGCCGCGGCGCCGGTCGTGCTCGGTCTCGATCGCGTGGGCGAGGAGCCCGATCGCCGGTGAAATGTGCTGCTCGGCCGGATTCCAGCCGCCGCCTACTTGCGGAGTGGGCCGAAACCGGTCCTCGCTTTCGCGCTCGAAATACGCATCACTCGATGTCACGAGCCGTTCCTTCCCTTGCGCCTCACCGGACTCACGCGACCAACTGCTCGGTCAGGAGCGCGGCGGCGATGACGATGAGCGCGGCGCCGGAGATTCGGACGGTCCACCGCGCCGCCGTCGGCCGCGTTTTCAGCACCCGCTGGGCGCACACGCCCACCACCGAGTAGACCACCGCGCAGGTGGCGGTGTGGACCAGGCCGAGCACGATGATCTGCAACGCGACCGGCCAGGATGCGTCGGGGTCGGTGAACTGCGGCAGCAGGGCCAGGAACAGCAGGAACACTTCGGGTTCAGTCCGCTCACCCGGCGCCCTTGAGCGCCTGGCGGATCGGGGAGTCGCCCGACTCGTCCTGGCCGGCCTCGGGAACGGAGGGCCTGTCACCGGCGGCTCCGGGCCTTGGAGGCCTCGGGGGTGATCACCGGCTACCGCGCTCAACTCGATCCCCAGGCGCTCGGGCTGAACTTCGAGGCGCTCGTCTTCGTCACGATGACCGCCGCCGACCGCGGCACCGTCACCACCTTCGAGGAGGCGGTCGCCGAAGTACCCGATGTCATTCAGGCCCAGCGGCTCTTCGGCGACCCCGACTACCTGCTACGTGTCATTGCGCGCGACCTGCCCGAGTTCCAGGCGATCTACGACGAACGCCTCTCCACACTCCCCGGCGTCCTCCGCCTCACCTCCACACTCGTCATGAAGAGCGTCGTGGAGGACCGGCCGCTTCCGTTGTGAGCGTGGGCCTTCGGCTTTGCGGCCGGGTTAAACGGTCGCGCCGGCGGGACCGGTGGTGCCGCGGATGATGAGCTTGGGGGTCAGGACCACGTCGCGAGGGACGGTCCTGGTGCCTTCGAGACGCTCGACCACGAGGTTCACGGCGTGCTCGGCCTGCTGGGGGATGGTCTGGCTGACCGTGGTCAAGTTGATGTAGGCCATTTGCGACAGCAGGCTGTTGTCGTACCCGGCGATCGAGATGTCGCCGGGGACGTCGAGGCCGGCCCGGTTGAGTCCGTCGAGGAGGCCGGTGGCAGCGCGGTCGTTCGCGGCGATGACCGCGGTGGGGCGTCGGTCGTTCTCGAGGATGGCCCCGACCGCCTGGCGGCCCGCCTCCTCGGTGAAATCGCCGGGGATGATCTGAGTGAATTCCTCTAGGCCATTGCGGCGCATGGCGTTACGGTAGCCGCGGCGCCGGTCGGAGGAGATGGTGCCCTTGCCCGCGTCCACATGGACGATGCTGCGGTGGCCGAGCTCGACGAGGTGGTCGACGATCTGCTCGATGCCCTTGTCATCGGCGGTGCGGACGAGGTCGATGCGGTCGGACTTGAGGCGGCGGCCGACCGCGACGAGCGGGAACTGGCGGCCGAGCTCATCGATCCGGGGGGCAGGGATGTCGGGTCCGAGCAGGATGAGCCCTTCGCAGCGCAGTTCCAGCAGCGTCTCGATGGACCGCTCTTCATCGTGCGTGCGGGAGCGCGGGCTCAGTGCTAGCTGGTAGCCGCGCTCGTCGGCCGCGGCCTGGATCTCCTCGACCAGTTCGGCGTGGAAGGTGTTGCGCAGGATCATCGAGACGCCGATGAGGTGGTTGCGCCGCAGGGCGAGGAGGCTCGCGGTGCGGTTGTGCCGGTAGCCGATCTCGTTGGCGGCCTCGAGCACTTTCGCGCGGTTCTCGGGGCTCGCCCCGGGTGCGCCGCGGAAGACCAGCGAGACGAGCGCCTTCGAGACCCCCGCCCGCTCGGCGACGTCGCGCATCGTCGGGCGTCCCGCGGGTCCTTGCGCCTCGTGGCTGTTCTCGTTCACGTCGTCTCTCCACGTCGTTCAAATGTGCAGCACGCTGATCGGCCGTTGTCCAGCCTGCCGCATCCCCTGTCGCACCGCTCGTCCGCGGTGCATTCGAATCCGCCTCGTATTTCGATGCCGTTATCGAACCGTTGCGGAAAAGTATAGACCGGTCTAGGTCGAACCCTTGACGTTGAGTCTAGACCGGTCTAGGTTTGTGCCTAGACCGGTCTAGTGTCGGTGGTCACCGACGGATCGGAATACCAGGTCATGGCGGTAATAATCGCCTTCTAAAACGAGGAGTTTCGATGGGGAAGCCTTCGATCGGCGTAGCGGTCATCGGTGCCGGCATGGCGGGCCGCGCGCACGCCGCCGGTTACCGGACGGCCTCGACGCTGTACGAGACCGACCTGCCCGAGATCCGGCTGGTCGCGGTCGCCGACAAGCACGAGCCCTTCGCGGTCGACGCCGCCAAGCGCTACGGATATGAACGGGCCGAGACCGACTGGCGGGCCGTGATCGACGCTCCTGACGTGGACGCCGTCAGCATCGTTGTCGCCAACTCGCTCCACCGCGAGATCGCCGAAGCTGCGCTCGCGGCCGGCAAGCACGTCCTGTGCGAGAAGCCGATGGCCCCGAGCGTCGCCGACGCCCAGGCCATGGTCCGCGCCGCCGAAGGGACCGGCCTCGTCGCCGCCCTCGGCTTCACCTTCCGCCGCAACCCGGCGATCAACGCCATCCGCGACCGCATCGAGAACGGCGAACTCGGGCCCGTGCGCCATTTCGAGGGCCACTACTGGTGCGACTACGGCTTCGACCCGAACGCGCCGATGAGCTGGCGCTACAAGGGCGGTCCCGGCTCGGGCATGCTCGCCGACACCGGCAGCCACGTGATCGACGTCGGCGAGTTCCTCTGTGGCCCTGTTGAAAGCGTGCGCGGCACCGTCTTCTCCACGGTGAACAAGACCCGTCCCGTCCCGCTCGGGACGGCCGTCGGCCACGCGGGCGGCGTCGCACTCTCCGATGAACGCCAGACAGTCGAGAACGAGGACATCGCCACCTTCAACCTCACCTTCGCGGGCGGCGCCACCGGCACCATCCAGGTCTCCCGCGTCGCCTTCGGCTCCGCGAACGCCCTGGGTTTCCGCGTCTTCAGCCTGAACGGCTCGGCCGCGTTCGAGCTCGACCGCCCCGCCCAGTTTGACGTCGCGGACCAGACCGCCCCGGCCGACTCGATCGGCTACCGGCAGGTCCTCGCCGGGCCCTCGCATCCGTACCTCAAGGGCGGCATGGCGATGGACTTCCCCTCGGTCGGCTACGGCCAGAACGAGGGCTTCGTCTTCCAGGCCCGCGCCTTCCTGGAGCAGATCGCCGGCTTCGACCGGCTCCCGCCCTGCCCGTCCTTCTCCCACGGGCTCCACAACCTCAAGGTCCTCGACGCGGTCGTCGAGGCATACAACGCCAACGGAAAGGCCGTGATCGTATGAAACTCGGCGCCTACACCGCCTGCCTGCACGACCGTCCGATCGAACAGGCCCTCGACCTCCTCGCCGAACTGGGCCTCACCAGCGCGGAAGTGAACACCGGCGGGTTCCTGCCAGCCCCGCACGTCCCGATCGACGCCATCCTGTCCAGTGAGGACGCCGCCAAGGACTACCTCGGCGTCTTCGCCGAGCGCGGCATCGAACTCACCGGCCTCAACTGCAACGGCAACCCGCTGCATCCCGACCCCGAGGTCGGGATCGCACACGCCGAGGACCTGCGCCGCTCCATCGAGGTCGCGAGTCGCTTGGGCGTCAAGCGGATCGTCACGATGTCGGGCCTTCCGGCGGGCGAAGCGAGCGGTGAACGCGTCAACTGGGTGGTCAACCCCTGGAACACCGCCCTGCTCGAATCGATCGAGTACCAGTGGGAGGTCCTGGTCCCGTTCTGGAAGGACATCCAGGCCCGCGCCGCGGACGCCGACGTGAAGATCGCCATCGAGCTGCACCCGCACAACACGGTCTTCAACCCGGCCACGTTCCTGCGTCTCGCCGAGGCGATCGACTCCACGCACGTGGGCGTCGAGATGGACCCGAGCCACCTGTTCTGGCAGGGCATGGACCCGGTCGCGGTGGTCGAGCACCTCGGCGAGTGGATCTTCCACGCCGCCGCCAAGGACATCAAAATCTACGAGGACAGCGTCAAGATCAACGGCGTCCTCGACGAGCGGTTCACCCGCATCCCGGCGGAGGACGATCCCCTCCCGGTCGGCGGCCGCTACACCGTCACCAAATGGCCCGCGAATCCCACCTGGGAGTTCGTCGCGCTCGGCCAAGGCCACGACAACGCCTACTGGACCCGGTTCCTCCAAGCGCTGCACGCCGTCGATCCGGACATCGCGGTCAACATCGAGCACGAGGACCAGCACTTCGACCGTGTCGAGGGTCTGCGACTCGCGGCCGACAACTTGAATGCCGCATACGCTGCGGCCGGAATCTAGGTTCCGCTCCGGAACCTCTGCCCATGTATTACGCACGAAAGTAAAGGAAGAAGGATCACCGATGAAGCTGACATCCTTCAAGTGGAGACTCGGGGCCGTCGTGGCCGCGATCGCACTTGGCGCAGCGGCCTGTTCCAGTGAAGGCGGACGGGAGACCGACGAGCAGTCGGCCACCGACGACGTCGACATGACGATCGCCATGATCACGCACGCCCCCTCGGGGGACACGTTCTGGGACATCATCCGCAAGGGCGCCGAGGACGCCGCCGACAACTACGGCGTCGACTTCGAGTACTCGAACAGCATTGAGATCAGTGAGCAGGCGACGCTCATCCAGAACGCGGTCGACCGCGGCGTGGACGGCATCGCCGTCTCGAACCCGAACCCGGACGCCCTCAACCCGGCGATCCAGGAGGCGATCGACGCAGGCATCCCGGTCGTTGAGTTCAACGCCGGGGTCGACAACTGGCAGGACTCGGGCGCGCTGATGTTCTTCGGCCAGAACGAGACCGTCTCCGGTCAGGCCGCGGGGGAGCGGCTCAAGACCGAGGGCGCGGGCAAGGTCCTGTGCGTCCTTCAGGCCCAGGGCCAGGTGCAACTGGAGGCTCGCTGCGACGGCGTCATCGCCGGCTTCGGCGGCGAGACCGAGAAGCTGTACGTGGACGGCGAGGACATGACCTCGGTCCAGTCCACGCTCGAGGCGAAACTCCGTGAGGACCCCTCGATCACGCACGTGATGACGCTCGGCGCTCCGATCGCCATGACCGCCATCCAGTCGGTCGAGGCAGCCGGGTCCGAGGCCCAGGTCGCCACCTTCGACCTCAACGGCGAAGTGGTCGGCGCGATCCAGGACGGCGGCCTCCTGTGGGCCATCGACCAGCAGCCCTATCTGCAGGGCTTCCACTCGGTCAACGGCCTGGTCCTCTACGCCACCAACGGGAACACCCTCGGCGGCGGCGAAGCGGTCCTGACCGGACCGTCGTTCGTGGACTCGACCAACGTCGACGCGGTGGCCGAGTACGCCGAGCGCGGCACTCGCTAAAGCCGGGTTCAAGACAGGGGCCGCCCTTGCTTTTCGGGCGATCAGCAAGGGCGGCCCCACCCAACGCAAAGGAGTCAACCGGTGTCGTCAGAGACATCAGCACCGTTCGAGGTCCTCACCATGGGGCGGGTCGGCGTGGACGTCTACCCGAACCAGATCGGCGTGGGCCTGGACGAGGTGACCTCGTTCGGGAAGTTCCTGGGCGGCAGCCCCACCAACGTTGCAGTCGCGGCCGCCCGCTACGGGCGTTCCAGCGCGGTCGTGACTCGCACCGGCGCGGACCCGTTCGGACGCTTCATCCATCAAGCTCTGCGCGATTACCGGGTGGACGACCGGTACGTCATCGAAGTCCGTGGGCTTCCGACGCCGGTCACGTTCTGCGAGATCTTCCCGCCTGACGACTTCCCGATCTACTTCTACCGCGAACCCAAGGCCCCCGACCTGGAGATCAACCCCGACGAACTCGACTTCGACGCGATCCGCGCTGCGAAGGTCTTCTGGGTGACCGTGACCGGACTCTGCCAGGAGCCGAGCCGCTCGGCCACCCTCGCCGCTCTGGAGGCGCGCGGCAAGTCCGGCATCACCGTCCTCGACCTCGACTACCGCCCCATGTTCTGGTCCAGCCAAGAGGAAGCCCGCGAACAGGTCCAACGCGCCCTGCCGTATGTGACTGTGGCCGTTGGCAACCTCGAAGAATGCGAGACCGCCGTCGGCGTCCGCGAACCGCTCGCGGCGGCCAAGGCGCTGCTCGCCGCGGGGGCGTCGCTGGCCGTGGTCAAGCAGGGCCCCAAGGGCGTCCTCGCTGACGACGGCTCCGGCCCGGTCGAAGTGCCGCCCGTCCCGGTCGACGTGGTCAACGGCCTCGGCGCCGGCGACGCCTTCGGCGGCGCCCTGTGCCACGGCCTCCTCGAAGGCTGGGACGTCGAGCGCACCATCGCATTCGCCAACGCGGCGGGCGCCATCGTCGCCGGCCGACTGTCCTGCTCGGACGCCATGCCCACCGCGGCTGAGGTCGAGCACAAACTGAAGGAGAGTGCCGATGCACGTTGACACGCTCGCCTCGCTCGCCGACACCCGTCTGCACCGGCCCGGCGCGATCGCCGAAGCCGCCGCGAAACGTATCAAGGCCGACAGCCCGGTGGGGCCCAGCGGCAAGTGCTTCATCATCGCCGCCGACCACCCCGCGCGCGGCGCGCTCGGCACCGGCGGCGACCCGCTGGCGATGGCCGACCGCGGCGACCTGCTCGACCGGCTCCGCATCGCCCTCGCGAACCCCGGCTGCAACGGGCTGCTCGCGACCGCCGACATCATCGAGGACCTGCTGCTGCTCGGGGCGCTCGACGGCAAAGCGGTCTTCGGCTCGATGAACCGCGGCGGCCTCGCCGGATCCACATTCGAGATCGACGACCGCTTCACCGGCTACGACGCCGCGACCATCCACGCGATGGGCTTCGACGGCGGCAAGACCCTCACCCGCATCGCCCTCGACGACCCCTCCACCCCCTCGGTCCTCGAGCACACCGCCAACGCGGTGAACGAACTCGCGGCCCTCGGACGCATCGCCATGGTCGAACCCTTCATCTCCGCATGGGTCGACGGCAGGATCGTCAACGACCTCTCCACTGAAGCCGTCATCAAGTCCGCCGCGATCGCCTCCGGACTCGGCGCCACCTCCGCCTACACCTGGCTCAAACTCCCCACCGTCCCCGGCATGGACCGGGTCGCGGCCGCTTCGACGCTGCCGATCGTGATGCTCGGCGGCGAAGTCGCCGACATCGAGGCCATGCGCGACCAATGGGGCGCTTCGCTCGCCCTGCCGAACGTCATCGGCCTGACCGTGGGCCGGTCCCTCCTCTACCCCGCCGACCGCGACGTCGCCGGTGCGATCGACAAGGTGGTGAAGCTGCTGTGAGCCGCTACCACCTTCCCGCTCAATCCACTGCGGACGGCCAGTACGACACGGTTGTCACGCCCGAATCCGCCGGCTGGGGCTACTCCGGACTGAAGATCCTCGAACTCGGCCCCTGGGGCACGACGTTCGCGACTGGCGACGCCGAGACTCTCGTGCTGCCGCTGTCCGGAGGGTGCACCATCACCTGCGACGGCGAGTTGTTCGAACTCGAAGGCCGCAAGAGCGTCTTCGATGGCGTGACCGACTTCGCCTACCTGCCAAGGGGCACCGAGGCCACAGTGACGAGCGCGAGAGGCGGCCGATTCGCACTGGCCTCCGCGAAGTGCGAGCGGCGACTCCCCGCCCGTTACGGCAAAGCGGAAGCGGTCCCGGTCGAAGACCGGGGTGCAGGAACGTGCGCACGGCAGGTCCGCAACTACTGCCTGCCCGGCACGTTCGACGCCGACCGACTCCTGGTGTGCGAGGTGATCACGCCCGGCGGCAACTGGTCCTCGTACCCGCCGCACAAGCACGACGAGGAGCGCGAGGGAGAGTCTGTGCTCGAAGAGATCTACTACTTCGAGGTCGCTCGCGATGGCTTCGCGTTCCACCGCGTCTACGGCACCCCGGACCGCCCGATCGACGTCACCGCCGAAGTCCGCTCCGGCGACGTCGTCCTCGTGCCGCACGGCTGGCACGGCCCCAGCGCCGCCGCCCCGGGGTACGACCTGTTCTACCTCAACGTGATGGCCGGTCCCGGCGAGGACCGCGCTTGGCTGATCAGCGACGACCCGGCCCACGCCTGGATCCGATCCACCTGGGAGACAAAGGGAGGCGCCCGATGAGCACGATCCGCCTGACGACATCGCAAGCGCTCGTGCGGTTCCTCGCCGCCCAGTACTCGGAACGGGACGGCATCGAGCAGCGCCTCATCCCGGGTGTGTGGGGGATCTTCGGGCACGGGAACGTGGCCGGGCTCGGACAGGCGCTCCTCCAAGCCGCCCAAACCGGCGAGGCCGACCTGCCTTACTACCTGGCGCGGAACGAGCAAGCCATGGTCCACGCTTCGGCCGCGTTCGCGAAAATGCGCGACCGCCTCCAGACGTTCGCGTGCACGGCCTCGACCGGCCCGGGTTCGACCAACATGATCACCGGCGCGGCCCTCGCCACCACGAACCGGCTCCCCGTGCTGCTCTTGCCCTCCGACATGTTCGCCTCCCGGGTGCCCGACCCGGTGCTGCAGCAACTCGAGGACACCCGCGCAGGCGATGTCACCGTGAACGACGCGTTCCGGCCCGTCTCGAAGTACTTCGACCGCATCTCGCGACCCGAGCAGTTGATCCCGGCCGCTCTGGCCGCCATGCGGGTGCTGACCGACCCGGTCGAGACCGGAGCGGTCACCTTGTGTCTGCCGCAGGACGTGCAGGCCGAGGCCTTCGACTGGCCGGTCGAGTTCTTCCGCAAGCGCACCTGGCGCATCGGCCGACCAGTACCGGAGCCGGACGCAGTCGATCGCGTCGCCGCGCTCCTGCGAAACGCGGAGCGGCCCTTGATCGTCGCGGGCGGCGGCGTGGTCTACAGCGGCGCGATGGCCGAACTGCGGGCCTTCGCCGAAGCCACCGGCATCCCGGTTGCGGACACGCACGCGGGGAAGGGTGCGGTCCCGTGGGACCACCCGTGCGCGGTCGGCGGTCTCGGCTCCACCGGCACCGCCGCCGCGAACATGCTTGCGGCCGAAGCGGACGTGGTGCTCGGCATCGGCACCCGCTACTCCGACTTCGCCACCGCCAGCCACACGCTCTTCGCCGACCCCGATGTCGTGTTCGCGAACCTGAACGTCGCCAGGCTTGACGCGGCCAAGCACTCGGCCGAAATGCTGCTCGCCGACGCCAAAACCGGCATCACCGCGCTGGCCGACGCCCTCGCCGAATGGTCCGTGCCCGAGGCGTATAGGGCTGAGACACGTGAAATGGCGGCCGCATGGCGGGCGACCACCGACCGCTGCTTCACGATCGGGCATGGCCCGCTGCCGGCCCAGACCGAGATCCTCGGTGTTCTCAACGAGGCCCTCGACGACTCGGACGTGGTCATCAACGCGGCCGGCTCGATGCCCGGCGACCTCCAGATGCTCTGGCGCGCACGCGACCCGAAGGCCTACAACGTCGAATACGCGTTCTCCTGCATGGGCTATGAGATCGCCGCGGGGATCGGCACCAAGATGGCCGCACCCGACCGCGAGGTCGTGGTCCTGGTCGGCGACGGCTCCTACCTCATGCTCTCCTCCGAGATCACGACCATGATCTCCGAGGGCCTGAAGGTCATCATCGTGCTCGTCCAGAACCACGGATTCGCCTCCATCGGCGCGCTATCGGAATCCCTTGGCTCCCAGCGTTTCGGCACGAAGTACCGCTACCGCGACGAGCAGTCGGGCCAGCTCGACGGCGACACCCTGCCGGTCGACCTGGCCGCGAACGCGGCCAGCTTCGGGGCCGAGGTCATCACCGCGAACGGCGTCGCCGGCTTCCGTGAGGCGATCGCCAAAGCCAAGGCGAGCACCAGGACCACGGTCGTCCACGTCGACACCGACCTCGAAGGCCCGAACCCGCCCGGATCCGCGTGGTGGGACGTGCCCGTCAGTGAAGTGTCCGAACTCGACTCCACCCGCGAGGCCTACAAAACTTACGCCGACCACAAGCGCACCCAGCGCCACTATCTCTAGGGGGACCGGAAGATCATGTCAACGAAGACGATCGAGCACTGGATCGGCGGAGCGTACACGCGCGGCGCCTCGACCCGGACGGGCACCGTGTTCAACCCGGCGACCGGCGAGGAGCAGAAGCACGTCCTGCTCGCCGAGACCGCCGACGTGGACGCGGCCGTGGCCTCGGCTGCGAAGGCGTTCGAAGCCTGGGGCGACTCGTCGCTGTCGCAGCGCACCAAGATCATGTTCCGCTTCCGCGAGCTCCTCATGGAGCACGAGGACGAGATGGCCCGGCTGATCTCCTCCGAGCACGGCAAGGTGATCGAGGATGCGCGCGGCGAGATCATCCGCGGCCGCGAGGTCGTGGAGTACGCGTGCGGCATCGCCGACGCGTTGAAGGGCTCGTTCTCGGACCAGGTGTCCCGAGGCGTCGATGTGTTCAACTTCCGCCAGCCGCTCGGGGTCTGCGCGGGCATCACGCCGTTCAACTTCCCGATCATGGTCCCGATGTGGATGCACCCCATGGCCATCGCCACCGGGAACACGTTCATCCTGAAGCCCTCTGAGCGCGACCCGTCGGTCTCGAACCTCGTCGCCGAGCTGTACGCCGAAGCGGGCCTGCCCGAGGGCGTGTTCAACGTCGTCCACGGCGACAAGACCGCGGTCGACGCGATCCTGGACCACCCGGACATCGCCGCCGTTTCGTTCGTCGGCTCGACCCCGATCGCGAAGTACGTGCACGAGAAGGCGACCGCGACCGGCAAGCGCGTCCAAGCGCTCGGCGGGGCGAAGAACCACGCCGTGGTCCTGCCCGACGCCGATATCGAGTTCGCCGCGAACCACCTGACCGCGGCCGCGTTCGGCTCGGCCGGGCAGCGCTGCATGGCCATCTCCATCGGTGTCGCGGTCGGCGAGGCCGGCGACGCTCTGGTGGAGGTCCTCAAGCGCAAGGCCGAGGAGGTCAAGGTCGGCCCCGGCGAGGACCCGGAGTCCGACATGGGACCGCTGGTGACGCCTGCCGCCAAGGAGCGCGTCATCCGCGCCGTGGCCTCCGGCCAGGACCAGGGCGCCGAGGTCGTCGTGGACGGCCGCGACTACGACGTGGTTGGTCACGAAGCGGGCTTCTTCGTCGGTCCCTCGCTCCTGGACAGGGTCACTACCGACATGGACGCGTACAAAGAGGAGATCTTCGGCCCCGTCCTGGGCATCGCCCGCGCCGCCGACGTGGACGAGGCGATCGCGCTGATCAACGCCAACCCGTACGGCAACGGCACCGCGATCTTCACCTCTTCCGGTGCGGCCGCGCGCCGCTTCCAGCGGGAGGTGAAGGTCGGGATGATCGGCGTCAACGTCCCCATCCCGGTCCCGATGTCCTACTACTCCTTCGGTGGTTGGAAGGACTCGCTCATCGGCGACAGTCCCATCCACGGCCCCGAAGGCGTCCGCTTCTACACGCGAGCCAAGACCGTCACCAGCCGCTGGCCCGAGGTCCGCCAGACCGTCGACGCCGCCTTCCATTTCCCGACCCACTCATGAGAGGACCAGTAGCAATGGCTGCCACTGAAAGCTCTCCGCAGACCGCGGACGGCGCCGCATCACCGATCGCGGCCTCCGGGCCCGACAACCGTGCCGCCCGCGTATCGCAACGCTCCACGTTCCGCCGGATCGCCGGCCGGCCCGAGATCGGCTCCCTCATGGGCGCGATCGCGGTGGTGGTGCTGTTCTTCGCGGTCGCACCGCCGATCCGGAGCCTCGACGCGGTCTCGACGGTCCTGTATGCGACCTCGACCATCGGCATCATGGCCGTCGCGGTGTCGCTGCTGATGATCGGCGGCGAGTTCGATCTCTCCGCCGGCGTCGCGGTCATCACCTCCGCACTCGCCGGGGGCATGTTCACCTGGTGGTTCGGAGTGAACGTATGGGTCGGCGTTGGGTTCGCGCTCGTGTTCTCGCTCGGGATCGGGTTCCTCAACGGGTGGCTGGTCACCAAGACGAGACTGCCGAGCTTCCTGATCACGTTGGGGGCGTTCCTGATCCTGCAGGGCCTCAACCTGTTCATCACCCGCCTGGTGACCGGCGCGGTCTCCAGCCCCTCGATCTCGGACATGGACGGATTCGAGTCGGCCAAGGCCGTGTTCGCCTCCACGATCGACATCGGCGGGGTCGGCGTTCGCGTCACGGTCCTGTGGTGGCTGGGGTTCACCGCGATCGCCACCTGGATCCTGCTGCGCACCAAGGCGGGGAACTGGATCTACGCGGTCGGCGACAACCAGGACGCGGCCCGCGCGGTCGGCGTCCCGGTCAAGTGGACCAAGATCGGCCTGTTCATGGCCGTGGGCTTCATGGCCTGGTTCATGGGCATGCACAACCTGTTCCTGTTCTCCAGCATCCAGTCCGGCGGCGGCGTGGGCCAAGAGCTCATCTACATCGCCGCGGCGGTGGTCGGCGGCTGCGCCCTCATGGGCGGCTACGGGACCGCCATCGGCGCCGCGATCGGCGCCCTGATCTTCGGTCTCACCAACCAGGGCATCGTCTTCGCCGGTTGGAACCCGGACCTGTTCAAGTTCTTCATCGGCGCCACCCTGCTCGTCGCGGTGGTGCTCAACATGTGGGTGCGCGTGCGCACCCAGCGGAGGTGACCGACATGGCCGTCGACAAGAAGCAACCGCCGATCCTGGAACTGACCGACATCGGCAAGAACTTCGGCAACATCCACGCCCTGCGCGGCGTGAGCCTGTCCGTCCGCCAAGGCGAGGTCACCTGCATCCTCGGCGACAACGGCGCGGGCAAGTCCACTTTGATCAAGATCATCTCCGGGCTGCACGGCTACGACTCGGGCGCCTATCGTGTGGCGGGCGAGAAGGTCCGCTTCGCCTCTCCGCGCGAGGCCCTGGACCGCGGTATCGCCACCGTCTACCAGGACCTCGCCCTCACGCCGCAGCAATCGGTGTGGCGGAACTTCTACCTCGGTTCCGAGCTCACCAAGGGCCCGTGGCCCGTGCGGCGGCTCGACGTGGCGACCATGCGCCGCACCGCGGACGAGGAACTCCAGAAGATGGGCATCCAGGTGCCCGACATCGACCAGCCCGTCGGCACGCTCTCGGGTGGCCAGCGCCAGGTCGTGGCGATCGCCCGCGCGATCCACTTCGGCGCCGAGGTCCTCATTCTCGACGAGCCCACGGCCGCTTTGGGCGTCAAGCAGTCCGGCGTGGTCCTGAAGTACATCTCTGCGGCTCGCGACGCCGGGCTCGGGGTCATCTTCATCACCCACAACCCGCATCACGCGTTCCTCGTCGGCGACCACTTCGCGGTGCTGCGCCAGGGCGAGCTGGAGCTTTCGGCGCCGCGCAAGGAGCTCACGCTTGACGACCTGACCCACCACATGTCCGGCGGGGCCGAGCTCGACGCGCTCAAGCACGAACTCCAACGCATCGAAGCGCCCGAGATCGGCGCGGTCCACGACCAGGGAGGATCCGACCGATGAAGATCGCCGTTGACCCCACCATGATCCGGCACCTGTCGCTCACCGACATGGTCCGCGCCGTGGCCGACCTCGGCTACGAGTACATCGAGCTGAGCCCGCGCGACGACTTCATGCCGTTCTTCGTCCACCCCCGGGCCGACGCCGACCGCATCAAGGAACTCAAAGCGGCCCTCGACGAGACCGGAGTCAAGATCGCCAGCGTCCTGCCGCTGTACAAGTGGTCGGGCCCGGACGAGGACGAACGCCAAGCCGCCGTTCGCTATTGGAAGCGGGCCATCGAGATCACCGCCGAACTCGGCGTCGACCAGATGAACTCGGAGTTCAACGGCCGCCCCGAAAAAGCGGCCGAATCTGAGGCGCAGTTCTGGCGTTCCATGGAGGAACTCCTGCCGATCTTCGAGCGCGAGGGCATCGCCCTCAACCTCGAACCTCACCCGGACGACTTCTGTGAAGAACACGAAGCCGGCCTGAACCTGGTGCGCGCCATCAACAAGCCGTGGGTGAAGTACGTCTACTGTGCCCCCCACACCTTCCATGTCTCCAACGGCAAGGGCAACGTGGGGGAGATGCTCCGCAGCGCCGGCGACAAGCTCGCCCACCTGCACCTCGCCGACTCCTTCAACCCCATGGCCTCCTCCGGCCTCCGCTACATCCTCAACCCACCCGGCACCCCGGCCCGCGTCCACCAGCACCTCGACATCGGCCAAGGCGAAGTTCCGTGGGACGAATTCTTCACAGCGCTCCGCGACCTCAAGTTCGACGGCATCGCCACCGTCGCCGTCTTCGCCTGGGAGGAACGGGCTCTCGAGTCCTTCCGATTCAACCTCGACCGGGTCCGCAAGGAGCTCCTTTGAGCGAGACCGCAAGACGCTGCACATGACCTAGATTGAACCCTTCTCATCCTGAGTGAGTTCCGTTGCACGGCAATGAAGAAGCTCCTGGTACAACAACAGTCGCCAAACACGTCGTCTCCCAGGAGCTTCCATTCTGTTGTTCCAGGCGGCCTGCCGCTGTCGAGCCGCACCCTGACCTTCACCGCCCGGCTCATCCGAGCCCACCGCCGGACCATCGGGTCCCGCTGGCGGGTGCTCGACCCCGGCGCCCAGGCCCTGCTCACCCTCGCTTACCTGTATCAAGGCCACACCTACGAGCAGCTCGCCCCCGGCTTCGGCATCTCCTATGCCTTGAACCAACACACTGTCAGCCCGACAAACGGACACCGGGAACATCGATGATGTTCCCGGTGTTTTCGTATGCGTTCATTGATATAGCGGAGTTACTGGTCGATAATTTCGAGCGGCCGGCACGATCGGGAGGTTCTCGGCCGCTGCCAGAAAGTCCAGTTTCGCGAATTTTGCGTGCGTTGTTGTACTTCTGTCCTAGGTTCGAATAAGACCCTTATGGTGTGGATGCTCGGACAGATCCCCGCGCCGAAATTGGTTCGATATGGAAGTCTCCTGTTGAGTTCTGTTGTGGCACAACGGAACTCAACAGGAGTCTTTCTCAGTCCGTAAACACGGCCTAAGCGTCTCGTCGGGTCACAGGTAGGGGCTCTGGGTGAGCAGGTGGCTCCGGTAGCCTTCGCCGACACCGGGCTCCGGAGTGCCGGACCAGTCCTTGATGAGGACCGCGCCGCTGGTGCAGCCCCACGGGTTCCAGGTCCACGCCAGGTAGCCCAAACCATTCGCGTCGGCCCAGTCCACCAGCCCCTGCATGTAGTCGAACCCGCAGTCGTCCTGGCCGAACTCGCCGAGCACGACCGGCACCTCCTGCATCAGCGGGGCAATCTCACCGTCCCAACAGGACTCGGTCACGCACCGGTTGAAGCTGTACGAATGCCAGGACGCGGCGATGTTGTTCAGCGGGTCATTCGGCATGTAGGCCAGCCATTCCCGCATGTCGTTAGTCCACTCAAGCCCGCTGACCATGAGTATGTTCGTGGCGCCGGTGTCGCGGACCGCGTCGACGAGGTCCTGCATACCGGCCACCTCGTACTCGATGCCGGCGCAGGTGCCGCCGTCGCGCAGGCACTGCCAGCCCAACGTCTTGTCCCAGTTGCTGGCCATATCCGGGTACGGTTCGTTGAAGAGGTCGAAGACGACGGCGTCGTTGCCCTTGAAGGTGTCGGCGACGCCGGCCCAGAACTGCGGGGCGTACTGCGCGTCGGGCATCGGCTTCTGGCAGGTGGCGTGCACATCGGTGCAATGCCAGTCCGGTCCTGTGGTGTAGGCGCCCCAGGTCCAGTGCAGGTCGAGGATGACGTTGAGGCCGTTGGCGACCAGGAGATCGACGTAGTCCTTGATGCCTTCCTGGTAGGCGGCGCCGCTGGGTGAGCCGTTGAGGCCGAGCCAGCACTCCTCGTTGAGCGGGAGGCGCACGGCGTGGATGTTCCAGGCCTTCATGGCGTCGACGGACGCCTGATCGACCGGGCCGGAGTCGAACAGGCCCTTGCCCTGCACGCACGCGAACTCAGCGGAGGACCGGTCCACACCCAGCAGCCGGTACGGCTCGCCGTCCTCGGTGACGATCTGGTTGCCGGAGACGCTGAGCTGCGGCGCCGGACCGTCCGGCGGGGAGGTGGTCGGGTCCTCGCTGGGGGTGGTCGTCGGGCCCCCGGTAGGTGTCGTCGAGCCGGTGCAGGGCGTGCCGTTGAGCGCGAAGGACGCCGGTTCTGGGTTGGCGTCGCGCCATGTACCGACGAACCCGATCGAGGTGGAGGCGTCGGTGTCCAGTGACCTGTTCCAGCTCGTGCTGGCGGCGGAGACGCTGGCGCCGGATTGGGTCCAGCCGGCGCTCCAGCCCTGGGTGACCTGCTGGCCGGCGTTCGGGAAGTCGAAGGTCAATGTCCAGTCGGACATCGCGTCGCCGAGGTTGGTGACGTCCAGGTCGGCGCGGAACCCGCCCGGCCACTCGCTCTGCACGGTATAGGTGACCGCGCAGCCCGAGGTGGCCGCCGATGCGGGAAGGGTCGCCGTTGCCAAGCCACCCAGTACCAGTGTGCCGACGGCGCCGGCGACCAACAGTGTCTGACGATGTCGCATCTAAGCTCCTTGATTCTCGTGAGGGACGTATGGGAGCGCTTCCGTTATCACCTTAGTTAGGCACCCGAATAAAGTCAAGCATTCACATGAATCTATGCTTAGTGATCATCGTGCAGCCGATCGGGCGAAATGGGCGAAAGGGCAAGCAGGCGGGTAAGTAAGGCAGCCTGACAAAGTACAGCGAAGGAGGCACACGTGGCGCTCAGCCCGACGTGGACAAACAAATCGAGGACCAGGGGTCTGATCCTGGACGCCATCCGTGCGGCCCGCACGATCAGCCGGGTGGAGCTCGCGGCAGCGACGAGTCTTACCGGCGCCACGATCTCCGAGCTCGTGCGGGAGCTCATCGACGACGGATTGGTCGTCGAGGCCGGCCGAGGTGCGCCGACCGGCGGAAAGCCGCGCACGCTGGTGCAGCTCGACCCCCGGGCCCGCTACAGCGTCGGAGTCCAGATGGAGCGCAACGCCTGCGTCATCGTCATCGTCGACTTGGCCGGCCGGCCGGTGGCCCGAACCTCGTTCCAGGGTGTGGCGTCGATGCCGCCGGACCAGGCACTGCCGATGATCGCCTCGCAGGTGGACGCCCTGCTGGCCACGGCTGCCGTCGACCGCGACCGGGTGCTGGGGGTCGGGCTGGTCAGCTACGGCCCGCAGGACCGCCGCGCGGGGGTGCTGTTGAGCCCGCAGCCCTCCGAGCCATGGCTCGAATACCCGGTCGCGGAGCGACTCGCGCAGAGCCTTGGCCTGCCCGTGCTGCTCGACAACGACGCCGCGGCCGCCGCGATCGGCGAATACTGGATGGGCGCGGTCGACCGACGAAGCACCTACGGCTGCATCTACATGGCCAGCGGGATCGGCGGCGGGATCGTGGTCGCCGGCGAGGTATACCGAGGCAGCTCCTCCAACAGCGTGGAACTCGGCCATATGTCGATCGACGTCAACGGCGACCAGTGCCCGTGCGGCAACGTCGGCTGCCTGGAGAACTACGCCGGACCGTCAGCCCTGGTCCGGCAGGCCGCGGCCACGCCCGCGCTGGCCGAGCGACTGGTGCCCGACCCCGACACCGCCGACTTCCTCACCGAGTTCGCGCGGATCGCGGCTGCCGCCAACGCCGGCGATCCGGCCGCCCGTGACCTCATCGAGCGGTCGGCCCGCTACCTCGGTGCCGCCGCCGTCACCATGACCATCCTCTTCGATGTGGACGCGATCGTCCTGGCCGGTCCAAGCTTCGCGGTAGCGGGCTCCATCTACCAGACCGTGATCCAGGAGGAAGTGGACCGCCGCACCGTCACCTGGCGGACGCACCCGGTGCGGGTGATGCCGTCGGTCAACGGCCCCGACGCAGCAGCGATCGGCGCAGCGGCCCTCGTGCTGCAAAGCGAGCTGACCCATGGCCGGACTCGGACTGAGGAGGGGAGGGGTGCCGGCAGCCATGCCCGACCGGTAGTCGCGGTCGCGGGTGATTAGCCCCGAGAACGGGCGCAGATTCCTCGAGCCCCGGTACCTGTCGAGTCAAGTGAACGCACCACGAGGCGGTATGGATCGATCCCATACCCGCCACTCACTGCGCTTCAAAACTGCGTTTGAACGTCTTGCCCGAACCACAGCGCAGGCCCGCGAAACGTTGATGCGGGGTCATGTAGCAATGCCGAGTCGAGCTGCCCTTGCTTGCGCCCTGCCGTGTTCCACTGAGTCTGCCCGTACCGGGCGAGGAAGACTGCTTCGAATTCGAACGTGGTCATGGCCAAGATGCTACGAACGCGACGCCCTCCCAAGAGACCGGTTCTTCACGCACTGGGAGCACGGGGCCGCCCTCAACGACTTCACCCCATGGCCGGCATCAACGACTTTCGCCCACACCCTGTCAGGAGTCCCGCGAGATCCTGTTGCAACACAACGGATTTAATCGGGGACTTCCCAAGTTCTCGAACACGGCCTGGTCCCGCTCAGGGGACTCGTCGCCGTGTCGGTGGACGACTTTCCACTCGCCCGCCTCGCGCCGGTAGATCTGGGTCACGCGCAGCGAGTAGGCGCGATCCTCGCCCTCAGCGGTGGCCTGCGTGTGCTCGATGCCAACGGTGTAGGCCATGTCGCCCATGACGTCGGCGGCGAGGATCTCGTACTCATGGGACCTGCAACCGGAGAATGTCTGCTCCAGGTAGGCGAACAGCGCGTCGACCTCGGCTCGGCCGAGCGCGTTCCTCCACGCACCGAAGACCGTCACCGGCTCATTGCGGGACCAGATCGCCCGCCGACCGGAGGCGTCGCCCTGATGGAGTGCCATCTCGGCCTCCCTGAGCTCGGTGTGGACCCAAGTGAGGAAGTCGTCGCGTGCCGTCATACCGCAAAGTAAAGCAGTCGACGCGGCCGCCATCAGGGAGCCGCTCGAAACTCGCGCCGGTCGTGCCCCTCCGCGCAGGTATTGACGCAGCTGAATTGTTCCCGGTAACATTTCTGTGGTCGCGTCGACTTGCTCGTGACCGGTCGGCTGAAGCCGGTCGCGTTCCTCGCGGTCGTGCGTTGGTCGGGCTCACCCGATAGCGATGAGGCTAGGTGGCGCTGACATGCAGCGAAGGACGTTCATGGCCGCGTTCGCGGTGCTCTGTCTGGCGGCGGGCACGGCGCAGCCGGCTCTCGCCGAGACGGCGCCGGCGGACGGCCTCGTGGCGGCGTACGACTTCTCCGAGACGGCGGGGACGACGCTTTACGACGTGTCGGGCAACGGGCGCGACGCCGCCCTCGTCGGCGGCGGGGCATGGGGCGCAGGCGCGCTGGCGTTCACGGGACCGAACTATGTCGACCTTCCCGACGACCTCCTGAAGGGGCGCGACTCCGCGACGATCGTCGTCGAGACGGCGCCCGACGCGGCGACGCTCACGGGCAACAACTTCCTGTGGAACATCGGCGGGCTCGCGACGACGTCACCCGCGAAGGGGCAGTGGTTCGCCCATCCACCGCGCCCCGGCACTCAGATCGGCCTCTCCGGCAACACGGGCGCGACGGTCGCGAACTCGACGACGAAGCTCAAGGCGGGCGCCTGGCAGAGCGTCACGGCGACGATCGCGAAGAACGCCGACACGACGACCTCGACCCTCGCGTTCTACGTCGACGGGGTGCAGCAGGTGTCGGTGCAGACCTCGAACAACCTCGCGAGCATCGCCGACCACACCGCGAACTTCATCGCGAAGAGCGCATGGAACGACCCCAACTTCCGCGGCCGCATCTCGAGCTTCCGCGTCTACGACCGCGCGCTGTCGGCGGCCGAGGTCGCGCAGGCATCCGCGGCCGACGCCGGGGAGGTCGCGGGCGAGACGCTCGGCGCTCTCGGAACCGTGTCCCTCGCTCGCAGCGTCGCCGCCCTGCCGACCGGCGGCGGGACCGTCACCTGGAGCTCCTCGTCGCCCGCCGTCGTCGTCCGAGCCGACGGCGTCACGGCAGACGTGAGTCTGCCGACTGACCAGGACGAGCAGGTCCTCCTCACCGCGACGGCGACCGTTCGCGGCCAGAGCGTGACGCGCGAGATCGAGGCGACGCTCGTCGCCGTCTCGCCCGAGCGCTCCTTCGCGCTGCCCGCGAAGGTGTCCGGCGACCTTCCGAGCTCGACGCGCAGCCGCGCGATCTCGTGGTCGTTCAGCGTGCCCGGCATCGTGGCGCAGGACGGCGTCGTGACGCGCCCGGCGGAGACCGTGGCGGGCACGCTCACCGCGGAGATCGAGGGGGCGGACCCGGTCAGCGCCGAGGTCGAGATCCTCGACGACGGCGGCTCGATCGCATCGTTCGTGAAGACCGGCGCGGGCGACCTCCTGGCGTACCCCGACGACCGTCGCTCCGACGCCCTTTACGTCGCAGCGCGCGCCGAGGATGACGAGACGTGGACGGCCCTCAACCGCAACCAGGCCATCCTCTACGTCACCTGGGACGGCACGCAGAGCGCCGCGCCGAACAACCAGATGGGCTCGCCGACGCTGTTCCGCGCCGCCGACGGCTCGCTCGGCGCCGTCGCTTCGCAGAACGACGCCGGAACCGGCATCTACGTCTGGGACGGCGACGGGCGCACCTTCGCGAACCAGCGGCTCATCCGCATCGCCGAGAGCGGGGTCGTCCGCGACCCGTCGATCGTGTGGGACGCCGCGGCGCAGGTCTACAAGGTCTTCTGGAGCGACGCCTCCGGCGCGGGCTTCGTCTCCGAACTCGCCGATCTCGCGGCGGGCGCCGCTCCGAGCGCGACCTTCGACGCCGATCCCGTCGCCGACACGCCGAGCGGTGCGCTCCCCGAGGGCGCCCTCGCCGCGCAGGCCTCCGAACTCTCCCTGTCGGCAGCCGAGTTCGACGCCTTCACGAAGACCTACCGCGGCCTGCAGAACACCGGCGTCGAGCCCATCGCGGTCGAGGTCTCCGGAGGAGACCAGCTGACAGCGGACGACCTGCCGCAGGCGACCATGGCCTACAACGACGGCTCCACCAAGAACCTCGACGTCGCATGGAACGCCGATGAGCTCGCCGCCGTCGACACCTCGACCCCGGGCGAGTACACCGTGACCGGCACCGTGCAGCAGTCGTCGTACGACTTCCCGTTCATCGCAGGCCGCGCCGACCCGCACGTCTTCTACAACGCCGACGACGGGCACTACTACGCGACCGGCTCGCACTACACCGAGCCGTGGGACGGCGAGATCGTCCAGGCGACCAGCTACCGCAACATCGGCATCCGCCGGGCCGCGACGATCGAGGGCCTTGCGACGGCCCCCGAGCACGTCATCGTCGACCCCGACAACGTCGCCGGCCACACGTACGGCTACAGCGGGTTCATCTGGGCGCCGGAGTTCCACAAGATCAACGGCACGTGGTACATCCTCGTGGGCGTCAACCGCGGGTGGTCGCAGGGCGGCAGCTTCCCCGACGTCACGGTGCTCATCCCCTTCACGGGCTCGGAGCAGGACGTCAGCGACGGGAAGATGCTCGACGCCGCCTACTGGGGGACGCCGATCGAGCTGCCGGGAGTCGCCGCCTTCGACGTGACCTACTTCGAACAGGACGGCCAGGGCTACTACCTCATCCCGAGCGCGGCGACCATCCGCGTGGTGAAGGCGCAGATGGGCGAGGGCGTCGTCCCGCAGACGACGGGCGCGACGACGACGATCTACGGCTGCAGCAAGCCCTTCCACTACGGCAAGCAGGAGGGCTCGTACTCCTCGACGAACGAGGGCGTCGACCAGTGCGTCGTCGAGGGGCCCTACGTCGTCGAGCACGACGGGCGCATCTACCTGACCTACAGCGGCGCCACCGTCGACAAGTACTACACCCTCGGTCTCCTGCAGGCCGACGCGAACGCCGACATCATGGACCCCGCTTCGTGGACGGCGCGGGACTACCCGCTGCTCACGTCGTACGACACCGTCGACGGCTCCATCGGCGGCGCCGCGCACGTCGGCGGCGGGCACAACTCCTTCGTCGTCGACGAGGCGGGCAACCTCGCGCTCGTCTACCACGCGCGGCCGTACCCCGACCCGCACGCCGGGCAGGCCGGCGCGGGCGGGCTCTACGACCCCGACCGGCAGACCGCGGTCAAGAGCGTCAACGTGCGCGCCGACGGCACGCTCGACCTCGCCGTCACAGCCGAGCAGGAGGTCGCACCGGAGCACCGCACGGTGACAGCGGTCGTGACGGTGAAGGCACCGGAGGTCGCGGTCGCCGCGACGGTTTCGACGCGTTGTGTCGCAGGCAAGGTCTCGCTCGTCGTCACAGCGCGCAACACCGATGCGGTCGCGGCCGACATCGACATCGCCTCGGTGTTCGGGACGAAGACGTTCGCGGCCGTCGCCCCCGGCAAGTCGGTATCGATCGCGTTCGCCACACGCTCCGCGTCGGTGGCGCCTGGCGACGTGACGGTCTCGGCGACGGCGGACGGTCGTGTCGGCTCCGAGGTGGCGGCGCACTACGGGGAGCACACCTGCGGATAGCGCCGCGGATTGGACGGCGGTCCCTCGGGGCCGATGGAACAAGGCCGCGGCGACCGTCGCGGCGATGATCAAAGGAGATCGACATGGGTGATCGGACTGCCCGCGAGAGGGTGCGGCGACGCGCCGGGCGGGCATCGGCGGGAGCCGCGGGGGTGGCGCTCATCGGAGCGCTGCTCGCCGGCGCCCCCGCGGCCGCGGCCGACGTGCCGACGACGGGCCTGCTGGCGTCGTACGACTTCTCCGAGACGTCGGGCACGGTGCTGCACGACGCGTCGGGCGCGGGCCGCGACGCGGCGGTCGTCGGCGGCGAGGACTGGCACGCCGGCTACATGCAGTTCGACGGGGCCAACCACGTGGAACTGCCCGATGGCATCCTGCAGGGCAAGGACGCCGCGACGATCGTCATCGAGACGAGCCCCGAGAACCTCGCCGGGGCGCAGTTCCTGTGGAACATCGGCGGCTCGGGCAATGCCGGCACCGGCCAGTTCTTCATCCAGCCCGTCGCACCGCGGCTGTCGATCTCGAAGACGAACTGGTCGGGGGAGCAGACGGCGACCGCGACGCGCAAGCTCGCGCTCGACGAATGGCAGTCGATCGCGGCGACCATCTCGCGCAACGGAACCGGCACCACCTCGACGCTCCGTCTTTATGTCGACGGCGAGCTGTGGGCGGAGAAGACCGACTCGACGGTCAATCTCGCGGACCTTACGACCCACACCCTCAACTACATCGGCAAGAGCGCCTACACGGCCGACGCCCTCTACCGCGGCAAGGTGTCGTCGTTCCGGATCTACGACACGGCGCTCACGGCCGTCCAGCTCGGCGACATCGCCGCCGCCGACGCCCCGGCGGCCGCCGCGGAGACCGTCGCCGCCATCGACCTCGACGCGGTGAACGAGCAGGACCTGGCGCAGATCGAGTCGGACATGGCGCTGCCCACCGCGGGCGGCGTGACGTGGTCGGCCGAGCCCGCAGGGGTCATCACCGCCGACGGCTCCGTCACACAGCCGGAGGCCGACACCGACGTCACCCTCACGGCCACGGCCGAGGTGCGCGGGCAGACCGCCTCGCGCACGTTCGAAGTCACGGTGCTTCACGCGCCGAGCGCTGCGGAGCAGGCCCAGAAGGACCTCGCGGCTGTCGTCCTCCCCGGCTCGGACGACATCCGCAGCAGCATCGCCCTTCCAGAAACCGGCTCGCGGTACGGATCAGCCGTCGCCTGGTCGGTCGACCATCCCGAGATCGTCGACCTCGACCCGGACGGCGACGTCGCGCCCGGCGTCGTGACGCGGCCCGCAGCCGACACGACGGTGACGCTCACGGCGACCGCGACGAACGGCGGCGCCGTCGCGACACGCGAGTTCGAGCTGCTGGTGCGCAAGGCGTATGACATGCCCGAGACCACCGACTACCTCTTCGCGCACTTCACCGGCACGGAGCGCAGCCACACCGACGAGCAGATCTACTTCGCGACGAGCCAGAACGGCGCGACGTTCACCGATACGCGCCCGAACGGCTCGCCGGTGCTCTCGCTCGCCGCCGACGAGGGCGACGGCGGCGTCCGCGACCC
This sequence comes from Glycomyces rhizosphaerae, assembly GCF_042647865.1. Lineage (NCBI taxonomy): Bacteria > Bacillati > Actinomycetota > Actinomycetes > Glycomycetales > Glycomycetaceae > Glycomyces > Glycomyces rhizosphaerae. The sequence continues at coordinate 918,156 of NZ_JBHRWO010000021.1, forward strand.
GTTCCTCGTGCGCTCGCCCGAGGGCGACCGCTTCTACCTCATCGCCACCGACCTCAGCATCTACCACCGCGGCGGCTGGGGCGCCGCGCAGGCGACGACGACCGGCTCCACGAAGATCGTCGTCTGGGAGTCGACGGACCTCGTGAACTGGAGCGAGCCGCGCCTTCCCGATCTCGCCGGACCCATCCCCGGCGCCGGGATGATGTGGGCGCCGGAGGCCTTCTGGGATGAGGCGACGCAGCAGTACTACGTCTACTGGGCGACGAAGTCCGACGCGGAGAACACCCTCGGCGACCCCGTGAACGTGTACATCGCCACGACCCGCGACTTCGTGACCTTCTCGACGCCGCAGGTCTGGATCGATCGACAGCACTCCATCATCGACACGACGATGTTCAAGGTCGGCGACTGGTACTACCGCGCCTCCGGCGACGGCCAGATCACGATCGAGAAGTCGAAGTCCATCGACGCACCGACGATCTCGGCGACGGCCCCTACGACGGGCTCGGAGAACGAATGGGTGCTCGTCGGCACGCTGCAGTCCATCCTTGGCGGCACGACCGAGGCCTGCAGCACGGGCCGCAATTACTCCGGCGGCTGCCTCGAAGGTCCCGAGTTCTTCCGCTACAGCGACGACGACAAGGGCGCCGCGCAGGAGCTCTACGGGCTCATGGCCGACCAGTACGCCGCCGGGAAGGGCTACCTGCCGTTCCGCACGACGGACCCGGGCTCGACCTCGGCCGCCGACTGGAGCAAGGCGACCGACGTCGACTTCGGCACCCTGAAGAAGCGCCACGGCACGATCCTGCCGATCACGCAGCGCGAGTACGACCGCCTCATGTTCCACTACGCCGGCGTCGGCGAGGACCCCGACGCGGGCCCCGAACTCGACGCGACCGTGTCGACGAGGTGCGTCGCAGGCAAAGCGACGCTCGTGACGTCGGTGCGCAACGACGGCGACACCGCGGCCGATGTCGTCGTCTCGACCGCCTACGGATCGAAAACCCATGCGGCCGTGGCACCGGGGCGCACCGTCTCGACCGTCTTCGCGACGCGGGCGACCTCGATCGGCGCCGGCAACGTGACCGTGACGGGAACCGATGCCGGCGGCGAGACCGAGCTCGTAGCGCCGTACGCGGCCGCTTCCTGCGGCTGATCGACACCGGGGCTCCCGCCACTGCGGCGGGAGCCCCTGGTTCACAACGACGTCCGCGACGGAACCGTCGCGAGGAAAGGATCGACGATGAGGTCGCAATCGAGTGCGAGCGGGCGCTGGGGCGCCGTGCGCGCGGCGGTGGGCGCCGTCGGGATGGCCGTGGCGGCGTCGCTCGTGGTGGGCGCTCCAGCCGTCGCGGCGGACCTGCCGACGCCCGCCGTCCAGTACACGTTCGACGAGCTGACGGCCGCAACGGCCGGCACGTCGATCGCCAACACCGGCAGCCGCGGCGCGGCGCTGACGGCGAGCATCGTGAACAGCGGCGCGACCCTCGTCGACGACACGCACGGCGGCGGTGCGCTGCGATTCCCCGGCGGCACCGCTGGGTCAGCGGCCCCCTACGTCGTCATCCCCAACGGCGCGATCTTGTCCGGTCAGCAGGACGTCACGATCACGGCGCGCGTGCGCTGGGAGAACACGACCACGGGATGCCGGTACCCCTTCACACTCGGCGACTCGTCGACGAAATACCTCTCCTACCTCGCCGGCTGCGGGCGAGCCGAGATGAAGAGCGGCTCGACGGCCGTGACGAAGCAGAACGCGACGATCCCCGAAGACGACTGGGTCGACGTCGCGATCGTCCTCGACGGCGGATCGTCGTTCGCGTTCTACCAGGACGGCGCCCCCGTCGGCTCCGTCTCGACCGGCTACACGGCCTCCAGCATCGCGACCTCGGGAGCTTCGGGGTGGCTCTCGAAGTCGCCCTTCTCGGTCGACCCCTATTTCGACGGCGCGGTCGACGACATGACGGTGTGGTCCGAGGCGCTGACGGGGGAGCAGGTGGCATCCGTGTACGACACCTACAGCGGGGATTTCGTGGCGAAGGCGATCGACGAGACCGACCTCGGCGACCTCTCGGCGCTCGTCTCCGACCTCTCGCTCCCGGCGAAGAGCGCCGACGGCGAGGTCGCCATCAGCTGGTCGAGCTCGGCGCCCGACGCCGTGAGCGACGCCGGGGAGGTCAACCGCCTCGACACGGACGCCACGGGCACGCTCACTGCGACCTTCAAGCGCGGCACGGTCACTGAGATCGCGACCTACGACTTCGCGGTGCCGGCGACCGATGACCCCGCCGGCGCGAACCTGAATGCGGCCGCCGCCATCGTGCTGCCGTCCGTCATCGCGCGCGGCGACGCGCTTCCGGCCACGATCGCCGGACGCGACATCGCATGGAGCGTCCTCTCAGGACCGACGAGCGTCGTCGACGGCGCCATCGCGTCCGGCCCCGCCGACGGGCTCGCCGAGGCCGTGCTCCGCGCCGTAGTCGGCACGGGCGACGCCGCAGCGCAGCGCGACATCCCCGTGCGCGTGATCGAGGAGGGCAACGCGACGCTCGCGGCCTACACGACCACCAAGACCACGCGCGGGACCGACGACCCAGAACTCGAGACGTCGGTCCACCTCGCACTGAGCGTCGACGGCGCGTCGTACACGGCCCTCAACTCGGGCGCCGGCGTCGTGTACGCCTCCGCCGAAGGGCAGAGCGAGTCGGCGAACGGCGTCAAGCGCGGTCTCGCCGACCCGAGCGTCTTCCGACTTGCGGGCGACGAGGGCTTCGGCGTCATCGCGCGCCGCATCAACGTCGACGGCACGCAGACGACGGCCGACGCCCGGGGCGCGATCCTCTTCACGACGCCCGACCTCGTCCACTTCACGGAAGTGGGCGTCCTGCCGCTGAGCGATTCGGCCGCGGTGACCCGCGCCGCCGCGGAATGGGATGCGCAGGCCGAGGCGTACCGCATCGTGTGGCGCGAGGCGGACGGCTCGGTGGACGCCGCCACGACGACGGACTGGGCGACGCTCACCCCCGCAGCCGACGCCCGCGCCTACACGGGCCGACTGTCGGCGATCGGGGTCGCGAACTCCACGACCGCGTCGCTCATCCCGCTCACGGGCGAAGAGGCGTCGGAGCTCGGGCGGCTCCTCGGGCGCGTCGCGAACACGAGCATCGAGAACCCCGAGGTCGCGATCGCGCAGGGCGACGAACTCACCGCACCCGAGAAGGTCACCGCCGAGTACTCCGACGGACAGACCTACGACCTCGGCGTGACCTGGAACGCCGACCAGCTCGCGGCCGTCGACACGTCGACACCCGGCACCTACACGGTGACGGGCACACCCCGGTGGCAGCCCCAGGTCTTCCCGCTCATCACCGGCCGCGCCGACCCGCACATGCACCGATACACCGATCCGACCACGGGCGAGAAGACCTGGCTCTTCATCGCCACCGACGAGAGCGGTCAGGACGACTTCTACATCCGCGAGGCGTCGACGATCGAGGGCATCAAGACGGCACCCGACAACAAGATCCTCGGCACGGGCCTCTACGGCAGGGGCGGCCAACTGTGGGCTCCCGAGTTCCACGAAGTCGACGGCGACCTGTACCTCCTGTTCGCGGGCAACGTCGCGAGCGGCGGCGACCTGTCCAACATCCAGTCGCACACGATGCGCCTCAAGCCCGGGCAGGACCCGCTCCTCGCTGCGAGCTGGGAGACGCCGCAGCGTGTACAGGGCACGGACGGCGGCCCCCTCGCCACGGCGGGTCTCACGCTCACCATCGACATGACGCACCTGCGCGTCGGCGACCAGGACTACGTCGTCTGGAACCAGCGCACGAAGTACAACGCGAGCGGTCAGCCCTCGACGAGCGGCGCATTGGCCCCGGCCGTCGTCAAGATCGCGAAGGCCGACGTGTCGGCGTCGGGCGCATGGCGGATCACCACCGATCCGGTCATCCTCTCCACCCCCGATCTCGGCTGGGACTACAACACCTCGCCCGTCGACGAGGGCCCGTTCGTCATCCAGCGCGACGGCAGGATCATGATCACGTTCTCAGGGTCGGGCGTCGACGAGACGTACGCCGTCGGGCTCATCGAGGCGTCCGCCGACGCCGACCTCACCGACCCCGCGTCGTGGCACAAGCGCGGCTACCCGATCTGGAGCTACGAAGGGCCGATCGCGAACAACTGGGGCCCAGGGCACAACGCGTACGTCCTCGACGACGACGGCAACCTGCTCAACGTCTTCCACGCGAAGCCGACGGCGACGGGCGCGCGGACGGCCGGCGTGCGGATGGTCTACTTCCGCACCGACGGCACGCCCATCCTCGACATGACGGACGCCGAATGGCTTGCCGCAGCGAACCGCACCGTGACCATGACGGTCACCGTCGAGCCGCAGGCCGGACCCGATTTCGAGGCGACGACCACGACACGCTGCGTCGCGGGCAAGGCGTACGTCACCGTGTCCGTGCGCAACACGGGCGACGCGATCGCGTCGTTCCGGTTGTCGACACCGTTCGGCGCCAAGACCCTCCCCGGCATCGAACCGGGCGCGACGTCGTCGGCGGCGTTCAACACGCGCACGGCCGACCTCCCCGCCGGGACCGTCGAGGTGACCGGTACCGCCGGCGAGGGCGAGCGCACCGAATCAGTCGACTACTCCGCACTGCACTGCGGATGACGAGGAGGCGCACCATGACGACCTCCACCGTGCGGCGCGCGCTGACGTGCCTGATCGCGGGGGCGATCATCGCCGGGAGTCTCGCCCCGGCGGCGCAGGGAAGACCGTCACGGGGCTCGCGCCGGGCCGTACGGCCTCCGTCGCCTTCACGACCCGTCAGGCGGCCGTCCCGGCGGGCGCCGTCGAAGTGAAAGGCACCTCGGCCGCAGGCGACTACGCAGGTGAGGCGGTCTATGCCGCCGCATCCTGCGGCTGACGTTTCCGATACCAATGTCCGGATCGGTAGGCTGGAGGTGCCGCGCGGCACGACGCGCGGCACACCCCAGCTCGCGAGACGAACGAACCCGATGGAGGCAACGCGTGCCGAACACGAGCGCTGAGAGGCCGAACATCCGGCAGGTCGCGCGGCTCGCCGGGGTCTCCCACATGACGGTGTCGCGGGTGCTCAACGACTACCCGCACATCAAGGAGGCGACGAGGCGACGCGTCCTCGACGTCATCGAGGAGCTCGACTACCGCCCCAACATGGCCGCGCGCGCTCTTGCGACGCAGAAGAGCCAGCGCATCGGCGTCCTCGTCGACAGCGCCATCGAGTTCGGTCCGACGAGCACGCTGCGCGCGCTGGAGTTCGCCGCGCGCTCGTCCGGGTACGCCGTCAGCTCGATCGCCCTCGGCGACGGCGACGACCTCTCGCCGCAGGAGGCCCTCGACAACCTCACGGCGCAGGGCATCGACGCGCTCTGCGTCGTCACGCCGCGCTCGTCGTCGATCGCGGCCCTCCGGAAGATCTCGATCAGCATCCCCGTGCTGGTCGTGAAGCCCGACAAGGACCCGACGTTCCTCACCGTCTCGCTCGACCAGCAGGAGGGGACGACGCTCGCCGTCGACCATCTCGTCTCGCTGGGGCATCGCGACATCCTCCATCTCGCCGGCCCCCTCGACTGGCTCGACGCACGGGCTCGCGAGCGCGCGTTCCACGCGCGCGCCAAGGCGTGGGGCGTCCGGGAGCGTCCGATCGTCGTGGGCGACTGGACCGCCGACTTCGCCTACGACTTCGCCAAGGGCATCCACGAGCTGCCCGACTACACGGCGGTCTTCGTCGCCAACGACGAGATGGCGGTGGGGCTCATCCACGGTCTGCACGATCGCGGCTTCTCCGTGCCCGACGAGATCAGCGTCGTGGGTTTCGACGACGTGCCGCTGGCCGCGCACGTCCTGCCGCCGCTCACGACCGTGCGGCAGAACTTCCGCGCGCTGGGCGTCTCGGCCGTCGACATGCTCCGCGCCGCCATCGAGGAGCGCGAGATCCCGCGCGTGACAAGGATTCCCGCCGAGCTCCTCGTGCGGTCGTCGACCGGCGCCCCTCGGAAGACGGGCCGATGACCGCGCGTCGGCCCGTCGTGGAGATGACGGGGACCACGGTCGAGTTCTCGGGGGTGCGCGTGCTCGACGGCGTCGACCTCACGCTGTATCCGGGCGAGGTCCACGCGCTCATGGGCGAGAACGGCGCCGGCAAGTCGGTGCTCATCGGCGCGCTGACCGGCACGTTCCCGATCCTCTCCGGCGAGGTGCGCATCGACGGCGAGGAGCGCATGCCCACGGGTGTCGCGCGCAGCCGAGCCGAGGGCATCGCGACGGTCTTCCAGGAGACGCACCTGAGCCCGCACCTGACCGTCGCCGAGAACGTGATGATCGGCAACGAGGTGCGCGGGCCGTTCGGCATCGACTGGAAGGCGAACCGTGCTCGCACGGCCGAGGTGCTGGCCCGTCTGGGACTCGACGACCTCGACCCCCGCAGCCCCTTGTCGGCGTTGTCGCCCGCCGTGAAGCAGCTCGTGGCCGTGGCGCGGGCACTCGTCCTGGAGCCGCGCGTGCTCATCCTCGACGAGCCGACGTCGAGCCTCGACGCGGCCGAGGTGCACGCCCTCCTCCAAGTGGTGCGGGGCCTGCGCGACCGCGGCGTCGCCGTCCTCTTCGTCTCGCACTTCCTTGAGCAGGTCTTCGACGTCGCCGACCGGATGACCGTGCTGCGCGGCGGGTGCTTCGTAGGGGAGTTCCTCGCCGACGACTTCGATCGCGCCGAGCTCATTTCGAAGATGATCGGCGAGGACATCGAGGCGCTCAAGGCACTGCGGTCGGAGCGGCTCGCGCACCACTACTCGGCTTCCGCCGAGCCGACGCTGCGGGCCTCCGCGCTCGGCCGGCGCGGCACGCTGGAGCCGACGGACATCGAACTCTCGCGCGGCGAGATCGTCGGCTTCGCGGGGCTGCACGGTTCGGGCAGGACCGAGCTCGCCCGCCTCTTGGGCGGCGCCGAGCGCGCCGACAGCGGTGAACTGTGGATCGACGGTGCTCGCGTGCAGCTGCGCAGCCCCGGGGCCGCGTTGCGCTGCCGCATCGCCCTGTCGACGGAGAACCTCCGCGAGGAGGGGATCATCGGCGGGCTCACGGCGCGGGAGAACATCGTGCTCGCCCTCCAGGCGATGCGCGGATGGTCGCGCCCGCTGTCGCGCGGCGAGCAGGCTGCGCTCATCGAGACGTACCTCGACGCGCTCCATATCTCCCCCAGCGACATCGATCGCCCCATCGAGGAGCTGTCGGGCGGCACGCAGCAGAAGATCTTGCTCGCGCGCCTCCTCGCGACGCGGCCGCACGTGCTCATCCTCGACGAGCCGACGCGCGGCATCGACATCGGCGCCAAACTCGACATCCAAAGGCGCGTAGCCCAGTTGGCGGGCGAGGGCATCGCGGTCGTGTTCATCTCCTCGGAGCTGGAGGAGGTCGTGCGACTGAGCGACCGGATCGTCGTGCTCAAGGACAGGGAGAAGATCGGCGAGCTCAGCAACGGCCCCGGTGTCACCGTCGACACGATCGTCGAGATGATCGCGGCCGACCTGGACGGAGAGCCCGGAGAGTTACCAGGTCACGATTGTGACAACGGTCTTGCGTGAGATTGATTGTTCCCGGTAACATCACCGATGCGACGCAGCCCCGCGTCACTGCAATCGGCAGCGGATCCGCGTGGATCCGCCTCGTAGGACGGTCCCGCGTCCGGCGTTCTCAATGAGGAGAGCCATGTCTGCAAGGCAGCGCATCGCCCCGGTGCTCGGTTTCGCGACCGTCGGTGCACTCTCGCTCGGCCTCACCGCCTGTTCGGGTTCCGGGGGAGACGACGGCCTGACGACGATCGGTTTCGTCGCGGTCGGCCCCGAGGGCGCGTGGCGCGAAGCGAACGAGACCGACATCCAGGACACGTTCACTGCGGACGCGGGCTACGAGCTCAAGTACGCTCCCGCGACGAACCTCGACCAGAAATCGCAGATCGACGCCTTCACGTCGTTCGTCGACGAGGGCGTCGACGTCATTCTGCTGTCGGCCACCGAGGCCACGGGCTGGGAGGACTCGCTCAAGCGCGCGCAGGAGGCGGAGATCCCCGTCATCCTGCTCGACCGCGGCATCGAGCCCGATGACACGAGCCTCTACGTCACGCGCATCGCCCCCGACAACTTCGAGGTCTCCACGGCGGTCGCCGACTGGGCGGTTTCGGCGTTCCCCAACGGCGCCAACTACTTCGTGCTCGAAGGCCCGGCCGGCGTCTCGGTCGTCAACGAGCGCAACGAGGGCTTCGACGCGGTCGTCGGCGGCGAGTCGAGCTTCGTCAGGGTCGGCTCGCAGACGGCGAACTGGTCGACGGGAGAGGCCAAGAGCGTCGTCGAGACCGTCCTCAAGTCGAACGGCGACGACGTGCAGTTCATCTTCGCCCAGAACGACGAGATGGGCCTCGGCGCCGTCCAGGCCGTCGAGGAGGCCGGGCTCACCCCCGGCGAGGACGTCAAGATCGCGACGATCGACGGCACCGAGAACGCTCTCGAGGCACTCGCCGCCGACGAGCTGAGCTTCGTCGCCGAGTACAACCCGCTCTTCGGAGCGATGACCCTCGACGTCGTCGAGAAGGTGCTCGCCGGTGAGACCGTCGAATCGAGCATCGTCGTTCCGAGCGCGGCGTTCGACTCGCCCGAGTCGGCCGAGTCGGCCCTTGCCGGCCGCAAGTGAAGGCCGAGAGCATGAGCGCCAACGCACACGGGCCGATCGAGGCACTCCAGGGCCTCTTCCGGCGCCCGTACTTCTGGGGCATCGCGGCCATCGCGCTGCTGCTCCTCGTCAACCTCATCAAGGACCCCGGCTACCTCGCCATCTCGATCGGGTCGTCCGGCAATCTCGTCGGCAACGTCATCGACATCCTGCGCGCCGCGGCGCCCGTCATCTTGATCGCCGTCGGCATGTGCCTCGTCGTGGCCACGGGCGGCATCGACCTCTCGGTCGGATCTGTCATGGCCGTCGCAGGGGCCGTGTCGATGGAGTTCCTCAAGAACGCGCCCGACACCGTCGGCTCGGCCTTCGCCGCGCTCGGCCTCGTCGTCGTCGTGAGCGCGGTCCTCGGCGCGGTCAACGGCATGCTCGTGTCGGTCGTGGGACTGCAGCCCTTCATCAGCACGCTCGTCATCATGCTCGCGGGCCGCGGCCTCGCGAAGGCGATCACCGGCGGGCAGAACACGGCCGCTACGAACGAGGCGTTCCGGTGGACGGCGAACGGCTACGTCTTCGGCCTCCCCGTCGTATTCCTCCTCGCCCTGCTGGTCGCCATCGCGGTCGGGCTCCTCGTCCGGCGCAGTGCGCTCGGGCTCATGCTGGAGGCCATCGGCATGGACGCCAAGGCGGCTCGGCTCGCGGGCGTCAACCGCCGCGCGCTCCTGTTCACCGTCTACATCTTCGGCGGCGTGCTCGCCGGGTTCGCGGGCGTGTTCGCGACGGCGAGCGTCATGACGGTCGACGTCTCGCGCACGGGCTACCAGCTCGAACTCGACGCGATCCTCGCCGTGGTCATCGGCGGCACCTCCCTCGCGGGCGGCAAGTGCAACATCACGGGCGCCGTCGTCGGCGCGATGCTCATCGCGACGCTCGACAAGACCATCGTGTTCCTCGGCGTCTCCTCATCCGCGACCCCTGCCTTCAAAGCGATCGTCATCGTCGCGCTCTGCCTCCTTCAGTCGGAGCGGGTGCGACGTGCCTTCCGGCAGCGCCGAGCAGCGGGCTCCGCCGGTCCGGCCGAGCGAGAGGCCGTCGCGGCATGAGCGCTCTCATCACCCTTCCTGCGGCGGAGCCCGAAGGGGCCCGTGCCCTCGCGAAGCGCCTGTCGCCGCATCTCGACACGCTGCCCAGCGCGGCGGCGGTCGTGATCTTCGTCGGCATGATCGTCTACGGCGAGGCCGCCTACGGGCGGATCGTGCAGTTCAGCACCCTGTCGAACCTGCTCATCAACAACGCGCACCTCATCGTCATGGCCGTGGGGCTGACGTTCGTGATCCTCACGGGCGGCATCGACCTCTCAGTCGGCGCGGTCATCGCGGTCAGCAGCGTCGCCGGCGTCCTGCTCATCAACGCGGGTTGGCATCCGTGGCTCGCGATGCCGCTCATGGTGCTCATCGGCACGGCGTTCGGCGCGGCCTCGGGCGTTCTCATCCAGTACTTCCACGTGCAGCCGTTCATCGCGACGCTCGCGATGATGTTCCTCGGGCGCGGGCTCGCGTCGATGCTCAGCACGGAACCGGAGCGCGTCGCGGACGACTCGGTCCTGCGCCTGCTGGGAACGCAGCTCAAGATCCTCGACGGCCCCAAGGTCGACGACATCGTCATCACGCCGGGCGTCGTCATCGCAGCCCTCGTTGTCGCGGCGGCGTACTTCGTGCTCCACCGCACGCGCATGGGCCGCACGGTGTACGCGATCGGCGGCTCCGAGCAGTCGGCCGCGCTCATGGGGCTGCCCGTGGCCGCGACGAAGCTGCGGGTCTACATCATCAGCGGCTCGCTGGCCGGCCTCGCGGCGGTCGTCTACACGGCCCGGCTCGGCAGCGCGCAGAACATCACGGGCATCGGCTGGGAGCTCGACGCCGTCGCGGCCGTCGTCATCGGCGGCACGCTCCTCACGGGCGGCGCGGGTTTCGTGCTCGGCTCGGTGGTCGGCGCCCTCGTGCTCGGCCTCATGAACGTCCTCATCACACGTGACGGCGGGATCCCGCCGGAGGCCACGACCATCATCACGGGAGGCATCCTCCTCGTGTTCGTCCTGCTGCAGCGCGCCGTGCTCCCACGGCGTCGCGAGTAGCGCCGTCATTTCTCAAAGACGAGAGGCTCCTTCCATGAGAAACATCCGACCCGCGGCGCTCGGCATAGCCGCCGCCCTCACCTTGGGGCTGGCCGTCGCGCCCGTCCCCGCAACCGCCGCCGACGCGACGCCCCTCATCCACTACTCCTTCGATGCGGCGCCGGCCGACGGCGTCACGATCGCGGATGCCTCGGGCAACGGCAACGACGGCTTGGTGCGCCAGTCGGGCGCCTCGTTCTCGGACGGCGTGCTCTCGCTCCCCGGCGGATCGTCCACCGGTTCGGCGGCGTACGTCGAGATCCCGACGGCCGACCTCGTGGGGCTGAAGGACGTCACGGTGTCGGCGTGGGTGTCCGACCGCTCCGGACCCGCCAACGTCGCCGCGGCGTTCGTGGGTGCCCCCGTCGCGTCGGGCGCCTCCTTCTCGAGCGGCTACTGGCTGCTCAACCCCTCCAACCCGCGCGGGTACGTGAAGTCGGTCGTCACGAACACGACGAACGCGTCGGCGCCGTGGGGCACCGAGGTCGGCGCCGGCGCCACCAACACGCCCACGTCGGGAGTGACGACGCCGTCGGGCATGGCCCTCTACACGACCGTCATCGACGGGACGAACGGCAAGCTCACCCTCTACGTCAACGGCGTGAAGGCGGCCGAGAACGCCATCGCGCGCGACATCTCGAGCTTCGGCAGCAGCCTCGTCGCCTACCTCGGCCGCTCGACGTACCCGGACGCGTTCTTCGCGGGCGACTTCGACGACCTCGCGGTGTACGGTTCGGCGCTCAGCACCGCCGAAGCGCAGGCGCTGTACGCCGACGGTGCGCTCGATCGCGCCGTCGCGTCCGTGTCGGTGCAGGGGACGGCCGAGACCGACTTCGAACTGCCGACCTCCGCCTACGGCGCGACGATCTCGTGGGCGTCGAACGACGCCGCGATCGCGATCGACGGGGGCGCCGCGACCGTGACGCGGCCGGCGCCCGGATCGGGCGATGCGACGGTCACGCTGACGGCGTCGTTCACGGCGGCAGGCGAGACGCGGACCAAGTCCTACACCCTGATCGTTCCCGAGGACCTCACCGACGACGAGAAGGCGCAGGCCGACCTCGACGCGATCGCCATCGCGACCGCCGACGACGTCCGCACCAACGTCTCCGTGCCCACGACGGGCGCGCAGGGATCCGCGATCGAATGGACCCTCCCCGACGGCGCGCCGGCGACCCTGCGCGCAGGCGCGGCAGCGGGCACGCAGACGATCGTCATCGAGCGCCCCGCCGCGGGCGAGCCGGCCGTCACGGTCGTCGCGACCGCCACCGCGCGCGTCGGCGACGCCGTGCGCACGCGCGATGTGCCGCTGGTCATCCAGCCGCTGCCGGCCGACCAGGCCGATGAAGAGGCGTACGTGTGGGCCTTCTTCACCGGCGAGGGCGACGGCGCCGAGCGCGTCAGCCTCGCGGCCTCCCGCGGCAACGACGCCCTCAGCTGGAACACGCTCAACGACGGAGCGCCCCTCTTCACCTCGGACCAGGGGACGGAGGGCCTGCGCGACCCGTTCATCATGCGTTCGGCCGAAGGCGACCGGTTCTACATGCTCGCGACCGACCTCAAGGTCGCCGGCCTCGCCGGCGGCTTCGACACCGCGCAGCGCAGCGGATCGCTCTACATGGAGGTGTGGGAGTCGAACGACCTCGTGAACTGGTCGGAGCAGCGCCACGTCAAGGTGTCGAGCGACTACGCGGGCAACACCTGGGCGCCGGAGGCGTACTGGGACGAGGAGCTCGACACCTACGTCGTGTACTGGGCCTCGAACCTGTACGACACGACGGACGCTTCAGCGCGCACGGCCGTCACGTACAACCGCACGATGTACGCGACCACCGATGACTTCGTCACCTTCTCTGAGGCGAAGCCCTGGGTCGACGTCAAGCGCGGCACCGGCCGCGGCACGATCGACGCGACGATCGCCCGCGTCGACGACACCTACTACCGGTTCATCAAGGACGAGGCGTCCATGACCATCCGGCAGGAGCAGTCGGACGACCTGCTCGCCACGGTCACCGGGACGCTCCCCGGCACGACGGGCGCCGCCGACGAGTGGACGCTGGTCAAGGACCAGGTCGCCACCGGCCTGCCGAACGGCGAGCCCGGCGGGACGTTCACGCAGGGCGAGGGTCCGAGCATCTTCCCGGCCAACGAAGGCGACGTCAACGGCTACGAGTGGTACCTGTTCATCGACCAGCCGTCGTACCACGCGGGCCCGAACTACTACATCCCGTTCGCCACCGACGACATCGCCGACGGGAATGCTTGGGAGCCGGTCGGGTCGACGCTCCGGGAGAACCTGCCGCAGAACGCCGACGGCGGCAAACCCCGCCACGGCACCGTCATCCCCGTCACGCGTGCCGAGTACGAGACCGTGCTGGAGGCCTTCGCCCCCCGCATCGCGGTCGCGGCGGCCGACGAGATCGCCGTGACGACGAAGGCGGGCACGGCGCCCGTGCTGCCGGGCGCGCACCTGACGAAGGTCGACGGCTCGGAGCAGGACGTCGCGGTCGCGTGGGACGACATCGATCCCGCGCAGTACGCGCAGCCGGGCGTCTTCACGGTCTCGGGTGTGGCGCAGGACGACTCGCGCGTTCCGGTCGAGGCGACCGTCACCGTCACGGCGCCGATCGCCGTCTCGGCCATCACTCGGTGCGTCGGCGGCAAGGCGACGGTGGTCGTGAAGACGACGAATCAAGGCGATACCGCGCTCGACGTGGCGCTCTCGTCGACATACGGCGCCAAGGCGATTTCTGGCCTCCAACCCGGCGCGACCTCGTCGGTGGTGTTCTCCACGCGACTCACCGACATCCCGGCGGGAAGGGTGACCACGACCGCCGCGGGGTCCTCTGTCGTCGCCGACTACTCCGCCGCCACCTGCGGCTGAACCGAAGCGGCCCGGCCCGAAGGGCCGGGTCGCTCCACTTGCCTCGAACAGCCGACCCAGTTACACTCTGATACCGGTAACAATGATGTTGCCACGACCCCTCGAAGGAGAGCGCATGGTCGCCTCACCCCTGGCGAGCCGCACGCTTCGCGCGCTCGTCGCATCGGTTGCGACACTTGGCATCGCACTGGCCGCCGGCATCAGCCCGGCCCAGGCCGCAGCCGAGGACCACCTCGTGGCGCACTACGCGCTCGACGAGACGAGCGGTACCGTCGCCGTCGACGGCTCCGGCAACGGCCGCGACGCCCAGATCGCCGGAGGCGCGACGCTCACCGGCGGCGAGGGCATCCGCCTCGATGGTGCCGACGACCACGTCAAACTGCCGAACAACATCCTCGCCGGGCTCACCTCGATCACGGTGAGCACCGAGGTGCTCATTCGCCCGGAACAGGGCACGCCCTACTTCATCTACGGTCTCGGCAACGCCGCGACCTCGAGCTCGGGCACGGGATACCTGTTCTCGACGGGCAACGCCTACCGCACCGCCATCACGACGGGCAACTGGTCGGGCGAGCAGAACACGACCAGCGGGGCGAACCTCGCACGCGGCGTGTGGAAGACCATCACCTACACGCTCGACGACGCGACCGACACCGCGACCATCTACCTCGACGGCGTCCAGGTCGGACAGAAGACCGGCGTCACGGTCACCCCCGCGCAGATCGGCGGCGGCACGACGACGGCCAACTACATCGGCCGCTCGAACTACGCGGCCGACAAGTACCTCGCCGGCAGCGTCCGCGACTTCCGCATCTACGACGTCGCGCTCTCGGCATCCGAGGTCGCGACGCTCCAGCCGTCCGACCAGACGAAGGCGCAGCGCGACCTCGACGCGATCTCGCTCGGCGACCTCTCCAACGTGACCACCGACCTCGCGCTCCCGACGACGGCGCCGAACGGCTCGACGATCACGTGGGCCTCCAGCGACGAGGCCGTCATCTCGTCCACTGGCCGTGTGACGCGACCCGCGAGCGGCACGGCCGAGGTCACACTCACTGCGACGGCCGCGAAGGGCTCCGCGACGATGACGCGCGACTTCACCGCCTCGGTGCCCGCGACGGGCGAGGCCGATCTCCAGGCCGATCTCGATGCCATCTCGATCCCGAACGCCGACGACATCCGAGGCAACATCACGCTTCCCGTGACCGGCCCCGTGCACGGGAGCCCGATCACGTGGACCGCGTCACCCGAGGGAGTGGTGTCGACCGAGGCCGACGGTGCGATCGCGCCCGGCGTCGTCACGCGAGGAACCGCCGACCAGGACGTCGTCCTGACCGCGACCGCGGGCGGCCTCACGCGAGAGTTCGCCCTCACGGTGCGGGCCGCCAACGAGCAGGAGGAGTACGAGGGCTACGCCTTCGCGTACTTCACGGGCAACTCCGTGGCGGGCGAGAACATCCACTTCGCCGCGAGCGAGGGGAACAACGCCCTCGACTGGAACGAGTTGAACGGCGGGCTCCCCGTCCTGTCGTCGCAGTACGGCGAGCAGGGCCTGCGCGACCCCTTCATCATCCGCTCGCCCGAGGGCGACAAGTTCTATCTCATCGCGACCGACCTCTCGATCGGCTCCGGCACCTCGTGGGACACCTCGCAGCGCCAGGGCAGCCGGTATCTCGAGGTGTGGGAGTCGCACGACCTCGTGAACTGGTCGGCGCAGCGCCACGTGCTCGTCTCGCCCGAGACGGCCGGCAACACGTGGGCACCCGAGGCGTACTACGACGAGGAGCTCGGCGCCTACGTCGTGTTCTGGGCGTCGAAGCTGTACGCGGCGAGCGATCCGGGGCACACGGGCAACACCTACAACCGCATGCTGTACACCACGACGCGCGACTTCGTCACGTTCAGTGAGCCGCAGATCTGGCAGGACGGCAAGTCGCGCATCGACTCGACCGTCACGATGCACGACGGCGTCTACTACCGCTTCACGAAGGACGAGGGCGCGGGATCGACCGGATGCTCTGACATCATCCAGGAGTCCTCGACCTCCCTGCGAGCCCCGCTTCCCGAGTGGACCATGATCGACTCGTGCATCGGCCGCGACGCCGGCACGAGCGCGGTCGAGGGACCCTCGATCTTCAAGTCCAACCCCGGCGACGTGAACGGCGGCGGCAAGCACTACCTGTTCGTCGACGAGTACGGCGGGCGCGGCTACATCCCGCTCGTGACCGACGACATCGCGACCGGCGGATGGACCGTCGCCTCGGACTACGACCTCCCCGCGAGCCCGCGCCACGGCACCGTCATCCCCGTGACCGCCGCGGAACTGGCGGGCCTCTACGAGGGCCGGGCACCGATCTCGTCGAACGACGAAGGCGAGGTCGTGCGCTACGACTTCTCGGACGGCGCGGGAACGACGCTCTCGGACGTGTCGGGCAACGGACGGGACGCCACGATCAACGGGGCGACCTGGGCCGACGGCGCGCTGACCTTCGACGGCGTGAACGACTACGTCGACCTTCCCGACGACCTCATGGCCGGCCTCACCGACATCTCGGTCGACGCCGACGTGTGGGTCGACACGGCGCAGTCGGGCAGCTACTTCATCTGGGGACTCGGCAACACCGACGCCGCGGGCGCCGGACGAGGGTACCTCTTCACGACCGGCAACGGCTCGTACCGCACGAGCATCACGGAGAGCACGTACACGTCGGAGCAGACGGCGAGCTCGGGTTCGGCGCTGCCGCGCGGACGCTGGGCGCATCTCACCTACACACTCCAAGGAGCGACGGCCCGCCTGTACCTCGACGGCGTGCTCGTCGCGACCAAGACGGACGTGACGATCGATCCCGGCGACATCTCCGGCGGTGAGACCTGGGCGAACTACCTCGGTCGCTCACTGTACGAGCAGGACGCCCGCTTCAAGGGCAAGTTCCGGTCGTTCGCGATCTACGACCGCGCGCTGAGCTCGGCCGAGGTGCTCGACGCGGCGGGCGCGACGGGCGCGGTCACCGACGTGTCGCTCACCGACGCCGAGGCGCTCGCGACCGCGCCGTTCGTGGACACCCAGGCGCACACCGTCGTCTTCCCGGTCGTGAAGGGCACCGACGTCTCGGCGCTCGCGCCGATCTTCACGACGTCCACGGGCGCGACCGCTTCTCCGCCGTCGGGCACGGTCGTGGACCTGTCCGAACCGGTCGAGTACACGGTCACGGCCGGAACGGAGACCACGACGTGGACGTTCTCCGCCCAGATCGTGAACAGCCCGGTGCTGCCGGGGCTCTACGCCGACCCGAACATCGCGGTGTTCGGCGACACCTACTACATCTACGCGACAACCGACGGATACCCCGGCTGGGGCGGCAAGGACTTCTACGTGTGGTCCTCGAAGAACCTCGTCGACTGGACGCGCTCTGATGAGCCCATCCTGACCTTGGACGGTGCGAACGGCGACGTCCCCTGGGCGAGCGGCAACGCGTGGGCGCCGACGATCATCGAGCGGGACGGGAAGTACTACTTCTACTTCAGCGGCCACAACACGGCGCTGAACCGCAAGACCATCGGCGTCGCGGTCGCCGACAGCCCCGAGGGTCCGTTCACGGCGCAACCGGCGGCGATGATCCTCAACAACGAGGCCGTCACGTCGGGCCAGGCGATCGACCCCGCGGCCTTCCACGACCCGGTGTCGGGGAAGTACTACCTCGCGTGGGGCAACGGCAGCCCCGTCATCGCGGAGCTGAACGACGACATGGTGTCGATCAAGGCGGGCACCTACCAGCGGATCTCGGGACTGACCGACTTCCGCGAGGGCGTCTTCCTCAACTACCGCGACGGTCTGTACCACCTGACGTACTCGATCGACGACACCGGTTCGGAGAACTACCGCGTCGGCTACGCGACGTCGACGAGCCTCGACGGGCCGTGGACGTACCGAGGCGTGATCCTCCAGAAGAACACGTCGCTCGGCATCAAGGGCACGGGCCACAGCTCGATCGTCAACGTGCCCGGCACGGACGACTGGTACATCGCCTACCACCGGTTCGCGCTCTCGGGCGGCGACGGGACCCACCGCGAGACGACGATCGACAAGCTCGAGATCGGCGAGGACGGCCTGTTCCAGCCCGTCGCGCCGACGCTCACGAGCGTCGCGCCGCAGACCGTGCCCTCGCCGGGACCGGAGATCACGGTGACGCCGGGGTCGCGCTGCGTCTCGGGCAAGGTCGTGCTGACGGTCAAGGCGCTCAACGAGGACGACGGCCCGGTGTCGCTCGTCGTCTCGACGCCCTACGGCGACAAGACGATCACGTCTTTGGCGGCCGGCGCTACGTCGACCACCGCGTTCACGACCCGTGCCGTGCAGATCGCAGCGGGCGCGGTGACCGTGACGGCGACAGATGCGGATGGCGCGTCGTCGGAGAACGCTGTCGCCTTCGCGGCCGCGAGCTGCGGCTGAGACGCGCAAGGCGGCGGTCCGGGGCCGCCGTCCCCGCCGTTCCGGCACCTGGGCCGGCGGCGGGGCATCCCGGACGACGTGGTGATCCGGAGGGCGATGGTCGCCCCCCCGGAATGGATCGAGGAGAGGTCTCCAATCATGAATCGTGGAATGGTGAAGCGGGTGTCGGTGGCCGCGGTCGGCGGCGCGATGCTGGCGGGTGTCGCCGGCGCGGCGTTCGCGCAGGAGCAGGTCGGGTCCGGTTCGAACGTGGATGTCGATGTGACGATCGAGGACACCGAGACCGGTGTTCTCGCGATGAGCGTGGCGGGCACGACGACGACGCTGGTGGAGGACGGGTCGACCGGGACTGTGCGTCAGTTCACGGGCGATCTGCCGACGGTGACGGTGACGGACACGCGGACGGCGGATGAGATCCCCGACGGCGCGTTCTGGTGGGTCGAGGGCACGGCGTCGAGCTTCGTGGGCGATGCCGGTCAGCCGGAGATCGGGGCGGAGAACCTGGGCTGGTCGCCGTCGATCGTGGACGACGGCTCGGGTGCCGTCGCGGTGGGCCCCGACGTCGCTCCGGTGCTGGACACGGACCAGGCTCCGAACAACGTGGGCCTCGAAGGTCGCGAGCTGCTGGCGATGGCGCTCACGAGCGAGGAGGCGATCGGTTCGTGGCAGGCCGACGCGGGCCTGACGCTGCTGGTGCCGTCGGACGTCGAGCCCGGTTCCTACTCCTCGACCATCACGCTCTCGCTGTTCGAATGAGACCGGTCGGGCGGGCGCCGTATTTGCGAGGCGTCCGCCCATCGGCGATGCTGGTCGAGGTGCGCCCGCGTGTTCGGGCTCTCCTCGACGTCTGATTCCCGGAAAGGCCGATCATGGTTCCCTCCCCCCGTTCCCGCGCCTTGCGCGGCCTGCTCGCCGCTGCGGCGGCGTTCCTGCTCGCGTGGGGGCCCGCCGGTCCCGCTGCCGCGCAGACGGACGGCGGGGACCCGGGCACCGTGACGTGGTCGGTGCGTCCGGCGGACGAGTCGGGGGAGGACGGCCGGTCGTGGGTGGAGCAGGAGCTCGACCCGGGTGAGACCGCGACGGAGCACCTGGCGGTCCGGAACCTCTCGGATCAGGAGGTGACGTTCCGCATCTCGGCGGCGGACGGGTACTTCCAGGACAACGGCCGGTTCAGCATGCTGCCATCCGGCGAGGAGTCGGTGGACGCGGGCCTGTGGATCGAGGTGCAGGACGAGGTCACGGTCGGCGCGAACGAGACCGCGATCGTGCCCTTCACGACGACGGTGCCGCAGAACGCGACCCCGGGAGACCATGCGGCGGGAATCGCGGCGTCGGTCCTGTCGCAGCAGGTCGGCGAGGACGGCGCGACGGTCGGGGTGGAGTCGCGCGTGGGGTTCCGCGTGATGACCCGCGTGACCGGGGAGCTGGCGCCTGCGGCGTCGCTGGAAGCGGTGGCGTCGTCGTATGACATGTCGTGGAATCCGCTGGCGCCGGGCGAGGCGCAGGTGACGTTCGACGTGGTGAACTCCGGCAACGCCCGCCTTCTGGTCACGGGCGTGGTGACAGCCGGAGGCCAGGAGGTCGCGTTCCCCGGAGATGACGAAATCGATCAAGAGCTGCTGCCCGGCGACCGGCGGTCGTTCACGGTGACCGTCGAAGAGGTGTGGCCGCTGGTGTTCGTGCCCGGTTCGCTCGAGGTGACGCCGACCGTTGTCGGCGCGGGCGAAGGCACCGCGGTCGACGCGGTGACGGCGGACGCCGGCTTCTGGGCCGTGCCGTGGCCCCAGGTCATCGTCCTGGCGGGCATAGCCCTGATGATCGGCTCAAGCGTGTGGGGCCGCCGCCGTTCGCGGCTGCGCCTGGAGGCCATGCTCGCGCAGGCTCGCGAGGAAGGGCACCGTGCGGCGTCTGAGGCGAGTGCGTAAACGCACCGCCGCCCAGCCGTTCGGGAGTATTAGGTCGACGTGTAACCGCGTGTGCACTGTGACCGGCTGCAAATAGATGTGAACGACCGTGCTCGGCCGGGGCTTCCCCGGGGCCGGCGCGCGTCCGCCGGGCTTTCTCGAACCTCCACGCCACACTGCCCTGCCTCACCAGCGTCCCATCACCCGGTAAGCCCGGACCCGGACGCCCTGCCGGGCAACGGAACCGGCGCAGGGCACCAATCCGCGACCCCGGCAAGAAGACCAAACGCGACAAGACCCTCGCGCAAACTGTCGCTCGTCCTTCAGGGCGTTTCCCGGGTGCCTTGGCACCCAGTGCCTAGCATGGGTCCGATCTTCCTGCCCGACATAAGGAGTCCTCATCACCGAACCGTCCCCGCCTCAAGCCAAACCCGAGGTCGTCACAGTGGCCCAAACGCTACTGTGGCTCCTCTTCGCCAACGGGTTCGCCGTCACGGCATACGAGTTCATCCGAACGCAGTTCTATTTGAATGGAGAGAGGCACTACCTCAGTATCGCGCTGATCGCAGCCGTCACTGCAGCCTTTGGAGTCCTGTCGACCCTGCTCAGTCGGAGCGGCCTGCTCGCCTGGTGTGCAGCCATGCTGCTCTGCGTCTCGGTCGCGGGGCTCATCGCAGCCCATCTGCTCTCGATAATGTCCGAACCGTACGCGTACGGCCGCAAGAGCGCGCCCGAGCTGATGCTCTGGGTTCTGGCGTACCTCGGGATGCCACTTGCCGCCGTCGCCTGCCTGGCGACCCGCGCTGCTCGGAAGTGGTGTCTCAACCGCGACAAGTCAACTGCCACCGGCTGAAGCCGGTAGTTCGTCGCCCGTGCCCGCCGCCGGGCGGAAAGTCGGGGGTCGCAGCCGCCCCGAGGCATCGATGGGAACGGATCGATGGAAGCCGGGTCGCACTGTGGTCGACCGTGGTCGGCGGACGACACGAACCACCGGTGGGCGGAACTCTTGCGAGTCACTGCCATTCATCACGGTGCTCCCCAGGATGCACAAGGCGCTGGCGATCGAGACCAGCGGCGCCCGATGCCGCTGCGGCAGGGGAAGTCGAAGCACGACGACGTGCCGTCGCGTCGTTCAAGCACGAAGTCGACTTCCCGGCCGTCGTTGTCCGTCATGCGCGTGCAGGAGCGGAACGATGAGAGAGGCGACGGCGAGTGGGTCGGCCTCCCGATTCTTCCTCGACCCACCCGCGCATCAAATTGGGCGATCAGCACTCCTGCCGATTCCCTTCGCGATCAAGGTCGGGCTGGTCGGGGCGAGCGCGGGGGACGCCGCCGTGTTGGTCATAGGGGCGGGTCAAGTTCTACGAGTTCTGCGTCCCAGGGGCCGATGTTGAAGCCTTTCTTGAAGCGCTGGCCGCTGAGGACGCCGGATGTGTTGCGGGGGAGGTCGATTGGTTTCGGCTCCCCGTCGAGATTCAGGTAGAGGACATGCCGGTCGGTGACGGCGCGGGCCATGACGCCTTCGGGAACCTGCGGTCCGGGGCGGACGCCGAGGCGTTCGATCTCGCCGTCCAGCACCAAGTCGAGCACGTCCCGGCGGGCGGGCAGTGCCACGTAGATCGCGGTGCCCTCGCCGTACCGGTGCGTCGTGACGGCGGGGTACTCGCGGTCCAGCTCGATGGTGGCCGCCACCGCCGCGCCGCGCGGCTCGACCAGGTCGAACCGCGGCGCACTGGTGCGCACCGCACTGTCGCCGCACCGCACTGCGACCTCGTCGTCTCCGCTGCGCCCCTTCGCGAGTTCATTGAGCAGCGCGGTCTCCTCGTAGCGGCCGACGCGGACGCCGAAGACGTCGGCGAGGCGGCCGGGCCTGGTGGAGCGGAAGACCTGGCCATCGGCGTCGATCATCGCCGAATACGAGGTCATGATGGCGGTGCCGCCGCGTTCGACGTAGCCGCGGATCGCCTCGGCGGCCGCTTCGTCGAGGACGAGCAGGCCGGGGACGATGAGGATCTTGTAGTCCAGTTCGGAGCGCGCCAGGTCGACGATGCGAACGTCCAGGTTGCGGTCCAGGACGGTGCGGAACGCCGTCAGCGCCTGGTCGTCGTGGCGTTCGGGGAACGCGGCGCTGGCGATCTGGCTGGGGAAGTCCATGGCGATCGCGATCTCGGCGTTCACTTCGTAAGGGAACCCGTGGGCTTCGATCTTGCGGAACTCGGCGGCGATCTGCCGGTACTCGTCGAGCTTGCGGGTGGGCTCGCCATCCCAGTCGACCATGCCCTGGAGGAACTGCTCCTCGCTCGCGTGCATGGTCTGCCAGGTCCAGCCGCACACCAGCTGGTTGCCGAGCATCAGTGAGGCGTAGGCGGAGCGGCGGATGGAGCCGGGGGCGGCGGTCATGGTCGTGAACTCGGTGCACCAGAACGGTTCCGGGCTCTCGTAGCGGATGCGGGCGATGCCGAACAGGGCATCCCGGATGCTGTCGGTGTCGAGGAGCGAGAGACTGGGGTAGAGGCCGTTCCCGGGGCGGGTCAGGCGTCCGGCGTAGGCGCCTGATGCCCAGTCGAAGTGCTTGCTCGCGGTGTAGTACCACATGTTGGAGGTGGTCAGCATGCCCGGCGCGTTCGCCTCGACCGTGTCGAACAGCGCGTCGAGGTAGCCGTTCATCTCGTCAGAGATGAAGCGGCGGAAGTCGAGGACGCGTTCGGGCGCGCCGCCCGCGACGCCGGGACGGGGCAGGCCGATCTGCTCGAAGTCACTGACCTGGCGGGACCAGCGATGTCCTGCCCAGGCGCGGTTCAGGGTCTCCGTGGTGCCGTACTTCGCCTGGAGCCAGGCTATGAAGCGGGCGCGGACGGTCGTGGAGTACGAGATCGGGCCGTCGCCGGGCTCGTTGTCGATCCCGAAGGCCGCCAGGGCGGGATGGCCGGCGTAGCGGTGGGTGAGGCGGTCGGTGAAACGGACGGCGTGCTCGCGGAAGTGGGGGTCGCCCGTGTCCAGGGTGTAGCGGTGGTTGGGGTAGCGGCGGGTGCCGTCGGGGTCGATGACATCGATGGTGGGGTGCTTGCGGTGCAGCCACAGTGGCGCCGGGCGCGCGGCGATGTCGAGGATGACGCCGATGCCGTGCTCGTGCATGAGGTCCATGACTCCGTCGAACCAGTCGAAGCGGAAGTCGCCGTCGGCGGGCTCGAAGGTATCCCAGGCGAGGTGGCCGAGCCGGACGATCTCGAGTCCGGCCTCGCGCATCATCGCGGCGTCGCGTCGCCAGGTCGCGGGGTCGGAGTCGTGCGGGTGGTAGTTGGCGCCGACGAGGAGCCGCCCGGGGCCGGTGAGGTCGCGGGCGTTCGGGCGTTCGGAGTTGCGCATGGCAGGTTTCCTGGTCTGTTGGTGAAATTGATCGCGGGTCACTGGGACAGGTGGCGGACTTCGAACGGGGCCAGGGTGAAAGCGTGGTTCTCGGTCTTGATCCCGACGGGGTTCGCGGACTGGTTGATCAGCGTGACCCCGTGGACGGTGGCGACGGCTTCGACCGCGGGGTCGAGCCCGTCGACGATCGGCGTCACTGTCGCGGTTTCGAGGGCACGGTCCAATGCGAATTCGGTGCCTGCCTTGTCGGTGAAGCAGGCCAGGTGCAGTGAGATGCCGGCACCGAAGCGGTTGCGGATCAGGACGGGTTGGCCTTCGCGGGTGTGCGCGAGGACGTCGCCGCCGTCGAGGTCGAAGTCTTCGATCATCGTCGTGACGGCGAAGTCCGCGCCGCTCGCGTGGGCGACCCGTCCTTCTTCGGGGAGGACGCCGAAGAAGTCGACGGGCCGACCGCCGAGGACTTCGCTGAGCTGCGTGCCGTAGCCGCCGGGGCGGAAACGGTCGTGCTCGTCGACGATGTCGGTGAAGGCGGTGGTGACGAGTGTGCCGCCGGTCTCGACGAACCGCGCGAGCGAGGCGGCGCCGGCCTCGGTGAGCAGGTACAGGGCGGGGGAGATGACCAGGCGGAATCTGGAGAGGTCGGCTTCGGCGCGCACGAAGCTCACTTGGACGTGTCGGGCGTGCAGTGCTTGGTACCAGGCGAAGACCTCGGCCTGGTAGTCGATGTCGGCGGGGAGGTCGGGCTGGGTGAGCGCCCACCGGTTCTCCCAGTCGAAGACGATGGCGACGTCGCCGGGCGGCGGCGATGCCGGTTTGCGGTCTTCCAGGGCGGCGCCGAGCTGGGCGATCTCCTTCCAGGTCCGTGATCGCTTCCCCGAATGGGGGAGCATCGCGGAATGGAACTTCTCAGCGCCGCTTCGGGATTGGCGCCATTGGAAGAATAGGACGCTGTCGGCGCCGCGGGCGACGGCCTGCTCGCTCCAGGCGGCCATCTGCCCCGGTGCTTTGGCGGCGTTGTTGGGCCGCCATTGGACGGCGTTCGGGGCCTGCTCCATGAGCAGCCACGGCCGGTCGGGCTTCAGGGACCGCATGAGGTCGGCAGCGAACGCGGCGTGGCGGTGCGCGTCGGGATCGCGCGGATCGGGGTAGCCGTCGTGGGAGACGATGTCCACTTCGGCGGCCCAGTCCCAGTAGTTCATCGCCGGGAAGGCGCCCATGAAGTTCGTCGTGATCGGCTGCTCGGCGCCGGCGGCGCGGAGCGCGTCGCGCTCCATCCGGTAGAGGTCCAGGATGGAGTCGGAGGTGAAGCGGCGCCAGTCGAGCACGAGCGAGGGGTTCTGGGTGGTCGGCGAGGCCCGCGGGGGCCGTACCTCGTCGAAGTCGTTGTAGTGCTGGGACCAGAAGGCCGTCCCCCACGCATCGTTGAGCGCGTCGATGTCGCCGTAACGGCCGGTGAGCCAGGTGCGGAAGGCCACGGCGGCGTGCTCGGAGTAGTCGGCGCGCACATGGCACGCGTACTCGTTGTTGATGTGCCACATGGCGACCGCGGGATGGTCGGCGTAGCGGCGCCCGAGCGCCGCAACGAGGTCGGCAGCGAGGCGCCGGTAGTCCGGTGCGGTGGGGGCGTAGTGCTGGCGGCTGCCGGGGCCGAGGACGGTGCCGGTCTCGGTGACCGGCAGGACGTCGGGGTAGCGGCGCACGAGCCAGTTCGGCGGGGAGGCGGTAGCTGTTGCCAGGTCGACGGAGATGCCGCCGCTGTGGAGCTTGTCGAGGAGGCGGTCGAGCCAGGCGAAGTCGAACTCGCCCTCGTCCGGTTGCAGGCGCGCCCAGGCGAAGATGCCGACGCTGACGAGGTTGACGCGTGCCTCGCGCATGAGGCGGACGTCTTCATCCCACACCTCCTCGGGCCATTGCTCGGGGTTGTAGTCGCCGCCGAAGTACATGGCGCTGCTCCTGCTCGTCGATGTGGTGCCCGGGTCGGGATGGTGCCATCGTAGCGTTTGCGTGAGCGATCACGCAAATAGTGACCTGTCCATCTACCTGCGGCACCGACCTCTGCGGTTCTCAAAGTGGCAAAGGTGCCCACGCCGCCCGCCGCGGCCTGGCATATTGACATATTTCCACTTATCAGGCAAATGCCGTTCCTGTTCGGCGTCGCCCTGAATGTTCGTTGCCATGTCCTCGATGACCGTTTTCGTGGTCGCGTACGCGGTCCAAGCGGTTTCGAGCGGGGGTGTCCACTCCGAGGATCGCTTGACGACTTCATGCACATCGGAATCGATCGTCGCGCATCCGAAAGAAGGACTGTCTTCGCGGCCGTCCTTGCTCTCCAACCGCCGACCGGACCCACCTCCACCGTGCTCCTTGACACCGGGGTTGACGGCGGTGATATGTTGAAGATGCGTGAGCGCTCACGCAACAATGGTCCTCGTCGATAGGGGCCGCGGTTCCGCTCGCGGGCCTCGATCGGCTCGAACCGGGCAAGCGCTCGACGCGAATTCGCAATCCAGGAGGATGCCGGCGGCGATTCGGCCCCGGCGCGGCGTCCCGAGGTGCGGCGACCCTGTCCGCCTCTCCGACCCCTACTGAAAACCCCGAGGAGAAGCGCAATGAAGCCTTCAAGCGAACCCCGGCTCACCCGCCGGACTGGCCCGCGTTCATGACCCTCAGCGTCATCGTGCTCGCGCCGCTGGTGGTCTTCCTCATCGCGGCCCAGCGCCACATCGTCCCCGGTCTCGTCGCCGGCAGCGTCAAGGGCTGAGCCCGCACGCCCCGCCTCCCACCAACGAACAGGAAACCCAAGGCATGTTCCAGGCCTCCCTCAGACTGCACCCCGCCTTCACCGTCGGCCCCGTCTCCCGGCAGCTCTTCGGCGGGTTCGTCGAGCACCTCGGCCGCCATATCTACGGCGGCATCTACGAACCCGGCCATCCCACCGCCGGCCCCGACGGGTTCCGCCGCGACGTGGTCGACCTCGTCCGCGAGCTCGGCATCTCCCATGTGCGTTATCCCGGCGGGAACTTCGTGTCCGCCTATGACTGGGAGGACGGCGTCGGCCCGGTGGACCAGCGGCCCCGGCGACTCGACCCGGCCTGGCATTCGACCGAGACCAACGAGGTCGGCCTCCACGAGTTCGCCGACTGGGCCGACCTCGTCGGCTCGGAGCTGATGCTGGGCACCAATCTCGGCACTCGGGGGATCCGCGAGACCCTGCACCTCCTCGAGTACGCCAATATCCCCTCCGGCACCACCCGCTCCGACGCACGGCGTGAGAACGGCCGCGAGGAGCCCCTCGACGTGCGCTTGTGGTGCCTGGGCAACGAACTCGACGGCGACTGGCAGATCGGGTCGAAGACCGCCGAGGAGTACGGTCGGCTCGCCGCCGTCACCGCCCGCGCCATGCGCGCGATCGACCAGGACCTCAAGCTCGCCGCCTGCGGTTCCTCCTGGCGGGGCATGCCCACCTTCGGAGTCTGGGAGCGGACGGTCCTGGAGCACGCCTTCGACCAGATCGACTACATCTCCTGCCACGCCTACTACCACGAAGTGGACGGCGACGTCGCGAGCTTCCTCGCCTCCGGTGTGGACATGGACGCCTTCATCGAAAGCGTCGTGCACACGATCGAGCACGTCCGCGCGGTCAAGCGGTCGGACCGCCGGATCGACATCTCCTTCGACGAGTGGAACATCTGGTACCAGGCCGGGCAGACCCTCGATCTCGACGCGTGGCCGGTCGCCCCCCGGCTGCTGGAGGACCAGTACTCCGTCACCGACGCCGTGGTCCTCGGCGGGCTCCTCATCTCGCTGCTCAAACACGCCGACCGCGTCACGGCCGCGAATCTCGCGCAGCTGGTCAACGTGATCGCGCCGATCATGACCGAACCGGGCGGGCCGGCCTGGCGCCAGACCACGTTCTTCCCGTTCGCCACGACTTCACGCCTGGCGACGGGGACCGCGCTGCGCGGTGTCCTGGACGCACCGGAAGTCCCGACCGCGAAGTTCGGGGACGTGCCCTCCGTCGACGCCGTCGCCACCCTCGACGGCGACCGCGCCGCCGTGTTCGTCCTCAACCGCTCGATCGACGACACCGCGCAGTTCACGATCGACATCGCCGCCCTCGGCATCGAGGGAACCATTCGCGCCCAAGGCGTCTGGGACGAGGACCGCCACGCGAAGAACACCCTCGACCAGCCCGAGCGCGTGACCCTGCGCGAGAACACCAAGATCAGCCGCGAGAACGGCACGATCACGATCGAGCTCCCGCCGGTCTCCTGGACCTGCATCACCATCGGCTGAGCGAAGAAGGGAATTGATGATGAGCACTATTCCGAAACCGCTGTTCCGCGACCCGATCCACGACGGGGCCGCCGACCCCACCGTGATCTGGAACCGGGACTTCGGCGAGTGGTGGATGTTCTACACCAACCGGCGAGTCTGGTCGCCGCCGTTCGACGACGTGTCCTGGGTATTCGGCACCGACATCGGCATCGCCTCCTCTGAGGACGGCGGGGCGACCTGGGTCCACCGCGGCATCGCGGACGGCCTGGAGACCGGCTGGGGCCGCAACACGTTCTGGGCGCCCGAGATCATCGACGACGGCGAGACCTACCACATGTACGCGAGCTGCATCGAGGGCGTCCATTCGCGGTGGGGGGCTGAAGGACTGATCCGCCACTACACCAGCGCGGACCTCGCACACTGGGATTACCAGTCCACGCTGGACCTCGATTCGAAGCAGGTCATCGACGCGTGCGTCTTCCCGCTCCCCGAGGGCGGCTGGCGCATGTGGTTCAAGGACAGCTCCCGCGGCGCGCACACCTACACCGCAGACAGCCCCGACCTGTACCAGTGGCGACCGACCGGGCCCGCCATCGAGAACCGCCCGCATGAGGGGCCGAACGTCTTCGCGCTCGGCGGCTCGTACTGGATGCTCACCGACGAATGGGCCGGCCTGCGGGTCCACCGTTCCGATGATCTGCGCGTCTGGGAGATCCAGGACCGCATCCTCGCCGAGTCCGGCTCGGGTGCCGACGACGGCGGCAACGGGCTCCACGCCGACGTGGTCGTGGTCGGCGAGGACGCGCTCGTCTTCTACTTCACCCATCCCGGGCGCGTCCCCGGCGAGCAGATCCGCGACGACCTGTACGCCCACCGCCGCACCTCGATCCAGGTTGCGCGGGCGCATGTGGTGGACGGGCGGCTGGTGTGCGACCGGGACGAGGTGCTGACCGCGCCCATCCTGCCGCCAGGCGGGCCGTGAACCCTTGCCGCTCAGGCGGATTCGCGCCAGAGGATCGGCAGCGCCGTGCGTCGCCGCTCGGCGCTGTCCCCGGCGCCGTCCAAAGCCTCCCCGATGACGTCGGCGATCTGCTCGGCGAATGCGGTACCCAGTATCGCCAGGGTGGTGAGCGCGGGGGAGGTGACGGCGCCGAGCGACAGCCCGTCGACGCCGACAAGTCGGACTTGTCCCGGCACGTCGATGCCGCGGCGGTGGGCGGCCCTCAGTGCGCCCATTGCCATGAGGTCGCTGAAGGCGATCACGGTGTCGGTTTCGGGGAAGCGGTCCATGAGCTCGTTGAACCCGAGTTCACCGGCGTCCACCGACTGCGGCGGCGCCTCGCAGACGACCACCGCTTCGGCCGACACCGGGTCGACCGCGTCCTCATAGGCGATCCGGCGAGTGCTCGGCTTGTAGACCGCGCCGAGCGGCTGGCTCTCCAGCAGCCCGAACCGTTTCGAACCGCGCTTCCGCAGCTCGTCCACGAGGTGGGCGAAGGCGGGACCGAAGTCGAAGTCGACCGAGTGGAGACCTTCGGCGGTAGCAGTGCGGCCCAGAAGGACCAACGGGACACCGCGGGCAGCCGCAGTCAACGCCGCCTCGTCCGTCTGGCCGAGATAGCCGACGACCGCGTCGACCTGGTTCGCGAGGCGGCTGATCAGCTGGAGTTCCGGTTCGTCCTCGTGCGAGACGATCGTCATCTGCCAGCCGCGCGCCGACGCGGCGTCGAGCAGGTCGGCGGCGAGCTCGGAGTAGTAGGGGTTGCGGAACGAATCGACGACGAATGCGATCGTCTTCGTCTTGCTCGTCCGGGCCAGGTTCGACGCAAAGCGGCTGGGGCGGTAGCCGAGCCGCTCGCTGATCTCAAGGATGCGGGCGCGTGTCGCTTCGCTGATCCGCGGCATCCCGTTCATCGCCCGGGTCACGGTCTGCCGGGAGACTCCAGCCTCGCGGGCGATGTCCTCGATCGTTACACGTCGCTGCATATTCCCCATTATCCCCGTCGATGCGGTTCCGGTCGGAACGCGGTTTCACCCCACAGCCGGAAGCGGCGCCGCCGCAGACGGTCCTGTACCAACTGCCCAGGAAGGCAACCATGAACGACCGAATCGCCGTCCGCGTCGGTGCCGCGACCGCCGACACCGCCCCCGACCTGTGGGGCCTGTTCATCGAAGACCTCAACGACGCCCTTGACGGCGGGCTCAACGCCGAACTCATCCGCAACGGCGACTTCGAGTTCGACCCGTCCGAGCGGAACGACTTCCACCACCTCACCGGATGGGCCACGGAGGGCCCTGTCCAGGTGCGGACCGGATCCCCGCTGCACCCGAACAACCGCCACTACGCGTCACTCATCGGCCCGGCCGCCATCGCCAACAGCGGCTGGTACGGCATCCGCGTGACCAAAGGCGAGCGACTGCGGCTGTCCCTGTTCGCCCGCGTGACCGAGCCGACCCGCCTGGCCGTGACCCTTGGCAACGGCCTCG
This sequence comes from Glycomyces rhizosphaerae, assembly GCF_042647865.1. NCBI lineage: Bacteria > Bacillati > Actinomycetota > Actinomycetes > Glycomycetales > Glycomycetaceae > Glycomyces > Glycomyces rhizosphaerae. Next base: position 948,405 of record NZ_JBHRWO010000021.1, read on the forward strand.
CGAGCACTGATCTCGACGTCGAGCCCGGCGGATGGCGCTACCTGGAGGCCGACCTCGCTCCGACCGCGACGGGGTGCGGCGAACTGCGGATCACCGTGCCCGCCGGAGGCGACGCCGACCTCGACGCCGTCTCCCTGCGGCCCCTCGCCGACGACGGCTCGCCCCTGACCTTCCGGCCAGACCTGCTCCAAGCCTTGAAGGACCTGGCTCCGAGCTTCATCCGCTTCCCCGGCGGCTGCCTCGCCCACGGCTACGGCCTCGGCAACATCTACCACTGGAAGGAGACGATCGGGCCACGCTGGAGGCGAGCGCAGACGCGGAACATCTGGGCCTACCACCAGTCCCGCCAGATCGGCTACGGCGAGTACTTCGAGCTTTGCGAAGCGCTCGGCGCCACCGCGATCCCCATCGTCGCCGCCGGCGTCTGCTGCCAGAACTCGCCCGGCGGCCAGCACGCGATCCCAGAATCGCAGATGAAGGACTACATCCAGGACGTGCTCGACCTGATCGAGTTCGCCAACGGCGGACCTGAGACGCGCTGGGGCGCGAAACGGGCCGAGCACGGGCACCCCGAGCCGTACGGGCTGCGGTACCTCGGTCTCGGCAACGAGGACGAGATCACCGACGCGTTCCGAGACCGGTACGCCCGCATCGAGGACGCCGTCCGCGAAGCCCACCCCGAGATCACCGTCATCGGCACCTCCGGACCGTGCACCACCGGTCCCGACTTCGAGGCCGGTTGGCAGTACGCGCGAGAGCGCGGCGTCGCGATGGTCGACGAGCACGGCTATCAGAGCCCCCGCTGGTTGCACCAGAACCTCGACCGCTACGCCGCCTACGACCCCGACGGGCCCAAGGTCTACCTCGGCGAATACGCGGGCTGCTCCAGCACGGTGCGTTCGGCGCTCGCCGAGGCGGCGTACATGATCGGCCTCGAACGCAACCCCGACGTCGTGCGCCTCGCCTCCTACGCCCCGCTCCTCGCCCGCGTCGGGCACTCGCAATGGACCCCTGACCTCATCTACTTCACCGCCGACGAGGTGCGGCTCACCGCCTCCTACTACGTGCAGCGCGCGTTCGGCACCGAGCGAGGCGAGCGGGTTCGTGCAGTCGAGCTCGAAGGCGTGGTGCCGTGGACCCGGCCCGTCTCGGGAACCGGCGAGGCGCACGTGCACTCGCCTCGGGCCACCGCGGCCTTCAGCGATGTCGTGGTCGACGGGCGACCGGTCTCCGACTTCGCCACCGTCCCCGGAAGCGACGGCGCGGTGCTCGCAGCGATCGGCCCCGACGCCGCCGACATCGAGTTCACCGCGGTCCGACGGGACGGCGCCGACGGCTTTTCACTGCGCCTGGGCCCGGACGACCCGTTGAGTTCCGTGAAGTTCAACTTCTGCATGGGGGGCAACCGCGACACCGTGGTGCTCCGACGCGACGACAGGATCGACAACTGGGAGGCGACCTGCCCGTGGCCCGAGTGGGGCGACGGCGTCCCCGTCCGAGTGCGGGTCCGACTCGACGGGCCGCGCCTCCGGGTCTGGGTCGACGGCGAACTCCACCATGACCTCGAACTCGACACCCGGCCCGAACACCGCGTCGCCGCGGGGGCGCTCTCGCGCACCGCGGCAGACGGCGGGACCGAGTATTTGGTGAGGCTCGTCAACGCCGAGGAAACCGAGAAGGCCGTCCGCGTTGACCTCGACGACGCGCCCGGCGCAGTCGCGGCCGACATCGAGCTCCTGGCCGGGGCCGGACCCGACGAGGGTGCACTCTTCGAGGCGTCGCCGATCAGACCGGTCACCGAGAAGGCCAAGGGCGAGAACGGGATCGACCTGATCCTGCCGCCCTGGTCGTTCGCCTCGGCGATAATTCGCCCCTCGGCTTAGCCCTCGATCAGGTGGAGGACTGCGTTCTATCGCCGGACGCCACCGCGTATCCGCACATCAGACACCTCGGTGTATTGACATGAATTCATAGAAAGCGCTATCGTACTCATGCTGCGTGAGCGATCACGCAGATCAAATCCGGTTCGCGGTGGCAATTCCCCGGCATCGCACATCGCATGGCGCAAAGGAGCACCATGACACCATTCGACACCGGCCGCCTCGCCCGGCGACCCCTCCTCAAAGGCGCCGCTGTCACTGGCGGCCTGGCTCTCGCCGGACTCGGCAGCCTCGCCTTCGACACGGCGCGGAACGCCGAGGCCCAGACGTCCGGCATCCAGGCCGTCAGCCACCCGGCGCTGCTGCACACCCAGTCCGACCTCGACTACATCTCGGCCAAAGTCGCCGCCGGCGCCGAGCCCTGGCTCACCGGCTGGAGCAAGCTGACGGCCAGCTCCCACTCGCAGAGCACCTGGACCCCCAGCGCCACCTCGGTCATCACGCGCGGAGGCTCCGGCACCCAGAACTACCCGGTGCTCTACCGGGACGTCCACGCCGCCTATCAGAACGCGCTGCGCTGGCGCATCGCCGGCACGACCGCCAACCGCGACGCCGCCGTCGCGATCTGCAACGCGTGGTCGTCGACGTTGACCGAGATCAACGGCAGCACGGACGCACTGCTGTGCGCCGGGCTCCAGGGCTACCAGTTCGCGAACGCCGCCGAACTGCTGCGCGGCGCCCCGGGCTTCGACCTCGGCGCGTTCCAGAACATGATGATGGACGTCTTCCATCCTCTGACCACCGGTTTCCTGGGCAGCCACAACGGGACCTGCGCGACCCACTACTGGGCGAACTGGGACCTGGCCGCGATGAACGAGGTGATCGCAACCGGCATCCTCTGCGACGACGACACGATCATCGACCAGGCGATCGACTACTTCTGGAACGGCGTCGGCAACGGCTCCATCCGGGGCGCGATCCCCTTCACCCACGACGACGGCCTCGCGCAGTGGCAGGAGTCCGGCCGCGACCAGGCCCACACCATCCTCGGCATCGGGCTCATGGCCACGTTCATGGAGACGGCCTGGAACCAGGGGATCGACCTCTATTCGGCAGACGACAACGCGTTCGCCAAGGCCGCCGAGTACGTCGCCTCCTACAACCTCGGCAACAACGTCCCCTACACGACCTACAGCTGGGGCTCGGGCAACAACTGCGCCTACAACGAGCAGACGGTCATCGGCAGCGGTGGGCGCGGCAGCGTGCGGCCGGTGTGGGCGATGGTCTACGGCCACTACTACTCCCGGCGCGGCATCGCGATGCCGAACACAGCCGCGATCACCGAGCAGGTCGCTCCGGAAGGGGGCGGCGGCGACTACGGCACGACCTCCGGCGGATACGACGCCCTCGGGTACGGCACACTCCTGTACTCCCGCGACCGGGCCACGGTGCCCTACAACCGGATCCAGTCCTACAACTTCCAGACCCGGTACTGGCGCCACGTCGGCTTCGCCGCGGGCATCGCGGAGAACGCGAGCCCCGCAGCGGACACCTGGTTCCAGGTCTCCGCAGGCCTGGCCGACCGCGCCGACGACTGCGTCTCGTTCGAGTCGGTCAACCTCCCCGGTTACTACCTGCGCGTGAACGACACGGTCCTCAAGCTGGAAGAGAACGACGGCTCGGCGCAGTTCGCCGAGGACGCCACCTTCCGCGCGGTCGCCGGCCTCGCGGACTCGACCTGGACCTCATTCCAGCTCTACGGCGACACCAGCCGGCATGTGCGCCACGCGTACAACATCCTCCGGACCGCTGTGATTCCTAGCGGCGACAGCGTCGGCAAGGCCGACGCCACCTTCAAGATCACGACCTGACCCCCCGTCGCGG
>NZ_JBHRWO010000021.1:952181-1036705 GCF_042647865.1 Glycomyces rhizosphaerae
GACCGCCCGCCCTTCACCGAAAGGAACTTCCCTTGAAAGACAGTGTCGCGATACCGCGACCGAGACGCCTTGGGGCGCTGATCGCAGTGGTCGCCACAGGTGTGGCGATGCTCGCCGCGCCTCCCCAGGTCGCCCAGGCCGCGAACTACGAGGACCTCATCACCGGCAACGTCGTGGTGATCAACGAGACCGTCTCCGACGCCGGGTTCGTCCACCCCGGCGTGGGCCTGTCGGCCGACGACCTGCGCACCGCGCAGGAGATGGTCCGCTCCGGTCAGGAACCGTGGGCCTCCTACTTCGAGGCCATGGCGGACACCGGTTTTGCCGGCACCGGGTACCGGGCCTCGAACTCGAAGTCGGCCGCCGCGCCGGATCAGGCGCTCACCGACACCTATGTGCATGGCGGCATGCGCACCCGCCAGCGCAACGACTCCTTCGGTTCGCTGACCCAGTCGCTGATGTGGGTCATGACCGGCAACGAGGTGTACCGGCGCAACGCGGTGCAGTCGCTGCGCGCGTGGGCCGACATGAACCCGGACGGGTACGCGTACTTCCCTGACGCGCACATCCACACCGGGCATCCGCTGTATCAGCACTTGATGGCCGCCGAGATCATCCGTGCGACCGAACCGCTGGCCGACGACACCCCCGGGACCTACAACGGGTACGACGTGGTGTGGAGCGACCAGGACGATGCGAACCTGCTGAACAACTATGCGAACCCGATCGTCGAAGTCTTCAACTTCTCCAACCGGAAGTGGATGAACCAGCACAACTTCGGCCTGTTCGGTCGCATCGCGACGGCGATCTACGCCGACGATGCCGAGGGCTACGCCAAGGGCGTCGAGTGGACGACCGTGAACTCGACCTACGACGGCTACGACAACGGCGCGATGGCGCCGCAGATGCCCTACATCGAGGCCGACGACCCGGCGAACCCCTACGGGTACGACTTCGTGCAGGTCAGGGAGATGGGCCGGGACCAGGCTCACGGCGAGTGCAACATCGACAACTTCGCCGGCCTGGCCCGCATGCTCGAAGTTCAAGGCACCGAAGTCGACCCCGACGCCGGGACCGTCTCGACCGCTTCGGATGCGGTGAGCGCCTATGACTTCCTGGACCAGCGCCTCCTCGACGGCGCGAACCAGTTCTTCGGGTTCATGCTGGGATCGCGGATCCCCTGGGTGGACGAGCGCGGCGAGGGCTGGAACGGCAGCGTCTCCGAGGCTTACCGGGGCCGCATGTTCAACCCCGTCAACGAGCTGTACTACGAGTACCAGTACGAGCGCGGCGTGGATGTGGAGTCTGAGGCCCCGTGGGTTGCCGAGCTCTCGTCCCGTATGGACGGCCCCTACTTCTATTCCGGGACCGGCGTCGCGAACTTCTGGGCCGCCGGCGACAAGAACCCCGAGTACTGGGTCGCGTTCCCTGAGGAGCTGGCCGGGACCGCCCCGAAGCCGCTGCCCGAGAACGCGGCGCTGACCTTCGAGAAGGCCGGACTGCTGCTCGACGACGGCACCGAGATGGTGACCGAGGACGGCGCCACGTTCGCGCGCGCCTCGCTCTCCGAGACCGGCACGACCAGCGTCATCAGCCGCGTGATGTGGGGCGGGCAGACCTTGCTGGGTCTGAAGTACCGCAGTGACGGGCCCGCGAGTCTCGAAGTCCTCCAGAAGGAGGACCCCTCGGGGATCAACCCGGACGAGTACGACTTCGACCCGATCGTGCCATCGATGGAGCTGCCGGACACGGGCGGCGAATGGCGTTACGCGGCCTACCCGGCCGGCGGTCAGAACGTCCAGTTCTATCGCCTCAAGGGCGCCGATGGCACCACCGTCGACCTGCACAGCGTGATCCTCACCGGAGCGAAGGACCTGACCGCACCGCAGTTCGAGCAGGCCGACGACCGGTTCTATTTCACCGAGCGGAACGAGAAGTCAATCGACCTCTCCGCCGTCGACACCGGCGGGAACGTCGCCTACAGTGCCGCCGGGCTGCCCGAAGGAGCATCGCTCGACGCCGCGACCGGCGAACTGAACTGGAAACCCGATGACGGCCAGACCGGCCGCTACGAGGTCCAGGTCATCGCCGACGACGGCCAGACCGTGGCCGCCCGCACCTTCGAACTGGTGGCCTCCAAGAACCGCGAGAAGACCATCGAAGCGGTCCTCGCGGACGGCACTCAGAGCTTCGCGGTGTACACGACGGTCACGCACGAGCCGTTCCTCGCGGCGCTCCGCGAGGCCAAGAACGTGCCCAAGGACGCCCCCCAGGAAGCGTTCGAGGCGGCGCTCACCGAGCTGCTCGCCGCAGTCAAGGCGCTGCGGCTGCTCAACCCGCACTTGGAGGACGGCACGCTCGACTTCAGCGACGGTGTGGTCACTCCGACCGTGATCTCGCCCGCAGCGGTGAACCTCCTTGCCAGCGAGGGCAGCGACGGAGGCATTCCGAACCTGCTCGTGGCCTCGTTCGTGCTCGACTTCGGACCCCAGTACCGGGTCGCCGCCGACTCCTTCGGTTTTCTGGCCAACTTCACGTTCGGGAACCGGATGGAGGGCACCAATGTGTACGGCTCGAAGGACGGCATCACCTGGGACCTCCTGACCGAGCGCGACACCGAGAACACCAACGAGTGGGACACCATCGGCGTCGTCGAGGAGCACCAGGGAGAGCAATACCGCTACCTGAAGCTCCAGGTCGACAACCCTGGCATCGCGACCGACCCGGCCTATCCGGGCCTGTGGTGCTTCCAGCGTTTCCGCATCGACGGCGTCCGCTCCGAGGTCAAGGGCGACATCGACACCGTGTCGGTGTCCTCCCCGGACGCGCTCGCGAGCCGCGTCACCGAGGGCGACGACGTCACGGTCGCCTTCTCCAGCCCCACCGCGATCTCGGACGTCGAAGTGACCGTGGGCGGCCAGACGCTGCCGGCGACCAGTGAAGACGGCCTGTCATGGACTGCGACCGGAGCGCTCGGCGCGCTCGATGGCGGAGGACCGCTCGACATCGCGATCGATCACACCACCACGAAGGGCCAGATTGCCGAGACGATCCACGGAACCACCGACGGCACTCACGTCTACGGGGCCGATGAGTCGAACCTGATCGACTTCGCCCATTTCCAGGTCGTAGGGGCCTCCGGTGAGGCCGATACGGCGAAGTCCGCTCAGGCCTCGCTCATGCTGGACGGCAGCGCCTCCACACAGAGCAGTGTGCCCGCAGTGGACGGGCAGTTCCACCTGATCTGGGACTTCGGGGCCGGCTCGAGCGTCGCTCTGGACCGGATCGACTACCTTGCCGCGCAGAACAACAACGGCATGGTCCGCATGCCCGATCTGGTCTTCCAGGGCTCTGACGACCTTGATCACTGGACGACCATCGCCGAGCAGCCGTTCAAGACCATGTCGTGGCAGAACCTGGATGCGACCGACACCGGAAACTACCGCTACCTGCGCGTCAGCAACAGCACCTACATCGACATCGCCGAGTTGCGCATCTTCGGCGACCTTCACCTCGACCTCGACCCGGTCATCGACCGCGCCGAGGCGGTCGACCTGACCGCTTACTCGCGTGCTTCGGCGATCCTGTTCACCCGTGAGCTTGAGGCCGTCAAAGCCGCCGCGGCCGAGGACGGTGCGGACGAGACGGTGCTCGCGCTGCGGCTCCTGGACGCCTGGGACCTGCTCGAACCGTCGGCGACCCGGATCGCCGCGACCCTCGACCCGTCTTGGGTGACGGCCAGTTCGGTGTCCTGGGACGGCAAGCGGGACGCGGCCGCCAACGGCTGGGCCATGTTCGACGGGAACACCAGCACGTTCACCGACACCAAGACGAAGGACGGCTGGGTCTCGGTCATCCCGACCGACGGCACCGCCTTCACGGTCGAGGCCGTCAAGTACTACCCGCGTTCGGGGCTGACCGTCCGCGCCGACAACGTTGACCTCCAGGGTTCCAACGACGGCGGCGCGACCTGGACGACCTTCGCCAGCACCGGCACCGCCGTTGCGGGCTGGAACACGGTGAACCTGGCCGAGGCGGTGCGGTACGAGGCGCTGCGCGTCAGCGGGGCCGACGGCTTCACCAACTTCGCCGAAATCCAGTTCCTGGTACACGCAATCGACAAGACCGGCCTCGACCTCTACCTGTCAGAGACCGAGGCGCTGAACCCGGCCGACTGGACGGCCGACTCCTGGGCCGTATTCACCACCGCCCGCGACAACGCCCGAACCGTCTCCGACGACAAGGGCGCCACCCAGGAGGAGGTGGACACCGCCGCCGACGCGCTCGCCGACGCGCTCGACGCACTCGTCGAGTCCTGACCACCCCTGAAATGAGAGCCCGGGCGCTGCGGCGCCCGGGCTCTTACACGATCTGAAAGCGAACCCTTTCACGACTCGTTCGAGACGTGATCCGGCTCGAGCGCGGTCTACTCACGCAGCGGGAGGTGGCCGATCACCTTCTGCCTTCCTGGCTGATGTCTTCGGGAGCACTGAGCCGGGTGGGGGAGTCTTTCTCGACCTGATTGGTGCTCTTGGTGGCTCAGCGCAGCGACCGCTCGCACGATCTGGGCGGCTCGGTCGGGGTCGCAGCGCTGTTTTCGCAGCGCCCGCCACGTTCTTGGTTCCGCGAAGACGCGCTCGCCGGGCCCCGCGAAGGCGGGCGAGGAGGCGGTTGTAGTCCTTCTGGTGCTCCGGTTTGTTCCGGCCCTTGTAGGGCGTGACCACCAGTTCGTGATCCAGGCCCTGGTAGGCCTTGTCGCCCAGAGCGAACAGGCCGTGCTCGCGAAGTAGCCACGGCAGTTGCCAGATCCGGGCCGCTTTGGTGTCGTGGACCGAGCTCGACAACGGCAGGGCCACCTGGTACAGCAGCATGGAAGCTCCTGGGAGCCAATGTGTTTGGCGACTGTCGTTGTACCAGGAGCTTCTTCATTGCCGCGCAACGGAACTCACCCAGGGGCTCTCTGAGGAGCCTCTTGAGTCGCTGGTGCTACCTGCAATGACGCGGCTGGAGCCCCGCGGCTCGCGCCGCGGGCAACGGTCGGGCCGGTCAGCGCGAGTCGCCGTCGTCCGACGTCGTCAGGACCGCGGCCCGGCCGGCCTCGAGCCTCGCGATCGGGACCCGGAACGGGGAGCACGACACGTAGTCGAGCCCGATCCGGTCGAAGAAGTGGACCGATGACGGGTCGCCGCCGTGTTCACCGCACACCCCGATCAGGAGGTTCTCGCGAGCGGCGCGGCCCTCCTCGACCGCGATCGACACCAGTCGCCCGACGCCCTCCTCGTCGAGGGATTCGAACGGCGAGGTCACGAAGATGCCCTTCTCGAGGTATGCCGGGAAGAACGAGCCTTCGACGTCGTCGCGCGAGAAGCCCCAGGTGGTCTGAGTCAGGTCGTTGGTGCCGAACGAGAAGAACTCGGCGTGCCGGGAGATGCGCCCGGCGGTGAGCGCGGCCCTCGGCAGTTCGATCATCGTGCCGATCTTGGCGCGGACCTCGATCCCGGTCGCCTCCGCGACGTCGTGGAGGACGCGTTCGATCTCTTCGCGCATCAGTTCGAACTCCTCGGTGCCGCCTATGAGCGGCACCATGATCTCCGGGCGCGGGTCGTCGCCGGCCCGGATCCGCGCCGCGGCAGCCTCGGCGATCGCGCGCACCTGCATGGCCACCAGACCCGGTACGACGAGGCCGAGCCGTACTCCGCGCAGTCCCAGCATCGGGTTCTGCTCGTGCAGGCGCTTGACCGCCCGAAGCAGCCGGACGTCGCCCTCATCGACCTCGCCGCGGGCTTCTGCCAGCGCAACCTTCACCGACAGTTCGGTGAGGTCGGGCAGGAACTCGTGGAGCGGCGGGTCGATGAGCCGGATTGTGACCGGCAGGCCGTCCATCTCGGTGAAGATGCCGACGAAGTCGCCGAGCTGCATCGGCAGGAGCTCGGCGAGCACCTTGTCCCGCTCCGCCGCGGTCTCGGCGAGGATGAGCGCTTCAACGTGGTGGCGGCGTTCTCCGAGGAACATGTGCTCGGTGCGGCACAGGCCGATGCCGTCCGCCCCGAACCGGCGGGCCCGTTTCGCGTCATCCGCCGTGTCGGCGTTGGCGTGGACGCCGAGGCGCCGATGCTCGTCGGCGTAGATCATCATGCGGGAGACCGCCTGGACCACGGGGTCGCGGCGGTGCTCGTCGACGTCGAGGCGGCCTTCGAAGTACTCGACGACCGGAGAGGGCACGACGTCGATCGTTCCCGCGTAGACGCAGCCGCTGGTCCCGTCGATGGAGATCGTGTCGCCTTCGCGCACCACGACACCGTCGGCGGTGGTGAGCCGCCGCTGATCGGTGTCGATCTCCAGGTCGTCCGCGCCGACCACGCAGGTCTTGCCCATCCCGCGGGCGACGACCGCGGCGTGCGAGGTCTTGCCGCCGCGGCTGGTGAGGATGCCTTCGGCGGCGATGATGCCGGGGAGGTCGTCCGGGCTGGTCTCGCGCCGCACCAGGATCACCTTCCCTCCGGTCTGCGCGGCGGTGGCGGAGTCGAAGACGGCGGTGCCGACGGCCGCGCCCGGCGAGGCCGGCACGCCCGTGGCGATCGGCTTGGCTTCGAAACCGGGATCGAACTGCGGGAACATCAGCTGCGCGAGTTGGTCGCCGGTCACCCGGGCCAGGGCCTCGCCGACGTCGATGAGACCGTCGTCGAGGAACTGGATCGCCATACGGAAGGCGGCTGCGGCGGTGCGCTTGCCGACCCGGGTCTGGAGCATCCACAGCTTCCCGCGTTCGATCGTGAACTCAATGTCGCACAGGTCCCGGTAATGGCCCTCCAGCATGGCCATGATGCGCCTGAGCTCCGTGAAGGAGGCGGGGTCGAGCTGTTCGAGGTCTTCGAGTGGGACGGGGCTCCGGATGCCGGCGACGACGTCCTCGCCTTGGGCCTCGGAGAGGTAGTCCCCGTAGACGCCGGGCGCGCCGGTGGCGGGGTCGCGGGTGAACGCGACGCCGGTGCCCGAGTCGGGGCCGAGGTTGCCGTAGACCATCGCCATCACGTTGACGGCGGTGCCCAGGTCGTGGGGGATGCGTTCCTGGCGGCGGTAGATGCGGGCGCGCTCGGTGTTCCAAGACCGGAAGACGGCCCGGACCGCCATGTCGAGCTGTTCGCGGGGTTCCTGTGGGAAGTCGCGGCCGGTCGTGTCGCGCACGATCCCCTTGTACGCCTTGACGACACCGCGGAGCGCGTCCGTATCCAGGTCGAGGTCGCCCGCCGCGCCGTTCGCCCGCTCGGCGTCATCCAGCACGGCGCCGAACCGGGCGGCGTCGATACCGAGCACCGTGGATCCGAACATCTGGATCAGCCGCCGGTAGGAGTCCCAGGCGAACCGCTCGCTGCCGGTCGCCTTCGCGAGCCCGACCACCGACGCGTCGTTGAGGCCGATGTCGAGGACGGTCTCCATCATCCCGGGCATGGAGAACTTCGCGCCCGACCGCACCGAGACGAGCATCGGGTCCTCGGCCGCGCCGAGGCGCTTGCCGCGCTCGGCCTCCAGCCGTTTCAGGTGCGCGTCGATCTCCGCTGCCAGCGACGGCGGCAGCTCGCCTTGGGACAGGTAGTAGCGGCACGCCTCGGTCGAGACGGTGAATCCCGGCGGCACGGGCAGGCCGAGATTGGTCATCTCGGCGAGGCCGGCACCCTTGCCTCCCAGCAGTTCCCTCTGGTCCTTGTCGCCCTCGTTAAACGCGAACACGAATCTGCGGTCCGTTCCGGTCATCGCCCGTCCTCCTCGACACAGGTGCTTCCGTCCATTGGAACCCGCGCCGGGCCGTCATGTGCGGGTCTGGCTAACCGAGATCCGATTTCGCGGCTCGGCGCTCGGCCCCTGCTCCGGAACGTCGCCCACCTTGGCGTGCGCCGCTCCGTACCTGGCGGCCACCGGTGTCGCCCTGAGGCCGTGCAGCGACACGGAGAGCAGGATGGTCCAGGTCGCGGTCTCCAGGAGCAGCCTGCCGCCGCCGTCCGCGAGATCTACCAGCGCGAGCAGAATGAAGACGACCGAGGCGAGCCCTCGCGGGCCGAATCAGCCCATGAACGCCAGCGTCGACGGCCGGAGGCGAGTACCGGTCATCGCGATCGCCACGGACGCCATCCTGATCACGGTCAGGCTCAGGGCCGCGTAGACGATGGGCCGCACCGACAGCTCGTGGAGGAGCAACTCACCGACGGACAGCGCGCCGGACAGCGACCACACGGCGAAACTGTCGGACGAGCTTGGCGAACAGGCGCGGACTCAACCCACTGAACAGGTGCACCATCGTCTCGTCCGCCGCGCTGATCACACCCACCACGCAGGCATGATCCCACGCGCGCCACCAAGGCCTGGACACCCGTCGCAGCTCGCTGCGAGCCGGTTGGCATCGGCTGACCGCGGTAGTGTTCTGTTGTGGCAGAAGACGAACAACGCCCTACACGGACCGGCAAGGCAGCGTTCGGCGCCGCGCTCGGGATCTGGGTAGCACAAGCGCTGACTATCGCCCTGGTGTTCCTGCCCTTCTGGAACGCGTCCGGATCCTCTTCCAAGCCCGAGAGCATCTGGGAGGGATACGAGCCCGCGCTCGTCGGATTGCTCGTAGCCCCTGTGACTGCAATGATCATCGGCGCGGTGCTGGCTCGTGCCCTCCACCTGCGAACCGTCGCTCTGTACGCTCTAGCGCCGGTGGCCGCACTCGGCTCACTGGGGCTCTGCGGTTTCGGGTACCTGGAAGGCGTCCCGCTCGTCGCCTTCCTCATAGGCATGACGTGGAACGTCTGCGCCGTCGTCTTGGCAGACAAGAATGCACGGTCACACACCGACGCCTGAACCTGCCCATCCAACCGCACGCTCAGCGACTCGCTGATCCTTCACCTCCCACCAAGAGCACTTCCGGGACAGCCCTTAGCCTTGATTTTTGGCGTGTTTAGTGAGCCTGCTTCAATCTACTTGAGTCCTATTGTGGGGCAACAGATGTCGGATTGACCTGGCAGGACCTGGCCTCAGGAGCCTCCTCCCCGTCAAAAGCACTTGGCGCACTGCCCGAAAAGGACCAATAATGTCATTTGATCATCAATGTTCCTCTTATAGTGGCGAGCCATCAGCGCATGAATCACTACCGTTGCCACCACTTGAGGAACCAGGAGCGTCCCAAATAGGATTCCAACGGTCAGCATTACCGGAAGCGACCATGCGATCGTCGCGAAATAAGGGACGAAATGCATTATCCCCGGATAACTGCTCCTGAAGCACAAAACGGCTACGACCGCACTGGGTATAACAATGATCCCGAGTGCATAGATGAAACCCATACCGGCGACGTAGGCGAGAAGCCGGAAGCTGCGCGAATCGACCTCACCATCAACTGGCCAGAGACCCAATACTGTCAAAGGCAGAGGCACAATGGCGAACTCGACAAGTGTCCATTTCCCGAGGTTCCGCAGCACCGCTCTGGAGAACACCGCCCGCAGCCAAGAAGTCCTAGGGGGCGGCGCTCCCGCCGCATCAAGCTTATCGATCACGAAGGCCTCAAAATCCCGGCATGTCCTGCGTTTCCGCAACGGAGGAGCTCCTGCTAGAACGGCGATTGCTACCTCGACCGTCCTCTCCACCAGGAACTCTCATGTTGTTCTACCCTGCCGCGCTACCGCTGTCCACCTTGACCCTGAACCGCGTGGCGGCCTTGCAGGCCATCGCCGACGCAAACGGGAACCTGCTGTGGGTCTCCGGGGCGATCCGCGGCTCGATCCACGACACGGCCGCCGCCCGGATCTGGCAGATTCCGCGCCTGCTAGCCGAGCAGGGCCTGTTCTCGCTGGGCGACAAAGGCTACGAAGGGCTCGGCCATGAGGTGGCAACGCCGATCAAAGGCCGCGACAAGCCCGAATGGCAGGATGCCCACAACCGCCTCCACGCCCGGCTCCGCGGACCCGGCGAGCGCATGTTCGCCCAGCTCAAAACCTGGTCAATCCTCGACCAGGTCCGCTGTGACCCACACCAGGTCATCCAGATCGCCAAGGCCGTCCAGGTCCTCAACAACTACGAACACCACTCAGCTTGAAACGGGCTCAGTTGATGTGCTGGGATTTCGGCTGGGGCTGGGGCTGGGGCTGGGGCTGGGGCTGGGGCTGGGGCTGGGGCTGGGGCTGGGGCTGGGGCTGGGGCTGGGGCTGGGGCTGCGGCAGGTCGGACAGGTTCTGGAACGGGCCCAGGTCACGTTCGTAGTAATGGTGTAGATCCAGGCGTCCCACCGCACCCACTCCTGCCAGGCGCGACGGGATCATAACAGCGGGAACGCCGCCGCCCCTACGCCCATCTCAGGGCAACCAGCAGCGGGAGCAGACGTTCCCAAACCTTGAGCGGGACAGGCTTTAGTCCCGAAACCCCTGCAGTGCATACCAAGCGGGTTAGAAGCAAGTCTAGGAACTTCACAAAACCCCTGTTGCGCTGGGCCACTAGGATACCGGTCAGCCGTCCCCAGCCCCTTGGAGACCATGTTGTTCGGCATGCTCGCCCCTTGTCCCGCCCGCACACCCGAAGCGCTCCTGCCCCGCTGGATGGGCCACTTCTGCGGCCTGTGCCTTGAACTTCGCGACGACGCCGGACAGGCAGCACGCCTGACCACCAACTACGACGCGCTCGCCCTGTCGGTGCTCGTCGAGGCCCAAGACACGGCGGGCGCTGACAGCCGCACCGCGGGCCCGTGCGCGCTGCGCGGGATGCGCCGCCAGCGCATCCCCACCGGGGACGGCCCTCGCCTGGCCGCAACCGCCTCCCTGCTGCTGGCCTCGGCGAAGCTCAGCGACCACATCGCCGACGGTGACGGCATGGTCGCCCGTCCCGGGGTGGCAGGCCTGGCCGCCCGCACCGCCGACCGCTATCGGGCGAAGGCAACCTTGATCGGCGGCTCGATCGGACTGCCGGTCGACCGCATCGCCGCCGCGATCGAACGCCAGCAGACCGTCGAGGATCAGGTTGTCCGCGGCACCCCCTTGGAGGCGGTCACGGCGCCCACCGCCGAGGCCACCGGCGAGCTCTTCGCCCACGCCGCGGTCCTGGCCCAACAGCCCGGCAACGCCGATCCCTTTCGCGCGGCTGGAAAGGCCTTCGGCGCTCTCGCCCACCTGCTCGACGCCGCCGAGGACTACGAAGTGGACGCGCAACGCGGCGCCTGGAACCCCCTGCGCGCGACCGGCACCAGCCGCGAACAAGCACACCGCACTGCCCGACGCCTGCTCACTGATATGAAGACGGCCTTGGAGGCCGCCTCTCTGGTCGACACGACCATGGTCCGCCTGCTTCTGGACCGCTACGCCGGCCATGCGGTCGCCAAGACCTTCGGTTCGGTGTGCGCGTCCACCTCGCATCAGCAGCCCGGCGCCGAGCCGGGGCGGCCGTACGGCCCCCAGAACCTGCCCCCCGGACAGGAATACTCCGGTCATCAGCCGCCCAAGAAGGGTTGGACGCCCGGCCGGGGCTTCTGGGGCGGTCTGTGCGGTTTCATG
The DNA here is from genome assembly GCF_042647865.1 of Glycomyces rhizosphaerae. Classification (NCBI taxonomy): domain Bacteria; kingdom Bacillati; phylum Actinomycetota; class Actinomycetes; order Glycomycetales; family Glycomycetaceae; genus Glycomyces; species Glycomyces rhizosphaerae. The sequence continues at coordinate 963,695 of NZ_JBHRWO010000021.1, forward strand.
GTCGTGTGCTGCACCTGCCAGATCTGCTGCGCCAAGCAATACGTGGACTCCTGGAGCGGCCAGAACCGTGAGGGCTGCCTCCGCGACTGCTGCCGCTGCGACGGCGACTGCAATTGCGACTGCTCGTGCGACGACTGCTGCTCCCAGACCTGCGACAGGTGCTGTAAAGACTGCGACGTCTGCTGCACAGGATGTGATCGGGGCTGTGGGGACTGCTGCACTGGATGTGGCAGTGGCTGCGAGACCTGCAATTGCAACTGCGGCTGAACACCAGCACGCGCCGCACCCCCGGACTCGCCTTGGCGGCCTTGACGGCAGCCACCACGAAAAGCACTGTGAACACCGCGTAGACCGCGATGGTGAGCCAGTACGGCAGGAACCAGATCATCGGCGCGAACTGCTCGCACGGGAAGGACGAGTCCTGCCAGCCGCCTATCGGTTCCAAGTCGACGGCGGCGTCACAGGCGTCGGCGGCCGACCGCGTGAACTGCCCGTAGAGAGCGATTTTGCCGACCGCCGCGACGGCGAGCGCGACGGCCGCGATCCACAGTGCCGCGCTCGCGGTCTTGAACCGGCGGTCGGTCGGCGTGGCGGTGCTGCTCACGAGTCGCTCCTTCAACATCGGGGTCTTCAGATTGCCAATGTAAAGGCGCGAACGATCCCTCAGGGTCCCCGCGCCCACGCGCCGACGCGACGCGGACGAGCTGCGCGAGCGACGGGCCTTCGGCCACATAGGGCATCAGGCGGGCCTCCAGGATTTCTCGGCCCCGGGGGCTCGCAGCGCACCGGCGCTGCGGGCATCACCTGTCCGTCATCGCTTTCGCCGGAGAGGAGTGCACTGCACGGCGTCAAACTGACTGGACCAGAGATCCGCTCTAGGAGGCCCAGCGGACCCCACCATCGCCAGTGGGCGGATTCTCACGTGGCGGTTGGGGGTGGACACCGCCTGAGGCGTGCGGTACGTTCGGATTCCATTCGACGGAGGCAATCAGGAACGCAGTGTGATTCTGCGGCGGTCCCGCCACTGTATTCGGGGAGTCGCCCGCCCCAGAGCCGAAGGCTCTGGCCGGACGGAGTGCGGCCACTGGGTCTTCGGACCCGGGAAGGCCGGGCGGACGGCGTTGATCCGAGGAGCCAGAACACTGGAGCCTTCCGTCACGACTGAGGGGACGCGGATCCCCGCGGAGGTCGAGACATGACTGCCATTACTACCGCTATGCCCGAAACGGCGCTGAGACGGGGCCGCATCGCCCTGCTGGCGTTCGCCCTTACCGCCACGGTGGTCCTGGTCGCGTTCGAACAGGGCACGCTGACCGGGGGCCTCCCGGTCCTCCACGAGGCCTTCCACGACGCCCGGCACCTGCTCGGATTCCCCTGCCACTGATGCTGACCGACAGTCTTCGCCGTGGACTCGCGGCGGGGCTGCTGGCCGGTCTCGTGGCCGGAGTGTTCGCACTGCTCGTCGGCGAGGTCCCCCTCGGGGAGGCCATCGCACTCGAAGAGCAGGCGAACGCCGCTGCCCACGAATCGGCCGACGCGGCCCATCAGCATGACGACGAGTTCACCGTCGACCGCCCAGTGCAGCAGGCGCTGCTGCCGGTCGGCACCGCCCTGGTCGGCGCCGCCTACGGCGGCCTGTTCGGGCTCGCCTTCGCCCTGCTCGCCAAGGGCTCCCGCGACCGATGGCGCGCAGGCCTGGGCTTCGGCCTCGCCGCCTGGGCCGCCGTCGGCCTGTTCCCGGCCCTGAAGTACCCGCCCAACCCGCCAGGCGTCGGCGACCCGGCCACGGTCAACGCCCGGACCGCGTGGTTCCTAGGCGCGCTGGCCGTTTCGATCGGCCTGGCGCTGCTGCTGACCCTGGCTTCGCGCAAGCTGCGGGCCCGCGGCATGGACGACGTGCCGCGACAGCTTGCGGTCGGCGCGGCGGCGGTCGTGCTCTACACGGCGCTGTTCTTCGCCCTGCCCGCCAACGGCGACTCGGTCGAGGTGCCAGCGGATCTGCTGTGGGACTTCCGCTTGGCCTCCATTGGGACGCAGACGATCCTGTGGCTCGGACTGGCCGTCGGCTTCGCCTGGCTGTGGCACCGCGCCGCACGGAAGGCGACGGCGTGAGCGAAGTGGTCCGGCTGACGCTGGTGCGCCATGCCCCGACTGCGGCGACGCGCCGCCACGCCTTCCCGCTCGACGAGCCGCTCGACACGGCAGGCGAGGCCGAGGCGGCGACCCTGCACGGCAGACTGCCGGCTGTCGAGGCGCTCAGCGCTCCGGTCGCGCGGTGCCGCCGCACCGCCGACCTGGCCGGGTTCGAAGCTCACGGGACCGACCCGCGCTGGTCCGAACTCGACTTCGGCGCCTGGGCCGGCGCGACCCTGACCGAGATCGGCGAACGCGACCCTGAACGCCTGCAAGCCTGGCTGGATGACCCTGCGTCGCCACCGCCCGGCGGCGAGAACCTGGGCGGTCTGCGAAAGCGCGTCCGGGAGGCGATGGCGTCGATCGGGGAAGCGGGGGAGCACCGGGTGGTGTTCACCAGCGGCGGCCCGATCAAGGCCGCCATTGCGAACGTCCTCGACGCGCCCGACGCGGCGTTCTGGCGACTCGACGTCGCGCCCTGCTCGGTCACCGTCCTGCACTGCCGCAGCGGTGTGTGGACCGTCCGCCGCCTCAACGCCGCAGCCGGAGGACCGCGATGAGCGCCTGGGCGATCGGCATACTCGCCGGGTACGCCGCAGACCTCGTCTTCGGCGACCCGAAACGCGGCCACCCCGTGGCCGGATTCGGGCAGCTCGCCGACAAAGCCGAACAGCGCACCTGGCGCGACTCCCGCCCGGCCGGAGCCCTCCACACCGGAGCTCTCGTCGCCGGGACCGCCGCCCTCGCAGCGGGCGCCGACCGCGCCACCGCACGACCTTGGGCCCGGGCCGCCTTGACCGCCGCGCTGACCTGGGCCGTCATCGGCGGCCGATCGCTGCGCCGCGAGGCCGCCGGGATCGCCGCCGCCGTCGAACGCGGCGACCTCGACGACGCCCGCCGCCGCCTGCCCGCACTGTGCGGCCGCGACCCCTCGGGCCTGGACGAGGCCGAACTCGTGCGCGCCGCCCTTGAATCGGTCGCCGAGAACACGTCCGACGCCGTCGTCGCGCCGCTGTGGTGGGGCGCGCTGGCCGGGCCCGCCGGACTCGCCGGCTACCGCGCCGCCAACACCCTCGACGCGATGATTGGCCACAAGTCGCCTCGCTACCGTCGCTTCGGCTGGGCCGCAGCCAGGTTCGACGACGCCGCCAACTGGATCCCCGCCCGCTTGGCGGCCGCGCTGGCGGTCGCCCTCGCCCCGATCGTCGGCGGTTCCCCGCGCGAGGCCGCGCGGATCTGGTGGCGCGACGGCGACGCGCACCCGAGCCCCAATGCCGGCCAGGTCGAGGCCGCCTTCGCCGGCGCTCTTGGCTGCACCCTCGGCGGCGGCCAGAACCGCTACCCCGGCCACACCGACACCCGGCCCGCGATGGGCGACGGCCCGGCCCCCACGGTCGCCGACCTGCGCCGTGCGAACCGCCTCGCGGCGGCCGTCTCCGCAGCGGCGGCCATCGGCGCGGCATGCATCGCGTGGCGACGACCCGCCGTGGGCGGGCGACGTTCGACGCGGCACACCGCGATCGCCGCTGCCACTCGCCGCGCGAAGGGGCGCACCACTGCCGCCCCCGGCACTGTCTCTCGGAGGTGTTCATGAGCGGCGCGATCCTGTTGGCGGGCACCGCCTCCGATGTCGGCAAGAGCGTCCTGACCGCGGGCGTCTGCCGCTTCCTTAAGCGCCAGGGCGTCTCGGTCGCCCCGTTCAAGGCCCAGAACATGGCCCTCAATGCGGCCGTCACGATCGACGGCGGCGAGATCGGCCGCGCCCAGGCCGCCCAGGCGGCCGCCTGCGGCATCCCGCCCGAGACCGCCATGAACCCGATCCTCATCAAGCCCACCGGCGACCACCGCAGCCAGGTCGTCGTCATGGGCCGCCCCGCCTTCGACGCGGGCGCCCGCGACTACCACCGGCGCCGCACCGCCCTGCTCCCGGCCGTCCTCGACGCCCTCAACGGTCTCAAGGGACGCTTCGACGCGGTCGTCTGCGAAGGCGCCGGCAGCGCGGCCGAGATCAACCTGCGCCCGCACGACCTGGCCAACATGGGTCTCGCCCGTGCCGCGAACATGCCGGTCGTGCTCATCGCGGACATCGACCGGGGCGGCGCGCTCGCTTCTCTCTACGGAACCCTGGCCCTGCTGGAGCCGGACGACCAGGCTCTCGTGGCGGGCTTCGTCATCAACCGCTTCCGCGGCGACCCGGCCGTCCTCGAGCCGGGTCTGGAGCAGCTGCGCCAGCTCACGGGCCGTCCGTGCCTCGGTGTCCTTCCGCACCTGAACGGACTCGACTTCGACGCCGAGGACTCCCTCGCCCTCGACCGGCCCCTGCCGTCCATCGCACCGCTGGGGTCCGACAGTCTGGAGGTGTCAGTGGTGCGGCTGCCGAGAATCTCCAACTTCACCGACGTCGACGCCCTCGCCGCCGAACCCGGGGTCGACGTCCGGTTCACCACCTCGACCGCCGACGTACGCCGCGCCGACCTCGTGATCCTGCCCGGCACCAAGAACACCGTCGGCGACCTCGCCTGGCTGCGCGAAACCGGCCTGGCCCAGGCGATCTCGGACCGCGCCGCCGTGGGCGGCCCGATCCTCGGCGTGTGCGGCGGCTACCAGATGCTCGGCCGCACCATAATCGACGGCATCGAAAGCCGCGAAGGGAACGCGACCGGCCTCGGCCTGCTCCCGGTCGCCACCGTCTTCCATGAGGACAAGACCCTCAAGATCCACAGCGGTTCCGCCCCAGGCCTCGGCGACATGCCCGCCGGCGGCTACTCCATCCGCCACGGCAGGCCTACAGTGGACGGCGGCAAGGCCTGGCTGCGCGAAGCCGACGGCGCCGACGAAGGCTGCGCGGTCGGCCCGGTGTGGGGCACCAGCTGGCACGGCGTCCTCGAACACGACGAGGCCCGCCGCGCCTTCCTGTCCACCGTGGCCGACGCCGCGGGGCTCGACTGGAAACCCGGGGACGGGCCCTTCGCCGCCGTCCGGGAACAGCGCCTTGACCGACTCGGCGACCTGATCGCCGACCACCTCGACGTGAACGCGCTCGAAACGCTGCTGGCCGACGGCCCACCCGCCGACCTGCCGGTCGCACCGCCGGGCGGCGCACCCGCGCCGCGCGCCTGGACTGGGGAGAACCGTTGAGCACCATCCTGTTCCTGACCACCGCCGACACCGAGATCCTCGCGGCGGCGGGCGCGGTCGACCGCCTCCCCGAAGACGCCCCGAAGCTCCGCGCGCTCAATCCCGCCCGAGCGGGAGGCGACGAGGACTGGCTCGACGCGGCGCTGGCCGACGTCGAGGTCGTCGTCGCCCGGCTCCTGGGCGGCCGCGCGGCCTTCCCCGACCTCTTCGACGAGCTGCGCGAGCGATGCGTCGCCGCCGGGATCCCGCTGCTGGCCCTCTCCGGGGAAGGCTCGCCGGACGCCGAGCTCACGGCTTTGTCGACGGCCCCGACCGCCGCGCTCGCCCAGGCCTTCGAGTACCTGCGACTCGGCGGCGTCGACAACACCGAGCAGCTCCTGCGGTTCCTCTCGGACACGCTGCTGCTCACCGGCCTCGGCTTCGAGCCGCCCCTGGAGCTGCCCGACCACGGCGCCTACCATCCGCGCCACACCGACCCGCTCGCCGCCGTCGATCCCGAACGACCGCTCATCGGCGTGGTCTTCTACCGCTCGCACCTGATTAGCGGCAACACCGGCTTCGTGGACGCCCTCATCGACGCCATCGAAGGCCAAGGGGCCCAGGCGATCGGCCTGCACTGCTATTCGCTGCGCCCCGACGCGGACGGCAACGTCGGCCTGCTGTCCATGATGGACGAGGCCGGGGTCCGGCCCGACGCGCTGGTCGTGACCGTCCTCGCCATGGGCGGCGCCACCGCCGCCGACACCCCCACCTGGAAGGCCGAAGCACTGCAACGCCTCGGCGTCCCGGTCATCCAAGCCCTCGCCTCCACCGGCTCCCGCGAGACCTGGGCCGACAGCATCGCCGGTCTGTCCCCAATGGACACGGCGATGCAGATCGCGCTGCCCGAGTTCGACGGCCGCATCATCGGCGTTCCCTTCTCCTTCAAGGAACTCACCGAGGACGACGACCGCATCGGCGGCCCGGTCGTCCGCTACACCGCCGACCCCGAACGCACCGAACGGGTCGCCGGCATCGCGATCGGCCACGCCCGCCTGCGCCGGGTTCCCCGCTCGGACAAGCGGGTCGCGCTGGTCCTGTCGAACTACCCGACCAAGCACAGCCGCATCGGCAACGGCGTCGGCCTCGACACTCCAGCCTCGTGCGCGGCGCTGCTGCGGCGCATGAAGGCGACCGGCTACGACCTCGGCGACGTCGACCCCCACCTGCTGGAGGACTCCGACGCGCTCATCCACGCCCTGATCGACCGGGGCGGCTTCGACGCCGACCTGCTCACCGACGCCCAGCTGGCCGCCGCCGACGCCAAGCTCCCCGTCGAGGACTACGCGGCCTGGTTCAAGCGCCTCCCCGACGACCTGCGCGAATCCGTTGAGGCCCAATGGGGTCCGCCGCCCGGCGAGGTGCTGCTCACCCCCGACGGCCGCAACCTCGTGACCGCCACGCTCCGCATGGGCAACGTGGTCCTCGCGATCCAGCCCCCGCGCGGCTTCGGCGACGACCCCGTGGCGATCTACCACAGCCCCGACCTGCCGCCGACCCATCAATACCTGGGCGCCTACTGGTGGCTGACCCGCGCCTTCGGCTCGGACGCGATCGTCCACGTCGGCAAGCACGGCACCCTCGAATGGCTGCCCGGCAAGGGTGTCGGACTCTCCGCCTCCTGCGCCACCGACGCGGCCCTGACCGACGTGCCGCTGTTCTACCCGTTCGTCGTCAACGATCCCGGCGAGGGCACCCAGGCCAAGCGCCGCGCCCACGCCGTCATCGTCGACCACCTCGTCCCGCCGATGATGCGCGCCGAGACCTACGACGAGCTCACGCAACTGGAGCAGCTGCTCGACGAGCACGCCGAACTCGAACTGCTCGACCCGACCAAGCTCCCGGCGATCCGCGACCAGATCTGGCAGCTGCTGGTCGAAGCCGAGATCGCCCGCGAACTCGACGTCGAGGCCATGCCCGGCGAGGAGGACTTCGGCGACCTCATCACCCACGTCGACGGCCACCTGTGCGAGATCAAGGACCTCCAGATCCGCGACGGGCTCCACATCCTCGGCGCGCCACCGGAGGGCGAGCAGCTGCGAGGCCTGGTCAGGGCCATTCTGCGCCTGCCCCAAGGCGACACGCCCGGCCTTCGCTCCACCGTCGCCGCCGAGTTCGGCTTCGACGAGGCCGAGCTGACCCAGGGCGGTGGCGCCCGCGTCGAAGCCGACACGGCCGATCTCAGCCGCCTGGCCCCAGGCCCTGCAGCGACCCGAGGCGACGTGCTCGACCGGATCGACCACCTCACCGGCGCCATGGTCGAGGACCTGGCCGCGACCGACTGGGCCCCCGAGACCGCCGATCGGATCGTCGAGAAGCGACTCGGCCGCCCCGCCCCGTCCGTGGCCGACGTCCTCCGCTTCGCCTGCACCGAGGTCGTGCCACGCGTGCGCGCCTCAGCGGCCGAAATCGACCGGCTCCTGGAGGCCCTGGACGGCGAGTACCTGCCCGCCGGGCCCTCCGGCTCGCCCACCCGCGGACGCCTCGACGTGCTCCCGACCGGCAAGAACTTCTACTCGGTCGACCCCAAGAGCCTGCCCAGCCGCCTGTCCTGGGAAGTCGGCGTCAAGCTCGCCGACGCCCTCCTCGCGACCCATGAGGAGCGGCGCGGGGTCCTGCCCGAGACCGTCGGCATCGTCGTGTGGGGCACCGCGAACATGCGCACCCACGGCGACGACATCGCCGAGATCCTGTCCCTGCTCGGCGTCCGCCCGGTCTGGCACGAGGAGACCCGCCGCGTGGTCGACCTCGAGGTCATCGACCTCGCCGACCTCGGCCGACCCCGCATCGACGTCACCGTCCGCATCTCCGGGTTCTTCCGCGACGCCTTCCCGCACCTCGTCGCCCTCGTCGACCGCGCCGTCGAGACCGTCGCGGCCCTGGAGGAACCACTCGACCAGAACTTCGTGCGCGCCCACGCCCTCGCCGATCAGATGCGGCTGCAGGCCGAAGGCGTCCCCGAGGCCGCGGCCCGGCGGCGCTCGACCGCGCGCGTCTTCGGCGCCAAGCCGGGCGCATACGGGGCCGGCCTGCTGCCGCTCATCGACGCCCGCAACTGGCGCGACACCGCCGACCTCGCCGAGGTCTTCACCGTCTGGTCCGGCCACGCCTACGGCCGCGGCCTCGACGGGGTCGAGGCCCACGCCGACCTGCACGCCAATCTCAAGCGCGTCCAGGTCGCAGTCAAGAACACCGACACCCGCGAGCACGACATCCTCGACTCCGACGACTACTTCCAGGAGCACGGCGGCATGATCGCCGCGATCCGCCACCTCACCGGGGCCGCCCCCGAGGCCTTCATCGGCGACTCCTCCGACCCCTCCCGCCCGGTCGCCCGCACCCTCGACCAGGAGGTCGACCGCGTCTTCCGCTCCCGCGTGGTCAACCCGCGCTGGATCGCCAGCATGCAGCGCCACGGCTACAAGGGCGCCTTCGAACTCGCGGCCACAGTGGACTACATGTTCGGCTACGACGCCACCGCGAACGTCGTCAAGGACTGGCAGTACGCCAAGGTCGCCCAGTCCTACGTCCTCGACGACGAGGTCCGCGAATGGGTCTCCGAGTCCAACCCCTGGGCCCTGCACGGGATCACCGAACGGCTCCTCGAAGCCGCCCAGCGGGGACTGTGGGCCGAACCCGATCCGGACCTGCTCGGCCAGCTGCGCGAAGCCCACCTGGAAGCCGAAGGCGCCGTTGAGGACCGCGGAGGAGACCCCGAATGACGTACCCGTTCACCGCCCTCGTCGGCTCCGAGCAGCTGACCACCGCGCTGCTGCTCGGCGCGGTCGACCCCCGCATCGGCGGCGTCCTCGTCCGCGGCTCCAAGGGGTCGGCCAAGTCGACCGCCGTGCGCGGCCTCGCCGCCCTGCTGCCCGACATCGCCACCCGCGCCGGCTGCGCCTACAACTGCCCGCCGGACCGGCCCGCCGACCTGTGCCCGACCTGCGAGGACGCGCCCGTCCATCACCGGCCGACCCCGCTGGTCGAACTCCCGGTCGGCGCCTCCGAGGACCGGCTCATCGGATCGATCGACCTCGAACGGGCCCTGAGCGACGGCGTCCGCAGCTTCCAACCCGGCCTGCTCGCCCGCGCCCACCGCGGACTGCTCTATGTGGACGAGGTCAATCTGCTGGACGACCACCTCGTGGACGCGCTCCTCGACGCCGCCGCCATGGGCGTCAACCACGTTGAGCGCGAAGGCGTCTCGGCCCGCCACCCGGCCCGCTTCCAACTGGTGGGCACCATGAACCCCGAAGAGGGCGAACTGCGACCCCAGCTGCTCGACCGCTTCGGCCTCACCGTCGAGGTCACCGCCCCGCTCGATGCCCACCAGCGCGCCGAGGTGGTGCGCCGCCGCCTCGCCTACGACGCCGCCCCCGAGCCCTTCGCCGACCGCTTCGCGGCAGACGGGAAGCGCCTCGCCGAACGGCTGGTCGCCGCCCGCGACCTGCTCGAGAAGGTAGCGCTCGCCGACTTCTGGCTGCTGAAGATCGCCGAGGTCTGCGCGGCCTTCGGAGTCGACGGCATGCGCGCCGACATCGTCACCGCCCGGACCGCCGCCGCGCTGGCGGCCTGGGACGGCCGCACCGAGGTCACCCGCGCCGACGTGCGCGCGGCCTGCCTGCTGGCGCTGCCGCACCGGCGGCGCCGCGGCCCGTTCGACGACCCGGGCATCGACGAGGACGAACTCGACCGCCTCCTCGGCGACGACGAACCTGAACCGCCCCAGGACGACCCGGATGACGGACCGGACGAGGGCCCCGATGACGGCGATGGCGATCCGAACGGGTCCGGCCCGGGAGACCGATCCGCTGAGCCGCCGCACGGTCCGGAACAGCAACCGCCGGCATCTGACGGACCGGCCCGGTCCGACGACGCCGAACGGCCGCCTGCCGGGGAGGCGCCGTCGACACCAGCCGACGATCGGTCGCCGGCGCCGTCCGGCCGGGTTGAAGCCGCAGCCGAGACCGCAGCCGCCCCGACGTTGCTGGCCGCCCCGCAGCGGCGGTTCGGGGCCTCGGGGCGCCGCAGCCGAGGGCGCTCGCGCCGGGGCGCGGCGGTGAGGACCCGCCCGCTGCTGTCGGGTGAGACCGCGCGCGCCGCCGACTTGGCGGTTTCGGCAACCCTTATCGCGGCTGCGACCGGCCGCCGCGCAATGTCGCCGGGCGCGAGGGCGGCCGGGACCGAGGCGACACCGCGCGATCGGGTCCGGTTCGGCGTCAGAGGACCCTCGTCGGCGATCGGCGCGACGACGATCCGCCGCTCCGACCTCCGCCACTACGAACGCTCCGGCAAGCAGGGCCACCTCATCGTCCTGTGCGTCGACGCCTCCGGCTCGATGGGCGCGCGCCGCCGCATGGGCGCCGTCAAGGGCGCCGTCCGCGCCCTCCTGTTCGACGCCTACCAACGACGCGACCTGGTCTCCCTCGTGACCTTCCGCGGCAAGGACGCCGAGACCGTGCTGCCGCCGACCGCCGGCGTCGAGCTCGCCGATCGCCGCCTGGCCGTGCTCCCGACCGGCGGTCGCACCCCGCTCGCCGCCGGGCTCCTCCACGCGTGCGACGTCATCGAACGCCACGCCCGCCGCGACCCCGACCGCCGCCCGCTCCTGGTCGCCGTCACCGACGGGCGAGCCAACGCCACCGCCGACGCCGTCGCCGAGTCCCGACAGGCCGCCGCCCACCTGGCGGCCAAGGACGTCCCGGCCCTCGTCGTCGACACCGAATCCGGGTTCGTCCGCACCGGCCTGGCCGCCGAACTGGCCCGCCACCTCGCCGCGCCCTGCGTCGAACTCGAACGGTTCGCCTCCGGCGAACTCGCCCGCACCATCCGCCTCGCCACCGGACGCTGAGAAGGAAACGATGACCGACGAACGCAGCCAATACGACGGCGCCACCGCCGACGCCACCGCCGACACCCAGCCGCGGCGGCGCAAGCGCGAGACCCCGCTCCTGATGGTGCACACCGGCACCGGCAAGGGGAAGTCCACCGCCGCGTTCGGGATGATGATGCGCGCGTGGAGCCAGGACTGGCCCATCGCGGTCTTCCAGTTCGTCAAGTCCGGCAAGTGGCGCGTCGGCGAGCAGGCCGCCGCCGAGAAACTCGGCGGCATCGACTGGTTCAAGATGGGCGACGGCTGGTCCTGGACCAGCCGCGACCCCGCCGAATCCGCCGACCTCGCCCGCGAAGGCTGGGAAGAGGTCAAGCGCTGCCTGGCCGAGGAACGCTACCGCTTCTACCTCCTCGACGAGTTCACCTACCCCATGAAGTGGGGCTGGGTCGACACCGCCGAAGTCGTTGAGGTCCTTCGTAACCGCACCGGCTGGCAGTACGTCATGATCACCGGCCGCGACGCTCCCGCCGAACTCGTCGAGGCCGCTGATCTCGTCACCGAGATGACCAAGGTCAAGCACCCGCTCGACCAGGGCTGGCGCGGCCAGAAGGGCATCGAATGGTGACCGTGCCGCGCCTCGTGGTCGCCGGGACCCGTTCGGGCTCCGGCAAGACCACTGTGGCCACCGGTCTCATGGCCGCCCTGCGCGGCCTGGGCCTGCGCGTCTCCGGACACAAGGTCGGCCCCGACTTCATCGACCCCGGCTACCACGCGCTGGCCAGCGGCCGGCCCCCGCGCAACCTGGACTCATTCATGCACGGACCCGACCTGATCGCGCCCCTGTTCGCGCACGGCGCGGCGGGCGCGGACGTGGCCGTGATCGAGGGTGTCATGGGCCTGTTCGACGGCCGGGCCGGAACCGACGAGGCCTCCACCGCTCACATCGCGAGGCTGCTCGACGCTCCCGTGCTGCTGGTCGTCGACGCCGCCTCGCAGTCGCGTTCGGTCGCCGCCGAGGTCCACGGCTTCGCCGGCTTCGACCCGTCGATCCGCATCGCCGGTGTGGTGCTCAACAAGGTGGCGTCCGACCGGCACGAGGCCATGCTGCGGGAGGCGCTGGCACCGTCGGGAATCCCGGTGGTCGGGGTGCTGCGGCGCAGCGAACGCGTCGCGACGCCTTCGCGGCACCTGGGGCTCGTTCCGGCGGCCGAACGACGAACCGAAGCCCTCGAACTCGTGGACACGCTCGGGCACAAGGTGAATGAGGGCATCGACCTTGAGGCGGTGCTGCGCCTCGCCCGCAGCGCACCCGCGCTCGACGCCGAACGCTGGCGGCCTCCCGCCGGCGTTGCCGACGTGACTCGCCCCGTCGTCGCCGTCGCGGGCGGCCCGGCCTTCACCTTCGTCTACACCGAACACCGCGAACTGCTCGAAGCGGCCGGGGCCGAGGTCGCCGATTTCGATCCGCTGCACGACGAGACCCTGCCCGAAGGGACCGTCGCGGCCTATCTCGGCGGCGGTTTCCCCGAGGCCTACGCGTCGGAACTGGCCGCCAACACCGGTCTCGCCGACGATCTGCGCGCGCTGTCGGCGTCAGGCGGTCCGATCGTGGCCGAGTGCGGCGGCCTGCTGTACCTGTGCCGCAGCCTCGACGGCGAGAAGATGGTCGGCCTGGTGCCCGCTGACGCCGAGTTCACCGATCATCTGGCCCTCGGGTACCGCACCGCCCGTGCCGCCTCGTCAGGGCCGCTCGGGCCGGAGGAGTTCGAGGTGCGCGGCCACGAGTTCCATCGCACCGTCGTGCGGCCGCGCGCGGGGAGCCGCCCGGCCTGGGACCTCGGGGACCACGGGCTGGAGGGTTTCAACAGCGGCGGCGTCCATGCCAGTTATCTCCATACGGCCTGGGCCGCGGCGCCGGAGATGGCACGGTTTCTACTGTCATACGCGCACCGCGAGGAGGAACTGGCATGAGCGGCACTCTCATCGGCATCGGCACCGGACCCGGCGACCCCGACCTCATCACCGTCAAGGGCCGCGACGGCCTGCTGCGAGCCGACCGCATCTTCGTGCCGGTCGCGGCCTCCTCGTCCCCGGACGAGCCCGGCTACGCCGAGCGCGTGGTCGCCCACCATGTGCCGCATGACAAGCCGATCCACCGCCTGGTGTTCGAACTCGACAAGGACCACCGGGACATCGCCTGGGCCAGGGCGGCCGACAAGGTGGCCGACGTGGTCGCCGCCGGAGGCACCGCCGCGTTCGCGACCATCGGCGACCCGAACGTCTACTCCACCTTCGCCTATCTGGCCCGCGAGGTCCGCCGCCTCGTCCCCGACGCCGCCGTGCGGACGATCCCGGGCATCACGGCCATGCAGGACCTGGCCTCGCGCACCGGCACGGTGCTGTGCGAGCACGACGAGCCGCTCCAGCTCATGCCGATGACCGCCGGGACCGGTCGCATCCGCGAGGCCGTCGCAGGCGGCGGCACGGTCGTCCTCTACAAGGGCGGCAGGAGGCTCCCGGAGATCAGGGCCGTGCTGGAGGAGGCCGGGGCGCTGGACCGCGCCGTGTTCGGCGCCCACCTGGGCCATGCCGATGAGGACGTCCGCTCCGAGGTGCCGCACGATCCCGCCCCTTACCTCTCGACCGTCATCGTCACCCCCGAACGACAGGAGCGAACGTGAGCGGCGCGAAGATCTGGTTCGTGGGCGCCGGCCCCGGCGCGGCCGACCTGCTGACCGTGCGGGCCGCGAAGGTCATCGGCGAGGCGAACATCGTCGTGTGGGCCTCCAGCCTGGTCCACGAGGACGTCCTCGACTACGTGCGCCCCGGCGCCGAGGTCCTGGACTCGAAGACGATGACGCTCGAAGACGTGCTCGACGTCTACCGCAGAGCCGCGACCGAGGGCCTGACCGTGGTCCGCCTGCATTCGGGCGACCCGTCCATCTACGGTGCGATGCAGGAGCAGTTGGAGGCCGTCGGCGCGCTGGACGCGGACATCGAGGTGGTCCCGGGGGTGACCTCGGTGGCCGCGACCGCAGCCGCGGTCGCGCGCGAGCTCACCATTCCCGAAGTGGCCCAATCGGTCGTGATGACCCGCATGGCCACCCGCACGCCCATGCCCGAAGGGGAGGACCTGGCCTCGTTCGCCCGCCACGGGACCACGCTCGCGCTGTTCCTGTCGGCGTCGCGGCCCAAGCGGCTCCAGGCCGAACTGCTGGCCGGCGGGTACGCGCCCGAGACGCCGTGTGTGGTCGGCTACCGCGTGACCTGGCCGGAGGAGCGCATCGAGACCTGCCGGCTCGACGAACTGGCCGCGACGATCCGGGCCATGAAGGTCACCATGCACACCCTGGTTCTCGTCGGCCCCGCGCTCGGCGCCCAGGGCACCCGCAGCCACCTGTACTCGCCGGGCTTCGCCCATACCCACCGTCCAGCGAGGACGGCGTGAGCGAAGGCCCCGAGCGTTCCTTCCCGTCCCGGCTTCCCAAGCGCGCCAAGGCCGGGCCGGTACACGTCGACCGCGCCTCCCCGCCCCCGTCCGCGCCGCGGGACCTGGTCGAACCCGACTTGCCACGCACCGCGAAGGTCCGCGACGGCAAGGCCTTGCGCACCGGCTTCACCACGGGCGCGTGCGCGACCGCCGCGGCCAAGGCCGCGATCCTGCTGCTCGCCACCGGGAAACGCAGTAGCACAGTGGACGTGTGGCTGCCGGTCGGCCGCCGCGTCGAGTTCGCGGTGGACCGCTGCGAGACGTTCGGCGACGCCGCCGAGGCGGTAGTGGTCAAGGATGCCGGGGACGATCCGGACGTCACCAACGGCGCGCATCTGACCGCCACGGTCGCCTGGAGCGATGAGCCCGGCGTCCACCTCTACGGCGGCGACGGCGTCGGTGTCGTGACCCGGCCCGGCCTGGGCCTGGAGGTCGGCGGGCCGGCGATCAACGGCACGCCCAGGCAGATGATCCGCATCACCGTCGAGGAGGTCTGCGACCCGTATCGCGACCGCGGCGTCGACGTGGTGGTCTCGGTGCCGGAGGGCGAGCGGATGGCCAAGCGGACCACCAACGCGCGCTTGGGCATCCTCGGCGGCATCTCGATACTCGGCACCACGGGCATCGTCCGTCCCTTCTCGACTGCCGCATGGCGGGCCTCGGTGCTCCAAGCGGTCGACGTCATGGCCGCCTCGAACCTGGACACCTGCGTGCTCACCACGGGCGGTCGGACCGAGCGGGCCGCGATCGGCCTCATGCCGGGCCTGGACGAGGTCTGCTTCACCGAGGTCGGCGACTTCACCGGTGCCGCCGTCGAACGCTGCGTCGAGGCCGGTCTGCGACGCCTCGTCTTCGTCGGCATGGCCGGCAAGCTGGCCAAGCTCGGCGCCGGGGTCATGATGACCCACTACACCAAGTCGCGAGTGGACACCGGCTACCTGGCCGAGGTGACGGCGCGGGCGGGCGGCGACGCCTCCCTGGTGGCAGCGGTCGGCAAGGCCAACACCGGTCGCCACGCCTACGAACTGTGGTCGCAGGATGGCCTGTTGGCGGCTGCCGGGGACACCCTCTGCGACGATGTCTCCGTCAACCTGGCCGTCTGGGCTCGGCATTGCGGCGGCGAACTCGAAGTCGACGCGGTCATGGTCGATTTCGACGACCTGAACCCCGTCGCCTGGAGCACCCGGGCCCCTGAACGCCTCGCCGCGACCGGAACCGATCCGGACCTGTGGAGGCGGCCATGACCGCCCCGGTGATCCTGATCGGCGTCGGCCCCGACGGCCGCCTGGCCCGCCCGATTCCCCAAGAAGCCCAAGCCGTCGCGGGCGGCAAGCGGCACCTCGCCGCCCACGCACCCGGCACCGTGCCGACCATCCCGATCGCCGGCGATCTCGACGCGGTACTCGAGCGCATCGCCGCCGTTCCCGGCCCGGTCGCCGTCCTCGCCTCGGGCGACCCCGGCTGGTTCGGCATCCTCCGCCGCCTCGCCGAACTCGACCGGCCGCTCGAAGTGCACCCGGCCGCCTCCTCGGTCGCCGGAGCCTTCGCCAGAATCGGCATGACCTGGGAGGACGCCCACGTCGTCTCGGCCCACGGCCGCGACCCGCGTCCCGCCCTCGCCACGGCCCTCGCCGGAGCCAAGGTCGCGATCCTGACCGACACCGAGAGCACCCCCACCGCCTTCGCCCAAGCGCTCCTCGACTCCGGCTGCGGCCCAAGAATGGTCGTCGTCGCCGCCCGACTCGGCCACGAAGACGAGACCATCGTCCACTGTGATGTCGCCGAAGCCGCGGGCCGCGAATTCGCCGACCCGAACGTCATGCTGATCCTCGACCACGCCGACACCGCCGGACCGACACTCCTGGCCCACAGCCGAACCGCCACCCGCTGGGGCCGTCCGGTCGAGGACTTCGAGCACCGCGACGGGCAGATCACCAAGCCCGCCGTGCGCGCCGCCGCACTCGCCGCGCTCGGTCCGGGACCCGGACGCCTGCTCTGGGACATCGGCTGCGGATCCGGAAGCGTCGCCGTCGAAGCCGCCACCCTCGCTGCGGGAGTCATCGCCATCGACGACGATGCGGCCCAAGTGGAACGGACCCGCGCCAACGCCGCGGCCCACGATGTCCGGCTCGGAGTCGTGCACGGCCGCGCCCCGGCCGCGCTCGCGTCGCTGCCCGACCCCGACGCCGTGTTCATCGGCGGGGGAGGGGCCGACCTCGAAACGATCATCGACGTCGCGACGGCCCGCTGCCGCGACCGGATCGTCATCGCGCTGGCCACGATCGAACGCGTCGGGCCGGTCATGAACCGGCTCGGAGCAGCCGGTTGGGCCGCGAGCGGCCAGCTCATCGAAGTCGCCGACCTCGTGCCCCTCGGCGGCGGCCACCGCCTCGCCCCGCGCAATCCCGTCCTGCTCGTCCAAGGAGTACACCCGTGACCCCACCGCGAGAAGCGCGTGAGAGCGCACCGCCCGCGATCGAGTCGGAGGCCGCGCCCGCGGCGAAGGCGCCCAAGGCGCACGCCTCGAAAGCGGTGCCCGCAGCCGGGCCGACCACCCGAACTCGAACAGTCGTGCTCGCGGCCACCGAGACCGGCCGCCGCCTCGGCGCCGACCTCGCCGCCCACCTCGGCGGCGAGCACCGCACCGGACGCCCACGTGACCTTCTCGCCGAGGTCTGGGGCGAAGCCGAGGCGCTCGTCCTCGTCATGGCCACCGGCGCGGCGGTCAGGCTCATCGCCCCGCACTTGTCCGACAAGCGAACCGACCCCGCCGTCGTCTGCGTCGACGACGCCGGCCGTTTCGCCGTCAGCCTCTGCGGCGGCCACGAAGGCGGTGCGAACGCCCTGGCCGACCGCGTCGCCGCCCACCTCAACGCGACTCCGGTCGTCACGACCGCTTCAGAGGCCGCAGGGCTGCCCAGTCTCGGATCGCTCGGCGAGCGCTTCGGCGTCCGGGCCGAGGGCGACCTCGCCGCCGTCGGCGGCCACGTCCTGGCCGGTGGCCCCGTCCGGGTCGAGCGCGACCTTCCCTGGCCGCTCGGACCCGTCCCGGCCCCGGTCACCTCCGATCCGACCGCGCCGCTCCTGCGCGTCAGCGACCGTATTGCGGCCGTTCAGGTCCCCACCGTCTTCTATCGGCCTCCCTCGCTCGTCATCGGCATCGGCTCCTCCCGCGGCGTCACCGCCGCCGAGGTCGGCGACCTCATCGATCAGGCCCTCGCCGACGCCGGGCTCTCCCCACTCGCCGTCCACACCGCCGCCACGGTCGACCTCAAGGCCGATGAGGACGGGATCAACGAGGCCGTCGCCGCCCGCGGCTGGCCCGTCGTGCACCTTCCTTCTGAAACGCTCGCCGCCATCGAGGTTCCGAACCCGTCCGAGGTCGTTCTGGCCGCCGTCGGCACCCCCTCCGTGGCCGAAGCCGCCGCCCTCCACCTCGGCGGGGAACTCGTGGTCGCCAAGCGCCGCAGCCCCATGGCCACCGTCGCCGTCGCCCGCAGGCCCGCCCGAGGACGACTGGCCCTCGTCTCGCTCGGGCCCGGGGCCCCCGACCTCACCGCGCCGCGCGCCGCCGCGGAACTCGCCGCCGCCGAGGTCGTCATCGGCTACGGCCCCTACGTCGACCAGGCCGCCCGCTGGACCACCCGCGGCGCCGTCCTCGAAACCTTCGGTCTCGGCCAGGAGGTCGAACGCGCCGTACGCGCCGTCGAACTCGCCCGAGAGGGGCGCGCCGTCGCCTTGGTCGGCTCGGGCGATGTCGGCGTGTACGCGATGGCCTCCCCGACCATTGAACACGCGGGGTCCGACATCGACGTGGTCGTCGTGCCCGGCGTGACCGCCGCGCTCGCCGCCAGCGCGATCCTCGGCGCCCCCTTCGGCCACGACCACTGCTCGATCTCCCTGTCGGACTTGATGACCCCGTGGGAGCTGATCGAGGAGCGGGTCGAGGCCGCCGCGCGCGCCGACCTGGCGATCGCCTTCTACAACCCGCGCAGCGCCGGCCGCGACTGGCAGCTGGCCCGGGCCCGCGAGATCCTGCTGCGCCACCGCGACCCGCAGACCCCGGTGGGCATCGTCCGCGACGCGGAGCGGCCCGGCCAGTCGGTCACCGTGACGACCCTCGGCGACCTGGACGTCGCGGCGGTCCAGATGACCACCCTGGTCCTGGTGGGCACCAGCCGGACCCGCATGGCGGCCGGCCGCATGGTCACGCCCCGCGGCTACAAGAGCGAGGTCGCGTGATGGACGGGCCCTTCGTCGTGACGACCGCGTGCACCGCCTGCGGGGCGTGCCTGCGCACCTGCCCCGAGCGCTGCCTGCGTCCCACACCAGGTGGCCGGACCCCGCTGCTGGTGCTCGCCGACCGCTGCACCGGCTGCGGCGAGTGCGCCGAGGTGTGTCCGGCCGAGGCGATCCGGCCGCTCGCGGAGGTGATCCGGTGAGGCGCATGGGACGCGACCGCGTGCACCCGATCGAGGCCGAGAGCATGCGCATCCTCGCCTCCCGAGTGGACCTCTCACACTTGAAGCCGTTGAGTCGGGCCGTGACCGAGCGCGTCATCCACTCCGCGGCGGACATTCGCTACGCCGAGGACCTGGTGCTCGACGAGGCCGCGCTCGAACGTGCCTGGACTGCCTTGCGCGACGGCGCCCCGATCGTCGCCGACAGCCGCATGGTCGCCGCCGGGATCACCAGCGTCGCGGTCGAGGTGCCGCTGACCTGGGACGGCGTGGCCGAGCGCGCCCGCGCGTCCGGCACCACCCGCAGCGCCGCCGCGATCGAGTCCGCCTGCGAGCGTTTCGGTCCCGGCACGATCTGGGTGGTCGGCAACGCGCCCACCGCGCTCGAGGCGGTCATCGCCCGCGCCCCCGACCCGGCGCTCGTCGTCGGCCTGCCGGTGGGCTTCGTCGGCGCTGTCGAGTCCAAGTCGCACCTGCGCGACTCCGGACTGCCGGCGGTCTCGAACCGCTCCGAACTCGGCGGTTCGGCCGTGGCCGCCGCGGCCGTGAACGCCCTGCTCTACACCGCCTCCCTGGGATCGGGTTCGAGCCCGCCGGTGATCGCCCCTCAACCTTCCACACCTACCTACCTTGAGGAGCGCCCATGAGCCACCAGTTGATGATCGTCGCCCACGGCACCACCGACCCGGCCGGCCAGGCCGAGTCGTTCGAGCTGCTGGAGGAGGTCCGCGCCCTGCGCCCGAACCTCCGCGCCGACCTGTCCTTTCTGGAGCTGTGCCCGCCGCCCATCAGCGAGGCCGTCGCGGCGGCCGTCGCCGACGGGGTCGACCGCATGACCATCCAGCCCCTGGTCCTGCTCGGTGCGGGCCACGCCAAGGGCGACGTCCCGGCCGCCATCGCCGCCGAGCGCGACCGGCACCCGCACGTCACCTTCACTTACGGCGCGCCGCTGGGCATCCGGCCCGAGATCCTGGAGCTGACCGATCGGCGTCTGCGCGAGGCCGTCCCCGAATCCGAACGCGAGGAGACCGCCGTCATCCTCATCGGACGCGGCACCTCCGACCCCGACGCCAACGGCGACCTGTTCAAGGCCGCCCGCCTGCTCTGGGAGGGCCGCCCCTGGCCGATCGTCGAGGCCGGCTTCGTCAGCCTCGCCCAGCCCTCGGTGCCCGAGTCGCTCGAACGCTGCCGCGCCTTGGGCGCCAAGCGGATCGCACTGCTGCCGTACTTCCTGTTCACCGGCGTCCTGGAGCGGCGCATCCGTGAGCAGACCCACGAATGGGCCGCCGCCAACCCCGACGTCGCCGTCATCGACGCGCCCTACCTCGGCCCCGACCGGGCCGTCGCCGAAGCCCTGCTGGCCCGCGCGGACGAAACCGAGTCCGGGCAGGTCCGCGTCAACTGCGACACCTGCCAGTACCGGGTCGCCCTGCCGGGCTTCGAACACCGCGTCGGCGCACCCCAGACGCTCCACTACCACCCGGACGACCCGGGCACCCACGCCCACCACCACGGCGACCACACCCACGACCACCACAATCAGCACCACGCGGAGCGCGCTCAATGACCCTCCACCTCGTCCTCGGCGGCACCCGCTCGGGCAAGAGCGCCCGCGCCGAGCAACTTGCCGCCGCGAGCGGCGGCCCCGTCGCCTACGTCGCGACCGGCAAGGCCGACGACCCCGAGATGACCGAGCGGGTCCGCCGCCACCGCAGCCGCCGCCCCGCCGACTGGCAGACGCTCGAGACCACCGACCTCCCCACGACGCTAAGGGAACTGCCCCCGGAACACTGCGTCCTGGTTGACGACCTCGACGGCTGGGTCACCGAGCAGATGGGCCGGACGGGGCTGTGGACCGAGGACGAGGTGGCCGGACTCGGTGAAGCCGGACGTGCCGCCTGGGACCGGGTCCTGGCCGACGCCCGAGTCTGGCGCGACCTCGCTGCGGCCCGCCCGGCCCCGGTGATCGTCGCCGCCGGCCAGAGCAACCTCGGCCTGATCCCGCCGCACGCCTCGACTCGGCGCTGGCTGGACCTGCACGGCGAAGTGGTGCAGACCCTCAGCTCGCACGCCGGTCAATGCGAACTCGTCGTCGCGGGCCGCGCGATCCCGCTGCCGACCCCGGACGGACCGGTTCCCGCGATCCCTCTCATCGACGAACCCTGCGTCCAGGAAGAAGGCCTCGGCTCCGCTTCCGAAGGGCGCCATGAGATCCCAGCGGCAGGCGAACCCTGGCTGCGCGACCACGGCGACACACAGGTCCCCGCAGGCGCGATCGACCTGGCGGTCAACGTCCTCGAAGGACCCCCGACATGGCTGGCCGACCGCCTGACCCGGGCCGCCGCCGACCTCGCCGCCTACCCCGACCAGCGCGCCGCCCGCGAAGCCGCAGCGGCCCGGCACGGCCGCGACGCCGCCGAATGCCTTCTGCTCAACGGCGCGGCCGAGGCGTTCTGGCTGCTCGCCCAGGTCCTGAAGCCCCGCCTCGCCGCCATCGTGCACCCGACCTTCACCGAAGGCGAAGCGGCCCTGCGCGCGGCCGGCGTCCACGTCCATCGAGTCTTCCGCGAACCCGAGCACTGGCGACTCGACCCGGCCGACGTCCCGGACGAGGCCGACTTCGTCCTCATCACCCGCCCCGACAACCCCACCGGCGCGCTCGATCCCGTGGCCGTGATCGAACAGCTCTGCCGCCCAGGCAGAATCACCGTCATCGACGAGGCCTTCGCGGACTTTCTCCCGGACGGCGGCGACCTGGCCGCCCGAGCCGACCTGCCCGGCCTCGTGGTCGTCCGCAGCCTGACCAAGCTCTGGGGCATCGCGGGTCTGCGAGTCGGCTATCTCCTGACCGATGCGACCACCGTCGCCCGCCTCGACGCCGCCCGCCAACCCTGGCCGGTCAGTTCCCTTGCCCTCGAGGCGATCGAAGCCTGCGTCGCGGCCGAGAACGAACGCCTCGAACGCGCCCGCCGCGTCGCCCGCGAACGCGAAGCGCTCCTGGCCGCCCTGGCCGACATCCCCGGCCTGCGAACCTGGCCCGCGTCGGCCAACTTCGTGCTCATCCGCACCGAGCTGCCCGACCTGCGCGAAAGGCTGCTCGCCGACGGCCTGGCCCTGCGCCGCGGCGACACCTTCCCTGGACTCGATCCCCACCACCTCCGCATCGCCGTTCGGGACGAACCCACCACAGAACGACTCCGAGCAGCGATCATCCGCAACGTGAAAGGCGCGACATGAACGACCTCGCCACCCTCGTCGAAGCCGTTGAACCCATCGAAGACCGATTCGCCCTCATGGCCGTCCAGCGCCACCACGGCCTCGCCAAACCCCAAGGGAGCCTGGGCCGCCTCGAAACCCTCGCCGCCCAGCTGGCCGCCATCGCCCGGGTCTGCCCGCCGCCCGCCGTCGACAACCCCGGCCTCATCATCGCCGCCGGCGACCACGGCGTCCACGCCCAAGGGGTGAGCCCGTGGCCGCAGGAGATCACGACGCTCATGGTCGAGAGCTTCTGCGCCGGTCGCGCCAGCGCGAACGCCATCGCCGCCGCCTGCGGCATCCGCGTCGCAGTGCTCGACGCCGGGATCGCCAAGCCGCCGGCCGACCACCCGGTGATCCGCTCGGCCGCCATCATGAACGGCACCCGCGACCTGCGGATCGAACCGGCGATGACCGTGGACGAATGCACTGCCGCGATCCTGGCCGGAGCGTCCCTCGCCGACCACATGATCGACACCGGAGCGGACCTGATCGCCCTGGGGGACATGGGCATCGCGAACACGACCCCGTCGGCGGCCCTCATCGCGGCGTTCACCGGACAGAGCCCTGAGCTGGTGACGGGCCGCGGCACGGGCATCGACGACCGCACGCTAGACCTGAAGAAGACCGTGGTCGCCGACGCGCTGGCCCGGCACGGCGAGGACCGGGACCCGCTGCGGACCCTGGCCTCCATCGGCGGCCTCGAACACGCCGCACTCGCCGGAGTCGCGCTCGCCGCCGCGGCCCGGCGCGTCCCGGTCCTGCTGGACGGGGTCAACACGGTGGCCGCCGCCCTCGCGGCGGCCGCGCTGTGCCCCGACGTCCTCGGACACCTGATCGCGGGCCACCGGTCGGTGGAGCCCGGGGCGTCGGCGGGCCTGGCTCACCTTGGCCTCGAACCGATCCTCGACCTGGAGCTGCGCCTCGGGGAAGGCACGGGCGCGCTCTTGGCCGTCCCGATCATCCGCAGCGCCGCCGCGGTCCTGCGTGAAGTGGCGGGTTTGGACGAACTCGGCACGTGATGAAGGCGCTCCGAGCCCTGACCGGTGCCCCGCTGCGCGACGCCCTCGGCTTCCTGACGGTCCTCCCGGTCCGCGGAAGATGGCCCCTGGGTCGCGCGGCGGTGGCGGCGTTCCCGTTGGCGGGAATGGTCATCGGCTCGGCCTGGGCGGCGGCGGCCTTCCTCGGGCTCCATATCGGAGGACCACTGGCGGCCGCCGCGCTGGTGCTCGCGGTCGACTTCGCGATCACGGGCGGCCTGCACCTCGACGCCGTCGCCGACACCGCGGACGGCCTGGCCAGTCACCGTCCACCTGACCGGGTAGGCGAGGTCATGAAGGACCCGAGAATCGGCGCGGTAGGCGCGGCCGCACTGATAACCACCCTGATACTCCGCTTCGCCCTGCTGGCGGCGCTCATAGGGGCCCCGGATACCTGGCCCGCCATCGCCCTGGCCCCGGTCGCGGGTCGCCTAGCGCTCGTCAGCCTACTGAGGACCGCCAGGCCGAGAAGAGACTCCCTGGCAAAGAGCCCGGCCAAAGCCGCCACTGGCGGAGCCCTCGCGATTGCGGCGATCGTGACCGTTGCCGCGGCTCTGGCAACAGCCGCAACCACTCCCGAAACCTGGCCGATCACCCTGGCGGCCATAGCAATCGCGATGGCAGTGGTTCACACGACCGCTCGCTACTGGAACCGCCGACTAGGCCAGGCCGGAGACATCCTAGGCGCTGCAGCCATCCTCGCCGAAATCACCACCTTGGCGGTCCTGGCGGGTTTCTGAGCTCCACTGGGCCGAGTCCACGAATCCGGTTTCCAGTCGAGGAGGACATGCGGCGAGTGAAACGCCTGGTGGCTCAACGCGGGCTTATGATGGCCGCGGGAGGCGGGCATGAGTGGACTGACACCGGGGTTTCAGGGTCGTCGGAGGATCGAGAGCGACCGGGTGCC
This sequence comes from Glycomyces rhizosphaerae, assembly GCF_042647865.1. Lineage (NCBI taxonomy): Bacteria > Bacillati > Actinomycetota > Actinomycetes > Glycomycetales > Glycomycetaceae > Glycomyces > Glycomyces rhizosphaerae. The sequence goes on from NZ_JBHRWO010000021.1 coordinate 987,990, forward strand.
GCCGGGGCAGTACCTGACAGAGGACTTTCCGGTGCTCAGCGCGGGGCCGACGCCATCGATCGACATCGCCGAGTGGACCTTCACCGTCGTCGCCGAGACCGGGGAGCGGCACGCGTGGGACTGGGACCAGTTCGCCGCGCTCGCCCAGGAGACGCGCACCGTCGACATCCATTGCGTCACCAGATGGTCCAAACTCGACACCACTTGGCGGGGCGTATCCGTCGACACGCTGCTCGCCGAGGTCGAGACCGCCGCGGACTTCGCCGTCGTCCATTCCTTCGACGGGTACACGACCAACGTGCCGCTGGACGACATCATCGACGGCCAGGCGTGGGTGGTCACCGAGTACGAGGGCGAGCCGCTCGCGGCCGAACACGGCGGGCCCGCCCGGTTCCTGCTGCCGCACCTGTACTTCTGGAAGTCCGCGAAATGGGTTTCGGGGATCACGCTGCATGACGAGGACAATCCGGGGTTCTGGGAGCGGGCCGGCTACCACGATTACGGCGATCCCTGGCTCGAACAGCGCTACCAGTCGGGCTGGTGACCGCGATGTGGCAGAAAGCCCGCCTGGTCGGGCGCAGGGTGGAGACCGCTTCGGCGACAACGCTGGTGTTCGAACCTGAGCAGTGGGACGGGCACCTGGCCGGGCAGCACGCGGACATTCGCTTGACGGCCGACGACGGATACCAGGCCGTCCGCTCCTATTCGCTCGCCGCGCCGGCCGAGGACGGCCGGGTCGAGTTCACGATTCAGCGCGTACACGGCGGCGAGGTCTCCGGGTACCTCTGCGACGACCTGCCCGAGGGCGCCTACGCCGAGATCAGAGGACCGGTCGGCGGCTGGTTCGTCTGGCGGGAGGCCGACACGCGACCGGTCCTGCTCATCGCGGGCGGATCGGGCATCGTCCCGCTCCAGTCGATGATCCGCCGGCGTCGCGCCGTGGCCTCGCGCGTCCCGTTCCGGCTGCTGTACTCGGTGCGCACACCGGCGGAGGTCATCTACGCCGATGAGCTGGCCCGCCCGCCGCGCGGTGACGACGGGGTCGAGACGACCCTGCTCTACACCCGGGAGGCGCCGACGAACACCCGGCGTGGGACCGGCCGCATCGGCGTCGCCGACATCACCGCGCACGGCTGGCCGCCCGAGTTCGAGCCCGCGTGCTTCGTCTGCGGGCCGGCCGGTTTCGTCGAGACCGCCGCCAAGATCCTCATCGCCCTCGGCCACGACTCGCACCGGATCAAGACCGAACGCTTCGGCTGACCAGGAGGACACGATGAACGACCACGTCGACGGCAACATGCTCGCCGGAGCGCTCTGGCAGGTCTTTCGCCCCGACATCACCGCTGCCCAAGCCCGCTGCGCCGGCTGCGGCATGGTCGGCCCGGTGGCGGGCCTCCACGTCTACACCGACGCCCCCGGCGCCGTGGCCCGCTGCGCCCGATGCCAACAGGTGAATCTGCAGGTCGTGCAGAGCCCGACTGACCTGTGGCTCAGCACTTCGGGTCTGTCCTATCTCCGCTTCCGCGCCCCAGGGCGGTGACGTAGCCGGCCCCGCACGCTCAGTCTGAGTCGGGCGGGACTCGACGAGCGCGGCAGTGACTCCGGCCCGGGCCACCGCCTCGTCGAATTCCACGAATGGTGCAGACATCGGGCGTCACCTCCGTCGCTCGTCAGACACCTTGCGCACCAACCTGTTCGAGTTCGCCATGACGAATTCATGACGTTTTCCGATTCGGTGGCGGGACCCTGGGGTCGTCAGCGTTGCCCCATCGCAACGCAACACCTGCCGCACCCACACTCCTCGCGCTCGGAGGTCCCATGCCCATGCAGCCGCTGTCCCCCAACGACCCCACCCGAATCGGTCCCTACCGGGTCTTCGCCGAGCTGGGCCGCGGAGCGATGGGGCGGGTCCTGCTCGGCGCCGGGCCGGACGGCCGACCGGTCGCCGTCAAGGTGATCCGCGAATGGCTCGCCGAAGAGGAGGAGTTCCGGGCCCGGTTCCGCGAAGAGGTCAGCAAGTCCCGCAAGATCTCCGGTCAGTACACCGCGGCACTGGTCAAGGCCGGGCCCGACGATCCCGTCCCCTGGCTCGCCTCCGAATTCCTCCGCGGCCCGACCCTCGGCGTCGCCATCGAGGCCACCGGCCCCCTCCCTGAAGACGCGGTCCTCCGCCTGGCCGCCGGGCTCGCCTCCGCCCTCGACTCCATCCACGAGGCAGACGTGATCCATCGCGACCTCAAGCCGGGCAACGTCATCCTGGAAGCGGACGGCCCCCGGGTCATCGACTTCGGCATCGCCCGCGCCGCCGACGGCGGCAGCTCCGAACTCACCCGAACCGGTGCCGTCATCGGCACCCCAGGGTTCATGTCGCCCGAACAGGCCTTGTCGGAACCGATCACCGCCGCCTCGGACATGTTCTCGCTCGGGTCGGTGCTCGTCATGGCCTGCAACGGAAACAGTCCGTTCGCGACCTCGTCCACCTTGCGCACCTTGAACAACGTGGTTCGTGCCGAGGCCGACCTGTCCGGCTTGCCCGAACGGGTCCGCGCCGTCGTCTCCCGTTGCCTGGCGCTCGATCCGGCCGACCGCCCCACACCGACCGAGCTCCTGGAACTCCTCGGGCCGATCCCACCGACCTCCAACCCCTGGCCCGACGCCGTGTCCGCCCTCGCGGCCGAACAACACCGCGAACTGGAGCGCCTCCTCGACCACGCAGGCGAGGACCCCACCCTCATCGACAACGGCCCGACCCTGAACACCGACCCGAGCCAGCGCACGTGGGTCGAGCCGCCGTCAGCGGCGAAGTCCGAGCCGCCGGTCGACGAGCCGGTCTCGCCGCCCCGAGTCACGACCGACGCCAAGCGGTCATCCTCGCCGCCTCCGAAACAACCCTCTGCACCACCGCCGAACCGGCCGACCACGCCTCAGGAAAAGTCCCCCGGCAGCTCCGAATCGAATGCCGGCGCAGTGGCCGTGCTGGTCTTCGTCGCCATCGTCGCCGCGATCTTCCTGTGGGACAAGGCAAACGAAAACGACGAAGCCCCAGAAGACAACACCGGGACCATGCAAGAGGAGTACGTGCAGGAATGCCAGGACGACGGCTACTCCGCATCGGCATGCTCGGTGTCCTGGGGCAACGACAGCTCATCCACATGGACCGGTTATCTCTACGGCGACGAGGCGTATACCGGCGAGCCGACCGACTATGAGACCACCGAATCCGACGAGTCGAGTCAGTACGAGGTGTACGTCGAAGAGTGTCAATACGACGGCTACACCGAGTCGCAGTGCGATACGTCCTGGTACGCCGACTCCGGATACCTCTGGACCGGGGAACTCTACGGCGACGACGGCGACTCGGGCGATTCGACCGAGTACGAGGCCCAGAAAGAGGCGTACCTCCAGGAATGCCAGAGTGCCGGCTACTCCGAATCGGAGTGCTCTACGTCCTGGCTTGGCGACCCGTCGTACACCTGGACCGGAGAGCTCTTCTACTGAGCGTCGTCCGGACTGGACCCGCGTCGTATGGCGAAGGCCCCCTGTCGAAATCGGCAGGGGACCTTCGCGCTCCTGGGGCGCGGAGCCCGAACGTGCATCGGCCCCTCACTGTGCGGTGAGCGGGTGCTAGCGCCAGGTGCTGTCCTTCTGGACGTGGTTGTTGTTCGTCATGACTCCTCCTCTCTCACGCTCGACTCGGTTCCGTTCGGTCCTCGGCGAGCGCCTGGGACCGCTCGGGAGCTTGCGGCTCGTCCGGTGTGGCGAGCCCGAAGACGAGGCCGATCACGACCGCGCCGAGTGAACCGGCGGCGCCGCACACCGCGATCGCCGCGGACGGTGACATCGCCTCGGCGAGGCCGCCGGCGATCACCATTCCCAGGCCCTGGGCGGTCTGGAGGCCCGCGGCGGCGAATCCGACGGCGCGGGCGCGCATCCCGTCCGGCACCAGCTGCACGAACCTGACCTGTGCGAGGACGAGGTAGCTCGACAGCAGACCGGACAGCGCCCACAGGGCGACCGTGCCCGGGAGGCCCGGCGCGACCAGCGTGGCGACCAACGGAAGTCCAGCGGCGAACGCGAGCGGCACCGTCAATCGCCGCCGCAGGCCCGTTCGGAGCCGGGCCACCAGCAGCGCGCCGACCACCATGCCGACGACGTCGGCCGCCATGAGCAGGCCGACGGCGGCCTCGCCTTCGCCGAGCTCAGCGGCGTACGGCGCGGCCATGGCCTCGGGGACGACGAAGAACCCGAACATCCAGACCAGCGAGGCCAGGCCCATCAGGTTCCGGTTCCCCGCCACCAGCCTGATCCCGGCGAGAGCGAATCCGCTTGCGCGCGAGGAGCTCCCGGCTGAATCGGGCTCGGGAAGATGGGGGCGCAGCCCCCAGCGCAGGAGCGCGGCCGAGACCAGGAACGAGACCGCGTCGAGCGCCAGCACCAGGTGCGGACTGCCGGTGGCCGCCACGATGACCCCGCCCAGGGCGAAGCCGGCGATCTGCGCGATGCCGTCGGTGGAGCTGCTGATGCTCATGCCGACTTGATAGCGGCCGTCCGGCAGCACCCTGGGGAGCGTGGCGATGCGGGCGGCCGAGAACAGGGGGTCGGGGCAGGACACCGCCACCACGAGGACGGCGAGCACCGGGAGCGGCACGGCCGGGATCGCCATGACCCCGATGAGCACCGCCCGCAGCACCTCGACGGTCCACATCACCGTCCGCCGTGGGTACCGGTCGGCCAGACCGGCCAACAGCGGAGCGACGAGCAAGGGCGGCAGGTACGTCGAGGCGTACACGAGCGCGGTGAGGGCCGCCGACGACGTCCGCTCGAACACCAGCAGCGCCAGCGCCACCCTGGCGAACTGGTCGCCGATGCGCGACTGCGTCTGGGCGATCCAGAGCACCCGGAACTCGCCGACGGCGAACACGTCGCGGAACCGGGCCGTCTGCGCTGCCATACCGCTCCTTTGGATGGTCCACGTCCCGCACAGGGCCCATCGGCCGGGGCGGACTGCGCCATTGAATCCCCTGTGGGCGTTGACGAGAAGAGGCCGTTGAACTACGTTGAACCGGTCCTCGGCGCATCGGTCCCACCCCCAGCGGAGGCACTTCCGTGACTGCGAGTCCACTCCCGCCCGGCCCCGACATCGTCGCCCGGCTCTCCTCATGGCTGGCCGCCCACCTCTCGGACACCGGCCGGTCCGTCGCCGAGGTCGCCCGCGACCTTGGCGTGGGGGAGGAGACCGTCCGCTCCTGGCTCGCCGGACGTCGCATCGAGGACGAGCGCGGCGAGTTCGCGCACCTCGACACCCCCGCCAAGCTCGGCGGCTGGCTCCGTGCCCGCATCGCCGACTCCGGTTGCACCGTCAGGCAGATCGCAGAGTCCACTGAGGATGTGAGCCGGGGGACGATCTACTACTGGATCAGGGGCGAGCACCTCCCGCGACCCCCGGCCGGGGACGAGCCCGACCGGTTCGACCTGCTCCTGAGCAATCCCCGCCTGGGCCTGAGCCTGCGCCAGCGCGTGCAGCTCGACGAGGTCCGGCGCCGCCTGACCGGCACCTCCCTGAACGCGGCCCCGCCGGCCGCCGACTGGCCGGCCCGCGGCCTGCCCGCCGACGACCGGGCCTTCACCGGCCGGAACGAGGAGCTGCGGCGCCTCGACCGGCTCCTGCGCGAGCACCGACGCGGCCGGGCGGTGGTCATCTCCGCCCTCACCGGCATCGGCGGCGTCGGCAAGACCGCGCTCGCCGTCCACTGGGCCCGCAGCCGAGCCGTCAGGGCGAGGTTCACCGACGGGTGCCTGTACCTCAATCTGAACGGCTACGCCGACGTACCGCCGACCAGCCCCGAGCAGGCGCTGACCAAGCTGCTGGAGCAGCTCGGCGTCGAACCCCAGGCCGTGCCCGACGATCCCGACGCGATCGCCGCGCAGTACCGAGAGGCGCTGCAGGGCAGGCGCCTGATGATCGTGCTCGACAACGCCCACAGCGAGCCCCAGGTCCGCCCCCTCCTGCCCACCGAGGCGGACTGCCTGGTGGTCATCACCAGCCGCAACCGGCTCGACGGACTGCACGCCACCCACTCCGGCATCACGAACCTGGCGCTGGACACCCTCGCCTCGACCGAGGCCGCCTCGCTGCTTCGGAACCTGCTGGGGCGGCTGACCATCAAGGGCGCCGAGGAAGAGGAGATCGCCGCTTTCGCCGCCGCCTGCGGACACCTGCCCCTGGCGATCCACATCGCGGCGGCCAACTACCTCACCCACCACTCGCGCTCGGCCTCGATCGGCGACTACGCCCGAACCCTGGCCGGAGACCGGCTCGGCCACTTGAACGTGGGACCGACCGACCCGTCCACTTCGGTCGCCGCGGCCATGGACCGGTCCTACCGCCATCTCACCGCCACGGCCCAGCGGGCTTACCGGCTGCTCGGCCTGAACCCCGGTGCGGATGCCACCGCTGCCCTGGCGACCAGCCTCACCGGACTGGGCGTCGGCGACACCCGGACCGCGCTGAGGGAGCTGACGCGGGCGAACCTGCTCACCGAGGACGCCCGGGGCCGCTTCTCCTTCCATGACCTCCTACGCGACCATGCCGCGGCGCTGGCGGGCCGCACCGACTCCACGGCCGAGCGCCGAGACGCGATGCGTCGGCTGCTCGACCATTACGTCCACACCGCGTATCCGGCGGCCCTCCTGCTGCAGCCGAGCACGCACGAGCTCGCCCTTCCGCTCGCTGAACCGTGCCGCGGCAGCGTCCCCGAGACTTTCACCGAGCGGGAGACGGCGCTGGCCTGGTTCGAAGCGGAGCATCCGGGCATGACCGCCACCGCGCTCAATCAGGAAGCCGGTGAGTTCGACGTCCAGGTCTGGCAGGCGGCTTGGGCGCTCTTCGGGTTCTTCTCCGTGCGGGGCCGTCTGCGCGCCCAGAGCGCCCTCCAGCACGCCGCTCTGGGCGCGGCGGAGCGGCTCGGCGAACCGGTCGCGCAAGCGCACAACCACCGCGGCCTGGCCTGGAGCGATACCCGGCTCGGCCGGTTCGAGGACAGCCGCTCGCATCTGATGCGGGCGTTGGAGTTGTCCGCCGAAGTGGGTGACCTGACAGGACAGGCGGCGACGTACCACAGTTTGGCCGTCCTCGCCGACCAGCAGCGGCACTATGCTGAGGCGCTCGACCACACCCGGCAGTTCCTGAAGCTGTTCAAGGCCGCGGGAAGCGGCGTCGGCGTGGCCCGCGGGCTGAACTCGCTCGGCTGGTACCACGCGCAACTCGGCGAGTACAGTGAAGCGCTCGACTTCTGCGAGCAGGCGCTCAATGCCTGCCAGGAGCTCGAAAGCGGTCACCGTCGCCACCTGGAGGCCGCCATCTGGGACAGCTTCGGCTTCATCCACCACCGACTCGGCAACCACGATCGGGCCGGCTGCTACTACCGGCAGACCCTCCACCGCAACCGGGAACTCGGCGAGCGCCTCGCCGAGGGTGAGACGCTCTCGTCCTTGGGCGACCTCCACCTCTCCTCCGGAGATCCCGACTCCGCCCGCGAGGCCTGGCAGGAGGCACTGGACATCCTCTCGGACCTCGAACACCCGAGCGCCGCTGAAGTCCGGGAAAAACTCGCACACCGCTCGGCGTAGACATCGCCCAGTCGAAGGCCCGGATCTCCATGAGGCTCATGAGGATTGAGGCGCGTCCCGAGTCGTCCCGGGGCCTTTGAGGCCAGGGCGCCTGGCCGGGAAGGCGTGCGCACGGGCGCCGACCACGACCCAGCCCGGGATCATCCACATCCTGGGGGCGACCCCGGAGACGCTGGGCATCCTGGAGCACGAGCGCGACAGCATGTCAGACCGGATCGAGACCCTGCGAGCCGACCATCGACGTGGCGGAGAACCCCGACGTGCGGTACGAGATCACCACGATCGATCGGTGGGAGTGGTCCGCCGCGGCCCGTTCGTTCCTCGTCCGCGATTTCGCATCGCCGCCACTCACCGCGCCATACGATCAGCACCATGCTCAGCGACTACGCACACCTTGACGCCGGCACGCTCCACGTCGACGGCGAACACCCTATCGACGGGCGAGTGCTTTTCCGCCTCGGCACCCCGGACCATCAGGGCGCCGAATTCCACACTGAACCCCTCACGCAAGAACAAGCGACCACCATCAACGACGGCGGGATGACCTTGTCGTTGGTGCACGGGGACGCGGAGATCGAGATCGGACCGGAAGCGCTTGTCATCGGTGCCGCGGTGAAGGCAGGCGACGAGGTTGTACAGCTTCACGCCAGTGGCCCGGAAGGATGGCCGCTAGACCTCTAACGCTGCCCTCACCCCACGCTGACTTGCTTGGAGGGAACCCGTACCTCTCTGGCGCCGAGGCGGGTGCCGAGGTGGTGCGCGACATGTTCGCAGGACCGCGATGGTCCGGCTCGACGGCGTCGACGCGCGGTTGCGACCCTCGGCCCGGACCGGGCTGGTGGACGTGAACCTTGATGGTCAGTACCTGACCGTGCCCGGCTTCAGTGGTGCCGGGATGCTGGCCGACCCGGCCTTCCGTTGCGAGATCACCGCCAGGATGCCGCGCCGCTAGAGGTAGACCCGGGCCCCCTGCATCACCTGTTGCACTTCGATGTCCACGCGCTGAGTGCGATCGACTGGTCCGCGGTCTGCCTCGACGGCTGCCAGATCGCCGCGAGGTGCCAGAAGAGTGCTGGCCGAGGCTTGACCCTCAGGTAACCGGAGCCCATAGCGTGGTCGGCATGAGTCACCGCGAACTGCTCAGCATCGGCGAGTTCTCCGTCAAGACAGGCCTGTCGATACCGGCGCTGCGCCACTACGACGAGGTCGATCTGCTGCCGCCGGCCCGGGTCGATCCCGGCACCGGATACCGGCGCTACCGACTCGACCAAGCCGCGCAGGCGACGCTGATCCGCCACCTGCGGTCAGTGGACCTGCCCATCGACCAGATCCGGACCCTGCTGGCCGAGCAGAGCGGACCGGACGCCGCGGCGGTGCTCCACGCGCACCGCGAGCGGCTCCTGGAGCGGGCTCATGCCATCGCGCGACTGGCCGAGACCATCGGCCGGCACTACGAAGAAGGGACTGACATGAGAACAGTGAAGGAGGACCGGGTGGTACAGGTGACCATTCCGGCCCGGAACCTCGAAGCGACCGTCAGGTTCTACACCGAAGCCTTCGGCCTCGAATACGACCAGACCATCTCCTCGTTCCAGTTCGGCGCGTGGGAGACCGACTCGTTCTTCCTGCTGACGCTCGATGCATCGGCGGGCACGGACGGCCGGTTCGGTCCCGCGATGTTCGGGCTCTATGTCGACGACCTGGACGGCGCGCACGCGGCCGCGCTCGCCTCAGGTGCCGCGCTCATCCAGCCGCCCTTCGAGACCGACTACGCGCCCCGCCGATCCGTGGTCGCCGATCCCAGCGGCAACCGCATCTCGCTCACCCAGCGCTGACAAGCGGTTCCGGAGGAAGCCCGACCACCTTCCTCCGGAGCGCTCCGCGAAGGATCGTTCAACCATCAGGACAGAAGAAGGGAAGGCCGGGCCTGTCTGCTGGAACAGCGCCGCCGAGTCGTACCCGGCGGTGAAGAACAGGACCGGATCGCCTGCCTCGAAGGGAACCTGCCCTCGAGGATCCGCTTGATTGTGCTGGGGCCCGCGTCCGTGAGGCGGTTCAGAAGGGTGCCTAGCTGGGGTCTCGGGTTCGAATAGAGGGAACTGGGCTCTGCGAGACCTCCGACAACGCCGCCCGGCACTTCGGCTTCGCGGCACGGCCGCGTCGATCGCACATGCGGCTATCGTAGATATGTCGAAGAGGAGGGGCGGGTGATGGAGAACCTCAGTTCCTCCGTGCTCCTGTTCGGCTGCGGGAAGGTCGGCATCCGACTCGGTGAAGCGCTCATCGAGGCGGGGCATCGGGTGTTCGCGGTGCGACGCGACATCGACGTACTCCCTCGGTCGTTCACGGGCATCGCGCTCGACTACCGCCGGCCCTTCACCGCCGAACTCCCATCGGTCGACTCCATGGTCGTCACCCTGACACCGGGCGCTGCCGAACGCGAATCGCCAGACCTCGTGAACCCGCTGCGTCGACTCGCGGTGGCCCTGCCCGCTCGGCCGCGGCGCGTCATCCTGGTGTCCTCGACCCGCGTGTTCGACGGTGATCCGGGCCTCCGGACGCTCACCGAGGACGACATCCCCAGCCCGGCGAGTCCGCGCGCACAAGCCCTCCTGGACAGTGAGTCCGAGGCCCGGCGCCTGCTCGACGCGGTCGTCATTCGCCCGGCGGGGATCTACGGGCCGGGCCGAGAACATCTGATCCGTCAGGTTGCGCGTGGCATCCCCATGGACCGGCAACGGCGCACCAACCGAATCCATGAGACCGACCTGGTGAGCGCGCTGCGCGAACTGCTGCGTGCACCGAAGCCGCCGCGGACATTGCACGCGGTGGACAACCACCCGGCCACACGCGGCGAGGTCGCCGATCACATCGCGCGGCGACTGCAGATCCCGGCGCCGCCGGCGCTGCCCACCCAGCCGAGCGGACACATCATCTCGGGCGAGCGGCTCGCATCGCTCCTCGGAACTCTGCGATACCCCGACTACCGCTCAGGCTACGACGACATCATTGCGGCTCGAGGCCCCGAGCACTGGCTTGACTTCGAATGAGTGCGCCGCCTGGTCCGACTCATCCGGCACGGCCTGGAAGCCTGATGACCGGGACTACGCCCCAAAGGTGAGAGCGCACGGTCGCTGAGCCTGGGGTAGTAGGCCGAAGGGTCGCCACAGGTGCGATGTACGCAGGGGACCAAAGCGAGAGGCTTGGCCGCAAGCGAAAGACCAAGCGACTCAAGCGGGAGCGTCATGATCCTCATTACCGGTGCGACAGGAACGATCGGCCGTCCCCTGGTGGCGGCCCTGCACGCGAGAGGAATGGCGGTGCGGGCCCTCACCCGGGATCCGTCGCGGGCCCGGTTCCCCGAAGGGGTGGAGGTCGTGGCGGGAGATCCGTCGCGGCCAGTGTCGATCGCAGCGCACCTGGCGGGAGTGCGGGCGGTGTTCCTCAACTCCTCGGCGATCCGCGACTCCTGCGTGGAGTTCGCCGACCTCGCGAAGCAGCGCGGCGTGACCCGGCTGGTCGCGCTTGCGGCGTACAACGTGGAGCAGGACTTCGCGCTCCAGCCCTCGCGGCACATCGGCGACCGAAACCGCGAATGCGAAGCGGTCGTTGAGGACAGCGGACTGGAATGGGTCAGCTTGCGACCGCAGGTCTACGCCAGCATGGCGGTCCCGCTGTGGGCCGGACAGTTGCGGCTCGGGGACACGGTCTCCTGGCCGTACGCCGGTTTCGCCGAGGCCGTCATCGACCCGCGGGACGTCGCAGAAGTCGCCGCGCGGGCCCTCGTCGACGACGAGCTCCTGGGGCGCAAGCCGGTCCTCACCGGACCCGAGGCCCTTACACAGGCCGAGATGCTCGCGGTGATCGCTGAGGTCACCGGCAGACCCCTGCGGTACGAAGAGGAATCCGTGCTCGCGTTCGTCGATCGAATCGCGGCCATGGGCCTGCCGTCGGAGCTGGCGGCGTCCTTCGTGGCGCGCTATGCGGCGTTCGGCGGGCAGACGCCCGAGCTCAGCGACGAGGTGCCGAAGATCCTGGGCCGCCCGGCCCGCACCTACCGGGACTGGATCACCGACCACGCCGCAGTCTTCGCAGGACCGACCCGATGACCGGCCGCCGGAAGCCCGTCGTCGGCTGAGCGATCGACCGGCAAGCCCTCGTTCGGCTCAGCTCAAGACCTTTCGGGCGAATTTCGCGTACGTCTCGGCCAGCTCGTCCACATCGATCCCCAGCTCCGGCCGCCACCACTCGGCGACCCGGATGCCCATGGAACCCAGCGCGGTCATGCCCAGCAGCGGCTCGAAATCGCCGAACAGGCCCTGCTTCCGGCCGCGTTCGATGATCGCGACCGCCGCGGCCTCGGCCCTCACGCGCGAGGCGTACGCCGCCTCGCGCTCCTCGGGCGCCAGCGCTTCCAACTCCCGGTTCGACACCCGCATGAGCAGCGGATAGTCGGCATGGAGCCGCACCAGCGCGGCGACCATCGCGGTGATCTGATCGACCGGGTCGTCCCCGGCATCCGCGACGGCCTGAGTGAGACGCTGGGCCTGCTCCTCGTGTCCGATACGGATCAACTCCGACAGGATCTCCTGCTTCGACTTCACATGGGAGTAGACCGTGCTCGGATGGATGCCCACCGCTCCGGCGAGGTCGCGGATCGAGACGGCGTGGTACCCGCGGGCACCGAACTGGAGCAGTGCCTCCTCGTGGATCTTGCGCAGCGTCCCGGTGCTCGTCGCGCGCGGCGGCAGCAGCGCGCCCGCCGCGCCGGTCGTCGTCGGGCCGCGCTCGGCGTTCCGCTGCAGCAGACGCTCGCGCTCCTGACCGGTCCTCTTGCGTGCTTTGCCTGCCACTGCGCCGCCGCCCCTCGCCGATCAGAAGTAAACCTTCCTGGATTCTAGGCGCACGCCGGTTCGAGAGGCGGACGGTGAACGAACGGGAGGCCCCGGCCGCACGGCCGGGGCCTCCCGCGTCGCGTCGAGCGCCCACACCGTGTCGGCGTGAGCGGTGTACTCAGTGGTCGCCTCCGAGCAGCAGCGGCGACGAGTCGAACATGAGCGACTCGACCCGGCCGTCGGGCCTCCCCACCACCGCGACCGTATGCGAGGTGCCGAAGTCGATCCCGAGCCGGGCCGGAACGTGCACCGGGATCACGCCGCGATCTCCCGGTAGCCCTGCTTCTCCTTGGCGGCGATGAGCTTCGCGGCCTTCTTCGCGGCCTTGGCCGGGTCGCCGCAGCGCTTGGTGTCGACCTTCCCGTCGGAGCCGAGCCTGCCGTAGCGGGTCGCGGCGAGGTCGAGTCCGGGATCGGTGACGACCTCCCAGAACTTCCGGCCGCTCTTCGAGTCGGCCTCGAACCGCCGCACCGACAGCCCTGGGCCGAGCACCTGCCCGCCGAACAGCATCCGCGTCTCGGGCGCGACCGCGATGACGGCCTCCGCGAACGCCGCAAGGGGCCCCACCGCGAGCATCCACGGCAGCGACCTCTCCCACCAGGCGGTCGAGAGGTCTTCGCCGAGCCGCACGAACATGCGGTCATCGTCAGGGAAGCGCTTCACGGCGCTCAGCGCCAGGTGCGGCCTGTCATCGGCGTCGACGGTGAGGACGTCGAGGGAGGCGACGACCGGGATCAGCGGTTCCGCCTGGTTCGGCGGCAGTTTCGCCAGCAGTGCCGCGCCCGCGGCCCGCGCCTCGTGGCGCCGCGCGAGCGCCTCGCCGGGGGAGAGGAACCGCACGGTCGAGCCCTGTACCGACCAGCTCGCGTGGCCGACCTCGCGCCAAAGGGTCCGCAGCTCGTCGGGGACGGGCTGCTCGCGGCTCGCCTCGAACGCCTCGATCTCGGCTTCGGATGCGCCCGAGCCGATCTCGACCGTCAGGGACGACAGCCCTCCCTCGGTGAAGCCGTGCGATCCCAGGTACTCGGCGATCTCGCCCAGCGCCCGCACGTGCCACGCCGCGCTCTGCGAGTCCTGGCGGATCCTGGCTTTGATCCACTCCTCGACGGTCAGGTCCTCGCGCACCTTGTAACCGTCCCAAGTGGTCGTCTCGATCACCGCGAGCGCACAGCCCTCGTCGCGCTGGACGGCGAGTTCCCACTGGTCCAGCTCGCGGGCCTTCGACTCGTCGACGGCGAACGTCGCCGGGTCGAACGCCATCGTTTCGGTGACCTCGCCGCCAGGCCTGTAGAAGCGGCGCTTGACCGCGCCCGCGCCCGGCACGTACCAAGGGTCGCGCTCGATGTACTTCGCGGCCTCCGCGGTGGCCTTGAGCCGCGCGAACGCGGCGGCCGCCGCTTCGGGTCCGTCGAAGACCAGGCCGCGGCCGTCGAGCATGCCGGAGTTGACGCCCCAGTGGCAGGCGATCCGCTCGCCGTACCGGGCGAGGTCGGCGACTTCCTGCGCGCCCTTGGCCCACAGGACCGCGTGCTCGGTGCGCTCCGCGACACCCGTCAGGAACGCCGGGGTCAGCTCCGCCCCGAGCGGCTCGACGCGGAACGACAGCCCGGTGGGGCCGTATCCGTCGAAGGCGTGCATCTCGCCTTCGGTGTCGAGGAACCAGATCTCACCCGTGGCCTTGTCGGCGAGCAGCCTGCGCGCGACGGCGCACCCGGCGAGGACCTCAAGCTCCCCGTCGGTGATCTTGACGAGCGGTTCCTCTGCGGCCCTGGCGGCTTCACCCGCCTGGACGAGCTGCCGCCGGACGACGTCCGCCTCGCCGGAGAGCACCTGCTTCAGGGCGCGCTCGGTCTCCTTCTCGGAGAGCGGATTCGTCCAGTTGTGGTGCCGCACCAGAGCATCGGGTTCGATCGCCTCGTCACCCATCGACTCGGCGAGCGCATATGCAGTGCGGACGAGTTCGAACTCCTTGGCCGCCAAGGCGGCCTCGATGCCGACGATGAGCGCGTACTTGAACTGCCGCCGCACCTCCGAATCCTCCGGGAGCGGCCAGGTGGCGATCTCGGCGAGCAGCTTCACTTTCGGGTGGCGCTTCTCGACGTGGTCGTCGAGTGCGTAGGCGTAGTGGGCGGCCGCCAAGTGGTCGCGGGTCTCACGCAACCGCCGCATGACCTCGACGTGGACCTTGGGGGAGTAGATGTCGGAGATCGCGTTGCCCATGCGCCACATGGAACGCCGCTCGGTCCACAGTCGTTCGATGAGCGCCGCCCGCGACTCGGGCGTCTTCAGCTTCGCGACCGCCGAATACAGGTTGTCGACGACTGTCTGAAGCTGGCTCTCCTCGGTCTGGCCGTGGCTCAGCTCGCGGCCGCCGGGCGTGGCGTTCGCGTAGCGGTCCCCGTATTCGACGAGCGCGGCGAGCAGGAAGTCCTGCGCGCCGAGGTGATGGAACCGGTAGAGCTGATGGCCGGCCGAGTTCCGGGCCTGGATGCCGGGGTGCTCGAGAATGGTCCCGACCATGGCCCGGGAGGCGCGCTCGGCCTGCTCGTCGCTGAGCTGCGGCAACAGGTAGGTGCTCTCCTCATACGGGCTGAAGAGCTTGTTCCAGAGCTGTTCAACCGTGGATTCGGTGGCCGGCTCCGCCGCGAGCCTCATGAACGCGTCGAACACCACGGGTTCGCGGGCGAACGGGAACAGGATGCGGAACACGGCCTTCTTGACGTCGTCGGTCTGAATCCCCGCGAGGAAGTCCCCGGCGTCGGGCTCGGGCAGCCGCTCCAGGATCCGCGCCAGGACCGGTACCAGCGGACTGTCCACGGCATCCACCGAATCGCCGAGGACCTTGACGACGCCCTCCAGCGCGTCGAGCGGCAGCTGCTCCAGACCTCGCCCGGCGAGCTCGACCTTGTCCGGATGGCTCCCGGCCAGCGTGGCGGTGACGGCCCACTCGATCGCGGCGGCGTCGAGCTTGTCGAAGTCGGCACGGCACAGCAGCCGCTGCGCCAGCACCTCGGCGACCTCCGGATCGGTGACGGCTCCAAGAATCTCGCGGCTCTCCTCAGGAGATTCCTTGAGCGCCTTGAGGACCTCGGATGAAGCCTCCGCCAGGGGCCTCCGACGCAGCAGCTCGATAGTGCTCAGCACCGTGTCGTCCGCCCCGAGTTCATGGGCCCGGGCGACCATGTCGAGGCCGACGCGCACGTACGGGTCCTTGCCGAGCGCCAGCGCACCGGCCTCGGCGAGCAGGCCCGCATCCACGACGAGTTTGAAAGTGTGGTCGAACCCCCAGAACCGGGCGGGCCAGTCGTCCTCGCTCGCAAGTGCCATCCGCATTGCGGCGGCGGCATGTTCGCTGGACTCCATCCCGGCGCGCCGGTCGATGTCGGCCCGGACGAGCGCCGTACCGGCGGTGACCGGCGCGCCGACGAGTGACGTGATGACCTCGCCCTCGTCCAAGAGCTCATTGTCGAGCGCGTGAAGGACCCAGCTGGCGCGCCCCACCGAGAGATGCTCCGGGTCGATCACCATGGCCCGCAGCGCAGCCCGTGCCCGCTCGCCGTCCTCAGGGGCGCAACGATACTGCTGTACGAGGGCCCGCCGCTCCCGGAAGTCGGACACGACCGGCACGTCCCCGTCCAATGCCAGCTCCCCGAAGACGGCCCGGAACGACTGCACGAGTTCCGGCTGCTCCCGCTCGTCGAGCACCGCGAGCAACCGCGCGCGGTACTCGTCCTGCGCGAGGATCCCGGTGTGCAGCAACCAGTAGACGGCGAGTTGCGGGTCCCGGGCCGTCAGCGGCAGTTCCGCTTCGAAGGCCGAACGCTCGGCTTCGGGGTTCGGCCAGAGCTGCATGAAGTGCCCGGCGCCGCTGGACGCGAAATCCTCCGCCTTCTGCGTGGGCCTTCCCTCATGGATGAGCGGCTGGGCGAGGAACCACACCAGCCACTGGTAGCGGTCCGCCAGTTCCGCCGAGGTCGGTGCCGTGCCGTCACGCTCGACCTCTTTTGGCGTGCCCCAAGCCTCTCGAATGTCCCATTGGTCGCGCCCGTCGTTCTCGTCGGCCTCCTCGACCTCGCGCTTGAACGCCTTCCAATCCGCGAACGAATTGAACTGCAGCTCCAGGTCGCGGGTCTCGTGGCTCTGCCACCACACCTGCCCGCCGCCGCGCACGTCGACCAGCGTGTAGTCGTCGCCCTCATCGTCGACGACCACGAAGCCGCTCAAGGACTTGTCGACGGCTCCGAAGTACGCGTAGTTGATGCTGAGATGGGCCTCGACCAAGTCGTCGCTCTCGCCCATCCAATAGGTGAGCAGGCTGGGAGCGTGGTCGGCGATCTCAGTGGGCACGGGCATGCCGAAATGCCGGGAGGCGGTCGGATCGGTCACGGGTTTCCTTCGGGTCCGGTACGCAGGGATGCATACAAACGATCGTTTGGCGCGACGGTATCGTACGGCTGCGACATCCGACTGTTCGAACGCATCGCTTCCTGCAGCACGCCTGGTCTCATTGACTGAAGCCGATGCGCGCCACTGCATCTGAGCGGCTCTGGAATATCACTGCGGCAACCCTCCTCAAGCGATCCGGGTGACGCGGGCAAGTCCGGTGAGGACCTCGGAGGCGATCACCGGGTCGATCTCGGTCGGATGCGAGCGCTCTTGCCGCTCGTACGCCGGGTAGTCCTCGATGTGGGACAGGCAGACCCCGACGACCTGCTGCTCCGGCAGCTCAGAGGGGTTGCCTACGGAAATGCCAGGGTCGAGCGAGAGAACGACGAACCCGCCTCCGGGCAGGGGGAAGGTCAGGCCGGGTTCGTAGTCGGCCAGGATCTGGCCCCACGCACCGAGGTCGGTGCCGAGCCGCGCCGGGTGGACGAGGCTGACGGTGCCTGCCTGCGACGAAGCTTGGTGACACAAGCTCTCGCCGCCGGAAGACAGGCAGGCAGGCAGGCAGGCACCGGGCCGCAGGAGTCAGCCCGGTGTACGTCTAACTGGGACAGCGGATATTCAGGAGCGGGCGCTACCCACTGCCCGTTCTCGTTCGATGAAGTCCGCCATTTCCGCCGCAAAGACTTCGGCGTCAACGGCAGCGAACCCGCTGGTGCCACCAGTCGACCCGACCGCTACCGAGACCTGGCCGGTGTCGGTGGAGGTCATCTCGGCGACCACGTCGCAGCTCGCGATGCAGAAGAGCGAAAGCGTGTACCCGTGGTCGCGGAACGCGTCCCGCAGGACCCGTGCGCGGGAAGGCACGATGTCGCCGAGGCCGGGCCAGACGATGACGTTCGGAGTCAGCACATGGAGTCCTATCTGTTCAGTCAGGGAATGCAAGGTGATATCGCGTCCGCATTCGCTTGAACACGCGCCGCAAACCTTGCGTTACCGCAGATCAAACGCAGTGTTCCCAGTCATCATCCTATCTCGTGAACCTGACCTACCGGTTGTCGAAGGCGAGCATCACCGAGTTAGGGGGACTGGTTTCCTCGGAATCGTGGTTGTCGGAGGCGTGTGGGTTCGAGTCCGGGGAGGGTTTCGACCCGGTACTTCGGGAGACGCAGCTCTCTACCAGGAAGCTCTCCCGCTGCTGGTGGAGGGGCGCGCTGGCTGGCGGCGGAGGACGAGTGGACGGGGTAAGTCTGCCTTCGCAGACCGGCGGTCAAGGGCGTCCAGTCGCTTTCGTGCGGTGGCCGGGGCGGCGGCGTGTTCGTCCATGTCCGCCCATGGGTCGGTCTTCTGTGCGAGGCGTCTGCTGATCGAGGCCGCGGTGAAGCCGTTCGGGGTGGACTCGCCGAGCTCGGCCCAGTCCAGCGGGGTTGCGACCGCGGCGCCGGGTCGGGCGCGCAGCGAGTACGGGGCGACGAACGTCTGCCCGGAACCGTTGCGATTCATATCCAAGTAGATCCGGTTCCCGCGCTTCTGCTTGCGTTGCGCGGTCGTCAGCAGGTCGGGATCGCCCGCGGCAAGGTGGTCGGCGATGTCGCCGGCCAGGTCGCGCACGAACCTGAAGTCGGCGGAGCGGTCGAGTGGCGCGACCACGTGGTATCCGCGTCCGCCTGTGGCTTGGAGGAACGGCGTCAGACCGAGCTCGGTGAAGAGCTTTCGCGCTCGGCGCGCGACCGAGCGGATCGTGGCCACGGTGACCCCGGCGGGTGGGTCGAGGTCCATCACGAGGCGATCGGGGTGGTCGAGCTGGTCGACGGTCGAGGTCCAGATGTGGAACTCGATGGTGCCCTGGTTCGCCAGGTACAGCAGTGTCGCGGCGTCCTCGCACACGACGTAGCGGACGGTCCCGTCGGAGTGTCGGTGCGCCACCTCGACGGTGTTGATCCAGTCGGGAAAGTAGTCGGACGCGTCCTTCTGGAAGAACCCCCCGGAACTGATTCCTTCCGGGTAGCGGCGCAGGGTCAGCGGGCGCCCGGCAAGGTGCGGGACCATCGCGGGGGCGACCCGGCCGTAGTGGAGGAGCATGTCGCCCTTGCTGAAATGGTCTGCGGGGAACAGCATCCTGTCGAGATTGGAGACCTTGATGTCGTGCTCCTCGACGTGGATCGTAGGCGGCGCCATGTCAGATCGTCTCCCTCACCACGTCTTCGGCCGGCTTGTCGGTGCGCTCGCCTTGGTATCGCGGGTGGCGGAGCCTGCCATCGGTGGTCCATTCGGTGAAGCCCACCTGCGCCACCAGTTCCGGGCGGATCCAGTGTGCGCCGTGCTCGTGGACCGGGTCGGCGAACGGGCTCTGGTCCTGGGCCAGCACGTTCATACGTTCGCGCAGCGCCCGCAGCGTCCGGTCGTTGAATCCCGTGCCGACCTTGCCTGCGTACCGCAGGGTGCCGTGGCCGTCGTGGTAGCCGACGAGCAGCGCCCCGAAGCCCTCGCGCGAGCCCTGCGGGTCGGTGAAGCCGCCCACCACGAACTCCTGGTCGTGCACGCACTTGAACTTGAGCCAGTCCTTCGACCGTCCACCTCGGTAGCGTGAAGCGGCGCGTTTGGCGATCAACCCTTCCCAGCCCCGCTCGCACGCCTCCGCGTAGAACGCCTCGCCCTCGGTGTTGCGATGCGTGGTGAACCGCAGCGGGTCGCGGAATTCGAACGCGGCCCTCAAGAGCCGCTTGCGGTCGCGCAACGGCAGCCGAGTCAGGTCGTGCCCGTCGTAGGACAACAGGTCGAACAGGTAGTAGTGGACGGTGACGCCGGTCCCGGCGATACGCGAGTCGCCGGTGGGGTGGATGCGCGGCTGGAGGCGGGCGAAGCTGGTCTGCTTGCCGTCGAAGGCGACGATCTCGCCGTCGGCGGTGAAGCGGGGGCCGCCGAGGTCGGCGAGTGCCTCGATGAGCTCGGGGAAGCGCTCGTCGAGGCGGTTCCTGTTGCGGGACCAGAGTTCCGGCCGCTTGCGGTCGCGGGTCGACAGTGCGCGCATGCCGTCGAGCTTCCGTTCGAACAGCCAGTCCGCGTTCGAGAACCGACGCTCGGTGAGCGTCGCGAGCATGACCTCTTGAAAGCCGCTCATGCCTGCGCCAAGTCCTTGTTCGTGCGCCCGGACAGCACTGAGGCGAGCTGCGTCTTGGCGGGCTTGCGGCGCCGGTCGGCACCCTCGTCGTCCTTCTTGACCAGCAGCCAGTCACCGCCCTCGCCCATCCGCGACAGCGCGAACGCGCCCCTGATCTTCTCGCCCTCCAGCCACACCACGATGTGCCCGTGCTCGACGGCGTCGGCCATCGCGACCGGTTGACCGCGTTTCTCGGTCAGGTTGCGGTAGGTGCCGGTGTCCCAGACGATGATGGTGCCGGCGCCGTACTCGCCCTTGGGGATTCGGCCCTCGAACTCGGCGTAGTCGAGGGGATGGTCCTCGGTCCGCACCGCGAGCCGCCGGACCGTAGGGTCGAGCGAGGGCCCCCGTGGGACCGCCCAGGACACGAGCACGCCCTCGACCTGCAGCCGGAAGTCGAAGTGCAGCTGCCTCGCCTCGTGACGCTGGAACACGAACCGGTCGCCTCCGGCCCGCTTGCGTCCGCCCGCAGGCTCGCCGGACTTCACCAGATCCCGTTTCGCCCGGTATTCGTCTAGCTTGCCGCCCCGTGCCATGCGGGGGAGATACCCGGCCCGCAGCGCCCACAAACCGACGCGCGAGCACGGCGTGCGGCAGTATATGCATTCTGAACAGGCAAAACACGGACCAGCGGGCGTGGCGGGCGCCGATGCGAAATATGAGCAGCCATCACAAATCGCACGCATACGGTTACCCTGAGTGTCATGCTGGGATCATGGCACGGTCCATCTGGAACGGCGCGATCGCGTTCGGGTTGGTCAACATCCCGATCCAACTGCAGGTCGCAACGAGCTCGCACGAAGTCCCCCTGCACAATTACCACGCCCCCGACCTGGGCAGAATTCACCTCCAGAAGGTCTGCGAGATCGAGGACGAGCCTGTGCCGCCCGAGGAGCTCGTCAAAGGATGGGAGAGCGAGGACGACAAGGTGGTCGTCCTCGAGGAGAGCGATTTCGAAGACCTGCCGGTGAGTACTTCGAAACTGGTCGAGGTCCTGCAATTCGTGAAGGCCGAAGAAATCGACCCGATTCACTTCGACAAGTCCTATTACGCGCAACCGGGCAAGTTCGCGGAGCGGGCGTACGTGCTGCTGCGCGAGGCGATGATCAACTCGGGTCGCATCGCCGTGGTGAAGATCGCGCTGCGCCGGCGTGAGTGCCTCGCCGTCATCCGACCCCACGACGGGGTGCTCGTCCTCCACACGATGCTGTGGCCCGATGAAGTCCGCAAGCCCGAAATCAGCGGCATCGAAGGCGAGGCGGCGGCGCAGGAGCTGGAAATGGCCGACACGCTCATCGACAGCATGAGCGGCACCTACGAGCCCGAGAAGTACAGCGACGCCTACCAGGAGGCCATGGAGGATCTCATCAAGGCCAAGCTACGCGGGCGCAAGCTGCCCAAGGCGAAGGCGAAGGCGCAGCCGAAGGCCGAAGTGATCAACCTGATGGACGCGCTGCAGAAGAGTCTCGACCGGGCCGGGTCTCCGAGAAAGCGCCCAGCGAAGAAGGCGGCTCCGCGCAAGGCGGCGGCGAAGAAGGCCACGGCACGCAAGCAACCGGCGAAGAAGTCGGCGACGCGCAATCGGAAGAGCGCGTGAACGACGGCGTGGGGGAGACTCGATCCCTGTCACGGACTGACTGGGAATCAGCACGCCCGGCGGCGCGTTCGTTCTCTGTCGCGGGAGGAACGGCGTGCCCCGTGATCAGGTCGACCCGACTTCGGGCGCAAGCCACCTTGCAGGATCGATATCCACTGCCGGACTGGGTGGTCGACTCCCCGTGCAAGCACGGGTTGACGCTGACGGTCGCCGATGCGATCGGCAATGAAGTGGAGCACTGGCCCAGCTTCACCGGCACCACGGCCCTAGGCGACCACGCCCGGCGCATCACCCGGGCCGTACTCGACACGCTCAACCCCGGCCTGGCCTGGCTGACCTGGCTGACCGGCGTCACCGACGGCATCAGCTACCCCGGCGACGAACTCGTGTCCTACATTTCCCAGCTGGCCCTGACGCGCCCCGACGAGACTCCCGACCCCGAGCATTACCGCGAGCTGCTTCATTACTTCAGCTGGTACCTGTTCCAACAGACCAAACGCTTCGAACGAGCGCGAGGCCGTGAGGGGCTCCCTCTGGGCTATCGCGGCTCCAGGACCGTGGTGCCGTCGGCGTCGCTGTAGAGCGTCGCGCCGGGAGTGAAAGTGCACTCGCCGAATTCGAGGACGACGTCGCGTTCGCCGGCGCCGGTCTTGGTGCTCTTGCGCGGGTTGGTGCCGAGGGCCTTTATGCCGATGTCGATGCCGCTCAGCGCATCGGCGTCGCGGACGGCGCCGTTGATGACCGCGCCTTCCCAGCGGTTGGCGGCGGCGATGCCCGCGATGACGTCGCCCATGAGCGCCCGGTGGAGCGAGCCGCCGCCGTCGACGACCAGGACCAGGCCCTCGCCCGGTTCGGACACGATCGACTTGAGCAGGGCGTTGTCCTCGAAGCACCGGACGGTGACGATTCGCCCGCTGAAGGCGGGGCGGGCACCGAACCTGCGGAACTGGAGGTCGCATGATCCAAGGCGCTCTTCGTACTGGTCGTAGAGGTCCGCGGTGGTGAAGTCGGTCATTTCATGCTCCTTGCTCTGGTGACTGGTTGAGGCGACCGCACGCGGCTGGTCCTACAGCAGGTGCTCCAAGCCGGGGAAGAGGGCGCTGATCTGCTCGGGTTCGGGAGTCACGAACCGCCCGCTCGCCTCCACGAGGACCGCTTCAGGCCGGGATTCGGGAGTGATCCGACCTTCGACGCGGATCGAGCGGCCGTCCTGTTCGGTCACCTCGGCCTCGGCCATGAGTGGCACGCCCAACGGCACGGGGCCTCTGTAGGAGAACGCAAGGTCCACGGTCATCGACGGGCTGCCGGTGGTGCGGGCGGCCCAGCCCATGAGTTCGTCGAGGATCATCGCGCTCACGCCGCCGTGGGAGAACCTGGGCGGGCCCTCGTGGGCGAAGCCCAATGTGAATCGTCCCCTGACGCAGTTCTCGTTGCGCTCCACGATGACCGGGGGCGCACTCGGGTGGCCGGCGCCGGTGACGGGGCTGAAGGTGCGCTGCCCGATCCGGAGGTCGTCGAGCTCCGGGATCGCCCCGAGCGGGCGCCGGCCCGCCGCCTCCAGGTCGGCGGCGAGCTTCTCGGCCTCATCGGCCAAGCGCCGCAGCGTTTCGGGGTCGGCGGTGGAGCGGACGGCGGACTCGGTCAGGCGTCGCAGCCCGCTGCCGAGGGCGGCGACCGCTTCGCGGCGCCGGTTCAGTTCCGATGCATCGGTGTTCACGGCGCTCCTATTCGGCCATCTCCTGCTTCGCGAGGGCGGCGAGGTCCGCTAGGCGCACGATCGACCCGCCCGCGCCCCAGGCGACGATACCGCTCGGCCCTGAGGTGGACGTCAGCCCGCCACTGGCCGTCACCAGACCCACCGGGCGGGACCGGAACCGCGGCCCCGCCCGGTGATGTCCTCCGCACCCGGTCCGGAGCCGCGATCACGCCTGCGCGAAGGCGGCCGGGTGGACCTGCTCGACCCGGTCGCGCTTGGCGTACAAGTCCCAGTAGTGCTCGACCACAGGACGAAGACCGGCACCCCGGCAGAGCCTGGAAGGGGCGGCACCGCATTGCGGCGCCGCCCCATGTCAAGGCTGCGGTGGTCGGGGCCTGGGTGCCGCCTCTAGCTGAGGGTCCAGCGCTGGTTGCCGCCGCCGTTGCAGGTCCAGAGGATGATCAAGGTGCCGTTGGCGGTGCCGGCGGCGTTGGCGTCGAGGCAGAGTCCGTTGTGGACGTTGGTGATGGTGCCGTTGGAGTTGACGTTCCAGCGCTGGTTCGCGCCGCCCGTGCAGTCCCAGATCGTCGCCTTGGTGCCGTTGGCGGTACCCCAGCCCGCCGCCTCGAGGCACTTGCCGCTGACTTTCAGCTCACCTGCGGTGGTGCGGGTGAACGCCTGGTTGGAGCGCTGATTGCAGTCCCACAGCTGCGCCTGGGTGCCGTTGGTCGTCGACGCGTTCGGGATGTCGAGGCAGCGGTTGGAGGCCGCGCCCACGATCGCGGTCGAGCCGGACGGTTGGCCCGAGCCGAGCCCGCTCATGATGGCGTTGACGAGGCCCGGCTGGGTCACCGTGTTGTTGGAGCGGTTGAACAGCCCGAACCCGTACTGCCCGTTGAAGCCGTTGTCCCAGTAGATGGTGGCGGCGCCGTACTTCTTGGCGGTCGCGACCATGGTGCGCGCGAAGTCCTGGCGGTACTGGTTGTTCGCCGAGTCGTGTGAGGACTTGTCGATCGAGCCGTACTCACCGACGACGACCGGGTACCCCTTGGCGACGAACGCATCGTAGGTCTTCTTCATCTGCGAGTCCATGTAGTCCTCCTGTCCCCAGGTGGACGTCTTCGACGGGTTGGTCGCGCCCCGACCCCACTGCGTGATGGTGCCGTTCTCCTCGCCGGCGAAGTCCCACGGGGAGTAGTAGTGGACGGAGATCATGATCCGCTGCTCCCCGCTGGGGATCGAGGGGGACCGGTAGTTGTCCGTCGGGATCGCGAAGCCGTAGTTCCCGGTGGTGTAGTCGATGTTGGTGTTCCAGCCGGGGACGAGCAGCCAGCGCGAGGTGTTGTTGCCGCCGGTCTGCCGCACGGTGTCGACGAAGATCTGGTTGTAGCTGTTGATGTTCGAGTAGCAGGGCTGGGTGGGGTCGCCGTACTGCCCGTCGAACTCCTCGTTCATGGACTCCAGGATCAGCCGCTGGTCGTAGTTCTGGAACCTGGTGGCGATCTGCTGCCATGCCTTCTGGTACTTGGCCTTGATCGCCGTCTGGTTCGAGGAGTCGCAGATCAGCCAGGAGCCGGTGACGCTCTTGTAGCCGTCGCCGTGCATGTTGATGACCACATGCATGCCCCGGCTGTACGCGTAGTCGACGACCTGCTGGACCCGGTTGAGCCAGGCGGCGTTGATCGTGTAGTCGGGGCCGGGGCCGATGTGGTTCAGATAGGACACCGGGATGCGGATGGTGTCGAACCCTGCCGCCTGCACGCTGTCGATCAGTGCCTGTGTCACGGTCGGGTTGTTCCACGCGGTTTCATTCGGGACGCCGTTGGCGTTGGCCTCCAGGCTGTTGCCGAGGTTCCAGCCGGCGCCCATGTCGGCGATGATCTGCGAGGCGTTGCGCTGGGTCATGGTGTCGGCCGACGCGGGGGACGTCCAGCCGGTGATGGATACCCCGACCGCCAACACCACTGCGACGAACGCGGCCCTGAACCTTCTCTTCATCGAACTCACGAGGAGTTCTCCTTTCTCGACTTCCCTGGTGCTGCCGCAGGTGAGCGCGGTCCGAGCGGTTCACAGGGGGAGTTTGTTGGACCATCTAGTAAAATGATGATCCATCAGAATATTTACAAATGTCAATGGTTTCGTCGGATTTTGGGGAGCTCGTTCCCTGGCGATCCCATAGGCGAAGCGCCGGTGAAGGGGTCAGGGGAGGGCAACGGGCCGCTGCTGGCCGGTTACGGCAGGCGCGGATCCGGCAGGGGAGCGATGGCGCTCATGGCCTGGTCCAGGAGGTCGCCGAGCGGTTGTTCGTTGTCTTCGGCCACCCATTGGGTCTGGGCTGAGTCGAGGGCGGCCAGGGCGGCGCCGACGAGCGCGGCCGCGGCGAACCGCCCGAGTTCGCGGCCGTGCTCGGACGGGCGGCGCTGCAGCACGTCGGCGAGGGCGTCCCGCCAGAGGGCGTGCTTCTGCAGGTGAGTGGCGTGCAGCGCAGGGGTGTGCAGGATCATGCGGGTGATCAGGAGCGACTGGGGCCGCTCGCTCATTCCCTGTACGAGGTCGTCGAAGGATCGGCGCAGCGCAAACCAAGGGCGCTCCTCATTCGGACGTGAGGCCAGGGCCGCGGCGAGCTGCCGGCCCGTCTCCGCGAACCACTGCCCGAACACGTCCTCTTTGCTGGAGAAGTAGCGGTGGAAGCTGCGCCGGGACAGGCCGGTGGCCGCCGCGATCTGCTCCACTGTGGTTGCCTCGAACCCCTGCTCCACGAACAGCTTGAGGGCTGCCTGCGCCAGCTCCTCGCGCACCATGTTGCGCGTGCGCTCGCGCAGTCCCACTTTCGGCTCCTCCATGGCCCCAGGCTACACCGGCCGACACGAAGAGTCGCCTCGAGC
The DNA here is from genome assembly GCF_042647865.1 of Glycomyces rhizosphaerae. Lineage (NCBI taxonomy): Bacteria > Bacillati > Actinomycetota > Actinomycetes > Glycomycetales > Glycomycetaceae > Glycomyces > Glycomyces rhizosphaerae. The sequence continues at coordinate 1,014,235 of NZ_JBHRWO010000021.1, forward strand.
ACACAGAGCTGTACTTGACACACTGAGACATGTTTGGCGTATAGTGAAGACACGACGGCGACGCGGCAAGAGGCCCGACGCCGAATCCCCGGCCCCCGCCGGGATATCGAAGGGTTTTCCAATGGCGAAGACATGGCTCATCACGGGCGCCTCCCGAGGCTTCGGCCGCGCCTGGACCACCGCCGCACTCGAACGCGGCGACCGGGTCGCCGCCACCGCCCGAAACACCGACACCCTGGACGAACTGCGCGACCGCTTCGGCGACGCCGTGCTCCCGATGCAGCTCGACGTCGACGACCGCAGTGCCGACATCGCGGCCGTCCAGGCCGCGCACCGGCACTTCGGCCGCCTCGACGTGGTGGTCAACAACGCGGGCTACGGGCACTTCGGCACCACCGAGGAAGTGACCGAGGAAGAGGCCCGCTCGCAGATGGAGACCAACTTCTTCGGTGCACTGTGGATTACACAGGCCGCGATCCCGCTGCTGCGCGAGCAGGGCGGCGGCCACATCGTCCAGGTCTCCAGCATCGGCGGCGTGACCGCGTTCCCCGGCCTGGGCGTCTACAACGCCTCGAAGTGGGCGCTGGAGGGCCTCACCGAGGCGCTGGCCGGCGAGGTCGCCGGGTTCGGCATCAAGACCACCTTGATCGAGCCGTCCGGCTTCGCCACCGACTGGGCCGGCGCGTCCGCCAACCGCTCGGAACCGAACCCGCTGTACCAGCCTCTGCGGGACGCGATGGCGAACTGGGGCAACGGTCCGACACCCACGGCGGAGGACAGCGTCGCGGCACTGTTCGAGGCCGTCGACGCGACCGAGCCTCCCACCCGCCTGATCCTGGCGTCGCAGGGCTACGACCTGGTCCTCGCCGTCCACGAACGGCGCATCGACACCTGGCGAGCCTGGGAGAAGACCGCTCGCTCGGCCGACCCCGAATGAAGGGGTCGAGGCGGTCTTGAGGACGGCTTGCCCCGATCGATCTTGTAGGTGATGGATTCAGTGGGGCGCAAGCGTCATCGCGAGTTCAGGAAGATGCGCCTGGGGCACCGGACCCGGCCACCGCTAGCGAACGGTGGCCGGCTCCGGTGCTTGCTCCTCTGCTTCGGCTCTCTGCGGCCGGGTCTACGGCCCGCATGCTGAGAGTCCTATCGCTGTCAGCGGAGGACCGCTCACCGCCGCTCGAGTGCCCAGACGGTGTTCGCGTCCGCCGCTCCGGTGTTCCACGCGACCGAGGTGCCTGTTCCGTAGAGGTAGCCGCGCCCGCTCTGCTTGTTGTCGATGCGGAAACCGCCGGAGACAGGTGTGATCGCCCAGAGCGTGTCGTCGCCGACCCGCGCGTCGCCCCAGATGACCTTGCCGTCCGGATCGGTGTCGAGATGGCCGCGGCCCTCCCGGACGTTGTCGATCGTCCAGTAGCCGGCCTGCTGCTCGGTGAGCGTCCACAGCTGGTCGTCGTAGGTGCTGCCCGCTTCCAGGGCGACCGCGCCGGCGGCGCCCGAGTCGAGGTACCGCCCGGTCGAGACGTTGCGGAGCCGGTAGGTCCGGCCGCTCTGCGGATCGGCGGCACTGCCTGCGGGCTTGTAGGCGCGGAAGTAGTCGACGACCAGTTCCTTCGGCCGGGGGTCGTTGGGGTCGACCGTGCCGGTCCAGTCGGCGTGCTCGTAGATGCCCAGGTAGAACACCGCCGGGTACGTGAAGGACTGGTCGATGGTCCTCGTCAGCACGTTGTCGATGTAGAGCTTGAACTGGGTCGGGGTCCACTCGAGGGCGTAGATGTGCATCTCCGTGGTCATGTCGAACCCGACGCCGACCTGCTCGGTGTGCGTCGTGAGACGCGGATCCGACCACTTGAACAGGTTCCAGTTGAAGCGGCTCTTGCCGTGGATGCCCGCGTGCTCCACGACGTCGACCTCCCCGCGCTGCTCCCATGTGTCCTGTCGGCCGGTCAGCCAGAACGCGGTGTGGATGCCGCTCCTCGCGGAGCTCTTGGCTCGGATCTCGAAGTAGCCGTACTGGGGCGTGTACTTCATGTCCGTGGGGATCGAGTGGTCGAACACGTTGTCCTTGTGCAGGTTCGTCCGCTGTCCCGTCTGGACGCTCGAGACCTTCATGGGGTTGCCGCTGTAGTAGGTGGGCTGGTCGTCGTCGATGCGGAGCACGAGGGCGTTGTTGCGGAACCCGTATCGCGCCGTGGACCGCTCGACGGTGGTCCGGGACTCCAGGTACTTCGGGATCCACAGGTTCGTGTCCAGGTTGCCGGTGTTGAACTCGTCGTTCCGGTCGAGGATCCAGCCGGGCTTCTCGAGCGGGTTGGGCGGCATCTCCGCGGCGGACGCGGGCGCCGCCATGAACGCCGACAAGGCGAGTGCTCCACCGCCCACGAACAGGCCGCGGCGGCCGAACTTGACGTCTTCGGGATCGAATGCCATGGAAGTCTCCTTCGAGGGGGGGCTAGTCCACTCCATGATGACAACGGTTCCAGAATCTGTCAATCGAGGCTCATCAATGAAATAGGCGCACTGTGGCTCTAGACTTCGGTCGTATGGACGGCGAGCTGATTCCCCGCGACCGTGCCGAAGTGGCCCCCGGCGCGGTCCTGGTGCCCGATTGGCTCGATCTGGAGCGCCAGCGGGAACTGGTGGCGGCGTGCCGGGAATGGGCCCGGCCTCCTGCCGGTATGCGCACGGTTCAGACCCCCGGCGGCGGTGTCATGACGGCGAAGCAGGTGTGCCTGGGCTGGCATTGGTCCCCGTACCGCTTCACCGCCACAGTGGAGGACGGCGACGGCCGACCGGTGAAACCCTTCCCGCCCCTGCTCGGCGAGCTGGCCCACAGTGCGACCGAAGCGGCGTACGGCGAGGCCGAACCGTCCGAATACGATGTCGCGCTCATCAATTACTACGACGCCGACGCCCGCATGGGCATGCATCAGGACAAGGACGAGCGCTCCGACGCCTCGGTGATCTCGCTCAGCCTGGGGGACACGTGCGTCTTCCGCTTCGGGAACACCGAGTCGCGGAGCAGGCCCTATACCGATTTGGAGCTGCGCAGCGGTGATCTGTTCGTGTTCGGGGGACCTTCGCGGCAGGCCTTTCACGGTGTCCCGCGCATCCTTCCCGGCACGGCCCCGGCCGGTCTCGTCCTGACTGGGCGTTTGAACATCACCCTGCGCGTCAGTGGCCTCGACCGGCCTTGACCGACCGGGTCAGCAGCTCGAGTTGGTCTGGGTGAGGAGGCCCAGGCGCCAGGGCAGGAGGTTGTAGGGGCCGCTCGAACCGGGTTTCATGCCCTGGTAGAGGAAGCGGAGGTTGCACGGACTGACCGTGAGCGTCTGGTCGTAGCCGCCGCGGATCAGTTCGCCGTGGCTGATGTCGTTCGTCCAGGGGGTGCCGTTGAAGGTGACGTTGTTCCGGCTGGCGAACGGATTCGCCTGGGTGTCGGCCAACGGACTCCAGGGCCCGGCGGCGGATGACGAAGTCCAGGACCGGAACATGCGGCCTCCCGCGGTGATGGCCTCGACCATCAGCAGGTACTCGTTCGTTCCCGCGAGCTTGTAGACGTTGGCGCCCTCGAAGAGCCAGTGGTGGTTGTCGTCGTGCATGGCGATGACCGGCTGGGAGAAGCCGTTCGGGAAGTTCGCCGCGGACGTCTGCGCGCGGTACAGGTTTCCGTTGTCGTCCGAGGAGTACATGTGGCAGTTGGCGCTGTCGCAGATGGTCCAGAAGTCGAGCCACTGCCCGCTGCCCATGTTGTCCAGGACGATCTGCGGGGTGCCGGAGTAGAACTCCGTCGGCGCGCTCCACGATCGCGGGTTCGCGATGTCGGTGGTCGTGGAATACGCGACGTTGTCGCCCACCTGGTAGGTCAAGTACCACCGCTGCCGGGGCGCGAAGTAGAAGACCTGCGGCGCGGCCTTGTAGCCGGTGCCGACCGCGGTGGTGTCGAGGAAGGTCAGCGGCGCGGCACCGGCCTGCGACCAGTCGGTGAAACTCGGGTACGCCAGGCTGTAGGACTGGTTGGTGTTCACGACGCTGGCGAACACGTGGTAGCGGCCATTGTGGAACACGACGGACGGGTCCTTGACGGACACGATGTCGTGGGTCGCGTCGGACTTCGGCCCGATCAGCTGGTCGCTGGAACTCCACTGGAAGCTCGACGGCAGGGAACTGGTGGTCTTCGCGAAGTCGAGGTAGTCGATGTTCGCCAGGCCGGCGCTGGTCGCCGCCGAGAGCCGGATCGTGTTGGAGCCCGCGTTGACGGGGACGGTCACCGTCTCGATCGCCCAGTTGCTCCAGGCGCCGGTCGGTCCGAACGGGACACCGGAGCGGGCCGTGGTGCCGTTGACGCTCACGTTCGCGGCGCGGCCGGCGGTCGCTCCGTTCGCGTACTTGAAGCCCAGCGTGGCGGTACCCGTGCTGGTCGCGTCGACGGTGAACTGCACGCCGGTGTCGGACGAGTTCGGCGGGTTGCAGAAGCCGCTGCCGGAGAACCCGGTGTGGTTCGCGTCGACCGTGCCTTCGCAGGCGGTGTTCTCCGCCTCGTACCGGCCCGTCTGCGCCTCGGCGCGCGCTCCGACAGCGACGAGTGCGACTGCCAGCATTACCGGCAGGAGTGAGACCCTCGGCAGCCGACCCATGGGAATTCCTCCTGAAATATCGATATAATTCGATATACAGTCTCGCGGAAGCGATCGCGGAACGCAAGAGCTCGAGGCCGCTGGACCGGGAACCCGGCTGCTAGCGGCGCGCCGGACCGGTCGATTCGCGCCAGACCACGTGCTGCAAGGGACGCAGCGAGGGTTCGAGCTCGCGACCGGAGATCGCCTTGACCAGGCTCAGCATGGCGTTGCGCCCCAGGCCCTCCAGGTTGACCTCGACGCTGGTCAGGCTTGGCGGGAGGTACTGGCACGCCTCGTTGTTGTCCCAGCCGGTGACGCTGACATCGCCGGGAACGTCCAGGCCGCGGTCGATCAGGGCGCGGATCGCCCCCGCGGCCACCATGTCGTTGGCCGCGATGACGGCCGTCGGCATCGCCTCGTCCGGAAACGAGCGCACCGCGTCGTACCCGGACTTGCCCGACCAGTCGCCGTCGACGACGCCGGCGGATTCCAGTCCCAGCCGATCGACCGTCTCGAGGTACGCGGCCTTCCTGGCCCGCGCCGAGGCGAACTGGAGATTCCCCGCCACGTGGAAGAACCGGCGGTGTCCGAACTCGACCAGGCCCTCCATGAGCTCGATCAGCTGCGAGGCGTCGGCCAGCTCGCCGATGCCGCGCATCTGGTCATCGAAATCGGCTGCGACGACGATCGTCTCCCCGTGCGGCAGATGGTCCTCGACGCCGGGGGAGATCGGCGACAGTGCCAGGATGCCCTCGACCTGCCCGGTGCCGGCGATCTCGAGCATCCGCTCGGTCCTGGTCTCGGTGTCGCCGATGACGCTGACCGCCTCGACGGAGAAGCCGGCCTCGTGGGCGGCCTCAGTCGCGCCGTGCAGCAACCGCGCCGGGTTGTAGACCATGGTCGGCAGGAGGATCGCCAGTCGGCCGGTCCGGCGGGTTCGCATCGACCTCGCGACCAGGTTCGGGCGGTAGTTCAGTTCGCTGACGGCGGCATCGATGCGTGAGAGCGTGTTCGGTTTCAAGCCGTTCCTGGAGCGCAGGTAGCGGGACACCGTCTGGTGTGAGACACCGGCCAGGCGTGCGACCTCCTTGATCGTGGGCCGTCGCGATTCGGTGGAACGCTCGGTCATCCGCTCGGTCTCCTCTCACTGGTGCAATGATCATCTTGACATGAGGGTGATCGTTCACTATCTTAGGTCGAACCTCAAATGGTGAACGATCACTATTTCTTGACGCAAAGGAGCGCCAATGCCGGGTCCCCGCACCGCCCGCGCCTCGGGCGCCGCGCGTCTGCCAGAGGCGGTCTCGTGAGCGCGACCTCGGAACTGCGCAATCTGGGCAGACAGCGCGCGACGGCCAAGCGGCAGAACAAGACCGCGATACTCTTCCTGCTGCCGTGGTTCCTCGGCCTGTTCGTCGTCACGCTCGGCCCGATGCTCGTGTCGCTGCTGCTGAGCTTCACCGACTACAACCTGCTGCAGCCCGCGGAGTTCTCCGGCCTCGAGAACTTCCGCAGGATGCTCGGCGACGAGCGGCTGCACCAGTCCCTCGGCGTCACGCTCACCTATGTGCTGGTCTCGGTCCCGCTCCAGTTGGCCCTCGCGCTGACACTGGCCCTGGTGCTGGATCGAGGGGTGCGGGGCCTGGCGTTCTACCGATCGGTGTTCTATCTGCCCTCGCTGCTGGGCGCCAGTGTCGCGATCGCGGTCCTGTGGCGGACCGTCTTCGGATCGGCCGGGCTGTTCAACGAGGGCCTGGGCCTGCTCGGGATCGAGGGGCGCGGCTGGATCTCGGAGCCCGAGACCGCGCTGAGCACGCTGATCACGCTCAACGTGTGGACGTTCGGCTCACCGATGGTGATCTTCCTGGCCGGGCTGCGGCAGATCCCGCGGATGTACTACGAGGCGGCCAGCGTCGACGGCGCGGGCCGGTGGCGGCAGTTCATGTCGGTGACCCTGCCGCTGCTGACTCCGATCATCTTCTTCAACCTGGTCCTGCAGATCATCCACGCGTTCCAGTCGTTCACCCAGGCGTTCATCGTCTCCGGCGGCACCGGCGGCCCGGCCGACTCCACATTGTTCTACACGCTGTACCTGTACCAGCGCGGCTTCGGGAACTTCGACATGGGCTACGCCTCCGCCCTGGCGTGGCTGCTGCTGCTCATCGTCGGCGCGTTCACCGCGATCAACTTCTGGGCTTCGAAGTATTGGGTCTTCTACAATGACTGACACCCTCGACAAGACCGCCGCCGCACCCCGCGATTCGAGCCGGGCGCCCGGTCGGCGCACCAGAAGCGGCCCGAGCCCGCTCCGCTCGATCCTCAAGCACGCACTGCTCATCCTGGGCGCGCTGGTGATGCTCTACCCGGTGCTGTGGATGGTCGTCAGCTCGCTGCGGCCCAACGATGTCATCTTCCGCGACCCCAGCCTGGTGCTGAACGACCTGCAGACCGGGAACTACGCCGAGGGGTGGAACGCCTTCGCCGATCCTTTCAGCGTCTATCTCGTCAACTCCTCGATCGTCGTTCTGGGTGCGATCCTGGGGAACCTGATCTCCTGCTCGATGGCCGCCTACGCGTTCGCCCGCCTCGAATTCACCGGCAAGCGCTGGTGGTTCGCGATCATGCTCTTGACGATCATGCTCCCGATCCACGTCATCATCGTTCCCCAGTACGTCCTCTTCTCCCAATTCGGCTGGGTCAACACCTTCCTGCCCCTGATCGTGCCCAAGCTGCTGGCCACAGACGCGTTCTTCATCTTCCTGATGGTCCAGTTCATCCGCGGCATACCCGTCGAACTCGACGAGGCCGCCCGCATCGACGGGGCCGGCCATCCGCGCATCTTCGCCCAGGTGATCCTGCCGCTCATGGTCCCGGCCCTGGCGACCACGGCGATCTTCACGTTCATCTGGACCTGGAACGACTTCTTCTCCCAGCTGATCTACCTGACCGACCCGGACCTTTACACCGTGCCACTGGCCCTGCGGGGCTTCGTGGACGCCCAGGCCGGCACCAACTGGGGTGCGGCCTTCGCCATGAGCGTCGTCTCCCTCCTGCCGATCTTCCTGGTCTTCCTGTTCGGACAGAAATTCCTGCTCCGAGGAATCGCCACCACCGGCGGCAAGTAGATGTGCCCACAACCCTGAACCCTTCGCAAAGGAGCGACACCATGCAACGCAGACTTCTCCTCCGCGGCCTCGGCGCCTCTGCCGTCGCAGTGCCCGGCCTGGCCGCCTGCGGCACCGGCGGCGGCGGCGACATGGAACTGAGCGACGACCCGGTCACCATCCGCATGACCTGGTGGGGCGCCGACGTCCGCGCCGACCTCACCAACCAGGCGATCGCCGCGTTCCAAGAGGAACACCCGAACATCACCGTCAAGGCCGAGTTCAAGCCGTGGGAAGGCTACTGGGACGCCCTCGCCACCACCACCGCCGCGAACGACTCGCCCGACGTGCTCCAGATGGACGAGCTCTACCTCGCCTCCTACGGCGATCGCGGCAGCCTGCTCGACCTGTCCGGCGCGGGCGAGTTCCTCGACACCTCCCAATTCGACGAGTCGACCCTCGCGACCGGAGAGGTCGACGGCACCTTGTACGCGATCCCCATCGGCGCGGCCATGCTCGCCAGCTTCGTGAACGCCGACCTGTTCGCCCAGTACGGCGTCGAACTGCCCGACGGCGAGACCTGGACCTGGGACGACTACGCGGCCATCGCGAACGAGCTGGCCGAGAAGAGCGGCGGCGCGATCAACGGCTCCAGCGTCACCGGCGGCAACGACCAGGGCAGCATTCGCTACTGGTCCCGCCTGCACGGCAACGAGCTCTACGGCGATGACGGCCAGGTCACCCTCGACCCCGCCCTGCTGGTCGACCTGTGGAACTACAACCTGGGCCTGATCGAGACCGGGGGCGTCGAGAGCGCCGCCCAGACCGTCGAGAGCCTCACCGCCGGCATCGAGGGCGGCAGCCTGGCCACCGGCAAGGTCGCCATGGGCTTCTTCTACAACACCCAGATCACGCCGGTGCTCGCGGCGAGCGGCGCCGACTTCCGGCTTCTGCAACTGCCCGGCAACGCCGAATCCGCGGCCAACTTCGTCAAACCGTCGATGTACTGGTCGGTCTCCTCCAAGAGTGAGCACCCGGCCGAGGCCGTGACCCTTATCGACTTCCTGGTCAACCACGAGGCCGCCGCCGACATCCTCGGCACCGAGCGCGGCATCCCCGCCAACACGGCCATGCGCGACCACGTCGCGGCCGACCTCGACGAGGGCGAGCAGCGGGCGGTGGAGTACCTCGAATCGGCCGCCGCCGGGCCCGCCGTCAGGGTCACCCCCAACGGAGGCAGCGGATTCGACCAGATGATCCAGCGCTACACCCAGGAAGTCCTGTTCGGGGAGCGCACTCCGCAGGAAGCCGCCGAGGCCTTCGTCGACGAACTCCAGTCCGAAATCGACGCCGCCGCCTAGTCGGCGCCCCAAGAGAAGAGCACCCATGACCGTCTCCAGACCCCCGCTCCGCTGCGGCATCGTCGGCACCGGCGGCATCGCACACGCACATGCCCACGCCCTGACCGAACTGGGCGCCGAACTGGCGGCCGTGGCCGAGATCGACCCGGCCAGCGCCGCGGCGTTCACCGGCCGCTTCCCGGTTCCCGCCGTATACGGCGACGCCGCGACCATGCTGGAGAAGGAGCGGCTCGACCTGGCGCACATCTGCACACCGCCGGGAACCCATGTGCCGCTGGCGATCACGGCGATGCGTGCGGGTGTCCCGGCGCTGGTCGAGAAACCGACCGCGCTGAGTCTGGCCGAGATGGACCAGCTCGCCGCGGTCGAGGCCGAGACCGGAGTACCGGTGCTGACCGTCTTCCAGCACCGGTACGGCCCGGCCGCGATCCGGCTCCGGCGCCTGGCCGCCTCCGGGGCGCTCGGGCGGCCGCTCGTGGCCACCTGCGAGACGCTCTGGTACCGCGACGACGCCTACTTCGCGGTTCCGTGGCGTGGCCGTTGGGAGGTCGAGGGCGGGGGACCGACGATGGGCCACGGCATCCACCAGTTCGACCTGCTCCTGTCGATCCTCGGCCCCTGGACCGAGGTCACGGCCCTCGCCGGGCGCCTGTCTCGCCCCACGAACACCGAGGACGTCTCGATGGCGCTGGCCCGTTTCGAGAACGGTGCGCTGGCCACGGTGGTGAACTCAGTGGTGTCTCCCCGGGAGACCTCCCGGCTCCGCTTCGACTTCGAATACGCCACTGTGGAACTCGAGCACCTCTACGGCTACCGGGAGGCCGACTGGAGTTTCACGCCCGCACCGGGACACGAGGAGCTCGCCGACTTGTGGAACGAGTTCGGCGGCGGCGATCCGGAGAGCGGCCACCGCCTCCAGATCGAGGCGGTCCTCGACGCCCTCGCCAACGGCACCGAACCGGGCGTCTCCCTTGCAGAGGCCCGCCGGACGATGGAGTTCGCCGCCGCCACCTACGCCTCGGCCTTCCAGGGCCGCCCCGTCGCGGCCGGCGAGATCACCGGCCAGGACCCGTTCAACCGCAGCATGGACGGCGGCGCCGTTCCGTGGGCGCCGATCAAGGACACCATTGCATGAGCCACCTCGACCTCCGCCACGACGTCGGCAGCGCCGTTACCGTCCGTGACGGCGAGACCGACCTGTTCCGCTACGTCTACCGGCCCGACTCCCCGCAACTGGAGTCGCCCAAGCCGTACCTGCACCCGATCCGCACCCGCGCCGGACACCTGGTGAGCCTCTACCGGCCTTGGGACCACGTGTGGCACAAGGGCATCGCGCTGTCGCTGCCGCACGTGGGGGAGGAGAACTTCTGGGGCGGACCGACCTACGTCCACGGGCAGTTCTACGTCCAGAAGGACAACAACGGCACCCAGCGGCATCGGGACTTCACCGAGATCGACTCGACCGACGGCTCGGTCAGGCTCTCCCATGAGCTCGACTGGATCACCCAGGCCGGAGCGGCATTCCTGACCGAACGTCGCACGATCGGCGCGCGCCTGCTCTCGGCCGAGGCCTGGATGCTGACCTTCGAGACCGAACTCAGCAACGTCTCCGGATCCGACATCGCAATCGGCTCGCCGACCACGAAGGGCCGCGAGAACGCCGGCTACGGCGGCCTGTTCTGGCGCGGCCCGCGCGCCTTCACCGGCGGCCGTCTAGTCACCGCCGAGGGTTCAGGCTCCGGCAACGACATGCGCGGACAGCGCCACGAGTGGATGGGCTTCGCCGGACGCCACGACGACATCGACGCCACCTCGCTGGTGCTCATGGTCGACGACGCCGAGAACCCGCACCACCCGCCGCAGTGGTTCGCCCGCAGCGAGGAGTTCGCCTGCCTCAACCCCGCGCCGTTCTTCAGCGACGAGCTGACCATCCCTGACGGAGCGGCGGTCCGGTTCCGATACGGCGTGGGCATCGCCGACGCCGACGCTGAGGACGCCCCGGACCTGGCGGCGGCCGTGCGCAAAGCCCTCTGATGGGTCCCGTAGAAACGGCGGCCACGGCACCCGTGATCGCCGGCTGCTTCCCCGACCCGTCGGTCTGCCGGGTCGGGGAGGACTTCTACCTGGCGAACTCCTCAATGGAGTACGCACCGGCAGTGCCGATCTGGCATTCGCGCGACCTGGTCTCGTGGCGGCAGATCGGCAACGCCCTCGACCGGGACGAGCAGTTCCCGGCGGGGCGTTCGACCGCCAGCCGCGGCGTCTACGCCCCGACCTTGCGCCACCACAAGGGCCGGTTCTGGCTGGTCACCACCGATATCGACGATCCGCGCGGCGGGCACCTGCTCTACAGCGCCACCGACGCGGCGGGTCCGTGGTCGGACCCGGTGCATCTAGGCGGGTTGGACGGGATCGACCCGGACCTGGCCTGGGACGAGGACGGCACCTGCCTGCTCACCTACTGCTCCTGGAACGAGCAGCAGATCGGCATCCGGCAGGTCGCGATCGACCCCGGCACCGGCGGGGTGCTGGAGGAGCCGCGGTGGATCTGGCACGGCACCGGTCTGGGCAATCCCGAAGGCCCGCACCTGTACCGGCGCGGCGAATGGTGGCACCTGGTCATCGCCGAGGGCGGCACCGACCGCGGGCACGTGGTCTCGGTCGCCCGCTCGCGCTCACCCCGCGGCCCTTTCGAGGCCGCGCCGCACAACCCGGTCTTCACTCATCGCAGTACCCGGCATCCAGTGCAGAACGTGGGCCATGCCGACCTAGTTGAGCGCTCCGACGGGACTTGGGCCGCAGTGCATCTGGGGGTTCGTCCCCGCGGGCGCACCCCGCGCTACCACGTCAACGGGCGCGAGACCTTCCTCGCTGAGATCGCGTGGACGGATGAGTGGCCGCAGTTCACGCCCTCAGGCGCGAAGCTGGCACCCGCGCGGTGGTCCTTCACCGACGATTTCACCGCGCCGCGGCTCGACCACAGGTGGGTCTCGCCCGGAGCGCGGCCCGATCAGTGCGCCCGTCTCGTCCCTGGCGGCGTCCGATTGGAACCTGCCGCAAGCGACTCGGGCGAGCCGTCGGGATTGTTCTTCCGTGCCGCCGGGAACCGTTGGAAAGCCGACGTCACCGTCGAGCCCGGGCAGTCGGTCGTGACCGCAGCGGTGCGGATCGACCGCCGACACTGGTACGGCATCCGCGTCAAAGACGATGTAGCAGCAGCGGTCTCGCATGTCGGCGAGGTCGAGGCCGTCGCCGGCGCCTGCCCGCTGCCGTCCGCCGCGGTCACGTTCCGCATCCGCTCAGTCGAGGCCACAAAGGAGGGACCGGACGACATCGAACTCGGCATCGTCGACGCCTCCGGGTTCACCGCGCTCGCGCGTCTGGACGGGCGCTACCTCTCGACCGAGGTCGCCGGCGGCTTCACTGGCCGCATGATCGGACTGTGGACTGAGACCGGCTCGGCGCTGGTGAAGGGGATCGAATTCACTGAACTCCCCGAGTAGCCCGCCGGAGCGGCGTCAGCCGTGCCGGGCGGGCGTGGTGCCGCGAAGGATGACGCGAGGCTCGAACTCGACCCTCCGGCGATCGGCGGCGGACTCGGTCAACGCGAGCTCCACCGCGGCGGCGCCCACACTCGCGAGCGCGAGGTCCACACTGGTCAGTGTCGGCGTGACGTCTTCGGTCCCCACCACATCGTCGAACCCGGCGACGCCGATCTCGGTGCCGGGACTGAGGCCCGCGTCGCGCATCGCGCTCATCGCGCCTATGGCCATCGCATCGGTGGCGGCGAGGACCACGTCGAGGCCTTCGTGCCGCTGCTCGACCAGGCTCCTGACCGCGTCGTACCCGCCGTCCCGGGTCATCGGCGCGCGCACGACGGCGCCGTACTCGATCCGCATCCCCAGGCTGCGGGCGGTTTCGACGATGCCGTCCTCCCACTGGCGCGCGGCCGCCGAGTCGTGGTCGGGCCGGATCAGGGCGGGCGACCGGTAGCCGAGGCGGAACAGTTCGGCGACGAGTGCCGAGGCGCCGCGTCGGCGGGGGACGACCGCGGTGTCGAAGGGCAGCTCGTCGTCTCCGGCGATCACCACCCGGCCGCCCTCCTGTGTGTAGCGCGCGAGCTCCTCCTCAAGGGACGTCCGCGAGACCGGGGAGCCGCTGCGCGCACCGGTCAGGATCATGGCGTGCGGTCTGAGGCTGCGCATCATGCGCACGACCCGGACCTCGTCGTCGATGGCGTGGTCCGTCCCGGCGAAGGTGGCCACGAGACCGGAGGCGCCCGCCTGCTCGATCACGCCGTGCACGATCTCGGCGTTGTAGGGGTCGCGGATGTCGGAGACGAGCACGGCCACCATCGCGGTCGCACCGGTGGTCGTGGCCCGCGCCGACGCGTTCGGGCGGTAGCCCAGGCGCCTGGCGGTCTCCATGACCCGCGCGCGCAGCTCCGGTGACACGTACTGGGACCTCGGGTCGAGCGCCCGTGAGGCCGAGGCCTTGGAGACGCCGGCCGCGTCGGCGACATCGCGGAGGGTGACCGTCGACGGTCGGGTCCGGATGCCCGGAGGCTGGTCGTCGGTGGCAGGGTCTGTGGTCACAATGGCATCCTGGCATCGGGCGCATCTCGGGGTGCGCCGCCCCGCCCCTCGACCGATCGCCTGCGCGCTTTCGAGGGAGCGTTCGACATTGGAGGTTTTGTGCGGCGAGCGTATCAGAAGGCGACCCTACGTGACGTCGCTCAGGCGGCCGGCGTATCGCCCTCGACCGCGTCCCGCGTGCTCAACGGGGGCGACCTCCACGTGAGCGAGCGGCTCTCGGCCCGCGTCCTCGCGGTGGCGGAATCTCTCGGCTACGTCTCGAACCAGGCGGCCCGGGCGCTGCGAGGGCGGCGGACGGCGGTCATGCTGCTCGCGAGCGATCCGAGGACCGCGTCCCTGGCCGCGATCGCCGCCGGCATGGAGGCGGCGGGCCGGGAACGCGGTGCGCTGGTCAGCATCACCAGTGCCGGAAGCGGCGCGGCCGCGCACCGGACGGCCCTCGAAGTGCTGCGCGGGCTGCGCCCCCGCGCCCTGGTCGTGACGAGCGCGAGTTTCGCCGACGTCCCGAGCGAGCAGGTCCTCCCCGAACTCGAGCGCTTCCGTGCCGACGGCTGCGGCGTGGTCTTCATCGGCGAGCACGACACGCCGTTCCCGGCGGTGCGCTTCGACGACTTCGAGCTGGGGAGGACCGTCGGCCGCTACATGGGCGGGTTGGGACGCCGCCACGCCGCCGTCCTGACCAGCCCGCGTCACCCGGCGCTCGACAGCCGCACCGAGGGCTTCCTGCGGGGCCTGTCCGAGCGGGGCTTCGACCCGGACTCGGTGGTGGTCGAGCAGTGCGAGATCACCCGGGAGGGCGGCAGGGACGCGGCCCGCCGGATCTCGCAGGTGCGCCCGCGGCCGGACCTCGTGCTCGCGGGCAACGACGTCCTCGCCATCGGCGCCCTGAACGAGTTCAGGCGCTCAGGTCTCGACGTGCCGACCGACATCGCCCTGTCCGGAGTGGACGACATTCCGCTCGCGCGCGACGTCACTCCGTCGCTGACCACGGTGGCGCTGCCGTTCGCCGAGGCCGGACGGGCGGCGCTGGAGATGGCGCTCGCGACCGAGCCTCCGCAGGACGTCGTGCTGCCCGGACGGCTCATCGTCCGGGCCAGCACCGCCTCCGACTCCGGAGGCCGCTGAGCCGCTGGAGCCCTCCCATCCGGAGGAACGACCGAGTCACGTACGGAATGCCCGATTTCGCGTAATGAAACCGTTATCCAAATTCAGCAGTAACCCTGGTTGACAGGCTCTGGAACCGTTGTCATGATGATTCAAGGTCTGGCGGCAGCCCATCCCTCGGCACAAGGCGTCGCCAAAAGCACCGCGACGAACGACAACCGCCGATCCAGAACATGAAACGGATCCAATGGAGGCTCCCATGAAACCCCTGCTCTCGCGCATAGGCGCGGCCACTCTCGCTTCGGCGATGAGCGTCTCGCTCCTCGCCGCCTGCTCATCCGGAGACGACGGCGACGGCGTGACCCTCCGCTACTTCTGGTGGGGCTCCGACGCCCGCCACGCCTACACCCAGGAGATCCTGGAACGGTTCGAAGAGCTCCACCCCGACATCAACGTCGAGCCGGAATTCACCAGCTGGGACGACTACTGGAACAAGCTCTCGACCTCCGCGGCCGCCCAGGATCTGCCCGACGTCATGCAGGTCGTCGATCCGCTCATGTACCCCTACATCGAGAACGGCCAGCTGCTGGACCTGAACACGGTGGCCGACGCGGCGCACCTGGAGCGCTACAGCGAGTCGACGCTGTCCCTGTCCACTGTCGACGACGGGGTGTACGCCGTGCCGGGCGGCGTCTCCGGATTCAGCGTCGCGATCGCCCCGGAGGCGTTCGCGGAAGCCGGTGTCGAGATCCCGGACGAGTCAACATGGGACTGGGACGACTACATCGAGACCGCGGCCGCCATCAGCGCGGCCAACCCTGACATGGCCGGCAGCGATATCCCCATGTTCTCCCAGGTCGCCACGGTCTGGCTTCGTCAGCACGGCGAGAACTGGTGGTCCCCTGACGGTTCCGACCTCGCTTTCACCCCTGAGACCTTGGCGGGCTACTGGGACTGGGTGATCCGTCTGCGCGACAGCGGCGGCACCCCGAGCGTCGAGACCATGGTGGAGGCCCATGGCGCCGGCTCGAGCGCGGCGCAGTCCCTCTTGGCCCTGCACAAGGTCGCGATGAACCCGGCCCTGGCCACGAACCAGTTGGGTGAACTCGAGGAGACCTCCGGAGGCGCCGCCCAGCTGATGATCTACCCGGGTGAATCGGACGCCCAAGTGACCGGCTCCTTCGTCAAGCCCGGCCTGTTCTACGCCGCCTCGGCCGCCACCGAGCACCCCGAGGAGGCCGCCATGCTGCTGGACTTCCTCAACTCCGCCGAAGCCATCGAGCTCCAGAAGTTCGACCGGGGCGTCCCGGTCGATCCCGCGGTCGTCGAGACGGTCTCCGGCGATCTGACCGAGACCGAACTCGCCGTGGCCGACTACAACGCACGGGTCACGGCACTCGGCCCCGAACCGCTCCCGATTCCGAACGCCAACGCCGGCGGAGCCATGGACGAGCTCTACGACCGGATCAACATCGACGTCCTGTTCGACCGGCTCACGCCGGAAGAGGCCGCGCAGCAGTTCTACGACGGACTGAAGGCTGAGCTCTAGCGGGAGGCGGGTGCGGGCTGCGGCCTGCACCCGCCGCACCATCCCCATCGGAGTCGAACCGGTGCGCCGCCCGCGGCGCCCCGAATTCCCTGGAACGGAGTCACGATGACGAAGACCGGCAGGCGCATGAGCGCGGCGGCCCGGCAGGAGGAGCGCGCGGCATGGATGCTCATGGCCCCTTGGTTCCTCGGCGTGGTCGCGGTGACCTTGGGGCCGCTGCTGGCCTCGCTCTACCTGTCCTTCACCGACTACAACCTGTTGAGCGCCCCCGAGTGGGTGGGACTCGAGAACTACGCCGAGATGCTCCGGGACACGCGGCTGCACAAGGCACTCGCGGTGACCGCCACCTACACGTTCGTGAGCGTCCCGCTCATGCTGGCGGTCGCGCTGGCGCTGGCGATGCTGCTCAACCGCGGCATCAAGGGCCTGGCGTTCTACCGATCGGTGTTCTACCTGCCCTCACTCCTCGGCGGCTCGGTGGCCGTCGGCGTCCTGTGGCGTCAGGTCTTCGGGATCGAGGGACTGGTCAACCAGTTCCTCGGGCTGTTCGGGATCGAGGGGCCGGGCTGGATCGCCAACCCCGATACGGCGCTCATCTCCCTGATCCTGCTG
This sequence comes from Glycomyces rhizosphaerae, assembly GCF_042647865.1. NCBI lineage: Bacteria > Bacillati > Actinomycetota > Actinomycetes > Glycomycetales > Glycomycetaceae > Glycomyces > Glycomyces rhizosphaerae. Next base: position 1,031,176 of record NZ_JBHRWO010000021.1, read on the forward strand.
CACGTGTGGACGTTCGGATCCTCGATGGTCATCTTCCTGGCGGGCCTGAGGCAGATCCCCGAGCACCTCTACGAGGCTGCGGCCCTCGACGGCGCGTCCAAACGGGACCAGTTCCGCCACGTGACCGTCCCGATGCTCACGCCGATCATCTTCTTCAACATGGTGCTGGGCATCATCAACTCGTTCCAGACCTTCACGCAGGCATTCGTGGTCTCGGGCGGAACGGGCGGCCCGTCGGACTCGACGCTCCTGTACTCGCTCTACCTGTACAGCGAGGCGTTCGGGCGGCTCCACATGGGCTACGCCTCGGCGATGGCCTGGCTGCTCGTGGTCATCGTCGGCGTCTTGACGGCGATCAACTTCTACTTCAGCAAGCGGTGGGTGTTCTACAGTGACGGCAACTGAAATCAGAACCGGCCCCCTCGTCGGGAAGACCGAGCCTCCGGCGCCGCGACGCGGCGGCGGGACCGGACCCGGACGGATCAGGCGGCTGGTCAAGCACGTGATGCTGATCTTGGTCGGCACGGTGATGATCTACCCGCTGCTGTGGATGGTCGCCAGTGCGTTCAAACCGGATGCGCTGATCTTCCGCGACCCGTCGCTCCTGCCGACCGACATCGACCTGAGCCACTTCCCGAACGGGTGGAGCGCGTTGGCGCACCCGTTCAGCGTGTACCTGCTGAACTCGGCGATCGTGGTCCTCGGCGCTCTGATCGGCAACCTGGTGAGCTGCTCGATGACCGCCTACGCCTTCGCCCGCCTGCGGTGGCGCGGCCGGAAGGTCAGCTTCGCGATCATGCTGCTGACCCTCATGGTGCCGATCTACGTGATTCTCGTGCCGCAGTACGTGGCGTTCTCCCAGATCGGCTGGGTCAACACCTTCCTGCCGCTGATCGTGCCGAAGTTCCTGGCCACCGACGCGTTCTTCGTGTTCCTGATGGTGCAGTTCTTCCGCGGCCTGCCGCGCGAGTTGGACGAGGCCGCGAAGATCGACGGCGCCGGCTACTGGCGCATCTTCTTCCGGATCCTGCTGCCCATCTCGGTTCCGGCTCTGGCCACGACCGCGATCTTCACGTTCGTGTGGACCTGGAACGACTTCTTCGCCCAGCTCATCTATCTCACCAAGCCGGAGATGCAGACCGCGCCGGTCGCGTTGCGCAACTTCGTGGACGCGACGGCCGGGGCTTCCTGGGGTTTGCTCTTCGCCATGTCGATCGTGACCCTGATCCCGGTCTTCATCGTGTTCCTCGTCGGCCAGAAGTACCTCGTCAAGGGCATCGCCACCACCGGGCTCAAATAGCCCGAGAGCGGCCCGCTCCGGAAACCTGGAGCGGGCCGCTTTCCACCACTACATATCCACAAATGCAGATACAACGATCATAAAGCGACGAAAGGAGTGCGAGACGATGTCCGCACGCAAACGACGGCCGAGCGGCGGTGTCACGCGACGCGCGGTGCTCACCCTCCCGGCCGTGTCCCTGGTCGGGACCGTCCTGGTCCAGCAGCCCGCGATCGCCCAGACCACGCCGATCTCGGTGGTCGACACATCGAAGTCCACTTACGACAGAGAAGTGCTCCTGGTGGACGGCGAGCCGTTCTACCACAGCGGCGTCCAGTTCCGCTACGAGCACCAGAGGTACCAGAAGGGTTGGACGGACGCCCAACTCAAGCCGATCCTGCAGATGATCGCCGAGGACGGCTTCAGCGTCGTCAACATCCCGCTCTGGTGGTCCCAGGCCGAACCGTCGAAGGACACCTTCGACTGGACCGACCTGGAGAAGTACGTCGACTGGTGCGGCGAGTACGGCCTCAAGCTCGAACTGCTGTGGTTCAGCCATGAGTCGACCGGCCACTCGATGCCGATCCGCGTCCCCGACTACGTGTGGAACGACTACCAGCTCGTAGTCGACTCCAGCGGCACCCCGCTCCAGAGCGGCGACCACTTCCTGTTCGACAAGACCGATCCGAACCTCCTCGCCCGCGAGCAGCTCGTGCTCGGTGCGGTGATGGAGCACCTCGCCGCCTACGACACCGGCCACACCACCGTGGGCATCCAAGTCACCAATGAGCCCAACGTCGCCCAGCTCCAGTGGGGCGTCTCCTCGGACCGCAGCTACAGCAGCTACAGCAACGCGCTGTGGGACCAGGGCGGGTACACCGACGCAGGACAGTTCCGACGCGACGTGCTCCTGAACTACCTGACCGAACTCGGCCGGGTGGTCAAGGACTCCGGTTACCCCATCTACACCCGCACCAACACCGTCGGGGACGCTCGGCCCGTCGCCGAGAACGAGGCGCTGCGCTCGCAGGGCGCCAACACCATCGACTTCTTCGGCTACGACCCGTACACGACCAACATCGACACCTTCTACAAATACGGGATCGAGTCGATGTGGGCCCAGGGGGACAACTTCCCCATGGTCATGGAGACCTTCGCCGGGACCGACAACGCGCACGTCACGAAGTTCAACTCGATCGCCGGGGGCGCGGTGCACAACCTGTACGCGGCCACCGACGGATACGCGGCCTCGGGCAGTTCCAACCACGGCCTCTACAACTTCGACCCGACCACCCATGCGGTCACCCGCAAGCAGGTCTCGTTCGAGATCCGCGACCTCAACTTCACGATCAACAAGATCCGGACGGACCTGGCGACCAAGGCGCCGGTGGAGGCGGGAGGCTCGCAGGTCCAGACGTACAACCGCGCCGCCGCCGCCTCGTTCGACGTCACCAAACGGCTGGCGAGTCTGAACCTGAACTACGCGACCACCACCGGCGGCCAGGGCATCGCGGTCGAGCGCAGTGCCACCGAGTTCGCCCTGATCAGCATCGACAACGGCGGGACCTACTCGTTCCCCGACACCTACGGGACCGTGGGCTCGGTCGAGGTCGGCTCCTACGACGCGAACGACACGTGGGTCGGTCAAGGCAACCGGTCCTACTCCGTGAGCGGCGGGACGATCGACGTCACCGTGAACGAGGGCGAGGCGGTGCGCGTGATGTTCGCGAACGTCTCCGGTCCGGTGAGCGGTGCGGTCTACAAGTTGAAGAACGCGGTGACGGGAGGCTATCTGGACTCGGGCAGCGCCGGGAGCCTCACTACGGGGGCCGGGACGATCTACGACGATCAGGACTGGATCCTCACCCAGGGCGCCGATGGTGCCTGGACGATCGAGAACGTCCGGGCCGGTCGGTCGTATCTGGACACCGAGCCGAACAACGTCGTCATCTGGAACGACGGCTACATCGGTCCCGACACGAAGTGGAGCGTCGAGCCGGCATCCGGTGGCTTCCGCTTCAACAACCAGGCCGCCGACCGGTCGTATCTGTACGCGACCTCGACCGGGCAGGTGCAGTGGAACACCGGCGCCACCGACAACAGCACCGTCTGGATCCTCGAACGACGGTAGCCGCACCCATCTCACGGCGCCGTCCCGCACCGCGGCACGGGGCGGCGCCATCGACACCGGACCGTCCAGCCCCGGTCGTCCGCATCGACCGGGGCTGGCCAACCCTCAACGCAGAGGAGATCGAACATGTCCACAACCGCACCGGCGGGCTTCCGTCCACGGAAGTCGGCCGGCCTATTCGTCGCCGTCGCGTCCCTGATCCTGGCGGCCCTGGCAGTTCCTCAAGGCGCGTCGGCCGCAGGGGAGCCGAACACCGTGCTCATCGATGAGACCTTCGACGCCCAGACCGTTCCGGAGAACTTCGGTTTCCCCACGGGGGCCTCCGTCGGCAACGGCAGTCTGACCATCACGGAGAACATGGGCAATTACACGACCTCGGTCAGCCCGTTCGCGTCGGAGGTCGCGAGCGAGTCGACGCTGGACCTGAGCTTCGACTGGAAGACCTCGATCGCCAGCGACGGCATGAAGACCGGTCTGGAACTGCGCGACGACGGAGGGCGCCTGGTCTTCGCCATCGCGGCGACCGGCTCCGAACTCCGCTACGCGGTGGCCGGACCCGACTCGGACTCGACCGCCGCTCCCGATGCGCTCAACCCGACATGGATCAAGCGGACCTTCGACCGGAGCAAGTGGTACACGGTCGACCTGCACATGGACTTCATCCTCGGGAAGGTCCAGTACACGATCACCAGCAAAGAGGCCGCGGCGCAGGTGATGGCCTCCGGAACCGGAGCGATCACCGGGACCGGTCTCGCGAAGCTGGTCGCCTGCAACTACTACGGCACCGGACCGCAGTCGATCGACAACTTCCACCTGGTCAGGCCCGGTTATGCCGCGAACGGCGTCCTCGAAGGCGCATCGGTCTACGCATTCGGCGACAGCATCGTATACGGGCACAAGTACTCGCGCGGCTTCGTGGACTTCACCGCCGAACGCGAAGGGATGCAGCTGACGAAATACGCGGTGAACGGCGCGACCGTCGGCCCGGTGTCAGGCGACCCCGCCGGGAAGATCCTCACCCAGGTCAACTCGGCCAGCTCGCAGACGCCCGATTACGTGGTCTTCGACGGCGGCACGAATGACGCGCTCAGGCTCCAGTCGGTCGCGGAATACACCATGGGAGCGGTCAGCGCCTCCATGGACCCGGCCGACTTCGACACCAGCACCTTCGCCGGGTCGTTCGAGACCACCGTCTACACCATGAAACAGAAGTGGCCGGCCGCCCGGCTGGTGTACGTCCCCGTCCACAAGCTGGGCTCCCGTGACTGGGACACCCAGCTCGCCTTGCGCGACGTCGCCCTCGAAGCCGCCCAGAAGTGGGGCGTGGCGGTCGCCGACGTCTTCGCCGACACGACGCTCGACACCCGCATCGAGGACCACCGGGTGGCATACACCTTCGACGACCTCCTGGGCGGCTACCCGGGCACAGGCGGCTCGGGCACGCACCCGAACATCGCGGGCATCACCGGTTTCTACGTGCCGGTGCTCACCACGAAGCTGACCGAGCTCGCCGGCAGCGCCTCGTCCGGTCCCGTCAGCGGTGCCACTTACAAGCTGAGGAATGCGGCGACGGGGGAGTACCTGGACTCGGGAAGCGCAGGGAGCCTCAGTATGAATGCCGGGACCATCTACGACGACCAGGACTGGATCCTCACCCAAGGTTCCGACGGCACCTGGACGATCGACAATGTCCGGTCCGGTCGGTCGTATCTGGACACGGAACCGAACAATGTCGTCATTTGGAACGACGGCTATATCGGACCCGACACGAAGTGGAGCATCGAGTCGGTGCCCGGCGGCTTCCGGTTCAACAACCAGGCCCCCGGCCGGTCGTACTTGTATGCGACCTCGACCGGTGAGGTCCGGTGGAACACCGGCGCCACCGACGGCAGCACCGTCTGGATCCTCGAACGGCAGTAGCCGCCGAGGCCACGTAACGAAAGGCGCCGCCCCGCACTGGATCACGACGCGGTGCGGCGCCTTCGACACCGGCACCTTCGCCGGTTGCCAGGCGCAGCAGTTGTCTGCGGTCGATGGTCATGAAGGCTCTCTTCTGGCGCTGAGCCGGATTCGGGGGTTCGGAAAGGGGCGGCGGCGTCGGTGGCGCGCAGGCGCATCCG
>NZ_JBHRWO010000021.1:1036744-1048622 GCF_042647865.1 Glycomyces rhizosphaerae
ATCCGCCTGCGCGCCACCGACGCCGCCGGGTGTTGCTAGCCGCTCGCTTGAGCGACGTCGAGGTAGTCGATGTTGGGCAGACCGTTCGCGGTGGTCGGGTCCCATCGGACGGTGTTGGCGCCCGCGCGCAGTTGGACGGTGACGGTCCGGGTGGTCCAGGTGTTCCACGCGCCGGTGGACCCGAACGGGGTCGTCTCCACTCGGGTGCCGTTCACGATCAGGTCGCCCGGTCTTCCGGTGGTGCCGCCGTTGGCATAACGGAGGTTCAGCGTCGCCGTCCCGGCGGCCGTGGCCTGCACGGTGAACTCGGCATAGGCGCTGTCGGTGTTGTCGCCGTTGCAGAATCCGGTCCCGGAATAGCCCGAGTGGTTGCCGTCGATGGCGCCGGTGCAGGTCGCCCCGGAGCCCTCGGCCTCGTAGCGGGTCGCGCTGCCGGGATCGGCCCCGCCCTGTCCGACGAGCGAGAACTGGTCGGCGACGAGGTTGCCGCTCCCGCCGGTCACAGTGACCGTGGCGGTCCCGGCCGACAGCGCGATGCCAGTGAGTTCGCGTTTGGCCCAGCCGCTCGACGACGGGCACCGCAAGCGGCATCGGGTCCAAGGGGGTATCGCGCCCGATCGCTAGGCACTGCTCAGGGCGCCGGGGTTCGCGTCAGAAGTTGTGAACGTGCACGCAACCTAGCCAGGTGCAGGTATGCGTTTTCGACCATGATCGTGATCTGGAAATCGCCATCATTTTATCGTAACAATCCTTTCCTAAATGCCATATAAGGTGCAAAAGCGCCTTGTCTTCAGTGATGCATGTCGCTAGGTTGATGTAAACGTTCACAGTTCGACGCCGCTCCGGCGCCGACATCCCTCGACTGAGACAAGGACACACCATGCGAGGCAAGAGAGTTGCCGCCTTGGCGACGGTGGCCGTACTGGGCCTGAGCGCCTGCGGCGGACCCGCCGAGGAGGAGCAGTCCTCCGAACTGGAGTGGGACGCCGAGGCCGGCCAGTACGTCATCGAGGAGGCCATCGCCTCCGGCGAAGTGCCGCTCAAGGTCTGGTTCGAAGAGGACTACCTCGCCGAGGCCGTCATCGCGGCCTTCAAAGAGGAGTTCAAGGACGAGTACCCGAACATGAAGATCGAGTATGAGCTCGTCGGCAAGCACGACGCGGTCGACAAGATGGCCCTGGCCGGCGAAGCCGGGACCGGCGCCGACGTCTTCATGACCTTCTACAACGAGATCCCCAACGCGATCGACGACGGCACCGCCGCCCCGCTGGGCGAGTACACCGGCGTCCTGAACGAGCGCATCAGCGAGGCCTTCACCAGCGTCGTCACCGCCGAAGACCAGATGCACGCGGTCCCGGTGACCACCGAATCGCTCGGACTCATGTACAACACCACACTCCTCGAAGAGCTGACCGGCTCCTCCGAGCCCGCCACCACCTGGGAGGAGATCCAGGCGCTCGCCGCCGAATACAACGATCCAGGCGCCAACCGCTGGACGATCCGCATGTCCACCATGGAGATCTACCGCGCCTACCCGATCCTCTCCGCCATGGGCTGGCAGGTCTACCCCGACGGCAATCCGGACAACCCCGGATTCGACGACCCGGCGCTGACCGCCGCGCTCGACTACTACGGCGGCCTGCGCGACATCTACAACGTGCCCAGCGCCGACAGCACCTGGGAGGTCATCGAAGAGGGCTTCGCCAAGGGCGAGACCCCGTACGTCATCACCGGCCCCTGGAGCTTCTCGCTCTTCGACACCGGCGCCGCCGAGAACGGCTTCGAGTACGGCGTGACCACCCTCCCCGGAACCGCGGGCGGCGAGACCCCCGGCGCCTTCGCGGGCATGCACGTCGCCGCCGTCTCCGGGTACTCCGAGTACCCGGCCGCGGCCCGCGTCTTCGCGAACTTCATGGCCTCCGACGCCGGTGCCGCCGCCGTCTACGCCTCGAGCGGCCAGATCCCCGCGCTCAACCAGGACCTGCTCTCGGGCATCGAAGGCATCGCGGACGACCCGCACGTGGCGGGCATCGTCGCGCAGTCGGCCAACGCCGAACTCATCCCGCAGGTGCCGGAGTACTTCTGGGAGGTCGGCGACGCGATGGTCGTCGACGTGTGGGACGACTTGTCCGACTCCGCCGCCGCCCAGGAGAAGGCCGTGACGACCTACAACGAACTGCACGGGCTCTAGGAACCGACCGCTGTGACCACCACTGAGACACCCGCAGCCCCGGTCCGGGCCCGCGCCCCGCGCGGTCCGGGCCGGGCGGGCCCCGGGCTTCACCCATCGATACCGGGCCTCGCCTCGGCGCTGGTGTGGGGCGCGGGCCAGCTCATCAACCGCCAGGCCGGCAAGGCCGCGTTCTTCTTCGCGTTCTTCGCCGGCACGGTCGTCTGGGAGATCGCCAGCGGCAATTACTACGCCGGCATGGAGTTCACGCCGCGCCTCAACGGCGGGTTCTTCGTCCGGGGCCTGTGGGGGCTGTTCACGCTCGGCACGCAGCCGCGCGAGATGACGATGACGGGCCTCACCGAGGGCGACAACTCGATCGTCCTCATGGCCAACGGCCTCATCGCGCTCCTGACGCTGGCGCTGCTCGCGATCATCTGCATCTGGAGCATCCGCGATGCGGCCCGCTACCGGACCGCGCTGAACTCCGGCGGCCGGGCCGAGACGTCAGTCGACTACTTCAAGCGCTTGTGGGAGAGCGCCTTCGCCTTCATCGCGCTCGCACCCGGTCTGATCCTCCTGGTCTTCATGTCGGTGCTGCCGGTGCTCTTCGGCATCCTCGTGGCGTTCACCGACTACAGCCGCGACAACCTGCCGCCGAAGAACCTCGTCAGCTGGGTGGGCTTCGAGAACTTCGCGACGATCTTCGCCGTCCCCTCGTGGGCCTCGACGTTCGTGGACATCCTCGGTTGGACGATCGTGTGGGCGGTGATCGCCACGGTCACGACGTACGCGGCGGGGCTGCTCATCGCGGTGATACTGGCGAGCAAGCGGGTCAGGTTCCCGCGTCTGTGGCGCTCGGTGTTCCTCCTGCCGTGGGCCGTGCCCGCGATCGTCTCCGCGCTGGTGTTCCGCTCGATGTTCAACGGCCAGTTCGGACCCGTCAGTCAGTGGCTGGTCGACATGCGCATCACCGACGAGCGCGTCTACTGGTTCACCGACCCGACCAGCCCGAACCTGGCACGAGCGATCGCGCTCCTGGTCAACCTGTGGCTCGGGTTCCCGTTCTTCATGGCCCTGGTCGGCGGTGTCCTCGCGAACATCCCCGAGAACTACTACGACGCCGCCCGCATCGACGGCGCCGGGCCGCTGCAGCAGTTCCGCTACATCACGATGCCGATCGTCCAGCGGACGGTCACGCCGCTCATCATCCTGTCGTTCGTGCACAACTTCAACAACTTCGGGGTGATCTACTTCCTCACCGAAGGCGGACCAGACAATGTGGACTACCGCTTCGCGGGGAGCACCGACCTGCTCGTCACCTGGCTGTTCAAGCTCACGCTCGACAACCGCCTCTACAACATCGGCGCGGTGATGAGCCTGGTCATCTTCGTCATCGTCGGCGCCATCTCCGTGGTGAACCTCAACCGCACCAAAGCGATCCGGGAGCTCTGACCCATGGCCGCCATTCCAGCGAAAACCGGGGGCCGCCCCTCGGAGCCCCGCCAGCGTGTGCGCGCCGCCGCCGCCGGCGCGCTGATGCACCTCGTCCTGGTCATCGTCGCGGTCATCGTGATCTACCCGCTCATGTGGGTCGTCGGCTCCTCGTTCGGCCCCGGCGGGGGGTTGGCCAATGCCACACCCATCCCCGAGAACGCGACCTTCGACAACTACGTCCACCTGTTCACCCAGACGAACTACGGGCGCTGGTACCTCAACTCGCTCTACGTCGCCACGCTCAACATGGTCGGCTCGGTCGGCCTCTCCGCCCTGTGCGGGTGGGTGTTCGCCCGCATCAGGTTCCGGGGCCGCAAGGCCAGCATGCTCGGGATCCTCATCCTCCAGATGTTCCCCAGCTTCCTGACCGCGATCGCCGTCTACATGCTGTTCCTCAACTTCGGCCTGCTCGACTCCCTCACCGGTCTCGCACTGGTGAGCATCGCCGCGGCCCTGCCCTACAACACCTGGCTCATGAAGGGCTACACCGACAACCTGCCGGCGAGCCTCGACGAGGCCGCCGCGCTCGACGGCGCGGGACGGCTCACCATCTTCCGGAAGATCGTGCTGCCGCTCATGCGGCCGATGCTCACCTTCGTGGCCATCACGTCGTTCACGGCGCCGTGGATGGACTTCATCCTGCCTCGCCTGCTGCTGCAGAGCAGCGGCAAGCAGACCGTGGCCCTGGGCCTGTTCCAGATGATCACCGACCAGTACAGCAACGACTTCACTACCTTCGCCGCCGGCGCGGTAGTCCTCGCCGTGCCCATCACGATCCTCTACATCGTCCTGCAGCGCCACCTGGTCACCGGAGCCATGGCCGGCGCGGAAAAGGGATGAGACCACAACGGCCGCAACAGGCCCGTTCTACTTCGGCGGCGGCCCCGTGCCGCCGGAGCGGTCGCCCCTCGGCGCCCGTCCCACCGATCGCAAAGGAGCGACACATGAGACGGATGATCGCGGTGGCCCTGACGGTCGCCATGAGTTTCGTCGCGTTCGCCACGGCCTCCCCGGCCCAGGCCGTCCGAGACGACTTCTACATGGGCGTCGACATCGGCACGCTCGTCGAAGTCGAAGCCGCAGGCGAGCGCTTCTACGACGACGGCGTGCAAGGCGACGCCATCGAGATCATGGCCGACAGCGGCGCCAACCTGGTGCGGCTGCGGCTGTGGAACAACCCGTACAGCAGCTCGGGCCAGCCGTACGGCGGCGGCACCAACGACCTGGCGAAGACGATCGCGCTGGCGCAGCGCGCCAAGGCCCTCGGCATGGACGTCCTGCTCGACCTCCACTACTCCGACTTCTGGGCCGACCCGGGCAAGCAGATCAAGCCCAAGGCCTGGCAGAACCTGAGCTACAGCCAGCTGACCACCGCGGTGCGCAGCTATTCGCGTGACGTCGTCTCGCAGATGACCGCCGCGGGCGCGAAGCCCGACATCGTCCAGGTGGGCAACGAGATCACCAACGGGATGCTGCAGCCCACGGGCAGCACCTCCAACTGGTCGCAGCTCGGCGGCCTGCTCAAGGCCGGCATCGCGGGCGTCCACGAAGGCGGCAGCGGCATCGAGATCGCGCTGCACCTCGACCGCGGCGGCAACAACGCCGCCTACCGCACCTGGTTCGACAACGCCCGCGCGCAGGGCGTCCCGTACGACATCATCGCCATGTCGTACTACCCGTACTGGCACGGCACCATGAGTCAGCTGCGCGGCAACATGAACGACGTGTCCGCGCGCTACGGCAAGGACGTCATGGTCGTCGAGACCGCCTACGCCTGGACGCTCGCGGACGGCGACGGTCGCGGCAACATCTTCACCAGCAGCCACGCCCAGGAATCGGGCTATCCCGCCACCGTGGCGGGCCAGACGCAGTTCCTGCGCGACCTGCAGGACGCCATCGCCGACGTGCCGAACGACCGCGGGCGGGGCCTGGTCTGGTGGGAGGCGGCGTGGACCGGCGACACCAGCTGGGCCAAGCCCTCGGGCATGTCCTACATCAACGACCAGGCCGGCGAGAGCAACTCCTGGGACAACCAGACCCTGTTCGACCACAACGGGAACAAACTGTCCACGCTGGACTTCTTCGGCGAGGTCACCGGCGGCGGCGATCCCGGCACCGGCGAGAACGTGCTGACCAACGGGAGCTTCGAGTCCGGCAGCGGCCGAACGGCGACCGGCTGGAGCGTCTGGGCGCAGTCCAGTACGAACACCGACGCCGCCTTCCGGGAGACACGCGGAAGCTTCCACCAGGGCGTCGCCAAGTTCACGCACTGGAAGAGCACCGCGTACACCGTCTCGACATATCAGTCGCGAAGCGTCCCGAACGGGACCTACACGCTCACCGCCTGGATCATGAACGGCGGCGGCCAGAACGCCGCGCGCATGTACGCCAAGAACCACGGCGGAACCGAACGGCAGGCCAACCTGCCGGTGGCCTCGGCCTGGACGCAGGTGTCGATCACCGGCATCCAGGTCGCCAGCGGGCAGATCGAGATCGGGTTCTACTCGAACGCGAACGCGGGCAACTGGATCAACTTCGACTCGGTGAGCCTCGTGCGAACCGCGTGAACCCCGGGGCCGCCCGCCTCCCGCGGGCGGCCCCTTCGATGATCGACCGGAACTCGAGGAGGCGTTGCAGCACTTGGAACGGAAACGACCGACGATCCATGACGTGGCCGAGGCCGCGGGCGTCTCGCGCGGCACGGTCTCCCGTGTCCTCAACGGACTGCCCAACGTCTCCCTCGCCGCGGAAGTCGCCGTGCGCCGCGCGGTGAACGACACGGGCTATGTCGTGAACCGGGCGGCCCGGAGCTTGAAGACCAGCCGCACGGGTTCGATCGTCATGGTGCTGTCGGAGCCGCAGGAGCGCCTGTTCGAGGACCCGAACTTCTCGGTGCTCATGCGCGCGGCCACGAACCGGCTCGCGGACCGCGACATGTCGCTGGTGCTCATGATCGCCGGTGACGACGGCGGCCGCGACCGGGTGGCCCGCTACCTGCGCGGCGGCCACGCCGACGGGGCGCTGCTCATCTCGACCCACGCGGGCGACCCGTTGCTGGAGGCCGTCGAGCGCAGCGGCGTCCCGGCCGTGGCCTGCGGCGCGGTCCTGGGCCGCACAAGTGCGATCCGCTACGCGGCCGCCGACGACCGCGGCGGCGCCAGGCTGATCACCGAGTATCTCGTGGGCCAGGGGCGCAGGAAGATCGGCATGATCACCGGTCCGCTCGACACTCCCGGAGGCGCACTGCGCATGGAAGGGTTCACCAGTGTGCTCGGCCGCAAGGTCGCCAAGCGCATGGTGGTGCACGGCGACTACACGCAGGCCGGGGGTGAGCGGGCCATGACCGCGCTCCTCAAGAGCGTCCCGGCGCTCGACGCGGTCTTCGTCGCCTCTGACCTCATGGCGGCCGGTGCGCTGCAGGCCCTCCAGCGGGCGGGCCGCGCCGTTCCGGGCGATGTGGCGGTGGGCGGTTTCGACGACTCCGCGATCGCCGCGGCGACGAGCCCCATGCTCACCACTGTCCGCCAGCCGCTCGACCAGGTCGCGGATGAGGCCGTGCGAATGCTCATGGCCCTGCTCGACGGTGAGCCGGCCGAGTCGGTGGTGCTGCCGACCGAGCTGGTCGTCCGCGGCTCCGCCTGAGCCGCATCGGCCCTGGGAAAAACGTTCACAAGCGCTTGCCGGAGGGCTTGACCGAGTATCGATTTATCCATATAATTCAATTTGTTGTAACCGCTTCCATGGAAACTGACGCCCTTCGTCCGGAAGGGTGTCGACACGAACGGGGCCGCCCCGGCAACGGCCTCTTTGACACGAAGTCCCCAGGCGACGCCTCGGGCGCCCGCACTGTCACGGCTCGGCCGTGCCGTTCAAGCGCACCGCAACGCGGGCGGCCGGGGACGCCATTCTCCGCAACCTCACTCAAGGAGTACCCATGTCAATGCAGCGCAGGACCTTCCTCGGCCTCGGCGCCATGGCGGCCGTCGGCGCGGGCGCCGCCCTCCTGGGCGGCGGCCCGGCGCTCGCCGACCCCGCCCCCTCCACCCCGTTCGCCGTCGGCGTGCGCCGCTACAACTGGACCCGCGGCAGCCGTCCCTGCACCACCTATGTCTACTACCCGGCCACCGGCACCGCGGGCGGCAGCCCGGTGACTGACGCCCCCGCCGCGAACGGCGTCTTCCCGGTCTACAACTTCACCCACGGCTACGGCAGCAGCCCCCAGAACTCCCTGTTCATCATCCGGCGGCTCGCCGAGGCGGGCTTCGTCGTCCCCGCCCCGCACTTCAACCACAACTTCACCGACGTCAACAACGGCAACACCTCCAAGGACGTCTCGCAGATTCTCACCAACACGCTCGCGCTCAACGCGAGCGGACCCTTGGCCGGGCGCATCAACACCGGCATCGGCGTCGGCGTCTCGGGTCACTCGCTGGGCGGCATGACCACCCACGGGCTGCTGACCTCCTGGCCCGACAGCCGGATCGTCTCCGCCAACCCGCAGTCCTGCGTGGACATGGGCAACCCCGCGGCCTCGGTGAACGCCAAGGTCCTCTTCGTCCACGGCGACAGGGACTCGACCACGTCGTACTCCTCGGCGCGCCAGGCGTACACCGAGATGACCTGGCCCAAGGCGTTCCTCACCTTCGTCGGCGGCAGTCACACCAGCTTCTGGAGCGACCAGCGGTTCCCGAACACCGTCATCGACTGGGCGCGCTGGACCATGTACGGCGACACCGCAGCGCGCGACCGCCTGCCCGCCGACGCGGCCGGGTCGAACACCCGGTGGGAGTCCCAGCTCGGCGACACGCCCAGCCCCACGGGCAACTACCGCTTGATCGCCCAGCACAGCGGCAAGTACGCGGACATCGACGCGCTTTCCACCGCGGCCGGCGCACGGCTGATCCAGTGGGCGCCGACCGGCCGCACCAACCAGGACTTCGCGTTCGTCGACGCGGGGGACGGCCACTTCCGGATCAAGGCCCGCCATTCGGGGCTGGTCCTCCAAGCGGCGAGCAACAGCAGCGGTGCCGACATCACCCAGCAGCCTGAAAGCACCTCCACGAGCCAGCAGTGGCGCGTCGCCGACAACGGCGACGGCACGGTCAGCCTCATCAACCGCTCCAGCGGCCTGGCCATGGACGTCTGGGAGAGGTCCACCGCCGACGGCGCGCGCGTCTCGCAGTACACCCCCAACGGCAGCGCCAACCAGCGCTTCACCCGCCAGGCTGTCTGACCCTCGCCATTGGATCGATACAACCGCCCGCCGCGGCGGTACGTCCGGCCAAGGCCGGCACCGTCGCGGCGCGCGTCCCCACGACCATCTGACATGGAGTGAACATGCACCAGCCCACCTCTCGACGGGCGAGACGCTTGCGAGCCCCCGCTGCGGCGGTGATAGGCCTCGTGGCCGCGGCCGCCACGATGATCACGCTGAACGCCGCCGACGCCGCCACGGTCCGGTATGAAGCCGAGAGCGCCCCGGCCACCTGCGACGGCACCATCGACACGAACCACGCCGGCTATTCCGGCAGCGGGTTCTGCAACTCGAACAACGCCGCAGGCGCGGCGAACCAGTTCACGGTGAACGCCGCCAGCGCGGGCACCGCGACGCTCGCGATCCGATACGCCCACGGCGGCACCGACGCCCGCTCGGCCGACATCGTCGTGAACGGTGCGACCGTGCAGGCCGCGAGCGCCTTCCCTGCGACCGGAGCGTGGACGACCTGGTCGACCAAGACGGTCACGATCCCGGTCAGCGCCGGGTCGAACACCGTCCGCCTGTCTGCCTCCACCGCAGCCGGTCTGGCGAACATCGACTACGTCGAGCTCGAAGACGGCGCCCCGCCCCAGCAGGGCGACGGCCGCTACGAGGTCGAGGAGCTGACGCGCGGCGTGACCGTGGTGCCTTCGGGCAGCGGGCGGCTCGTCTCGTGGCGGCTGCTGGGCACCGATCCGTCCAATGTGGCGTTCAACGTCTACCGCGACGGCACCAAGCTCAACGGCTCACCCCTGACAGGCGCCTCGAACTACCTCGACACCAGCGGCTCCTCGTCCTCGCAGTACACGGTGCGGACCGTGGTCGACGGGGCTGAAGGAGCGGCTTCGGGTGCTGAAGCGGTGTTCAACTCCAGCGGCTACCTCAACATCCCGATCCAGCGGCCCTCCGCCAGCGGCTTCACCTACGAGGCGAACGACGTCAGCGTGGGGGACCTCGACGGGGACGGCGACTACGAGTACATCGTCAAGTGGTATCCCTCCAACGCCAAGGACAACGCGCAGGCAGGGGTCACCGGCAACACCATCATCGACGCCTACCGGCTCGACGGCACCCGGCTGTGGCGTATCGACCTGGGCCGCAACATCCGCTCGGGCGCGCACTACACGCAGTTCCAGGTCTTCGACTACGACGGCGACGGCAAGGCCGAGGTCGCGATGAAGACCGCCGACGGGACCCGCGACGGCGTCGGCACCGTCATCGGCAACGCCAGCGCCGACCACCGCAACGGCGACGGCTACATCCTGACCGGGCCGGAATTCCTGACGGTTTTCAACGGCCAGACCGGCGCGGCGATGGACACCGTCAACTACAACCCGCCGCGCGGCAACGTCTCCAGCTGGGGCGACAACTACGGCAACCGGGTCGACCGGTTCCTCGCCGGGACCGCCTACCTCGACGGCGAGACCCCGTCGATGATCTTCGCCCGCGGCTACTACACGCGCTCGGTGATCTGGGCGGTCGACTGGAACGGCACCGACCTGACCACCCGCTGGACCTTCGACTCCAACACCGCCGGATCGCAGTACGCGGGCCAAGGCGCGCACAGCCTCTCGATCGCCGACCTGAACGGCGACGGGAACCAGGACGTCGTATACGGCGCCATGGCGGTCGGC
This sequence comes from Glycomyces rhizosphaerae, assembly GCF_042647865.1. Classification (NCBI taxonomy): domain Bacteria; kingdom Bacillati; phylum Actinomycetota; class Actinomycetes; order Glycomycetales; family Glycomycetaceae; genus Glycomyces; species Glycomyces rhizosphaerae. Next base: position 1,047,303 of record NZ_JBHRWO010000021.1, read on the forward strand.
TCGAACGGGCAGGCGCTGTGGAACACCCGGTTCGGCCACGGGGACGCGCTGCACGTCTCGGACTTCGTGCCGAGCCGCGCGGGCCAGGAGGTCTTCATGGTGCACGAGGCCGGCAACCAGCCTTCCTCGCACCTGAACGGCTCGAACGGCCAGGTCATGTTCCAGACCGGTGCGAGCGGCGACAACGGCCGCGGCGTGGCCGCCAACGTCCTCGCCTCCAACCCGGGCGCGGAGTACTGGTCGGCGAACGTCGGCGGCCTGCTCAACGCCTCGGGCCAGAACATCGGGTCGAAGCCCGGCTCGATGAACTTCCTGTCCTGGTGGGACGGCGACGGCGAGCGCGAGCTGCTCGACGGCACCCAGATCACCAACTACCCGTCCGGAACGCTCCTGAGCGGATCGGGCGTCACCTCGAACAACGGCACCAAATCGACCCCGGCGCTGTCGGCGGACCTGTTCGGTGACTGGCGTGAAGAGGTCGTGTGGAAGACCTCGGACAGTTCGGCGCTGCGGATCTACGCGACGCCGCACCAGACGAACCTGCGGATCGCGACGCTGATGCACGACGTCCAGTACCGGGTCGCGATCGCCTGGCAGAACACCGCGTACAACCAGCCGCCGCACCCGAGCTTCTACATCGGCGGCGACGTGGCCTCCTATCCCTGGCCCGATATCCACACCCCATAGGACCCCGCGGCCCCGGGCGCCTGTGCCGGAGCGCCCGGGGCATGCGGTGACCATGCTCGATCCATTTTCCCAGCCGGCGGCCGTCCGCGCGGCCGCCGGCACGGCATCGCAAGGCCTACAACAAGGAGGCCCCTTAGATGAAACGTCGCACCGCCATCAGCGCGGCGCTCGTCGCCGCGCCGGCGGCACTGCTCGGCTTCTCCGCGGCCCCGGCGTCCGCGGCCGCGCCGTCGCTCGGATCGCCGTCGCTCACCACGCTCACCACCGACGGCCGTACGGCGCTGACCTACACCGGTTACATGAACGGCGAGTCGTTCCAGCAGGACGGCATCACGACGTTCGACGGCTGGCAGTACACGGCCTGGTGGGACCAGCCCGGTTACGTCAACCTGGCCCGCCGGGCGACCGCCGCCGCCTCGTGGCAGACCATCCGCCTCACCGACTACCGGACGACCTCGACCGACTCGCACAATACGATCTCGATCGGCATCTCCGGCCAAGACGGCACGATCCACCTCTCCTTCGACATGCACAACTCGATCCTGAAGTACCGCAAGTCGATCGCGGGTCTGGCGACCTCGCCGACGACCGCGAACTGGTCCGCCTCGAGCTTCGGAGCCGTGTCCAACTCAC
>NZ_JBHRWO010000021.1:1048696-1173741 GCF_042647865.1 Glycomyces rhizosphaerae
CGCACGGGCGCCAGCGGCGCGGGCGACCTGGTGCTCTTCGAATACCGGGACGGTGTCTGGAAGTACCTGGGGCAGTTCCTCAACGGCACGCGCGCCGACAACAACGCGTACCTCTTCGGCATCGAGTACGACGACACCGGGCTCGACGCCAGCGACCTGCTGCACGCCACATGGACGGTGCGCGAGACCCCGAACGCGAGCACGAACCACGACATCTACTACGCCTACAGCAAGGACCAGGGCCGGACCTGGCGCGACAACAACGGTTACGTGGTGGCGACCACCGGTTCGAACCCGCTCGTCGCCGACGCCGCCGGGCTGCGGGTCGTGGGCATCGGGCAGAACCGGGGTCTGATGAACCAGGAGTCGCAGGTGGTCGACAGCGCCGGCAACGTCCACGTGCTCGCCTCCCACATGGCCCCTTCGGCCTCCAGCGACAGCAACTTCGACAGTGCACGGCGGAAGTCGGTGCTCGTCCACTACTGGCGCGACAAGCCCACCAAGGCCTGGAACCGGCAGGTGCTCTCGTACGCGGGCGTCATGACCCGCGCCGACATCGGCGTCGATGCCGGCGACAACCTGTACATCGCCGCCGGGAACTCCTCGACCAGGCGGCTGAGCGTCCACACCGCGTCGAAGGCCCCGGGCTGGACCGACTGGACCACCCGCTACACCTCCAATGCGGAGTACTACTCGGACCCGCTCCTCGACCACGCCCGGCTCCTCGACGGCACCGTCTCGATCTTCGCCCCCCGTTACGGCGGCAAGCAGATCGACGTCCTGAACTGGGCGACAGGACAAAGCCTGGCTGCCGCGTAGTCGCCGCAGCCCACTCCCTCTCACATCTGGAGCAAGAATGCGCACATCTGCAACCGGCGGCCCGTTCGAGGCCCGGTTCTCCCGCCGATCGCTGGCCGGCCTCGTCGCCGGGGCGGCCGCCGCGGCCGGCGGGCTGGTCGCCCCAAGTGCCGCTCAGGCGGCGTTCGAGGCGGACACCTGGTACTTCATCCAAAGCCGCCACTCCGGGCTGTTCCTCGACATCGAAGGAAAGTCCACTGCGAACGGCGGGGCGTTGGTGCAGTGGAACCGCACCAACGCGACCAATCAGCAGTTCCGCTTCGTCGACATCGGCGGCGGCTACTTCAAGATCCAGGCGCGCCACTCGAACCTGGTCCTGGACCTGCGCGACTCCAACCGGGCCGACGGCGCCTACGTCGTCCAATGGGCCGACGACGGCAGCACGGACCAGCAGTGGCAGATCCTCGACGACGGCACCTACCTGCGCTTCGTCAACCGCCTCTCGGGCAAGGCGCTCGACGTGTGGGCGAAGTCCACCACGGCCGGAGACCGCGTTTCCCAGTACACCTCGAACGGCGGCACCAACCAGCAATGGCGGGCCCTGCCGGTGGACGCGCCGCCCGGCGACGGGACGCCGACGATCTTCATCGCCTCCGACTCCACCGCGCAGACCTACAACTCCGGCTACTACCCGCAGATGGGCTGGGGCCAGAAGCTCGCGGGATACTTCGACGCGAACACCACGGTGGCGAACCACGCCATCGGCGGGCGCTCCTCGCGCTCGTTCATCAACGAGGGCCGCCTGACCACGATCCTCAACGCGATCCGGCCCGGCGACTACCTCTTCGTCCAGTTCGGACACAATGACGCCACGGTCTCGCGGCCCGAGCGCTACACCTCGCCCGCGGACTACAAGATGTACCTGCGGGACCACTACATGGCCGGTGCGACCGCGCGCGGCGCCACCCCGGTGCTGCTCACCCCGGTCTCGCGGCGCGACTACGACTCCAGCGGCAACTTCCGGGTCTCCTTCCCCGACTACGTGAACAAGGTCTACGAACTCGTCAACGAGACCGGCGTGGCGACGATCGACCTCTCGGCGCGCTCGCGCGCCTACCTCAACGGCATCGGTCCCGAAGCGGCCAAACGCGTCTTCCTCCACCTCGCCGCGGGCCAGTACCCGGCCTTCCCCAACGGCGTCGCCGACAACACCCACTTCCAGGAGTACGGCGCGAACCAGATGGCCCGCATCGTCTCCGAGGGCGCGAAGGCGCTCCCGCTCCCCATCGCCGGGCACGTGAAGTAGTCCTCCGACACCTGTTCATTTCCTCCTCGAGATTGGAGCGGTCATGCGGTCTTCCACCGTTCGTTGGCTGCGCAAGCCGGCCGCCGTCCTGGCGGCCGCGGCAGCGGTCCTCACCTTCCTGGTCCTCACCCCGGCGGGTGCTTCCGCCGCGCCCGACACCTCGGCCTGGTACGTGATCACGTCGCGGTCCTCAGGGCTCGTGTTCGAGATCGAGAACGCGTCCACCGCGACCGGCGCCCGCCTGGTCCAGAACGCCCGCACCGATGCGCCGAGCCAGCAGTTCCGGTTCGTCGACTCCGGCGGCGGCTACTACCGGATCCAGGCCCGGCACTCGGGCCAGGTGCTCGACGTGTGGGGGAAGAGCCTCGCCGACGGCGCGACGATCGCGCAGTACACCGACCAGAACTCGACCAACCAGCAGTGGCAGGTGCAGGAGAGCGGCGGCTACGCGACGTTCATCAGCCGCCTGTCCGGCAAGGCGCTCGACGTCTGGGAGCGCTCGACGACTCCGGGCACGCGCATCAGCCAGTACACCGCCAACGGCGGCACCAACCAGCAGTTCCAGCTCACCCCCGTCGATGACGAGGGCGGCCCGGGCGGCGGCCTCGACGGCTGCACCGGCTCGTCGCCGGTCACCTGCCGCTACAACGTGGCTCCGGGGACCTACGACGTCACGGTGGTCCTCGGCGGCGCGCAGGCCGGTTCCACTGTGGTCACCGCGGAGACGCGCCGCACCATGCTGGGCGCCACGGTCACCGCCGCCGGGCAGCAGGTGACCGAGAGCTTCACCGTCAACGTGCGCAACCCCGAAGGACAGCCGACCGGCTCCACCGGCAGCCAGGGCCTCGACCTGTACTTCGGCGGTTCCGCGCCGCGCGTGAGCAGCGTGACCGTCACGCCCGCACGCCAGCCGCAGCTGTTCCTCGCCGGGGACTCCACCGTCTGCGACCAGTCCACCCGCCCGTACACCGGGTGGGGCCAGCAGCTCCCGCAGTACTTCGACCAGGGCCTGTCGGTCGCGAACTACGCCGACTCGGGCGACAGCTCCGGCTCGTTCCTGTCCGACTCGCGGCTCTTCCCGACCATGCGCCCGCTCATCCGCCCCGGCGACGTCGTGCTCATCCAGTTCGGGCACAACGACAAGCAGACCAGCGCCGCGACCTTCCGCTCGAACCTCACCCGGCTCATCGACGGCGTCGAAGCCCAGGGCGGCGTCCCGGTCCTCGTCACACCGATCGTCCGCCGCTCGTTCAACAGCGACGGAACGCTCAACAACGGCACCGCCCTGCACGTCAACGGGGTCGGCGCCGACCTGCCCCGCGAGATGCGGACCCTCGCCCAGCAGCAGGGCGTGCGACTCGTCGACTTGACCGCGCTCACCAAGCAGATGGTCGAGCAGCTCGGCCCGGAGCGCTCCAAGGCCCTGTTCCTCACCAACGAGGCGAGCGACAACACCCACACCTCCGAGTACGGCGCCGACCAGTTCGCGCAGCTCGTCCGCAACGAGATGCGCCGCCAGGGCATCGTGCCCGCCGGCCTGTTCCGCTGACCCCCGAAGGGACCCCTTCATGAGACCTCCGCACCGCGGAACCGCCGGCGCGTCGGCGGCACTGATACTCGCCGGGGCGCTGGTGGGCGCCCTCGGGCCGGCCGCTCCGGCCGCGGCTCTCTACGGAGAGGCGGACATCCAGCCCATCGAAAGCAACCTCGCCGCGAAGCCGTGGGTGGAGGCGACCGCCGCCAGCGGCGCCGACACGGCCGGTCTCGCAATCGACCAGGACCCCGAGACCGCCTGGCTCGCAACATCATCCGGCACGGAGCAGTGGCTGCAACTCGATCTGGGAGGCGCCTACGACAACCTCCGCAAGGTACGCGTCGTCTTCCCCGATCCCGGCGCCGTCTACCAGTACATCGTCGAGGCCTCCCCGGACGGGGCGTCCTGGGAGGCCATCGCGGACCGGTCGGCCCATTCGACGCCGGGCGCGGGCGGCGTGGACCTGTTCACGCAGCCCGGCACCCGGTTCGTGCGCGTCGCCGTCACCGGAACCTCGCCCGGAGCGGCGGTCGGCGTCAGCGAGCTGATGGTCTTCAACTACCTCCGGGACGATGTCGTACTCGGTGCGGACTTGTCCTGGATGGACGATCCCAGCGGCCGCCGGTACTGGGTGCACCCGCAGGCCGAGGACCGCGGCGCGGGTCCGCTCCTGCTGGACGTCATGCGGGATCGGGGCCTGGAGTACACGCGGCTGCGGGTCTTCAACGAACCCCGGAACGAGTCCACCGGCGATCCGAACGCCGTGCCCTACCAAGGGCCTGAACGGACCCTGACCTCGGCGAAACGGGTCGAAGAGCGCGGCCTCGGGCTCGGCGTCGACTTCCACTACGCCGACTCATGGGCCGACCCGGGCAAGCAGCCCAAACCGCGGGCCTGGGCCGAGCTGGAGTTCCCAGAGCTCACCGCGGCGGTCTACGACTACACCCACGACTATGTGGAACAGCTTGTCGCGCAAGGGACCGTGCCCGACAAGGTGGCGGTCGGCAACGAGATCGCCAACGGGTTCATGTGGGGCAGCGAAGCGGTCGGGGCGCCGCCCACCGAGGCGGTGCACGCGGGCGCGAACCCGCCGTACTTCCGCGACCAGGCCGCGATCTACCAGTCGCAGCCCGGCGGCGGCATCCTGTGGCAGTACCGGCACTCCCAGGACCCGGCCGAACGCCGGCTGTACCTGGACTCCTGGGACCGGTTCACGACGCTCCTGGCCGCCGGCATCGCGGCCGTCCGCGACGCCTCACCGGAGTCTGAAGTGGAGCTGCACTCGGTGGTCGGGCGGATCAGCGGGATGGGCAAGGCGGGAGAGTACTGGGACCAGCTGACGACCCGCCTCAACGCCAAGGGCCAGGACTTCGACGTGCTCGCGCTCTCCTACTACCCCGAGCACCACGGCAGCCTCGCGCAGATGGAGGCGAACCTCCACACCCTCGCCACCACATACCCGCAGTACAAGCTGGAGATCGCCGAGACCTCGTACCCGGCGACCGGCGGCGGCACGCAGCCCAACTCGACCTTCCCCAGGACCGTCCAGGGCCAGGCCGACGCGATCCAGCACGTGTTCCAGATGGTCAACGACGTCGTGGACGACCAGGGCGCCGGGGCGCTCGTGTGGGAGCCGGCCGGTTGGCAGTCGATGTTCCGATCGGTGCCGGGCATGGCGAACACCTCCGAGCCCAACGCCTCCATCGACGTCTACAACCAGAGCCGCGCCGTGCACGTCCTCGAGGACACCGTCTTCGCCGCCGTTCCGATCGGCGGAACACCCGCGCTGCCGGACACCGTGAAGGTCCTGACCACTGCCGACGGTTCGACGGCGCCCGTCCCGGTCGAGTGGGAGCACGTGCCGACCGACGCGACCGACGCCGCGGGCGAGCTCACCGTCTCCGGCACCACCGAGTACGGCCAGGTCACAGCGGTCGTGGACGTGGTCGACGAGTACACCGCGCCCACCTGCGACGCGGTGGTGAGCGGTGCGCGATACGGGCCGCTGTCGATCGGCTCGGGCACCACCTGCCTGACCGACGGCGCCCGCGTGTTCGGCCCGGTGAACGTGGCCGAGGGCGCCGGACTCATCGCCGACGGCGCGCAGCTCGAGGGCCCCGTTTCGGCAACCGATGCGGGTGTGGTGATGCTGTGCGGCACCGACGTGTCCGGCCCGGTGACCCTGACCGGTGGCTGGTCGGTCACCATCGGCGCCCCTGCGCTGGACTGCGCTCCGAATACAGTGGACGGACCGGTGACCGTCACCGACTCGACCGGTTGGAACGTCATCGCCGGAAACGAGATCGGCGGCCCGCTCTCGTGCACCGGCAACGACCCGGCCCCGGCCGGATGGGACAACGATGTCCGGGGTCCGAAGACCGGTCAGTGCGCCGGGCTCTGATCGGAGACCCTGGCGGCCCGCCGACGGCGGGCCGCCAGGCGTGCACGAGGGCGTTCAGGCGGTGGACTCGCGCCGGACGATCGTGAACGGGGCGGTGTATTCACGGGGAGGGGCCAGCGGGTCGTCGATGCGGGAAAGGATGAGATCGACCGCCTTGGCGGCCTTCCACCGGTGGTCGGGACTGACGGTCGACAGCGAGGGAATGAAGAACGCGGACTCGGCGACATCGTCGAAACCGATGACGCGCATGTCGTCCGGGACATTGACACCGCGGTCTTTCAGACCTCGGATGACACCCATGGCGACCATGTCGTTGAACACCACCACACCGTCGACGCCGAGGCCGGAGTCGGCGATCCGATGCCCGGTGCTGCGGGCGCCCTCCCGCGAGAGGGTGTCGACGGCGAACCGCAACTTCGGGTCGGGCCGGATGCCGCGGTCCTCCAGTGCCGTCCGGTAGCCGTTGTAGCGCCGGGTGAACATGGTGAGCCGGTCGAGGTTCCCGCCGGTGACGACCGCGATGCGCCGGCAGCCCTGGTCGACCAGGTGCTCGGTGGCCGCCGCGGTGCCGGCCTCGTTGGGCACGGTGACATGGTCGAACCTGCCCGCCGGGTCCGGTTCTCCGAGCGCCACGATCGGAATCCCCTGGTCGGTCATCGGCAGCAGGGCCGATTGGGCATCGGCCGTGGCGAGCGAGAGGATGAGGCCGTCGAGCTGGAGCCGGCGGGACTGGGCGACGGCGGCGGCCTCGCCCACCGCGACGGCGCCGGTCTGCTCGATGGCGACGTGGTAGCCGTGGCGGCGCGCCTCCGCGATGACCAGCTCGGCGAACATCCCGAAGTAGGCGTTGCTGACCTGGGGGACTGCGAGCCCGATGACCCCGCTGCGACCGGACCTGAGACTTCGTGCCGCCGCGTTGATCTGATAGCCGGATTCGCGGATCGCCGCGAGCACACGCTCCCTGGCGTCGGGGCTGACCTTGACGCGGTCGTTGATGACGTTGGAGACCGTCATCGTCGACACGCCGGCGAGCTGGGCGACATCGTTCATGGTGATCTTGCCGCGCTTCACCATGCCTCCACAACTCGCTTGTTCGTCGGTCGCTCCCAGTGGTGCCCATGACCTCAGCGGCCACCGTGTGCGGCCGGGTGCCGCGCCATCGAGTCTATCGGGCCACCCGCATGCCAACTGCACCTGCGGCTTCCGATGCGAATCGAACAGGCGGCGCAGGGCTGAGCGAGGTCTGACCTGTCGCGTTCCCCCGCGGGTAGGATGTAGCTGTCCTTGAAGATAATTCCTGGGAAGCGATATCGTGCCTGATCTGAAGTCGTTCTTCCATGAGCTGGTCTACTACCAGGTCGAGCTGTGGGAGGCCTTGGACGCCCGGCTGCAGGAGGAGTGCGGACTGCCGCTCACCTGGTTCGAGATCATGGACCTGTTGGAGCGCCTTCCCGCCGCGCGGGTGCAGGACATCGCCGCGGCGTTCTCGATCTCGGTCGGCGGCACCAGCAAAGTCGTCGACAAGCTCGAAGCGGGCGGATACTGCCGCCGCAGGCCCAATCCCGTCGACCGCCGTTCCTCACTCATCGAGCTCACCGACGAGGGGCGTGCGGGCCTGGAGCGGGCCGCCGCGGTCTTCGACCGCGAGCTCGCCTCCCGGATCGGATCGGTCGTATCCGAGCGGGAGCTCGACCAGACGCTCGAAACGCTGACCGCGCTCAGGGAGGCCGGGCGCGCGCCGTCCGGTGACCGAGGCGCCGTCCGCGCCGTTCCGGGGCGGCAGTGCGACGCTTGAACGTGCGGCGGCCCCGCACGCCGGTCGGTGTGCGGGGCCGTTCGTCTGCTCTACTGCGAAGGCGGGGAGAAGACGCCGAAGTGGTTGCCGGCGGTGTCGCGCAGGCGGCCGAAGGTGATGCCGGACGCGTCGGTGACCGGTTCCATGGTCACCTCGGCGCCGAGCGATGTCGCCTTGGCGACCGCGGCGCCCACGTCCGGGACCAGGATGTAGAAGACCGCGTAGTCGGGGAAGCGGCCGCCCGACTCGAAGACGCCGCCCGAAGAGGGCTGCCCTGGCGCGGTGGTGATCTCGTGGTAGTTCACCCCGGGCAGGTCGGTGTTGAGCTTGAACTGCCAGCCGAACAGCTCCCCGTAGAACTCCTTGATCTTGTCAGGTTGGTCGGTGCCGAATTCGAACCAGCCGACCGAGCCCATGGCGGGACCGCCCATGACGCCTTCCTCTCTCTCGTGTTCGCCGAGCCGCGGATGCGGCCCGGCGGTGTGAGCTTAGCTTAAATGCATTCCAAGGAATATACTTCTGTGGAATACTTCTCATGGGGAGGCGCAGAGCTTCTCCGAAGCGGGCGCCCGAACGAGGAGAGCAGCGAGATGGCCGAGACCAGCGCAAACGAGCCGCCCATGCGGATCCAGGTCCGTGGCGCGCGAGTGCACAACCTGCGGGACATCGACGTCGACATCCCGCTGCGCAAGCTCGTCGCGATCGCCGGGGTCTCCGGCTCGGGCAAGTCCTCCCTCGCGCTCGGCGTGCTCTACGCCGAAGGCTTGCGCCGGTACCTCGAAGCGCTGTCGACATACACCCGCAGGAGGCTCGCGCAGGCACCGCGGGCCGACGTCGACGGCGTCCAGCACGTCCCGGCCGCGCTGGCGCTGCGGCAGCGCCCCGGTGTTCCTTCGGTGCGCAGCACCTTCGGCACCTCGACCGAGCTGCTCAACTACCTGCGGCTGATGTACTCGCGCCTCGGCGCGCACCTGTGCCCGAACGGCCACCGGCAGGAGCCGACGATCGACGTCGCGCTCAACATGGACCTGACGTGCCCCGAGTGCGGCGCGGCGTTCTATCCGCCTGGGGCCGAGACGTTCGCGTTCAACTCCGACGGCGCGTGCCCGCGCTGCGATGGCACCGGTGTGGTGCGCGAGGTCGACGAGGCGGCGCTCGTCCCCGATGCGTCGAAGACCATCGACGAAGGCGCGGTCGCGCCGTGGTCGATGTTCGGCCTGACGGTCATGCCGCAGGTGGCGGCCGAACTCGGGGTCCGCACCGACGTCCCGTACGTCGAACTGAGCGCCGCCGAGCGCGACACGGTCATGCACGGACCCGAGGTCAAGCGGCAGATCCGCGTGCCGTCGAAGAACGGCAAGCTCTTCGATCTCAACTTCACCTACCGCAACGCCCGCCGCGCCGTCGAGGAGGCGGTGCGCAACGCCGGCAGCGAGAAGGGCCTCAGTCGGGTGAACCGGTTCTTGAGCGTCCAGACCTGCCCCGACTGCGGCGGCACCCGGCTGAGCGAAGCCGCCAGATCCACCACTGTGGATGGAGTCGATCTCGCCGAGGCGACCGCGAAGACCCTCGGCGAGCTCACCGCCTGGGTGCCGAAAGTCGTCGACTCGCTGCCGCCCGACATGCATCGGATGGGCCGCGAGATCAGTGCGCAGCTGCTCGAGATCGCCGGGCGGCTCACCGGACTCGGCCTGTCCTACCTCAGCCTCGACCGGGCCAGCTCGACGCTCTCCACCGGTGAGCGGCAACGGGTCCAGCTCACGCGCGCGGTCCGCAACGAGACCACCGGGGTCCTGTACGTCCTCGACGAGCCGTCCATCGGGCTGCATCCCTCCAACGTGGACGGCCTGATCGTCGTCATGCGCGACCTCCTCGCCGACGGCAACTCCGTGGTCCTGGTGGACCACGACGTCCAGATCCTGCGCGAAGCCGACTGGTTCATCGAGATCGGCCCCGGTTCGGGCAGCCAGGGCGGCAAGGTCCTGGCGACCGGCGACGCGGCCCGGATGGCCGACTACCCCGACTCGCTGATCGGGCCGTTCATCGCCGGACGCGAAAGCGCAGAGGTCCGCTCTCGCGCCGACGGCGAATCCATGTTCGACGCCGGGCGCCTGCACTTGTCCACACGGCCGCTGCACACTGTGCGCGCGCTCGACCTGGACCTCCCTGCTGGGCGCCTCATCGCCGTCACCGGCGTCTCCGGCTCGGGCAAGACCACCCTCGTCCTGGAGAGCCTCATCCCGGGCCTCAAAGCACGGATCGCGAAGTCCCCACTGCCCGAGCACATCGCGGGCCTCGACGCCGGACCGATCAAGCGCGTCGATGCCGTCGACAGCACCCCGATCGGCGCCAACGTCCGATCCACTGTCGCCACCTACAGCGGCATCCTCGACGACCTGCGCCGCGCCTGGGCCGCCACCGCCGCAGCGAAGGCCGATGGCCTGAGCGCGGGCGACTTCTCATACAACACGGGGTCGCTGCGCTGCCCGCGCTGCGAAGGGACCGGGGAGGTCTCGCTCGACGTGCAGTTCCTGCCCGACGTCGACATCGTGTGCCCCGAATGCAAAGGCTCGCGCTACGCACCCGTCGCCGAGCGGTACGAACGCGACGGGACCACCCTGCCCGGGCTGCTCACCCGCACCGCTTCGCAGGCACTCGAGCTGGTCGGCGACCTGCGCCGGGTCAGGACCAAGCTCCAGACGCTGGTCGATCTCGGCCTGGGCTACCTCACCCTCGGCGAGGCCACGCCCGCGCTCTCCGGCGGCGAGGCGCAGCGCCTTAAGCTCGCCTCCGAACTCGGCCGCGACCAGAGCGAGACACTGTTCGTCTTCGACGAACCCTCGATCGGCCTGCACCCGCTCGACGTGCGCACCCTTCTCGGGGTCCTCCAGCGCCTGGTCGACAACGGCGCCACCGTCATCGTCATCGAACACGACCTCGACCTGATCGCCAACGCCGACTACATAGTCGACATGGGACCCGGCGGCGGCACCGAAGGCGGCACCATCGTCGCCACCGGCACCCCCGAGAACCTCCGCGCCGACCCCGGCAGCCTCACCGGCCGGTACCTCCACCGCCACCTCGAACACGGAAGATGAACCGGGACATGACATGACGGCTGTCTCAGTGCGGTCTGGCCTCCGATGCCCTCCCAGCGGAAGGGCATCGGAGGCCAGACCTTGGGATCATGAGCCGATGGACACGACGGTGCGGTCGAGGAGGGCTCCCGAGATGCGCGCGATAGTCCTGCACCGCATCCGAATCGAAGGCGATGCGTTCGCCGTCGTCCGGGGTGGTGGCTTCGAGTCCGGCCACGCTGCCGTCGTACACGGCGACAGGCTCGTCGACGAACTGGACGATAGAGCGACCGTCCTTGAAGGAGGTCGGTGACGCGGGGAGCGCCGGGTCCGCGGTAGCCGTATAGGCGAAGACGGTGAGGCTGGTGGCAGCCAGGGCCGTGGCGCCGAACGCTGCTATGACGCGCCGCCGACGACCGGCGGCCTGCCATGATCTCGTGAATGTCACGGGGGAGTTCCTTTCGGGAAGAGGTGGTGATCCGCCGAGCTGTTGCCGGTTCCGTGAACAGGCATGACCGCAACGGCGGCATCGGGGGAAGCAAAGGGGATCGTGAGACGGGGTAAGGGCGCGGCCGACCCAACCACGGCCGCGCCCGGTCCGCGGCCTATCGGTCGCGGACGTTTCGAGATCCGCGAATAAGCTCGCCGCGGTGATCGCAGCCTCGACCGATTCCGCGAACGTCGCGGAGTCGACGAGCCGGCCGTCGACCATCGCCGTCGGCGTGCCGCTCACGCCCTGCTCGCTCGACGCCGAGGTGGTGCCCTCCTCGATCCAGCCGCGATACGTCTCGTCAGCGACGCACGTCTCCCACTCGGCGTCGAGTCCCGCCTCATCCGTGCCGATGCGCACCAGCTCGTCGTCGTCGAGGCCCCGAGTGTTCTCAGCCGGTTGGGCGGCATACAGCGCGAGCGTGTAGTCGAGGAAATCCTGCTCGCCCGCGTCGGCGGCGCACACGGCCGCAGCGCCCGCACGGGTCGAGTACTCGGTCCCCTGACTCATGCGGTTGAGGATGGCGATGGGGTGGTAGTTGATCGTCACCGATCCCTCGTCGACCCAACGCTGCAGATCGGCGGCGTAGGCGTCCTCGAACTGCTTGCAGGCCGGGCACATGTAGTCGATGTACAGGTCGATCGTGACCGGGCCGTCGCCGATCTCGACGGCGTAGGTGTCGGTGGTGGCCGCGGCCGGTTCGTTGACGTCGTAGTCGACGTCGCGGTTCATCCAGATGCCGAAACCGAGCAGACCGCCGATGAGCAGGACGGACGCACCGATCGCGGTGCCGAAGACGATGCGCTTGCGGCGCGCTTGCGCTTCCTGCTGCTTGCGCAGTGCGGCGGCGGCTGGCTTTCGTGAAGAGGTTGCCATTGCCAGGTGTTCCTTTCGATGCGGCTGACCGCATTCGTGAAGTCGTTGTGGGGGCGGGCACAAGGGACCGCCGAGCCGCCGCGTCTCCGGCGCGAACCGGGCCGCAGGCAGCACTGAATCGTCGTCGCCGCCGGGCCGAGTCGGCGCGTAGGGCGCGACCAGGGTGGGAGACGAGCGAGGAGGTCACCGCTCATCCGCGGCGCGGACACGCCGACGGGGCGGGAGCCACCGTCGGGAAGCGGGTTAGCGGGAGAAGACTGCCGCCGGTGGGCCGCGTCGAGGCAGGGCCGCAGCGAGGAACGCCAGCTGCGGACGCACAACCTCAGGAGCGCCCGCAAAACGGCGCGGCGGCAGGACCGGACCCTCCGCCTTGAGCAGGCGCAGCCACAGGCCCGGTCCGAACGCGAGGATGAGCAGGTCGAGGAATACCGCCAGCGCGGCGTCGCCACGGGCCAGCCACAGGGCCGTGACGCACATCGCGAGCGCGTGCGCGAGGATCATCCCGGGGCTGGGCACTGCGTGATGCGCATGCTCAGGGGCGGCAGTGAACCAGAGGTGCATGCCCGTTTGCGCGAGCGCGGTCGCGGCCGTGAGCACGCCCATGCCGCGCTGCCTGCCGCCGAGGCAGTACGCCAGTGGCGTCAGGACTGCGACGGCGATCGCGAACGTCTCGAAGCAGATCAGCGACCCGCTGGCGATGAAGTGCAGTGCGGCCGTGACGGCCACGCAGGCCACCGCGAACACCAGGGCGCGAAGCCCTCGGATCAGCGGTTGGCCGATATGCACCGAGTGATTCTCGCATGGGGTTCGCAGCGGGCGGCGTTCCGGATCGGACACCGCCCTCGATCGAACAGTGCGGCACGGCCCGCCAACTGCGCGCTACGCGACCGTGTCCGACGGGATCTACCTGGGGCCGGTCAACGCCTCGCTCGGCGCCGCGGCCGTGATGACGCTCGAGGCGGCATCCCACGGCCACCAGGGCGGTCGATGGTCACCCTCGTCGCTTGGAGGTGTTGGTGGCGTGCGCGGCGCCCAGGTCGAGGGCGATGGCCAGGATCAGTGTGCCGGTCCAGGCGTTGACCGGGTCGAAGAGCAGTGGCTCGCGCGTGCCCACGAGGTTGGCGATGAACCAGATGATGAACCAGATGAGTGTCATGTCCGGTATTCCCTTCGGACTGCTCGGTCGGTGCGCGACCCTCCCCGCTCCGAGAACCGCTGCCGCGCGCTGACCGCCTTGTCAAAGACCTGGCCAGGTGTGCCGCGTGCGAGGGCAGGTCGGCCTTCGTTCTCAGTCTGTCAGGCGAATTTCTTCGCCGTCGCCACTCGAACGAAACGCTGTTTCAACCCCTTTCGGTGGCATTGGAGGAAGACTGGGACCGAGGTCTGGCCGAAGGGGGAGCGGCGATGTCACGAGGAGCGCGCCACGGACGCATCGTGGTGGGCGTCGACGGGTCACCGGCCTCGGTCCGGGCCCTGCGTTGGGCGTTGGACCAGGGCGAGTTGACCGGTGCGGCGATCCAGGCGGTCTGCGCGTGGGAGGGATCGAAGGGTTGGGGTCCGAAGGTCCCGGTGTACCCCGACGACGATCCGGCGGAGTGGGCCGCGGTGAAACTGTCCGAGGCCATCGGTGAGGCCACCACCGGGCGCGGTCCGGTGGAGGTGACGCACAAGATCGTCCACGGGCACGCGTCGGACGTCCTCATCGAAGCGGCCAAGGCAGCGGACTTGCTGGTCATGGGCAATCGTGGCCACGGCGGGTTGACGGGCGCGCTGCTCGGTTCGGTCACCCAGCATTGCGTCCAGCACGCCTCCTGCCCGGTGGTGGTGATCCGGGCCGAGGAGTAGCCGACCGCCCTTGAGGCAACGGGTGACCGGCCTGCTCGAACCCTTTGTCGCAGTCGCCGGGCGATGCGCACCGCCGCTCGGCGAAACCTTCATTTCCAGTCAGGGACGACGACGACCGGGCAGGGAGCGCGATGGACGACATGCCGGCTCACCGAACCGAGCAGTGCCCCCGCGAATGCGCCGTGGCCGCGGTTGCCCACGACGAGAAGGTCGGCGCCTTCGGCCTGGTTCACCAGCACCGTGGCGGGGTGCCCTGCGACGACTCGTTGCTCGATCGGCACCAGCGGCCGCTCGGCGGAGGCGTGGGAGACGATCGACTCCAGTGACGCCCTCGCGTTCGCGATCCACTGCTCCTCGGGGATCAGCAGTCCACCGGTCGCGTAGTCGATCGGCGCCACCCAGGCTTGGACCGCGATGACCTTCGCGCGGGTGACCTCGGCCTGCCGCAGTGCCCATTCCAGCGCCAGCCGTGACGATTTCGAGCCGTCCACGCCGACGACGATGACACCGCGTCCGTTCTCAAGATGGGACATCGGTTCTCCTCTCCTGGACTGAAGTCGGGCGCAGGTGCCGCTACTCGGCTCGCGCCGGGGAACGCGACCGGGAGCCGGCAAGACCGGCTGAGCACCATGCTTCGACGGCCGCCCCCGTTCCGATCCCAGCCGCGCCGTTCGGCGTCAGCTAGCCGGAGTCATTCCTCGCCGCGTACGACGACGACCGGGCAGGTGGCGTGGTGGACGCAGTGATCGCTGACCGAGCCGAGGAGTGAACGGACGAAACCGCCGTAGCCCCGATTCCCGACCACCAGCATGTCGGCGCCCTTTGCCCTCTCGAGCAGCACGGTGGCGGGATCGCCGCGATCGACATGGCTTCGCACTGCGACTTCCCGGTCGTCGGCTCCGACTCTCTCGATTGCGGTGGCCAGGGCCGTCTTCGCTTCAGCGGCGAGATCCTCACCGGGCAGCAGCGCCACCGGCGCTCCGAAACTGGTCGGAATCTGCCAGGCGTGGACCGCTTCCACCTCTGCCCCGGTCGCGTGCGCCTGGCTCAGGGCCCATCGCAGCGCCAGCATCGACGACGGGGAGCCGTCGACGCCCACCACGATCCGCCCGTGGCGGCGTTCCACGTCTGATGCTTCCACGAGAACCTCCCTGTTGCCCTAAGGGTGCCGCAGGTCGTTGAGCAGGACTTCCCAATGCGCGAATCCCGACCCGCGCAGGGGCCCGGCCGGCCAATCCTTCTCCCGGACCACCGACGGGGGTCAGAATCAAAGGTGCGGAGCTTTCGCGGCATGCGTGCTCCGCGGACGGCCGACGGAGGCGAGGGGAATGCTCCAGAACGTTGCAGTGGGCCGCGACAACCTGGACAAGTACCGGGCCGCCGCGGGAGACGCGGCGGTGGAGGAGCTGCGCAGGCTGGCGTCCACGCTGCAGGGGCTGCGGGTGCTGCATCTGAACGCGACCGCGTACGGGGGAGGCGTGGCCGAGATCCTGCGGTCAGAGGTGCCGCTGCTGCGCGACCTCGGCATCGTCGCCAGATGGAAGACCATCCCCGGCTCCAACGAGTTCTTCGCGGTGACCAAGGCGATCCACAATGCACTCCAAGGCGGCACGCGCGGCGTGACACCGGCCGAGTGGGACATCTACGAGCAGACCTCCGTCCTGGCGGCCGCCCACGTCGAGGAGTCCTACGACATCGTGGTCGTGCACGACCCGCAACCGCTGATGCTGCGGCACTTGGTGGGCCGCCGCGACGCGATCTGGATCTGGCGCTGCCACATCGACAGCTCGGCACCCGACCCGGCGGTGCTCGCCAGACTGGTGCCGTTGCTGAGTGAGTACGACGCGGCGGTCTACACCCTCGGTTCGTTCGCTCCGCCGGACGCCCCGCCCGCCCGTGTGGAGATCATCCCTCCCGCGATAGACCCGCTCAGCCCCAAGAACATGGACCTCGACGAAGGGGTCGCGACCGAGGTGCTGGACTGGATCGGGGTGGACGTCACCCGGCCGCTGCTGCTCCAGGTGTCCAGGTTCGACCACTGGAAGGACCCGCTCGGTGTGATCGCGGCCTATCGGATCGTCAAGCGGCGCATGCCCGAGGTACAGCTGGCGCTGGTCGGGTCGATGGCGCTCGACGACCCCGAGGGCTGGCAGGTGTACCACGAGATCAGCTCGGACGCGGGCGACGATCCCGACATCTACCTGTTCACCAACCTCACCGGGGTGGGCAACATCGAGGTCAACGCCTTCCAGCGCCATGCCGACGTGGCGATCCAGAAATCGCTGCGCGAAGGATTCGGGCTGGTGGTCTCCGAGGCGCTGTGGAAGGGCACGCCGGTCGTCGCGGGCCGGGCGGGCGGCATTCCGCTGCAGCTCGCCGACGGCGTCGGCGGCTACCTGGTCGACAGCGTCGAGGAGTGCGCCGAGCGCGTCCTGGAACTGCTGAGAGACCCCGCCGCGGGTCGCCGCCTCGCTCACGCCGGCCGCGAGCTGGTCAGGCGTCGGTTCCTGCTGCCCCGTCTCATCGGCGACGAGCTCCGGCTCTACGCCGACCTGCTCGAACAGCACCCCGCCCCGCCGCGGACGCTGACGGCGGCAGGGATCACCGGTGAGGACCGCGACCCGGTGTGCGGCATGCGGCTCCACCCCGACGCCGACCATCAGCTCAGCCACGCCGGGAAGCGGTACCGGTTCTGCTCGGCCTCCTGCGCCCGGGAATTCGCGCAGAACCCTGAGCTCTTTCTGCGCACGGCGAGCCGAGGGGCGCCATGAGGCGGCCTTGGGCGGTCGAACCGGGATCGGAGGAGGCGACGCCGGAGCTGCGCCAGGACCCTCTCACCCGCGAATGGGTCGTCATCGCCCCAGGACGCGCTCGCCGTCCGCGGCAGGTACCGGAGCCGACCACCGCGCCGACCCGGCCCGCGGTCACCGAACCGGAATGCCCGTTCTGCCCCGGCAACGAGGACCGCACTCCGGAGGAACTGTGGCGCCTGACCGGCGCCGACGGGACCTGGGACGTTCGAGTGGTGCCCAACCGCTACCCGGTCCTGTCCGCCGGGCCGGGCCCGGCCCGGCGCCGCATGGACGGACCGTTCATCTCGGCCGACGCCTTCGGCGCTCACGAGGTCGTCATCGAGACGCCGCGCCATGACCTGGACCTGCCCGACCTCGACGAGGCCGCCGCAACCAACGTGTTCGCGGCGTACCGCGCCCGGTCGCGCGCGCTCCGCGCCATCCGGCCCGGACTGGTCCTGCCGTTTCGCAACCACGGGCAGACCTCGGGGACCTCGCTGCGACACCCGCACTCGCAGATCATCGCCGTCCCGGTCGTGCCGCCGAAATACCGGCAGCGGTTCGACATCGCCCGCGCCTACTACGACGATCGCGGCAGCCGCCTCCATACCGACGTCACCGCCGCCGAGATCAGCGACGGTACGCGCGTCATCGCCGCCTCCGATCACGTGGTCGCGTTCGCCCCCTTCGCGTCCACCGCTCCATACGAAATGCGGGTGGTGCCGCGTGAGGCCGAGGCGTCGTTCGCGGACGTCGCAGACGAGACGCTCGCCGAGACCGCCCGGATGCTCCGACGCCTGCTGGCGGCGGTTCGCGGGCTGCTCGGCGACGTCCCGTACAACTACCTGATCCTGAGCGCCCCCAGCGGAGAGGAGTGCACCGCGTACTTCTCGTGGCACATCGAAGTGCTGCCGCGTCTCACCGTGGCCGCCGGATTCGAACTGGGCACCGGGATGGCGGTCAACCCCGTGCCGCCCGAACAAGCCGCTGCTCGCCTCAGGCGGGCTATGGCTCGGCCGGCGGATTCGGGCCGCTGACGGTGCCGAGCCCCTCGTCCTTCGCAGGCCGCCGCTCAGTGGTGGGTGCTCAGCATCGCCTTGTGCAGCCGATGGGCGAACACCTCGAAGTCGAGCATCGCCTCGACGTGCATTCGCGCCGCGGAGACCGACGAGTCCGCCTCGGCTCGCAGCTCCCCGACGCGGCGGAGCCGGTCGTCGAGCTGCGCGTGCAACTCCTCCGAGAGGAACGAGTAGAGGTCGTCGGCCGATCCGGACTCAACGGCGTTCTCCGCCAATGGGATCGCCGGACCGATGTCCAGCCCCGCGGGTTTGAGGCCCGTATACGGCGCGCCCTCACCCGCCCGGTGAAGGCGTACCACCGTTTCGAGGAAGTACCGATCGGCGACTTCGCGTGCTTCAGGACCCGCCCCGCGAGCACGCGCGGTCTTGAGAAAGGCCGCCCGGACCTCCGGTTCGGCGGACTCGGGGACGAACGGGAGGACCAAGTCGACATTCGATGCTTCGAGAGCGCGCCGAGCAGCGGTCGCGACCGGGCCGTCCAGCGAATCGCAGTGCGGTGGCATATCTCGCCTCCTCATGACGACTACTCGTTCAGCATAGGTTCGCGTCGGGCGGAGGCACCGCCGTAACCGAGTTCTGAGCGCCGGCGACCGCACCGACCGTCGGCAGGCACGTGACCGGGTTAGCGCGTTCGGGCCTGGAGCGGGAGCACCCGGGTGGGACCATGGAGTCGAGGGGAGGCGACTGGCTCATGAAATCCTCGAAGGCCCAGCCTGCTCCCGGCTTTTCGCGGGCCGGCCGCGACGTCCTCCTGTTCACCGCGGCAACCGTGCTGCTGCTGGTGGGCGTGGCGTTCGCGCTCGCCGGCAACGAGGTGTTCGCGGCAGGGGTGTGGATCGCCGTGACCGTCCTCGGTCTGGCCTACTCCACGGTCACCATCGCGGTATCGCTGCGCCACCGCCGGCCATCGGTGGACGTGATCGCCTGGTTGGCCCTCGTCGGTGCGCTGCTGGTCAAGGAGCCGCTCGCCGGGGCGATCATCGCGGTCATGCTGTTCACGGGCGGCGTCCTCGAAGCGCGGGCCTCAGCGCGCGCGAAACGGGAGCTCAGCGCGCTCGCGGCCCGGGCACCGCGGATCGCTCGCCGCGAGGACCCTGACGGCGTTCACGAAATCCCGGTCGCAGAAGTCGCGATCGGTGACCGCCTCCTGGTGGGCGCGGGCGAGATCGTCCCCGTTGACGGCCGCCTCCTCGAGTCCACCTCGTTCGACGAGTCCGCGCTGTCCGGTGAGCCGATGCCCGTCGAGCGTCCCGCCGGCGACGACGTCCGCAGCGGAGTCGTCAACGCCGGGCGACCCGCACGGATGACGGCGACCGAGACCGCCGCCCGATCCGCGTACACGGGCGTACTGCGACTGGTCGAGCAGGCCCAGGCGTCCACCGCGCCCTTCGTGCGGCTCGCCGACCGTTTCGCCCTGGCATTCGTGCCGCTGACCCTCGCGGTGTCCGGCCTCGCGTGGGCACTCTCCGGCGACCCGGTCCGCGCCGTCGCCGTGCTGGTGGTCGCGACCCCCTGCCCCCTGCTGCTGGCCGCTCCCATCGCGATCATGTCCGGCCTGTCGCGCGCCTCGCGGCACGGCGTCATCATCAAGGGCGGGGCCGCCCTCGAACAACTCGCCGCCGGACGGGTGCTCCTGTTCGACAAGACGGGCACCCTCACCCGCGGGCGCCCCACCATCAGCGAGATCATCACCGCGGGCGACGCGGACGCCGACGAGCTCCTCCGCCTGTCCGCCTCCCTGGACCAGACGTCGGCGCACGTCCTGGCGGCCGCCATCGTCACCGCCGCCCGCGACCGCGGCCTCACCCTCGCACCCGCGTCCGGGGTCGAGGAGCAGCCCGGCTACGGCCTGCTGGGCACCGTGGACGGACACGAGGTACGGCTCGGCAAGGCGGCCTGGATCCTCGAAAGCCCACCCCCCGCCTGGGCCCGCCGCGCCCGGCGCCGAGCCGCCATCGACGGGTCGCTGACGGTCTTCGCCGCCGTCGACGGACGGCAGGCGGGCGTCTTCCTCCTCACCGACCCGCTGCGCCCCGACGCGCCGCGCATGTTGCGTGCGCTGCGGAACGCGGGCATCCAGCGGACCGTCCTCATCACCGGCGACCGCGCCGACATCGCCGAGTCGGTCGGGCGGATCGTGGGGACCGACGCCGTCTACGCCGACCGCGACCCCGCCGAGAAACTCGCCATAGTCCGGGACGAGCAGGCCGCCGCGGCGACGATCATGGTCGGCGACGGCATCAACGACGCGCCTGCACTGGCCGCCGCCGGCGTCGGAGTGGCGCTCGCCGCGCGCGGCGCGACCGCCTCAGCCGAAGCCGCCGACGTCGTGCTCACCACCGACCGTATCGACGGCCTCGCCGACGCGATCTTCATCGCCCACCGCAGCCGCCGCATCGCCCGCCGCGCCGCCGGAACCGGCATGGCCCTCTCCGCCGTCGCGATGGCACTCGCCGCAGTCGGGCTCCTGACGCCCACGGTCGGCGCGATCCTCCAGGAGGGCATCGACGTCGCCGCCATCGCCATGGCACTGACGGTCCTCCTGCCCGGCCGGATCCACACCGTCGTCCTCGCAGACGCGGACCTCGCCGCCGCCCAGCGGCTGTACGCCCAGCACACCACGCTCGCTCCGCTGATCGAGCAGGTCCGCTCCGTCGCCGATGCCCTGTCGGACTCCGCGCCCGACATGGAGCGGCTGCGGGACCTGCTCGATCGGCTCGAACTCGAACTGCTGCCGCACGAACGAGCCGAGGAGGAGCAGCTCCTGCCCATCATCGCCCGTGCCCTCGGCGGACCCGACCCGACAGGCGCCTTCAGCCGCACCCACGCCGAGATCGAACACCGGGTGCGCCGCCTCAGGCGCTGCTTCGATGACATCGGGGACGTGCCCGAACCCGACGAACTCACCGAACTGCGCGCCGGCCTCTACGGCCTGCACGCGATCATGCGACTCCACAACGCCCAGGAAGAGGAGAACGCCTTCAGCCTCCTCTGATACGAGTCGGCACTCCATCGGTGACGGACGACGCCGGGCCCCGCCCGCCGCTCACACCCTGTCGTGGACGACGACCACCGGGCAGGTCGCGTGGTGGACGCAGTGATTGCTCACCGAACCGAGCAGCGCACCCGCGAACCCGCCGTGGCCCCGGCTGCCCACGACGAGGAGATCGGCGCCTTGCGCCTGTTCAAGGAGGACCGCGGCCGGGTGTCCTTCGAGAAACCGCTGCTCGACCGGCACCTGCGGCCACTCCGCAGAAGCGGGCGCCACGATCGACTCCAGCTGGATCCGCGCCTCCTCTGCCCAGTCCACGCCCTGCGCCACCCAGGCGCCGGTCCCGTAACCGGTCGGCGCCCGCCAGGCCAGCACCGCCGCGATCTTCATGCCGGTGGCGTCGGCCTGCCGCAACGCCCAGTCGAACGCCCGCCGCGATGAGGGCGAACCGTCCACCCCGACGACGATTACCCCTTGGCCTCGAGCGCGATCGGACATGGCTCCTCCTTTTTTCGCACCCTAACCCGGGCTGCGGTCCTCCGCGGCGGTAGCGGCGAGGTACCCGTCCGGGTCCGCGTGCGGATTCGGGAGTTCTCGAGGCCACGCGCCTCCGGGCAGGAGACCCTGGACGGACAGGTACGCAACCGATGGGGGAGCGATGGGCAGGCTTGAGGGAAGGGTCGCGCTGGTGACCGGTGCCGCGAGCGGCATCGGGCGGGCGACGGCCATGCGCCTGGCCGCCGAAGGCGCGGCGGTGGTCGTGACGGACGTCCAAGAAGAGCCCGGCCGAGCGGTCGCCGAGCAGATCCGCGGCCAAGGGGCGCGGGCCGTCTACCTGCGCCATGATGTCGCCGACGAGGCCTCCTGGCAGACCGTGGTCGGCGAGGCCTCCGCTGAGTTCGGCCGTCTCGACGTGCTGGTCAACAACGCCGGCATCGGCGACCTCGCCACGATCGAGGACACGTCCCGGGACGACTGGGAGCGGACGATCGCGGTCGATCAGACCGGTGTGTTCCTCGGTATGAAGACCGCGGCGGCGGCGTTGAAGGCCTCCGGTCACGGCTCGATCATCAACATCAGCTCGATTTTCGGCGCTTCGGGAGGGTTCGGCACTTCACCGGCCTATCACGCCGCCAAGGGCGCCGTCCGGATCCTCACCAAGAACGCCGCGCTGCACTGGGCGACGGAAGGCGTGCGCGTCAACTCGGTGCACCCCGGCTTCATCGACACCCCGATGCTGGAGGCCGCCAAAGGGACCGAGTTCGAATCGGGGATGATCGCGCTCACCCCGATGGGCCGCTTGGGGAGACCCGAGGAGGTCGCGGCGTGCGTCGCGTTCCTCGCCGGCGACGACGCCTCCTTCATCACCGGTTCCGAACTGTACGTCGACGGCGGCTACCTGGCCCGGTTACCGCCGCGGAGCGGCGGTACGGGAACCGGGATCGAGGGAGCGGGCAGGCCGACACCCGCTCGGTGCAGGGGGACTTGCCGGGGCTCAATTCTCGTCGCGCACGACGACGACGGGGCAGGCCGCGTGGTGAATGCAGTGCTGGCTGACCGACCCGAGCAGTGATCTGGCGAACCCGCCGTAGCCGCGGTTGCCGACCACCAGGAGGTCCGCGTTCTCGGCTTGGCCGAGAAGGACGCTCGCAGGATCGCCCAGCACGACTCGGTGTCGGACCGTGACACCGGAGTCGCCGGGGGCGGCATCCCCGATGGCGGTGGCCAGCGCGGTCCCCGCTTCAGCGGCGATGTCCTCCCCGGGCAAGAGCGCCACCGGCGTTCCGAAACTGAGCGGATACTGCCAGGCGTGGACCGCCTCGACTTCCGCACCAGTCGCCTTGGCCTGCTTGAGCGCCCACCGCAGCGCCGCCTTCGACGACGGAGAGCCGTCGAAGCCCACCACGATGCGTTCCGGAGGCCCTCCCGCGTCAGGCGTATCCACTGGAACCTCCCCCGATCGTCCTCATCGTGCCATCTGATGCCGGCTCATTCGGGTGGGGCGAAGGCCTGGAAGAAGATCGGGAACGTCCCCAGCAGGCCGAGGCCGATCAGGACGAGCGATATGGCGAGTTCCCGGCGCGACTCGACCGCCTTGTTCCGGTAGGCCAGGTGCAGGATGACCCAGGCGATGAGCCAGATGACGACGGCTCCGACGGTCTTGCCCGAGAGGGGCCCGACCGGGTCGTAGAAGTTGAGGAATTCCTTGATGCGTTCGTTGGCCTCCGCCAGCGTGGTCAGGACGCCCAGGGCGAAGGAGCCGATGCCCGCGGCGAGGATCGCCGCCGCGATGGGCCCTTCGGGTTTGTCGACGTAGTCGCCGAGTTCAGGAGTGGTCTCGCCGGTGTTCGGATTCGTTGTCATGCTTCCTCACTCCTAAACCAGCGGGGCGGTCTTGGTGATCAATGCGCCGAGGATCCCGGCGACCGCGGCCAGGACGAACGCCAGCACGAACAGGACGAGCGTGGTCCTGCGAAGGCGCTCATGCAGGATGAGGCCCGCGCCGTAGTAGAGCACGATGAAGGCCACCACAGTGGCCAGAATGGGGCTCATCCACGCGATGTGCTCCTTCCACTCCATCCCGAAGTGGTGCCATTGCTCTCGCGCCGGGTCGGCCAGCAGGACCGACCGCGGACTGTCGGGAACGTCCTCGCGATACCAGGGATAGACGATCCAAGTGCCGGTCAGGACGGTGCCCCAGGCGGCGACGGCCATCGCGGTCGTGCCGATCTTCAAGCGGAGCGCCCGCCCGCGGATGCCCTCGGCCGTCATGAGGTGCGGGCGCAGGCTCCACAGGCCTTCCAGGCCGCCCGCGAATCCCAGCAGGAAGACCGCGCCGAACACCATGCCGTGAACCAGCGTCCAGAACTCATGGTGGGTCAGACTCACTCGAGCCACCGTCCTCTCGACAGCAGACGGCCGACAGCGGCGACGGCCTTGAAATGGACTGTAGATGCTCGTCCCGGGCTCGACCCGGATATGCAGGAGTCCGCCGGCTCCAGGTCGGGCAAGGAGGCAGGGGCGACCGCGGATTCGGCCCGTGCCGGCGGCGGGTACCCCACAATGAGATTGGGACCTGAGCCGCTACTCGATCGGAGCCACTCATGGCTGTCCCCGAGATCATCGTCGCGATAACCGCCGTAGGCGTGATCGCGGCACTGACCTGTTATTTCTTCGGCATCCGCCGTTCCCACTCTGCGCAACCGGTCGACGGGATCCAGCGCGTCGAGGTGCGGGTACTCGGCGGCCACCAACCCGAGACCATCCGAGTGAGGCAGGGCGCTGCGGCGGAGCTCGTCTTCGACCGGCAGGAAAGCGGTGACTGCACCGGGGAGCAGCCGTGAACACGACACCGCCGCCCGCTGACACCGCCGACCGAGGGCGGGACGGCGACGGCGCGGCAGCGGCCGCGCCGGTCCTGGAGGCGTCGGGGATCGAGAAGGCGTACCGGCGCGGGATCTGGCCGCTGCGGCGCAGACTGCCGGTGCTGCGCGGCGCCGACCTCACCGTGCGGGCCGGCGAGGTGGTGGGCCTGGTCGGCGAGAACGGCTCGGGCAAGTCGACACTGATGAAGATCCTGGTGGGCGCCCTGGCCGCCGACGCGGGCACGGTGTCGGTCGCAGGACGGTCGGGCTACTGCCCCCAGGTGCCCGTCGTGTACGAACGGCTCACCTGCGACGAGCATTTCGAGTTGTTCGGCCGCGCCTACCGAATGCCGGTCGACGCCGAGCGGCGCGCCCGCCGCGGCCTCTACGCGGAGCTGGGTTTCGAGCGGTATGCGACCACCCGCGCCGATCAGCTCTCCGGAGGCACGCTGGCGAAGCTGAACCTCGGGCTGGCGCTGCTGGCCGACCCCGAAGTGCTGCTGCTCGACGAGCCCTACGCCGGGTTCGACTGGGACACGTACGTGAAGTTCTGGGACCTGGTCGCCAGGCGCCGCGCCGACGGCGGCGCCGTGCTGATCATCAGCCACTTCGTCGCCGACGAGGAGCGCTTCGACCGCATCGTCGACCTGCGGGACGGGCTGGCGGTGCCGCGATGACGACCTTGCTGCTCGTGCGCCGATTCCTGGCCGACTATGCCCGCAACCCGGTCAACCTCGTACTGCTGGTGCTCGTCCCCGCCGTGTTCGTGGTGGCGGCCGCCGGATCGATGGCCGACGCCGCGCTGCTGCTCGGCGGGCCGGGCGGGCTGGAAGTGCAGACGGCCACCGCGGGTTGGGCCGCAGCGTTCATGGCCGCCGTCGCGATGTACTTCCAGACCAGTTCGGCCCGGGCCGTCGACCGCCGACTCGTGCTGGCCGGCCTGCCCCCGAACCGGTTGGTGGCCGCCCGCCTGGGCACCGGTGCCGCCCTGGCGCTCCTGGTCTCGGCGGTCGCCTTGGCGGCGTTGCAGATCCGCGGCGCGGCCGAACCCACATCGCGGGTCCTCGCCGGAACGTTGATGTTCGCCGCGATCTACATGGCCATCGGGGCGCTCGTCGGCGCGCTCGTGCCCGACCCCGTGAACGGCACGGTCCTGATCCTGTTCGTCTGGATCGTCGATGTGTTCTTCGGCCCCGCCGTCGCCTCGCCGGACCGGTTGGCGACCCGCTGGCTCCCCACGCATTTCGTGACACTGTGGATGGTCGACCTGCCGTCCCGCCACGGGGGCCGCATCGGCGACCTGGGCTGGGCGCTGACCTGGACCATCGGAGCGCTCGCCCTCGGGTGGACCGTGATCGTCACGGCGACCCGCCTCGCGCGCCGCCGCGTCCCGCACGTCCGCACCGGCTCCCGTTGGGCCCAGTTCACGACCGGCACGCGTATGGGGCTGCGGGACTACCGGCGCAATCCGGTGCTGTGGGCGCTGCTGGTCATCGTCCCGGGCGTGTTCATCCTGCTGGCCGAAGCCGCCACTCCAGAGGCGTTCACCTCCATGACGCTCGTGGACGACGGCGTCGAAGTCGACCTGTCCTTCTGGCTGCCGGACGTCCACGCCGGCACCATGGCCCCGATCGCGATCGCCTCCCTGTCGGCCCTCGCCGGGCTGTTCGTGGTGCTCGACTCCCGCTCCGGCGACCAGCGGCTCGTCCAGGCCGGATTCCGCGCGAGCCCGCTCTTCGCGGCCCGCCTGGCGGTGATCGCCTTCGCGGTGCTGCTGGTCACCGGCGTTTCGCTCCTGGTCACCGCGACCGTCTTCGACGCCCGGCTGTGGCCGGTCTACGCGGGCGGCAGCATCTTGCTGGGCCTCACCTACGGCCTGCTCGGCGTCTGCATCGGCCCGGTCTTCGGTCGGGTCGGCGGCGTGTTCATCGCCTTCCTCGTGCCGTTTCTTGACGTCGGCATCGGCCAGAGCCCGATGCTCCGCGCGGCACCACCGGGATGGGCCCGGGCGCTCCCCGGATACGGCGCGGATCGAGTGCTGCTCGACGGCGGCCTGACCGCCGGCTTCGACGAGACGGGCTCGCTCCTGCTCGGCCTGGCCTGGCTGGTCGCGCTCGGCGCCGCCGCCGCCCTGATATGGCGCCGCCCGCCCGGACTCGATGCCGCGGTGTGAATGGCACGGCCCGAGTCTCGGGGGAGCAGCGCTCGTCGCCCGTGCGGCGAGCGCCTAAATCGGCCGGCTCAGGCCGACGCCGACGTCACCCCGACGTCTCCCGCGCTCCGGTCATGATCGCGACCGCGTCGGTCATCGAGTGGGACTCGGGGGTGATCGTCGCGGCCCGCCTGCCGAGCCGTTGGATGTGGATGCGGTCGGCCACCTTGAACACGTGCGGCATGTCGTGCGAGATGAGGATGACCGGGACGCCCCGGTCGCGGAGGTTGCGGATGAGCTCGAGCACCTGGTTCGACTCCCGCACGCCCAGTGCCGCGGTGGGCTCGTCCAGGACGACCACTTTGGAGCCGAAGGCGGCGGCCCGCGCGACCGCCACTGCTTGGCGCTGGCCCCCTGAGAGGTTCTCGACCGGGACGGTCACGTCCTGGAGCGTGGTGATGCCGAGTGCGTGCAGCTCGGCCCGTGCCCGCTGCCGCATGCCCTTCTTGTCGACGACGCGCAGCAGCGTTCCCAGCGGGCCCGGCTTGCGCTCCTCGCGGCCCAGGAACAGGTTCGCGGCGATGTCGAGTGCCGGTGAGAGGGCCAGGTTCTGGTACACCGTCTCGATGCCGTGGGTGCGGGCGTCCTGCGGGCCCTTGAAGTGCATCCGCTTGCCGTCGAGCCGGATCTCGCCCTCGTCGGGGATCTCGGCGCCGGTGAGGCATTTGATCAAAGTGGACTTGCCGGCTCCGTTGTCCCCGATGACGGCGAGGACTTCCCCGGGGTAGAGCTCCAGGTCCACGCCGTCGAGGCCTACGACGCGCCCGAAGGTCTTGACCAGGCCGCGCGCTTGGAGGATCGGGGTGCTGTCGCTGCTGTTCACTTGCGCGCCTTTCTGATCCACTGGTCGACCGAGACGGCCGCGATGATGAGGACGCCGACCGCGAAGGTCTGCCAGAGCACGTCCAGTCCGGCCAGCGAGAGGCCGTTGCGGAACACGCCGACGATGAGCGCGCCGAGCAGCGTGCCCCAGACGGCGCCGCGGCCGCCGAAGAGGCTGGTGCCGCCGATGACGACCGCGGTGATGGAGTCGAGGTTCAGGTCGACGCCGATGTTCGGCGACGCGGCGTTGGACCGTCCGATCTGGATCCATGCGGCGACCGCCAGGATCGCGCCCGAGGCGAGGTAGACGCTCGCGAGCACCCGGTTCACCCGAATGCCGGCCAGGCGCGCGGCCTCGGCGTCGTCGCCCACCGCGTACACATGGCGGCCCCAGGCGGTGCCGTGGAGGATGAGGGCGACGGCGACGTAGAGGACGAGCATCATGACCACGCCCATGGTGATGTTGACGCCGCCGAGGGTGAACGTCTCGCCGGTCAGGGTCAGCAGCGACGGCATGTCGCCGCCTCGCACCGTGGCGCCGCCCGAGTACAGCAGCGTCAGTGCGAGGAAGATGTTCAGCGAGCCGAGCGTGACGATGAACGGCGGCAGCTTCAGCCGCGTGACCAGGAATCCGTTCGCCGCCCCGGAGGCGAGTCCGACGGCGAGACCGAGCCCGAGGCCGGCGACGGGCGGGAGTCCGTTGCTGACCGTGGCCTGGGCGACGACCATGGAGCTGAGCACCATGACGGCGCCGACCGACAGGTCGATCCCGGCGGTGAGGATGATGAGCGTCTGGGCGAGGGCGAGGGTGCCGACGACCGCCACCTGCTGGGTGACGAGCGAGAGGTTGGACGGTTCGAGGAACCGGTCGTTGAGGCTGCCGAAGACGATGACACTGATGACCAGCACGATGCCGGGGCTGATCGCCGGGTGCCGGTGCAGGACGCCCCGGACCCTGTCGAGCGGGGAGCTTCGGTCGAGGAACTCCTCGGCCAGATCGGGCGCGGAGACGGGAGCCTCCGATGGGGTTTGCTGACTCACGTGCACTCCGTAATTCGCGGGTGGGGCGGCCGGGCGGTCGCATCGCCCGTGGGAGGTGGGCTGACGCGCCCGCCCGGCCTGTTTCCGATGAGGACTTCGAAGCCGGGGTCAGCCCCAGCACAGCTCCTTCGCCTCAGCGGCGGTGATGGAATCGATCCCGTCATGGGCCTGGTCGGTGACCAGCTCGACGCCGGTGTCGTAGAAGTCCAGGCCCTCGGAGTTCTCGGGCTTCTCCCCGGTCTCGACCAGGTCGGCGATGGCCTGGACGCCGAGCTCGGCCATCTTCACCGGGTACTGCTGGCTGGTCGCGCCGATGACGCCCTCGGAGACCGCGTCGACGCCGGCGCACCCGCCGTCGACCGACACGACTATCAGGTCGTCGGTGGCCCCGGCGGCGTCGAACGCCTCGTAAGCGCCGTAGGCGGACGGCTCGTTGATCGTGTAGAGGACGTTGATGTCCGGGTTGGCGCTGAGCAGGTTCTCCGCGCCGGTGCGGCCGCCGTCCTCGGCCCCCTGGGTGGCCTCGTGGCCGACGATCTCGTACTCGCCGCCCGAGTACTGCCCGGTGGCCGCCTCGTCGCCGATGACCTCGGGGTCGGCGAGGTCGATGCCCATGCCGTCGAGGAAGCCCTGGTCGCGTCCGACGTCGACCGAGACGATCTTGTCGTCGAAGATGTCGAGCATGCCGATGACGGCCTTCTCCCCGCCGAGCTGCGCGGCGGCCCACTCGCCGATCCGCTGGCCCGCAAGGAAGTTGTCGGTGGCGAAGGTGATGTCGGCCGCCTCCGTGTCCGCCGGGGGCGTGTCGAGCACGATGACGTAGAGGCCGGCGTCGCGCGCCCGGATCAGGGAGTCTTCGACGCCCGGCCCGTTCGGGGTGATGAGGATGCCGGCGTCGCCGCGCGAGATGGCGTTCTCGATCGCCTGGATCTGCGTGTCCTCGTCGCCGTCGTTCTGGCCCGCCGAGACCGAGAGCTCCACGCCCGCCTCCTCGGCCGCGGCCTCGGCGCCCTCCTGCATCGCGACGAAGAACGGGTTCGAGGTGGTCTTCACGATGAGCGAGACGCCGACGGTGTCCCCGTCGGAACTGTCGGATCCGCATCCGCTCAAGGCGACGGCGGCGCCGAGGGCGAGCGCGCTGAGGCTCGGAAGGGTGCGGCGGAAACCGCCGCGCAGGGTGCGATTCATCGGGGAATCTCCTCCGGGGTGCGAGGGCCGCGGCCCTCTTGACAACGATGTCACCATCAGGTTTAGAGCATGCGACCCGTTATAGTCAACCCTGAAGCGAAAATTGGAGATCAAGTCGTGACATCGTTGTCAAACCTGGAGCAGGGACCCGGCGGGCGCTCTCACACCACCATGCGCCAGGTGGCGGAGCGCGCGGGAGTGAGCATCAAGACCGTCTCGCGCGTCGTCAACGGCGAGCCGGCCGTGGCCCCGGCGACGCTCCGGCGCGTCCTGAGCGCGGCCGCAGCCCTCGACTACCAGCCCGACCCGCACGCGGGCAACCTCCGCAGAGCCGACCGCCGCACCCGCACCCTCGGCCTGCTCATCAGCAGCGTCGACAACCCGTTCGCCGGGGCCATCCACCGCGCCGTCGAGGACGCGGCCCTCGCCCGCGGCGTCGCCGTGTTCGCCTCCAGCCTCGACGACGACCCCCAGCGGGAGCAGGAGGCCGTCACCGCCTTCACCCGGCGCCGCGTCGACGGGCTCATCCTCACCACCTCTACTGAGGACCAGACCTATCTGGAGCCCGAGCTGCGCCGCGGCACCCCGGTGGTGTTCGTCGACCGCCGCCCCACCGGCATCGCCTGCGACGCCGTCGTCAGCGACAACGCCGGCGGCGCGGCGGCGGCCACCGGACACCTCCTGGCCCGCGGCCACCGGCGACTCGCCTACCTCGGCGACCGCCCCGACATCCAGACCGCCGGGGAGCGCCGCCGCGGGTTCCTCGAAGCGATCGGGCAGGCCGGCATCCCCGCGAGCGAAGCGATAGTCCTCGAAGGACTCCACGACGAGGCACTGGCCCGCGACGCCCTGCTGCGCCTCCTCGACGGACCGGAGCCGCCCACCGCGGTCTTCAGCGCCCAGAACCTCATCACGATCGGCGCACTCCGCGCGCTGCGCGAGCGCGGACGCCACCGCGACACGGCACTCATCGGCTTCGACGACGTGGCGCTGGCCGACCTGATGGAACCCGGCGTGACCGTGATGGCCCAGCATCCCGAGGACATCGGACGCATCGCGGCGGCGCGCGTGTTCGCCCGGCTCGACGGCGATGACGCCCCGGCGCAGCGCATCACCGTCGGCACCACCTTGATCGAACGCGGCAGCGGCGAGATCCCGCCCCGCCCGGAGGCACGGGCGGACGGATCAATCCGGTTATCCGGCGGTGGACTCGGCCGGATCCTGCTTGGCAGGCCGCGGTCGCGATATCGGTGTCCGGGGCACGTCGACCCTGTGGTCCATGCGCCCCGGACCGATCGGTTACAGACGTGCCTGGATCTCTTGCAGGGTCGCGATCTCGGCGGTCTGGGTTTCGATGACCGCGTCGGCGATGGCAGAGGCGTCGGCGTTCTGGCCTTCGGCGTGGTGCTCTTCGGCCATGGTGACGGCGCCCTCGTGGTGGGCGATCATCAGCTCCACGAACAGCTTGTCGAAATCGGCTCCCTGAGCGGCTCCGAGTTCGGTCATCTGCTCCTCGGTGGCCATGCCGCCCATGGACATGCCCTCGTGGCCCTCCATCTCGGCCGGCTCGCCCCACGCCTCGAGCAGACCGGTCATCTCGTCGATCTCCGGCTGCTGCGCCGCGGCGATCTGGCCGGCGAGGTCGACGACCTCGGCGTCGGTGGCGTGTTCTTGGGCGAGTGCGGCCATGTCGACGGCCTGCTCGTGGTGGGGGATCATCATCTGGAGGAAGGTGACGTCGGCGTCGTTGAAGTCGGCCTCTGTGGACTCGGATTCCATGGAGTCCATGTCGTGGCCGCCCTCATCTCCGCCGTCGGAGCAGGCGGCGATGGACAGCGCGGCGAAGGCGGCGATGCCGGCGGACAGCGCGCGGCGCACGGTGAAGGTCTTGCTCATGGTCTGGGAACTCTCTTGTCGAAGGTGTTGTCGCATATAAGGGTCGGGACGGTCCGTGGACCAGCGGTCCGGCCTATATGCGGAACACCGAGAGTGCTACGTGGGACATATTGCGTCTGGGCGGCGGCGAGATCGGCGCGTCCCTGATGGCGCACCCGACGTGCATCGCCGAGAGGCCGTTCGCGACGAGTCGCGCCAGCCGCCAGATCGCCCACAGCGACACCGCCAGCGCGAGCCCGGTGAGGATCGCCATGCACACCTGCATCGGATTCATGTCCGAGCCGAACGGGCGGCCGTGGTGATTGACGCCCTCGCCGTCCTCAGCCGCGGCGTGCGTGTCGAAGGCGGCGACCGCCGAGGTCTCCGAGTGGCAGATGTCGTCGGTGCAGGCGTGACCGGTCGAATGCATCAGCGCGACTCCGACGGCCACCACGATGAGCGTGGCCTTCCAGAGCGCCTGCAACCAGGTCAACGCGTCAGCCTTCCTGCGGCTCGGGGCTCGTGAGGGTCTCCTAGTGGAGGACGGTGGTCGCGCCGTAGTAGACGTTGCCGTGGTCGAGTTCGACGACCTTCACCACCGTCCGGGAGTTCGGGGCGTGGACGATCAGGCCGTTGCCAATGTACATGCCCATGTGGGAGAGGTCGTTGTAGAACACCAGGTCGCCCGGTTGCAGCTCGTCGCGGCTGATGCCGGCGGTCGAGTTGTACTGGGCGGCGGCGTTGTGCGGCAGGTCGATGCCGATCTGCGCGTAGGAGCGCAGGATGAGTCCTGAGCAGTCGTAGGTGTCCGGCCCGGCGGTGCCCCACACGTACTGCTTGCCGACCTGGTCGAGCGCGAACGAGACGACGGCGTACTCGTCGTCGGTCATGTAGGGCAGGTCGTAGTCGGTGATCGCATCGCCCGCGGCGGCCTGCCACTCCTCTTCGAGGTCGTCCATGCGCGCGTTGAGCTCGTCCTGCTGCCGCTCCAGTTCCTCTTCCTGCTCGTCGAGGTCGGTCTGGAGGTCCTCGAGGAGGTCGAGCTGTGCCGTGTACTCCTCGGAGGCGGCCCGCAGCTCGTCCACAGCGGCGAAGTTGTAGAGGTTCGCCGAGTTGAGCCGGTCGAGGCGTTCGACGAACGCCTCAGGGGAGCCCGAGTCGAGCAGCAGCGCGGCATCGCCGATCCCCTGGTCCACGTAGGTCGCGGTGATGTAGTCGGCGAGCTGCTCGCGCAGCGCGCCCAAGTCCGCCTCGGCCGCTTCCAAGGACTCCTGGGTCTGCGCGATCATGTCGCGGTTGTCCTGCGCTTCCTGCGCCAGTTGGTTGTACTCCTCGACGGCGGCGGTGAGATCCTGGTCGGTCTGTTCGATCTCGTCGTTGATCTCTTCGGTGTCGCGCTCGGCCCAGGCGGGGGCCGAGCCCACCGCGGAGACGAGGAGGCCGCCGATCATGGCGACAGAAGTCCACTTGCGACGAGCAGACGACGGCTTCATGAGCAGAGTGCTCCTTCGGGCTGAGTGGCGGTGACCGAATACCCCCACAAACTACTATCGTTGGTAGTAGTACCTCGCGAGCGGGGCTCGCATTGACCGTCTTCCCAGCGCAACGTGCTGTTTCTAAACGGTGCGGGTGAGAGGTGGGCAACCTGGAGCGCTCATCGCCGGTACAGCGAGCGGAGGCTGGCCGAGAGGATCTCGGGTGCCTGCTCGGTGGTGAGGCGGCCCGCGGAGATCTCGTCGGAGGCGGCGTGGACGAGGCTGTACAGGGACGTCACCAGCCACGACAGCGGCAGGTCGGTGCGAAAGGCGCCTTCGTCCCGGCCGCGGGTGATGAGCGCTTCGATGCGCCGGAGGATGGGGTCGTGGCGCTGCCGCAGCCACTGCGGCGAGACGTCCCCGACGACGTTGTCGCGCAGGTTCCGGTTGCGCTCCATCAGATGCCACTGCTCGCGCAGGACCCGGTCGAGCGCTTCATCGGCCGGCCCCGACGTGTCGACCGCCTGCCAGACCGCCTCGGTCTCCTCGAAGGCCCGGTCCATGAGGGCCTTGGCGAGTTCGGTGCGGGAGGGGAAGTGGCCGTAGAGGGTCACGCGCCCGACGCCGGCGGCTTCGGCGACCTCGGCG
This sequence comes from Glycomyces rhizosphaerae, assembly GCF_042647865.1. Lineage (NCBI taxonomy): Bacteria > Bacillati > Actinomycetota > Actinomycetes > Glycomycetales > Glycomycetaceae > Glycomyces > Glycomyces rhizosphaerae. Next base: position 1,082,308 of record NZ_JBHRWO010000021.1, read on the forward strand.
ACGCTCACGCCCGGCCGGGAGCTGTAGAGCTTGAGTCCCGCGGTGAGGATCTTGTCGATGTTGCGCTGCGCGTCGGCACGGCGCTGCCCGCTGGGCCGCCGTGCCGACGCGGCGGTCTTGCCGTCGGCCATGCCTGAAGGGTAGCTAGGGCCTGTCCTGCGAATCAGACCGGTCGCTATCCGGCCCGTTCGCCCGCTCGCTGCGTTGTCGGCCCTCCGAATACAGCACCGGTGTTCGGAGGGCCTTCCGCCTTGCGAGCGAACAAACGGACTCGGATATCGCCGCTCCCTGATTCGCAGGACAGGCCCTAGTGGCCGTGGGGACCGCCGCTCGTCTCGACCTTCCCAGCGGGGACGAGGAGCAGCGCGACGAGTGCGGCGGCGCCGGAGGCGACGGCGCAGACGAGGAACGCGTCGGTGAACCCCGAGAGAGTCGGGACGTTCGCGCCAATGCTCGCGGCCGCGACCGTCGACATCACGGCGACGCCGACCGAACCGCCGAGCTCGTGGAAGGTGGTGACCATCCCCGAGGCCACCCCGGCTTCGTCCGGGTCCACGCGCGACAGCGCGGTGGCGTTGGCGGTGATGAACAGGGTGCCGAGGGCGAACGCGCCCAATGCGAGCCCCGCTACGACCGTGCCGGCCCGGCTGTCGTCCTTCAGCATCGCGAGCCAGGCCGATGCGGCGGCGGCGAGCACCATTCCGGCCACGGCGATCGGCCGCGGGCCGGTCTTCCCGATCAGGTGCGCCGCCAGCTGCGCGCCGATCGTGGTGGCGACCGCGACGGGCAGGAAGAGCAGACCGGTGCGCAGCGCGGAGTACTCGGCGAAGTCCTGGAGGTACAGCGACCCGAGGAAGAAGAACGAGATCAGCAGCGCGGTCGCCATGAGCATCAGGAACGCGCCGGTGACGACGGTGCGGCGGGCCAGGAGCGCCACGCGCATGAGCGGTGCGGCGGTGCGCCGCTCGACGAGGGCGAAGGCCGCGTAGAGCACGACCGCGGCGGCGAGCGCACCGAGCGTCGCGGCCGAGGTCCACCCGTCGTCGCCTGCCCGGACCAGGCCGAAGATGAGCGAGGCGGTGGCGGCGGTGACGATCAGCGCCCCCGGGACGTCGAGCCGTTCGCGTTGCACGCCTTTGGCATCCGGAGGCAGGGTGGCGGGGAGGAGCGCCAGGATCACGGCGCCGATGGGGACGTTGATGTAGAAGATCCACTGCCAGCCGGGCCCGGCGGTGAGCACTCCGCCGACGAGGACGCCGAGCGCCGCGCCGCCCCCTGCAATCGCCGACAGCAGCCCCAGCGCCCGGTGTCGTTCGGCGCCATGGAAGGCGGTGGTGACGGTGGAGAGGATCGCGGGCGCCATGAGGGCTGCGCCGAGGCCCTGCGCGAGCCGTCCGCCGAGCAGGACCGGGCCGGTCTGGGCCAGGCCGGCGGCGAGGGAGGCCGCGGTGAACAGCGCGAGTCCGATCAGGAGCATGCGGCGGCGCCCGAAGAGGTCGGCGAGGCGGCCGCCGAACAGCATGAGGCCGCCGAAGACCAGGGTGTAGCCGGTGACGATCCAGGTGAGCGCCTCCCGGTCGAGGCGGAGCTCCCCGCCGATCGTCGGCAGCGCGATGTTGACGACGGTGATGTCGATGATGAGCATGGCCTGCGCGGTGCACAGCAGGGCCAGCATGAGCCAGCGCCGCGGCAGGGGCGGCGCCTCGCTCGCGGTGTCGGGGTGGTGTGTCGCGGACACGGTCGCTCCTTAACTTGAACAATGATGTACGAGTTTCAGGCTAGCGCGGATCTCGTGAAACTCAAACATGCGTGTTCAGGTTCTTGTTCTGCCCGACGCTTCCCGGCCTGCTCCCGCCGAACCGAAACGCGCCGCCACTGCACCCCCGGGTGTAGGCCCGAATGCCGCCGCCGGTGCGATGCGCCAAGGCTCCCAAGGTGAAAGGCTGGCCTGGAGACGAAACTTCGCGAAGGCAGGAGCGACATGATCCTCATTACCGGTGCCACCGGCGCCGTCGGACGGCCACTGGTGGCGGCGCTGCGGGAGCGAGGCATGCCGGTCCGGGCCCTCGCCCGCGACTGGATCGCCGACCACTCGGCGGTGTCGCGATGACCGGGTCTGGGACCGAGAACCGGTCGCTGGCCGACTGGATCGACCGCCATGCCTTCACCATCGACTCGCTGGAACCCGATGCGCCGCTTGACGACCTGGAGCCGCTGGGGGAGTTGGTCGGCGATGCCCGCGTCGTCGCGATCGGCGAGAGCGCCCACCATGTCGGCGAGTTCTACCGGCTGCGGCACCGGATGCTGCGGTTCCTGGTCGAGCGCTGCGGCTTCACCGTCTACGCCTTCGAGGCCCCGGCGGGCGAGTCGCGCGCGATCGACGCCTGGATCCGCGGCGGCCCCGGCAGCGTGACGGAGGTGGCCCGGACGTCCGGCACCCAACTCGCCCACTGCGCCGAGATGCACGCGACGCTCGCATGGATGCGTCGCCGAAACCGGACCGCCGCTCGCCCGGTTCGCTTCGCCGGGCTCCTGCCTGGCACCGGCGGCGCCTCCTTTGCGGGGGAGCTGGCCGAGGTCGAACGCTACGCCGAGCGCTTCGACCCGGACGCACTGCCGCTGCTGCGACAGGCGGTGAACCTGGCTTCGTCCTATGCCGACATCGCCTCGGTCCCGCGGACCCTCACCGGTTACGCGGCAATGAGTGAGGGCGAGCGCGATGCGCTGACCGCGATCATGAGCCGGCTCCTGGCTCGCATGGAGAGCATGGGCGCCACGGGGGACGAAGGCGGACACGCCCACGCGACGGCCGCTCTGAGGCGCGCCTGGCACCTCGACCATTTCACGCGGGATCTGACCGGGTACGGCCTGCCGATCGGTGCGACGGCGATGGACGCTTCGATCGCCGAAACCGTGGTGCGGCTGCTGGACGGACACGGGCCGGAGTCCCGCATCGTCCTCGGCCTGCACAACGTCCACATTCGCCGGACGCCGGCGCTCGGCCCCGGTCCCTCCGGACGTCTCCCCGCCGGATACCACCTCGCGGACGCCCTCGGCCCCGATTACGTCGCCATCGCCGCCACCAGCGGCGGCGGCCGCACCGTCCGCGGCAGCCTCGACCCCGAGCAGCCCAACGGCTTCCGGTTCGCGGACATGCCCGTCCCCGTCGCACCCGACACGGCCGTCGAGGGGGCTTTCACCGGCCGCGCAGCCACCACGATCGCCGACCTGCGCGCCGCCAGGACCGCGATCGACGAAGCCGAGAACTACACCCGCATCCTCATGGAGGACTACTACACCGACGTCCCGGTCTTCGACGCCTTCGACGCTCTGGCCCGCGTCGACCGCACGACAGTCACCGACTACCTCGCCGACTCCTGAACCTCCAGTTCAATCCCATTCGCGCGCTAGTCGAGCCAGCCCAGGCGGGCGGCCAGCACTCCCGCCTGGAAGCGGCTGGTCGCGCCGAGCTCGCTGGTCAATTCGGCGACGATCCTGGTCACCGTTCGCACTGAGACGCCGAGGCTGCGGGCGATCGCCTCGTCCTTGGCGCCGGAGGCGAGCAGCCGCAGGACCGCGGTCTGCTGTTCCGTCAGGCCGGAGCCGTCAGTGCTGCCCAGCACCTCGTCGAGATCGGAAGCGGTGATCCAGCAGTACTCGAAGAAGTCGACGAGGGGTTCGGCGAGGAGGCGGTCGCGGATGACGATCGCGCCGATCTCCTCGTCGCGCGGGGCGTCCACGATGGCGAGCTCCCGGTCGTAGACGAGCATGCGGATCGGCGTGATCGGCGCGGCCTTGATGAGCATGCCCGCCGCCGTCTTCCGCCTGATGTACTCGCGCAGCGACGGCTGCCGCAAGGTCTGCTGCGCGTACAGGGTCCGCACCGAGAGTCCGCGTTCGGTCTGCTGCACGGTGCGCCTGAGGCCGTCCTCGAGGAACCGCTCGTCCCACACCGCGTGCGGGTGCATCGCCACCAGTTCCCTTCGGCTGGAAGCGGATGCGTGGTCCAGCAGTGATTCCATGCGGGGTCGAAAGGTGTCGTCCTTCGCCAGGACCTCCACGGCGCCGTTGCGGCCCTTGTCCGCGAGGCGGACGTAGTCGCTGGCGAGCGCGAGGGCGTCGTTCTGCCGCTCCACCAGGGCGGCAAGGACTGCTGCGAGCCGGTCGCGGCCGTCGCCGAGAAGGCGGGTGAGTGCGGCGGCCGCGTCCACGGCGATCTCGGCGGTGCCGTCCAGGAGGCCCAATTCGGCGAGTCGGCGACGGACGCGGGGAATGTCGGTGTGCGCCAAGCCGATCGCTTCGGCGGCCTCGGTGAACGTCTCGCCGTGCTCGCGCATGCGGGCGTATACGGCCTGGACTTCCGGCTCATCAGCCGGCGGATCGAGGGGATCGGCCATGGTGCTCCTCTTCGGTTCGATGTCCGGTTCCGGCCATGGCGGGGACTGGACATCCGGATTCGTGGCCGTGGTGCGCCCGTGGGGGACAGGCTTGCTTCGACCGTCCGCGACGATACCCGCGAGGGGTATAGAGGTCGCCGGGCGAACCATCGAAGGGGATGCGTTGATCACTGTCGACTACAGCCTCGTCGCTTTCCGCGTGTCGGGCCTGAGCGCCGGGACCTGCGGCCATTGCCTTGCGGGCCTTCGTGAGGAGCTCATGTCCATGGTGGGCGTCCTGGCCGTGGACATCGCGGCCGACCAGGGGAAGGTGTGCGTCATCGTGGACGACCTGACCGCTGCCGAGTGCGCCGCCGATGTCCTCGCCGAAGCGGGTTGGGACACCGAGGACGTGAGCGGGGTCGCTCGAAACCACTGTTGATATACCCCCTGGGGGTATGTTAGAAATACGCACACGCCCGGCTCCCGGACTTCCGGTAGCCCCGCGCCCCAATGGAGTAGTGCCTCCCTGGCATACCCCCTACCGGTATAGGAGAAGGACATGTCGTCCACATCGACACCACCGGCCTCGCGGCGCTGGATCGCCCTCGCGCTCATCGCCCTGGCCCAGTTCATGGTCATCATGGACACCTCGATCATCGGCGTCGCCCTGCCGAAGATGCAGGAAGACCTCGGCTTCACCCAGGAGAACCTGTCGTGGGTCTTCAACGCCTACGTCGTCGTCCTCGGCGGCCTGCTCCTGTTGGGCGGCAGGCTCTCCGACCTCTTCGGCGCCCGCCGGATGTTCAGCCTCGGCTGGCTCATCCTCGCGGTCGGATCGCTCGTCGCCGGCATCGCGCCCGACGTCGCCGCCGAACTGGCCGGGCGCGGCATCCAGGGCGCGGGTGCCGCGCTCATCGCGCCCTCAGCCCTGACACTGCTCATGATGCTGTTCGGCGCCAACCCGAAGGAGCTGACCAAGGCGTTCGCGTTCTACGGTGCCGCGGCTCCCGCCGGCGGCACCGCCGGAGTGTTCCTCGGCGGCCTCATCACCGAGTACGCCTCGTGGCCATGGGTGTTCTACATCAACATCCCCGTCGCCGTCCTCGCCCTCGCCGCCGCCCCGGCGCTGCTGCCCGGCGGCCGCGCCCAGCGCGGCTCGATCGACCTCCTCGGCGCGCTCACCGCGACCCTCGGCCTGGCCGCCGCGGTCTTCGCCATCGTGCGAGCGCCCGAAGTCGGCTGGTCGGCTCCGGGCACTTGGGGCACGCTGCTGATCGCGGCGGTGCTGCTCGTCGCCTTCGTTGCGCTGCAGGCGAGGCGTCGCAGCCCGCTGATGCCGCTCGGGATCTTCCGCGCCCCGAACCTCGGCGCCGCCAACCTGGCGCAGCTCCTCCTCGGAGCGGCTTGGATCCCGATGTGGTTCTTCCTGAACCTCTACCTCCAGCAGGTCCTCGGCTACTCGGCGTTCCCCTCGGGGGCGGCGCTGCTGCCGATGACGGTGCTCATCATGATCGGCATGGTGGCGCTCGCGCCGAGACTCATGGCCCGCTTCGGTTCGAAGGCCATGATCGTCTCGGGACTGGTGCTGCTCGCGGGCGGCCTCTTCTGGCTCTCGTTCATCCGTCCTGAGGGGACGTTCGCGGTCGACGTGCTGCCCGCGTCGCTCCTCGCGGCCCTGGGCATGGCGCTGGCGTTCATTCCCTCGCTCCAGATGGCGATCTCCAGCGCCCGGCCCGAAGAAGGCGGCCTCGCCTCCGGCATCGTCAACACCGGCTACCAGATCGGCTCGGCCCTCGGCCTCGCCGTCGTCACCGCGATCGCCGTCGCCAACGGCGCCGGTGAGGTCGGCGACGCACCGGCACTGACCGAGGGCTTCTCGACCGCCTTCATCGCAGCGGCCGTCGTCGCGCTGGCCGCGGCCGTGGTGGCCGCGGTGACGGTGCGCCGGACGAAGGTCGAGGTGACCACCGCGGCCTGAGCCTGCATCACCAGACCGGCGGGGCCGGGCGACGACAACGTCGCCCGGCCCCGCCGGCGTCGTCAGTCCCGGTAGCCGATGACGGCCATCATGCCCGCCTCGCCGTGGTAGAGGTTGTGGCAGTGGACCATCCACCGGCCCGGGTTGACCGCGTCGAAGTCGACCTCCAGGGTCTGACCCGGAAGGACGATCGCGGTGTCCTTGCGCAGACCGGTGCCGGCGAGCGCGAACGTGTGCCCGTGCAGGTGCATCGGATGCCACATGTGGCCGTCGTTGACGAACCGCAGCCGCACCCGCTCGTCCTCTTCGATGGCATACGGGTTGTCCAAGTCGTGCGGCGTGCCGTTGAAGGCCCAGTCGTACTCGTCCATCGAACCGGTGAGTTCGAGGTCGATCGTTCGGTCGGGCTCGCGTGTCTCCAACGCGACACTTTCGGCGGGAGCCAGCTCGTCGTAGGTGAGCACGTGACCGCTCAGTTCGGCGGGCGCGAAATCGGCCGCGGGGGCTTCGCCGGTGCCGGTGCGCACCAGCGCCCGGCCCCGCATCTGCTTTCCCTCGGCTTCGGCGACGAGGGCGAACACGCCGTCTTCCAAAGTGACGACAACGTCGTAGCGCTCGCCCATGCCGATCAGGATCGCATCGGCCTCCACTGGGACGCAAGGAAAGCCGTCGGTGTGGGTGACGGTGAGGCGGTGGCCGGACAGGGCCGCCCGGTAGGCGGTGTCCCCGCCGGCGTTGATGAAGCGGAGGCGCACGCGCGCACCGGGGTCCGCCTCGAACACTTCAGGGTCGGCCGGGAGGCGGCCGTTGACGAGGTGGTGCGGGTAGTAGACGTCTCCGGAGTCGTCGCCGAGGATGTCGGACCGGGCGCCCATGAGCATATGGCCGTCGGTCATCAGCCCCATGTCCATGCCGCCGTGGTCCATCGAGCCCATGCCCGCTTTCAGCTGGTCCAGGACCTCGTCGGGCGTGCCGGTGACGCCGTCCATCCAGTCGTCGAGGACGACCGTCCACTCCAGATCCCAGTCGGCGGTCTCGTCGGGGTCTTCGACGATGAGCGGAGCGTACAGGCCCCGGTCGAGTTGCGTGCCGGTGTGCGGGTGGAACCAGTAGGTGCCCGCGTCGGGGGCGGTGAACTGATACGTGAACGACTGGCCAGGGGCGATCGGGGCCTGGGTGACGTCGGGGACGCCGTCGGCGTCGCAGCGAAGCTGGAGTCCGTGCCAGTGCACCGTGGTCGCCTCGGGCAGCTCGTTGACGAGGGTCGCCTTGACCTGCTCGCCCTTGGCGACGCGGATCGGGGCGCCGGGGATCTGACCGCCGTAGGACCAGGTGGGGACGACCAGTCCGCCGAGGTCGACCTCGGACGCGACGGCATTGATCTGAAACTCCCTGAGAGCGCCCGGGCTGCGGGCGGCCTCAGCCTCGGCGACCCGGTCGGAGCCGGGTTCGACGAACGTGGGCTTCGGCTTCTCGTCGGTGCAGGCGGCGAGGGCGGCGAAGGGCAGCGCGACGGCGCCGCCGCGAAGCATGGAACGGCGTGTGAACGCACGCATGGTGAATGGCCTTTCGGATGGTGTTGCCGTGGTGCTTGCTGTGCGCCGATGCGGCGATCTGCCCGGGATCCTCTGCGGCATCACTTTCTACTATCATAAATAGTAGAGAGCATCCAATCGCGGGCGATAGGGTTCATGCGGAGAAGGAGGATGCCGATGCGCAGGTTGGGCGAGCTAGAGGCCGCGATCATGGACGTGCTGTGGTCCGCGTCAGGACCGCTCACCGTCCGCGAAGTGCTCGGGGCGCTCGACCGCGACCCGGAGCCGGCCTATACGACCGTCATGACGGTCCTCGACAACCTCCACCGCAAGGGCAACGTCACCCGCGAGCGCGCCGGCCGCGCCTGGGCGTACCGACCCGCGCAGACGCGCGAGGAGTTCGACGCCGAGGCCATGGCCGCGGTTCTCGAATCCTCCACCGACCGCGGGGCGACCCTGCTTCGCTTCATCGGCAAGATCAGCCCCGAGGAGTTGGCTCGCCTGCGCGAACTCATGGACACCGCTGAGGAGCCTCGATGACCACGGCCCTGATGCTGCTCGGGTACGCCGGACTGCTGGGTCTGGCCGGACCGCGCATAGTGGACCGGGCCCGGTGGGCCGTGGCCTCGCCGAGACTGGCGATCGCCACGTGGTTCGCCCTCGCCGCCTCCTTCATCTTGAGTCTGATACTCGCCGGTGCGGCGATCGTGATGCCGACGGAGATCTTCACCGGAGACCCAGGGGCGTTTCTGGGCTGCGTCACGGCATTGCGGGAGCACCACGGAGCGATCGGCGGCACGGTTCTCGCGTTGCTCGCCGCCGCACTGACGTGGGCGGTCCCGCTCCGACTGGCATGCGCTTTGATCGCGGTGTCGCGGACCGCCGCCGCAGAGCGATCCCGGCTGCGACGCGAACTCCGCGGTGTACGCAGGGATCGCGGTCTCGGTGCGGTCGTGGTCGAAAACCCGCAGCCCGCCGCCTACTGCATTCCCGGCGAGGGCGGCCTGGTCGCCATCACTTCCGGTGCGCTGCAACTACTCGACCGTCCCCAGCTCGAAGCGGTCCTGGCGCACGAACGCGCCCACCTCGCCGGCCGCCACCACCTGCTGGTCGCCTTGGCCCAGTCCGCCAACCGCGCCTTCGGCTGGGTGCCGCTGTTCAGGCGGCTCCCCGAGCGCATCGGCCACCTCGTCGAGCTCGCCGCCGACGACGCCGCCGCACGCCGCGGCAGCCGTCGCATCCTCGCCCGCAGCCTGCTCAGCGTCGCGGCCGCGCAGACGCCGGTCGAAGCGCTCGCCGCCAGCGGCGGAGACACCGTCGCCCGTGTTGAGCGGCTGCTCCATGCTCCTCCCGCACCCGGTCCCGCGGGGGTGGGCACGATCCTCGGCGGCAACGCCGCGGCGGTGGCGGCCCCGATCCTGGTCGTGGCCCTCCCCGTTCTCACCGCAGTCGGCATGGCCTGCTGCTAGTTCCGGGACGTCCGCGCGACGGACTGGCATCCTCCGAACCCATCTACTATCCTTCATAGTAATTGAGGTTCTGCCGGATAGGGGTGCGATGTTCAAGTGCGGGTCGACGACGGCACCGGGGCGGAACGACCGGTGACCGAGATAATCCTGCTCACCGAACCGCATTGCGGCCATTGCGATCGGGCCAAGGAAATCCTGCACCGCCTCTCGGCCGAGTTCACGCTCAGCGTCACCGAGATCGACCTCGCCGGCGACGAGGGCCGCGAACTCGCGATCGAACACGCCATCGTGTCCGCGCCCGGTCTCCTCGTCGACGGAGTGCTGTTCAGCCGCGGTCCGCTCGACGGGCACAAGCTCCGCATGACACTGGAATCCATCCGGCCCATAGGGATCTGGTCTCGTGAGACCGCGGCGCTCCCGGAGCAGTCGTAGCTCCCTCGCCCCGAATCCTCGAGCCGGGGACGTCGCAGTGGCCCGTGTTACAGTCGCGGAGGCTGCGAGCGCTGCTTGCCTTCGCGGCCGGTTCCCGTCGGCAATGCGAGGTGTCCACTCAGTGTTGGACCGCAAGCGATTCGCGGTTTGGCTGGTGGGAATCGCCGCAATACTCACGTTGAGTCACCTGCTCGGCCCGCAAAGTGATCTGCTTGCGATCTCCTCGCACGACCATGACGTCGAGCAGGACCACGCGGACACGCCATCACACGATCACGGCGCGCACGCATGCGGGCTCGCTATGCTCCCCGACGCCAGCGCTGACTTCCCGACCGCCGCCGAAACCGAAGCCGCGCTTCCCGATTGCGCGGATTCGGCCGCAGCGGCCACCGACGCGGTCGACGTCAGGGATCGATCTCCCACCGATCCCGTATCCGAACTCCAGGTCAACAGGGTCTAGGAGCGGACGCCCTCGCCGGGCGACCCGCATCTCCTCCGACCCTCCGGCAGTGCCGTGCACTGCCGACTGACCTGAAGCGAGGGACCATCAATGACCTATCCCCAAGACGGCCGTCCCCAGGCGCCGTCGAACCGGCGCGCGCAGACCGCACGCCCCCACCGACCCGAACCGTCCCCTGGGCCCGACGACCCCTACCCTTCTCGGCGCCATTCCCAGCGCTTCAACAGTGAAGGAGTCGAACGCCGATCGGGATCCGGCCGCCCCGCCTCGGCATCGGACAGCGCCCCGACCGCCGGCTACTACTCGGCCGCGACGCCCCAGCGGCCCCTGCCGCGCGCAGGCCACGCCGCGAGCGTGATCGCGGACGAGCGGCCGCGCGGAAACCCGGCCGGGGCCTGGACCGACCCCTACCCGGACCAACGGCGCGGCAACACCGCCACGGCCGACCGCAAGTCGGACGGGCGCGGATCGGACGACGACTGGGACACGCAGGTCTTCTCGCTGCTCCCCAACCGTGCCGCCGCCGGCTCCGACGGCCGCGCTGACCGGATTCCGCCCTCCTCCCGAACGTCCTTCCTCGACGAGGCCCCGGATTCCGGAGACCCGCGCGACAACGCACGCCTGCGGACCGAGGCCAAGCTCGCGCGCCAAGTGGCCGCGATCGCCAGCCTGGCCGCCGGTGTCGTGCATGTCTTCGCCACCCCGACACACTGGGAGGAGTGGCTTCTGGCCGGAGCCTTCTTCGCTGCCACGGCGGCCTTCCAACTGCTCTGGGGACTGCTGGCCCTCCCGTTGGGGAACGCCCTCATCCGGGTGACCGGGCTGCTGGCCAACGTCGGATTCCTCGGGGTGTGGGCGGTCAGCCGCGTGTGGGGCGTGCCGTTCGGCCCCCATGCCGGCGTTCCCGAATCGTTCGGAGCGGCGGACTTGATCGCCGCCGCGATGGAAGTCGCCGTCGTCGTCGGACTGGCCTGGTCGCTGCTCCCGCGCGAGCGCCACGGCGTGCTATCTGCCGGAGGGTATCGAGCGGTCGTCGTGCTCGCCTTCGTCGCGCTCGGCGCGCTGGCCGTTCCTGGAGCATCAGCCGCGCTGGAGCACAGCCACTCCCATGATGCCGAGTCGACCGGGGAAGAAGACGACGGCCACGACCACGAGCACGGCTCCGACGAGAACATGGACATGGAGTCCCCGGCCGACTCGGAGTCGACCGCCGATCCCGAAACAGAAGCGACCGAACCGACGGAGGACCACACCCACGCTCCTGGCGAAGAGCACGAATGAGCCGACCCTTCGACCGAACGCCTTGGGGCGGTGCTGCATCTGCAGCACCGCCCCAAGGCGTTTCGAGGCCCTGCCCGCCGACTACCGGTGCGCCTTCGGCACCGGCGACGGCCTGCGGGTCGAGTGGCGACGGGAAGACGGGCGGGCCTGCGCGCGCAGGCCCGCCCGTCATGGGAGGGATCAGGATTCGGTGCCGGCTTCGGGTGCGAGGGCCGCGCACTCCTCCATCGCGGCCGCGACGTCGGGGTCGCTCTCGTCGAGCTGCGACACGTCGTCGCCCAGCACCACGTCGCGCTCGGCGAGGCAGTCGCGGTAGGCGGCGAGATCGTCGGACCCGTCCGAGCCCGGGGCCTCCCCGCCGGGGGCGCCGCCGCCCATCGGCAGCTCGCTCGAACAGGCCTCCTGCGCGGCCTGCCAGTCCTCGTCGCTGACGCCCTCCGGGGTCTCGAACCCACCGCCGAACCCGCCCGAAGGCATGCCGGTCGGCATGTCCGTGGGCATGTCCGTCGGCATCTCGCTCGGCATCCCACCGGACATGTCCGAGGGCATCTCGCCCGGCATCCCGCCGCCGAAGCCCTGCGCCCAGTCCTCGGGCAGCTCGATGCCCTGCTCCTCGATACAGGAGACGTAGCCGCTGAGCATGTCGGCGCCGGACGAGGCGCTCTCGTCGGGATTCGATTCGGAGTCGTCGCCGGAGCCGGAGCCGGAGCCGGAGCCGCAGGCGGTCAGGGCGAGGCCGGCGGCCGCGAGTACGGCCGCGCGCAGCAGATGCCGCGGCCAGGAGGGAATGGTGCGCATAGGGCCGAACCCTTCGCCATCGACCTCGGGGCCGGCTCGAAGCCCGCTCAAGATCGGCTCGGAGGCGGATTCCGAGTCCACTTTGAGGCCCGTTTGATCCCGTGCCGAGTAACGGGACCGACGATGCCGAACATGGGATTGTCCTCAGCACGGCCCTCACGTACCAGACTGGTCCTCAGCACCCTCGCCGTCGTAACGATCGCCGCGGTCGGCGCGACCTCCTACCACCTCCTCACCCGACAGGACTCGGACGGCACCGGACCGGAGACCGCAGTGGTCGAACGCGGCACGGTGTCGCTGACCGCCTCGGCCACCGGCACCGTCACGCCCTCCCGGCAGTGGTCGCTCGGCTTCACGACCGACGCCGAGATCACCGCCGTCAACGTCGCCGCGGGAGACCAGGTCGCCAAGGGCGACATACTCGCCAAGGCCGACGACGCCGACGCCGCCGAACTGGTCGACGAAGCCGAGACGGCACTCGAAGAGGCCGAAGACGATCTGGCCGGCGCAGAAGACGACGCCGACGAATGCGAGTCGGCGTCGACCCCGACCGCGGGAACCGGCACCGCCGGGCAGGGCGGCGCGACCCAGCCGGCCCAGACCGGATGCCAGAGCACCGGCACCGACGCGATCCTCACCGCACAGCAACGGGTCAACCAGGCCGAGGCCGACCTCGCCGCGGCACAGGACACCCTCGACGCCACCGTCCTGACCGCCCCCGCCGACGCCACCGTCCTGTCGGTCTCGGCCGGCGAGGGCACCTCGCTGTCGGCCGGGACCGTCCTCATCGAACTGGGCAGCCTGTCGGCGGTCTCCGTCGTGGCCGACTTCCCCGAAGCGGACACGGCCGCGCTCAGCGTCGGCCAGGCGGTCACCGTCGCCCTCGCCGACTCCGAGGACGCGATCGACGCCGAGATCGGCTCCATCGCCTTGACCGGCACCGCCACCGAGGACTTCGTCACCTACGCCGTCTCGATCGGCGTGGCCGACCCGCCCGAATCCGTGCGGTCCGGTTCGAGTGCCACCGTCGACATCGTGCTCGCCAGCGTCGACGACGCCCTCTCCGTGCCGGTCTCGGCACTGGAATCGGCCGACGGCGACACCGCACAGGTGACCGTCCTCGCCGCCGACGGCACGACGCGGACCGAGACGGTCACCACCGGCCTGTACGGGGACTCCGGCGTGGAGATTCTCTCCGGACTCGCCGAGGGGGACACGGTCGTGATCGGCCGGTGATCCCCACGACCGCACCAGCGCTCCGGCCCCCCGAGGCCGGACAGTGAAGCCGGCGATGCGCCGATGGCGGCACTGGACCGTGCGCACCCGCATGGCCGTCACCGCCGTCGCCTTGTGCGCGCTGGCGCTGTGCATCGCGATCGTGTCGGCGACGGCGCTGCTGGAAGACGTCTTGACCGACCGCATCGACGACCAGCTGCACGGCGCCGCCGAGGCCGCCGGGCAGCGCGTCCCCTCCAGCGACCTGCCCGATGACGCGAGGGACCGCGACCCGAACGCCGGCATGCCGGAAGTGCCGCGCCTCTACGTCTACAGCGCCGACGGCGAACTCGTCAGCGTCGTCGGCGACGAGGAAGCCGACCTCCCCGCGCTGACCGGCCTCGGCGACCTCGCGGCGCGCGCCGCCGGAGCGACGCCCTACACCGTCGAGGACACCGACGGGAACTCCTGGCGCGTCCTGGTCCAAGCCGGCGACGACGGCGACTACACCGTCCTGGCCCTGTCGGCCGAGCACGTCGCGGCGGCCACCGAGAGCCTGCGCCTCATCGGCGGTGCCGTCAGCCTCAGCGTGCTCGCGCTGCTCGCGCTGAGCGCCCTGTGGGTGGTCGGCATCGGCCTGCGCCCGCTCGACCGCATGGAGGCCACCGCCGCGCGGATCGCCGAACGCCGCCTCGACGAACGCGTCACCGACACCGACCCGCACACCGAGACCGGTCGCCTCGGCCGGGCACTGAACACGATGCTCACGCGTATCCAAGCGGCCCTTGACGACAGCGCCGCCTCCGAGGAGCGCCTGCGCCGGTTCCTCGCCGACGCCTCCCACGAGCTGCGCACCCCGCTCACCTCCATCACCGGCTTCGCCCAGCTCTACCGGCGCGGCGGCGCCCCGCCCGGACCGGTCCTCGACGAGGCCATCGGCCGCATCGAAGGCGAGTCCCAGCGGATGCGGCTCCTGCTCGACGACCTCATGCTCCTGGCCGCCATCGACGAACAGCGCCCCTCCCAACGCGGCCCGGTCGACCTCCTGGGCATCTGCGCCGACGTCATCGGCGACGCGCATCTGCGCGAGCGGCACCGCTTCGTCTCCCTGGAGCCGCTCAGCGGCGTCTCCGAAGGACTCTTGGACGACGTCGGCATCGTCGGCGACGAGCCGCGCCTGCGCCAGGTGGTCACCAACCTCGTCGCGAACGCGTTGCGGCACACCCCGCCCGACGCCCGAATCGCCGTCCGCCTCGGTTGGAGCCGCACCGTCGGACCGCCGTGCCTCGCGCAGGTGGGGGAGGTGCCGGCTCCGCCGTACGCAGTGGTCGAGGTCGCCGACACCGGCCCCGGCATCGGCGCCGAACACGCCGAATCGGTCTTCGAACGGCTCTTCCGCCTCGATCCGAGCCGCGCCCGCACCGCTGCCGCCGATGAGGGCGGCACCGGCCTGGGCCTGTCGATCGTCGCCGCCATCGTCGCCAACCACGGCGGTTGCGTGCGCCTGTGCGCCACCCCCGGCGGCGGCGCGACCTTCCGGGTCCTGCTGCCCGAGAAGTTAACCCTTCTCCAAGCCGTCTTTGAGCCGACTCGGGAGCGGTGTCGAGTTGCGACCGACAGCATCCGGTCCATGCGAAAGCCATCACCCTCTCTACTGGTCAACAGCGGCCTCGCGCTGCTGCTGGCCGCCGGCGCAGGCGGCGCGTACCTGCTCATCCGAGGCGGCGAGCCCTCCGAGGCCGCCGCCGACGCGACCGCCACCGCCACTGTCCAGACCGGCACCGTCACCCGCACCGTCTCGGCGGACGGCACGGTCACCGCGGCCTCCACGGTGACCGCCGACTTCGCCGCATCCGGCACCGTCACCAAGATCGACGTCGCCGTCGGCGACCTGGTCGAGAAGGGCCAGCAACTGGCCACTGTCGACGCCACCGACGCCCGGCGCGAACTCGACCTGGCCGAGGACAATCTCGACGCCGCCGAGGACAGCCTCGACCGGGCCGAGACCGACGCCGAGACCGAGACGGCCGAAGACGCCGTGGACGAAGCCGAAGCCGCGGTAGAGGAAGCCGAGGACGCCGTGGCCGACACGGTCCTGACCGCCCCGGCCGCCGGCACCGTGATCGCCGTCAACGGCACCATCGGCCAGTCGTCCGGCGGTACCGGCGGCCAGAGCCAGGAATCGACCGGGACCGACTCCTCGTCCACGACAGGGTTCATCCAGATCGCCGACCTCGGCAACCTGCAGGTCACCGCGGCAGTCGCCGAGGGCGACGCCGCATCGGTCCTCGTCGGACAGAGCGCGACGGTCACCTGGAACGCCATCGACGCGAGCGCCGAAGCCGAACTCGCCGCCATCGCACCGACCGCCGAATCCTCGGAGAACGTCGCCACCTACGACGCGACGCTCACCCTCGTCGAACTGCCCGAGCAGGTCCGGCTCGGCCAGACGGTGTCCGTCAGCATCGTGGTCGAAGAGGCCGCCGAAGCCCTCTACCTGCCGACCGCGGCCGTCGAACGCCAAGGCGACCAGGGCACCGTCACCCTCGTCGGCGAAGACGGCACCCAGACCGAGACGACCGTGACCTTCGGACTCGAAGGCGACACCTCCATCGAGATCGCCTCCGGACTGTCCGAAGGCGACACGGTCGTGATGAGCGCCGACTCCTCCGGAGCCGAAGAGGGCGGATTCGAGATACCCGGCGGCGGCTTCCCCGGTGGCGGCGGGGGCGGCTTCCCCGGCGGCGGCGCAGGCGGCATGCCCGGCGGCGGCTCATGAGCGCGGTCATCGCCCTCGACCAGGTGACCAAGCGCTACGGCCACGGCGAAACCCTGGTCCACGCCCTGCGGGGCGTCACGCTCAACGTCGAACGGGGCGAGTACGTCGCCGTCATGGGCGCCTCCGGCTCGGGCAAGTCGACCCTGATGAACATCCTGGGACTGCTCGACTCGCCCACCTCCGGCTCCTACCTCCTCGACGGCGTCGACGCCGGCACGCTCGACGAGGACTCGCAGTCGCTGGTGCGCAACCGCCGCATCGGATTCGTCTTCCAGTCGTTCAACCTCATCCCGCGCACCACCGCCGCGGCCAATGTCGAGCTCCCCTTGGTGTACGCCAAGATCCCGAAGGCCGAACGGCGCAGGCGCGTCGCCTTGGCGCTGGCCCAAGTCGGGTTGGAGGACCGGGCCGACCACCAGCCCAACCAGCTCTCCGGCGGCCAGCAGCAGCGCGTCGCGGTGGCGCGGGCGCTCGTCACCTCGCCGTCGCTGCTGCTGGCCGACGAGCCGACCGGCAACCTCGACAGCCGCTCCACCGCCGACGTCCTCGACCTGCTCGACCTGCTGCACGCGGCGGGCCGGACGATCGTCCTCATCACCCACGAGGACGAGGTGGCCGCCCGCGCCGGGCGGCTGATCCGCCTGCGCGACGGCGACATCGTCGAGGACACCGTCCTCAAGGGCCGATTCGTGGAAGGGGTGGGGGCATGAACCTGGTCGAGATCCTGCGCTTCGCCGTCCGAGGCGTGGTCGCCAACCGGCTGCGGTCCTCGCTGACCGTCCTCGGCGTCCTGATCGGCGTGGCGTCCGTGATCCTCCTCGTCGGCGTGGGAACCAGCTCCCAGCAGGAGGTCGAGGAGAGCATCGAGTCGCTGGGCACCAACACGCTCACCGTCTCGGCGTCGTTCGGCCAGGGCACCCGGACTCGGTTCACCGACCTCACCGCCGCGATCGCCGCGGACCTGGAGGACTCCGAGCTCATCCCGAACGTCGCCGGCGTCTCTCCGGTCGCCGGCACGACGGCCACCGCCGTGTGGGACGGCAGCGAGTACGACATCGGCTCGGTCGTCGGCTCCGACGAGGACTACCTGACCGCCGCCAACCACACCCTCGCCGAGGGCACCGGACTGGCCGCGGCGGACGTCGAAGCGGGCAGCCGCGTCGTCGTCATCGGCTCCACCGTGGCCGAGGAGCTGTTCGGCGGCGCCGACCCGATCGGCGAGCAGATCAGTCTCGGCGGCTCGATGTACACCGTCGTCGGCGTCCTCGAAGAACAGAGCTCCTCGACGGGGTTCACCGACGCCAACGACATCGCGGTGGCGCCGCTGACCGCGGTGCAGCGGACCCTCACCGGCTACGGGGCGCTCTCCCAGATCCTCGTCCAGTCCACGAGTTCCGACACCGTCGACGCCGCCGAATCGGAGGTGAGCGCGGTTCTGGACGGCCTGCTGCACGTCGAAGCCGGCCAGAGCGCGCCGTTCCAGATCACCAACGCCGCCGAACTGCTGGAGACGCAGGCCGACACCGCCGAGACCTTCACGGTCCTGCTCGGTGCGGTCGCCGCCATCAGCCTCCTGGTGGGCGGCATCGGCATCACCAACATCATGATGGTCTCGGTGACCGAGCGGACCCGCGAGATCGGCATCCGCAAGGCCCTCGGCGCGCCGCGGCGCGTGATCCTGACCCAGTTCCTCGCCGAAGCCACCGCGCTGAGCTTGCTCGGAGGCGGCCTAGGCGTCGCCGTCGCCTACGCCTGCTCGGCGTTCACCATCGCAGGCTACGAGACCGTGATCGTGCCGGGCACCGTCGCGCTCGCACTCGGCGTCTCCATGGCCATCGGCCTGTTCTTCGGCGGCTATCCCGCCTCCCGCGCGGCGAAACTGCGCCCCATCGACGCCCTTCGTTACGAGTAGTCAAGGAGTCCACCATGGTCACCAAGGAAGAGCTGGTCCTCGCGGACCTGCCGCCGATGGCCGACGACCTGCACGAGGCGCTCGCGGTGCAGCGCCGTCCCCGCACCAACAAGGCCACCAAATGGCTCCTCGCCGCCGTCCTCATCTCCGGAGGATTCGTCGGTGGCATTGCGGCCCAGCAGCAGTGGGGCGTCGTCGAGACCGGATTCGAGCCGGGCGGCGGCTTCGGCGCGCTTCCGGACGGGGCCCAGCTCCCCGACGAAGCCGGTGCGGTCGCCGCCGAGGAGACGAGTGGGACGGTCGTCATGGTCGACGACACGACCGTCTACATCGAAACGGAGGACGGCGCCACCGTCATCGTGGAGACCACCGAGGACACGGAGGTGCGCACGGCCTCGGCCGCGGACCTGTCCGATCTCGCCGAGGGCGACCAGGTCACCGTCACCGGTCAGGCAGAGGAAGAGGGCACGGTCGCCGCGGAGGGCGTGACCGAGATCGTCGACTAGCGGGTCCTTTACGCACGTAAGGTCACCCCTTCCATACGGTTATTCCTATATGGGTGTTTCTTTGAGGCAACTTTGAGTTCACCCTGAGTTCACGAGTAAGTTCACCGGCTTGACTTATCGACGTTCCCAACAATTCAAGGAGCGTTGATGAGCCAACTCAGCGGAGGAGATGCCGCGCACCTGCGCCGCACCGCCAGCGCGCTGCACTCGTTCAACCGGTTCGAGATCAAGTACCTCCTCTCGTACGACCAGGTGCCCGTCCTGCGTGATGAACTGCGGTCGCGAATGACCGCGGACCCGTTCACCATCCAGGGCGGGTATCCGGTGTGCAGCCTGTACTACGACTCGAAGTCCCTGCGCTACTACTGGGAGAAGATCGAGGGGCTGCACTTCCGGCGCAAGCTGCGCATCCGCAATTACGGTGAGCGGCATGAGCTGACCGATGAGACCCCGGTCTACATCGAGATCAAGCAGCGGGTCAACCGGGTCACGCAGAAACGACGCATCAAGGTGCCGTACCTGCTGGCCCGCAAGCTGTGCGACGAGGCCGTGCTCATCGACCACGAACCAGAGCAGCGGCCGTTCCTGGAGGAAGTCCTGGGCCTCATCGAAGGCCACGGACTGCGTCCGACCGCGATCACCGCCTACAACCGGGAGGCCTACCTCGGCTCGGACGCCGACCTCGGCCTGCGGGTGACCATCGACCACCGGGTGCGCGGCCGCGACCGCGACTTCCACCTCGGCGCCGAGGTCGAGAACCGCCTCATCATCCCGCCGGCCAAAGCGATCGTGGAGGTGAAGGCCAACGAGCGGGTCCCGTACTGGGTCACCGACATGGCGGCCCGTCTGGGCATGAACGTCGTCCGGGTCTCGAAGTACTGCCAGAGCATCGAGGCCTTCGGGCAGGCGCCGCGCTCGGTGTTCCACGTTCCCGTCGAAGAGGACTTCTCCGTCCACTCCAAGCGGGAGGGCACCTCGACGTCGGTGCCCTCCGTTGTCAAGTAACCGACCGGGCTTCGCCCACTATCTGCGGAAAGCAGTCGTCTAGATGGATTTCCTGACCGATTTCACCGATCTCTCCGGAGAGTTCAGCGTCGCCGACATCGCGATCTCGCTGACGCTCTCGTTCGTGCTCAGCTGCGTGATCTCCCTGGTGTACCGCCGGACCCACCGCAACGTCTCGTACAGCCAGTCGTACGTGCAGACGCTCATCATCATGGGCATGATCATCGCGATGATCATGCTGATCGTCGGCTCGAACGTGGCGCGGGCGTTCGCGCTCGTCGGCGCCCTGTCGATCATCCGGTTCCGCAACGCGCTCAAGGAGACCCGCGACGTCGGGTACATCTTCCTGGTGATGGGCGTGGGCATGGCCTGCGGCACCCGGTTCTATCTCCTGGCCGTCATCGCCACCGCCGTCATCTGCCTGGTCCTGCTCATCATGCACCGCTTCAACTGGTTCGCCCACAACGTCCAACGCCAAGTCGTCAAGGTCCAAGTCCCCGCCCATGAGGACATGGCCGGCGACATCGACGACGTCCTCATCCGCCACACCGACGAGTACGAACAGGTGAGCATCGAGACGATCAGAGGCGGTGCCTTGACGGAGATGACGTACACCGTCCGCCTCAAGAAGGGCAAGAACCCGTCCGGCCTGCTCGGCGATCTGCGCGACATCACGCAGGGGCAGCAGGTGACGGTGCTGACCGGTTACGACCAGACGGACCTGTAGCCATGAGCGCCAAAGCACTGCGACACCGGATTCCGGTGAGCGTCCGGCACTACTGGAAGCTCATCGTCGGGTCGATCGGCCTGATCGCGGTCCTGGTGCTGGCGGTCGGCACGATCCGCGTCAGTGCGGTCGTGACCTCGGATGCGAACGAGGGGTTCGTCATCACCAATGACGTCGAAGGCACCGTGGACCTGTTCGACACGACCGTGGCGCACGAGATCAGCCTCGAGTACAACGAGGACGACTACCAGAAGATGATCGAGACGTTCCAGGACTCCGGCGAGAAGGAATGGGTCAAGGCCGACATCACCATCGACGGCGTGACCATCACCGACGTCGGCATCCGTCTCAAGGGCAACTCGACCCTGGCGAGCCTCGGGGGAAACATCAACGTGGGCGGCCAGGAGATGCCTGAGAACATGGAGATGCCCGAGGGGATGGAAATGCCTGAAGGCATGGAGATGCCCGAGGGGATGGAAATGCCCGGCGGAGGCGAGGGCGGGATGGGCGGCATGGGCAGTTCGCTGACCTTCGACGAACCGGAGACGCTCCCGTGGCTGGTCGACTTCTCCAAATTCGTCGATGGCCAGGTCTACCAGGGCAATCAGCAGATCACGCTGCGAGTCGACTCGGGCATGGGCGGCTCGACCCTGACCGAGGCCGTTTCGCTGGAGCTGGTCGAGGCCAGTGGCGAGCCGAGCTACGACTGGACCTACTCGAAGGTCTCGGTGAACGGCTCGGAGACGGTGACGCGCCGAGTCGTGGACGCCATGGATGTGACCTGGGCCGACGAAGAGTACGGCGCGAGCGAAGGGGTGCTCTACAAGGGCCGGGCCGGTGGTCAGTTCGCTTACCAGGGCCAGGATCCCAGCGAGTACGAGGACGACTTCAAGCTGGTCACCATGGAGGGATCGGCGGACGTGCAGCCGATCATCGACTTCCTGGAATGGCTCGACTCGGCCGATGAGGCGACCTTCGAAGCCGAACTCGCCGATTGGGTCGACGTCGAATCGTTCGCGAACTACACCGCGCTGCAGAACCTGATCGTCAACACCGACGACATGGCCGGACCCGGCAGCAACTACTACCTCTGGTACGACTACGACACCGGCCTGATCTCCGTGCTCACCTGGGACCTCGACCTGTCGCTCACCAACGCCGAACTGGCACCCGGCGAGATCGGGTCGATCGGAATGGGCGGCGGCGGGATGCCCGAAGGCATGGAGATGCCGGAAGGCATGGAGATGCCGGAAGGCATGGAAATGCCCGAGGGAGGCGGGATGCCCGAAGGCGGCGAGATGCCCGAAGGCATGGGCGGCATGTCGTCCGGCGCGAGCGATTTCAAACAGCGATTCCTCGACTCCGAGGCATTCGAGGCGGTCTACATGGAGGCCTACAACGACCTCTATGAACGGATCTACGCCAGTGGTGCGGCCGCGGAAGCGGTCGACACTGCAGCGGCGGCCGCTGAACTCAACGGCGCCGCCGATGTGGCGGAGTCCGCGGAGTCGCTCAAGACGGTCATCCAGCAGCGCGAGGAGTTCCTGGCAGTACAACTCGATGCAGTCTGAGGGATGATCTGGCGCGACGGGGCCGTATGGTCTGCTCCACCCGGCCCCGTCGCGTCGACCCATGCGGCCGAGCGAGTCCGAACGACCCCGGCCGACCGGATCGGCCTTCTGCGCGCCGTCGCCGGCGTTCCGGCTGACTTCGGCCGGGCGGACGGGCAGAATCGGGCAAGTTGAGGAGGGCCGACGATGAACGTCAACGTGGACCGATCGAGTGTCGCCATGGGCGACGACGTTTACCCGCACGCTCGGACGATCGACCTGCCGGAGTCGAGCACGATCGCCGAGGCGGTCGCCTACCTGCGGCAGCGGCGGTTCCTCGCCACCATCGCCGGCGGACGCGCGACCTGGATCCTCGAAGTGAACGGCAGGCCCACCGCCGTGATCGCGCAGCAGTGGGCGGAGCCGAAGTTCGTCACCGACCCTTCGGACACGCTCGGCTCCTTCGGGAGCGGGGTCTCGCTCATGTTCCGCTACCGCGCGCAGATCGACCCCGATGATCTCTTCGACACGCTCGATGCGGGAGAGGCCCCGCCCACGACGTGAGGTCGACAGGGCTCTCGGCGCGTCAGGGGCAGCTCGCGAACCCGGTTCATGCCGTTCCTCCGAGCGGGTCGAACCGCTCGCCCCAGTGCCCGCCCGACGGCCTGCACCTGGGACTCCCGGTACTCACTCGAGATTCCGGCGTTGCGTTCCACCAGGTCGAATCCGTGGTACGCGCCCTGCACGACCTTGAGCTCGCACGGAACTCCCGCCTTCCGCAGACGCTCGGCGTAACCCTGGGACCGAGCCGATCGCGGAGGCGGGGCCGGGTGTTCAGGCGGTCAGGGCTCCGATGAAGTCGGCGGCGTCGGCCTGCACGGAGAGGGCGCGGCCGGCGAGTTCCGCGGGGACTTCGGAGTGGTCGCGGTTGACGCGGATCAGGCGGGCCTGCGGCCGGCGGTAGGCCAGGTGCTCGGCGGGTCGTATCCGGCGGCGGCCGAGAGGCCGGCCCCGGCGGTGATCAGGACGCGGTCGGCGTCGTCGAGCCATGCCCGCACGGTCTGCGCGGTCGTGATGTTCACGGTGTCTCCTGGTGTAGGGCTTGCCGGTAGGCGGCGGTGTCGTCCTGGGTGTAGGTGCAGCAGATGACGCGGTCGAACCGTCCGAGGCGGTGCTCGAGCCAGGCCTCGACGGCCTGGATCGCGACGCGGGCGGCTTCGTGTCTCGGGTAGCCGAAGACGCCGGTGCTGACGGCGCAGAAGGCGATCGTGCGGACCGGTGCGACCTGTGCGGCGAGGTCGAGGTAGGCGGTGTAGCTGTCGACGAGGGCCCGCCGGTGCGCGACGGTGACAGGGCCGTGGACCACGGGGCCGACCGTGTGGATCACGAACCGCGCCGGCAGGTGGTAGCCGCGGGTGATCTTCGCGGTTCCGGTCGGCTCGGGCTCGCCCTGGGCGGCTCGGAAGTCAACCCGAGCGGGCCGGCGGACGGCTCCCGCGCCAGCAGGCGCAGCGCATTCCGGGTCGATCCGGCGAGGTCGTGCGGTTCGGTGGGCGGGGCGGTCGGCGTGAACGGCAGGTCGAGGTCGATCGCCTCGCGATAGTCGCCGAGCTCGAGGAGGGTCATGTTGCGTCCAAACGAATGGCGGTCCGGCCCCGGAGCGGGGCCGGACCTGTGGTGGTGCACAGTGCCTGCGGTTCAGGCGAGTTCGCGCGGCCTCCTAGAACAGCCCGTTGCCGTGCGGGAGCTCGGCCGGGATCGGCGCGACGATGTCCCAGTGCTCGACGATCTTGCCGTTGGAGACGCGGAACAGGTCCCAGTAGGCGACCGGCTCGCCGAACTCGCCCTCGGACTGGACCAGGGCGAAGTCGCCCTCGGCGACGACCTTGTGGATGGTCTTGTAGACCAGGTTCTTGCCCTGCTCGCCCCACTTGGCGGCGGCCGCGCCGAACCCTTCGAGGCCGTCGGCGGCCTCGGGGTTGTGCTGGTCGTACTGCTCGGTCGAGATGTAGTCAGTGAGGACCGAGTAGTCGGCGCCTTTGAGGACCTTCTCGGCGAACTCGGTCACCAGCGCCCGGGTCGCCTCGGTCCGGCTGGAATCCCCGATCTTGGTCGGACCGTCGGTCTGGGAGCGGCCGCTCGCGGTGTCCTTGACGAGCGGAGTGAGGGCGTCCCAGTGCTCGGCGAGTTTGCCGTCCTTGACCCGGAACAGGTCGAACGCGATGAGCGGGTCGGGCCCGAAGCCGTAGTAGACGCCGTGGAGCGCAACGAGGTCGCCGTCGGCGATGACGCGGGCGCTCTCGTAGCTGAAGCCCTCCGGCAGGTTCCCGACGAGGCCGCGCAGCCCTTCGGGGCCGTCGGGGGCGAGCGACGAGTGCTGCTTGTAGTCGGGTGCGACCCAGCGGTCGACCGCGGTCGCGTCCTTGTCGGCGAACAGTTCCTTCGCGGCGGCCAGCACCGTTTCCTTCGCGTTGCCCATGGCGTCCTCCCTTGCTCTGGTGCGCCACCGATCCATGGCGCTCTTTCTTTGCCTTCTCGAAGCTAAGCCCAGTACAGGGAGGATGCACGATACACTCGAGACTGATGATGGTGAAAAACCGACAACCAGAATCCGAGGGCATCCTCGAAGTCGACTTCCGGGCGCCGGTCGGCTCCCCGGCCGGGGTCGAGGTGGTCTACCTTGGGGCGCTCCGGCGCCGGAACCTCGCGACGCTCGACCGTTTGCAGCGCCCCCACTTCCATCAGCTCATCGCCCCGACCGCGGGGCGCCTGCGCTTCATGGTCGACTTCGTCGACTACGAGATCGAACCGGGGACGTGGCTGTGGGTGCGGCCCGGGCAGGTCCAGCGCTGGGGCGACCTGTCCGGCGTCGAAGGCGACCTGATCCTGTTCGAGGACGACTTCCTCGACGCCGACACCGCCGAAGCCGCCCGGGTCGACGAGCCGGGCGGCTCGATCGTGTTCCGGCCGAGCGCCGGCGGCGCTGCACTGGAGGCCGCCCGCGCCCACCTGGCGCGGGAATTCCACTCGACGGGCGACCTACCCCTGTCCGTCCACCTCGCGGTGCTGCGTCGTCTGCTGGCGGTGCTCGTGCTCCGCCTGGCCCACGCCGGTGCGGTCGACGTCCCTGCAGGCGAGGTGAACGAGACGTTCCGGCGCTTCCGATACGCGGTCGAACGCGGCTTCGCCCGCACCCGCCGCGTGGAGGACTACGCCGCCCAGCTCGGCTACTCGCCGCGCACCATCGCGCGGGCGGCGTTCGCGGCGACCGGTGCGGGCGCGAAGGAGTTCATCGACCAGCGGATCGTGCTCGAGGCCAAGCGACTGCTCGCCCATTCCGACCGCACCGCCGCGAGGATCGCCCGCGACCTCGGCTTCAAGGACGCCACCAACTTCTCGAAGTACTTCCACCAGCGGACGGGTCAGACACCGATCGCGTTCCGCACCACCTCCCGCCGACGGTGACGGCGGTCAGGCCCCGGTGACCTGGGTACGTCCGATGAGGTCCAGCACCGCGTCTCGGGTCCGGACCATGGCCGCGGCGACCTCGGCCGCAGCCGCGGTGAGCGCCTTGCCGTCCGGGGCCGCAGCGGGTTCGAGGAGGCGGCCCACGGCGTGCGCGAGAATGGCCTCGGGCTCGCCCTCGGGACGCGGGGCGGTGTCCGGTTCCAGGAGCGCGGTGCCGAAACCGGTGAGCATCGCGTGCATGGTGTAGGACTGGTCGGCCAGGGGCTGATCGTCTCGTAGCAGCCCGTGCCGGTGGAGGACGGGCATGACCGCCTCGCACAGGGCGCTGGGCATGACATCGGCGAACAGCTCTCGGGCGCCGGACTGCTGGACGAGATGCCGCAGCAGCTCGAAGTCCGCGGCGGTGAGCCGGTTCGCCAGGGTGATCCTGCGGCCGGTGCTCACGAGCAGCGGGGCGAGGCGACTGGGGAGCACGGACTCGGGGTCGGCGGTGAGCCGTTCGACGACCGCTTCCAAAAGGGCCAGTGCCTCGCGGGCGAACAGGCCCACGACGAGGTCTTCCTTCGACGGCCAGTACAGGTACACCGTGCCTTTGCCGATCCCGGCGGTCTTGGCGATCTCTGAGACGGTGAGTTTGCGGATGCCGTGATCGAGCACCAGTTCGCGGGTGCTCTCCAGCACGCGGGCGGCTTTGCGCGAGCGGTGCTCGATCAGCTGGCTCATCGTTCGTGTTTCCCTGTCTGGCTCTGCGGTGGTTCAGACCGCCGCGATGTCGAACGCCTTGTTGGCCATGTCCTTGCTTTGTGCGAGCTTACCGATGGCGGGTCCGAGAACCGGTGCGTTCATGAGGCGCATCATGGCCGTCCGCGAGCGCTGCTCCTTGCGGTCGTGAGGCGTGAATATCCTGCGCATGGTGAACGCGCTGGCCTGCTCGGTGGTGATGAACGGCCGCAGCCGGTTCTCCCAGGCCCGCAACGCCCCCGGCAGGTCGTCGCCGTGGCGTTCGAGCATGGTGCCGAGCAGTTCGCCTCCGGCGATGCCGCTGGAGGCGCCCATGCCCGCGTACAAGGTCACGCACCATGCGGCGTCGCCGACGAGGACGACTCGGCCGCGGTGCCAGTGCGGCATCCTGACCTGGTTCACGGAGTCGAACAGGGACTCGTCGGCCTGCTCGAACCGCTGGAACAGGTGCTCGAGCAGGGGCCCGGGCTCTTGCGGCCCGAAGGCGGCGCGGATCGACTCGATCGGCGCGCGTTTGAACTCGCCGTCGATGTCCTTGGTGCGGTAGGAGAACAGCAGGCTCGGGGCGTGGTCGGCGAAGGGGAAGGTCGTCACCGACCGGCCCGGTTCGGCCAGGGTCAGGCCCTCGCGGGGGCCGAGGCCCTCGACCTGCGAGTCGAGGAGGGTCACCCCGATCATGTAGTCGAGCGCGTGCAGGTGCTCCTCGGGCCCGAAGGCCAGCCTGCGCACGGTCGAGCGGAGACCGTCGGCGCCGACGACGAGGTCGAACCGCTCGGTGGAGGTGGTGTCGGTCGCGTTGTCGCGCAAGGTGACCTCGGCCGAAGTGTCGTCTTGCGCGATGCGGACGGGGACCGTGGAGTACCGGATCTCCACATCGGACGGCAGGGCGTCGAACAGCGCCCGTTCGACATCGCCGCGAAGGAGCATCCGCGGGCGGGTCTTGCCGGGGAGGGTGGCCGGGTTCATGCCCTTGGTGCGGTGCCCGGCCCGGTTCACTTCAAAGGTGCGCATCTCGGGGTGACCGCGGTCGCCGATCGCGTCGAGGGCCCCGAGTCGCTCGGCTGAGGCGGCTCCGGCGCCGAACAGCATGATGAAGTACCCACTCGAACGGCGGGCCGGCGCGCGCTCCACCACCACTGGCTCCCAGCCGATCCGCCGGAGTCGGAGCGCGGTGGATATCCCGGCGATGCCGAGGCCGACCACCAGTGCGCGGCGGGGCTTGACGAGGTGGTTCATGGCTACTCCTAGCTCGTGTCGGGTGTTCCTCCGAACCTAGCATACGAACTGACCAAAACCGTTCTATTGGTCAGTCTGTTCGGCCACATGGCAACAGACCCAGAAAACCGCCCGGGACCCGGCGGCAGGGTGTTGTGCCGCGGGTCCCGGGCGGGGTCGGAGAGCAGCCGCTACGCGGCTGCGGCGATGGCCGGTTCCTTCGTGGGCTCGTCCATGCCGTCATCGTCGCTGAGCTTGCGGTCGGGCAGGAAGAACGCCAGTACCGTGCCGATCAGGATCACCGGGACGAGCCCGAGGAAGATCGGCAGCAGTGCGTCGGCGTACGCGTTGACCACCTGGTCGCGCAGCACCTCCGGGAGCGACCTGACGATCGCCGGGGTGATCGACTCGGCCCCGGCGCCGCCGAAGTCCGTGCCCATCCCGGTGAGCGCATCGGTGAGCCGGTTGGTGAAGATCGCGCCCACCACCGCCACGCCAACGGTCGCGCCGATCTCGCGGAAGAAGTTGTTCGAGGACGTCGCGGTGCCCGACCTCCTTCTGCGGGAACGCGTTCTGCACCGCCAGGACCAGGTTCTGCATGACCAGGCCCATCCCCGCCCCGAGGATCGCGATGCAGGTGCACAGCAGTGCCACCGGCGAGGACGGGTCGAGTGTGGACATGAGCCAGATCCCGACCGGCATCACCAGCATGCCCGTGACCACGAAGCCCTTGTAGCGCCCCAGCTTCGACACCAGGGCACCCGACGCGGTGGCAGTGAGCATCATGCCCGCGACCATCGGGATGAGCAGCAGCCCCGACTCGGTTGCCGAGTAGCCGTAGACCATCTGGAGATAGGTCGGCATGTAGGAGATGACGGCGAACATGCCCAGGCCGATGGCGATCATGCCGATGAGCGTGGCGAGGCTGAAAACCGGGTTGCGCAGCATCCGCAGGGGGATCAGCGGCTCGGCGACGCGGCTCTCGACGACGCAGAACAGGACCGCGGAGGCGATCGTGGCGGCGCCCAGCCACAGGATGGTCGGCGAGGTCCAGTCGTACTCGGTGCCGCCCCAGGTGCACACCAGGATCAGGCAGGTGACCGCGACGGCCATGAGCGCGGTCCCGAGGTAGTCGAACTTGACCTTGACCCGCTTGCGCGGCAGCTTGATCGCCGCGGCGCTGATGGCGAGCGCGGCCGCGCCGAGCGGCAGGTTGATCCAGAACGCCCAGCGCCAGTCGGTGTTGTCGGTGATCCACCCGCCCAGGAGCGGACCGGCGACGGCGGCGAGGCCGAACACGGCGCCCATGGGGCCCATGAACTTCGCCCTCTGGCGCACCGGCACGAGGTCGGCGATGATGGCCTGCGACATGATCATCAGCCCGCCGCCGCCGAGCCCTTGGAGGGCCCTGAACGCGATGAGCTGCGGCATGTCCTGCGCGAACCCGGCCAAAGCGGAGCCGGCGACGAAGACCGCGAGAGCGGCGAGGAACAGGCTGCGGCGTCCGATGAGGTCGCCGAGCTTGCCGTAGACGGGCATGCCGATGGTGGCCGCGAGGATGTACGCGGTGGTCACCCACGCCATGTGGCTGAGACCGTCGAGTTCGCCGACGATGGTCGGCAGCGCGGTCGAGATGATGGTCTGGTCCAGGGCGGACAGCAGCATCGTCACCATGAGGGCGGCGTAGATCCACCCGAAGTGCGATGGCAGCTTCGCGCCGGTGCGCCCGGTCGCTGGTTCGGTGGTGGTCATGGTCGTCGGACTCCAAGGGCCGGAAGGATAACGGCGTCGATGTAGGCGGTCAGGTACTCCTCGTCCGGGTGCTGCCCGGAGATCATGGGGCGCACGGCGACGGGCGCGAGGAGCAGTTCGTGGATGAAGCGCCGGCCCGGTGGGTCGGGGGCGATCTCGCCGCGTCGCACGGCGCGGTCGATGACGGTCTCGACGGCCCGTTGCACGGGTTCGGCCATCACTTCGCGGATGGCCTGGGCGAGTGCCTCGTCGTCCCTGGCGGCGTTGTGGATGCTGGCGATGAGGTCGTGGTCGTCGGCCGCGGTCTCGGCCATGGGGCTGACCCCGGCGAGCAGGTCCCCGCGGAGCGTTCCGGTGTCGACGACGTCCATCGGGTGCGGCTTGAGGTGCCGAATGGCCTCGATGATCAAACGGGGCTTGCCCTCCCAGCGGCGGTACAGCGTCGCCGTGCTGGAGTGGGATTCGGCGGCGATCTGCTGCATGGTGACCTTCTCGTACCCGTGCTCCTTGACCAGGTGCACGACGGCGGTGAAGATCTCGGCCTCACGATCGGGCCCGAGCCGCGAGCGTCGTTCCACAGCGATCCCCTTATCAAAACGAAAACAGTTCGTTTCGATAATCGCGCAATCGTCGCCGCCGCGCAACCGCGACCACGGAGACCTGCCCCACGATCGCCGCTTGAACAAGGGCCGGAGACGGCTCCGGCTCGTGGTGTCCGCCGGAAACGGTTGACCGCGTCTTGTGCGCCCAGCAGGATTACGACACAATCGTCGGAATAGGGATTGATATGTACTGATGTCTATCATGCGTCGTCGTGACCCGCGCGCGACGCCGCCCCCACCCGGCGACTCCTGTTCCAACGGCGCGACACTCGGAGGACGACATGACCACCCCCGACACCGACAGCTCCGGGCGGACGCAACGCCCGCAAGCAGCCTCGGCGAAGCCTGCGAGCCGTAAACTGGCAGGGCCGAGGAGACCCACTTGGCGTTCCGTCCTCGTCTGGACGACGATATCGATCGCGGCTGCCGCCGCATGGGGCGTGATCGCCCTCGCCCGGGGCGAGGAGATCTCCGCGTTCTGGCTCGTCATCGCGGCCCTCGGCTCGTACGCCATCGGCTACCGGTTCTACGCCCGCTTCATCGCCCGCAAGGTACTGCAGGTCGACGACACTCGCGCCACACCGGCCGAACGGCTCGAAGACGGCGTGGACTTCCAGCCCACCGACCGCCGCGTCCTCCTCGGCCACCACTTCGCCGCCATCGCCGGCGCCGGGCCGCTCGTCGGGCCGGTGCTGGCCGCACAGATGGGCTACCTGCCCGGCACGATGTGGATCATCATCGGCGCCATCTTCGCCGGTGCCGTGCAGGACATGGTCGTGCTCTTCATCTCCATGCGCCGCAACGGGAAGAGCCTCGGCCAGCTGGCGCGCGACGAGATCGGACCGATCGGCGGCGCCGCCGCCCTCGTCGGCGTCTTCTCGATCATGATCATCATCCTGGCGGTGCTCGCGCTCGTCGTCGTCAACGCGCTGGCCGCGTCGCCGTGGGGCACGTTCTCGATCGCCATGACCATCCCGATCGCCCTGCTCATGGGCTTCTACCTGCGCACGCTGCGGCCGGGACGGGTGATCGAGACGAGCCTCATCGGCGTCGCGCTGCTGCTGCTCGCGATCGTGGCCGGAGGCTGGGTCCAGGCCTCGTCGTGGGCCGACACGTTCACCCTCAGCCCGCAGACGCTGGTCTTCTGCCTGGTCGTCTACGGCTTCGTCGCCGCCGTGCTGCCGGTGTGGATGCTGCTCGCACCCCGCGACTACCTGTCGACGTTCATGAAGATCGGCACCATCGGGCTGCTCGCCGTCGGGGTGCTCATCGTCGCCCCGACTCTGCAGACCGAGGCCGTCTCCGAGTTCGCCCTCAACGGCATGGGCCCCGTCTTCTCCGGCACGCTGTTCCCGTTCGTGTTCATCACGATCGCCTGCGGCGCGCTCTCGGGATTCCACGCGCTCATCGCCTCGGGCACTACGCCGAAGATGATCCAGAAGGAGTCGCAGGTCCGCATGATCGGATACGGCGCCATGCTGATGGAGTCGTTCGTCGCCGTGATGGCCCTGATCGCGGCGTGCATCCTCGACCCTGGCCTCTACTTCGCCATGAACGCCCCGGCGGGCGTGCTCGGCACCACTGTGGAGTCGGCTTCGACGGCCGTGGCGAACCTGGGGTTCACCATCAGCCCACAGGATCTGCAGGCGGCCGCCGATGCGGTGGGGGAGGAGTCCCTGGTCGCCCGCACCGGCGGCGCGCCGACACTGGCCGTCGGGATGTCGGAGATCCTGTCCTCGGTCTTCGGCGGTGACGGACTCAAGGCGTTCTGGTACCACTTCGCGATCATGTTCGAAGCGCTGTTCATCCTGACCACTGTGGACGCCGGGACCCGAGTGGGCCGGTTCATGCTGCAGGACACCCTCGGCAACGTGTGGAAGCCGCTCGGCCGCGTCGGCTGGAAGCCGGGCATCTGGATCACGAGCGCGCTCGTGGTGGGCGCGTGGGGGTACTTCCTCTACGCCGGTGTCAACGACCCGCTCGGCGGGATCAACCAGCTCTTCCCGCTCTTCGGCATCGCCAACCAGCTGCTCGCCGCGATCGCCCTCACCGTCGCGACCACCGTGCTGGTCAAGAGCGGGCGGCTGCGATGGGCCTGGGTGACCGCCGCGCCGCTCGCCTGGGTCGCCGTCGTGACGCTGACGGCGAGTTGGCAGAAGGTCTTCTCCGACGACCCGCGGATCGGGTTCTTCGCACAGCGGGAACGGTACGCGGAAGCCCTGGAACGGGGCGAAGTGCTCGCTCCCGCAAAGGATCTCGGGCAGATGCAGACCGTGGTCACCAACTCCACCGTGGACGGCGTGCTCGCCGCGTTCTTCGCGGTGCTGGTCGTGGTCATCATCGCCAACTCGATCGTCATCTGCTGGCGCGCGCTCAGGTCGACCGAGCCGCTGCCCTCGTCCGAAGCGCCGTATGTAGAGTCGCGACTGCTTGTCCCGGCCGGCCGGGCCCCCGCCGGCGAGCACGAGCCGGCGGACGGGCCGTGACACCGCGCCGCCTCTTCGGCCTCGTCCGGTGGTACCTGCGGGAACTCACCGGCGAGGCCGCCTACGGCCACTACCTCGACCGCCACCGCCGCATGCACCCGGGCGCACCCGCCCTGCCGAGGCGCGAGTTCGAGCGTCAGCGCACCGACCGCGGCGACAATCACCCCAGTGCCCGCTGCTGCTGAGATCGCCCGCGGCTCCGGCGGTCTCGGGGTGCGGGCTGTTCGTCACCTGCCGGGCGAGCCGCGCAACGACGGCCTGGAGCACGTCCTCGGTTTCCTCGCTTGAGGTTTCGGGGGCATGCTCCAGGCGGCGTATGACGATTGCCGGGACTCGCCCCGCCGGCGCCTGGACGGTCTCGTCTACTGGCCGACATCGATGTTGAACACTCTCAGTGTCGAAGGGCATACTCTTCCGCAGGACTTCAGGAAGGGGACGCTTCATGTCGTTGTCCGAGGAAGAGCGTGAACGGTGGATCGGGATCCTCGACGGACTGCCCGCCGACCAGACCCCCGACCCTGAGAACCGCGTCAAGGTCGAAGCCAACCTGTCGGGGTTCCTCGGGCACATGTGGGTGAACGCCACCATCCCTGAGGTGCAGGGCGTCTCGGTGGCCGAGCTGCAGATGGTCGCCGTGCAGTACTTCCTCAACCGCGCCGACGAGTACGCGTCGGCGAGTCTCGCGGCGATGACGGAATTGGCGGAGACCCCGGGCGGGCGCCGCGCCGCCCTGAAGGCCCTCGGCCGGTTGGAGCAGCTCGGCGTCGCCGCACCCGGTTGGTACGGCGAGGAACTGGCCCTGGCGGCGTGCTGGGAAAGCGGCGACGTATACGGCGACTGCCGCACCTACTTCATGTCCTTCAAAGCCCCCAGTGGTGATTTCGGCCTGTCGTACACCGTGGACTACTCCGACTTCCACTTCGACATGGTCACCGCCTGCGGGCACCATCCCGACTTCGAGGAGCTGCTCCGGCCGCACCGGGAACGCAACGCGATCTTCACCGAT
Source organism: Glycomyces rhizosphaerae (assembly GCF_042647865.1). Taxonomy (NCBI): domain Bacteria; kingdom Bacillati; phylum Actinomycetota; class Actinomycetes; order Glycomycetales; family Glycomycetaceae; genus Glycomyces; species Glycomyces rhizosphaerae. The sequence goes on from NZ_JBHRWO010000021.1 coordinate 1,115,604, forward strand.
CGGCTCTACCTGCCGCGCCAGTGCGAGCCGATAGAGGTCTACAAGGGTACGGTCAGGTCCCTCGACGACTGGGACATCTTCTGCGTCGGAGGCGATTCGAGCGGACTCGACTTCAGCTACCTCGCGGTTCGCGCGATGTGGAAGGCACGGCTGCGCATGCTCCCGCAGGTGGAGGTCGACCCCGGCGAGATGGTCGCGCCGACCCCTGACGAACAGGGACTGCGCAACGGCGCCTTCCTCATGTACCTGCTCACCGGACACCGCGAGCTCGAGGAACCGCATATGAAGGCCATCGACGAGATGTGCTGGTTCCACGGCTTCAACGGCTTCTCGGTCAGCCCCGTCAGCTCGTTCGTCTTCCTGGAGCGCTACCTCCCCGCGAAGTACGAGCCCACCGACCCCGTGATCAGCGCGGTCCGGGACCTCATGCCGGACTTCGTCACCTGGGCCGCCAACGTCACCGACGTGCCGCTCGAAGCCCTGCCCTATTTGGAGCACAAGACCGCTCAGGTCCTCAAGGGCTACCCGAGATGGAAGGCCATGGACAAGGAGATCACCCGGGTTCCCCGGCCCCGCTCGCTCTGACGGCCTCGGGGCCACAGCCTCCCGAGAAGGTCTGGCGGTAGGCGCTCGGTGAGACGCCCAGGGCCGCTTGGAAATGCAGCCGCAGCGACGAGCCCGAGCCGAAGCCCGCGTCGGCCGCCACGCGGTCGATCGGCTCGTCGCTGCGTTCGAGGAGGTGCCTGGCCCGCTCCAGGCGCTGGTGGAGCAGCCAGCGCTGAGGCGAGGTGCCGACCTCCTCCCTGAAGCGTCGCGTGAACGTGCGGACGCTCATCGCTTCGCATTCGGCCAACTGCCGCAAGGTGAGCGGCTCGTGGAGCCGCGCGAGGGCCCACTCCCGGGCCCGTCCGGTCGAGGCCGACCCGAGCTCGGGCACCGGGTGCTCGATGTACTGGGCCTGGCCGCCGTCGCGATGCGGCGGCACGACCGACCGCCGGGCGACCCGGTTAGCCACTGCCACACCGAAGTCCTTTCTGGCCATGTACAGGCAGAGGTCGAATCCCGATGCCACGCCCGCCGAGGTCAGCACGTTGCCTTCATCCGTATACAGCACTTCGGGTTCGAGCCGCACTCGCGGGTAGAGCCGCCGGAACCGTTCGGCCGCGTCCCAATGCGTCGTCGCACGCCGGCCGTCGAGCAGCCCGGCCGCCGCCAGGACGAACGAGCCCGTGCAGATCGACGCGATCCGCGCCTGTGGCCGGATCATGCTGAGCGCGTTGGCGAGCGGCGCCGCGAGACGACCGCTGGTCCAGGATTCGTCGGTCTCGTGCGCCGAGGGGATCACGACCGTGTCGGCCTCGGCGAGCGCCTCGGGGCCGTGCTTGACGTTCACCGTGACGTCGGTGTCCGTCCGTATCTCGCCCGCCTCGACCGCGCAGGTCGCGACCTCGTAGAGCCGTTCGCCGCCCGACTTCGCGGAGCCGAACACCCGGTGCGGGATGCCCATTTCGACCGGCAGGTGCCCGTGTCGGACGAGGACCGCGACGCGGTGCCGCCCGGGATGCTGGAAAACGCCCATGGCCGGATCTTCGCACATATTGGCCTGCGGGCCACTGGCGGCATCGGTGCCGAACGGCGAAGCTTTATCCCATGTCCATCGCCGCCCCAGACACCCCAGAGCAGTTGCACCGTCCCACTCGCCGGGTCCACCGCGCCTGGTGGGTCGCCGCCGTCAGCTTCACCGCCCTCGTCGGTGCCGCCGCCTTCCGCGCCACCCCGAGCGTCTTCATCGAGCCGCTCAACCGGGAGTTCGGCTGGTCGCACGGGACGATCTCCGCCGCCATCTCGGTGAACATCCTGCTGTACGGCCTGTTCTCGCCCTTCGCCTCCGCGCTCCAGGAGCGCTACGGCATCCGCCGCGTCGTCTCGCTCGCCCTCGTCCTGATCGCCCTCGGCAGCGGCGTCACCGTCTTCATGACCGCCTCCTGGCAGCTGGTGCTGTGCTGGGGCTTCATCGTCGGGATCGGCACCGGGTCGATGGCGATGGCCTTCGTCGCCACGATCACCAACCGCTGGTTCATCGAGCGTCGCGGCCTCGTCAGCGGCATCCTCACGGCGGGTGGAGCGGCCGGTCAGCTCGTCTTCCTGCCGCTCGTCGGCGTCCTGGTCGAAGGCCCGGGCTGGCGCTCGGCCGCGCTCCTGGTGTCGCTCACCGCGCTCGCGATGGTCCCGTTGGTGCTGCTCGTGGTCCGCAACCGGCCCGAGGACGTGGGCCTGCGGCCGTATGGGTCCGGACCGGACTACACGACGCCCGTCGCGTCCACGACCGGCGCCGCCCGCCGCACCGTCGGCGTCCTGTGGGAGGCGAGCGGCTCCCGCGCGTTCTGGCTCCTCGCAGGCACCTTCGCGATCTGCGGCGCCTCCACGAACGGCCTCGTGGGCGCGCACTTCGTCCCCGCCGCCCACGACCACGGCATGCCGTTGACGGCGGCCGCGTCGCTCCTGGCCGTCATCGGGATCGTCGACCTCATCGGCACGATCTTCTCCGGGTGGCTCACCGACCGTTTCGACCCGCGGCATCTCCTCGCGGTCTACTACGCGCTGCGCGGCGTCTCGCTACTCGCCCTGCCCACGCTGTTCGCCGGGGACGTCAAGCCCCCGATGCTGTTCTTCATCGTGTTCTACGGCCTCGACTGGGTCGCGACCGTGCCGCCGACGATCGCGCTGTGCCGCGAGCACTTCGGTGAGGACGGCGCGGTCGTCTTCGGCTGGGTCCTCGCCTCCCACCAGTTCGGGGCGGCGCTCATCGCCTGGGGCGCGGGATTCGTCAGGGACGCCACCGGGAACTACGACCCGGCCTGGTTCACCGCCGGAGCACTGTGCGCACTCGCCGCGGTCATGTCCCTGGCGATCAAACGGCCGCTGAGCCACCAATAGGGCGCATTGCGACGGTTGCCCCCCAGATGCCCGAAGCCCTAGCATGAGATGGGCTACATCTCTTCTGCCGTAAGGAAATCCATGAGATTTCGCAGAGTAAGCGGTTCGGTTCTCTCGGCTCGTGTCGCCGCGTCGGTTCCGATCGCCGGCGCGATGCTGGCGGTCGCCGCCCTGAGCGTTCCGGCGTTCGCGGACGGTGTGCCCGACGGGCCGGACACCGAGGCCGTCGACTTCCAGCTCGGCGTCACCCATGAGCGGGTCAGCGCCGACTGGTGGGGCGACGAGGCCGCCGTGGAGAGCGCCAAGCAGATCCTCGGCGGCATCGGTCCGCTGCAGAACCAGCATCTGATGGGCTTCGGCGCCGAGAACCCTTGGCCGGACCAGGACTCCGATGAGCGGGACTGGGGGAGCCTGGACGAGCGGATCCAGCTCATCGAGGGCACCGACGGGACACCGGTGATCACCTTGTGCTGCGCGCCAGGGTGGATGACGCCCAGCGGCGAGGACTGGCCGCAGGACTACGAAGCGCCGAAGCCGGAGTTCTACGACGAGTACGCCCAGCTGGCGGCCGAGGCCGCGGCGCGGTATCCGCAGGTGAAGCACTTCCAGGTGTGGAACGAGTTCAAGGGCTTCTGGAACGAGGCTGCCAACCGCTGGGACCACGAGGGCTACACCGAGCTGTACAACCTGGTGTACACCGCGGTCAAGGAGGTGCGCCCGGACGCGGAACTCGGCGGTCCGTACGCCTCGCTGAACACCTACGCGGACTGCTCGCACGACTGCTCGGAACTGCAAGGGGCTTGGGGCACCGTCGATCAGCGCGACCTGGACGCCATCGAGTACTGGCTCGCGAACGCGGTCGGCGCCGAGTTCTTCACCGTCGACGCCTGGTCGTCCACGAGGGACGGTTATCACCCGGGGCCGGAGCAGACCTACCAGAAGTTCCAGGACATCACCGAGTGGATCACCGCCCGCACCGATCTGCCGGTGTGGTGGTCCGAGTTCTACGCCCCCGCGGCGGCGGGCAGCGAAGCCGGCTCGGTGGACCTGATGCGCGCCGCCATCGGAGGCATGAGCAGCGGCGGAGCCGCGGTCGCCCTGTTCTGGGGCCCGGAATGCCAGTCCGAGCTGCCCTGCATCTGGACACCGACCGGCGAGGCCGGCGGCGGCCAACCCACCGAATACCTCCCGCTGGTCCAGGAGCACTCGGGCCGCGAATGACGACTAGCACGCCTCCACGAGTACGGTTTCAATCTTGTTGAGCATCGATTCGAGTTGCCTGGGGCTGAAGCAGTCCGGGTCCGCCAGGATCGACACGCGTGCTTCCGTCGCCGAACCCCCGAGATGGAAATTGATCCGCTCGGAGGGCGCAGCGTCGATGACGGCGTGAGAGACCTTGCCGTCCTTGAATATCGCGGCCGCCTGGATCGGGGCCGGGTCGGCACCGGTGCCGACCCGGGGCATGCGCATGCTCAGCTCGTCACTGATGATCGCCCGGATGTCCATGGCCACGCCGCGGGTCGACTCGACTTCGGACAGGACCGCATCCCGTGCGTCGCTGTCATAGCGAGCGGCGATATATGCCTTCATGACCGCCTGCTCGGCGGCCAGGACGGTGTCGGAGAAGGCCGTCCGGCGGGCTTCGAGGTAGAACGGTCCGCCTTGTACCGTGCAACCGATATAGCGGCGGGCGGCCTCGGACCTGCGGTTGTGGCAGACCACCTGGAAGAACATCCGGGACTCGCCGGTGACGTCGGCGTACGCCGTGCCGATCGCCGCGAGCAGCACGCTCGACGGCGTGGAGGAGAGTTTCGCGGTGAGAGCGGTGAGCGCCTTCGGGATCGCCGAAGAATCGATCGCCCCGAACAATGTTCCCCGGTCGCTGCGCAGCATGCTTTCCGCAGGAGCGCCAGTATTGGCGGGTGCCTTCATCAGTGCGTCACGCCAGTGCCGCATGGAACGGCCGTTCTCAGCTGTTCCTCGCTCGGAAAGCTCGATTTCCGCGAGGTCCCTGGGCTGCATCGCGGTCGGCGGCGCTTCCGCATCGGCGCCGCTCGCGAGCAGGGTGGAGATTTCGTCTCCTAGCAGCCTCATGGCGTAGTTGTCCACGGCCACATGCGAGCAGGTGACGATCAGGTAGCGGCGCTCATCGGGGCAGTCGACGACGGCGGCCCGCAGCGGCAGATCCGATTCCGGGTCGAATGCGGCACCGCCCTCGACCTTCGCCGCGAGTCGCACGAAATCCTCGACGCTTCCGTCGCCGGAATACGAATAGCGGTTCATCGCAATCGCTCCGGCGGACAACACATCGGCGCGTGGGCGCTCGGCGTCAGACTCGGTGAAGCACGTTCGAAGGCTCTCATGCCTTGCGACGACTCGCACCAGCGCGGCGTCGACGGCGGCGGGTTCGATGCCGGCGCCGAGATCAACGACGGTGGACTGGTTGAGGATGCTGCTGTCTCGGCCGATCCGGCGGCTCACCTTCCACATGCCGTACTGCCCCCATGTCGGAGCATGGGAGGTCGCATCGAGGCCGTGGAACTCGATCCGGTCTTCGCGGTCCGGCACGATCGCCGGAGCAGCCTTGTCCATATGCGTCTCCCTCATCGACCCGTTCTGAACAATATATGCAGGTGCATCTATGTTGCACGGAGGGCGATCCACCACTATCATTGTGTGATCGTTCACAGCCAGGATTCCCTCACTGTCCTGGCTGCCGGCATGAAACGAGACCAGGCAAGGGAATTCAGGGAGCTCTCGCGATGCCCGCGGCGCGACCCTGCCCCTGACGTGGGAGTGGACTGCCGCACCCCAGCCGCACCGCATAGGAACAACATGCTCTCATACTTCGGAATTTCGGACGATAACCAGCGTCTCTATATGGCGATGCTGGCGTATCCCGGTTATCGGCTGGACGAGCTGTCCAGGATTCTCGGGATGTCCCGTGATGCGGTCAAGGCGGGCTTGGAGGCACTCGCGACTGCGAAGCTCATCTCGACCGAGCCCGATGACGACACCCAATGGGTCGTCAGCGACCCGCAGTCGGGTCTGTCCACTCTCCTCGAGTCGAGGCAGGCCGATCTCGAGCGACAGCAGTCGCAGCTGCACGAGGCCCGAAGCGCCGTCGCCGGACTGCTGCTGGACATCAACGGGAACCGGCCGCTGTCGGCGCATACGGTCGGGGTCGACCGGGTCGTGGGGGTCGAAGCGGTGCGCGATCGTCTGGACGCGCTGTCGAGGAAGTGCCAGAGCGAGGTGTGGTCCTTCAACCCCGGAGGCCCCCAGACCGAGGCCGGCATGAGGGCGGCGCGAGCGCTGTCCGAGGAGACCCTGGACCGAGGCGTCGACATGCGGTGCATCTATCTCGAAAGTGCCAAGAACGAAGAGCTGACCCGCCAGCACGTGCAGTGGATCGCCGAGCGGGGGGCGCAGGTCCGGCTGAGTCCGACACTGCCGACCCGGATGCTCCTCATCGATCGCAGCATCGCGGTGGTGCCGATCGATTCCGACAACACCGCTTCCGGCGCTCTGGTCATCACCGAGCCGGGGATCGTCTCGAACATGATCGCGCTCTACGGGGCCTTCTGGAAGGCGGCGAAGCCGCTCAGCGCCCAGCGCAAGCGGGAGGGGACGGGTCTGTCGAAGCAGGACTTGGCGGCGGTGTCCCTTTGGGCGCAGGGGCACACCGACAGCACTGTCGCCAGGAAGCTCGGCGTCTCGGAGCGCACCATCCGCAGGATTCACGACAGGGTCACCGAGTACTTGGGCTCGACCAGTCGCTTCCAAAGCGGCGCGCGATCGGTCGCGGAGGGGCTCATCGAGCCGGAGGACCTCATCTAGCCTCCCGGACGCGCGTGACGGTCCAGGGCCCGAACGCCGCCTCGCTCGCCAGCGCCCGGCGCGTGATCATGGCCGCGTCGGCGGCGGTGACGCTGTCGTCGGGCACGAAGAAGCAGCAGGACCGGGTCGTGTCGTCAGGGGACACGACGAACATGTGGTCGATCGCGATGCCGCCCACCAGGCTTCGCTGCAATGAGTCGACCAGCTGCTGAGGCGGTGGGGCCTCAATTACGAATGCCACATCGATAACCAGCAAGCGCATCGGTCGAACCCTTTCAATGCGCCGAATGCGCTCCGGGCATCGGGCGGGTGAGCACGGCCCACTTTCTGCACATCCATTCAATGGAGTCGTGTGTTCGCTGCGCGCCTCGACGTCCGATTCCCGTCGTCGATGCAGCGTTTCGCCATGCCGATATCTTGCCCTTTCGGCCGCGCGAACGATAGTGGCAAGAAGTGACCTGGCCGCTAGCGGACACCAACTCGGGATCGGTCCGAATCCCGCCGAGGCCTGTACTGTCCACTGTTCAATTGCTCTCGACGTCTGCAGGATGAGTGTCGTACGAAATCCGAACCTCCGATCCACGGTTTGGAACGAACGACCTCAAGGGATGATTCCATGCGTCGATTCACGCCAATGCTTCTCGCGATTGCATTCATGTTCGCCGGCGTTCTATTCGCCGGTGCGGCGACCGCCGCCCCGTCCGGAACTCCGATCGCTGTTGATGCCGCCGCCCCGTCCGACGACTGGATCTGGGAGTAATCGCCATGGGAACGATCACCGGCAATCAGGCCATCGGCATCAAGGAGTTCGGCGAGCTGTCCACGCTGCGTTCGCTGGCAGTCAACGGCGGTACGGCGTACCTGCCGGCCAAGCCCTATGAGGACCCGGGCGTGTGCGTCGAAGCGGCGGACGAGGTCGCCGAGGTCGTGCGCAGCGGCCGAACCTGCTATTGGGGCGGCGGACCGAAGGCGAAGGAGTTGGAACGCCAGTTCGCCGCGGCCATCGGTCGCCGGCACGCGTTCTTCCACAGCTCGGGCTCCTCGGCGCTGATCACCGCCATTTTCGCCACCGGGGCCGGTGAAGGCCATTCGGTCGTCATCGGCAGTTCCGGATTCGTGGCCGCGATCAACGCCGTCTACCACAACCGGGCCCGTCCCATCTTCCTTCGCACCGACCCGGACACGTTGCTGTGCACGGCGGACGGCTACGAACGAAGCACCGAGCAGCAGCCGACCGCGCTGCTGGTCACGCACTTCCTGGGCAACGTGGTCGACGTACCCGACATCGCCGCGAAGGTCGGCGCCGCTTACACCATCGAAGACGCGGGGCAGGCGCACGGCGCGTCCTTCGGTGGGCGGCCGGCGGGCGGGTGGAGCGACATCGGCTCCTTCGCCGGCTCGCACAAGAAGCTCGTGACAGCGGGACAGGGCGGACTCAACGTCTGCGACTCGGAACTGCTCCTGAACCGCATGCGCATGGTCGGCCACCACGGCAAGGCGGTCCGGCAGGTCGGTGAGGTTCCCGGATACAACTTCCGCGGCGGGGAGATGGAGTCGGTACTGGCCCTGCACGCGCTGCGAGGGCTCGAGGAGCGCGCCCGGACGCGCAATGCGACCGCGGCCGCCATCCAGAAGATCCTGGACGCCGCGGGCATTCAGACGGTGCAGCCGGGTCGCGGCTCGCACGAGGTGAATCCGGCCTGGTTCGACGTGGGCTTCATCCTGCCGCCAGAGTGGGAGCCCTACCGCGATTGGCTGGTCCGGGCCCTGAACGCGGAGAACATCCCCGTCTCGACCTACCCGTCGCTGATCGAGATGCCCTGGGTCAAGCCTTGGATGCTGAGCATGGGCTGGTGGGGCGACCGCGAAGAGGAGCTGCTCGCACATGAGCGGTCGCTCTGGGGCCGCGCCATCGTCATCGGCACGCAGATGTCGCCCGAAGACGGGGCCCGATGCGCCGAAGGCATCGCCGGGCTGCTGACCGGCACGTTCAAGTCGGCGGGAGCGGTCGCATGAACAAGACCGCGGCACCGCTCGCCGATCTCACCCAGTACGAGATGGTCGCCCTCGAGAGCAGCCACAATCTCGCCGATGCGCATGCGCACCAATGGCAGTCCGCGGCGGAACGCGACGTGATCGACATGCTGCCGAAGCTCTGGGACGAATCGCAGACCTTGACGCAGGCGGAGCTCGACCGGCAGTTCCTGCAGAACTTCTTCGACTTTCACGGTCAGACCTCCATGGCGGCCAACGAGGGGCGTTCGTGGCTCTCGTACGCCGCGTCGATCTCGATGGGCATCATCGCCACGCATCTGCGGCTCTCCCGGAAGTCGGTCACGCTGATCGAGCCGTGCTTCGACAACCTGTACGAGCTGCTGGCGCACAACGAGCTGGAGGTCTCGTCGCTGCCCGAGGACATCGTGTTCAAGTCGCCGGACGCCTTCGCGGCGCTTGCCCTGCACGAGGTCGGCGACGCGCTCATCCTCGTGGATCCGAACAATCCCACCGGGTCCACGTCCTTCGTCGACGACGGGGAGCGCTTCCGCGCCATCGTCCGCTTCTGCGCACGCCATGGGAAGACCCTGATCCTGGACTTCTCGTTCGCCTCGTTCCTCCGCGGCCGGCGGCCGGACGTCTACGAGATCCTCGACGATTCGGGTGTCACCTACCTGTGCATCGAGGACACCGGGAAGACCTGGCCGACGCTCGACATCAAGTGCGGCATCCTCACCGTCAGCGCCGACATCCGGGACGAGGTGCGCGACCTCCACACCGCGGTGCTGCTGAACGTCTCGCCCTTCGCCGTGCGGCTCCTGGCGGACTTCGTCACCGCGAGCAAGAACGACGGGTTCGCGTCGGTGGCCGATGTGCTGGACGCGAACCGGCAGGTGCTGGCGGACGCGATCGAGGGGACCGAGCTCGAACTGGTCCGCCCCGACTCGCTCGTCAGCGTCGCCTGGCTGCGACTGCACCGGGGAACGGCGACGGATCTGCAGGAACGCCTGGCCCAGCACGGCGTTCACGTGCTCCCCGGAACCCATTTCTTCTGGAGCGACCACCGGCAAGGCGAGTCGTACGTCCGCGTGGCCTTGGCCAGGGACCCGGAGGCATTCGCCCGCAGTGCCGCCGCGCTCCGAAAGGTGCTGACCACATCATGAGCATCAGACCCACTGGCGCCATCGCCCCTTTGGCGACTCCGGCAAGCGGGGACGGAGGGGTCGGGGCCGAAGGCATTCGCCGACAGGTCGACGCGGTCCGCCCGTACATCTCAGGACTCATGCCCTGCATCAGCTCAGGGGAAGGTTGGCGGCTCACCCGAACGCAGTGGCTCACCGTCACAAGGGAGACGCTTCGCTGGGCGGCGGGCCTGCCCGTCTACGCGGGCTGCCAGGCGACCGAATGGGAGGAGCTGGTGGGCCGCGCCCGCCAAGCCGAGGACCTCGGAGCGGACGCGGTCGTGCTCTCCGTCCCCACCCGCCACGGCCTGACGTCGAACGGCGAACTCATAGCGCGATTCTCACGGATCCGCGAGCAGGTCGACGTCCCGATCGTCTTCTACTGGGAATCCTTCATCTCCGGCTGGGAGCTCGACGTCGCGGCGGGCATCCGCCTCTGCGAGGTCCTCGGCGCCGTCGCGATCAAGGACTCCATGCGGGACAAGTCGCTCACCCGAGCGCTCACCGATCATTTCGCCGGTTCGGTCAGCATCCTGCAGGGCTGGGAGGACCTCCTCCTCCCCGAGTTGCCGGTGGACGGGTACGTGGGGCCGCTCGCCCTCCTCTCCTCCGTCGCGGCGTCGATCTTCACCGACGAGCCGCGCTGGGACGACATCGCCCTGGAGTCGAAGCGGTTCGGCACGCTGGACCGCGACTACATCGCACGGGTCAAGGCGGAACTCCACCGGCGCGGCGTGTTCGCGAGCGCCGCGGAGTTCCCGGGAGTCGACGGGGTCGATTGGGATGCTTAACTACGCGCATCCCGGTCTGCGCGCCCGTCGCGCCCTGCGAGGCTTCGCCGCCACCATGCGGATCTCCGCGGTGATCCACCCTGCCGACGTCCCTTACGTCGCAGTCAATGTCGTGTTCCAGCTACTGCAGTTCGGGGTGCTGATCACGATCTGGCGGAACCTGCCGCAGGACCAGCTCGGCAATACCGCTTTCGACGTGCCGGCGCTGCTCACCTACACGACCGTCGCCACGGCCATCGGCCCCCTGCTCAATCCCCAGACGAGCCTGTCGGAGCACATCGCCAACGGCACCATCACCGTGCGCATGCTCTGGCCGATGGGGATCGCGTCCCAGTTCGCGAGTGAAATGCTCGGCCGGATCCTGCCGGTCATGCTCGTGACCTCGGGAGTGGTCTGCGGGACGGCGCTCCTGCTCGACGTGTCGCTGGTAGGCGCCGGCTCACTCGGACTGTTCGCGGTGAGCCTGCTGCTGGGGGTCGCGGTCGGACTGATGGTGGACTTCTGCTTCGCGCTGCTCACCGTCCGGCTGGCGAACGGCATCTGGTTCGTCATCACCATCCGGATGGCGTGCACCACGATCGTGTCCGGCGCCCTCATTCCCTTCAGCCTCATGCCGTGGCACATCGGCGACGTGCTGCAGTTCCTGCCGTTCGCCGCGATGGCCTCCGGCCCCCTCCTGGTCTACACCCAGGAGACGGGCGCACTGGGGGTCATCGCCTCGCAGGCGGCCTGGGCCCTCGCGCTGGGACTGGGACTCATGTGGTGGAGCAAGCGCCTGCGGGACAAGGTGGTCGGTTTCGGTGGCTAAAAGTCTGACAATGCTCTTGGCCACCAACGGCCGCTTGGGCCTGGAGCCCTTCCTCCGCGGCGGCTGGCAGGCCTTCGGCTGGGTGCTCGGCGAGACGCTGATCAACGTCAGCGCGGTGCTGGGGACGCTGCTGCTGGCCGGCCGCTTCGACAACGTGGGGCCCTGGGATTCGACCGAGCTGTACTTCATGCTCGGGTTCGTGCTGCTCGCCCGCGGCATAGCGAACGTCTTCTCCGGAAGGCAGGTGCTGATGATCAGCCGCAAGATCGGGCGGGGGCAGATGGACCACCTGCTGGTGCAGCCGATCCCGCTGTGGAAGGCCCTTGCGGCCGAAGGGTTCAGCCCATTCGACCTGCTGGCCACGCTGGTACTCGGGGCGGGAACGCTCGTCTGGTCCATCGCGTCGCTGCCGCACTCATTCGGTCCACTGTGGTACGCGATGCTGCTGCTGAACCTCGCGAGCGCGGTCTGCGTGATCGTGTCCTACCAGTTCCTGTGGGGTGCGCTCGCCTTCTGGTCACCGCGAGGGGCCGAGGAGGTCAACACCGCCAGCGCCTCCGCGCTGGGCGGACTCTCCGCCTTCCCGCTGGACGCGGCCCCCAAGGCGGTTCTGGGAATCCTGGTCACCGTCGTCCCGGTGGGCTTCATCGGGTGGATTCCCGCGCGGGAACTGCTGGCCGCGGGCACGGGCTTCCGGCCGGAAGTGCTCTTGGCGCCCGCAGCGGCCCTGCTGCTGGCGTTGCTCTCCATCACCGTCTTCAAGAAGGGACTGAGGCGTTATGAAAAATTCGGCAGCGGCCGTTACTCCGACTTCGGACATCGTCGTTGATCTCGCGGACGTCTGGAAAACCTACTATCAGCGACAGCGTCCCGAATCCTTGCGTGAGACCTTCCGCGAGCTGGTGAAGCCGACGGTGAAGACCGTCGAGGCGCTCAAGGGCGTGTCCCTGCGCATCGGGCGCGGGGAGATGGTGGCATACGCGGGACCGAACGGCGCCGGCAAGAGCACGACCATCAAGCTGCTGTCGGGCCTCATGGTGCCCGACCGCGGCCGGGTGCGGGTGTTCGGCATGGATCCGGCCGCGGACCGGGTGAGCTACGTCAGGAACATCGCGGTGGTGTTCGGGCAGCGGACGGAGCTGTGGTGGGACCACTCGATCGCCGCGAGCTTCCGCTGGAAGAAATCCACATGGGACATTCCAGATGAGACATACGACCGCATGCTCGGTCTGCTCACCGAGCAGTTCGACCTGGGGCCCATCTGGAAGAGCCTGGCCCGGGAACTGAGTCTGGGGCAGCGCATGCGGGCGGACCTCGCACTGGCGCTGCTGCACGATCCCGAGCTGATCCTCCTGGACGAGCCGACGCTCGGGCTCGATGTGATCGCCAGGGAGAAGATGCTCGACTGGATCAAGCACATCAACGCCGAGCACAAGCGCACGGTTCTCATCACCAGTCATGCGATGACCGACCTGGAGAAGCTCGACGCGCGCATCGTGATGGTGCACAACGGCTCGATCAGGTTCGACGGCGGCTTCGAGGAGCTTCGCTCCACTGTGGCGGACGGGCGAATCCTCACCGTCACCACCGACACCGTGGACGCCCCCGAACTGGAGGGCGCCTCCCTCACCCGAAGCGAGGGCAGGCGCCACGAGTACGCCTTCGACGCGTCGCAGGTTCCGGTCGTGCGCCTGCTCGACGCCTTGGCCGAACGGTGCCGCATCGAGGACATCCAGACCGCGTCGGCGCCCATCGACGAGGTGGTATCCCAGGTATACCGGCGCATGAACGACGGTGCTCCGCTGTCCGGTGCGGAGGCGACGAGCCGATGAGCATCACAGGTATGCGAGTCGTGATCGTCACGCAGTACGCCTCGGCGCTGCGCGGCATGGTGCGCCAGTGCCGGGCGAAGGGCCACACTCCGGTGGCCGTGATCTGCACCCGGAAGGAGCCCTCCCGCGACGGGGCGGGCTCCCCGGGGATGAAGGCGATGGCCAAATCCATTGTGGCGGCGTGCCCTGCGGGCATGGCCGTGGCGGTCGTCGACAGCAGGGCCCAACTGGCCGAGCTGGTCGAGCACTATGCACCGGACCTGCTGCTGGTCAGGGGGTTTCCCTGGAGGCTGCCGCCGCGAGTGCTCGAGGTGGCCGAGCACGGGTCCGTGAATCTGCATCCGTCGGAGCTGCCCCGCCATCGCGGCCCGTTCCCCGTACACCGGGCGATCGCCGAGGGAGCCGAGCGGCTCTCCGTGACCGCCCACCGGATGGACGCCGGATTCGACACCGGGCCGATCCTCGCGACCGCGTCCATCGACATCGCCGCGGACGAGTTCGGCCCGGCGATCTGGGCCGGCGTCGACCGGGCCGCCGACCAGGTCCTCGCACTCGCATTGGACCGGATCGCGGCCGGTGAAAAGGGTGAACCCCAGGACGACGCGGCGGCGACCTACGCGGGTGCCTTCGACGCGGGTGAAGCCGCCGTGGACTGGCGCAGGCCTGTCCGGGACGTCCACAACCTGATCCGGACCTGGAGCCTCGGATCGATCGGCACTCCGGGCGCCGACGGACCGGAGGTCGAGCTGGACGGCAGGCCCGTCCGCATCCTCAGGACCAGCCTGACCGAGATCGACGGTCCCAGCCTGCCATGCGGCGACGGCCGGCTCTGGTTGGCGGAATACCAGGAACTCAGCCGTTCGAAGAGCAGCAGCGACCACGAGAGAGACGAGTGACGAACATGTCTGTGCATGTCCCATCAGCAGGGCTGGCGGAGCGGGAATTCGAACTCCGGGAGTACCTCCCGTCGGAGGCTTCCGACGACTTCAAACAGCTGCTGCTCAAGGAACTGCCCCGCTTCTACGACGAGGTCGACGAGTCCTTTCCCGACTCGATCCTCAGCAACGCCGGCAGCGGCCGTGACCCCTTCGGCTACTTCACCACCGGGAAGCAGATCTTCGCGAGCTACATCGACGGGCAGTGCGCGGGCTTCACGGTGGTGACCATGAAGCGCGGCGGATCCGCCAAGATCGGCCCGACCGCGGTGTTCCCCGAATTCCGGCGCAGGGGAGTGGCGACCAGGTTGCGGGACGCCGTAGAGGCCAAGCTGTTCCAGGAGTACGGCGTCCGCAAGATCTACATGACCGTGTCCACGTTGAACGGCCCCGCGCTGATGTTCAACCTCAAGCGCGGCTTCCAGACCGAGGGCGTGCTGCGCGAGCAGTACCGGGAGGGCGGCGACGAGATCGTCCTCGGCGCCCTCAACCCGAGGCACACCGCCCGAAGCCGGTACGCCGCGGACGCATTGACGCCGAGCTTCACCGCCGGCGGCTCCGACCAGGCCGCCTTGTGGCACGACCCGAGCTTGGACGAGCTGGAGGCGTTCCTCGCCCCGCGCATGGAGCCCTATTTCGACGGCATCGAACGGGGCTTCTACGAGTCGATCATCGCCGCGTGCCAGGAATCGCGCCAGCGCTACGACCAGAAGGGCAAGCGCCTGGTCGTCTCCCGGGCGGACGGCGAGCTCACCGCCGCGGCCGTGTACGTCCCGAAGCGGGGCGGCAGCGTCAAACTGTCGCCGTGCATCGCCGACAGCGAGGCGGCGGCCCGCACCCTGATCGACACCTGCGTGTCCCTGGCGCGGTCCGAGGGGCGGCGGAAGATCTACGTCCACCTGCCCGACGCGATGCTGGAATTCGCCTCCCTCCTGGGCTCCATGGGCTTCGCCGTAGAAGCGCAGATGCGCGAGGCCTACAAGCCGGGCATGAACATGCTCGTGCTCGGGCAGGTGCTGGCATGAGCGGGGACGTTCGGATCGCGACCGGCAACGCCGGCAAAGTGGCGCTCCTCGGCGGGTACCTCACCGCCGCCGGGTTCCAGCCCCGGATGGCCGATCCCGGCGATGCCGAGGACCGGGCCGAGACGGGCTACCGGCCCGCGGTGCTGGCCAAGCTGGCGGGCGTCCCGGAGGCGGGCCCACCCGTCGTGGCGCACGACAGCGGCTTCGAGTTCGCCTGCCTCGGCGGCGAACCGGGACCGCGGACCAAAGCCTGGCTGGCGTCGACGGACGACGTCCGTCGCGAACTGGTGCCGGGAACCGGTGTGCGCGTGGTCCACTGCGTGGGGCTGCGGTTCGGCTCGCAGACACTCACCTTCCTGGACCACGACGACCGGATCGTTCCCGAGCAGTTCCTGCCCGAGGACTCGGACCTGCCCTTGACCAACTGCTTCGTCGGGCCGCGCGACAGCCTCGCGAGGCTGATGGGGCGGGTCGCGGCGCGGCTCGCCGAACGAACGACGGCCGACTTCGAATGAGCGGAACGGATGCGGACATGGACCTCTCGGGCCTGGAAATCCTCTGCGGCGGCCCCATCAAGAGCCTCTTCTCGAAGACCAGGGAATTCGACCCCGGCATGCGGGAACTGGTTCTGCGGGCCGTCGAAGCGCTGCGCGATCGCGGCGCCGTGGTCAACAGCGCGCACATCGCCGAGGGATTCGGCGTACCGGACCTGACCTCGCAGGCCATCACGGTCCGCGACCTGTCGTGGTGCGACAGCTGCGACGTCTACGTCGCGCTCTGGCCCACCGGCCCGGACGGACTGCCTTATCTCAGTTCGGGAACGGCCATCGAGCTCGGCTGGGTGGCGAGCCTGGGCAAGCCGATCGTGCTGGCCTGGGACGAGCAGCGCGCCTCCTCCTACAGCCATCTGCAGCGTGGCCTCGACGCGGTGACGGCAGTCGAGTTCGCGGACCTGCGGCGCGTGGCGCAGGACGCCGGGGTGCTCGCCGATGCCGTCGCAAGAGTCAAGGCCAAGGGGGTGCCGCGTGCTCACAGTGGTGCAAGGTGACAGCCCGACCGACGCCAAGGTCGGCCTGATCGAGGCGCTGCTCGCGTCCGCAGTGCGCGACGAGGGCGACTGTGCAGCGCTGCACGACGTGTCCGTGACGATCAGCGCGAAGTGGCCGCCGGAGCCGCCCTCAGATGCGGCACTGCGTAGCCCTTTCGAAGCCCTGGCGCGACAGGCCGACGATCCGCTCGCGACAGTCCGTGTCGCCGCGGACGGCGACTCATGGGCCTGCCTGACGCTGCGGGACAACACCATCGCCGCCACGACGGCCACCGTGTCCGGCGAGGCGTTGACCTCGATCGAAGCACTGTGGCAGCAGATCCTCCTGCTCGGCCGCAGCCTCGGCGACGCGGATCAGCCGATCCGGCGCGTCGACGCCACGATGCACTTTCAAACCATGCGGCTCAAGGACTCTCAGCGCACTGAAGCCGAACGCCTGGTCCAGGGCTGGGAGCCCGACCGCACGCTATGACGACCGAAAGGTGAACCGCCGTGGAAGACCGTAAATATCTCTTCGTCCGAGTCCTCGAAGCCTGCAACGCGGACTGCTTCTTCTGCGGGTTCGCGCTGTCGCGGGACCGCTACCGCCTCCAACCGGACGAGCTCGCCGGCATCCTCGCGCAGGCCGCCGAAATGGGTGTCGGACACGTCCGATTCACCGGCGGCGAACCGCTCATGCACCGGGAGATCCTGCCGCTGGTGCGGGTGGGGGCGGCCCTTCCCGCCAAGGTCTCGCTGATCACCAACGGACTCCTGCTGCCGCGGATGGCCGAGGAGCTGGCCGAGGCGGGCCTCGACCAGGTGATCGTGAGCATCGACTCCGGGTTCGCCGAGCAGCACAACGAATACCGGAACACCCCGAACCTGTTCGAGAAGGCGTTCGAGGGCATCGCCGAGGCCCGGCGGCACCGCATCCGCGTCCGGGTGAACACGGTGGTCGGGCCCCACAACTACCAGTCCATGCCGGAGCTGGCGAAGACCCTGCGCGACGCCGGCGTCGAGCAGTGGGAGCTCTCGGCGCTGAAGCTCAGCGACCAGATCACCTACCCGGACCGGGAGGATGTCGTGCGCGTCGCCGAAGCGGTGTACGAGGGCGACGGCCTCATCCCGATGGGCAAGCGGTGGTTCGGCGACACTCCCGAGGAGCGGGACCAGTACTTCGAGCGCGGCATCCCGCCCCGCTCGTCCGGCGACGTCTGCCGAGTCACGGACGACGTGATGTACCTGGACCCGAAGGAGGGCTACCTGTTCCCGTGCAGCCTGCTGCCGCACCGCTCGACCCCCGTCCTCTACGGCGCGCAGGTCCGCAACGACGACGGCTCCTTCACCCTGGACTCACCGACATTCCGGGAACGCCGCCTGTTCTTCCGGGAGAACGGCGCGAACCTCTGCACCGGGTGCTCGAGCTCGGCCGCGGGCTACAGCGACCGCGCCGCGTCGGGGACACCGCAACCCTCCTGGTCCTACTGAACCGATGGGCAGCAGCGAACGGTCGGTCCTCGGCCGCATACTCCGCCGCGAGCATCTCGCCGGCGAGGACATCCGGCAGATGCGGCTCGGCCGGTCGGGCAACACCGCCGTCGTCGAGACCGACCGCCATGTCGTCAGGGTCGCCTGGTGCGCCCCCATCCGCGTGGACGTGGAGACCCGGGTCTGGCGGGCGGCCCGGCAGGCCGGCATCCCCGTACCGGAACTGCTGGGCCACGGCAGCATCGACGCCCACGAGTACATGGTGTACCGGCGCCTGCCGGGCTGGCCCTCGCCCACCAGCGGACCGGCGCTGCGGGAGGCGGGAGCGATGCTGGCCGCCGTGCACGCGGCCCCACTCGACGGGTTCCCCGCGGCACTGCGCTCGCGCCCCCGCCGCATGCGGCGATTCGCCCTCGCGAAGGCGTTCCTCGCCGCGCAGGCGCACCGAGTGGCACCGCGGACCGCCGCGTGCGTGCAGCGGGCCGAGCGGGACTGGACGGGCACCTTCGACACCCCGACGCACGGCGACTTCAGAGGCGCCAACCTCCTCGCGCGAGGCGACCGGATATCCGGCGTCCTCGACTGGTCCGACGCGCGGCGGTCCAGCAGGGAGGCCGACCTCGGCAGCGTCGAGCGGGCGCGTCTCCCCGACGTCCTCGACGGCTACCTGTCCGCGGCATCGGCGCCCCGCGGCGACCTGCTCCTCGGATACGTCGCCGCCAGATACGCCGCGCTCGCGCACTCGGACATCGTGCGGCCGGACGAGGCGCTGGCCGCGATCGACCACTGCGCTCAGACGTTGAGCGCCCGAAAGATCGTCATCGACACAGGAGGAACCGATCAGTCATGTTGAGCCCGGTAGCGCTGCTCCGCAAGCGAGCGGCAATGTACCCCGACCGCCCCGCCCTCGCGGTGGGCGACGCGGTACTCGATTATGGACAATGGCTGCGCCAGGCCGAGGCCGCGGCCACGCACCTGGCCGACGCCGGGGTGTGCAGCGGCGATGTGGTGGTGCTGCGGTTCTCGCTGGAGTCGTTCCTTCCCTATGCGGCGGCATATGCGGCGACCCTGGACCTCGGGGCGGTGGCCGTGCCCGCCGCCACCGAACTCAGGGACGACGAATACGCGGGCATCCTCCAAGCCTGCGGCGCGAACTGGACCGTCTTCGCCGACCCGGAAGCGCCCGAAGGGATCGGGCTGGAGCGGACGGGGCTCGACGACCTCCGCGAGGAACGCGCGCCCCGAGGCGGCCCGTCGCCGACGGACGTAGCGGAGATCATCTTCACCTCCGGCACCACCGGAGAACCGCAAGGCGTGCTGTGCCCCTACGGCGAGATCGGATTCGACTACGACCTCACGCCGCCGGAGGAGCAGGGCGACCGCGGGCGCAGCATTGAGGCGCACGCGGCCGCCTTCGGCACGAACTTCTGCCAGGAGATGCTGCGGGGCCCGCTCAAGTGGGGGTCCTTCGTCGTCACCTTGCCGCGGTTCGGGGCCGACGCCCTGAGCGAAGCCATGAAACGGCACGAGGTCACGACTTTGCGGCTGGCCCCGGTCATGGCGCAGATGCTGGTCAGGACCACCGAACCGGGCGGTCTCGGCCGGATCACCGAGATCTCGGTGAGCTCTGCCTTCTGCCCGCCGGCAGTGCTGGACAAGCTGCAGGCGGTCGCTCCCCGCGCCCTGGTCGTGAACCAGTACTCCCTGACCGAGTCCGGCCGGGCAAAGATGAAACTCGTTTGGGGGGAGGGGCCCCGTGAAGCCCTCGGCAGGCCGGTAGAGGGAACCGAGGTGCGCATCGTCGGCGAAGACGGCGCCGTCCCGGCCCGGACCGAGGGCGAAATCCAGATCAGGCACGTGGACGCGGTGCCCCGGCGATACCTGCGCCGCGACCGGCGGACCGACGGCGTTCCGGCCGAACCGGCCTGGGTGTCCACAGGGGACATCGGGTATGTCGATGACGACGGATACGTGTTCTTGCTGGACCGCGCCAGAGACCTCGTCAACGTGGGCGGGCGCAAGGTGTCGCCCCTCGCGGTCGAACGGGTGCTCGCCGCGCAGCCGGGCGTCGCCGAGGTCGCGGTGTGCGGCATCCCGCACCCCACGCTCGGTGAAGTCGTCGCGGCCCTGATCGTCCCGCACGACACCGCCGCCGACACCTCCTTCGACTTCGCCTCCGTCCTGCACCACCACGAGTCCCCCAAACGGGTGGTGATCGGCACCGAACTCCCGCGCAACCGGGCGGGCAAGGTCGTCCGCGACGA
Organism: Glycomyces rhizosphaerae; assembly: GCF_042647865.1. Lineage (NCBI taxonomy): Bacteria > Bacillati > Actinomycetota > Actinomycetes > Glycomycetales > Glycomycetaceae > Glycomyces > Glycomyces rhizosphaerae. The sequence continues at coordinate 1,135,730 of NZ_JBHRWO010000021.1, forward strand.
AGTGCGGTCGCAGATCCTCGCCGGATCCCCGCCCTCCGCGGCTCCGACGGGCGAAGACGAAAGCGCGCTCGCCGAGACCTTCAAGTCCATATGCGCGCGGATCCTGGAGCGGCCCGTCGTCGACCTCGACGTGAGCTGGTACGCCGCGGGCGGCGACTCGATGAGCGCGCTGGAACTCCTCACGACCATTGAGGACGATTTCGGCGTCGAGCTGCCAGTGGAGCTGTTCAGCGGCGAATTCGGTCTCCGCGACATGTTGATCCAACTACAGGAAGGCGGCCGTTGAAGTGAACGGCAACTCCCGCAAGGAACGCGGTGACCTGCAGAGGACGCGATTCCGCGACCTGGTGTCCGGCCCGGCCTCCGCCCGCTCCGGCGGGCTCGGCGGCCCCGAGGACGTCGAGCGCCTCGCCGGAACGGCGAGCTGGTGGTCGGCACAGGAGCAATGGGGACGGCAGGTCACCGAACCCGCACGCCAGCTCCTCACCTCCATCCGGTCCATCGGCTCGTCCCCGAACCAACCGGCGCTCCTGTTCGAACTGGGGCGGCTCACGCTCAGCTTCTCGCAGTCGGTCCTGAAGCAGATGGGCGACATCGAAGACCGGGCGGCCACTCCCACGACGCAATCCTGCCCGCTCTGCGGAGCGACCTCGCCCGGCCGCGCCTGGCGCGACCAAGGCCTGGAATTCCTGCGCGTGCACTGCCCCGACTGCCGGACGGTGACCACCACGTCGAAACTGCCGACGTCTCAGGGATGGTCGTGGACCGCAGCGCCGGGACCGGCACCCTCGCTCACGCTGCACGACGTGAAGATCGCGGCGGTGAACATCGACCAGTCCGTCGCGTACCCGGCGCCGGTCGAAACGGTGGGCGTGCGACCCGGCACTCCGTGCGTGAGGATGCTCCTGGACCTCGCCCCCACCGAGATCGTCTGGCACCGCCCATGACGGACTCCGTGACGAGCCGGCGTCCGACCATCAGGCTGATGCCCGTGGAATTCGGCTACGGGCCGCTCGGCAAAGCACTCCACATCGCCCGCGCGATACGGGAGCGAGCCGGCGATGCCGTCCGACTGGAACTGGTCGCGTCGCCCACCTTCCAGAGCCCGGTGGGAGCAGGGGTCTTCGATGCCAGCTCGGTCGACATTGCAAGCGCCGCACCGGCCGACGCCACGATCACGGTCATGAACGTCCAGGGTGTACGGAAAGCGGCGGGGAGGGGAGGAAACATCTATGTGGTCGATTCACTCGCCTGGCTCTGGGACGAGCCCCTTCCCGTGCAACACCTCATCCACACCTACTTCTACCAGGACCTTCCCCTCCTTCCGGTACCGGCGAGGAACCTCGCGGGCATGCCCCGCCCCACCCCCGTAGGCGCCATCGGCGACCTGCGCGAAACCCCGGCGCTGACCGCCGAGACGCGGCCTCGCCGCATCGTCATCAGCCTGTCGGGACTCGAAGCCCCCGGCTCCCGCCTCGGGTCCGGCAAGATCGCTTACGCCCCTTACATTCTGAACGCGCTGGAGGTGCTGGTCGCAGACGGCCGCCTGGACGTGGACGATCTGTCGATCTTCGGGAACACCGCGGTACTCGGACGATTCGCGGGCGAACGCGTCAAACGCGCGGTGCGGGGAGGATCGCAAGAAGCGTTCTTCGCAGCCGTCCGCAGCGCTGATGCCGTCATCTGCCCTCCGGGCCTCACCACCCTCGTCGAGTGCCTCGGCGCCGGCATCGCCCCGAAACTGCTGCCACCGCAGAACTACTCGCAGGTCAAACTCATGCAGGCCTTCGGTGACGCCCTCGATCTGCCGACCATGTCGTGGAACAGCCCCGTGGAGCGCTGGCTGCGGCATGCGGTGCTTCCCGAACCCGTTGCGGCGGAGATGGTCCGGGGCATCGCCGCTCTGGAGAGCCAGTCCGCGGGCCATGCCGACCCCGCACGCCTGCTCGCATTGATCGAGCAGGCGCCGCCGGCACTCGACAGTGCCGCTGTCGCTGCGGCCCTCGGGCCGGGCGGCGGCGCCCGGGAAGTGGCGGACCGCGTCCTGTCAGACCTCTTCAGAGGCGGCCCTCCCCTTGGGGCCGTGGCCGCCGACGCCTTCGGGCAAGCCCACGCGGAAGGATGATCAGTAGACAGTGGACATTGAAACGAGAGTCGGACCGCTGACCTGGGGTCAGCAGATCTTCTGGTACTACAACCAGCCGACGTTCAGGGAGGAGTGGGGTCACGTCCCGCTCATCTCCCACCGGCTCGCACTCCCCGAAGGTACGAGCGCCGCGGCACTGCAGTCGGCGCTCGACCGCTGCGCGGAGCGCTTCGAGGCGCTGCGCACGGTCTACGGGCCTCCTGGGATCGAACGGCCGAGGCAGCGGGTCCTGGCCGCGTACAAACCGGTGATGTTCGAGGCCGACGCCCCGGACGAACCCGATTTCGACTTGAGCCGCGCCCCGGGTTTTCGGTGCCGGATCGTCCGCGACGGGGGCGCGGTGGTGTCGGCGGACCTCCTGGCCAACCAGATCGACCTCGACGGCCACTCGATGGTGATCGTGGAGCGCTGCATCCTGGCCATGCTCGCCGGCGACGCCGACCCGTTCCCCGGCACCACCGTGCAGCCGATCGACTGCGCGGAAGCGGAGGGATCGCGCGCGGGGCTGATCGCCGGCAGCGGCAAGGGCCTCGCCTGGCACGCCGAGGCGCGGGCCCGCGTGGCACGGAACTTCGCTCCGATCAGCGGCTCCGACGGTGCGACCGGCATGGCGCAGCTGCGAGTCCCTGACTTGCTGGACAGGGCCGAACGGGCGGCACGTCTCAGTCGGACGACCGAGCCGACGGTGCTGCAGGCGGCGATCGGACTGGTCCTGCACGGCTGGCTCGGCGTCGAGGACTGCCTGATGTCGACGGCGGTCTCCAACCGCTGGCGTCCCGGTCTGCGGCACGCGGTGGGGCGCTTCGCGGCCGAGATCGACTGGATCTTCACGCTTGATCCGAAGTGGACATCGGGCCGTCTTCTGCAGGAGGTGCATGCCACGTTGCTGGCCGGCTACCGCGCCGGCGCGAGGGACACAGGAGCGTGCACGATGGCGGCGGTGCGCGACAACTGCGCCTTCGGCAGCAGCATGGCGAAGCCGGTCTTCATCGAATACCTGGACTTCCTGCGCGACCATGCGCCGTTGCGGCATTCAGTGCAGGACATGGAATTCCGGTACGAGACCAGACCCGGGGTGAACACGAGGCTGCGGTTCGACCTCGTCCCGAGGTGGCCGGGCATGGAGCTCCGCCTGGAGACGGACACCCGTCTCGCCTCGCGCTCCGACTCGGAGCTGCTGCTGCGCTCGATCGCCAGTGCGGTCGAGGCGCTGAGCGAGGATCCCGATCGTCCGATCGACGCGATCATGGACAGGATCGCCGCTCCCACTTTCGATCACGTCTCCCGCGGCCCTTGGATCGAGCTCGGCGCGTCCCGGTTCTCGCCGCGGCATGTACGGGAAGCCGCACTCGGATGCGAGGGAGTGGTGGACGCGGCGGTCGAGGAGGGCGATGACGGCGCTTCCATAGACCTGTACGCAGTCGGCGCCGTGGACTTGGCGGCCGTGCACGATCACCTGCTGCAGGCGGCGTCGAATGACCCCCTCGTGGTCGTGCCGGGTCGATACCTGGCGGTACCGCACCTGCCCGGTGCTCGGCACGCAGCGCCGGAACCCGAGGCGGTATTCGTGCCCCGCACCGACTATCGCGCACGTCTCGTCACAGACGCTCGGGCTGCGGCAGTGATCGCGGCCGTCGAGCAGTGCAATCCCGGACTCCGGGCCGACCTCGCGCGGACGTATGCCGAGAACGGCGGCGCCTACATGATGATTCCCGGCATCGTCGGGGTCATCGAACGGCAGGGGTACACCCGGCCCCATCCCGACTGGTTCCTGGGACTGGCATCATTGGCGGCCGTCGCAAACGGACTTCGCGAGACCGAGCAGCGCGCAGGTCGGCGCTAGCGAGATTCCGAAAGGCGATGCGGCACCATGGCGCTGCGCCAACGAGGCAGCACCGCCAGGCAACGCGTCCGCACCTCGCCGAGGCTCATCTCGGATGCACTTCCTGAGATGAGCGCCGATAGACATTCCCGACCATCCTGGTCGCGGACCGTTTCGATGTCGACCGCCACCGCGCCGGTCGCCTCGGCGACCATTCCTCGAGTCGCTTCGAGGCTCACCCAGCAGTTGTCGATGAACGCCCATTCGTGATCCGGAATCTCCCGGGGATGCCGTTCCAGCATTTCGGAGGGAGAGAAGTCCTCTTTCGCCCCCCTGACGACGATGTCCTCGACGAGCCGCAGGAGGGGCTCGAACTGTTCTGGCGCAACGAATCGCGTATCAGCGGTGATGGTGAGTCCAGTCGGCGAGGTTCCGAAGTACATGACCAGGCCGCTGTCCGCGCCCTTGTTCCAGGTAAAGGTGCCGGAGCGTGCCGGCAGCTCAGCGGCTGCGTCACCGGAATCAGCCAGCCTTGCAAGTTCGGGTCCGGTCATCCACCACTGAGGGTTGTACACGCAGTCCTCGGCAATGCGAATGCCGCGACGTTCCCCGATGTCCTCGCTGAGCTGGAACCGCGTCTCGGGTGGATACGATGCGAATCGAGAGGCGTTGAGCATCGCACTCTGCGTGTCCTTCGTCAGGCTCCAGAACGAATCGCTGTTGAGCTCAATGCCGAGCGGCACGGTCTGCGAGTAGTTGGCCACCGAATCCATGTTCCTTCGGTTGCGGTTCGATTGGATGACGAACATGCGGCAGGTGTCATGGCAGGTCACATGCCCGACCACTGCTGAGAAGGCCGCGAGGATCGCCGGTGCCGGGGTCACCGAGTGGGTCCGGTACATCGCGGCGACCGCGGGCAGCAGGGCAGGAGAATGCAGGCTCCCGGACCAGTATCGCGGATCCTCCGTCTTCCCTTGACGCTGCCAGAACATGGTCGAAGGGAAATTCTGGAACTGGCCCTCCAAGTAATCCAGGGACCGATCACGCCGGTTCGTCGCGGCCTGCGTCTGCTCGTGCCGAATCTGGTCGCTCGGTTGCCAAGTGACCTCAGGCGCCCCCGCTGCACCTACTTCGCCTGGATCCATGAACCCTGTCAGCTCATCGACGATCCGTCTGGCGCCCCAGCCGTCGGTGACCATGTGGGACAACCCGATCACGAGCACGCGCGGTCGACCGTCCCGAGCGATGACAGTGGCTCTGAGCAGTGGCGCCTGCTTCAGGTCATAGCGCTGATCCCTGAAGCTCTGGATCGCGGCAGACGCCGCGTCCTCCAGATCGGCGGTTCCGAGTTCATGGATGCGAACCGTGAAGGCGCCCTGGCCGATCACTTCTTGGACCGGGTGCCCCGAGCCGTCGACGCCGTACCTGGTCCTCAGTGATTCGTGCCTGCTCACCAGTGCCCCGAGCGCATTGCACACCGCATCCAGGTCAGCACCCGGCGGCACTTCCTGGCTCCAGGCCAGATTGAGATGGTGATCGATCGGCTCGACTCGTCTGATGGCTTCCCGCATGAACCGCTGCCCCCAAGGAAGCATTGCCGGAGCCAACGCCGTCCCGGTGAAGCTGATGTCCTTGCTGCGCATGCGTTCCACGGAATCGTCAAGAGGAGTCGACTGCATCCCGAATGCCTCCAATGCTTGACGCCGAGCGCGGGGGCGGCTCACGATCCGTGTCAGTCTAGGCGGTGCCCGGTGCGTCGCCGAAGTCGTCGATCCGGAGTCGCTCGCCGCCGCGCAGCGCGGACTCGTGGGCCACGATGCCCGGCAGCGTGTAGCGAGCGGCCACCCAGGCGTTCACGCTCGGCAGCCGCTGCTCGTTCACGGCGGTCACGAAGTCGTGCACGAGCAGCTGGTGGCTGCCCATGTGGCCGTTGCCGAGTCCTTTGAACTCGACGGGGAGCGCGGAGGTGTCGTGCACGGGCGCGTGCCCGGAGATGAAGGAGTCGTGCAGCTTCGGGTCCACATTGGCCAGCACGGGGTCGTCGGCGCCGGTCGCCCAACCGGGCTGCACCAGGTCGGTGAGGTCGTCGAGGTGGCCGGACCGCTCGTGCCAGAAGGTGGATCGGGAGTTCTGCTCGAGGATGCCTTCGGTGCCGTAGAAGGTGAACCGCGACTCGGGAACACCGCCGGCGAGGCCCACGCGACGGAACTCGTTGGTGCGCATGCTGCCGCCGTCGGCCGTCTCGAACAGCGCGGTCGCGTTGGAGAAGTCGTTGCCGAACATGCTCACGGACTTGTCGAAGACGCCGTCGCCGCGCTGATCGGGCACGCCGATGGCGCTGACGCTGACGGCGTGGGTGTTCCAGGCGCCGAGTACGCCGCCGATGGCGTGGGTGGGGTACTTCATGGGCGGGAAGCTGGCGGTGCGCTTCCAGTCGGCGCCGCCGCTGTACTCGTACGCGGCGTAGAAGCCGTGGTCCATGTCGTGCACGTAGTCGCCCTCGGCGTAGAAGAGGCGGCCGAACGCGCTCTCGGCGGCCTTCTGCCGGGCCAGCACCGTGGCGGGGTGGTAGTAACTGGTCTCGCCCATCATGTAGGTGAGGCCGGTTTCCTTGACGGCGTTGATGATCGCGCCGATCTCCTCGACGGTGAAGGCCATCGGCACGGCCGAGTAGACGTGCTTGCCCGCGCGCAGCGCCCGCTCCACGAGCGGCCCGTGGGTCCAGCGCTGGGTGAAGATCGCGACGGCGTCCACGTCCGAGGCGAGCATCGCGTCGAAGTCGTCCGCGACCCCGGCCAGGCCGAGCTCGCGGACGAGGGCCGCGGAGCGGTCGGGGAGGAGGTCGGTGACGGTGACGCGGGAGACCCCGGGGTGGGCGTTGAACAGTTTCGCGAAGGCGCCGGCGAACTGCCCGGCGCCGACGATGCCGATAGAGAACACGGGGGAGACTCCTTGATGATCGAGACTGATCGGTCGTGCCCGGTGCCGACCGTTGCGGCATCACCGTATAAGTTCCGATCAGAGAAGTCTTCACTGATTGGAACGAGTCTTTCTTGGATCCTCAGATCGAGCTCGCCCCGCCGGAACTCCTGGGATGGGCCGGGCGCCCGACCCTCATGGCCACCGCGCACCAGCACGACGACCTGGAGATCAACTTCGTCGCCGAGGGCGGCACGATGCTCTACCTGTTCGGCGGCGAACCGGTGGAGATCGGCCCCGGATCGGTCGCGGCGTTCTGGGCCGCCGTACCCCACCAGCTCGTCGCGAACTCCGCGACGCGGGCGCACTGGGTGCACGTGCCGTTCGCGACGTTCCTGGGCTGGGGCCTGCCCACCGCGCTGGTCGGTCGCCTGCTCTCGGGGATGCCGCTCATCGCCCCGCCCACGGCCGCAATGGATGCGGACTCCGCGAACTTCACCCAGTGGGCCGCCGACCTGTCCAGCGTGCAACCCGAGCGCCGCCGCATCCTGCTGCTCGAGGTCGAAGCGCGGGTCCGGCGCCTCGCGCTGGACGCACCGCAGGCGCCGGTGCACCGGTACACCGGAGGCGATCCCGCGCTGCGCCATGTCGTCACGATGGCCCGGCACATCGCCGAGCATTTTCGCGAACCGCTGACCGTGGCCGATGTCGCCGCCGCGGCGCGCCTGCACCCCAACTACGCGATGACGCACTTCGGCAAGATCGTGCGGACCACGATCATCGACTACCTCACCCGGTGTCGCCTGGCCGAAGGGCGGCGCCTGCTCGTCACCACCGACCTCCCGATCGCGGCCGTGGCATCGGATTCGGGCTTCAGCTCGGTCAGCCGCTTCTACGCGGCCTTCAAGAACGAATGCGGCGTCCCGCCCGCCGCCTACCGCCGCCATCACCGATAGCGGCAAAGGTCGGATGTATCGCTCTCGCGGGCAAGGACATTGGGTCGCAAATATCGAAAACTCCTCCGGTATTGACGCAATAGGTCCCATCTATATAGACTGACGTCAATATTCAAGGCTTCGCACGATCCGATCCGGCCCGACCTGGGAGCGATCCCAGGCGGTCGGTGACATCGCGCCTCCTCAATGGACCTCTCATGCGATGCCGGCCGACAGCGCGGGCTCGAACGAGCCCGACCACAAGGAGTTTCATCTGATGTCCAGATTCAGATCCGTTCTGGCGGCCCTCGCGGCCGCAGGACTGCTGGTGCTGTCCGGAGGTGCGACGGCCCAGGCCGCCGAGCCGCCCGCGGCGACCGCGACCGACGTGAGCGCGACCGCCAGCACCGGATGCGGCAAGGCCCCGACCCTCAACAGCGGCACCCACACCATCCAGAGCAGCGGCCAGAACCGCACCTTCATCCTCAAGGTCCCCGCCGGCTACGACAACACCAAACCCCACAAGCTGATCTTCGGCAACCACTGGTGGGGCGGCACCGCCGAACAGGTCGCCGGCGGCGGCAGCGACGGCGCCGTCTACGCCCACTACGGGCTGGACGCGCTGTCGGGCGGCTCCGCGATCTTCGTTGCGCCGCAGGGTCAGAACAACGCCTGGGCCAACTCGAACGGCATTGACGTCGTCTTCTTCGACGACATGATCCGCCGGATCGAGGCCGACCTCTGCGTCGACCAGTCGCAGCGCTTCTCCTTGGGCTTCAGCTACGGCGGGGCCATGAGCTACGCGCTCGCGTGCGCCCGGCCGGACGTGTTCCGCGCGGTCATCGCCATTGCCGTCCCGGGACCGGTCAGCGGTTGCAGCGGAGGCTCGGGTGCCGTGGCGTACTTCGGCATCCAGGGCGTCAACGACAGCATGCCGAACGCGCGGGCGATGCGCGACCGCTTCGTCGCCAACAACGGCTGCGCGTCGCAGAGTCCGCGCGAGCCCGCCTCGGGCAGCGGCACCCACATCACCACCACGTATTCGTGCCGCGCCGGGTACCCGGTCCAGTGGGCCGCGTTCGACGGCGGCCACCAGCAGGGCCCGGTGGACGGCTGCACCGGCTGTGAAAGCGGCGCCCGGAGCTGGGTCAAGGGCGAGGTCTGGCGGTTCATCAGCCAGTTCAGTTCCACGCCGCCCGCCGAGACCGACCAGGTGAAGAACACCAGCGCGAACCGCTGCTTGGACGTCGCGGCCCAGTCGCAGTCGAACGGCGCGCTCGTGCAGCTGTGGGACTGCCACACCGGCTCGAACCAGCAGTGGGTCTACAACACCACCTCGAAGCGGCTCTCCGTTTACGGCGGCAAGTGCCTTGACGCGGAGGGCGCCGGCACTTCCTCCGGTACCCGGGCCATCATCTGGGACTGCCACGGCGGTGCGAACCAGCAGTGGAACGTCAACGCCGACGGCACCATCACCGGCGTCCAGTCGGGACTGTGCCTGGCGACCTCCGGCGGCGCCACCGCCAACGGGACCGGAGTGGTCCTGTCGAGCTGCAACGGCTCGGCCGGCCAGAAATGGGCCCTGAGCTGATCGGCTGATCGGCACCCGCAATATCGGCATGAAGGAACGGGCCTCCCGCGAGGGAGGCCCGTTCTGCTGCGCCGCGACTATAAGACGCTGAACTGCCACGAGTTCACATTGAACAGGTAACCGCTGCCGCCGGTGAACTTCAGGTACAGGTCGTGCGTGCCGGTCGCGCCGGTCACGGGGCAGGAGACGTTCGCCCAGGTCTGCCAGCCGCCGGTGCCGCTCACGGTGCAGGTCCCCACCAGCGCGCCGTTCGCGCCGTCGAGCCGGAGTTCGATCCTGCCGCCGCCGGTCGCCGAAGCCACCCGCGCGGTGAACGACTTCGCCCCGGTGCCGAAGGCCGCGCCTTTCACCTTGATCCAGTCGCCGTTCTCGATCCAGCCGACGTTCATGCCGCCCTCGCTGGAGCGCTCGGTCTCCACGCCGGTCTCCCAGGCGATGGTCTCGGCTTCTTGGCGCACATACGGATTGAGGACGCCGACCTGCGGCGCCCCCGCCGTGGTCATGTTGATGAGCGGGATGGTGCCGTCGGCGTTGTAGGTGAACTTCTCGACGGCCACCGACCTGGTGAAACCGCCACCGCCCGGCAGGGCTCCGTTGTGGTAGAAGAAGTACGAGCTTCCCTTGAAGTCGATCACCCCGGGATGGTTGGTGAAGCTCGATCCTTGCGTGGGCATGACCGTCCCCCGGTAGGTCCACGGCCCGGTCGGGCCCGGGGCCGTCGAGTAGCCGATGAACTCCGAGCAGCACTGCGCCGCGAACACGTTGTAGTACAGCGAACCGCGCTTGTAGACCCACGGCCCCTCCTCGTAGAGGGTCGGCCGGTCCGTGCTCCCGGGCCGCGTGCCGAAGCCCTGGGTGGTGAGGGGGATCTTGGTCGGCGAGCCCGAATAGGAGGTCATGTCGGCGTTGAGCTTCACGTACCAGAGGTTCGGGTTGCCCCAGTACAGGTAGGCCTGCCCGTCGGTGTCGATGAAGACCGTGGGGTCGATCTCGCCGTTCTCGACGAGCGGATGCCCGAGGGCGTCCCGGAACGGGCCGGTGGGGCTGTCCGCGACGGCCACACCGATGGCGGACCTGCCGGTGGCGTCGTTGATGACCGGGACATACCAGTAGAACTTGCCGTTGCGCTCCACGGCCTGGCCCGCCCAGGCGTCCTGGCGCGCCCAGCTGAATGTGTCGATGTTCAGCGGTGAGCCGTGGTCGGTCCAGTTGACCATGTCGTCCGACGACCAGACCCGCCACTCCTTCATGGTGAACCAGGTCGAGCCGTCCTCGTCGTGCCCCGTGTAGAGGTAGACGCGGCCGTTGTGGACCAGCGGCGCCGGGTCCGCGGTGTAGATGGTCTGGACGATCGGGTTGTCGGCCTGTGCCGGGGAGGGCGACGGGTCGGCGACCGGGCTCAGCGCGGCCGCCGCGAACGCGAATGCCAGCGCGAGCGCTGTGATCCGCCTTCGGTGTGGAGTGGGTGGCTTCATGGGGGAACCTCTCTGGCCGCGCTGGTGCGCGCCCGGGGTGTCACTCGCGGATTCGAGCACCCTCGAAACGTTCGGCAGGATCATCGAAACGTAGAGGGATGGCATCCAGGGTAATCAAGAGGCCCTCGTATGTAAATAGATCGATATCGATGTGATGCTTCGTCGAACGACCAAAAGATCCGATCAATACGAGATCAACCAATGGTCGTATCGGATAAACCGGGTGATAATACCGCCTGATTCTTACGAAATATTTTCAATCGAGGTAAAGATCTGATCTTTTTTCGTTCGGAGCATTGACGAACCTGAGTGCTCGATTTACCGTGAACATTCACAAAACCGGATCGCGAAGGAGCGAGCGTGAGTGTTCTGAACTGGGAGCGCCGGTATACGGGGCGCAAGACGGCAGGGGCGGACCGGTGACCGCGGCAGTGGAAGCGCGGACCGCCGTCACGGTCCGTGAACGCAGGCGAAAGACACGCAGGCGGAACTTGCGCCGGCACTGGCAGCTCTACCTGCTGCTGGTCCTTCCGGTGGCGTACTTCGTGATCTTCCAGTACATCCCGATGGCCAACAACGTGATCGCGTTCAAGGACTACAACGTGGTCCAGGGCATCTGGGGCTCGCCGTGGGCCGGTCTCGACCACTTCGAGCGGTTCTTCGCGAACCCGGTCGCGTGGGACCTGATCCGGAACACGCTGATGCTGAGCCTCTACGGCTTTCTGGCCGGGTTCCCGATCCCGATCATCATCGCCTTGGCGCTCAACGAGGTTCGGGCGCGGTTCTTCAAGCGGACCGTGCAGATGGTCACCTACGCACCGCACTTCATCTCGACGGTCATCGTCGTGTCGATGTTGATCCTGATCTTCTCGCCCCGGATCGGGTTCATGGCGAACTTCCTCGGGTTCTTCGGCATGGACTCGAACCTTCTCGCCGACCCTGACGCGTTCCGCAGTGTCTATGTGTGGAGCGACATCTGGCAGACCGCCGGGTACTCGGCGATCATCTACATGGCCGCACTGGCGGGCGTGGACCCGAGCCTGTACGAGGCCGCCCGCCTCGACGGGGCGAGCCGCCTGCAGAAGATCTGGCACGTGGACCTGCCGGGCATCGCGCCCACCGTTGTCGTGGTGATGATCCTGAGCGTCGGTTCGGTGATGGCGATCGGCTTTGAGAAGGCGTTCCTGCTCCAGAACCCGTTGAACCTTTCGCAGTCGGAGATCATCGCGACCTACACGTACAAGATCGGCCTGCTCAGTGCCGACTTCAGTCTCGCGACGGCGGTCGGGCTCTTCAACTCCGTCATCAATCTGATCCTCCTGTTGGCCGTCAACACCGTGTCCAAGCGCGTGACCGGCAACGGCCTGTGGTGAAAGGAGCCCCTGCAATGACAATCGAGACAATGCGGGCAGAGCCCGAGACCCCACCGGAGACCAAGCGCCGCAAGAACAAGCGCCGCACGACCCAGGTCCAGGACACCCCGGTCGACCGGATCTTCATGGTCGGCGTCTACATCCTCCTGACGACCTTCCTCCTCATCGTGCTGATCCCGCTCATCAACATCCTGGCCAGTTCCTTCTCGAGCCCCGCAGCGGTGTCGGGCGGGCGGGTGTTCCTGTGGCCGGTGGACTTCACGCTCATCGGATACGAAGCGGTACTGGGCAACGAAGCGATTCTGACCGGGTTCGGGAACTCGCTGTTCTACGCGATCGTCGGCACGCTCGTCAGCATCACGCTCACGGTGATGATCGCCTACCCCCTCTCCCGCAGCGAACTCGTCGGCCGGAAGGTGCTCATCGGCGGCGTCCTGTTCACCATGTTGTTCTCCGGCGGGCTGATTCCGACCTACATGGTGGTGCGGGCGCTGGGGCTGCTGGACACGCGGTGGGCGCTGATCCTGCCGGCTGCGATCGGTGCTTGGCAGGTGCTGATCGCGATGACCTTCTTCCGCTCCTCGATCCCGGGGGAGCTGTACGAGGCGGCCCAGCTCGACGGCGCCAGCGATCTGCGCTTCCTGTGGTCGGTGGTGCTGCCGCTGTCGAAGCCGCTGCTGGCCGTCATCGCCCTCATGTACGGCATCGGGCAGTGGAACTCGTACTTCAGCGCCCTCATCTACCTGCGCAGCGAGGAGCTGTACCCACTCCAGCTGGTGCTGCGGAACATCCTGATCGTCAACAACAGCGCCGGAACGAACCTCGCGGACCAGCTGGCGGCCCAGCAGATGGCCGACCTGATGAAGTTCTCCCTCATCGTCGTCTCCACCGTGCCCGTGCTGCTCGTCTACCCGTTCGTGGCGCGCCACTTCACCAAGGGCGTGATGCTCGGCTCCGTCAAGGGCTAGGGCAGCGCCACCCAGTTCTCGCCGTGACCGGCTCGACGGCGTTCCCCTCGCACCCATCAACTCCTCAAACGAAAGGCAGTCAACGATGACCAGCAGATTCGTCCGAGCGGCGGCGGCCGGAGCGGCATTGGCCGTGTCGGCCAGCGCGTTCGCCGCGTGCTCCTCGGAGCCGGAGACCACTCCGGACGACGTGATCACCATCTTCGCCCCCCAGGACGCCGGCCAAGAGCAGAACCTGGACACGAACGCGTTCACGAAGTTGCTCGAGGAGAAGTTCGACGTCGACCTCCAGTTCGAGACGACCACCTGGGACGGCACCGCGGCCGGTGAGAAGCGGCAGATCTCCCTCGCCAGCGGCGACTACCCCGACGCGTACATGCTCATTCCGTGGATCGACCAGTTCTCCAGCGAGGAGCTGGTGAAGCTCGGCGGCCAGGGCGTGCTCATGCCGCTCGACGACCTGATCGGCGAGGACACCCCGAACCTCACCGCCGCGTTCGAGAAGGAGCCCGGCTTCAAAGAGCTGGCGACCTCCCCGGACGGCAAGATCTGGGGCATCCCCGCCTGGAACGACTGCTACCACTGCTCCTACCCCTCGAAGCTGTGGATGAACTCCGCCTGGCTGGACACCCTCGGCCTGGAGCAGCCCACCACGCCTGAAGAGCTGCGGACGGTCCTCGAGGCCTTCAAGACGCAGGACCCCAACGGCAACGGCGAAGCGGACGAGATCCCGCTCTCCGCGGCGGGCGGCAGCTCCCTCCTCTCGTATCTGATGAACCCGTTCGTCTACACCGCGGAAATGTACGCGAACGCGGAGGGCACCACCCCGGCCACGCTCGGCACCTCCGGTGACCAGGTCGTCCTGCAGCCCACCAAGGACGAATGGCGCGACGGCATCTCCTATGTGGCGTCCCTGTACGCGGACGGCCTGATCGACGAGGCCGCCTTCACGCAGAACGGCGAGGCGATCATCGCGAAGGGCAACAGCGCCGAGGGCGTGATCGTCGGATCGGCCGCCATGATGCACCCGTGGTTCGTCTCCGACGACAACGAGGACGGGCGCTACACGCAGTACAACGCGGTCCCGCCGCTGACCGGGCCGAACGGCAGCGACGCCACGTACAGCGGCGGCGGCGCCGGAGCCGCGCCCGGCGCGACCTTCGTCATCACGAACCGCTCCAGCGAGGCGAAGCAGAAGAAGCTCATGCAGATCGTCGACTTCATGGTCTCCTACGACGGACACCTGCTGGGCGAGTTCGGCGTCGAGGGCGTCAACTGGGCCCGGCCCGAGGCGGGCGACGTGGCCCTGGACGAGACCCTCGAACCGAACTTCAAGGTCCTCACGCCGCCCGAGGGCGAGGGCGTGAACAACTCCTGGGGCCCGATCGCGCAATTCTTCAGCGACGCGGAGTTCCGCAACGGGCAGGTCACCGCGACCGACGTCGACACGCCCGAAGGCTACGAGCGCCGGCTGTTCGAGGCCACCAAGCACTACGAGGGCCACGAGTCCGACGAGCTGTTCCCGTACTGGGACGTGGCGGTGACGGGCGAGACCGCCACAGAGCTCGCGACGATCCAGACCAATGTGGAGAACTTCGTCGTCCAGGCGGCGGCCGAGTTCGTCACCGGCGTCCGCGACATCGGGAGCGACGAGGACTGGGCCGAGTTCCAGCAGAACCTCACCGACCTCGGCGCCGACCGGTACGTCGAGATCTACCAAGAGGCCTGGGACGCCTCGAAGTAGCCGTCCTACTCCCCACCAGGTGGGCCGCCCCAGGGGTCAAGACCGGGGGCGGCCCACCGCCATGACACCCGAACAGAAAGGCCCCGGCACCATGATGCGAGTGCAGCAGTTCGTCAACGACGGCTGGAAGTTCGACTTCGGCGAGCACCCCGCAGCGGAACGCGAGGCGCCCGATCCGCAGTGGTACGACGTCGGTCTGCCGCACTCATTCGAGCAGCCGGACTACCGTGCGCACCGCATCTACGTCGGCCACGGCTGCTACCGGCGGAATCTCTACGTGGACGAGGCATGGCTGGGCAGGTGGATCGCCCTGGAGTTCATGGGGGTCTTCCAGACCTGCGAGGTGTTCGTCAACGGTCGCTCGGTCGGACGCCACGAGGGCGGCTACACCCCGTTCACCATCGACATCTCCGACGCGGTGACGGCCGGGGCGAACGACGTGCTCGTGCGCGTCGACAACCTGTGGAACGCGCGCCTCGCCCCCCGCGCCGGGGACTACAGCTTCGCGGGCGGCATCTACCGCGACGTGAGCCTGATCGTCGCCGACCGCGTGCGAATCGACTGGCACGGAGTCGGTGTCACCACTCCGGAGGTGAGCAGGGAGCGCGCCACCGTGGCCGCCGCCGTCGAGATCGTGAACGACGAACCGCGACCGGTCGAGGTCAACGTGGCGGCCGTGATCGCCGACCCTGTGCGCGCGGTGGCCACGATTCCGCCCGTGCGCCGTACGATCCCGGCCAGGTCGCGCGCGGTGGTCGAACTCGAAGGGGCCCTGGCGCATCCGCTGCTGTGGCACCCCGACCACCCGCACCGCTATCAGCTGACGGCCTCGATCTCGGTCGACGGGACCGTCCGCGACTCGCACCAGACCTCCTTCGGTGTGCGCTGGTTCGAGTTCACCGCCGATCGCGGGTTCTTCCTCAACGGCGAGCACCTCGACCTCCACGGCGCCAACGTCCACCAGAACCGCGGCGGCTGGGGCGACGCCGGCACCCGCGCGTCCATCCGCCGTGACGTCGCGATGATCAAGGACCTCGGGATGAACATCATCCGCGGATCCCACTACCCCCACCACCCCTACTTCGCCGAGGAATGCGACCGCCAAGGACTCCTGTTCTGGTCCGAACTCCACTTCTGGGGCATCGGCGGCGAAGACACCGAAGGCTACTGGTTCGCCAGCGCCTACCCCGTGAACGAAGCCGACGAGCCGGCGTTCGA
The DNA here is from genome assembly GCF_042647865.1 of Glycomyces rhizosphaerae. Lineage (NCBI taxonomy): Bacteria > Bacillati > Actinomycetota > Actinomycetes > Glycomycetales > Glycomycetaceae > Glycomyces > Glycomyces rhizosphaerae. Next base: position 1,151,921 of record NZ_JBHRWO010000021.1, read on the forward strand.
GGAGAGCCTGCGCCAGGCGCTGCGGGAGATGATCCGCACCCAGCGCAACCACCCGAGCATCATCACCTGGAGCATCGGCAACGAGGCGTTCTTCAGCGACGAGAAGGTGATCGACAAGGCCAAAGCCCTCACCTCCGAACTGGTGGCCCTGTCGAAGGAGCTGGACCCGACCCGGCCGGCGGCCGTGGGCGGCGTGCAGCGGCGGGGCTTCGACGTGCTCGGCGACATCGCCGGTTACAACGGCGACGGCGCGGAGCTGTACATGGACCCCGGTGTTCCGAGCGTCGTCTCGGAGTACCACGGGACGCTCGGCAACGGCCCCGGCGAGTACGAGGTGCAGTGGGAGCACGGCGTCGAGACCGACTATCCCTGGCGCTCAGGCAAGATCTTCTGGTGCGCCTTCCACTACAAGACCATCGCGCCCGGGTCCGGGCTCATGGGTCTGGCCGACTACTTCCGCAGGCCCAAGCGGGCCTACCACTGGTACCGCGAGCAGCTGCGCGGCATCGCCCCGCCGGAGTTCCCCGAGCCGGGCACCGCCGTCGCGCTGCGCCTGAAGAGCGACACGGAGACGATCCCCACCGACGGCACCGGTGACGCGAGGATCGAGGTCGAGCTGCTCGACGAGCACGGCCGCCGGGTCGCCGACGACCGCACCATCGAGCTCACTGTGGTCGAAGGCGGGGGAGTGTTCCCCTCCGGACCGAGCTTCACCCTGTCCCCGGAGACCAACAGCGTCTGGGACGGGGCCGGCGCGATCGAGATGCGTTCCTATATCCCAGGGCCGCAGCGCATCCGGGCCGTGGTCGAAGGGCTGGCCCCGGCCGAGATCGTCCTGACCGCGGTCGGCCCGGCGAAGCCCGGACAGGGCACGGAGCGGCGGTTCGCGCCCCCCGCCCCGTTCCTGGCCGTTCCGCCGTCCGTCCCCGGCTTCATGTCGCTGGCGTCGTACCGCCCCGTCAAGACCAGCAGCACCGCTCCCGGTTACAAGGGCGGCAACGCGACCGAGCCGGGCGGTGCGATCTGGCGCGCGGAGCGCCGGGAACCCGGCGAATGGATCGCCCCGAGCCTGGAGTTCCAGTATCCGATCAACCGGATCGAGATCGACTTCGCCGAGCCGCCGGTCCACCCGTGGATCGTCGAGACGGCCGAGGACAGCCGCACCTTCGTGCCGGTCCACGAGGCCGAACCCGGCGGCGAGCGATCCGTGCGCATCGAGTTCGAGACGCGGACGGCGCTGACGGTCCGTGTGTACTTTCCCAAGCAGCCCAACGACATCGAGGAGATCCGTGTCCATTGAACCCGGCTACGCCGGCTACCTCTACGTGCACTTCAAGCGCGAGGCGGCCGACGGCGAGCAGATCTACTTCGCCCTGAGCGACGGCGACGACCCTCTGCACTTCGACGACCTCAACGGCGGCAAGCCGGTCCTGCGGTCGACCTTGGGCGAGTGCGGTGTCCGCGACCCGCATATCGTCCGCTCCCCGGCTGGCGACCGGTTCTTCATGGTCGCCACCGACCTGTGCCTCTTCAAGAGTCTCGACTGGGACCGGCACCAGCGCTGGGGCAGCCGATCCGTCATGGTCTGGGAATCGGAGGACCTGGTGGACTGGGGCGAAGGCCGGCTCGTGGAGGTCGCACCGCCCGAGGCCGGCAACACCTGGGCTCCGGAGTCCGTTTGGGACCCTGAGCAGGAGGCCTATCTCGTCCACTGGTCCTCGACGCTCTTCGACAATCCCGAGCACGAGGGCGAGAGCTACAACCGGATCATGTGCGCGAACACCCGCGACTTCCGGGAGTTCTCCGAACCCCGCGTGTGGATCGACCGGGGCTGGCACACCATCGACACCACCGTCATCGAGCACGAGGGCGTCTACCACCGCTTCCTCAAGGACGAGCGCAGCCGCACCCCCGGTGTGCCGAAGGGCAAGAGCATCTTCTCCGAGACCGCGACCTCCCTTGCGGGCGAATGGAAGCCGCTGGCCGAGGGCATCGGCCTGGGGCCGATCAGCCGGGGGGAGGGGCCGCTCGTGTACAAGTCGAACACCGAGGACAAGTGGTACCTCTGGATCGACGAGTTCACGCCCGAACGCCGCTACGTGCCGTTCGAGACGACCGACCTCGCCGGCGGCGAGTGGACGCCCTCTGAGGACTTCCGGCTGCCGACGGACCCGTGCCACGGCGTCGTGCTCCCGGTGACCGCAGAAGAGTACGAACGCCTCAGCTCTGCTTGGACGTGACGGCCTGCACCGCTTCGCTCCGGCCCTTCCAATAGCCGCCGCCGGGGTAGGCGTACTCCTCGATCGAGGCCCGGTGCATCTCGGCTGAGTAGCCGGGCCTCGACGGGAGCACGTAGTTGCCGTTCGCGACGATGCACGGGTCGGTGAAGTGCTCGTGCAGGTGGTCGACGTACTCGGTCACACGGTCCTCCAGGCTCGCCGAGACGGCGACGTAGTCGAAGACCGACAGGTGCTGGACCAGTTCGCACAGGCCCACGCCGCCGGCGTGCGGGCACACCGGAACGTCGAACTTCGCGGCCAGCAGGTAGACGGCGATGATCTCGTTGACGCTGGCCAGCCGGGCGGAGTCGAGCTGGAGGTAGTCGATGGCCTCGGCCTGGAGGAACTGCTTGAACAGGACCCGGTTCATGCCGTGCTCGCCGGTGGCGACGCCGATCGGGGCCACCGCGCGGCGGACGGCCGCGTGGCCGAGCACGTCGTCGGGGCTGGTGGGCTCCTCGATCCAGTGCGGCTTGAACTCGGCGAGCGCGTTGACCCAGTCGATCGCCTCCGGGACGTCCCAGACCTGGTTGGCGTCGATCATGAGCTTGGCGTCCCAGCCGATGACCTCGCGGGCGATGGCGAGGCGGCGGCGGTCCTCCTCGAGGTCGGCGCCGACCTTCAGTTTCACGTGCCGGTAGCCCTCGCCGACGGCCTCTTGGAGGAGACGGCGGAGCTTGTCGTCGCTGTAGCCGAGCCACCCGGCGCTCGTGGTGTAGCAGGGGTAGCCGCCGCGGGCCTCGAGCTCGGCGATGCGGTCGGCGCGGGTCGGCTCCTGGGCCCGCAGGATCGCGAGGGCCTCGTCGCGGGTGAGCGCGTCGGAGAGGTAGCGCAGGTCCGCGGCGTCCACGAGCTGCTCGGGGGTCATGTCGACGAGCAGGCGCCACAAGGGCTTGCCCGCGGCGCGCGCGGCGAGGTCCCAGACGGCGTTCATGACCGCCGCGAGTGCGATGTGGACGACGCCCTTCTCGGGCCCGAGCCAGCGCATCTGCGAATCGGACTGGAGGTCGCGGTAGAGGCCCCCCGGGTCGTTCACGATGGTGTCGAGGTCGCGGCCGATCAGCTTGACGGCCCAGTGGAGTGCGGCGGCGGCGACGATGTCGTTGCCGCGGCCGATGGTGAAGGTGAAGCCGTATCCGGACAGTTCGGGGTCGTCGGTCCGGATGATGACGTAGGCGGCGGAGTAGTCGCCGTCCTTGTTCATCGCGTCCGAGCCGTCCTGCGTCACGGAGGTGGGGAAGCGGATGTCGTGTGCTTCAACGGCTTCGATGACGGTCATTGGAGTCTCCTCGGTTTCGCGGCCACGGCTGCGCCACCGTTTGCGCAAACGTTTGATCAAGTATCGACGATAGCGGCCGGTGTCGCCCGATGCAAGAGGTGCGTGAGGGTCAGCTCACGGGAGCGGCCGCGGACGCGCGCGGGACGAGGACCGGTTCGGGGTCGTGCACCGTGCGGTGCGTGATCGGTCCGCCGTCGATGGCGTCGGCGAGCGCGGTGACGGCGGCCCGGCCGAGTTCGTAGAGCGGCATGCGCACACACGTGAGGGGCGGCCAGGTGTGTTCGGCCGTCCAGGCATCGTGGATCGCGACCACCGAGAGGTCGCCGGGAACGGCGATGCCCTGGGCCCTGGCCTGGGCGAGGACGCCGACCGCGGCGTTGACGTTGGCGGCCACGATCGCGGTGGGCCGCTGGGGAAGCGCCAGCAGCTCGGCCGTCGAGGCCCGGCCGTCGGGCTCGCGGTAGCCGCGCCAGGTGACGAGGTCCGGATCGCCGGGGAGGCCCGCCTGCGCCAGGGCCTCCCGGTAGCCCTCGTTCCTGCGCTGCGCGGTGGGCGAGGCGGCGAGGCCGCCGGCGAAGCCGATCCTGCGGTGCCCCAAGGCGATCAGATGCTCGGTGGCACGCTGGGCGGCGAGCGCGTCGGGGACGACCACCGAGCTCGCACCGGGAACGCGGTGGTGGATGGTGACCAGGGGCGCGCGTTCGCCCACGGTCTGGGCCAGTTCCTCGGGGTCGGCCTCGTCGCGGGGCTGGAGCACGACGCCGTCGACCCGGCCCTCGCCGATGAGGCGGTCGAACATCTTGCCGCCCGGCTGCATGTCCTCGCTGCGGGCCAGCAGCATGACGCAGCCGCGGGCGACCGCCTCGTCCTCCACGCCGCGGGTGAGCTCGGCGAACAGCGAGTTGGTGACGTCGGGGACGATGAGCGCGATGACGTCGGTGCGAGCGAGTTTGAGCGCCCGGCCGGCGAAGTTGGGGTGGTAGCCGACCTCGGCGGCGGCGTTGCGGACCCGTTCGCGCGTGGCCTCGCTGACCCGGGCCGATGGGTCGCCCGAGAGCACTCTGGAGACCGCCGACACCGAGACGCCCGCGCGGGCGGCCACATCGCTGAGTTTCACCATCGGTCCAGTATCGCCTATCCGCCGAATCGGTGAACAAACGATTGCGCAATCGGTGGATGTGTGCGATCCTCATCGTCGATCGTTCTGTACCCGCCCCCGAGGAGGCAGTCGTGCTCGCCGCGCATTACGCAGGAAATCGGACCATGACCGTGGGAGAGGCCGAGCAGCCCCCGCCGGGACCCGGGCAGGTGCAGATCGCCGTGGCCTACAACGGGATCTGCGGGACCGACCTGCACATCCTCAGCGGGCACATGGACGCCCGCGTCGCGACCCCCGCGATCATCGGGCACGAGATGAGCGGCACGATCGCCGCGCTCGGTGAGGGCGTCGCGGACTGGGCGGTCGGCGACCCGGTCACGGTGATGCCGCTCGCCTGGGACGGGACCTGCCCCGCGTGCCTCGCGGGGAACCAGCACATCTGCCAGAACCTCGACTTCGTGGGCATCGACTCGCCCGGCGCGCTCCAGGGCCGCTGGAACGTCGACGCCGGACTCCTCGTGCCCCTGCCCGCCTCGCTCTCGCTGCAGCACGCGGCCCTCGTCGAGCCGACCGCCGTCGCCGTCCACGACGTGCGCCGCGCCGAACTCGAACCCGGCCAGAAGGCCGTCGTCATCGGCGGCGGCCCCATCGGCGTGCTCATCGCGGCGGTCGCCCGGTCCTTCGGCGGCGAGGTCGTCGTGATCGAGCTCGATCCCGGGCGCCGTGAACGCATCGCCGAACTCGGCTTCACCGTCCTCGACGCCCGCGACGACACCGTGGCCTGGGTGGAGGAGTGGACCGCCGGAGCGGGGGCCGACGTGGTCTTCGAGGTCTCCGGCGCCGCCGCGGCCGTGCTCGGCGCGGTCGACTACGCGAAGGTCCGCGGCACGCTCGTCGTCGTCGCCATCCACCCCGAGCCGCGCCCGATCAACCTCCAGCGCGTCTTCTGGCGCGAACTGCGCCTGCTCGGCGCGCGGGTCTACCAGCGCGAGGACTTCGACACCGCCGTCGCGCTGCTGGACTCCGGCGAGATCCCCGCCGACGCCCTCATCACCAAGACCGTGCCCCTGGCCGAGATCCAGTCGGCCTTCGACGCCCTCACAGGCGGCGAGGCCATGAAGATCCTCGTCGACGTCCAAGCCGGACAGGAGTGACCATGACCCTCTTCGACCTCACCGGACGGCTCGCCGTCGTCACCGGCGCCAAGCGCGGCATCGGCTTCGCCATGGCCGAGGCCCTCGCCGCTGCGGGCGCCGACGTCATCGGCGTCAGCGCCACCATCGAGCCCGAAGGCTCACTGATCGAGGAGCGCGTCACCGCCCTCGGGCGCGCCTTCAAAGCGATCCGGGCCGATTTCAACGACCCGGAGGCCGTTGCCGCCCTTGGTGAAACGCTCGCCGCGGAACCGGTCGACATCCTGGTCAACAATGCCGGGACCATCCGCCGCGCGCCCGCCGCCGAGCATCCCGACGCGTACTGGGACGAGGTCCTCCAGGTCAACCTGACGAGCCAGTTCGCCCTCACCCGCGCCGTCGGCCGGTCCATGCTCGAGCGCGGCCGAGGGAAGATCATCTTCACCGCCTCGCTCCTGAGCTTCCAGGGCGGCATCAACGTGCCCGGCTACGCCGCGGCCAAGTCGGGGATCGCCGGGCTGACCCGGGCGCTCGCGAACGAGTGGACCGCCCGCGGCGTCACGGTGAACGCGATCGCGCCCGGCTATATCGCCACCGACAACACCCAAGCGCTGCAAGACGACCCGGATCGCTCGCGCGCGATCCTCGAACGCATCCCCGCGGCCCGCTGGGGCCGGCCCGACGACCTCGCGGGAGCCACGGTGTTCCTGGCCAGTGCCGCTTCGGATTACGTGTCGGGCACGGTCATCCCCGTCGACGGCGGCTGGCTCGGCCGCTAGCGCCATCCGATCCACCAGTTGAAATCGTTATCATGATGCGTGACATCAGACCCCACCCAAGGAGCAACCCCATGACCCGACTCGCCAACACCCCGCCCATGGGCTGGAACTCGTGGGACGTGTTCGGAAGTTCGGTGACCGAGGCCGAGACCCGCGCGAACGCCGAGTTCATCGCCGAGCACATGGCAGAACACGGCTGGGAGTACGTCGTCGTCGACATCCAGTGGTACGAACCTGCCGCCCGCGCGGGCGGCTACAACTCCGGGGCCGAACTGGTCCTCGACGAGTACGGCCTGCCGCAACCGGCCCCGAACCGGTTCCCTTCGGCCGCAGACGGAGCCGGGTTCAAGCCGCTGGCCGACCACGTGCACTCCCTGGGCCTGAAGTTCGGCGTCCACATCCTGCGCGGCATCCCCCGCCAGGCCGTCGCGGCCGACACCCCGATCAAGGGGACCGAGTACACGGCGGCGCAGATCGCCGATAAAGACCGGCCCTGCTCCTGGAACGACGACAACTGGGGGATCGACCACTCCCACCCCGGCGGCCAGGCCTACTACGACGCGCTCGTGGCCCAGTTCGCCGACTGGGGCGTGGACTTCATCAAAGCCGACGACATGATCGGCCCCTACTGGGACGACGAGATCGCGGCGTTCCGGCGCGCGATCGACCGCTCCGGCCGCGACATCGTGTTCAGTCTTTCGCCCGGCGTCGGGCTTTCGATCGACCACGCCGAGCACCTGAAGGCGCACTCGCACATGTGGCGGGTCTCGGGCGACCTGTGGGACCGCTGGAAGGACGTCGACGCCCAGTTCGACCTCCTCCGCGACTGGACGCAGCACGCAGGACCGGGCCACTGGCCCGACGCGGACATGCTTCCCTTGGGCCGCATGGGCCTTCGCGCGGAGGTCGGCGAACCCCGCGACAGCCTCCTGACCCCCGCCGAGCAGCGCACGATGCTCACCCTGTGGTGCATCGCCCGCTCCCCGCTCATGGTCGGCGCGGACCTGCCGAGCTCCAGCCCGGAGACCATCGAGCTGCTCACCAACCCCGAAGTCCTTGCCGCGCTGCAGCATCCCGTCGGCGCCCGCGAGATTTGGCGCGAGGGCGAGCACGTGGCCTGGGCCTCAGAGGACGGCGCCTTCGTCGCGGTCTTCAACCGCGGTCCGGCAGCCGCCGAACTGCGGCTCCCGTGGTCGGCCCTCGGTGTCGGGCGGCCCGCGCAGGTGCGGGACTGCTGGGCCCACTCGGACCTCGAACCCGGCGACCACCTGCCGGCGCACGTCGAACCGCACGGCTCGGCAATGTTCCGCCTGCGTTAGAAAACGCTAAAGGCCCTCCAGACGCAAGTACTGCACCTGGAGGGCCTTCGACACGTCAGCCGCGTTCGATGAGGACCTTCACGTCCCACGAGCCCAACCGCAACGCGTCTCCCGCGGCATATTCCGTGTCGTCCAAGGCGTCCGTGACCGCCGCCGGGAGCGCGAAGTCGACCGCGTCCCAGGACCAGTTGTGCACGAACCGGACCGTGCGGCCCTCACCCGTGACGCCACTCGTCGCCGTCAGGCTCGGGTGCTCCGGCCGCCAGGCGTCGGCGGGCGCCATCCACCTGAACAGCGCTTCACCAAGGGCGTCATTCGGAATCGTGCCCACATAGGTGACCCGGCCCTGCCCCTGCGCCTTCGCGGTGACGGCCGGGAAGCGGCCGTAATGCGGGTGCACATACTCGGCCAGCGCCTCGGCGCCGTCCAGGACCAGCCCGTCGACCCACTTCACCGCACCCGCGGCCGCCGACAGCTCCAGAGGCGAGTCCAGCGCGGGCCGCACCGCGAGTTCCCCTGTGGGATTGGCGAACTCGTCGTACCAGACCCCGGCGGCCTCGCTCAGCCGAGCAGGCTTGACGTCCATCCGCGCCCGAGCCTCCTGGTCGCCGTATCCGGTGCGCGGACCGAGCACGAGGTGCCCGCCCGCTGCGGCATAGTCGCCGAGCCAGTCGAGGAGCGCGTCGTCCGCCGCGTAGATCCCCGCCGCCACGAGCACCGGGAACTCGGCGACCGCCTCGACCGGGCCGCCCAGCCGCTCAGTGTGGACGATCCGGGCCTGAAGCCCGGCATCGAAGGCGCCCTTGTAGAACGGGCCGGTGATCGAATGGAACGAACCGTGGTCGGGGCTCCCGTCGGCGTTCGCGAGCGCCGGCTGCGACGCGAGGGCCCACTCACTCTCCTTCGAGGAGAGGACCGCGACTTCCGCGTGGGGGACCAGGCCGTCGAGCGCCGGGCCCGCCTTGCGCAACTCGACGCCCAGCTTCGCGAGCTCACGGTAGGTCCGACCGGGCTTCTGGCTGTGGGGGAGGACCCCGCCCCAGTACGTCTCGGCACCGAAGTGGAGGGTGTGCCAGTGCCAGTACTCGACCATGGCCGCACCGCGCGAGACGAGCGCCCACGCGGCCTGCCGCCACTGCCCGTCATAGGCGGGCATGTTGTGCGAGGGCTCGCCGATCGCCTGCGCGTTGGTCTCGGTGACCAGGAACGGCTCCTGCCGCGCCCCGTACATCGCGTCCGCCGCCCGGTAGAGCGACCAAGTGCCGCTCAACGTCCAATGCGGAGTGCCACTGGCCGGGTCGACGGGCAGCGCGAGGTGGTCCTGCATGCGGTAGTACGGGTTCCCGGCGGTCACGTCGAGGCGCTCGGCCACCGCGCGCTCGTCGATCCCGGGCCTGCCGTAGCAGATGCAGGTCGTGACGAACTGGTCCTCGAGCGCGTACTCCCGGGCGATGGCGGCCTGCCAGTCGATGAACTCGGTGGTCTGCAGAGCCTGGAACCGCCGCCACGCCTGCTCGTACTGCGGCTGCGCGTTCCCGTCCGGCCGCCACAGGTCCGCCCACGTGGAGAGCCTGTGCGACCAGTACACCAGGCCCCATTCGCGATTGAGCGTCTCCACGTCCCCGTACTGGTGGCGCAGGTGGTCGACGAACCGCTGGAACACGCCCTCATTGTGGTAGAGCTGGACCCCGGGCTCATTGTCGACCTGGAAGCCGATCACGGCCGGATGGTCGGCATAGCGCGCCAAGATCCTGCGGTTGACGCGTTCGGCGTGGAACCGGAAGGCCGGGTGGGTGTAGTCCACCTCCTGCCTGCCGCCCCAGTTCACGCGCCGGCCGGTCCGGTGCTCCGCCGCGATCTCCGGGTAGAGCCGCGCGAGCCACGGCGGCACCGCGTACGTCGGCGTGCCGAGGACGACGCCGATCCCGTGCTCGCGGGCGCCGTCCAGCACCGGCTGCAGCCAGTCGAGTTCGAACCGCCCGTTCTCGGGTTCCCAAGTGCTCCAGACCGATTCGCCCACGCGAATCACCGAGAACCCCGCCTCGGCCATGAGGTCGAGGTCCTCCTCCAGCCGCCGCTTCGCAGCTTCGGTGTCGAAGCCGTCCACGACGGCGGGCTGGTACTCGTAGTAGTAAGCGGCTCCGAACAGGATCGGGTTCGGCCAGTTGGACATGCGGTTTCCTTCAAAATGGGTGTTGACGGCAAGGTGTCAGTCGGAGTCGACCGCGAAGATCCGGGCACTCGGCCCCGACGGGACCGCGAGGACCGGGACACCGTCCACCTCGCGGACCTTCCAGCCCGGCAAGGACGCGGGATACACCTGCGTCAAGCGGCGGTTCTCCAGACCGGGCAGCGCTACCTCGGCGGCCCCGCCTCGCGACCAGACCGCCAGAAGGGACTCCGAACCCGAGTCGAGCAGCAGCGCGATCACCTCGTCGTCCCAACCGGGCAGGCCGAGCGGCCAGACCGGATGCGAAGCGGCGATGCCGCCGCGCCGGTCCCGGTGCAGCACAACCGCTTCCCTGACCAAGGCCGACTGCTCCTCGCCGAGCGCATTGAGGAACCCCGAGAGATACATCCGCCCCATCACGCCCGCCGTCATCGCGAACGCCGTCTCCTCCAGACTCATCGACGCGTCCGGATACGCCCAGTTGCCCGCCTGCTCAGGGAGCACACTCGCCGGCGCGGAGGCCGCGATCGGCGGATAGAGCAGGAAGTCCTGCTGGTCGCTGGTGGACTGCAGATGCGCGACCGAAAGCAGGCCGTAGTCCATCCGCATGCCGCCCGAAGAGCAGCTCTCGATGAGCAGCCGGGGATGCCGGGCCTGCACCGCGAGCAGCCAGTCGCGGAAGGCACGGGTGTGGCCGAGCAGCCCGGCACCCGGGGCCTCGACACCGACCTCGGTGCCCACACCGGGATTGACGTTGTAGTCGAGCTTCAAGAACCCGACGCCGAACTCGTCCACGAGCCGATCGACCGTCTCATCCAGATGGGCGCGCGCGGCAGGGTGCCGGAAGTCGAGCTGGAAGTGGTTCCCCTCGACCAGGCGCTTCCCGAAGCGCTGGAAGAACGCCTCATCGGGCAGGCGCTGGGCGACCGGAGACGCCACCCCCACCCCTTCGGGCTCGAGCCACAGACCCGGCCGCATACCGGCGTCGACGATCGCGTCGACGACCGACCGCAGCCCCCCGCTGAACCGGCCCGGAGCCTCACGCCATGCACCGGCGCTGAACCACCAGCCCTCCGGCCCCGCGAACCAGCCGGCGTCGATGCAGAAGTACTCGGCCCCCGCAGCCGCCGCGGACTCGACGAGCGGCAGCAGCTTCTCGGTCGTCGGGTCGCCCATCAGCGTGTTCATGTAGTCGTTGTAGACGACCGGGAGCCTGTCGTCGACCGGACGGCGCACGCGGATCGCGCGGCGGTAGTCCGCCAGGGCCGCGAACGCCGCGTCCCGGCCGCCGTCGGTGACGACCAGACCCGCGGGCACCGTCGTGAACTCCTCGCCAGGGGCCAGCCGCTCTGCGAACTGGTGCTCAATGTCCGTGGGGCCCAACACGCCGAGAGTCACGCCCTCCCGCAGGCGCGACAGCTCCCAATGCCAGCCCGCACTCGTCTCCACCTGCCAAGCGACCGAAGGACCCTCGGTCCCGGCGAGGACCCCGGTGGGCAGCACGTCGCCGCTGGACCAGGCGCCGTGGCTGGTGACCTTGAAACGGCCCCGCCCGTCTTGGCCGTGAAAGCCCAGGTTGAGATCCGGGAGGACCTCGGCCAGCGGGTGCTGCTTCCAGCGGCCCTCACCCAGCCACTCGCTCTGACCCCACAACAGGTCGTACGAGTCCCCTTGCAGCGCAACGAGCGCCGACGTCACCGTAGTGAGCACGAGGTCGTCGCCGGTCGTGTTGCGGACGGTGTGGGTGATCTGCACCCCCGGCCCCGCCGCCCGGAACCGGCTGACGACCTCGATGCCGGACTCGTCGTCGCGCTGGCGGATTCGCAGTTCGTTCCCGTCGATCTCGTGCTCGACGTGGCGCAGCCGCACCCCCACCGCCGAATGCAGGTAGATCTGGGTGTTGCGTTCGCGCATCCGCCCGTCGGTGAACAGTTCGACGATCGCCGAGGGAACCGCCGCGGACCGCGCGTCGGGTCCGGTCGCCAGCCGGGTGAGCTTGACGGGGCCGTCACCGTGCGCGAAGCGCACGTGCAGGCCGGCCCGGAGCCACTCGAATTCGTTGGCGGTGTTCATGACTGGAGTCCTTCAACTGCGGAGCGGAACAGCGGTCGAGGGGATGCGGAGGTTAGCGGGCGCCCGGACCCGGATCTGGCCCGGACGCCCTTCCCCCAGCGGACCCTCACAGACCGCGGGTCTATCCCTTCACGGCGCCGGTGATGACGGCCTTCGTGAAGTGCTTCTGGATGAACGGGTACATGATCACGATCGGGACGATCGTGCAGACGACCACGGCCATCTTGAGCGCGGCCGTGGGTGCGGCCTCGCCTTGGGACTGGTACTGCGCAGCGGCCTGTGCGCCCTCCGGCAGGCCCTGGGTGGACATGAGCATCCGCTGCAGGACCACCTGGATCGGCTGGGTGTCGAGCCCTGGGGTGTAGAGGACGGCTTGGAAGTACATGTTCCAGTAGCCGACGGCGTAGAACAGGGCGATGACCGCCAGGATCGCTTTCGACATCGGCAGGACGATGGTGAACAGGGTCCGGAACTCGCCGGCGCCGTCCATTTTGGCGGCGTCGAGGAGTTCGCCGGGGATCGAGTTCATGAAGAACGCGCGCAGGATGATGATGTTGAAGGTGCCCACGGCTCCGGGCAGGATGAGCGACCAGTAGGAGTTGAACAGGCCGAGGTTCTGCACGACGAGGAAGCTCGGGTACATGCCGGGGCCGAACAGGAACGTGAGCAGGATGAGCCACAGGATCGGGCGGTGCAGGAGGGACCCGGTGCGCGAGAGCGCGTAGGCGCCGCAGATGGTGAGGACCATGCTGATGGCGGTGCCGCCGACGGTGAGGACGGTGGTCAGGATCAGCGAGTCGGTGAGCGCGCCGCCGGAGAAGATCTCACGGTAGGCCTGCCAGCTCACATCGGTGGGCAGGATCAGGAGGCTGCCGCCGGCGCGCGTCAAGGCTTCCTCGCTGGCGAAGCTGGTGGCGACGACGGCCCAGAGCGGCAGGACGATCGCGGCGCCGTAGCAGATCAGGAACAGGGCTTTGACGGCCTTGCCCGCGAGCGTGGGTTCTTCGTCCCATACGGGCCGGGCGCTCTTCCGGCGGGGCGTGATGCGGATGCTGGTGGCGCTCATGATTTCTGGTAGATCCCTTGCTCTCCGAGGCGGTGGGCGATCTTGTTGGCGATGAGGATCAAGATCAAGCCGATGACGCCTTTGAACAGGCCCGCGGCGGTGCCGAACGATTCGCCTTGGTTGCCGATGATCGACTGGTAGTAGACGTAGGTGTCGAGCACTTCCGTGGCCTGGTAGCCGATGGATTGGCGCTGGAGCTGGTACTGCTCGAAGCCGACGCTGAGGATGCCGCCGATCTGGAGGATGAGCAGCAGGATGATGACGGGGCGGATACCGGGAAGGGTGATGTGCCACATGCGCCGCCACCGGTTGGCGCCGTCGGAGGCCGCGGCCTCGTACAGGCTCGGGTTGATCGAGGAGAGCGCGGCGAGGAAGATGATCATGCCCCAGCCGGCGTCCTTCCAGGCCCATTGCATCCACACCAGGAGCAGGAACGAGTCGGGGTTGGAGGTGAAGTTGAGGCGTTCCCCGCCGCCGTTCATGATCCAGTTGGAGACGAGGCCGTCGGCGCCGAGGACTTGGACGAACACGGTGACGACGAGGACCCACGAGAAGAAGTGCGGCAGGTACACGATGGACTGGAACGTCGACCTGACCTTGATGGAGATAATGCTGTTCATGGCCAGTGCCAGCACGATGGAGAGCGGGAACATGCACAGCAGGTTGAGGGCCGCGAACTTCAGGGTGTTGAGCAGGGCCGGTGTGAAGTAGGGGTCGTTGAACAGCCGCTCGAACCAGGCGAAGCCGACGAACGGGTTCTCCCAGAAGGGGCGGTAGGGGCTGTAGTCCATGAACGCGATGATGTTCCAGGCGGTGGGCCAGTAGTGGAAGATCGCGAGGTGGGCGACTACCGGGAGTGCCAGGAGCAGCAGGGGCCAGTCGTGGCGGAAGCGTTGGGCCACGGTCCGTTTGCGCCTGACGATGGGGGGGCGGTCCTCTGACCGGTCCGCGTCGGGTGGTGCCGTGCTCTGGAGTGTTGCCATCGCTTGAGATTCCAGTCGTCGTAGATCTTGTGTGGAGGCGGGGAGTCGGCCGGGCGGCCCAGCTCCGAGGGCCTGTTCCGGACGACGGGCCGCCCGGCCGAGGTGTTACTCGCCCTTAATGGACTTATATGCGTCCGTGTAGTACTGGCGGGCGGCCTCGCCGCCGTTGTCCAGGAAGGTCTGCACCATGTCCGGGATGGAGGACAGGTCGCTGCGTCCGTAGGCGATGTCGTTCTGCTGGTCCCAGAGCGTCTGGGAGGCGGCCTTGAAGTCGGCCGGGCCCTCGATCCGCATGCCCTCGAAGAGGTTCGTCCCGGCGTACTGCTGAATCGAGGCGTTGTAATCGAACCGGGCCTGGACCATCCCGGGGTCGCCGGTGAGGAAGGTCTGGACCTGGCCGGACAGGGCCTTGTAGTTGACCGGTCCCCCGACGATCTTGCTCCCCAGCTCGGTCATGACTGGGGTGCCGTCCTCGCCGAGGTTGAAGTGCTCGCCTTCGATGCCGTACTGCAGCAGCTCGAATTCGGCGGTGCCGTACGGGGAGGAGCACCAGTTCGCGATGTCGAGGATCTCCTCGACCTGCTCCTTGCTGAGGTCCTTGTTGAGGAAGGTCCAGCCGTCGACCGTCGTGTTCATGGGGACGATGGGGGTCCGGCCGTTCGCGGCCAGGGGCGGAAGCGGGGCGATCGCGCCGGCATCGATCTCACCGGCATTGACCTGGCGTACGAACTCGCCCCACCAGCCCATGCTGTCCTGGGTGAACAGGACGGCACCGGACGCCTGCAACGCGTGGAAGTCCAGGGTCCCGGACGGGGCGTCGGGGTGGATGAGCTTCTCATCCCACAGCGTGCGGCGGAATGTCAGCATCTCGGTGAAGTTGGGAAGCTCGCAGGAGTGGATCATCTTCTCCTGGTCCGCGTCCCAGAGCCAGCCTTCGGTGTCGTCGGCGGAGAACCACTGGCCGACGAACCAGTCGAGGGTGGCGAAGGCCCACTTGCCGTTCGCGTCGTCGGACCAGGCGCGGCAGACCTCCAGGAGCTCCTCGACCGTGGTCGGCATCGCCAGGTTCGCCGCTTCGAGGTAATCGGTGCGGACGAACACGGCGTTGCCCTGACCGCCGCTGAGGTTGCCGGGGATGCCGAAGATGCGGGCGCTGTCGGGGTCGGCGGGGTCCTTCGACCACACCGACTGGCCCCACGACGAGTTCGGCATTCCGGCCAACAGCGGCCAGCGCTCGGCGATGTCGCCCTTCACGATGTCGGTCAGGTCGTAGAAGTTGTTGACCACCGTCTCCCGGAAGTCGGTGTGGGAGCCAAGCATCCAGCCGAACATCAGGATGGCGTCGCCGTACTCGTTGGCCTTGAGCCACTGCACGGAGGTGTCGGCGAAGGTGTTCCCGTCGGCCTGGCGGAGGTTGATGACGGTGCCGCCCCAGGCTTCTGTGACCGCTGCGTAGTACGGGTCGTCTCCGGACGGGGTGTCGCCCCAGACGGGCACGGTCAGTTCGTAAGTGCCGCTGCCTGAAGGCAGTTCGGCGACGGCCTGGATCGGTTCGGGGTAGGAGGTGAAGCCGGAGGGGTGGTTCGGGGGCTCGCCGACCAGGTCGGGCTGGACCGGCAGCGGCCATTCCTTGTAGGTGGGCAGGAAGTCGAAACCCTCAGTGCTCTGCACGGCGCCTTCACCCGACTCGATGTCGCCGCACGACGCGAGGACGGGCAGTCCGGCGGCCCCTGCGGCGCCGAGGCCGGCGACCTTGAACAGGGAGCGCCGTTTGAAGGGCGCGTTGGAGGAGGGTTCGAGCATGTGAGGGTCCCTTCGAAGGTGCTCCGGCGGAAGGATGGAGGCGGCCGAAGATCACTAAATTTAGATATGCCTACAAACGAAAGGTAGCCCGCGACGCTCCGCCGCGCAAGACCCTGCGCGCAAAAAGGCAGATGAATACGCGTTCCAATGAGAAGATTCGCCGCAAGACTCGGAGAAATATCATGATCTGTAGCTTTTGTCTGGTTCAGTTCGTCCGGTTTCGACGAGGCGAGAATCCGTAGATCAGATGAATCGAGGCGCGGGCGGCGTCGGCCGGCGCTAGAGGCCCAGGCAAAGCGCCGGGCCGATGAAGGGACACCGATATCCGTGAACGATTTGAGGCACACGTGGCCGCTGGGGGCCTTCCCTTGGCTCGGAACCGAACCACGGCCGAAGCCCGGCATCCGGGTCATCATCGACAACGACTTCGCCGGCGATCCCGACGACCTGTTCCAGCTCGCCCACCACCTGCTCTCGCCCGCGGTCGAGATCCGGTCCATCATCGGATCGCACCTGCGGCCCGGCGACGGGTTCCATCCCGGGCCCGGCAGCGCCGCCGCCGGTGTCGAAAAGGCCGCCGAACTGCTGGCCGTCATGGGCCTCGACGCAGCCGACGCTCTCGTGCCAGGTTCTGAACTGGCGCTGCATGATCGGACCACGCCGCAGCGGTCACCCGCGACCGCCGCCATCATCGCGGAAGCACACCGCGATGATCCCCGGCCGCTGTTCGTCGTCTGCGGCGGCGGCCTCACCGACATCGCCTCCGCCTACCTGATCGACCCCTCGATCGCGCGGCGACTGACCGTGGCATGGATCGGCGGCCCCGAATACCCCGGAACGGCATACCCGCCGCCAGGAGTCACCGGGCCGGAGTACAACCTCGGGATCGATCCCGTCGCCGCACAGGTCGTCTTCAACGACTCCGACCTCCCGCTGTGGCAGGTGCCCCGCGACGCCTACCGCCGATGCCTGGTCGCCGATATCGAACTGCGCGAACGCGTCGCCCCCGCCGGGCCGCTCGGGGCGCACCTGTACCAGGCCCTGCGGCACGTCGACGCGACCTTGCGCGCCGAAGCGCTCGGCTACCCGGCGACCTATGCGCTCGGCGACTCCCCACTGGTGCTGCTGACCGCGCTCCAGTCCTACTTCGACCCCGACCCCTCCTCCAGCGAATACGGGCTGCGGCCCGCCCCTCGCTTCGACGAGCACGGTGCCCTCACCGAACGCCGCGACGGTCGCCCCATCAGGGTCTACACCCGGATCGACAACAGGCTCATGTTCGAAGACCTGTTCCTCAAACTGCGCGCCTTCCACCGCTGGCAGACCGAACGGGACTACTGACGCGGCCGACCGCCGTCACTCGGCCGCGGCTCCCAAGCCTTTGCGGATCGCCCTGGGCGAGGCGCCGAGTTCGTAGCGGCACGCCTTGTTGAAGGCCTGGAGATCGGGAATGCCCACCGAGGCGGCGATCGCGGGAATAGACAGAGTGGACTCGCGCAGGAGATGCCCGGCGCGTTCGAGCCGGCGGCGTCGGATGTGCGCGACGACGGTGGTCCCGGTGGCCGCCCGGAAGAGCCTGGTGAGGTGGTTGTGCGAGACCCCCACCGCGGCGGCGACCTCAGGAACCGTGATCGGCAGCGGCAGATGCTGCTCGATATGGGCGAGGGCCGCGGTCACGGCTTGCGGGCTGCCCGCTCCGTTCTCCTTGGGCTGCAATCGGACGATACGCCACAGCGCCGCCCAGACCTCCGCGGACGCCTGCGCCGGCGACTCCGCGGCGGCGGTGATCGCGCGCCGGAGCATGTCGCCCAGCATCGGTGCCGCGGGCCCGGCGTCCCGCATCGCCGGTGTCTCGATGCCCTCGCCCCGCTCGGCCATGCGGAGGTGGAGATAGAGGTGCTCGGACCGCCCTCGGTAGCGGAAGCGGGCTTCGACACCGGCCGGGATGAGGCTGACATGGCCCGGCCGGATGGCGTGCGGGGTGCCGCCGATCCAGAGGTCGGCCTCGTAGTCGAACAGGTGGAGCTGCCAGAGCTCGGGCAGGCGGAAGACGTCCTCGTCGGTGGTGAGGCCGTGGAGGCCGAAGCCGGCGCTTTTGACCTGAGGAGGCTCATCCAGGTGGATTTGCACTTGATGCATGGTGAGAACCGACCACTAGTTGGTGATTACGTCCAATTGCAACGGGGAGATTACCTCCTAGTCTCGTCGTATGACAACCACCAAGCATCTACTGACCTCGGTCGAGATGGCGCGGTTCGTCGCCAACGGCTTCCACCGTCTGGACGCGATCGTGCCGGCCGAACTCAACGAGCGGGCCATCCCCGAATTCGACGCCGGGCAGCAGCCGGGCGTCGAGTACGGGACACCGCTGAGGCAGGCCTTCGCCGAAGGCTCGATCTCGCGGGCGCTCCTCGACATCCCGGCGGTCGCCGGGGCGCTCCAGAGCCTCATCGGATCCGACCCCACGGTCGACCACCACCACGTCCACGTCCGCGAGCCGCGCGAGGGCGAAGCGCAGCCCCTCCACGGCGACGCGATCATCGACACCCGCACCGACGCCTTCGACGTCCAGCTCATGTACTACCCGCAAGAGGTCACTGCCGACATGGGCGGCACCCTCTCAGTCCCCGGCTCACACCTGCGGCGCACCAACGAGTCCGACACCGGCCGCTACCAGAACCTCCGCGGCCAGACCCGCCTCACCTGCCCGCCCGGCACGGTCGTCCTTCTCCACCACGGGATCTGGCACGGCGGTCGCCGCAACGACTCCGACATCCGCCGCTACATGTACAAGATCCGCTTCAACCCGACGGTGCCCCAGGTGCGGACCTGGAACGTCGACGACCTCGACGACCCGGGCGTGTCCGAAGCACTCTCGGTCTACCACCCCTGGTGCGAGCACGCCACCGCCCGCCTCGAGATCCACAACCGCATCAAGATGTGGCGCGCGCTGACCAACGACACCTCGTTCGACATCGACTACTGGGCGACCCGCGTCGCCAACCGCCCCGGGAGGGTCTGATGAAGCAGCAAGTCCTCGTCCTCTACTTGAACACCTCCGGCCTCGACTCGCACGTGCTCGGCTGGTCCAACTACGACGGCACCGGCAAGACCAACCCGACCACCGGTGACGGCGACGAACCGCCGTACGAGACGGGGGTCGACGCGCTCAGGGACGGCTGGCGGCTCTTCCAAGCCTCCCAACTGATCCCGCCCTACCCGGGCCACGAATACGACACTTCGTTCATGAAGCACGAGTTCTGGTTCGAGAAGCTCGAATAGCCGACCCGGCCCTTCCCCCGCGGTTGCCGGACGCCGCGCCGTCGGCGTCCGGCAACCCACGCTCCACGCAGAAAGCACACCGATGACCCTCACCGACGGCGCTTTCGAATGGCGCCTCCCCGACCTCCACCTGCGCTTCGAGCACGGCGACCGTCCCGTCCGGCTCACCCGCCTGTCCACCGGCCCCGACACGCCGTCCGCGCTTGCGCCGCAAGAGATCGTCGACGTGTACACGGCCGGTGAGACGGGGGCGGGCTCCACCCAGGCCTACGTGCGGTCGGCGGTCGGCTCGCGGCTCCGCTACGTCGACCACACCGCCGGCGAGGCCGAACTGCTGATCCGTCAGCTGGACGCGCAGACCGGCCTCGAAGTCACCTCCCGCTTCCGCTCCGCCGGACCCGGCCTCCAGATCACCCAGACGGTCCGCAACACCTCGGCCGCCCACATCGTCCTCACGGCCGTGACCTCCGCGCAGTTCGCGGTTCCGCTGGGGGACTTGGATCTGCTCTGGGGCGAGGGCGAATGGCTCGGCGAAGGACGCTGGCACCAGCGGCCGATCACCGAGTTCCTGCCCGACATGAACCTCGACCTCCACAAGCACCAGGCCGCCCGCGGCCACTTCGCCGTGACGAGCACCGGCGCCTGGTCCAGCGGGACGGTGCTGCCCACCGGTGTCCTCGCAGGCGCCGACGCCTCGGTCGCCTGGCAGATCGAGACCACCACCGGCTGGCACTGGGAGGTCTCCCAGCGCCGAGACGCCGTGATCGTCAGCGTGCTCGGCCCCACCGACCTCGAGCACCAGTTCGCCGAACGGCTCGCGCCCGGCGCCGAGTTCACCTCGGTCCCAGCGGGTCTCGCCGCCGCCGAAGGCGGACGGGACGCCGCGATCGGGGCGCTCACCGAATACCGGCGGGCGATCCGCCACCTCCGGCCCGTCGACGCCGGACTCCCGGTCATCTACAACGACTACATGAACACCCTCATGGGCGACCCGTCCAC
This sequence comes from Glycomyces rhizosphaerae, assembly GCF_042647865.1. Lineage (NCBI taxonomy): Bacteria > Bacillati > Actinomycetota > Actinomycetes > Glycomycetales > Glycomycetaceae > Glycomyces > Glycomyces rhizosphaerae. The sequence goes on from NZ_JBHRWO010000021.1 coordinate 1,172,185, forward strand.
CGAGAAGCTCCTGCCGATCATCGAGGCCGCCGCCGACGCCGGGGCGGAGTACTTCTGCATCGACGCGGGCTGGTTCGCGGGCAAGGACGAAGGCTGGTGGTGCGGCACGGGCGAATGGCGCGAGGGCGAGGGCCGGTTCACCGGCGGACTGATCTCGGTCATCGACGCCGTCCACGGCACCGGCATGCGCGCGGGCCTATGGCTGGAACCCGAAGTCCTCGGCATGAACTCGCCGCTCGCGAAGACCCTGCCCGACGACGCCTTCTTCCGCCGCTTCGGCGAGCGCGTCATCGAGGGCGGGAAATACCAGCTCGACTTCCGCCACCCCGCCGTCCGCGCCCACCTCGACGACACCGTGGACCGACTCATCGCCGATTACGGCGTCTCGTTCTTCAAACTCGACTACAACCTCAATCCCGGGGCGGGGACCGAGGTGGACGCGACGGCAGCCGGCGGCGGACTCCTCGCCCACTCCCGCGCCTACCGGGACTGGCTGCTCGCCGTCCAGGCCCGCCACCCCGGCGTGCTGATCGAAAGCTGCTCGTCGGGCGCGATGCGCATGGACTACGGCATGTTGTCCGTGGCGCACCTGCAGTCCACCAGCGACCAGCAGGACTTCCGGCTGTACCCGACGATCGCGGCCGCCGCGCCCTTGAGCGTCCTCCCCGAACAGGCCGGGAACTGGGCCTATCCGGCCGAGTCGATGAGCATCGAGGAGACCGCGTTCGCGATGGTCGCGGGCATCATGGGCCGCCTCTACCTGTCCGGGTTCCTGGACCGGCTCGGCGGCGAGCAGACCGGCCTCGTCATGGAAGCCATTGCGCTCCACAGGGACTGGCGGCACCGCATCGCCCAGAGCCGCCCGAGCTGGCCTTTGGGCCTGCCCGCCTGGGACGACGAGGTCGTCGCGCTCGTCCTCGATGCCGGCGACCGAGCACTGCTGGCGGTGTGGTCGCGCGGCGAGGCCGCCGAGGTCGCGCTGCCGCAGTTGCGCGGGCGCGTCCTCAACCAGGTCTACCCCGTTCAGCTTCCACGATGGACGGTTCGCAGTGACGGCGGCGTCCCCGTCGTCGCGGTCCCGGAGGGCCCGGTCGCCCGCGTCTTCGAAGTGACGCCGGGCTAGACACAATGGTGTTCAGTTGGGGGCGGTTGTCGGGTGTGGGGTGTCTGCGGTGGCGGTGGCGGTGGCGGTGGCGGTGGCGGGGTGGGTGGGGTTTGTTGCGGGCCGGGGGTTCGAGACAAGGGCGGCATCGACGGGGGCGGGTGGCGGGTCGGGGCGTGGTCGGCCGTCTGGTCGGGATCGCCCCGGGGCAGGGCGGGGCGGGTGTGGGTGTGGGTGTGGGTGTGGGTTGTGTTGCGGCCCTGCGGGGTTGGTGTGAAAGGTGAGGATGTTGTCATCGTGTGGGTGATGCGGTTGGGGGTGTGGGGTGGGATGATTGGAGTACGCACAGGGACAGGGAATCTGTACAGGTGTCGGGTAGGTGTAACGCAGACTAAGCCAAGCCGATTAGTGTGGGTTGCAGCAGGATTGGTGTCGGGTAGCTCCCGGCCTGGTGC
>NZ_JBHRWO010000022.1:0-160231 GCF_042647865.1 Glycomyces rhizosphaerae
CGGTTCCCTCACAGCACCAGGCCGGGAGCTACCCGACACCAATCCTGCTGCAACCCACACTAATCGGCTTAGTTGCAGAGCCGCCGCGGGATCGGCGATCTGGTTGGCGATGAGGACGCGGGGCACGCCGAACCGGTGGGCCACACCGGCTTGGAAGAGATTGGCGACGGTGATCGCGGCGGCGCCGGCATCGAGCTGGCGGCGCCAGAGCTCGGGGGCCATGGTGGCCTTCCCATGGGGGGCGAGGGCCAGACGCCGCTCGGCGCACCAGGCGGCCATGGAAAGGAGGTTCTGCTCAAGGGCCTGCGCCGAGAGCGTCACCACGGGGGTGGGGAGGGTGGGGGTGGGGGCCCCGAAGCGATCCACTCGGCGATGGTGAGGCCGTGGGCCGCGGCCGGGATGCCTTTGCGGCGCCAGTCGAGGACCTCGTCGTGCAGGTCGCGCAGTCGGTTCTCGTCCATGGGTCACCGCCACCAATAGGAATGTATCTTTACTATATGACCGAGAAGATCGCGATCCGCACCGACGCGGCCCCGGCCCCCGCCCACGCGTTCCCGCAGGGCGTCCGCAAAGGCCCACTGCTCACCGTCTCAGGGCAGGGCCCGGTCGATCCGGCCACCGGCGCGTACCTGCACCCCGGCGACGTGAAGGCCCAGACACGCCGCACCCTCGAGAACGTGGCGGCGATCCTCGAAGCCGGAGGCGCGAGCCTCGACGACGTGATGACCCTGCGCGTCTACCTCGCCGACCGCGAGGACTTCGCGGCGATGAACGAGGTCTACGCCGCGTTCCTCGAAGAGCGGTGCGCCGAGGGCGTCCCGTACCCGACCCGCACCACGGTGGTCTGCACGCTCCCGCGAGCCGAGATGTTGGTGGAAATCGACGCCCTGGCCTGCATAGACTGACGCTCCGTGCCAGTTGAGGGAGGCGTCGAGTGCCTGCAGTGGACATCGTGATCCGGGGAGCCGAGATCGCCGACGGGACCGGTTCGCCCCGGTACGCGGCCGAAGTCGGCGTCAAGGACGGCCGCATCGCCTCGATCGGCGAGCGCCTCGACGGCGCCAGGACGGTCGACGCCGGAGGCCTCGTCCTCGCCCCCGGGTTCATCGACATGCACGCCCACTCCGAGCTGGCGGTCCTCGCCGACCACGACCACCTCGCGAAGCTCGGCCAGGGCTGCACCCTCGAGGTCCTCGGCCAGGACGGCCTGTCCTACGCGCCCGTGGACGAGACGACCGCCCCGCAGATGTGGGAGGCCATCGCCGCGTGGAACGGCCGCCTGGACGTCGACTACGACTGGCGCACGGTCGGCGAATACCTCGACCGGCTCGATCGCGGCATCCCGACGAACGCGGCCTACCTCGTCCCCCACGGCACCGTCCGGATGCTGGCGATGGGGTGGGAGGACCGCGAGCCGACGCCCGCCGAACTCCAGGTCATGAAAGCCCATGTGGCCCAAGGCATGGAGGAGGGCGCGCTCGGGCTCTCGGCGGGCCTGAGCTACGCGCCGGGCATGTACGCCGAGACCCGCGAGCTGGTCGAATTGTGCAAGGTCGTCGCGGGCTACGGCGGCTACTTCGGCCCCCACCAGCGCAGTTACGGCGCGGGCGCGATGGAGGGCTACGCGGAGATGATCGAAATCTGCCGCGCCTCGAGCTGCGCCCTGCACCTCGCCCACGCCACCCTGAACTACGGGGTCAACGAGGGCCGGGCCGCGGAACTCCTCAAACTCGTGGACGAGGGCCTGGACGAAGGCATCCCGATCAGCCTCGACACCTACCCGTACCTGCCGGGCATGACGATGCTCGCGGCCCTGCTCCCGAGCTGGTCGGTCGCCGGAGGCTATGGGGCCCTGAAGGAACGGCTGGCCGACACCGGGACCCGGGACCGGATCCTCCATGAGCTCGACGCCGAGGGCACCGACGGCGCGAACGGCGTCCCGGTCGACTGGTCGAAGATCGAGATCGCCGGAACCGGCGACCCGGGCCTGCGCGACCTGGTGGGCCGGCGCGTGAGCGAAGCCGCCGGAACACAGCAGCCGTCCGCGTTCTTCCTCGACCTCATCGTCCGCGACGAGTTCGCCACCGCCTGCCTCATGCACGTGGGCAACGAGGAGAACGTGCGGGCGATCATGCGCCACGGCGTCCACACTGGATCAACCGACGGCGTCCTCGCCGGGGAGAAGATCCACCCGCGGGCCTGGGGTTCGTTCGCGCGCTACCTCGGCCACTACACCCGCGAGCTCGGCTTGATGAGCGTCGAGGAATGCGTGGCCCACCTGAGCGGCCGCCCGGCGGCGGTCCTCGGCCTGCGGGACCGGGGCCTCGTCAAGGAGGGCTTCGCGGCCGACCTGGTGCTCTTCGATCCCGCCACGGTCGATGCCCGGGCGACGTTCGAGCAGCCGCGGCAGCAGGCCGCGGGCGTACCGTACGTGCTGGTCAACGGGCAGATCGCGATCGCGGAAGGAAAGCGCACCGAGGCCCTCGCGGGCCGATCTGTGAGAGGCGGCGGACCGAAGGCTTGACCCCGACTCCCGGTCCACCGCCCCGGTCGTGCACCGGCGCCCCGCCGAGACGAGGTCGGGACGCCGGAAACTCTTACTTCAAACCGGAAGTGGAGAAGCCCTGCACGAAGAAGCGCTGGAAGAACAGGAAGATCAGCAACACCGGCAGGATGAACATGGTGCTGCCCGCCGCCAGCAGGTTCTGCACCGGGAAGCCCTTCTCGTTGACGTACCCGGCGGTCATCGCCACGGCCAGGGTCGTCCGGTCGGCGCTGAGCAGCAGGCTCGGCGCGACGAAGTCCCCCCAGCTGGCGGTGAACGTCAGCACCATGCAGGCGGCCAGGATCGGCCCGGACTGCGGGATGAAGATCCGCCAGAAGATCCGGACGTGGCCGCAGCCGTCGAGGATCGCCGCCTCCTCCAGCTCCTTGGGGATGCCCGCGAAGAACTGGCGGAACAGGAAGACCATGAAGGCGGCGCCGCACAGGCCCCACAGGATCCACGGCACGTAGGTGTCGACCAGGCCCATCTTGGCGAACATCAGGTAGGTCGGGATGAGCGTGATGATGCCGGGCATCATCATCGTCGAGATCAGGAGTCCGAACCAGAACTTCTTGCCCGGGGCCGAGAGCCGCGCGAAGCCGTACGCCATCCACGCCGAGGAGATGGTGGTCAGCACCGACGAGATCGTGGCGAGGATGAGCGAGTTCCGGGCGTAGCCGAGGAAGTCGATGAACGTCAGGGCATCGAGGTAGTTGTGCCACTGCGGCGTCGCGGGGAACAGCTGCACCGGGAAGACCGACAGTTCGTTCGGGGCCTTCAGTGAGGTGAGGACGAGCCATCCGAGTGGACCGGAGAAGATCACCGCGAGCGTGATCAGCGAGATGTAGAGGGCCGTCATACGGGCCCGGCGTGCGATGTCGACGTTCATCAGCCCTCCTTCCGTTCAGTGGGGTCGACGCCGCCATAGAAGACCGTGCGGTTGCCGATCTTGAACACGATGCCGGTGATGAGCAGCACGAACAGGAACAGCACCCACAGCAGTGCCGAGGCGTATCCGAAGTGGCTCTTGGCGAAGTACTCGGCGTAGACGTGCACCATGAAGAGGTAGTTGCCCTCGGGCACGGCCGTGACCGCGGCCGCGCCGTTGACCGGCGCCAGCAGCAGCGAGGGCACGAAGACCTGCAGCGAACCGATCACGCCCGTGACCACCTGGAAGAAGATGATCGGGCTGAGGATCGGCAGCGTGATCTTGAAGAACGAGTAGACCGGGCCGGCGCCGTCCACTTTGGCCGCTTCGAGCAGCTCCCTCGGCACGTCCTGCAGGGCGGCGAGGGAGATGATCATCGATCCGCCCACACCCCAGAGGATCATCAGGATCAGGACGAAGCGGGTGTACGGGTCGGCCAGCCACGAGATCGGCTCGCCCCCGGCGGCGCCGACGAGGGCGTTGGCCGCACCGGCGTTCTTGTCGAAGATGATCTTGAACGTCAGGGCCGCGGCCACGCCGGGCACTACGGCCGGCAGGTAGAACAGGGCGCGGAACAGCGTCCGGCCCCGGAAGTCGCGGTTGAGCATGACCGCCATCGCCAGGCCCGCGGCGACGCCGGTGGGCACGGTGGCGAGCATGAAGATCCCGGTGCGGCCCAGGGACGCGATGGTCTGGCTGTCCTGGAAGACCCGAACGTAGTTGTCGAAGCCCACATAGGACCAATTCGGGGAGAGCCCGTCGGTGTTCGTCAGGCTCATCCAGAACGCGTACCCCAGCGGGAACAGCGTCAGGAGGACGAACCCGGCGATCCACGGGCCGACGAACAGGTAGAACGTCCGCGTCCGTTGCCCGGCCCGACCCCGCTTGCGGCGGGGCCGGGCCGATACCGCGGGGGGAGTCTCGCGCGACGCCGAAAGCGTTGCGGTCACTTCACCAGCTCCTTGCCCTCGTCCAAGAGCGCCTGCATGTCGGTGTTGAGCGTGTCGGCCAGCGAGCCGGCGGTGGCGTCACCGTTGATGGCGTCGGGCAGGTACTGGTTGAGCACGGCGTCGAGCGCCTCGACCTTGACGTACGGGGAGAAAGTGAGGACCTTGAAGTAGTCGGCCTCGGCCTCGACTGCGGCGAGCGCCTGCTCCTGGGCGGGGGTGCCGACCGGCAGGTCCGCGCGCAGGGAGAGGAGGCTCGGCATGCCCCAGCCGCCGGCGGCCCGCTCCTTGGCGGGGTCGCCGCCCATGAACCACTCGAAGACCTGCCAGGCCTCGTCCTGGTTCTTGGAGGCCTTGGGGATCCAGTAGCCGGTGGCGCCGAAGCAGGGGCTGAGCCGCTCGCCGCCCATGGTGGGGGCGGGGGCGAGGCGGGAGGTCGCGGCGAGTTCGGCCTCGGCGCCGATGGCGCCGCCGAACCAGTAGCCGGACCAGGACTGGGCCAGGCGGCCGGTCTGGTACGGGGGCCAGTCCCAGCCGTCGGGGTTGGGTTCGACGGGGCTGAAGCCGACCTTGGCGCGGGCGTATTCGAGGTACCAGGTGAGGGCCTTCTGCCCTTCGGGCGACGAGAAGTCGATGGTGCCGAGGTCGTCGGAGAGGAGGCTGCCGCCGGCGGAGGCGGTCATGTTGGCGAGGCTGATGAACAGGCCGAGGCCGCCGGCCGAGAGGCCGTAGACGGTGGTGGTGTCGCCGTCCTTCTGGGTGAGCTCTTTGCCCATGTCGAGCCACTGGTCGTACGTGACGGGCTCGGTGTCGGAGGGGTACGCGACTCCGGCGGCGTCGAAGAGGGCGGTGTTGTACCAGAACATGGCGTCCTGGGAGTAGTCCTTCGCCATGCCGTAGCGGGGGCCTTGTCCCTGGACGGAGCCGTCGTAGCGCCACACGTCGTTGACGGGGTCGATGTCGTCCTCTTTGAGCAGTTCGCTCTTGGCGAAGTAGTCGTCCAGCGGGAGCGCCAGATCGCGGGAGACGATGTACGACGTCTCGACGGCGCCGAGGCCGCGGACCAGGTCGGGGGCGGTGCCACTGGCGAGCATCGCGGTCAGTTTGGTCGTGTCGACCTCGACGCGCTTGATCTTGAGGTCGAGTTCCTTCTCCGCGGTCTTGATGAATTCCGGGCTGAACTCGTTCTCCGGGGCCATGATCGTCAGCGTCTTCTTGCCGCCGCCTCCTCCTGCCGAAGGGGCGCAGGCGGAGAGGGCTCCGGCGGTGGCCGCGGCGGCGGCACCGGCGGCGGTGCCGCGCATCAAGCTTCGACGGGACAACGACGTCCCGAGGGATCCACGCATGGGTTTCGCCTTTCAGAAAGGGGTTCGAAAAGTCTGTGGACGAAGGCTAGCTCTCCTCGCTTAAGTTCGTCAATAGTCTTGACAAAGGTTTCTGGGCGGGCTGTATGATCGGCGCATGCCCCGGACGAAGAGCGGTTCACTCCAGTCGCTGCGCCGGGCGAACCAGGAACGGCTGCTGACCCTCTTGCTGCGCAAGGGACCTACGCACCGCGCCGAGCTCGCCCGCCGCGCGGACTTGTCGCGCACGACCGTGTCGACGATCGTTACCGAACTGATGTCGCGCGGACTCGTGATCGAGCAGGACGGCGACCCCGACGGGGACGGCCGCGCGAAGGAGACCCTCGCGATCAATCCCGGTGCGGCCGTGGCGCTCGGCCTCGACTTCACCTTCGACCACGTCTGGGTGCACCTCTCCGACTTGGCGCACAACGAGATCTCGGGCGCGGGCCGGGCCGTGGACACCGACCTTGGCTGGGCCGAGCGCATCGACGTGGCCGCCGACCTGCTCGACGGCCTCATCGCCGAGCACGGCCTCGACCGCGCCAGGTTCGTGGGCGCGGGCATCGGCCTGCCGGGCCCGATCGAGAAGGCCACCGGCATCGTCTCCACGTCGCTGCCCGACCAGCCGTGGTCCCATGTGCACGCCGCCGACGAGTTCGCCCAGCGACTGCAGCTGCCCGTGACGATCGAGAACAACACCCGGCTCGAGGCCGTGGCCGAGGCCTACAGCGGCGCGGGCCGCGGCGTGCGCGACCTCATGTACGTGGGCCTCTCGAACGGCATCGCGGCCGGGCTCATCCTCGACGGCCGGGTCTTCCGGGGCGGAGTGGGCGCCGCCGGAGAACTCGGCCACACCTCGGTCAATGTGGACGGTCCGGGGTGCCCGTGCGGCAACCGCGGCTGCCTCGTACTCCACGCCGGGATCCCCGCGGTCCTCACCGCGCTGCGACCTCACTTGGGCGCCAAGGCGACCGTGGAGGACGTGCTCGCCGCCGCCGCCTCGGGCGACCGCGCCTGCGAAGGCGTGCTGGCCGACGTCGGGCAGATGACCGGCCGGGTCCTCGCCAGCCTGTGCAACCTGCTCAACCCCGAGCGCATCGTCGTCGGCGGCGAACTCGCCCGCGCCGGCGAAGTGCTGCTCGACCCGCTGCGCACCGCGATCCGCCGGTACGCCCTCACCCTCGTGCGCGAGGTCGACGTCGTCCCCGCCGCCCTCGACCTCGGCGCCCGCGCCGGTGCCGTCGGCGGCGCGGCCCTCATCCTGCGCGAACGCCCCGGCCTGGCATCAGCGCTGGTCGCGATGACCGAGCCCGGCAAGAACGCAGGGAACGGGCGATAGGGTCGCCGAATGAATCGATTCGAGGGCAAAGTCGCCGTCGTCACCGGCGGCGCCATGGGCATCGGGGCCGCCACCGTCACACGGCTCGCCAGTGAGGGCGCGGTCGTGTACCTCGCCGACGTCGACGGCACCGCCGCAGCGGAAGTCGCCGCGACCGCAAAGGGAACCGTCCACTTCGTCCACTGCGACGTGTCCGAGCTCGCGCAGTGGAAGGCGCTCACGGAGCGGGTGATGGACGAGTACGGGCACGTCGACACGCTCGTCTCCAACGCCTACGCGCTCCGCTGGGGCGCCGCCCACGAACTTCCCGAAGAGCACTGGCACCGCGTCCTCGACGTGACCTTGAAGGCCACCTACCTCGGCATGGCCGCACTCGCCGAACAGCTCACGGCCGCATGCGGATCCGTCGTCGCCGTCTCGAGCGTGCACGCCCACGCCTCCATGCCGGGCTTCACCGCCTACGCCGCCGCCAAAGGCGGGCTCAGCGCGCTGGTGCGCCAACTCGCCGTCGAATACGCCCCGGCCGTGCGCGTCAACGCCGTCGCGCCCGGCCCCATCCGCACCCGGCAATGGGACAGCGTGGCCCCCGCGGGCATCGCGGAGGAGGCCGGACGCACCCTCGCCGGGCGCCTCGGCCGACCCGAAGAGGTCGCCTCCGCCATCGCCTTCCTCGCCTCCGATGAGGCGAGCTACATCACCGGGGCCGAACTCCCGGTCGACGGCGGCCGACTCGTCAGGCTCTCCTGACCGCTGACCCTCCACAAGAGATAGAGGTTCCCTTGAACATCGCCAGAATCGAGACCTTTCTCGTCCGACCCCGTTGGCTCTTCGTGCGCATCGAGACCGACGACGGCCTCGTCGGCTGGGGCGAGCCGATCGTCGAAGGCCGCGCCGAAGCGGTCGCCAGCGTCGTCGAAGCCCTCGCCGACCGCCTCATCGGCGCGGACGCCTCGCGCATCGAGGACCACTGGCAGGTCATGACCAAGGGCGGCTTCTACCGCGGCGGACCCGTGCTCTCCAGCGCGGTCGCCGGCATCGACCAGGCCCTGTGGGACCTCAAGGGCAAGGCCCTCGGCGTGCCGGTGTACGAGCTGCTCGGCGGCGCCGTGCGCGACACCGCCCGCGTCTACACCTGGATCGGCGGCGACTCCGCCCAGGCCCTCGCCGAAGACGCCCTGCGCGCCAAGGCGAACGGCTTCGACGCCGTCAAATGCAACGCCGCGGCCCAGCTCGGGCACATCGAGACCGCCGCCCAAGTGCACCGCATCGTCGACCAGTTCACGGAACTGCGCGCCGCCGTCGGCGACGACTTCGACTTCGCCATCGACTTCCACGGCCGCTTCTCCACCGCGATGGCCCGCCGCGTCCTGCCGCTGCTGGAACCGCTGTTCCCGCTGTTCGTGGAAGAGACCGTGCTGCCGGAATTCTCACGCGACTTGGGAGCGGTCACCGCGAGCACCTCGATCCCGATCGCCACCGGCGAGCGCCTGTACTCGCGCTGGGACTACCGCGACGTCCTGTCCACCGGCATCGCCGTCGCGCAGCCCGACCTCTCCCACGCCGGCGGCATCTCCGAGGTCCGCCGCATCGCGGCGATGGCCGAGGCCTACGACGTGGCGCTGGCCCCGCACTGCCCGCTCGGGCCGATCGCGCTCGCGGCGAGCCTCCAGGTGGACTTCGCTTCGCCGAACTTCCTCATCCAGGAGCAGAGCCTCGGCATCCACTACAACGAGGGCAACGACCTCCTCGACTACCTCGTCGACCCCTCGGTGTTCGCGTTCACCGACGGCCATGTCAAGCGCCCCACCGCACCCGGCCTGGGCATCGACATCGACGAAGCGGCGGTCCGCAAGGCCGCCAAGGACCCCCACCGCTGGCGCAACGAGATCTGGCGCCTTGAAGACGGCTCCTTCGCCGAGTGGTGACATGACCCCGGGCAAGGCGTGACGCGATACGTCATGCCTTGCCCCTCTTCACCGCCGCGACGGTTGCGGAGGGTCACTACCATGGGGCGCAACGTTATTCCCCCTCGTTCCATGGAGGACCCGTGACCGTTCCTTCTCCATACCCCGACCGAATGCCCGGCAAGACCAAAGCGGCCGTGATCATCCTGTGGATCGGCGCCGCGCTCGCCTGCGTGGGCGGCCTCCTCTTCCTGGTGGCGCTGAACTCGGTCGCCGCGTCCGACGGCGGCATCGCCACGCTCCTGATCGTGATCGTCCTGGCCAGCGGCGCGCTCAACGCGCTCTTCGCCATCGCCATCCAGAACCGCCAGAACTGGGCGCGGATCACGGCCATCGTGCTGTGCGCCATCGGGATCCCCCTCCAGGCGATCAACCTGTTCTCCGGCGACGTCTCCGCCGTACTCGGCCTGGCGCTCAACATCGTCATCATCGTCATGCTCGCCTCCGAGGAGTCGAAGGCGTGGTGCGGGCGCTGACCCGCACGTGAACGGGCCCTGCCGCATCGCGGCAGGGCCCGTTCACTTCAGGAGTGGATCAGGCCTCAGAGTCGGCGGCTCTCGGCCGTTTCAGGGCACGATAAACCCCGAGCCGCTTCGCGACTCGGGGCCTGCTTCAAACCTGGGCTACTCGAACCCGCCGAAGTCGCCTCCGCCGAAGTCCCCGCCTCCGAAATCGCCGCCGCCGAAGTCCCCGCCGGAGTCGCCGCCGGCATCCCCTCCGTCGGCGCCCGCGTCACCGGAGTCGCCACCGGCGTCGCCGCCGCTGGCGTCCCCGCCTTCGACCGCGCCCATGGCGTAAGCGGGGGCGATCATCGCGTCGATGACCATCATGCCGACGAACACGCCCGCCGCGCCCGCCAGCGCGGGCTGCCACCAAGGCGTGTTGTACCAGCCCGAGGGCACGGGACGGCCGTCGACGCGGCCGCCCGGGTAGTAGTGGCGGTTCTCGTCGCTCGGGTCGGGGGACCCGGTGTAGGTGCGGCCCTCGACCTCGGCGCTGACCGGCTCGGTGAGCGCGCCGGTGCGGCGCCGGCCGACCATCGACGGGACTTCGGGACCGGGGTCCATGTCCATCGCGGTGCGGGCGGCCCGCACGTAGAGCAGGCCTTCGATGGCGGTCTCGGCGACGAGTCGGTACTGGTTGATCGTCTTCGCGGACTCGAGCTGGGAGCCCGCGGCGGTGTAGCGCTCGCCGGCGTCGGCGAGGGCCTGACCTGCGGGGAGGTTGTCGCCTGGGGCGATGAGGTTCATGGTCTGGCCGCCGAGGCGCTCGTAGAGGCGCCTCGCTTCGGCTTCGGCGTCGGCGAGTTCGGCGAGCGCGCGCCTCTTGTTGGATTGGACCACGAACAAGATGACGACGATCGCGACGACCAGCAGGGTCAACCACAGCTCCATGTATCGAGCCTACTCGTGGCCTCACGCCTAGACTGGCCCGTATGACGTGGGTCCTATTGGCGGTGGTGTGCCTGGCGGCGGGCGGTTTCGGCGGCTGGTTCGCGGGGCGGTCGCGGCAGGCGGCGGAGCTGGCGGCGGCGACGGCGCGGCTGGAGGCCGCGGCGGACAACGAGCAGCGCCTCGAATCGACGTTGAAGGCGGTGGCGTACGAGGCGACGGACCATTCGCGGCAGGCGGTGGGGCAGGTGCTCGCGCCGATCGCGGACACGTTGGCGCGCTATGAGACGCGGCTGGGAGATGTGGAGCGGGCCCGCGTGGACGCCTACGCGCAGTTGCGGATCCAGCTTTCGGGGGTCGCGGAGACGTCGGAGGATCTGCGGGAGCAGACGGGCCGTCTGCTGGGGGCGCTGCGTTCGCCGCAGGTGCGGGGCCAGTGGGGGGAGGTGCAGTTGCGGCGGATCGTGGAGGCCGCGGGGATGGTCGAGCACTGCGATTTCTCCGAGCAGCACTCCGGGATGGTGGACGGGCGCGGTGTGCGTCCCGACCTGGTGGTGCGGTTGTCGGGCGACCGGACGCTGGTGGTGGACGCGAAGGCGCCGCTGCAGTCGTACCTGCAGGCGCTCGAGTCGGAGGACGAGGCGGGACGCGACCAGTTGTTGCGGGCGCATGCGAAGCACCTGCGGCGGCATGTGGAGGCGTTGGCGGGCAAGGAGTACTGGCGGGCGTTCGAGGACACGCCGGAGATGGTGGTGCTGTTCGTGCCGGCCGACGCGTTCTTGGACGCGGCGCTGCGCGGGGATCCGGTGCTGCTGGAGGACGCGTTCGCGAAGGGTGTGGTGATCGCCTCGCCGGCGACGCTGATGGCGCTGCTGCGGACCGTGGCGCACACGTGGCGGCAGGAGGCGTTGGCGTTGCACGCCAAGGAGGTCCACAAGTTGGGCCGGGAGCTGCACGAGCGGCTCGGCGCGGTGGCGGGTCACTTCTCGCGGCTGGGTTCGTCGCTGGAGGCGGCCGTGGGCTCCTACAACGCGGCGGTGGCGAGCGTGGAGTCGCGGCTGCTCGTGACGGCGCGGCGTTTCAGCGAGCTCGAGGTCGCGGGAGACCCGCCGGAGTCCCCTGCGCCGGTGATCACGCCGACGCGGAGGCCGAGCTGGGACGCGGCCGAGGAGATGCGCCCCTAAGGCAGTCCCCCGCCCTCCCAGGGGGGCGACCCCAGCTCAAGTCTCCCGAGCGGGTCCGACAGAAGACCGCGGATCTTACCGTCGTAAAGGAATGTGTCACCCGAAAGAGGTCGCCGGCGCTCAGACGCGACCGGCGGCCTTGAGGTCCTTGGCGAGTTCGCGCGGGAGGGAGAAGGCGATCTTCTCGGTCACCGGCTCGAACTCCTCCACGCTCGTGAAACCGCGCTCGGCCAGGTGGGCGAGCACGTCCTGCACCAGGTTGTCCGGCACCGAGGCCCCGGACGACAGGCCCACGGTGGACACTCCCTCCAGCCAGGCCTCGTCGATCTCGTGCGCGAAGTCGATCAGGTGCCCGGTCTTCGCGCCGTGCTGCACCGCGACCTCGACCAGGCGCACCGAGTTCGAGGAGTTCTTGGATCCGACCACGAGCATGACGTCGCAATCCGCCGCAATATCCTTGACCACCTGCTGGCGGTTCTGGGTCGCGTAGCAGATGTCGTCGCTCGGCGGGTTCTGGAGCATCGGCAGGCGCTTCTTGAGCCGGTCGACGGTCTCCATGGTCTCGTCGACCGAGAGCGTGGTCTGCGAGAGCCACACCACTTTCTCCGGGTCGCGGATCGTAATCCCGTCGACCGAGTCCGGCCCGTCGACGAGCTGGATGTGCTCGGGGGCCTCGCCGGAAGTGCCGATGACCTCCTCGTGGCCGTCATGGCCGATGAGCAGGATGTCGAAGTCCTCCTCCGCGTACCGCCGGGCCTCCTTGTGCACCTTGGTCACGAGGGGGCAGGTCGCGTCGATCGCCTTCAGACCGCGCTCGGCGGCCTGGTCGTGGACCTCGGGTGCCACGCCGTGCGCGGAGAAGACCACCACCGAACCCGGCGGCACCTCCTCGTTCTCCTCGACGAAGACCGCGCCCTTGCCGGCGAGGGTCTCCACCACATGCCGGTTGTGCACGATCTCCTTGCGCACGTAGACAGGCGCGCCGTAGAGCTCCAACGCCTTCTCGACGGTCACCACGGCCCGGTCCACACCCGCGCAGTACCCGCGCGGCTTGGCCAACAACACTCGCTTCGGGTCTGCCACGCCTCGATGGTAACCGGCCGCCCGGTTTCGTCACACCCTGCAGTTAGTCTGGCCACGTGACCGACGCACCGAGCAGTGCCTCCGAGCGACCAGACGCCGAGCAAGCCGCAGCAGGGCGGGCTTCTACGGGCCCGGGTGCGCCGATGAGCGCGGAGAACCCGTGGCCGCTGCGGGTCGTATCGAAGAAGATCGGCGACTGGCTCGCTCGCCTCGGCGAGGTGTGGACCGAGGGCCAGATCACCGAGATCAGCCACCGCGGCCGCACCGTCTACCTGACGCTGCGCGACCCGTCCGCCGAGGTCTCGATGCGCGTCGTCGACTTCACCGGCGCGGTCGCCGCCTGCGATCCCCCGCTGCGCGACGGCGCGCAGGTCGTCATCCGCGCCCAAGCCCAGTGGTGGGACAAGAACGGCTCGCTCTCACTGCATGTGCGCGAGATCCGGCAGGTCGGCCTCGGCGAGCTGCTCGCCCGCCTCGAACGGCTCAAGAAGCTGCTCGCCGCCGAGGGCCTGTTCGCGGCCGAGCGCAAGAAGCCGCTGCCGTTCCTGCCGTATCGGATCGGGCTCATCACCGGTCGCGCCTCTGACGCGATGCGGGATGTGCTGAAGAACGCCAAGGCCCGGCTGCCGTCCGTCGACTTCGAGGTCCGCGAGGTCGCGGTCCAGGGGCCGCGCGCGGTCAGCGAGGTGTGCGCGGCGCTCGTCGAGCTCGACCGGGACCCGGACATCGAGGTCATCGTCATCGCCCGCGGCGGCGGTTCGATGGAGGACCTGCTGCCGTTCTCGGACGAGACGCTGTGCCGGGCCGTCGCCGAAGCGGTGACTCCCGTGGTCTCGGCGATCGGGCACGAACCGGACACGCCGATCCTCGACTACGTGGCCGACTGGCGGGCCTCGACCCCGACCGAGGCCGGCAAGAAAGTGGTGCCCGACCTCGCGGAGGAGCAGCGCGGCCTGAACATCAGCCGCACCCGGCTGCGGCAGGCGTTGAACGCGATGCTGATCCACCAGTCGGACGCCTTGGCGGCGATGCGCGCCCGGCCGGTGCTCGCCAGACCGGAGACGATGCTGGAGGCCCGGGCCGAGGCGGTCGAGAACCTCGCGCACCGGATGCGGGCCCGGATGGGCTCGCGGCTGGAGCGCTCGACGGACGAACTGACGCATCTGCGGGCGCGTCTGCGCTCCCTGTCCCCGCAGTCCACACTCGACCGGGGCTACGCGATCGTGACCGACACCGAGTCGGGCGCGGTGCTGCGGGACGCGGCCGAGGCCGGGGAGGCCATCGAAGTGCGACTCGCGGCGGGGTCGCTGCGGGCGGCGGTCATACACGCGAGAGAGGAAGAGCATTGAGCACCGAGCAGCCGATGAAGCTGAGCTACGAAGAGGCCCGCGCCGAACTGGTGGCCACGGTCGAGCGCCTGGAAGCGGGCGGCGCGACCTTGGAGGAGTCCTTGAAACTGTGGGAGCGGGGCGAGAAGCTCGCCGACCTGTGCCAGTCGCACCTCGAAGGCGCGCGCGAGCGCCTGCAGGCCCGCACCGAACCCGATGCGGCGGACGAAGATTGAGACTTGAACGCCGCGTTCCCATCATCAGCCTTTAAAACGGACATCAGAGGGACTCAGTCTCGGTGAAGCTTGCGAGCCGTCGATTGGCGGAGGACGACAATGCCGCGGGGTCCGACAAGACGCGGGGTTACGTCTCGCTAAGCCCCTGTGGCCTCGGCCACGCCTTCGGCGAGTTCGGAGAGGTCGTCGGTCCCGTCGGGTTCGGCGCTGAGCACGATCGTCTCGCCGTCGAGCTCGGCCACCCACGTCTCGCCGTTCCCCGATTCGTATGCGGCCCATTCGATCCCGGCCGCCTCGACGGGGGTACCGGCACCGGTGAGGTCCTCGTCCACGTCGGCCACCGCGCCGTTGGTCTCCGCGACCTGAAGGCCGTGGCCGTCGGGCGAGTACCAGCCGGTCCGCAGCGTCACCGTCTCGCCGTCGACCGCGAGGTCGGTCGAGATCGGCTTCCACTCGTCGGAGAGCTCCGGCTCGATCGCCGCCAGGCCCAGGCTCGCCGCCGTCGCGTAGTTCTCTGTCGTGTCGACCACGCTGACCTGCCGGTCCGAGGCGAGCCACTCCCATCCGACATAGAACAGGCCGATCGGCACCAGCAGCACCGCCATCGAGAACGCCATGTCGCGCATTCGCCGCTGCTTCGGACGCGCGGGCTTGACCGCCTCAGCGTCCGCTACGGCACCGCCATCGGCCGTGCCGTCCGCAGCCTCGGCGGCACCGTCCTCGACTGCGCCTGCTTCAACAGCGCCGTCTTCCACAGCGCCGCCTGCAACCTTGACCTCTTCGGTGGACATGCCTCCATCCTGAACGACCGCCCCGCCGCCCAGCGCACCGGCCCGCCCCGGCGTGGCGCACGAGGCCCGACGCGGCCTCGGCGTTGCCAGTTCATGGCTCGCAAGCGTCGCCAAGACTGCTTGCGCAGCCGCAAGTGAGCACCGCCCCCGCACCCGGCTCCGGGTCCGCGGTTCACGCAACCGGGACGTGCCCGCCCACGATGCCGCGAATCCGACTTCCGCGCGTTCTGGCACCTGCAATAACCTTCTCCGCAGCGACATCCGCGCCCAACCGGAAGGAGCCCCCGTTGATCCTCGTGGCAGGCGAGAACATCATCGACCTCGTCCCAGCCCCCGGCGGGCAGCTGAGACCCACATGCGGCGGCGGCCCCGCGAACACCGCCGTCTCGCTCGCCCGGCGCGGCGTCCCGACCGCGCTCATCGGCGCCGTCGGCGGCGACCACTTCGGCCGCCAGATCTGGCGCCGCCACATCGCCGCGGGCGTCAACCGCGACTGGCTCCACCGCACCGACCTGTCCTCCTCGATCGGCCTCGCCATCGTCCACGAGGACGGCACCGCCGACTACGACTACTGGACCACCGGTACCGCCGACTTCGCCTGGGAAGGCCGCACCCTGCCCAAACCCGATCCGGCCCGGGTCGACCTCATCCACTTCGGCTCCCTCGCCGCCTACGTCGAGCCCTCCGCGCGCGCCATCGAGCACTGGGTGAACCGCGCCCGCCGCGCCGTCCCGATCTCCTTCGACCCGAACATCCGCCTCAGCGCCATGGGCGAACGCGCGAAGGTCGTCGAACGCACCGAACGCCTCGTCGGCCTCGCCACCCTCGTCCGCGTCTCCGAACGCGACCTCGCGCAGCTCTACCCCGACACCGCCGTGGACGAGATCGCCCGCAAATGGCTCGAAGCGGGCCCCGAACTGGTGGTCGTGACCCTCGGCGACGCAGGGTCGGTCGCCTTCCACCGCAACCACGTCACCGAGATGCCCGCCCCGCCCGTGGACGTCGTCGACCGCGTCGGCGCCGGCGACGCCTTCACCTCCGGGCTCCTCGGCTGGCTGACCTCCGCGGGCTGGATGCGCCTCGACCGCCTATCCGCCTGGGGCAACCAGGCCGTGATCGCCGCGGCCCTGCGATACGCGAGCCAGATCGCCGCCCAGGCCTGCACCGTCCCCGGCGCGCCGTGACGGCCGCCGTTCACTGAGACGAAACAAGGCCCGAGTCGACATAAGATCGTATTGTGCCTGCTCCTGAACTGCGGATCTGCCTCGACGAGACCGACCTCGAAGCGGCCCTCCGCCTCGACGCCCGGCGGGGCCTGACCTCGCACCCCAAATACCTCCCCATGCGCCTCCACTACGACGGCCGCGGTTCCACCCTCTTCGGCGAGCTCACCCGCCAGCCCGAGTACTACCAGACCCGCAGCGAACGGGCGATCCTCCACGACCGGGCCGAGGAGATCGCCGACGCGCTCGGCACCGACCCGATCTCCGTGATCGAGCTCGGCGCCGGCCGGGCCGAGAAGATCCGGCCCCTGCTGGGCGCGCTCAGCCGGGCGGGACGACTCGACGCGTTCTGGCCCTTCGACGTCGCCGAAGGCGAGGTCCGCGACGTGCTGCTCGAACTCGCCACCGCCTACCCCGACGCCCACCTCGGCGGCATCGTCGGCGACTTCACCCGCCACCTCGCGCAACTCCCCGACCACCACGACACGCGGCTCGTCGCGTTCCTCGGCGGCACCTTCGGGAACTTCACCGGCATGGAACGGAGCCAGTTCCTGCGTGACCTGCGCGAATCCCTCCGCCCCGGCGACTGGTTCCTCCTCGGCGCCGACCTCGTGAAGAACCCGGACGTGATCCTCGCGGCCTACAACGACGCCGCGGGCGTCACCGCCGAGTTCAACCGGCACGTCCTGTACGTCCTCAACCACCGGCTCGACGCCGACTTCGAACCCGACAACTTCGAGCACATCGCCCTGTGGGACAACGACACCGCCACCATCGACATGCGCCTGCGCGCCATGAAGCCCATGAAGGTGGACCTCGCGGCCCTCGACCTCGACGTCAGCTTCCGCGTGGGCGAAGAGATCCACACCGGCATCTCCACGAAGTTCCACCGCGGCGAACTCGAGAACCAGCTCCATGCCCACGGCTTCGCACCCGCGCAGTGCTGGACCGACGAACACGACTACATGGGCGTCTTCCTGGCCCGCGCGATCTGACCGGCCTGCACGCGGCCCGCGCCCGCTGATCGGGACGTGGCCCCGGCCCGGCCGGATTAAGGTGGTCGGCATGGGAGAGATCGTGCTCATCCGCCACGGCGAGACCACCTGGTCGGCCTCCGGCCAGCATACGTCCGTCACCGACCTCGAACTCACCGAGAACGGTGTGTCGCAAGCGAAAGCGCTCGCGCCGCTCCTCGCCGACCGGCACTTCGCCGCGGTCTGGTCGAGCCCGCGCAAACGGGCGCTCATCACGGCCGACCTCGCCGGCCTCGAACTCACCGCCGTCGTCCCCGACCTGGCCGAATGGGGCTACGGCGACTACGAGGGCCGCACCAGCGAGGAGATCGCAGCCGAGAACTCGGACTGGTCGCTCTGGACCGACGGCGGCAAAGGCCCCGGCGGCGAGTCCCCCGATGAGGTCACCGTCCGCCTCGACCGGGCGCTCACCGAGGCCGAACCGCTGCTGGCACGCGGCGACGTCGCGTTCATCGCACACGGCCACAGCCTCCGCGTGGCGGCGGCGAGATGGCTCGGCCGCCCGGCCCGGGACGGCCGCGATTTCAAGATCGACACCGCTTCGATCGCCGCCCTCGGCTACGAACACGGGCACCACGCGATCACCCTCTGGAACCTCACCGCGGCCGCCGCGAGCGGAACCGCCTGGCCCCCAGACGAATCGGCCGCACGATGATCCTGTCGGAAACGCGGTCGCGGCCGGTGAACTCCGGCTTCGCTCGCCGGACGGCGTCTACTCCGCGACGATCGCGGTCGTCCTACCGAGCGGCTTCAGGACCGCCAGACCACGGCTTCGATCGGCACGACACGCTCCGAGAAACGGCCCTCGGGTGCGGCGGCCGCCAGCAGGGTCCGCAGGTCGGTTTCGAAGGCGGGCAGGCGATCGGCGAACAGGTGCGGCGCCGAACTGGACAGTGAGAACACCGATGCGACGATCGCGTCGATGCCGCGATCGACGGTCCGGCCCTCGTCGATCTGGATGCGGGTCAGTTCCGTGAACCTCGCCTCCCGCATCACCTCTTCCTCGCCGCCGGCGGTTCCGCCCGCGAGTTGTCCTCGCCCGGCACGGCGAATCGGCCCGAGATAGGCGGCGACCAGATCGGCGACGTCGTCCCACGGCGGCGCGGGATGCGGCAGTGGATCGGTGTAGGGCGCGCCCCTGTGGGTGGTGGCGCTGACGTGGACCCAGGCGCCGTCCGGGGCGAGCATGTCGCGGACGCGGCGTGCCACGAGGAGCCGGTCCATCCAGTGGAAGGACTGGGCGAAGGTGGCGACTCGGAACGTGCCGAGGCCGGCCGGGAGTTCCTCGGCGCGGAGGCGGCGCCACTCCACGTTCTCGATCTCGGCTTCGGTTGCGTTGCGGCTCGCCTCGGCGAGCATGCCGGGGTCGGGATCGACTCCCACGGCGGACGCGAAGAACGGCGCGAGCAGCAGGGTCAACGACCCTGGGCCGCAACCTACGTCGAGCAGCCGACCGGTGCCGTCGAGCCCGAGCGCAGCGCGGACCGCTTCGGCGAGGCTCGGCGGGTACGGCATCCGGCCGACGCTGTAGTGGGCGGCGCTGCCGGCGAAGAGGGTCTCGTCCCACTCCCAATCGGCGGTGTCAATGGTCATTGGAGCAGTTTCCGTATCTCATCGGCGCCGGCATCGCCGATCGATTCGTAGATCGCCAGCGCTTTTCCAGTGCTCGGAGCGTTTCGGTTCGTCACTGAGGAGCGCAAGACGGTGCCCCCTCGGGCCCGGCCAGAAGTTCCGGACTTCGCCGTGGAAATCGTTGTGGTTCAAGGGGCCCGCTTTCCTCCATGAGATGCTGCTCCGGTGGACCTCGCCCATGGTCCCATACCGGTAGGCTTGCCGCAGACCTTGAACGGAGGGTGCCCGATGGATCCGATCCTGCTCACGATCGCGACCGCCGCTGCCGGGAAAGCCGCCGAGGTGCTGGCGCAGAACGGCGCGGACGTCACCCGCAAGGCCGTCGACGCGGTCCGCAGGCGTTTCGGCGGCGGGGACGCGATCGCGGGAATCGAACCGCTCGCCGCGACGATCAACGAGACCTGCGCGTCTGAACCCGAGTTCCGCTCCGAACTCGAGGGGATCATCGGCCGCCCGATCCAGGTCACCAACATCGTGAAGTTCCAGAACAACTTCCACGGCGACGGCCCGAAGAACGTGGTCCAGGCCGACACCATCAACGGCCTCACCCTCAACTGAGACGCAGCGTGTGGGGCCTCTGATAGGCTCCGGCACCCATGAGCCCTCCCCTCCTCCTGATCCGCTCGCTGCTGGTACGTGTCCCCTCGCGTTTCTGGCTGTGGGCCTTCGCGACCGCCCTCGCTGTCGACCTCGCGGCGATCAGCTTCGGCGCGGACGCCGTCCGCTGGGCGAGCAAACCCGCGTTGACGCTCCTGCTCCTCGGCTACCTGATCATCGCAACGCCACCGGGCCTGCGACCTGCCCGCCTATTTGGCCTGGGCCTCCTGCTGGCCTGCGCGGCCGACATCGCGCTGCTGGTGGATGGCACGGTCGCGTTCCTGGTGGGCATGGGCCTGTTCGGGTTCATGCAGATCACCTACTTTGTGGTGTTCATTCGCTTGGGCGCGTTGCCGATCCTGCGCCGCCGCTGGATGATCCCGGGCGGCTATCTGGTGGTCTGGCTGGTGGCCAACGTGGTGCTGTGGCCTCGCCTCGAGGCACTGGCTGTGCCGGTCGCTGTCTACAGCCTGCTCCTGGTGGCGATGGCCGCGGCGGCAAGCGGCCTCGGCCGTTTTGCGGCCGCGGGTGGACTGCTGTTCGTGGTCTCGGACCTGCTGCTGGGCCTCGGCGTGGCCGGTATCGAACTCCCGCTGCAGGACCAAGCGGTGATGACGACTTACGCGGCGGCGCAGCTGCTGCTGGTCCTCGGCACGATCAAAGCCCTGCCCGCGACGCCCCCGCCGGGCCCTGGGGCGCATTAGAGTCGATTCATGAAACGCGTCTTGTGGCTGATCGCCTTCGTCGTGGGCGGGTACTTCATCGTGCGGGCCATGATGGAGCCGTTCGTGATCGACTTCTCCGACCCGTCGAGCTACGAGAACGACTGGGGCGGCCCGAGCCTCTTCGGCGTCCTCCTCGTCCACATGGGCCCGGGAGTTCTCGCGGCTGCCCTCATCATCTACGGGCTCAGGAAGTCCAACAAGCGAAGCGAAGAGGACTCCCCGGAAGCCTGACCGCGATAGGGCTCGGCCGAAGGGCAGAGGCTGTCCCGCTGTTGATTCCGTAGCGACCGGCTGCTGGGAGATTCGCGCGCCGGGCTATTGGCCCGGGGCAGTTCGCGACTCTCACCGGCACCGGTCAGCTGTCGCGCTTGAGCTCGATCCCCGCGGCAACGCCTGTCGCCGTACGGCGCTGTTTGTCAACGCGCTGGAGTACCACCGCGACGACGACCAGTGCTGCTTCGACCAGGATCGAGACCAACGCGAGCGGGCCGTTCGCGGAGGTGAGGGCGATGGCGATCACGACGGCGCCGATTACCATGACCGGCATCAGGGCGAGAGCCGCGCGGTTGCGGCGGAAGTGCTCCTGCGAGGTGTCCATCATGTTCTCCGCGATCGCCTGGCGCGGGCGCAGGATGATCTGGACCGGCCACAGGACGACGACGAAGAGCACGATCGCCAGCAGGAGCCCGGCGGCGTACCCGAGAAGGCCGAACAGGATCGAGGGCGCGGGCGGCCCGTCGACGGCGAACCAGTAATGCCACTTGTCCCGTGCCTGCGCCGCGGCGACCGCGCCCGTTGCGCGCATGACGGTCTCGGTGGCGCCCATGGCG
This sequence comes from Glycomyces rhizosphaerae, assembly GCF_042647865.1. Lineage (NCBI taxonomy): Bacteria > Bacillati > Actinomycetota > Actinomycetes > Glycomycetales > Glycomycetaceae > Glycomyces > Glycomyces rhizosphaerae. Next base: position 21,124 of record NZ_JBHRWO010000022.1, read on the forward strand.
ATCACCGCCCCGAGCGCGCCGAAGAACGGGAACGCGAACCAGCGCGGCTTCACAGTGGCCATCGACAGGTCCCGGTCTCGTCGCCACGCGAGTTCGAGTGTGGGGAAGGCGCCCGCCACGGCGGGGCCGAGGAACATGAGCCAGCTGAGGGGGCGCACGCCCTCGGTGTCGCCGACGGCGGTGGCCAGGCCCCAGGCGCTCGCGAGTGCCCCGGCGACAGCGACGATCCTTGCCGGGATGCTGTAGTTGACCGCGAGCCAGCCGCGGAGGGTCCGCGTCTCGGGAGGGTCTTGTCCGGGGGCAGCCATTTCGCGATGGTATCAACGGCCGGCCAGCGGCCCAGGTGACAATCTGCCACGGCTTCTGGGCGCGCTACCGCAAACGGAACCTGCTGCTGGAGTTCATCGCACGCTTCGCTCGTGGCCGCCTCGCGGATTCGCTTCGATTGCGCCACAGGCAGTCAGCGAAGTCGAGGTGAGAGCGAGCTGAGGGTGTGATGCCGAGGCGAGGTCGGTCGCCGCGAACGGCTGGGGCGGCGCTGGTCGCCGTTGCCTGACGGATCGCGCGGGGCCGGTCGACGCTGCCCGCGCAGCCGCGGGGCGGTAACGGTCGCCGGTTCCCACTCGGCCGCGATTCGGGTCGGCTTCAAGCCGTCAGCGACAGTGAGGCGCGGGTTGAGCGGGAAGTATGTGGCCGGGTCGCGGTCAGGTGGAGTTGGAGCCGAGCCGAATGGGCGGTGCCGGTCGTCAGCGACTCTCGGTCTCACTGTGCTTGCGCCGCAAGCAATCAGCGACGGCAAGGCGGGAGTGCTCCCGGGGTGTACCGCCGAGGCCAGGCCGGAATCGGGAAGAGCTGGGGCGCCGAGCCGACCGGGCGGTGCCGGTCGCTGACACCCTCGCAGTCGCGTTTTACTTGTGCCGCAAGCAGTCAGCACTGGCGGGGACGGCGCCGGGCCTGGGTCGTGTGCTCGGGGCCGGGCTGGCCGATGTCGCCGCCGGGCTGGGTGCGTGTCGGTCGGTGCGGCCTGTTCGGACCCGTTCCGGTTGGGTTGCAGCCAGTTGGCGACGGTCCGGTCAGAACCGGTCCCGATGTTCGGGGCGGCGGTGATGGCCGCCGCGCCCTCCCCGGTGCCAGTCGCCGCGCTCAGGGCAGCCCGGCTCGCCGTGGCGGTGCCAGTCGGTGCCGCCTGCCCGGTTGGGCGGGTTCGTTCCCGCCGCCGAGCACCCGGCGGGGTCGTGTCGGTCGCATCAGTCATGGTCGTGTCGGTCATGGTGTGTTCACCTCCTTCGTGCATGGTCGGTTCGGGTGTCGGGCCTGGTAGGTCGGGTCGCTGTTGATCGTGGTCGCGAACCCAGGGATCGTCGTGCCGTTGGCGGCCTGCTCCATCAGGCGCCTGTGCGCTTGCTGTCGTTGTCGTGACCGGCCGGATTGCCACGGGCCGTTCGTGTCCGGCAGGGAACCACACCCACCGGTCGCCGTCGGCCGGTCCATACCTGCGAGGACCCGTCACCTAAAGCAATGGCACAAGCAAGGAAGCAGATCTGTCCAGCTCCCAATCTGGCTGGCGCAACTTGGCTTCTACGAGGTGAACGGAGTATCTGGCCAGAGGCTCATGTCGTAGTCTGCTTACCACCAGACTCTACGTTCATCTGCTCGGATTTCGCATCCTTGTACGTACCTTCAATTATCCGCAACCCCAGACCACGCGGCAACACCCACACGGTGCGAAAGGCTTCATGTTCCCCGCCCCCACCACCACCAGAACCGCTGCGCCCCAACCCAAACCGACCCGCCACCCGAGAACCGACCCCACCCATCCACCTCCTCGTCGCCGCCCGCTCGAACAGCGAACCCCACCATCCCGGGATGAGGCCCCGAGGCGTACTCCAGGCCAGGTCGAGTTCGCGAGCCGAGGCAGCCCGATGAATATGGACCTCGCATCTCGTCTATATGAGTGCGGCCTCCTGGCCGCCATATCAACGGGAGTAACGCATGTCGGAGAACGTCAAACTCGGAGTCGAGCACTTCGGCGATACAGCTGCGCCCCTCGTACTACTGGCGGGCGGCACGACCATGCTCTCCTGGCCCGACTCGCTCTGCCAGGCACTTGCGCGCGGCGGGCGTCACGTAGTGCGCTACGACCTGCGCGACTCCGGGGAGTCGACGACCGTCGACCCCGAGGCGCCCGCATATACGTTGCGGGACTTGGCCGCTGACGCCGCCGCGCTCGCCCGCGAGCTCGACGACCGTCCTGCGCACCTAGCCGGCATCGGCGTCGGGGGCATGGTCGCCCAGGTCGCCGCGCTCGACCACCCGAAGGCGTTCTCGGCCCTCACGCTTGCCGGAACTCGGCCCGTCGCGCCCGGGCCGGTACAAGGACCTGCCCGACCACGACGCCGCGACGATGGGCCGACTGTTCGCGCGCCCGATGCCCGACTGGTCCGACCGCACCGCTGTAGCCCGGTTCGCCGCTGCCGGGGCGGAGATCCTCGGCGACGACCCCGCCGCGGCACGCGTGAGGGCCGAACGCATTTTCGACCGCACTCCGAGCACGGAGCCCGCGGTCCAGATGGCCAATCAGTTGGGCACGGTCTTCGCCAGACTCGACTGCCAACCGCGCTGGCGCGAGCGCCTGCCCGAGCTTGCGATGCCGACACTGGTGGTGCACGGTCGTCACAACCGGTTCTTCCCGGTCGGGAACGGCGAGGCGCTCGCGCGCGAGATCCCCGACGCTCGGCTGCTGGTGCTCGAACAGGCCGCGACAGCCATCCCTGACGCGGCCGCCGACGAGGTTGCCGCAGCGATGCTCACGCGATGATCGGGTCATCGGCGCGCAGCCGGTCGTTTTCCTAGGCGAGGTCGATTCTGGTCAGGCGCTGCGTGGCTCGGGTGAGGACCACATAGGCGACGCCAGCGCCATGGGACTTGGCGACGGCTTCGAGGTCGACGGCGATCACGGCGTCCCATTCGAGGCCCTTGGACTCCAAGGGACCCACCAGGGTCACGCGGCCGTCGTGGACGATGTCCGACAGTTCTGCGTGCCGGCTGTAGGGCGCGATGATGCCCACGGTGCCCTCGACGGCGTCGAGGGCCTGCACGACCGCACCCGCGACCTCGGGGAGGAGCGCGTCGGCGGCGACGGTCTTCTCGACGACGTCGACGCCGGTCTCGCGGACCGCCTCCGGAAGGTCGATCTTGCGCAGGCGCGGCTTCGCCCATTCGGCGGCGTACTCGAAGACCTCTTTGGAGTTCCGGTAGTTCTTGGTCAGGTGGAACTCGTAGAGGCGCCCGCGCGGGACGGCGCGGCGGCGAGATTCGGCGCTTTCCTTGGGACGCGGCCAGCTCGACTGGGCCTCGTCGCCGACGATGGTCCACCCGGCGGCGCGTCCGCGCCGTCCGAGCATGCGCCACTGCATCGGCGAGAGGTCCTGCGCCTCATCGATGATGACGTGCGCGTAGTCCTCGTAGAAGGCGTCGCGGGCCTGCCGCTCGGGCCGGTCGTAGTAGCGGTCCTGGGTGGTCGAGACCTCCTGGATGCCTTCCCACGAGCGGATCCGGTCGCGGTTGCGCGGCTGGGGTTTGACGCCGAGGAGGATGCGCAGCTCGTCGAGCAGCGCGACGTCCGGGATCGAGAAGTCGGTCTCGCGCAGCGACGCGGCGACCCCTTCGATCGCGTCCTTCTTCAGGTGCCCTTCGGCGGCCGAGGCGAGGCGGCGGGCGTCGCCGCCCCAAGCAAGGACGTCGGACGGGTCGAGGTCGGGCCACCAGTGGTCGAGGAACGTGAGGAACTCCCCGCGCGAGCCGACGTCGCGGGAGAACTTCGCGGGCTCGGCCTCTTCGACGACCGGTTTGATCTTGCGCCACAAGGCGACGAGGAGCGCGCGTCCGGCCTCGGTCTTGGCGAGGTTCGGGCGCGGTTCCTTCTCGAAGACGCGGGCGCGCGCGGCGCCGAGTTCGGCGGCGTCGAGTTTGAACACGTCGCCGCGGTAGACGATGCGCAGTTCGTGCGGCGCTCCGGGCGGGGTCTGGCGCACGAGGCGGCGCAGGATCGGGAGCATCACGGTGCCGCCCTTGACGGCCGCGACCTCGGGCCGGTCCTGGCGGGTCGCTTCGACACCGGCGTACAGCTCGCCGAGCGAGTACAGCGCGGCGGTCTCCTCGCCGAGGCTGGGCAGGACCCGGCCGATGTACTTCATGAACACGGCCGAGGGGCCGACGACGAGGATGCCGGCGGCCTCGTAGCGGCTGCGGTCCTGGTAGAGCAGGTAGGCGGCGCGGTGGAGGGCGACGACGGTCTTGCCGGTGCCGGGCCCGCCGGTGATGATGGTGGCGCCGCGGCCGGGCGCGCGGATCGCGGCGTCCTGCTCGGCCTGGATGGTGGCGACGATGTCGCGCATGCGCCCGGTCCGCTTGCGGCCCAAGGCGGCCATGAGCGCTCCGTCGCCGATCACGGGGAGGCGCTCGGCGGCGTCGTCGTTGAGCAGGTCGTCGCTGATCTCCTCGACGGTGCGGCCGAAGGAGCGGATGACGCGGCGCCGGGACACGCCCTGGCGGTCGACGGCGGTCGCGCGGTAGAACGGCGCTGAGGCGGGGGCGCGCCAGTCGACGAGCAGGGTGCGGTACTCCTCGTCGCGCACGCCGAGGCGCCCGACGTGGCGGACCTTGCCGTCGTCGAAGTCGAGCCGGCCGAAGACCAGGCCCTCATGCTGGGAGTCGAGGTCGGCGATGCGGCGGGCCGCCTGGTAGACGAACACGTCGCGTTCGTACCGCGCGCCGGGCACGGTGGCGGCGAGGTGGGCGTAGCCGGAGTCGCGGTTTTCCTCGGCTTCGCCGCGGAGCACGTCGACGCGTTCGTAGACGCGGTCGACGAAGCTCTGCTCGATCGCGATTTCCTGCTCGGGGGTGTTGGCCGGATCGGGGGCGGGCACGGCGTGGGTCGTGTCGACGTCCTGTTCTTTCCGGTCGTCGGCGGGGCCTGGTTCCTGGGACACTGCGCTCCTCGCTCGAATTCGAGAACGCACCAGCCTAGCGCGTCGAAGCGACACCCGTACGCCGATCATGGACTAGGGAGTGCTTGCGCACTGCTTAGACGGCGTCGGGCCAGACTCTGTACATCCACGAGTAGGCGTCGTCGATCTCGCCGAAGCCGAACTGCCGGTACAGCCCTTGGGCATCGGCGGTCGCGAGGAGGACGCGCCGGACGCCCATCGCCTCGGCCTCGTCCACGATGTGGCCGACGAGTCGCTTGCTCAGGCCCTGGCCGCGAGCGTCCCGCTCCACGAACACGTCGCTGAGCCACGCGAAGGTCGCACGGTCGGTGACCAGGCGCGCGAACGCGAGCTGGCGGCCCGAGTCGTCGTAGAGCCCGTACGGGACCGAGTTGTCGATGGCGGAGTCCATGCGCTCGCGGGTGCGGCCCCCGCCCCAGTACGTGTCGGTCGAGATGACCTTGTGGATCCACTCGCGGTCGAGGCGGTCGGGGTCGGAGGAGATCGTGTACGCGTCGCTCATGACCCCAACCTATGCCCGGTGCTCCGGCCGCGCCAACGCAAATCCGGCGACTGTCCTTGCGACGCAGATAGATCTCGATGAACAGGAGGTTGAACGCGATCGAACCGACGATCGCGCCGGTGTAGGCGACGGGGAACAGCGCGTCGAATTCGCCGCCGTACGCCGATTCCAGCAGCGGGAGTTGGACGGCGATGAACAGGCCGAGGTAGACCCGCAGCATGACGGCGGCAGCTACGGCGAGGTGCACGTGCGGCGGCTGCGGCTGGTGCGCGCGATGGTCGAGACCGGCTCGCTGCCGATCGCCAAGGTGCGGGAGATCCTCGCCGAGGCCCCCGATCCGGCGGAGCTCGAGACGGCGTGGGTGATCGTGCGCGGACGCGACTGGAGCCTGGTCTCGCCCGACCACTCGTATCTCGTGACGCTTGCGGACGTCATCGGCCGGATGCGGCGGCTCGGGCTCGGGCTCGGGCTCGGGCTCGGGCTCGGGCTCGGGCTCGGGCTCGGGCTCGGGCTCGGGCTCGGGCTCGGGCTCGGGCTCGGGCTCGGGCTCGGGCTCGGCGACATGTTCGAGCACGACTCGTACGCGCTCGCGGCCGAGAGCGTGGCCGAGGCCGATATCCGGCTGTTGATGAAGTGGGAGGACCGCGAAGAAATTCTCGAGACGATGATCGCGGGAACGGTCCTCGGCGACGCCCTCCTCACGACCCTTCGGCGCATCGCGCAAGTCGAGATCCCCGGTCGCCATTTCAAAGGCAATGCCGAAGGGCCCGAGGTGGAACCAGCTCAAGCCGAAGACGCGTAATCCACTGGGGAACGACGTGCCATGCGATCCACGCCTTCCACGTCCGTTTTCCATGCGAAAATAGCAATGTCTGCATTTGTCGGGTTTTCGACTGTGCAAGCCGATTGGGCGGTTCTACGCTCGTTCACACGCACCCGGTGGCGCGGCGGCAGAGAACCAAGCCTGCTCGACTAGAGACTTTGCCGCCATCACCAGGAGGCCGTCCGACGAAGTGGGGTAGTCGGGACGGCCGGCGGCGGGGCTCCAACTACCTGGCCTGGAGCCCCGCCGCACTTCATGGGCGGTGGAGCCACTCCAGGAGTGCTTCAGGGGCCATCTCCTCGACTCGCTTCGTGTAGGCCGCCAGTTCCTCGTCGCTCAGCAGCTCCGCGGCCGAGCCTGAAGTACCCCTTCGGAAGAACGCGTCGCGGCTCTTCATCACCCCGGCCGGATCGGGGGTCAGACGTTCCGCCTTCGCTTTCATCTCGCCGAAGGTCGCCGCCTTCACCAGCTCCGGCCAGCGCCCCTCCTCGACCTCGATGTCGAGCCAGGTGGCGATGCGGCGCATCTCGCCTTCGAGGTCGGCGGCGAGATCGGCGTAGTGGACGAGGAGGAGGTTCGGCTCCTCGCGGCGGCCCCAGGCGTCGTTGAGGTGCAGCATGACGCCTTGCAGGGAGTCGAGCCATTCCCTCGGTTCGGCCTCCTCTTCGGTCCAGTGGACCAGCCACTCCCGCAGGGGTTTCCGCGGCGTCGGGTCGTCGCCTTGATCGGGTTCCGGGGCGCCGGTCAGCTCCCTGATTCGGTCGCGGTCGAGGTTCTGGCCCTGGTGGTAGAGAGAGACGGCGGCGTCCAGAGGGTGGCGGGCGGCGACGATGTAGCGGCTCTCGGGGTGGATCGGGATGCCGTCGAGGGGCGTGTGGGTCTTGATGAAGCGGCGGTGGGTCTGGGCTTCGAGCCGCGCGAAGACCTCGTCTTGCGGCACGACGAGCCAGTCGAGCCAGGGCGAGAGCTCCGGGAGCGGCGCGGGCAGGTTCGGGGTCTGGAAGGCCAGGAGTGCGCAGATCATCTGCGTCCAGGTGGTGCCGTGCTTCGAGCGGGTGCTGATGACGATGTCGCCGGGTCGGGCGGGGAAGTCCGCCCAGCGGCCGGAGTCCTCGTCGGGCGAGGTGTAGCGGTAGGGCATCACGGCAGTCTAGGGATGGACGGTTCGGCGCGGCAATCGAAATGCGGGCGCCGCGGGCGAATCCCGACGCGATTGCATCGGTCTCGCGGGCTCCCTACGATGGAGGTGAGACGTCGTCTATCGCTTGGAGTGCGATTCCTTTGGCCCTCAACTCGAACATGGTGGCGCTCGGTACGGCCGCCCCCGATTTCTCGCTGCCGGATCTTGACGGGGTGTTGCGGTCGCTGGCCGATTTCGACGCTCCGATGCTGCTGGTCGCGTTCGTGTGCAACCACTGTCCGTATGTGAAGCACATCGAGCAGGTCTTCGGTGCGTTCACGGCCGGGCAGGCGGATCTGGACGTGGTGGGGATCTGCTCGAACGACGCCGAGCACTACCCCGATGACGCGCCGGTGGGTCTCGCCGACCAGGTGGCGCGCGCGAACTGGACGTTCCCGTACCTGGTCGACGAGTCGCAGGAGGTGGCGCGGGCCTACAACGCGGCCTGCACCCCCGATTTCTTCCTGTACGGGCCCGACCGCACGCTCGCCTACCGGGGCGCGTTCGACGGTTCGACCCCCGGCAACGGCGTCCCCGTCACCGGGGAGTACCTGGCGGGCGCGATCGAGCAGGTGCGCCAGGGCGAGCCGGTGCCCGAGCCGCATTTCCCGTCGACGGGTTGCGGCATCAAGTGGCGCGCATAGCCGTTCGGAGGCTCAGACCAGCGAGCCGTCGCGGGCGACGACGCGGCCGTTCTTGACGACGAGCTTCCGCTTCATCGAGGACGGTCGTGTGTCCGACGCTGGAGGCCACGCGGCGCTGGCGGTTCGAAGCGGTGGACGCCAAGGAGGCCACGAAGACCCGCCGTCGCCGCGTCAGCGCCTGATGAGCCGCCGGATCGCGACCAGGCGGGCAATTCGACCTGTCGAACCAGCCGGACAGCGATCGGTTGCAGGTGCTTTGACCTGCTGATTCACTGAACTGTCGGACCCGTGTGGGAGTGTGGTCCTTTTCGGTTGGTCGGAGGCGGATGCGGGTGGGAAGGGGCGTGCCCTATGTCCGCAGACCCGCCCGGCGGGTCCGCACACGCACCCGGCGCCCTACTTCCACAGGTCGTGCAGGGCGATCTCGAGTTCGCCGAGCATGTTGCGCAGCAACGGCATCGAAAGGCCGATCACCGTGCCGGGGTCGCCGTCGATGCGGTCGATGAACGCCGAGCCGTAGCCGTCGAGGGTGAACGAGCCCGCCACGTGCAGCGGCTCGCCCGTCGCCACGTACGCGGCGATCTCCTCGTCCGAGACCTCCGCGAAGTGCACCTCGGTGCCCGCGCACCGCACGACCTGCCGGTCGGCGGCCACATCGATGAGGCAGTGTCCGGTGTAGAGCGTCCCCGATCGGCCGCGCATCCGCTTCCAGCGCGAGGTCGCCTCCTCGGGCCCGCCGGGCTTGCCGAGGATCTCGTGCCCGAAGTGCAGCACCGAATCGCAGCCGAGCACCAGCGAGTCCGGGCCGACCAGGTTGAGGACCGCGTTCGCCTTCATCTCCGCGAGCGTCGACGCCAGCTCGGCCGGGTCATGGCCCATCACGTGGCTCTCGTCCACGCCCGAGACGATCACCTGCGGCTCGATCCCGGCGGCCTTCAGCAGCTCGCGTCGCGCAGGCGACTGCGAAGCCAGCACGAACGGCCTGCTCAACGGTCCATCCCCTTGCGGGCCGGCACCGACGTGTCGCGCCAGGACCGGCGCACCCGCAGCTGCAGGCCGGGGTTCGACCAAGCGGCCCGACGCCGGAGGGAACCGCCGCTCTCCTCCTCCTCGGGGCGCGGCAGGGCCGTGATCAGCCCGACCAGCGCGGCGAGCTCTTCGTCGGTGGGGTTGCCACGGAGGACCTTGAGTTCCAGACTCATCGCGCTACTCCTCGTCGGTCGCTCTACTCATCAATGTCGAATTCGCGGTGCACCCGTTCCCAGAAGCCGTCGCGGACCCAGATCCGCGCTTCAGGGTGGTCGCGTAGAGAGTAACCGAGTTCCTTCTCGGCTTCCACCAGGAGCTCTTTGTCGATGACCGTCGGCAGCTGCGGGCCGGGAAGCAGATCCGCTATGTTGTCCGCGCCCCTGGTCAGCAGCCACTTGTGGCCCACGTACTCCCCGATCTGACGCACCGTCTCGGGGTCGAGCTTCTCGCCGGTCTGCGTGGTGCGGACGAACTTCGGCCGAGCGGACTCGGCCTGGGCCAGCGCCTCTGCGGCGTTCATGGTCACGGCCACGGACTGGCGCTGGCCGAAGACGGCGGCCGGGCTCGGCACGCGCGGTTCGGGCTGCGTCATCGGCGCCCCGACCATGCTGTACGTGGCCGCCGCGGCGGTGCCGCTCTTGGTGAAGTAGGCCCTCAAGTCCTCGGCTTCGATGGTCGCCACGGTGTCGGACTCCCACACCAGGCGTTCGGCCTGGTTGGTGCCGTACGGCGGTTCGACGCCCCAGAGGTGGACGCGCACGCCGTAGGCCTGGGCGACCTCGACGGCGGGGACCATGTCCTCGTCGCCGGCGAGGAGGATGGCCTCGTGGACGGCGTGGTGGCGGGCGAGCAGTTCCAGGTCGGAGCGGATCTGGGCGTCGACGCCCTTCTGCTGGCCGCGCGAGTTGAGGTTCCCGAGACGGACTTTGACGAATTCCATGTTGGCGATGACGCGCTGGTCGACGGTGGGCACGCGGTCGCGGGCGGCGTCGAACCAGTACAGGCGCAGCAGTTCGCCGTCGGAGAGGTGGTGGGCGGCGCGCTCGATGAGGGACTTGATCAACTTCTCGGCGTCGACGCGGTAGTCGCGGCGGGACGTGGCGTCGAGCAGGAGCTCGGCCGCCGCCGCGTAGAGGTAGCCGACGTCGATCAATATGGCGTACCGCCGGGACGGCAACCCGGGCAGCATTCCTCCGATTGGTGTCATGGCCCACTCCCAACATCGGGCGGGACAATTCGTCCCGCTTCCCCCAGCTGTATAAGACGGTACCCGGATCGGACTCTAGGTATGGGAGTGGTGCGCGACGCTCCGCGTGGCAACGCGGTTTCGCCCGGTAGCGGCCGCGGGCGGCGCGACGGACGCGTGGGGGACTCACCGGATCGGGTGAAACCAGACGGCAAAGGGCGGCGGGGGTGATCCCCCGCCGCCCCTGCATGCTCGCTAGAGCGGGATGTTGCCGTGCTTCTTGGCGGGCAGTTCGTCGCGCTTCGAGGCGTTCATGCGCAGGCCGCGGACGAGCATCGCGCGGGTCTCGCGCGGCTGGATGACCGCGTCGATGTAGCCGAGTTCGGCTGCGGTGTACGGGTTGTTGAGCTTCTCCTCGTACTCGGCCATGAGCTCGGCGCGCTTGGCCTGCTCGTCGTCGGCCTTGGCCAGCTCGCGCCGGTAGAGGATGTTGACCGCGCCCTGCGAGCCCATGACCGCGATCTCCGCGGTCGGCCACGCCAGGTTGAGGTCGGCGCCCACGCCCTTGGAGCCCATGACGCAGTAAGCGCCGCCGTAGTCCTTGCGGGTGACGACGGTGAGTTTGGGGACGGTGGCCTCGGCGTACGCGTAGATGAGCTTCGCGCCGCGGCGGATGATCCCGTCGTGCTCCTGCGAGGTGCCCGGCAGGAAGCCGGGGACGTCCACGAAGGAGATGATCGGGATGTTGAAGGCGTCGCAGAAGCGGATGAACCGCGCGGCCTTCTCCGAGGCGTCGATGTCGAGGCACCCGGCGAAGTGCATGGGCTGGTTGGCGACCACGCCGACCGGCTTGCCGTCGAGGCGGCCGAAACCGGTGATGATGTTCTTCGCGAACAGCGGCTGGGTCTCCAGGAACTCGCCGTCGTCCAGCACCGACTCCAGCACCTTGTGCATGTCGTACGGCTGGTTCGCCGAGTCGGGGATGATCGTGTCGAGCGCGAGGTCCGTGGCGTTGAGGTCGAGTTCGACGTCCTTGGACTCGTAGGCCGGCGGCTCGTCGAGGTTGTTCGACGGCAGGTACGACAAGAGGTGCTTGACGTATTCGAGCGCGTCCGTCTCGTCCGACGCCAGGTAGTGGGCGTTGCCCGCGACCGCGTTGTGGGTGCGCGCGCCGCCCAGCTCCTCCATGCCGACGTCTTCGCCGGTCACCGCCCGGACCACGTCGGGACCGGTGATGAACATGTGGCTGGTCTGGTCGACCATGATCGTGAAGTCGGTGATCGCCGGGGAGTACACCGCGCCGCCCGCGCACGGGCCCATGATGAGCGAGATCTGCGGGATGACGCCGGAGGCGCGCACGTTGCGGAAGAAGATCTCGGAGTAGCCGCCGAGGGAGGCCACGCCTTCCTGGATGCGGGCGCCGCCGGAGTCGGAGATGCCGATGATCGGGCGGCCGGTGCGCAGCGCCAGGTCCTGGATCTTGGTGATCTTCTCGCCGGAGACCTGCCCGAGGGAGCCGCCGAGGACGGTGAAGTCCTGCGCGAACACGCAGACCTCGCGGCCCTCGATGGTGCCGTAGCCGGTGACGACGCCGTCGCCGTAGGGCCGGTTGGCCTCCATGCCGAAGTTGGTGGAGCGGTGGCGGGTGAGCGCGTCCAGCTCGACGAACGACCCCTCGTCGAGCAGCTGCTCGAGGCGTTCGCGGGCGGTGCGCTTGCCCTTCTCGTGCTGCTTCTCGATCGCCCGGGGGTTCCCGGTGGCCGCTTCGGAGAGGCGCTCGGCCAGGTCGGTGAGCCGCCCGGCGGTCGTGTGGAAGTCAGTGTCGGTCACAACTCGGATCGTATCGACTGCGCAAGTGGTTACGCTATGCGCGTGGACACACCGACGAGAAAGCCACTGGACCGACACGAGCTCTGGTCGTTGTTGTCGGAGAAGTCCGACTTCTGGACCGAACTCGATGTAGTGCAAGTCACCGGATCGACGAACACGGACCTGGCGAACGCCGCGAAGCACGGCGCCCCCGAGGGGCAGATCCTCATCGCCGAGGAGCAGGTGAGCGGCCACGGCCGACTCGACCGCCGCTGGGTGTGCCCGCCCCGCGCGGGCCTGACGATGTCGTTCCTGCTGCGCCCCACCCTGCCGCGAGAGCAGTGGGGCACGCTGAACCTCCTCACCGCGGTGGCGCTGGAGGAGACGCTCAAGGCCGTCTGCAGCGTGAGCGCGAAGCTCAAGTGGCCGAACGACCTGCTCCTCGACGACCGCAAAGTCGGCGGGATCCTCTCCCAGGTCGAAGGCGGCGCGGTCATCGTCGGCGTGGGCCTGAACGTCTCCCTCACCGAAGAGGAGCTGCCGATCCCCGAGGCGACCTCGCTCGCGCTGTCCGGAGCGTCGACGTTGGACCGCGAGGAGATCGCGGCGGGCTTCCTCGCGCACCTCGCAGCGGTGTACACGACCTGGAACGAGCGGGGCCCGGCCCCGGTGATCGAGCGGTGGCGCCGCAATTCCGCGACGCTCGGACGCCACGTGGCAGTATCGTTCCCGAACGGCCGCAAGGTCACCGGCCGCGCCGTCGCCGTCGACGACAACGGCTGCCTGCGCGTCGCCCTCGAGGACGGAGCGGTGGAGACGATCGCCGCGGGCGACATCGTCCACCTGCGGCCCGACGACTGAGGACCCGGCCGCCGAGAGCGAAGGAACGACGTATTGACCGACCGGCCGCCGAGTGACGGCGAACCTCCCGAGACCCGGCGGCCGCCGGGACCGACCGGCCTCGACCTCGAGGCCGAGCGGCTGTACCGGCTCCTGCTGTCCCGAACGGACGCATCGGTCTCGCAACTCGCGGCCGAAGCGGGCCTGGAGCCCGCCGGCGCCCGGGAGGCCCTCATGGGACTGGTCGAGGACGGCTTCGTCACGATGGTCGCCGATTCGCGGTTCCGCGCGGTCGGGCCCGACACGGTGCTCGGCGGACGCATAGCCTCTCAGCTCGGCGAGGTCCTCGGCGAATACGAGGCGCTGCGCGAACTCATGGAGATCCACCGCGCCGGGCCGGGACGCGCCGAGCACGGCGACTGGGAGGTCGTGACCGGCCCGGTCGCGATCCGCTCCCGCCTGCGCCAGCTCAAGGGCGGTGCTGAACGGATCCTGCGCACGTTCGTGCGCCCGCCGATGGTGCTGCCCGTGCCCGAAGAGGCGCTGCACGAGGAACTGCAGGCCCGCGGCGTGCGCCACCGGATCCTGTTCGACCGCACCGTGCTCGACATCGACCCGTACGCCGACTACCTGCGCCACGCGCTCGCCTCGGGCGACGAGGTGCGGTTCGCGAAGCGGCTGCCCATCAAGCTCCTGGTGGTGGACGACCGGACCACGGTCCTGGAGGAGTCGGGCGGGGGCCGCCCGAAGGCGATCATCACCGGCAGCCGGTCCATCGTGGAGTTGGCGGGGGCGCTGTTCGACCAGTTGTGGTCCACGGGCATCCCGGCGACCTCGGGCGGGGCCAGCGCCGAGCGGCTCGACGAGGACGACGCGGTGCTGTTGGGGCTCTTGATCGCCGGGCTCACCGACCAGTCGATCGCGTCGAAGCTCGGCATCGGGCTGCGCACCGTGCAGCGGCGGGTGCGCGAGCTGATGGATCTGGCCGACGTGGACACCAGGATCCAGCTCGGTTGGCACGCGGCGAAGAACGGTTGGGTGCCTTAGGCAGTGCGCGGCACCGGGCCGAGGTCTCGTCGGAATCGGGGGCCGAGCCGCTAAGCCGGGGTGTTGTACTGTGCTTTTGACATCTAGCCACGGCGAAGCTCGCGAGCCGTGAATCAGCAATGCCCCCGCCCGTTCTCACTCCTGGAGGTCCGCAGTGGGATATCCCGACGATCAGCTCGCCCGCGGTGAAGTGGTCAAGTTGCACACCCGCCCGCATTGGAAGGAGGGGGTCGGCCCCGTCCTGTGGTTCGTGGTCTTCCTGGCCATCGGCGCCATCGCGATCACCTACACGACGAAACTCGAATGGGACGGCAAGATCTGGCTGATCCTGGCCGAGGTCGTCATCATCATCGCCCTGCTCGTGTGGCTGTCGGTGCTGCCGTGGATCCGCTGGCGCTCCACCCACTACGTGATCACCGACCAGCGCATCATGTGGCGCGAAGGCCTCGTGACCCGCGAGAGCCGCCACATTCCCCTCGCCCGCGTGAACACCGTGTCCTACACCCAGAACGTCTGGGAGCGGATCTTCGGCTTCGGCGACATGAACATCGACTCCGCCTCCGACGACGGCGAGATCAACCTCATCGACGTCCCGAAGGTCGACAAGACCAAGGCGCTGCTGTACCAGCTGGCCGAGGACGACCGCTCGCGTCGTGCCGGCGCCAGCGAAGACGGCACCTGATCCATCGACGTTGAAGGCCCGTGCCGTTGCCCGGCGCGGGCCTTTCGCGTCTATTCGGCGGCGAGTTCGGGCCGGTGCCGGAAGACCCAGGTGCGGTAGGCGAAGAACCGGAAGATCGAGCCGAGGCCGACGCCGAAGACGTTGGCGGCGATGTTCACGGCCAGTTCGTTGTCGAAGTACTGCGGCCAGACCTGCGCGAGGCCGGAGTTGGCCCACAGGCAGGCCATGGCGATGAGCAGGCCGATGCCGTTGAAGAAGAAGTAGAGGGCGTACTGGCGGTGGGCGGCGGCGCTGCCGCGGCGCTCGCGCCAGGTCCAGTGGCGGTTCCCGAAGAAGGCCACGGTCATCGCGACGACGGCGGAGATGATCTTCGCCGACCAGTCGGGCCAATCGAGGCCGATGTACATCAGGTTGAACAGCCCGATGTCGACCAGGTAGGCGAACCCGCCGACGCCGGCGAAGCCGATGAGCTCGGCGGAATGGCGCTTGATCAGCGCGAAGGCGCGCACGAACAGGTTCCCTGAGCCGCTGCGGGCCGGGGTCTGCTGCGGTGTCTCGGTGGAGGAGGTCGACATCAAGCCACAGCCTACCCGCCGGAGGGCGCGGGCGGCACCGCCGAACGTCCATTCGCGGCGGCGCGGAACGGTGTCGTACCCGCGACGCACCCTTGTGTCGGGGCCTCGCGCACCGACACTCCCGACCTCGGGGGCGCCGGCCGCCGCCTCACTCCGCGGTCTCGTCCCCCAGCGGGGTCGCTACCGCCACGACGCCCACGATGAACGGGTCGTCGCCCCGTTCGAAGCGGATCACCGCGTCTTCACCGGTCGACACCCGGTAGACGTGCACGTCGACGCCGAACGCGTACCAGTCCGGGTTCTCCACGGCCCCGTTCGCCTGGCAAGAGGCGGGCTCGCCGAGGCTCTGGTCGCCCGCGGTGAGGCTGTCGCCGCTCATGTAGGCCGAGCCGCCCCACAGGGTCGCGGCGATGTCGACCTCGCCGCCGTCCTCGACCTCGATCTCGGTGTCCGCGGCGGGCGCGCCGTCGTAGACCGCGATGTCCTTGGCTTCGGCGCCCGACTCGGCGTACACGACGGTGAGCGACCAACCGGCCCAGCGCGGGTCCCTGCAGTCCGCGTCCCAGTCGCTCGGCCAGCGGTCGCATGCAGAGGTCGGCAGCTGGTGGTTGTCGGTCGCGACCCAGTACTCGCCGCCGCCCGACACCAGGGCGGTGACCTCGACGAACGCCTGCACTCCGGGGCTCGTGTCGCGCGTCGCGTCGGCGCCCAGGTCGGTCCAGGAGCCGCCGGGCCCCGCGAGCGAGACCTCCGATGGCAGGTCGTCTTCGACCCCGGCCCAGTACAGGCCGGCCCACTGGATCTCGGCGCCGCCGGGCACTTCGAGCACGGCCCCGGAGAGGGCGTCGCCTTCGCGGCCCGCGGGCGCGGTCTCGGGCTTGTAGGCCTTCATCGGCCAGCGGTCGCCGCCGCCGATGCGCACGGCCTCGCGGCAGCCGGGGACCGAGCAGGTCAGCCAGGTGTTCCCCGCGGCGGTGACGCCGGTGGCGTCGAGGCTCGCGAATCCGACGTCGCTCCCGGCGGGCGCGATGGGTACCCGCAGCGCGGTGGTGCCGCTGATGCCCGGGCCCTCCACCGCGACCTCGAAGGTCTGGTAACCGCTGACTTCTTCACCGATCATGATGTGCACGTTGGCTTCGGCGGGATCGGGCATCGACGCGACCGTGCAGTGGACGACCGCACCGGCCTCGGTGCAGGCCCAGCCGGGTTCGGCGGTCCCGGAGGCGAGCGTGATGCCCGAAGGCATCGTGATGTCGAGCGTGACGCGCTCGGAGGCGGCCTGGCCCCAGCCGTGCCGCTCGGTCACGGGTGCCTGGCCCAGCCCGCCGAACACCGGGTTCGCCTGTCCCGCAGACGACTCTGCTGTGGACGACCGCGCCTCGGACGACTCCGCGGCCCGCTCGGTGGCGGGCGCGTAGCCCCCGCCGCTCTCGCCGGGTGCTTCGAGCCGGATCGGGAGGACCGCCTCGCCCCCGGCCACCAGGCCGGTCGATCCCAGTCCGTGCTCGATGGCGTAGGAAGCGGGCTCGGCGGGCGCCTCGGGTTCCTCGTCCTCGTCCTCGGGCTCCGGTTCGGGCGCGGCCGGGTCCTCAGGTTCGGGCTCCTGCTCGGGCGGCGCGGGCCCGGGTTCGGACTCCTCTTCCGGGTCGGCGGGTTCGACCACCGAGTCGTTCGGGGCGGACTGCGGTTCCTGCTCTTCCTCGCCCGAGGTGAGCGCGAAGACCGCGACCGCGGCGGCCAATGCCACGGCCGTGCCGGTGGCGACGGTGCCCTTGGTGCCGAGCTGCTGCACGATCCGCCGGATCCAGTTCGCGACCGCCTTGAAGGGCGCGAGCAGGAACGCGAGCGCACCGCCGAACGCGATGCCCGCGGCCGAAACTCCCGCCGCGAGGTACGGCGTTGCCGCGCCGCCCAGGAAGATGAAGGCGATGACGCCGCGCAGGCCCGAGTTCAGCTCGGTGAGCTCGGCGAACAGCAGATTGCAGGTGACGCACGAATTCAGGTGGTCGTCCACTTTCGACGCTTCGCGCTCGCCGAGCTTGCCGCGCACCCGCGCGCCGATCCGGTCCACCGTCCAGCGGCACTCCTCGCGCGGCGAGTCGGCCGCGTGCTCGCTCAGGTAGTTCTGCCGCAGCTTCTCGCGCGCGCGGTAGGCCAGCGCGGAGACCCCGTTCGGGGTCATGCCGAGCATGGTGGCGATCCTGGCCGGGGAGTCCTCCTCGACCTCGGTGTGCCACAACACCATCCGCCAGCGCTCGGGGAGCTTGCCGAAGGCGAGGGCGGCGTAGCGGCGCTCCTGGCCCTCGACAGCGGGGTCGAAGTAGATCTCGCCGGAGTCGTGCTTGGTGAGGTCGTCGGTGAACTCGACCTTCTTGTCGCGCCGCACCCGGTCGTAGAAGTTGTTGCGGAGGGTCTGGAGCATGTAGGGCCGGAAGGCGAGGTCGGGGCCGCCGCCTTCGCGGAAGGTGTGGAGGAGTTTGGCGAAGGCCTCGGAGACGAGGTCGTCGGCGCCGGCGGGGTCGCGCGAGAGGATGCGCGCGAGGCGGCGCGCGGAGTGCACGTGGCGTTCGTAGAGCTCGGCGTAGGCCGTGGTGTCGCCGCTGCGGGTGGCGGCGATGAGTTCGGGGTCCGAGCGGGTCTCGGGGGTCTGGTCGGGCCCCGGGTCGACTCGCCGGGCGTCGCCGGCGGGGACGGTATCGGGCATCGTTCGCCGGTGCTCCTTCCAGGTTGCGCCCAGCTCGTACGATCGGGGTGCTCGGTTGTTGCTCGAGGGGGCGTCGTCGAGTCGAGGAATTCTCGGTGTCTCCCTTGGCTTAACGAGCGAGTGCGCCGCGAGTTGCGCCCGGTCCGCCGTTCGGGCAAGGTTCCGGCGAACTGGACATTGCAGCGAGTTTAGGGCAAAAACCCGGCATAGCCGCAAATTGTGATGTGTTTGTGACCAGGCGTGATCGTATTGGGACTTCCCGCCTTGGTTCCAGGCAACTGTCGGAAATACGTCAGGCCATTGCGTACAGTTTGCTAACGCATTCCCGGCCGACTTCGACGCAAGGGAGGTGAACGATGCCCGCATCGGTCCTATTGGCACTCCTGGCCGCGACGGCCCTGCTGGCCTTGACCCCTGCGCTGGTGCGCCGCTACGACCCCGACGAGCGCATGATCGCCGACCGCGCCTCCTCCGACGCGCGCGTGCTCGACCGCGAAGGCCACCGTCCCACCCGGCCCGCCTCCCACGACACCGTCGACCTCGGCCTCGAGAATCCGCACGAATCGGACAACTCTCTCGACGAACGGTTGGAGGGCCAAGACCTTCCCCCGCAATCGAACTCACGCGGGTGGGAGCGGCGCGGCACGCGTCACGGCGACTCGGTACGGTTGGAGACCGACGAGTCGTACACCGGCGAGGACCCCGAGATGCACGAGCAGGCCAGGCTCCGGCAGATGCGCGCCGAATGGTGGCGGCGGCGGCACCGCCGCATCCTTTACGTGCTCATCGCACTCACCGTCCTCGAACTCGCCGGCGTCGCCATCGCCGGGCCCGGCTTCTGGATCGGCGCGGGCATCTCGACGCTCGTCCTCGGCGGCTACGTCTACTTCCTGCGCGAGCGCGCCAAGCGGCAGCGCCCCCGCCGCAAGCCGAAGGCGATGATCACCGCCGAGCCCGAGCACGAGGAGGTCGGCCCGCCGACCTACGTCCCGGAGCAGCCCGACGGCGACGACCTCGACGAGGATCCCGACCGCGAATCGTTCCTGTTCGAGAACGGCACCTTGGGCGACGAGCCGGCCCCGCCGCCGCGGCCCGAACCGCGCCGGCCCGACGGCCCCGCCGGCGTGCGCGGCCGCTCCTATGAGGCCCCGGCGAAGCTCGAACGCTGATCCGCCCCGTTCATGAGGCAGAGCACAGCCGCACAGCGGCTAAACTTGCCCGGTTATGCCTGAGGAATCGCAGCACCGCCACATCCTGACGTTCAACTTCCGTCAAGGACGCAACAAGCCGCGTCACGACGACGCCTTCGCGCGCCTGTGGCCGCGCTACGGCCTGGAGTGGGAGCCCGAGGAGGGCCGGGTCGACTTCGCGAAGCTCTTCGGCCGCACCGCTCCCGTGATCTTGGAGATCGGCTCGGGCAACGGCGAGGCCGCCGCCGCGATGGGCGACGCCGACCGCGACCGCGACCTGCTCGCCGTCGAGGTCTACCCGCAGGGCATCGCCGACCTCATGGACCGCGCCGAAGAGCGCGGCCTCGACAACCTTCGGATCTACCAGGGCGACGCACTGCCGCTGCTGTGGAACGGCATCGCCCCCGAGTCGCTCGACGAGATCCGGGTGTACTTCCCCGACCCGTGGCCGAAGAAGCGCCACCACAAGCGCCGCATCATCCAGGCCGAGCACGTGAAGACCATGGCCGGGCTCCTGCGCCCCGGCGGCGTCGTCCACTGCGCCACCGACATCGCCGACTACGCCGAGCAGATGCTGGAAGTGCTGAGCGCCGAGGAAGCCCTCGAGAACACCGCCGAAGGCTTCGCCCCCCGCCCCGGCCACCGCCCGGTCACCAAGTTCGAACGTCGCGGCGTCGCAGCGGACCGCGCCATCTTCGACCTGGTCTTCCGCAAGCGCTGACATCGCCTCGGGCGAGTCAATTCATGCCTTCTGGCCCGAACCACTCGATCGGCTGACCGGTTACCGCTGCAACGCATTCGAAGTCGCGGTCCCGATGAAGCAGCGTGAGGTCATGCAGCTCCGCGGCGGCCGCGATGACCAGATCCGATGCTCCAGCACTGCGATGCTCACCGCGGCGAGTGAGCTCCCGCTGCACTTCCTTCGCTCTGCGGAGCATCCGGTCATCGGTGAGCACCCAGCCGAACATGTCGCCGAGGATTGGTTCGGTCAGGCGGTGAGGCGCTTGTGCCAGGCTTCCGCTGAGGCGTCGGTCAGGGAGGCGACCTGGTCGATGGCGACGCGGAGCTTGGCGGCGTCGTCGGCGGCGTGGTTCCAGAGTTCGGCGAACATCGGCTCCATGGCGTCCGCGCCGCGCTCGCAGAGCAGGGCGACGAGGTCTTGGAGGATCTCGCGCTGGCGGGTGTACCAGGACTCGTCGCTTCGCGGCTGCATCACGTAGCGCCAGGCGATGCCCTTCAAGAGCGCGCACTGGACGCGTTCGCGCTCGGGGACGACCAGGTCGGCGTCGTAGCGGTGGAGGCGGCCGTCGCCGAACTGGGCCCGGGTGGCCTTCGCGGCGGCGGTCACGAAGCGGCCCACCATGGTCGAGGTGACGTTCTTGACCGCGACCATCGCGCCGAAGGAGCCGTCGTAGTCGTGGATGCTCGCCATGACCGGGTCGGCCAGGAGTTCGCGGAGCGCTTCGCCCAAGGCCGCAGGGGATTCGTCGGAATAGCGCTCGGCGACGGCCAGGCAGACCTCGGCCTGCTCGTCGCGGTCGCGCATGAGATGGGCGAGGTTGATGTAGCCGCCGTGGAGGCCGTCGTCGACGTCGTGGACCGAGTAGGCCACGTCGTCGGACCAGTCCATCACTTGGGCCTCAAGGCATTTCACGCCTTCGGGGGCGCCGCCGCGGAGCCATTCGAAGACCGGCCGGTCGTCCTCGTAGCACCCGAACTTTCGCACGCCTTCCTTGGCGGCCCAAGGGTATTTGCAGGTCGCGTCGAGCGAGGCGCGGGTGAGGTTCAGGCCCGCGGAATGGCCGTTCAGGTCGAGCACTTTGGCTTCGAGGCGGGTGAGCACGCGGAGGGTCTGGGCGTTCCCTTCGAAGCCGCCGCAGGGGCCGGCGATCTCGTGGAGGGCGTCCTCCCCGTTGTGGCCGAAGGGCGGGTGGCCGAGGTCGTGGGCGAGGCCGGCCACGTCCACCACGTCCGGGTAGCAGCCGAGTGCCGAGCCCATCTCGCGGGAGATCTGGGCGACCTCGAGGGAGTGGGTGAGGCGGGTGCGCAGGAAGTCGTCGGTGCCCGCGGTGTGGACCTGGGTCTTGTCGGCGAGCCGCCGGAACCCGGCGGAGTGGAGGATGCGGGCGCGGTCGCGCTGGAACGGGGTGCGGACCGAATCGGGTTCCGCCACCAGCCGTTCCTCGGCGGGCCAGCGCGCCTGGAGGGTGCGGAGAACGGGATCGGTCACGACATCGAGCCTAGCGCGACCGATCCCGTCACTCAGGGGTTAATCCTTCAGGTAGAGACGGATGACGCCGGTGCCGTCGCCGCCGTCGCTGCCGTGGGCCCAGGCGACGGCCGAAAGCGGTTCGGCGCCTTCGAAGTCGTCCGGGTAGGCCGCGGCGGCGGCTTCGAGGTCGACCCAGAGCGCGAGCGCGGTCTCGCTGGGAGCGACGTCGGCGAAGCTCTGGAAGCGGGCGTCGTCGGCGAGGGACTCGGCGGCGACCTCGGATCCGGTGAAGCTGATGCCGTTGTCGGTGACCTCGTAGCCTTCGGGCAGCTCCTCGCCGGCGGTGGTCTCCAGGAGTTCCTGGAGTTCGGCGGCGCGGTCGTCGGCGAGTTCGACGGCGAGGTACACGGATTCCTCGCTGAACTCGTCGTCGGCGGAGAAGGTCATGGCGCCGCTGAGGTTGGCCCCGGCGAGGAGGTCGGTGAACTGGTTGACGGTGGACTCGATCTCCTCGAAGTCGGGCCCGTAGACGATGTCGCCGTCCTGGCCGTAGTCGACGGGCTCGTCCTCGGTGCCGTACATCCAGTAGCGGGATTCGAGTTCGAAGTAGCGCTCTTCACCGGCGGCGTCGAGCGTGCCGGCGAGGTACTGGTCCTCGAGTTCGAGGTACTCGGCGTACTCTGCGTCGGTGAGCGGCTCGCCGAGCGGCATCGCGGGCTCGGTGGAGGTCGCGCTGCCGCCGCCGTAGAAGTACTCCTCGGCGATGCCGAGCCAGTCGGCGACGAGGTCGCCGATGTCCTCGGGGATGTACGCGGCCATGGCGAGGTCGCCGGCGGGCATGTCGGCCATGGCGGAGACGAGGTCCGAGGAGCCGGTCCACGGGTCGTCCTGGTCGCCGAAGAGCCGGTAGTTGAGTTCGAAGCCGTCGTCGAAGGCGGAGAGGCCCGCGATCATCTGGCCGGAGTAGAGCTCGGAGAGCATCGCGGTGTCGGTGCCGCCGGTCAGCTCGGCGAGGTCCACGATCGCGTCCATGTCGACCCAGTAGGTGACGAGCTGGTCGCCGTCGAGCCAGGAGCGGGCCTCGTCGTACGCGTCGGAAGCGGCGAGGGGCTCGGATCCGGCTTCGCTCTCGGCGGCCGCGAGGGCCTCGGCGGCGCCCGACTCGCCCGCGACGAGGAGGACGTGGTCGTCCTCGACGGCGTAGGCGAGCTGGTCGGCTCCGATTCCGGCGGCGGCGCGCAGTTGCGCGAGTCCGTCTTCGGCGGCGTTCGCGTCGGTGCTGGCGAGGCTGATCACGGCGTACTGCTGGTCGTCGTGGCTCCACATGGCCATGCCGTGGCGGTTGCCGAGCCAGGAGGCGACGTCGTCTTCGGCGTCGACGCCTTCGAGGCCGGACTCCTCGAGGAGGTCGGCCGTCATGTCGTCGGTGTCGGCGTAATCGAGGTCCTCGAACTTGCTGAGGTGCTCGAGGAGCTTCGGGGTCTGGTCGAAGGAGGGATCGAGGTTGATCTCCATGTACATCGACGCGGAGGCGGGGAAGCTCTCGGCCGGGTCGGGTCCGCCCTTGAGGACGAACTTGAAGAGGACGACGGCGCCGATCGCGGCGAGGAGCACGACGGAGAGGATCGCGGCGACGGCGATCTTGGGGCCGCGCCCGCGTCCGGCCCCGGACGGGGGCACCGGGACGGGCGTGTACGCGCCCGGCGGGACGTATGGGGGCTGGCCGCCCCCGGGCTGCTGCGGGACGCCCTGCTCTACATAGGGCTGCGGCTGGTAGGCGCCCTGCGGCGGCCCGTACGCTCCGGGCGGCTGATAGGCGTTGCCGGAGTACGGCTGGGGGCTATCGCTCGACATCCTTCGACGCTACGACCACTGCGCAACAGCCGTATCCCGGGAACGTGCCAGATGCGACGCGAAGCGGTCGCACCGAGCGTCCTCGGCGCGTATCGATGGCGGGTTCGGGACTCGTGAAGCCGTTGGGCGGCAGCGCGAAGCGGCCCGGGTCAGAACTCGTAGACCTGGCCGGGGCGGACGATTTCGACGGGTCCGGTGTAGGCGGCGCGGGCCTCGGCGAGGGTCTGGTCCTTGGAGTTCCAAGGCTCGACGAGGTGGGTCAGGAGCAGGCGGGCGGCCCCGGACTTCGTGGCGTACTCCCCCGCTTCCTTGCCGGTGAGGTGCACGTCCTTCGGATTGTCGCGCCCCTCCAGATAGGAGGCTTCGGCGAGGAGCACGTCGCAGTGAGTGGCGAGTGCCTCGAGCGCCTGGCAGGGACCGGAGTCCGAGGTGTAGGCCAGGGACGATCCGGCGTACTCGACGCGGAGCCCGTAGGTCTCCACCGGGTGCGCGACCCGGTCGGCGGTGACGGTGAGCGGGCCCAGGTCGAACGTGCCGGGCTGGAGCTCCTGGAAGTCGTAGACGTCCCGCATCGACGGATGGCAGAGCTCGCCCTGCCCGCCGTAGGCGGCGACGATGCGCTCGGCGACGCCGGTGGGGCCGTAGAGCGGCAGCGGGTGCTTCGGCGCGTCGGAGGCGTAGCGGCGCATCACGGCGTACGCGCAGGCGTCGAAGAAGTGGTCGGCGTGCAGGTGGGTGACGATGACCGCGTCGATCAAGTGCGGGTCGACGTGCTTCTGCAGTTCACCGAGCGAACCGGTGCCGAAGTCGATCAGCAGGCGGTAGCCCCCCGCTTCGACCAGGTAGGCCGAGCAGGGCGTGTCGGGTGCCGGGAACGAGCCGGCGCATCCGATAACCGTCAGTTTCATGGCAGATCACACCTTGTCCATTACGGCCGCCGCCGCGTTCGGGAACAGGTTGCCCAGGAACCGGCGCGCGGTCCTGGTGAAGGCCTCCGGGTCGCCGGTCGCGAGGAACCGGTGCTCGGCGGGTGCGGTGCGGGCGGCCAGGAGGTCGTGTTCGGTCAGCACCCGGTAGAGTTCGCGAGCGCATTCGCTTGCGGAGTTCACCAGTGTCACGTCCTCTCCCATCACCAGTCCTATGAGTCCCGACAGCAGCGGATAGTGGGTGCAGCCCAACACGACAGTGTCGACGTCCGACTGCTGTAGCGGCTCAAGGTACCCCTGGGCGAGGCCCAGGAGCTGTCGGCCGGTTGTCACACCGCGTTCCACGAAATCCACGAACGCCGGGCAGGCGACGGCGATCGCCTTGACGTCCGGGACGGCGTTGAAAGCGTCCAGGTACGCGCCCGAGGAGATCGTGGAGACCGTCCCGATGACCCCGACCCGGCCGGTGCGCGTCGTGGCGACGGCGCGGCGGACGGCGGGCCGGATGACCTCGACGACCGGGATGTCGTAGCGGTCGCGGATGTCGGCCAGGCTTGCCGCCGAAGCGGAGTTGCAGGCCACCACGAGCGCTTTGACCTCCTGTTCGACCAGGTGGTCGCAGACGTCGAGCGAAAGCTGGCGGACCTCGGCGATGGGCCGGGGACCGTACGGGACGTGGGCGGTGTCGCCGACGTAGACCAGTTGCTCGGCGGGCAGCAGTTCGCTGATCGATCGGGC
Organism: Glycomyces rhizosphaerae; assembly: GCF_042647865.1. Lineage (NCBI taxonomy): Bacteria > Bacillati > Actinomycetota > Actinomycetes > Glycomycetales > Glycomycetaceae > Glycomyces > Glycomyces rhizosphaerae. Next base: position 46,074 of record NZ_JBHRWO010000022.1, read on the forward strand.
GACGGTCAGGCCTCCGACACCGGAGTCGAAGATCCCGATGGGCGCGTCGTTCATGGGCTCCGAGCGTACGTCCAATCGGGCCTGGCGCGCCCCCGCTCGTCACGGGAATGTCGTCAAAATGACAGGGTGGCGATCGCCACACGAACGGTGGCGGAACGGCGTTTTCGTCGGTCCCTGGCGGGAGACTGGGGCCGGGTTCTATACTGCCCCACCCTGGGCGGGAGCTCCCCTGCCCGCGGCGCCTGGCCTGCTTACGTGCGGCGCTAGGCGATCCGCAGCATCACGAACGCTGCGAAGAGCGTGATCGTGGAGGCGGCCATGAACATCCAGGGCACGCCGCGGAAGCGGAGCGTCGCGAAGGCCATCATCGTGAGGATCATGCCGATCACGCCGCAGGAGATGAACGCGGGCGTGAACCAGGCGGGGCTGTCGCCGAAGACCTGGAACAGGCCCACGATCGCGGTCGCGACCCCGGCGAGCACCAGCACGAGCGCCCACGTGGCGACCCCGGCGAGGCGCCGCAGCCGGACCGCGGGCTTTTCGGGCAGGACCCGGCCGACCGCGCCGTCGTCGACCGGGGCGATGCCGCCCTTGATGCTGCCGAGGGTGGTCGTTTCCGCTTGCGGCGCTGCAGTTTGCCAGGCCGCGCTCTCCGGCGCTGCGCCTTGCCTGGGCAGGCTGTTCGCCTTGCCGGTCGTGAAGGAACGCAGCTTGCCGGTGATCATGCGGCCCAGGCTAGCAAGCCACTGAGGACGACTCCGGATCGCACCGCGCGGGTGCGGCCCACACCTCGGGATTTGGAAAATCACAGCCTGCGCCCGCGAAATGTCGTACCCGCCACGCACCCTTGGCAGTGCGCATTGACGGCTCGCGAGCTTCGCCGAGGCCGGGTGCCGGAATCGACACACCCGACCTCGGGGGCCGAATCACCCTCCGCGCATGCGAACGGCCGGACCCGAGAGGGCCCGGCCGTTCGTTCCGTTCAGTCGCGTTACGCCCAGACCTGGCCGTCCAACGCGTTCGCCGCGTCGTCCATCCCGTCCGAGTAAGCGCCCGTCGACAGGTACTTCCAGCCGCCGTCGGCCACCAGCATCGCGATGTCCGCGCTGCGTCCGGCCTTCACGGCCTCGCGCGCCAGCGCGAGCCCCGCGTGCAGCACGGCGCCCGTCGAGAGCCCCACGAACAGGCCCTCCTCGCTCAGGATCTCCCGAGTCCGGCGCAGCGCGTCCTCGGTGCCCACCGAGAGCCGCCGGTCGAGGACCTTCTCGTCGTACAGCTCGGGCACGAACCCCTCGTCGAGGTTCCGCAGCCCGTACACCAGCTCGCCGTACCGCGGCTCGGCCGCGACGATCTGGACGCCCGGCGCCTGCTCGCGCAGGTACCGGCCGACGCCCATGAGCGTCGCCGTCGTTCCGAGCCCGGCCACGAAGTGCGTGATCTCGGGCAGGTCGCGCAGCAGCTCAGGGCCGGTGCCCTCGTAGTGCGCGGCCGCGTTCGCGGGGTTCGCGTACTGGTTGAGCATCACCAGGTCGGGACGCTCGGCCGCCATCAGGCGGGCCTTCGCGACGGCCGCGTTCGAGCCGCCCGCGGCCGGCGAGAACACGATCTCCGCGCCGAACGCGGTCAGCAGCTGCCGCCGCTCCAGCGAGGTGTTCTCGGGCATGACGGCGATGAGCTTGTACCCCTTGCGCCGCGCCAGCATCGCCACGGCGATGCCGGTGTTGCCCGAGGTCGGCTCGAGGATGGTCGCTCCGGGCTGCAGGAGCCCGTCTTCCTCGGCCGCCTCGATCATGCGGGCGGCCACCCGGTCCTTGACCGAACCGGTCGGGTTCGCGCCCTCCAGCTTCGCCCACAGCCGGACGTCGGGCGAGGGCGACAGCCGCGGCAGTCCGACCAGCGGCGTGTCGCCGAGGGTCGCGGTGATGTCCGTGAAACGTGCCACGGGACTGTCCCTTCTGCGAGCTACATGCCGCCCGCGACGGCGGGGAGGATGGTGACCGAGTCGCCGTCGGCGAGGGCGGCGTCGAGGCCGCCGATGAACCGCACGTCCTCGTCGTTGATGTAGACGTTCACGAAGCGGTGCAGGGTGCCCTCGTCGGTCACGATGCGGCCCTTGAGGCCGGTGTGCTCGGCGTCGAGGCTGTCGAAGAGCTTCGCGAGGGTGTCGCCCTCGCCGGTGACGAGCTTCTGGCCACCGGTGTGGGTGCGCAGGATGGTGGGGACGCGAACTTCAACGGACATATTGGATTTCCTTTTACTCTCTGAACAGCCCGGCAGGGGCCTTCGATGTGTCTGACGCGCAGCTGGCACTGCATGACGAAGCCGGGAACGCGGGTCCCGGCGGAAACTCAGGAACAGTCGTAGACCGTCGAGTCGGGGGTGTGGGCGAACTTGTAGCTCTGCACCGCCTCGGGCGCCCCGGTCACCTCGATGGGCTCCTCGGTGACGACCTCGTCGGCGATGCGGAACGAGCGGACCTCGGCGATGTCGGGGTCCTTCGTCGTCACCAGCACGTAGTGCGCGCCCGGCAGCCCCAGCTGCGAGGCGATCCCGGCGTCCGAACGCGAAGGGTAGGCCTCGGTGTGGGTGTGCGAGTGGTAGGCCACGACGACTTCCTCGTCGTTGTCCCACATCTGGTCGTAGACCTGCTTCCACTCTTCCGCGTCGAACTCGTAGAAGGTGGTGGAGCGGGCAGCGTTGATCATCGGGATGTGCCTCTTCGGCTCTCCCGTGCCCTCGGGGCCCGCGATGAGGCCGCACGCCTCGTCGGGGTGGTCAGCCCGGGCGTGCGCGACCATCGCCTCGACCAGTTCATGCGCGATCCGCAACACGCAAGCAAGCGTACACGCGGCGCGAGGAGGCCAGAAGCCCTCGCTCAGAGCGTGAGATAAGACCCTCCACCTGCATTGGAAGGGAATAAAGGGGCGGGCGTGAACACCGCTCGCTCACAGGACCCGCGGGCATCGCAGGTGCATTACGCTCACCGGTATGTCCGTGACGCTCCCCCGCACGCCCCTGTACACCGACCACTACGAGTACACGATGCTCGAGGCGGCCCTCCGCGACGGCACCGCCGAGCTGCCCTGCGTGTTCGAGGTGTTCGGGCGCCGCCTCCCCACCGGCCGCCGCTACGGCGTGGTCGGCGGCATCGGCCGCCTCTCCGAGGCCATCGAGCGCTTCCGCTTCGAGGACAGCGACCTCGAAGACCTCACCTCTCGCGGCGTCATCAAGCAGTCCACGGCCGAATGGCTCGCCGACTACCGCTTCAAAGGCGACATCGACGTCTACGCCGAAGGCGAGCTGTACTTCCCCGGCTCCCCCATCGTGACCGTGTCCGGGACGTTCGCCGAATGCGTGCTCCTGGAGACCCTGACCCTCTCGATCCTCAACCACGACAGCGCGATCGCCAGCGCCGCCGCCCGGATGGTGACGGCCGCGCGCGGGCGTCCGATCCTCGAGATGGGTTCCCGCCGTACGCATGAGGCCGCCGCGATCGCCGCTTCCCGGGCGGCGTACCTGGCCGGGTTCGTGGCCACTTCGAACCTCGAGGCGGGACGCCGGTACGGGGTGCCGACCTCGGGTACGAGCGCCCACGCGTTCACGCTGCTGCACAAGTCCGAGATCGAGGCGTTCCAGGCGCAGATCGACGCGTTCGGCACCGACACGACGCTGCTGGTGGACACGTACGACATCACGCAGGGCATCCGCAACGCGATCGAGGCGGCCGGACCGCGTCTGCGCGCCATCCGCATCGACTCGGGCGACCTCGACGTGATGGCCACGGGTGCAAGGGAGCTGCTCGACGAACTCGGCGCGTACGACACGAAGATCGTCGTCTCCGGCGACCTCGACGAGTTCTCGATCGCGGCGCTGGCGGCGGCCCCTGTGGACATTTACGGGGCGGGCACGGCCGTGGTGGTCGGTTCGGGCGCGCCGACGGCGCAGCTGGTGTACAAACTGGTCGAAGTGGAGGGCCGCCCGGTCGCGAAGCGCTCGGAGCACAAGGGCACCACCGGGGGCCGCAAGGTGGCGGTGCGCCGGCACAAGCCCACGGGCACGGCGACCGAGGAGGTCGTGGTGTCCCAGGGCGAGCCCGAGCCGCTCCCGGGCGACAAGCGACTTCAGGTGCCGCTCTTCGCGAATGGTGAACTCGTTCCGCAGCCGTCCCTGGAGGATTCACGTGAACTGCTGCGGCAGCGGCTCATCTCGATCCCTTGGGAGGGGCTGAAACTCTCCCCGGGCGATCCGGCGATCCCGGTGGTCCAGCAGCACGGGGGCGAATAGGCGCGGCGCTTTCGGGATACGATCGGTGCGCCCCTGTCCGCGTTCCCACCCCCTGTGCCTTCGTAGTACCTGCGATCCTCCCCGAAAGGAACCGCCCCAATGGTGTTCAGCAAGCTCAAGGCCATTCTCGGTAGTGGCATCCAAGTCGACACGCTCTTGCACGAGAAGCACGTCGTCCCCGGCGGGGTCCTGAAGGGCGAGGTGCGGATCTCCGGCGCCGAAGTGGACGCCGCAGTGGAGAGCGTCGAGATCGAGTTCACCGCCCTGGTCGAGGACGACAGCAAGGGCGAGGACGCGGCCGGCGTCGTGCACGACTACTTCAAGGCCGAGATCTCTGGCAAGTTCGACCTCGCGAAGGGCACTGCCCACCCGATCGCGTTCGAGGTGCAGGTGCCTTGGGAGACGCCGTTCAACAACGTAGAGAAGCGCCCGCTCGTGGGCGGCATGAAGCTCGGCGTCTCGACGCACCTGTCGCTGGACCAGGCGCTGGACAAGGGCGACCTCGACTGGCTGACCGTGGAGGCGCTGCCGGTGCACAAGGCGGTCTGGGATGCGTTGGAGGCCTTGGGCTTCGCGTTCCAGGAGACCGACCTGGAGCTGGGGACGATCCAGGGCGCGACGGTGCCGTTCTACCAGGAGGTCGAGTTCTGGGCGACCGAGGGCGAGTTCCACGGCCGCGTCCAGGAGCTCGAGGTCGTCTTCGTTGTCGGCGAGGCGAACACGGATGTGGTCTTCGCCGCCGACAACTCCGCGGAGCTGCTGGCCCCGGACCTGAACTCGACGATCCGGTTCTCGCTGCCGACGTCCGAGCCGGGTGACGTGACCGAGACCGTGAAGGCCCAGCTGACGCAGCTGCTGGCCCAGAAGGGCGCATAACTCCAGCTCATAGCGCTGAAGGGCGGTTCCGCGGATCGACGCGGGGCCGCCCATCGGCGTGCCCGCTGAAGAATTCCGGGATCGGACTTGCATACGTTCTACGTATACGTATAGTCTCTACGTATACCAAGGACAGCCCCTGGAAGGAGGTTAAGATGCCGTCATGCCCAACAAGACGATCTACGTCGCCGACAAGGACCTGCCCCTCTACACCCGAGCGCAGGAACTGGCGGGAGGCAACCTCTCCAAGGCGATCTCGACGGCGCTCAAGCGCTACGTCGACGCCGAGGAGGGACGCCTCGAGGGCTACGAGGAGATCACGGTCCCGGTCGGCCCGGGCTCCGGACGCAAGCGGCAGCGGCAGCGCTTCACCGGCATCAAGCTCGGCGAATGGGTCCGCTCGAACGAGAAGAAGGCCGAGATCTACCGCGTCTACCGGTCCCGGTCCGGCAAGTTCGTGATCCACACCGAGAAGACGCCCGACTTCGTGCACGAGACCAACGAGACCGGCTGGCGCAAGCTCCTCGGCTTCGGCGAGCAGAGCTACGCCATGAACTACGGCGACGCCGCGCTCGAGGTCGTCGACTCGCTCGACGAGCTCAAGGCCAAGATCCCGGCCGAGCTGTACCAGATGGTCGCCGCCACCGCCGAGGCTCCGCCCGTGCAGGACCTCGACATCTAGACACCGCCGTCACTCGGCGGCACCGTCTCTCGACCGCTATGCGCTGACAACTGCTGCGCCGCAAGCGCAACGACCGTCATAACGGTCCCGGACAGGCGCCGGCAGCCGAGCGCACCCACTGCAACCCAGGACGAGCGGGGCGGAGCCCTGCCCACTGACAGTCCACATTGCACTGTGACTGTCCCGAAACCTCGAGGTGAACCCGTGTTCGACCTTGGAATGGTGCTCACGCTCTACCCGCCGCCGCGTCCGCTTGCACCGGAGCCGCCGCCGCGTCAGGTCGATGTCAGCGCCGTGTCAGCGGCCCCGGCCAAAGTACTCACATGCCCGGCGAGGAACACCGAACCGGAACCAGAACGCCAAGACCCCCGAAAGAAGGAACCATGACCGCCAACCAGCCGATGGCCATCGAAGCCCGGAACCTCACCAAGTCCTACGGAGAGAAGTCCGTCCTCGGCGGCATCGACATCGCCGTCCCCGAAGGCACCATCTTCTCCCTCCTCGGCCCCAACGGCGCCGGCAAGACCACCACGGTGAACATCCTGACGACGCTCATCCCCGCCAGCGGCGGCGACGCGTTCATCCACGGCAGCCACGTGGCCGGCGACGCCGACGCGGTCCGCAAGAGCATCGGCGTCACCGGCCAGTTCGCGGCCGTCGACGGCCTGCTCACCGGCCGCGAGAACCTCCACCTCATGGGCCGCCTCCACCACCTGGGCAAGGCCGAGACCAAGCGCCGCACCGAAGACCTGCTCGAGCGGTTCGACCTCATGGACGCCGCCAAGCGCGCCCCGGCCACCTACTCCGGCGGCATGAAGCGCCGCCTCGACATCGCCATGTGCCTCATGGGCGACCCGAAGGTGATCTTCCTGGACGAGCCGACCACCGGCCTCGACCCGGCCGGCCGCCGGACCGTGTGGGCGATCATCCGCGAACTCGTCAAGGGCGGCACCACGATCTTCCTCACCACGCAGTACCTGGAGGAGGCCGACGAGCTGGCCGACCGCATCGCGGTCCTCGACGGCGGCAAGATCGTCGCCGAGGGCACGCCCGAGGAGCTCAAGCGGCTCGTCCCCGGCGGCCACGTCAAGCTCCGCCTCCACCGCGGCGACCAGGTCGCGAAGGCCGTGCAGGTCCTCGCCGCCACCGTCTCCGAGACCGACGCGCTCGGCATCCAGGTCGCCTCGGACGGCTCGGTCGACTCGCTGCGCAAGATCCTCGACACCATCGACCGCGAGGGCATCGAGGTCGACGAGCTGACGGTCCACACGCCGGACCTCGACGACGTCTTCCTGACCCTCACCGGCCACACCACCAACATCGAGGCCGCGGCCGCCGCCGCGTAACCCGCCCCAGACCGTTTCGCAAGCCCGCCAAAGCTTCACAAGAACCAGGAGAACTCCGATGAGCACCCTCACCTACACCGTTTCCGACACGTCCACCATGCTGCGCCGCCAGCTCAAGCACATGCTCCGCTACCCGTCGCTGACCGTCATGCTCGTCGGCATGCCGGTGGTCTTCCTCCTCCTGTTCGTCTACGTCTTCGGCGGCACGATCGGCGACGGCCTCGGCGGCCCGACCGGCGGACGCGAGGCCTACCTGACCTATCTGACACCCGGCATGCTGCTCATGGCGATCGTCGCCGCGGTGCAGGGCACCGCGATCAGCGTGGCCATGGACATGACCGAAGGCATCATCGACCGGTTCCGCACCATGTCGATCGCCCGGGTCTCCGTCCTCACCGGACACGTGATCGCCTCGATCATCCAGACGTTCCTGTGCATCGCCGTGACGCTCGGCGTCGCCATCGCGATCGGCTTCCGCCCCGAGGCGGACGTGCTCGGCTGGGTCGGCCTCGCCGGCGTCCTCGTCCTGATCTCCTTCGGCCTCACCTGGCTCACCGTGGGTCTGGGCATGGCCGCCAAGACCGTCGAGGAAGCCTCCAACTCGCCGATGCCGCTGATGCTCCTGCCGTTCCTCGGCTCCGCGTTCGTGCCCACCGACTCGATGCCCACGGTGGTCCAGTACTTCGCCGAATACCAGCCCTTCACCCCCTTCATCGAGGTCGTCCGCGCCCTGCTGTTCGCCAACGCGGTCGACGGCAAGGACCTGATCCTGACGATCGTCTGGTCGCTGGCCTTCGCCCTGATCGGCTACGTGATCTCGAAGAAGAAGTTCAACAAGCGCTAAGCGCCGCAGACCGAATCAGGAAACACCCCCGTCGGGCGGGTCGCGAAAGCGGCCCGCCCTTCGGGGTTCTCGTGGTCGGGGGAACGCTGGGATCTCCGCGATGAATTCTCGGTGGCGGCATCGTCTGCACGGGTGACACTGATCAGCTTCCGCAAAAGGGGAACCGCCATGACCGCCCAGCCCAGAGGCCCGCACTCCTACTTCCCCTCCATCGAGAAGACGTATGGCCGCCCGATCGCCGACTGGCTCACCGACCTCGCCGCGAGCGACCTCGACGGCCACAAACCGCTCGTCGAATGGCTCAAGGCAGAGCACGGGCTGGGCCACGGCCACGCGAACGCCCTCGTCACCTACCACCGCAACCCGGGCAAGTGGCCGACTTACACCGCCGCGTGAGCCTGACTGCGACCCCGATCCTCGCCGAGCGGAAGGCCTTCTCGGCTCGCTTCGCCGGCCCGAGAAGGCCTTTGAGCGTCGTCGTAGGGTGTTTTCATGAGCCACACCCCTGACGTGCCGCTGCCCGTCCGCGGCTATGACGACCGGAACCGAAGCTTCGCCCGCCTCACCGCGAGCGACCTCGCCGAGCGCGTGCGACGCCTCGAGGACGGGTCCTCCGAATGGATCGTCGTGCAGCGCGTCCCGGACATGCCGCATGACACCATCCAGGCCGCGGGAGACGTTGAGGCCGGCCGCATCGACGTGTCGTTCCGGGTCGGCGACGAGCCTTGGATGGAGGCGGCGCTCGACGCGGATGCGGCGGCCGAGGTGTTCGTGGCCTGGGCGCGCAACGAATCCGGTTGGGACGGCGGGCATCCCTGGGCGCGGGCCGAGTGGTGGGACGCCGAGCCGGTGCCCGCACCCGCCCCCGAGGCGGCCGCGGAGACGACCGTCCTGGCGGCCAAGTACCTCGGCGAGGGCTACCGTTCCTTCGACGAGATGGTGCGGGCGCTGGAGGAGATGTCAGAGGCCGACCCGCCGATCACCAAGGCGCAGGCCCGCGAGATCCTCGCCCCGATGTGGCGCGAGCATGCTGCGGCGCAAGCGGACTGGGGAACCACCGACTGCGATCGGATCACCGCGGCCTTCGCCGAGCTCGACCAGAGCGGCATCATCGCCCGGGAGCACTTCTCGTGCTGCCAGAACTGCGGCACCGCCGAGATCTGGACCGAGGCCGACCTCACCGACCGCGGTTACGTCTTCTTCCACATCCAGGACACCGAAACCGCGGGCGACGGGGTGCTCTACCTCGCCTACGGGTCGCGGTCGAACGAGCCCGAGGACACGGTCGCCGTCGGGCGCGAAGTCGTGGACACCCTCCAGGCCCACGGCCTGCGCACCGCGTGGAACGGCTCCGAGAGCACCCGCATCCAGATCACCGACCTCGAATGGCAGAAGCGACTCGAGTGACCGCCAGCGCGGCCCGCTGAAGCCAAGGACGCCAGGGCGACCGGCAGCGCGGCGGGTCAGCCGGCCAGGTATTCCTGGGCGTTGGCGAGGTACTCCTCGATGCTCTCTTCCCAGGCGTAGAGCTCGGTCTCGCGTTCGAGGAGCGGGTCGACGTACTTGCGAGCCCAGGCCTCTTCGATGCCGTCGCGCAGGCCCGCGCTCTCAGCGCAGTCGGCGAAGTCGAGGGCCATGGCGAACTCGTAGGCGACGGGGTCCTCGGTGTCCTCGGCCTCGTCCGTCAGCTCGGGGGTGACCTCCGGATCGCTCTCCATGCCGGAGGTCTCGCCGTAGACCAGGTTCAGGTATTCCCAGACCGGCAGGCCGCCGAACTCGTCGAACTCCCATTCGCCGTAGCCGCGTTCGTCGACGCAGGCGAGGAAGTCGGCTTCCTGGTCGGCGTGGTCGGCCGCGAACTCGGCCTTGAAGCCCTCCTCGCCGATCTCGGTCAACGGCGTCTCCACGTCGGGTTTCGACCAGTAGACCTCCCCGGTCTCCTCGTCCTCGTCCTCCTGGACACCGCCGTAGACGACCTCGATGGTCTTCAGCTCGCAGCCGCCCGGCGGGGCCTGCTCGGGGTCGGCCTCCATGAACTCCTCAGCGTCCATCGCCTGCATCTCCTGCCAGGCCGCGAAGCCTTCCGGCCCGAGGAACGCCTCCATCCAGTCGGCCTCGTACTCCGTGCCCATGGCCTCGAATTCCTCGCGGTCGAGGTCCCACTGAGGGTTCCACCAGCCGTCCTCCTCGGCCATGTACGCGAGGTAATCGGGGTTCTCACGCATCTCCTCGGCCGCATCGGTGTCGGTGAACCGCGTGAACATCCCGAAGCCGAACAGCTCGGCCTGTTCAACCGTGGGGATGCGGGAGTACTCCGAGTCGAAGCCCACGAAGCGGTGCGGGATCCCGTTGCCGAACAACTGGATCGGATCGTGGACGGTGAAGCCCTCGTCCTGCATGCACAGGCTCGCGACGCGGGACTCGGCCCCCAGGAGTTCCCAGGAGAGCTCGGAGCCGCGGATGAGGCTCTGCTCGATGCGGGCGATGTCGTCGTCGGTTGCGACGAGTTCGTCTTCGGAGCATGCGGTGAGTGCGAGCGAAACGGTGAGCGCGGTGATCAGGAGGCGGCGCATCGACCCGGCTTTCTTCTGGGGACTCTGAGAACATCTTGAAGACGCCGTATCGAGGTGGTGCGGTTGAGCCGTTTCGTAGGAGATTCGACCGTCTCGTTCGCCGAGGAGGACACCTTGCCGTACCGACCGGTGCCGTTCAGCCCCAGCGGCTGCGAACCCGACCTCGAGGTCGACTGGCACGCGGGCGGGCCTTCGGCCAAGCACGACCCGGAGCCGGAGATCCAGTCCCACGCCGCCGACGAGCACACGATCGTGATGCGCCAGAACAAGTCCGTGAACTACGAGGCGCCGTTCATGTTCCTGCTGTTCGGCAACGACACGGCGCTGCTCATCGACACAGGGGCGACGCCCGAGCCCGAGTACTTCCCGTTGCGTGCGGTCGTGGACGCGCACATCGAGGATTGGTTGGCTCGGCATCCTCGTGAGGACTACCGGTTGATCGTGGCCCACACGCACGGCCACGGCGACCACAAGGCCGCCGACGCCCAGTTCGCCGACCGGCCAGGGACCACTGTGGTCGGTACCGGGCTCGATGCCGTGACCGCGTTCTACGGCTTCGAGGACTGGCCGAATACGGCCGGGGAACTCGACCTGGGCGGCCGCGTGGTCGATGTCGTGCCGGGGCCGGGCCACCACGACTCGGCGACGGTGTTCTACGACCGCTGGACCCGCCTGCTGCTCACCGGGGACACGTTCTATCCGGGCCGGTTGTACGTCCAGGACTGGGACGCATTCGCCGCCACTGTGGACCGTCTGGTGGCGTGGTGCGCGGCGCACCCGGTCTCGCACCTGCTGGGCTGCCACGTCGAGATGTCGGTCCGGCCGGGCGTCGACTACCCGCGCGGCTGGACCTACCAGCCGGACGAGGCGGCGCTGCCGATGCGGGTCGAGCAGCTTCAGGCGCTGCGGCAGGCCGTCCGCGAGGTCGACGGCGCACCTGGCATCCACAAGTATGACGACTTCCATATCTGGTACCGGGTTTGACGGTGCGAGGGCGCGCCCGCCGGGCGTCTTTTGCAACTTCTCGGGCGGGTGACGGCGTCTCCCGCTTATGAATCAATCCGATCGTTGTCGGTACAACCCCTCCACTCAGCAATGGAGATATCTGGCGGGCCTGCTCGGGATCGCCGCACTCGCCGCCACCGCGGCGTGCACTGATTCGGGCGGCGGATCGGACGACGGTGCGGACGGGGGCTCGGGGGGCGAAGCCGTCGACGCGGCCGCGCTGGTGGAGATGGTCAACGAGAGCGCCCGGCTCGACAAGGAACTGGCCAGGGCCGAAGACCGGATCATCGCCGAATGCCTGGCGGCGCAGGGCTTCACGGTGCACGACCTGCGCTACATGGGCCAGTACGAGCCGCACGAGGTGGAGGCGCTCACCGACTTCCGCCCGACCGATGAGTTCCTGCCCGAGGTCGATGTCGCGGCCGAGTGGGGCTTCGGCTGGTGGGCCGAGACCGCGGAGATGTTCGACTCCCAGGAGACGCAGGACTACTACGAGGCGACCTGGGCCGCTGAGTATGAGGACGAGCCCGTGTTCGACAACTCGGACTTCGAATCGCTCCCCTCCGACGAGCAGCGCGCGTGGAGCGTCGCGTACCAGGGCGAGGAGGCCACCGCGGGCCTGGAGTACACCGGCGAGGCGCCCGAAGACGACACGTCCTCTGACGACGGATCGCTCGAGTTCGGGGACGGCGCGGTGGAGTCCATTCCCAAACCCGGTGGCTGCCAACTGGAGATGATCGAGGCACTGTACGGCGAGCCCCAGCAGGTCGCGGTCGACGAGGAGGGCGACCTCTTCCACTGGGTGTGGCGGCCGGAGATGCCGCTGGTCGACGTCGACGCGATCGACACCGAGTACGCCGCCCGCATGGTCGACGCCCAGCCCGCTTTCCTCACGTGCACGGCCGATCGCGGTTACCCCGGTTGGGAGTTCAACGAGACCGGCAGGCTCGCGATGCGCGACTACTCCTCGCTGCTGTACACCGGCGAGATCTACGAGGAGGAGCCGATTCCGGGCGAGGACCCGCCGCCGGCGGACACGAATCCTCCCGTCCCGGACCTGCCCGAGGACGTGCCCGCCGACTTCGAGGACAAGCGGGCCTATGAGGTGGAGATGGCCGTCGCGTTCGCCGAGTGCGGTGACGAGTCGGGCTACCGCGAGACCGCGACCGCGACGTACGACGCGGTCACCGCCGAGCAGTACGCCGCCATCGAGGTGGACATGTACGCGTGGCAGGACGAGATCCGCGGCTTCACGACGAAGGCGCAGGAACTGATCGCGAGCTGATGCTCGTTGCGGGACTTGGCGATTGAGCAGTGAAGGGCGGGGCTTCGGCCCCGCCCTTCACTGTTCGCGTTGAGACTCAGAAGTGGTCGCGCCAGCTGTGCTGCGGGTCGAAGCCGAGGATCCTGCGGGCCTTGTCGATCGACAGGAGCGTCTCGTGGCCCTCCACGGGGCGTTTGAGTTCGAGGTCCGGGTAGTGGGCCTTGACGAGGTCCGGAGTGGACGTGGTCATGACCGTGTCCGGGGAGGCGATCACGAAGACCTCCTTACCGGCGCCTTCGCGTTCCAGGCCGAGGCGGATGGCGAGCGCGCCGTCGCGGGCGTCGATATAGGACCAGAGGTTCCAGTCGCGGAGCGTCGGGTCCTCGTTGAACGCGGGGAAGGCCGCGTAGTCCTCGACGTGCATGACGTTGGAGAAGCGCAGGCCGGTCGCCTTGAGGCTGGGGTTCCAGCGGCAGAGCTGGTCGACCATGGTCTCTTCGAGGGTCTTGACGAGCGAGTACGTGGATTCGGGGCGCGGGGCGTACTCCTCGTCGACGGGGAGGTACGGCGGCGGGGTCTCGAAGGGCAGGCCGAGCACGGTTTCGCTTGAGGCCCAGACGACGTTGTCGATCCCGGCTACCTTCGCGGCGGCGAACACGTTGTACGTGCTGAGCATGTTGTTGCGGAAGATCTCCGAGTTCGGCTTGAGGCCGGGGGCGGGGATCGCGGCGAGGTGGACGACGGCGTCGAGCTTGTCGTACCGGTCGTCGACGCCGGTGAGCGCGGAGACGACCTGGCCGTAGTCGGTCAGGTCGATCTGCAGGAACGGCGCGAGGCCGTCGAGCGAGGGCGCGCGGTCGAGGTTGACCACTTCCCAGCCGTGCTCCACCAGATCCCGCACGCAGGCGCGGCCGAGTTTGCCGCTGCCTCCGGTCACCGCCACGCGAGCCATCGCGTACCCCCTTCAGTCGTTGCCCCGGACCGCGGACTTCCGCGCGGCCTTCGGGCCGGTACGGCCCGAAGCCTAGAACCTGGAGTGGACTCCAAGACAACCGGCCTGGTCATGGCTTCGCGCGTATACCATCCCAAGCCCCCACCCAGCCGTGGACGACCGTTTCACCAATTCCATACGCCAATATGGGGCGTATCTGATGGTGACACTGGTCAAGAGGGGGTGGGATGGCAAACAAGGGAACGGCACGCCGAGCGAAGCTGCGTCGGACGGGTCTGCGGATCGTTGGGGTGGTGCGCCTGTCGCGGGTCTCGACGCTAAATACTCAAACATTTGGATCGTCAGAGATCACCGCGCTTTGTCGAACAGCGACTACTTGCGCCTTGGCTTGTTCCTGGTTCTTGTAGGCACGCCAGTCCTGCGGCAGAAAGAAGTCTTCGCTCTGTTGAGCAAAGATCTCATGCGATGCGAACAAAAGCGACAAAACAGTAGCGAGAATAAAACCGAAATGCAGCCAACCGTAGGGCTGCACTGAAAGCAGGCCAAGGCTGGCGCCGAGGAGGATTGGGAGAGAGCCCAGTTTGATTCCGCGCCAAACTTGACGGCGCTTTCTCGCATTGCGCTCCTTTTCCGCGAATTCGCCTAGGAAATCGCTACCACTGGTAAATCGAGACACGGCTACCGATTCTCTGAACTCAAGTAGGCGAATCAATTGCTCGTCACTGAACAGTCCGTCGGCAATTGCTTGATTGATATAGTCACTAACTGATCGAGGGAGATTATCCTGACCATAAGCGTCTACCACTTCTTGGACAAGGGCATCTCTCCACCATTTCGAAGGTCCCCCGTCGTCATGCATGTACCGCTCCCCCTCGCCGTAGATCCGGGAGCTCGGCTGCGTCAGCGTTACGAAGCAAAGTTGAGCAACGGGAAACAGGGGCGCGATTCGAATAGGAAGGCCGGAGAGGTTTACAAGTTGAAGTGGGTGATGACCTCGCCATCCAGGATTCATAAAATCATTTCCGCAATGCACCAGGAGGCCCAGGCGGGAATATGAAACCCGGGCAGAGAGCTTTCCGGCCATACCCTCTGGCATTGAAAATTCTTCATAGGTGCGAGCCATGATGGATTCGCCGGGGTTAATGACAATTGTGTCTCCAGGAGCTAGCCTCCGCTGTCTCCAGTGCAGTGTAGGTTGAGTCTCGTATACGTCCTGTCTCCTAAGATCCACGATATCGGCCGACCGCCAACGCTTTTCAGATGAAGTTCGGCTCCACCTCCTTGGAGGCTTGCGTTTCGGAACCCAGAACACGGTATCGATACGAATATCTACCGAGGCGGGCCCAATCTGTAGGTCCGGATTGAATGGATGCTGGGGGAGTCGGCAGCTGAAGTTGATCTCGTTCAAGTGGGCCCGGATATCGACGTCAGCCAGATACATCCGCCCTCCCGGAGGCTGCTATGTACCGGAACCGGGGTTGAGATGCGCCTCCGATTGATATGGAGTCGTTGAACATAGCCTCCGGTCGGACCCAGAGCAGGCCTTCGAGTTGATCGCGATACACAACAAGAGGCTCTCTGCTCTCGGTATGTGTAGCGACTCCAATTACTTCGTAAAGCCCGCCTTTGTAATGGCGATATAGGCCGCTCTCAGTCATCGTCCGAACCTAGTACTGAAAGATCGTATGTATGACCCAATCGCAGAGCCTTGGTTCGAATATAGTTGCGATTAAGCGGATTTACCCGAGGAGGAATTGGAACGACTTCCTCGATATTGATTCCTAGTGCGCCGAGTTCGTCCACCTTTGAGGGATTATTTGTGAGAAGTCGGATTGGTGAAACTCCGAGCCATGTCAAAATAGTGGCTACATCTGTATACTCGCGCTCATCAATTTCACGGCCGATCAGAAGGTTTGCATCAACCGTATCAGCTCCATCGTTCAATTGGCGAGCGTAAGCTCGCATCTTATCGGCTAGGCCGATGCCACGCCCCTCTTGCCATAGATGTATGACAACGCCAGCGCCGTCGGAAGTAATAGCATTCAGAGAATCGTCGCGCTGCCCTGCGCAGTCGCAAGTCAGTGATCCGAACACAAGTCCCGGCATGCATTCAGACTGCACACGCACGAGCGGTGGGCGTTCTCTGAATTCTCCAAATGCAAAGGCGATTGGGGGCTGCAATCTCCCATCATCGAAGCAGAATACTTCGAATGTACCAAGTGAGGTTTTCAACAAACTCTGAATAACGTCCATGGGCTTCTCCAGCCTGCGAGTAGCGGATATCTATCCAGCCATGAGGGTGAGACGCTTCTTCTATATAATAAACCGAATCAAAGTTTTGTTGGGGCCGGCAAACATAACAGTTCCGTATCAGCGAGGTTGTAGAAGTGACAAGATCCCAGCTAAGTCTGCTATGAATAGGTTTCAGATTAAAGCTTGTGGCAAAAGAGGCCCGGGCCTGTCTCACCATATCGGCGATCACCGCATGGACCTGGTACACACTCGTCACTCATGCGGCACCAAATTCGCCACTCTCTTCTCAAACCACCCGATTCAAAGGCCCCTCTTATCTGAAAATCGAGGCAGGCGCGCGGGTACGACAAGAACCGGGCCCCGCGGCGTCGAGGTCACCCGATCGAGTGGCAGGATCGCGGCATGACCCCTGCCGCGTCACCCGCCATCCGGATCGGCTCGACCGAGATCATCGCCCTCGCCGACGGCGTGGGCCCCTTCCCGTTCACCTCCCGGGAGGCGGCCTTCCCTGACGCCTCTGCCGCGCAGTGGGCGGCGGTCGACCGCTTTGACCCTGGTGCGGTCGACGGCGAGGGCCGCTGGTCCCTCAACTTCCGGGCCTTCGCGATCCGCGGCCCGAAGGGCGTCACCGTGGTGGACGCCGGGATCGGCCCGGCCGACGCCCCCGCCTCCTGGGCTCCCCTGCCGGGCAAGCTCCCCGAGTCGCTGGCGGCGGCCGGCATCGATCCGGCCGAAGTGGACACCGTGGTGCTCACGCATCTCCACACCGACCACGTCGGCTGGGCCGTGGTGGCCGAGGGGGCCGTCACTACGAGCGGGGACGGGCCGAGCACCGGCCTCAGCGCCTTCTTCCCCAACGCCGAGTATCTGATCCAGCAGGCCGAGTTCGACGCCGTCGACACGCTCAACCCTCAGCTCCGCGAAACGCTGATCGATCCGCTGCGGGCCTCGGACCAGCTGCGGCTGCTCGACGGCGACACGCCGCTTCGCGCGGGCCGGGTGGTGGCGACTCCCGGGCACACGCCAGGGCATCAGAGCGTGATCGTGGCGGACGGCCGCGAATCGGTGCTCATCACCGGCGACCTGCTGGTGAACGCGATCCAGCTCCTGTACCCCGAGCTCGCCTACGTATTCGAGATGGACCGCGAGACGGCAAGGCGCTCAAGGGAGCGGCTGCTGCGGTCTGGCGGGGGCGCGCTGCTCCACGTCGCCTCCTCGCACTTGACGGAGCCGTTCGTGCCGGCGCCGTGAGCGTCGGCCCGCGCCTCAACCGGCGAGATGTCGGAGGCGTTCGAGTTTGGCGGCGGTCTCGTCGTCGGACGGACTGAAGACCGTGAGCCGCATGCCGCCGCCGGGCTGCAGCCACATCCGGTCGGCGCGCAGCCGCAGGAGACCGACCTCCTTCTGGCGGAAGAGCTTGATCTCCTGCACCTTGTCCGCGACGTTGCGGCGGGCCCAGATCTCGCCGAACTCGGGCGAAGCGGCGAGGAGCCGGTCCACGAGCTCCCGCCAGTGCGGCTCGTTGAAGTGCCCGGTGCCGTGGTTGCGGAAGTTCGCGACCATGAGCTCGATGGTCTCGCGGCGTTCTACCAGGGCCCGGCTCCAGTCGGCGTCGGTGAAGGCGAGCCACATGCAGTTGCGGTCCTGCGGCGGCAGCGCGTCGAGATCGCAGAAGAGGCGGGCGAACGTGCGGTTGTAGTGCAAGAGGTCGTAGCGGCAGTTCTGGATCGAGGCGGGAAACGGTTCGACCTGCTTCAGGAGGGCCCGGAGCGATTGCGGCACTTCGTCGGAGTCCCGGCGCGGCGCCGGATCGACGGCCCCGGCCAGGCCGAACAGGTGGGACCGTTCGGAGGCGTCGAGGCGAAGCGCGCCGGCGATCGCGTCGAGGACCTGCGCGGAGACCGTGATGTCGCGGGCCTGTTCGAGCCAGGTGTACCAGGAGACGCCCACGTTGGCGAGTTGCGCGACCTCCTCGCGCCGCAGGCCGGGCGTGCGGCGGCGGCGTCCGGGCGGCAGCCCGACCTGCTCCGGGGTGAGTCGCTCGCGGCGGGAGCGCACGAAGTCGGCGAGCTCGCGGCGGCGTTCGGCGAGGTGCGGGGCTCCGGTCCCGGTCGGAGCGGTCGCGGTGTCGGCGTCCCCGGTCCCGGTGTTCGCGGTCATGGTTGCCATCCCACCAGGATGCCTCGCCCGGCCCGGCTCATCCAGGGAGTCCTGGTCCCTGGATGACGGCGATCAGGTACCGGGTTGCGAACCGCGCCAATGTCGAAGCCATGACGCAGACCGCAAGCGCGCCGACTCGCGCGCCGAACGACACCCAGCCCGCCCTGAGCAGGCTCGGCCTGTTCGCCATCCTGTTCACCGCTACTTTGTCCTCTTTGGATGCCTTCATCGTCAACGTGGCGCTGCCGACGATCGGGGACGACCTCAGGGCGGGGCCGGCCGCGCTCGAACTCGTCGTCGCCGGGTATGCCACGGCGTACGGGTCGCTCATGGTCCTCGGCGGCAGGCTCGGCGACGCCTTCGGGCGTCGGCGCCTGATGCTGCTGGGGCTCATAGGTTTCGGTATCGCCTCGCTGCTGTGCGGCCTGGCTCCTTCGGGTGGACTGCTGGTGGCGGCCCGGATCCTGCAGGGCGCCATGGCGGCTCTGATGCTGCCGCAGGCGATGGCGACGATCCAGGCCGCGACCGCCGGGCACCAGCGGGCCCGCGCGATGGGCCTGTTCGGCGCGATCGTCGGTCTGGCCATGGCCTTCGGGCAGGTCCTCGGCGGCCTCATGGTCGGAGCCGACATCGCCGGGAGCGGCTGGCGCTCGGTGTTCCTCATCAACGTCCCGTCCGTCGCGATCGCCGCGATCCTCCTGGCCCGGACCGTGCCCGAGACCCGCTCGCCGAAAGCGGCCCCGCTCGACCCGCTCGGTGCGGTCCTGCTCGGTGCGGCCATGGTGCTGCTGCTCGTGCCGCTCACCGAGGGCCGCGCCGCGGGCTGGCCGGCGTGGTCGTGGATCTGCTTGGGGGCCTTCCCTGTCGCCGCGCTCGCGTTCCTCGCCGTGCAGCGGCGGAAGGAAAGGAACGGCGGTGTGCCGCTGCTGCCGCCGAGCCTGCTCGCGCTTCCGGGCATGCGGCGCGGAATGCCGGTGATGATGCTGTCCATGGCCGGGTTCGGCGGGTTCCTGTTCGCGGCGGCCGTCGCCCTCCAGCTGGGCCTCGACTATGGACCTGTGGCCGCGGGCTTCGCGCTCGTGCCGTATGCGCTCGCGTTCTTCGCCGGGTCGGCGTTCGGGCCGCGGCTGGCCCCGAGACTCGGCGTTCGGGTGGTGACCATCGGGATCGCCGTGCAGTTCGCGGGGCTCGCGGCGCTCGCGGGGACGCTGGCGGTCGCGTGGACCGAGTCGGCGGCGTTCGCCATGGCTCCGGCGCTGATCGTGGTCGGGATCGGTCAAGGGCTGCATCTGCCGGTGCTGTTCCGGGTGGTCCTGTCGGACGTGCCGCCCGAGCGCGCCGGGGTCGCGAGCGGGGTCATGGGCACGAGCCAGCAGATCGCGCTCGCGACGGGACTGGCCCTGCTCGGGGCGCTGTTCCTGCAATTGGTTCCGGAGGTCGGCGTGGGCGAAGCGTTCGCATGGACCGTGGCGGTACAGGCCGTGACGGTGCTGGTCAATCTCGGCCTGAGCCTGCGAATCCGGGCCTAGCGGCCGATGCCGAGCGCGTCGAAGTCGAGTACCAGGTCGGCCCGGTGCTTCGAGGCCCGAATGCGCTCGGCGTTGCGCTCGTCCACGTCCGCGACCCACGCCCGTGCCGTCTCCGGCGACTTCCCGAAGCGCTCGTGGCGCGCCACGAGCCTCGCGAGCCGCAGCGGCTCGGGCGTCTCGCAGTACCAGACCTCGGTCAGCGCCGCCCGCACGCCGGGCCACGGGCCCTCCTCGTCGAGCAGGTAGTTCCCCTCGGTGACCACGATGTCGGCCTCCGGCGGCACCGCGATGGCGCCGGCCACCGGCTCGCCCACACGACGGTCGAACTCCGGGGCGTAGATCACCGCTTCCCGTTCGGCCGCAATGCGTTCCAGCAGCGACCGGTAGCCGTGGCCGTCGAACGTGTCGATCGCGCCCTTCCGCCCGCGCTTGCCGAGCCGCACCAGCTCGGCGTTCGCCAGGTGGAACCCGTCCATCGGCACCTGCACCGCCCGGTCCAGCGAGCGCGCCAGCCACGCGGCCGCGGTCGACTTGCCCGCACCCGGGCAGCCGGCGATGCCGATCAGCACCCGTCCGCCGCTCGCGGCGAGCGACTTGACGCGGTCCAGCAGCATCTGGGGGTCGTCTGCGATGTCCACGCACCGAAGCTAGCGCAATCACGCGCGCCTTGACGATCCGGGAACCCTAGATCTATGATGCATAGAACCTCAAGGCATAGAAGTACTAGGGTCAAGGAGGCTCTCTCTCATGCACATCGCCAAAGACCTCGTAGCCGCCTCGGCGACGCCGCTGGTCCTGGGCATCCTCGCCGAAGAGGAGAGCTACGGCTACGCGATCCTCAAGGAGATCGGCGAGCGCTCCGACGGCCGGCTCGAATGGACCGAGGGCCTGCTCTACCCCCTCCTACACCGCCTCGAACGGCTCGGCTACGTCGAGGCCACCTGGCGCACTCCCGAAGGCGGGCGCCGCCGCAAGTACTACGCGATCACGGCGGACGGCCACCGCGAACTGGCCGAGCAGCGCAAACAGTGGGACGCCGTCACCGAAGCGCTGCAGGACATCTGGAAGGCCACGCG
The DNA here is from genome assembly GCF_042647865.1 of Glycomyces rhizosphaerae. NCBI lineage: Bacteria > Bacillati > Actinomycetota > Actinomycetes > Glycomycetales > Glycomycetaceae > Glycomyces > Glycomyces rhizosphaerae. The sequence goes on from NZ_JBHRWO010000022.1 coordinate 66,918, forward strand.
GTCGATCGCACCGATCACCGCGCCGGCGCTGGAGGGTTGAGATGACCGAGAACGACACCGAGCTCGAAGCGCAGATCGCCGAATGGCGGTCTTATATGCTGCGTCGCCGCGCCGTCAACAGCGCCGATGTGGACGAACTCGAGGACCATCTCCGCGAGCGCGTCGCCGACCTCGCCGAGACCGGCCTGCGCCCCGACGAGGCCTTCCTCATCGCTGTGAAACGCATGGGCCGCATGGACGAGCTCTCGCGCGAGTTCGCCCGCGAGCACTCCGACCGGTTGTGGAAGCAGCTCGTCCTCACTGACGACGAGGACGCGCCCGCCGAGGCCGAGCGCCGCCGCGGACTGGTCGTGATGATCGTCTGCGCCGGCCTCGCGGCCGCCGGGCTGAAACTCCCGCTGCTGTTCGGCCTCGGTTTCGACGAGGACGCCGACTTCTACCTCCGCAACGCAGGGCTCCTGGTGCTCGCCCCGCTTGCGCTCTACTTCGGCTGGCGCCGCAAAGCGGGCCGCGGCACCGCGGGCGCACTCATCGGCCTCTTCGCGCTCGCGGCCATCGCCGCGAACGCCTACCCCCTCGACGACGACTCGCAGTCCATGGTGCTCACCGCGATCCACCTGCCGCTCGCGCTGTGGCTGGCCGTCGGAGTCGCCTACGCCGCAGGCGAATGGCGCTCGGGCCAGAAGCGCATGGACTTCATCCGGTTCACCGGCGAGTGGTTCATCTACTTCGTGCTCATCGCCCTCGGCGGCGGCGTGCTCACCGCGATCACCGTGGGCACGTTCAGCGCCATCGGGATCGACACCGAGACGTTCATCAGCGAATGGCTCATCCCCTGCGGCGCGGCGGCTGCCGTCGTCGTGGCCGCGTGGCTCGTGGAGGCCAAGCAGAGCGTCATCGAGAACATGGCGCCCGTACTCACCCGCGTCTTCACGCCGCTGTTCACGGTGACGCTCGTCGCCGTGCTCGTCGCGATCGCCGTGACCACCAACGCGATCGACGTCGAACGGGACATGCTCATCCTGTTCGACCTGCTCCTGGTGGTCGTGCTCGGCCTGGTGCTCTACTCGATCTCGGCGCGCGACCCCGCCGCGCCCGCCGGGTTCTTCGACTGGATGCAGCTCGCACTCGTCGTGAGCGCCCTGCTCATCGACGTGCTGGTGCTCATCGCGATCACCGGCCGCATCACCGAATGGGGCCTCACGCCCAACAAGAGCGCCGCGCTCGGCGAGAACCTCGTCCTGTTCGCGAACCTCGCCTGGTCCGCGTGGCTGTACTGGACGGTCATCAAGGGCCGCAAGAAGTTCGCGCGGCTCGAGCGCTGGCAGACCGACTACATGCCCGTGTACGCCGCGTGGGCGTGGATCGTCGTATTGGCGTTCCCGCCGATCTTCGCCTTCGCCTAGCAGGGCAAAACCCCGGACGGCGCGAGCAGCACCGGGTCGGGGTGGGTTGCGCTCAAACCGGGCAGCGACGGAGGGGTGGGTGGCGGGGGCCGGTGTGGAGGCGCGACTCGGGTCGGGTTCGGCTGGGGTGCAGTCGATCAGGCCGGGCGTGGGGTGGGGGAACGTGAATGCTTTCGCATCGTGTGGGTGATGACAGTCGGGGGCTGCATGGGGGACAATTGAGGTACGTACAGGGACAGGAAATTTGTACAGGTGTCGGGGTAGGTGTAAGCAGACTATGACAAGCCTCTGGCCGATCCGACAAACCGACTTGTTTCGAGGCGACGACCCCGCAAGCCAGGGTGCTCCTCCACTGGAGGCGTCCGATCTCACCCCCGTGCCATCGCCCGCAGCTGTCCGCGCCCCCGATGGGCCGTGACTGGGTGGACGATCCTAGTTGGGATCACCCCAACCAGAAGGCAATGCCCCACACGGGGGCACCTGCGACACAAGCACGACCCGCCAGCGTGAGCGGCGAGGCCAGACCGAGCGAATAGAGGACTCGGCCCGGCAGCACCAGCACCACGTCCATGGCGACCACCACCCCGTCCCGGCAGCGCCGCACGCGACAGCACCCGCGCGCCTGCAGGACGGACCGAAGAACAGCAAGCAAGGCAACACCGGGAGGCGAAACCACTACCGGCATCCACCGGGCGAGCCACCGGCATCCGCCGGGCGGCCGCACCACTCCCTCAAGGACGGGATACACCAGCACCCGCCCCCGGCAGGAACAGCGCGGCCAGGCGAAGACCACGGGCCGAAGCGAAGCCGAGCGAAGCGGGGGAGGCCAGGTGAAGCGGAGCGCGCGGGCGCTTCGCGGGATCGACTACGAGACCACGAGCGGAGGTGAAACGACCATGCAGCATGCGGCCCCGCCCCCAAAGCGACACAACGAAAGCCACCACGATTGCGGACCGATCCCCGCGCCCACCCGCAACATCACCCCGGCCCGCACCACCAGCGCCACCCGGCCGACGCCACCACCAGGCACCAGCGCCGTCAGCCCACCGCCCCAGCAACAGCAGGGGCAACGGCTCGATTCCGGCCGGGGCCTCAAGCGAGGCGTGGGCCCCCAGTACGCCGAGCCCCGCCGCCGGGGCCCTAACGCGGCCAGGACCCCAAGTCCCACCCAGGTCCCGCATCCGGCCCGAGCCGCTATCGCAGCGAGGGCCCCAACTCCTGCCAGGATCCCGAGTCCGGCCTCAGCGACAGCAACGCACCCGAATCCCGCCACTGCAGTCGCTGATCGCATTGACCGCGACCAGCAATCAGCTCGCACGGCGGCATCACGCCCCCGACCTGATCCTCACCGCTCCGTCGCTGACCGCTCTGACCGCGACCGACAGCCAACCCTCACGACAGCATCACGCCCGCGCCTTAGTCGGAGCTGAACGCGGCGTCGAAGGACGCGGCGGGGCGATCGAAGTTCAAGTCCCGCACGTACGCAAGGGCTTCGGGGGCGCCGCGCAGGCGGTCCATGCCCGCGTCCTCCCACTCGATCGAGATCGGCCCGGCGTACCCGATCGAATTGAGCACGCGGAAGCAGTCCTCCCACGGCACGTCGCCATGACCGGTGGAGACGAAGTCCCAGCCGCGCCGCGGGTCGCCCCACGGCAGGTGCGAACCGAGGCGCCCGTTGCGGCCGTCGAGCCGCTTGCGGGTGTCCTTGCAGTCCACGTGGTAGATCCGCTCCCGGAAGTCCCACAGGAACGCGGCCGGGTCGATGTCCTGCCACACCATGTGGCTCGGGTCCCAGTTGAGGCCGAACGCGGTCCGGTGCCCGACCGCTTCGAGCGCGCGGTGCGTCGACCAGTAGTCGTAGGCGATCTCGGAGGGGTGCACCTCGTGCGCGAAGCGGACACCGACCTCATCGAATACGTCGAGGATCGGGTTCCAGCGTGCCCCGAAGTCGTCGTAGCCCGCCTCGATCACCGACTCGGCCACGGGAGGGAACATCGCGACGTACTTCCACACCGCTGAGCCGGTGAAGCCGACGACCGTGCCGACGCCGAGTTTCGCGGCGGCGCGGGCGGTCGCCTTCATCTCCTCGGCGGCCCTTTGGCGGACCCCTTCGGGTTCGCCGTCGCCCCACACGCGGGAGGGCACGATCGCCTTGTGGCGCTCGTCGATCGGGTCGTCGCAGACCGCTTGGCCCACAAGGTGGTTCGAGATCGTCCACAGCTCGAGGCCGTGCGATTCGAGGATCGCCTTGCGGTCGGCCGCGTAGTCGTCGTCCTCGGCGGCCCGCACGACGTCGAGGTGGTCGCCCCAGCAGGCCACTTCGAGCCCGTCGTAGCCCCAGTCCGCGGCGAGTCGGCACACCTCCTCGAACGGCAGGTCCGCCCATTGGCCGGTGAACAGCGTGATCGGTCTAGGCATCAGTGAGACTCCTCAGATAGGTCAGTCCATCGACGGCGAGGGCGTCTTGGGTCGGTGCGAGAGGCCGCCAGATGGAAGCGGCCGTCGCGATAGTCGCATTGTGCGCGGTGAACGACTCGATGACAAGGGGCCCTGCGTATTCGACGAGGTCGAGCGCGTGCAGGATCGAACGCCATTCGAGGTGGTCGTTGCCCGGCGAGCCGCGGTCGTTGGCGCTGACCTGGACGTGACCGATCCGGTCCCCGGCGCGGATGATCGCGGCCGGGATGTCGGTCTCCTCGATGTTCATGTGGTAGACGTCCAGGGCCAGAGCGGTTCCGGGCAGATCGTCCAATGCGTCCAGTGCCTGGTCCACAGTGTTGATCAGGCTGGTCTCGTAGCGGTTCAAGGGTTCCACGGCGATCGTGATGCCCCGTTCGGCCGCGTACCCGGCGACGGGCTCCAGGTTCCGGCGCAGTTCGCGGTAGACCGCGGGCCGGTCCGCGATGCGCCAAGTGCGGCCGACGGAGGCGTAGGCGGGACCGGCGATCACCGGCGAGCCCACGACGGCGGCCGCGTCCACGACGCGGCGCAGGTAGTGCTGGGTCTCGGCGACCACGGCCCGCGGGGCGTCCACGAGCTCGCGGCCCGGACCCATCACCAGGACCACGGTGGCGTCGAGGCCGAGTCCCTTGAGGAGTTCGTTGGCGCGCTGGGGGTCCCAGTCGCCTGGCGACTCGACCGGGAGCTCGATGGTGTCGAACCCCCAGTCGCGCACGCGGACCGCGAGCCGGGCCAGGGCCTCGTCGTCGAGCGGCGAGGCCCAGACCCAGGTGTTGACCCCGATGGACCGGCTCAAGCTAGCGGTCCCGCCAGGCGTCGGGGAAGCCCGGCAGGTCCTCGCCGCCGAACTTGGCGTAGTGCAGTGAAGGCATGTCCGCGTTCCGTTCCAGGTAGTCGGCCAGGTCGGCGTCGGTGATCGGCTCCTGCGGCAGGACCCACTCGGACGGGACCTGCTCGCCTTTCAAGATCATTGTCGCAGCGAGGACCGGGGTGCGCCACTGGAAGTTGGAGTACACCGGGGCGATCGCGGTCATGCCCGTCTCCTCCCACTTGCGCAGGAACGACAGCTCGTCCTCCCCCGCCATCACCGGATAGGGCTTCCCGGCGTCCTCGAACGCCTCGATCGCGGCCACCGCGCCGTCCCCGGCGTCCATCCAGATGCCGTCCACGTCGCCGCGCTGCAGGTACTGCGTGACGATGTTCTTGATCTCGGCGGCGTCGCCGCCGGTGAACTCGTTGCCGAGGATCTCCAGCTCAGAGTCGCCGAAGATCTCCTGCGCGGCGGCCCAGCGGTGTTCGAGCACGTCCACGCCCGGCAGGATCCGCAGCGCGAGCACCTTCGAACCCGGTTCGAGGTTCTCGACCAGGAACTCGGCCGCGTCCGCGCCGTACGCGTAGCCGCCGATCGGGTGGATGAACGTGGTCGCGCAGTCGGTGTTCACGCCGCGGTCGAAGACGATCACCGGAATGCCCGAGGCGCAAGCGGTCTCGACGGCCGGGGTGAGCGTCGCGGTCGTGGAGGGCGAGATGATGAGCGCGTCGCACTCGCCGGAGTCGACGAACGCCTGAATGTCGGAGATCTGCTGATCGTCGTCGTCACCGGCGTCCGAGCTGCGGAACTCGCCGATCTCGCCGGCCTCCTTGAGCACCGCCACCTGCTCCTGCATGGTGATCCAGCCGGTCACGCGCCACGGGTTGGAGACCGAGGCGTTCGAGAAGCACACCGTGGCCCCGCCCCCGTCGCGCTTGAACTCGGTCGTATCGACCCATTCGGGCTCGATCGCCTGGAGCCACGGCGTGTTCGGGTCGCCTTCGGGAGCGATGTCGCGCTGGGCGAGCTGCTCGTCGTACTCGGCCTGGACGAACCATTCGTCGCCCGACTTCTCAGTGGAGGCATCGGCTTCGGGGGTCTCGGCGGGGGTGTCGGTGGTGCAGCCGGTCGCCAGCAGCAGCCCGAGGGCTGCCGCCGAAGCGAAGGCTAGGCGTGTCGTCTGCATGATGCGGACCTTCTTTTCATGAGGGAGTTGCGGTTGCGGTTGATTTGGGGGCGGCGGCTCCGGGGCGGGACCGCTGCCGGGCGGCGTAGGCGACGGCGGCGATGATGATGACGCCCTGCACCGTGGGCCGGAGCGTCGCGGGCAGCGCCATCTGGTTGAACAGCGTGAACAGGGCCTCGATGGCGAGCGCGCCGGCCATCGCGGCGAGGGCTGTGCCGCGCCCGCCGCCGAGCACGACGCCGCCGAGGACGACCGCGGTGATGACCGTGAACTCCAGGCCCTCACCGACTTGTGCGCTCACTCCGGCGAATCCGCCGATGAGGATCCCGGCGATCGTGGCCGAGAGTCCCGAGAGGACGAACGCGGAGGTGCGGACGGCGTCGACGCGGGCGCCCGAGAGCTTCGCGGCGAGTTCGTTGTCGCCCGAGGCCAGGAGGACGCGGCCGAAACGCGTGCGCATCAACAGGATCGCTCCGGCGCCGACGGCGAGCATGATAAGCAGCGCCCACGGGATCTGGCCGATGAGCGGCACGTTCTCGATGCCGAGGCGACCGGGCGTGCGGAAGGCCTCCGAGAGGCTGCCGGTGGGGGCGCCGCCCGTCCAGAGCCGGATGGCGCCGTAGAGGACCAGGAGCATCCCGAGCGTCGTGATGAACGACTGGACCTTGAGGACGGTGGTGATGAGGCCGTTCACCAGGCCCACGGCGAGGCCGAAGGCGAGCATCACGAGCAGCACGGGGAGCGTGCGGGACTCCTCGCCGTCGATGAGCCGCGCCGCGATCACGACCTGCGCGCCGACGAGCGCGCCCACCGAGAGGTCGAAGTTCCCCGAGACGATCACGAAGTACTGCCCGGCCGCGAGGATCACGAGCGGCGCTGCCTGCTTGAGGAAGGCCATGAGCGAGGGGCCTTCGAAGAACGCCGGGTTCATCGCGAGGATGCCCGCGAAGATCAGCACAAGGAGGAGGAAGACCGTTCCCGTGCCGCCGCCGAGGAGCGCGGCGCCGAGTCTGCGGACGCGGGTCATGACGCCCTCCCTTCGAGCGCCGCGAAGCGGGGTCTCCTGGCGGTGCGGTCGAGTTGGCGGCGGGCGTAGAGGGCGACGGCGGCGATGATGACCGCGCCGCGCAGCACGTCCTTCGCGAACGGGTCGATCTGCATCACGTTGAACACGGTGTCGAGTACGGCGAGGATCGCCACGCCCGCAACGGTTCCGGCCACGCCGCCCTTGCCGCCCAGGAGGAGCGTGCCGCCGAGCACGACCGCGGCGATCGCGTCGAGCTCGTAGAGGTTCGTGTAGGCCTCGGCGGAGCCGGTGCCGAAGCGGGCCGCGAGCAGCAGCCCGGCGAGCCCGGCGCACATGCCGCAGAGGACGTGGGCGGTGAGCAGCACGCGAGTGGTGCGGATGCCGGACATGCGGGCGACGTCGACGTCGCCGCCGACGGCGTACATGTGGTGGCCGGTGCGCGTGGAGCGCAGGAACCAGATCGCCGCGGCGGCGACCGCGAGCATGACGATCGCCGACACGGGGATGAACGCGATCCTGGTGTACCCGAACTGCTGGAACACCGCGGGCACGTCCCCGGCCGGACCCTTGTACTCGGTGTCCAAGTAGCCCTTGAGGATCAGACCGGTGCCGAGGGTCGCGATGAACGGGTTCACCTTGAGGAACGCGACGATCGCGCCGTTCGCCGCCCCTATGAGCCCGGAGACGAGCAGTACGAGGCCGACGGCGAGCGGGAGGTTCGCCGCTCGCCCGTCCATCGTGGTCGCGGCGACGAGGCTGGAGAGGGCGGCGACGTAGCCGACCGATAGGTCCAGGGAGCGGCACAGGATCACCAGGGTCATGCCGATGGCGAGAAACCCGGTGAGGCTGGTGCGGGTGAGCATGTCGACGAGGTTCGCGGTGGCGAAGAGGTTCCCGCCGTCCATCGCGACGGCGATGCCGCCGACGGCGAGGACTGCCGCCAGGGCCAGGTAGATGAGGGCGGTGGTGCCGAAGTTGCCGGGGTTCAGGCGCTTCATGACGACCGCCGCCCCGTCGCGTAGGCCATGACCTCTTGCTCGGTGGCGCCGCCGGGCAGCTCCCCGGCGATGCGTCCATCATGGAGGACGACGATCCGGTCGGCGAGGCCGATCACCTCGATGAGCTCGGAGGCGATGAGCAGCACCGCGAGCCCTTCGGCGGCGAGCGAGCGGATCACCGAGTACATCTTGTGCTTGGCGCCCACGTCGATGCCGCGCGTCGGCTCATCGAGGACGATCACGCCGGGCTCGGCAGCGAGCCATTTCGCGACCACGACCTTCTGCTGGTTGCCGCCCGAAAGGAACTGGACCTCCTGGTCGTCGCCGCGGGCCACGAGGTCGAGGCTGGAGAGGATGCCGCGGATGCGCGTCGGGCGCTGCCGGGAGTGAACGCGGGCGTTCGCGTCGAGCACGAGGCGGGCGTTGGCCTTCACGGACTGGCGCAGGGCCAGACCCTGGGCTTTGCGGTCTTCGGTGACGAGGGCGATCCCGGCGGCGATGGCCTTGCGGGGGCGGGAGATCCGCACGTCCCGGCCGTCGATCGCGATGGTGCCGCGGGTGAACGGGGTGATGCCGAAGACCGCTTCGGCGATCTCGGTGCGACCCGAGCCTTGGAGCCCGGCGAGGCCGACGATCTCGCCGGCGCGCACTTCGAGGTCGATGCCGTCCACATAGTCGTTGCCGCCGCCGTCGATGCGGAGGCGGACCTCGGCGATCGCAGTGTCTGGCGACTGCGGCGGGAACTGGGCTTCGATGCGCCGCCCGACCATCTTCGTCACGAGTTGGTCGGGGGTGATCGCGGTGGTGGCGACGCTCTCGACGAGGCGGCCGTCCTTGAGGATCGTGATGCGGTCGCACAGGTCGAAGATCTCGCGGAGCCGGTGGGAGACATAGAGGACCGCGACACCGCGTTCGCGCAGGCGCTCGATGAGCCGGTAGAGCAGTGCCACTTCGGCGTCGGCGAGCGCGGCGGTGGGCTCGTCCATGCAGATGAGGTCCGCGCCCTGGGAGAGGGCTTTGGCGATCTCGGTGATCTGCTGGTGCGCGACGGAGAGCGATCCGACTTTCGCGGTCGGCGAGAGGTCGTCGACGCCGAGGTCGGCGAGGCCGGTGGCGGTCGCGTCGTTCATGGCGCGGCGGTCGATGCGGCCGCGGCGGCGCGGTTCGCGTCCGAGGTGGACGTTCTCGGCGACGGTGAGTTCGGGCAGGAGGTTGAACTCCTGGAAGACGGAGGCGACTCCGGCGTTCTGGGCCTGGGCGGGATGGGTGAAGGAGACGGCGCGGCCGCCCAGCTCGATGGTGCCGGCGTCGGCGCTGTGAACGCCGGCGAGGATCTTCATCAGGGTGGACTTGCCGGCGCCGTTCTCCCCCACCAGGACGTGGACCTCACCGGGCTCCACGGTGAGGTCCACTGAGGAGAGCACAGGGACGCCGAGGAAGGCTTTGTCGATGCCGCGCATGGACAGCGCAGGCTGGGTGGTCATCGGGGCACCTCCGCCCAGTCGCGGGTGCGGGCCGAGTCCGCCACGGCCTCGGCGAGGTTCGCGGCGCGGAGTCCGTCGGCGAACGTCGGGAGGCCGTCGGGAGCGTCGCCGTTGATGGCGGCGCGAGTGTCGTTCACGAAGGCGTCGAAGCAGTCCTGGTAGCCCTGGGCGTGTCCGGCCGGGACGCGGGCGAGGCGGGCGGCGTCGGGACTGAGGTGGTCGGGGTCGCGCATGAGGACGGCGTTCTGGTCGCGGCCGCCGATCCAGAGGGTCTCGGGCTGCTCCTGGTCGAAGGCGAGGGTCGATTCGGTGCCGGAGATCTCGAGGAGGAGGCGGTTCTTGCGCCCGGCGGAGACCTGGCTGATGACGGTGGAGCCGACCATGCCTCCCTCGGTGGCGAACTGCAGCGTCACGATGTCCTCAGTGGAGACCTCGCGTCCGCCGCGGCGCCGGTTGGCCGTGGCGAGTTGGGCGTTGACCGCCGTGATGCGATCGCCCGTGACGAATTCGAGGAGGTCGCACCAGTGGGAGCCGATGTCGCCGAAGGCGCGGAGCGCGCCGCCCTTGTCGGCGTCGACCCGCCAGTTGTCGTCGCCGGGGCGCAGCAGCCAGTCCTGGAGGTAGGAGCCGTGGGCGAGGGTGAGGCGGCCGATCCGCCCGGCGGCGATGCGGGCGCGGGCCTCGCGGGCCATCGGGTGGAAGCGGTAGACGAAGGGGACGGTGGCGACGACGCCCGCCGCGGCGGCGGCCTCGGTCATGGCGCGGGCGGTGTCGGCGTCGGTGGCGAGGGGCTTCTCGCAGACCACATGTTTCCCGGCGGCGATGGCGGCCAAGGCGATCGGGGCGTGGAGGTGGTTGGGGGTGCAGACGTGGACGACGTCGGCGGCGTCGATGAGGGCGTCCAGATCGTCGAACACCGCCTCGGCCCGAAGCGATGCGGCGGCCTGGCGGGCCCGTTCGGGGGTGGACCCGGCGATCCCGGCGACCGATCCCCCGGCCACGGCGATGGCGCGGGAGTGGATGCGCCCCATGAAACCGGTGCCGACAACGGCTGCGCGGTAGTCCTGCCGAGTGATCGTGACGTGAGCCATATGTCGACCGTAGGACAGACTTATGACAGAGCACAAGCAAAAGTTGTCGGCGTTATGAAACAGTTACGTCACTTCCCCGTCCGAACCCGTGTGGTTCACTAGTCGAGTGACAGATGGTTCGCCCGTGCCTCGCCGTCCGGTCCCCGGGGCCTCGGTCGGCGCCGGCGCGCTGCTCCAACTCCTCCGCGACGGCGTGCCGCGCACCCGCTCCGAGCTGGCGACTCTCACCGGCCTCGCCCGTTCCACCGTGACCGGCCGCATCGACGCCCTCCTCGCCGCCGGGCTCATCGCCCCCACCGGCGAGACCGCCTCCACCGGCGGCAGGCCCCCGGCCACCTTCTCGTTCAACCCCGCCGCGCGCATCGTCCTCGGCGCCGACCTCGGCGCCACGCACGCCCGGCTCGCCGTCACCGACCTCGCCGGGAACGTCCTCGCCGTCTCCAACGCCGACCTCGACATCGCCTTGGGCCCCAAGGCGGTCCTCGACTGGGTGGTCGAACACGGCCTCGGCCTCCTCGACGAGGTCAGCCGCCCCGCAGCCGACCTCCTGGGCGTCGGCATCGGCCTCCCCGGGCCCGTCGAGCACTCCGCCGGACGCGCCGTCAACCCGCCGATCATGCCCGGATGGGACGGCTTCGACGTCCCCTCGTATGTGCAAGAACGCATCCCGGTGCCGGTGATGGTCGACAACGACGTCAACATCATGGCCCTCGGCGAGCACTTCACAGCCTGGCCCCAGTACGAGCACCTGCTGTTCATCAAGGCCGCCACCGGCATCGGCTGCGGCATCATCGCGAGCGGCCAGGTCTACCGAGGCGCCCAGGGCGCGGCCGGCGACATGGGGCACATCCGCGTCGCGGGCGCCGACGACGTGCAGTGCCGCTGCGGCAACACCGGCTGCCTCGAAGCCGTCGCCTCCGGCGCCGCCATCGCCAGGAAGCTCACCGAGCAGGGCATCCAAGCGGGCGGTTCCCTCGACGTCGTCGAGCTCGCCCGCTCCGGCTCCGTCCCGGCCCTCCGCCTCGTCCGCCAGGCCGGACGCGACATCGGCGAAGTCCTCGCCGGGGCCGTCAACTTCTTCAACCCGTCGATCATCGTCATCGGCGGCTCCCTCGCGCTCGCGGGCGACCACCTCATCGCGGGCGTCCGCGAGGTCATCTACCAGCGCTCACTCCCGTTGGCCACCAGGCACCTCCGCATCGCGGCCGCCCGCACCGGCGAGAGCAGCGGCGCGATCGGCGCGGGCGTCATGGTCATCGAACACGCCCTGGACCCGGCCAGGCTCGACGCGAGCAACGATTTCAAGACGAACGGATGAACATGCAGCGCAACACTCTCGGACAGACCGGCCTCGAGGTCACTCCCCTGTGCATCGGCACCAGCACGCTCGCCGGGTTCGACTCGGTGTACGGGTACGAAGTGGACGACGAGCGGGCCGTCCAGACGATCCTCGCGGTCTTCGACAGCGAGGTCAACTACCTCGACACCGGCAACAACTACGGCAAGGACGGCCTGTCCGAGCGCCGCATCGGCGAGGCCATCCGCCGCCGGGGCGGCCTGCCCGAGGGCTTCGTCCTGCAGACCAAAGTGGATGCCGATCCGGAGACCGGCGACTACTCCGGCGACCGCGTGCGCAGGTCCCTCGAAGAGAGCCTGGAACGCCTCGGCGTCGACCACCTGCCGATCCTCGCCCTGCACGACCCCGAGTTCATGCAGCAGGACGGCTTCGCGCCCGGCGGCGCGCTCGAAGCGCTCATCGAGATCCGCGAATCCGGTGTGGCCGACCACCTCGCGGTGGCCTCGGGCGACGTGCGGCTCAGCCAGCGCTACCTCGACACCGGCGAATTCGACCTTGTGCTCAACCACAACCGGTACACGCTGCTCAACCGCGAGGCCGAGGAGCTGTTCACGAAGGCCCGCGCCGGCGGCCTCGGCGTGCTCAACGCTGCCCCGTACGGCGGCGGGATGCTCGCCAAAGGTCCTGCGCAGCAACCGAAGTACTGCTACGGCGAACGCGACGAGGCGATCGGCGCCGCCGCGTTCGCGATGAGCGAGGCGTGCGAGAGGGCGGGCGTGCCGCTCATCGCGGCGGCCCTCCAGTTCTCGACCCGGTCCCCATTGGTCGACTCCACAGTGGTCGGCGTCTCCCGCCCCGAACGGGCCGTCGAGACCATCGCTCTGCTCGACGTCGAGATTCCCGAATCCCTTTGGGAGGAACTCGAGACGCTCGTCCCGAAGGCCGGCATCTGAACGAGCGCAACCGTTCGGGGACCGCTCCGGGCCCCGCGCCCGGATACACTCGATCCGCCCCTCCGATGCATTTGTCCCAGGGAGGAAACAGTGTTCCATGGTTAAATCGGGTTCCTCATCGCCGACGCGGACCGGGTCGGCGGGCGGCAAGATCCTCTCGGGGGTGCTCGACAACCCGTCGACCCTCCGCACCGCCGAGGGGTTGAAGAAGGCTCCCCCGCCGGTGAAGCCGAAGCCCAACCGGCTCAAGCCGTTCAACGACACCGACAAGGCGAATCTCCGGACCTACACCAACGGCGGGTACCTGCAGATCAACCCGTACCTGCGCAACCCGGACGGCACCGGGAAGCCCTTCCGCCAGAAGTTCCAGGACAAGGCCGACGCCGTCTCCGAGTCCCTGTCGAAACTGCCGAGCGAGCCCGGCAAGACCTACCGCGGGTCGAACCTCCAGAAGCGGCCCGAGGAGCTCGCGAAGTACCAGGAAGGCAAGATCGTCAAAGAGGACGCCTTTACGAGTACTTCGAAGAACCCGGGGATCACCGAATCCGGGCAGTTCGCGAAGGACACCAGGTTCACCGTGAACGGCAAGAACGGCAAGAACGTCACCGACTACTCCGACCACGACGAAGAGGAGATCCTCTTCGACAAGGGCACGGACTTCATGGTCGACAAGGTGACGCACAACGGCCGGTTCACCGACATCGAGATGACCGAAGTCTGAGTCTTGGGGTCGTGGATGTTCCCCGGGGCAGGCCCCGGGGAACACCGATCTAAGCGCTGCGGAGCAGTCGCGACACCACGAGCAGGATCTCTGAGACGGCGACCGGACCGACCGCGTCCCCTTCCGGCAGCGCCAGTTCGACGTTCGTGAGCGTCTGCTCGGCGCCGTTGTCGTAGCCGTAGCCGGGGTGCACGCCGGGCGCCGAGTCGAGGAACACGTAACCGCCCTCGGGGAACTCGCGGTACAGGCCGTAGCCGCCGCCGCGGGCCTTCGGCCCGCCGAACTTCCAGCCCCGGTTGAGCAGCCCGATGAGCGGTCCCCCGCCGGTCGTCGCGCCCTCGAAGCGCGGCACGCGGCCGCTCTTGCGGTCCTCTTCGGATAGTTCGAACACGGGCCGCGACAACTGGTCGAACGGCTGCAGGATCTCGTAATCGGCGAATACGGAAGCCCACGCCTCGGTCTCGTCGCCCAAGGTCAGTGGGTGCGCGAGCCGCACCGCCGAGTCCGCGGGCAGCTCGAACGGCTCGTCCTCGAGGTCGGCGAGGGTCCGGTCCTCGGCGAGCCGGAACGAGACGTCCCCGGCCTGCCAGACGAGGCGGCTCGAGAGGTGCCACATGAGCGGATGGTCGACCAGGAACTGCTGGAACTCCGCCCGCGTCCACGTGCGGCCGCTCCCCATGGCCCCTTCGAGGCGCTTCACCTGCTCGGCGGCAGTGGCCTTGAGGTCGCGGCGCAGCGCCGCGAACCGCTCGTAGGCCGGCTGCGCCAGCTCCGGATCGTCCTTCGCGTTGGGCTTCGGCGCGCTCGCCCGCTGCTTCCCCTTCTCGTCCAGCACGTACGGCTTCAGCGACTCGTCGAACTTGATCGTGAAGGAGCGCGGCCCGTAGTCGAGCACCAGCGACGCCTCGGCGAGCCCGAAGTCCGGCACCAGCCGGTCACCCAACTGGTCGAGCGTGAGTTCCAGTCGCTCGGCGATCACCTCGATCTGCTCGGTCGCGGTCTTCTTGAGCGCCTTGAACTTCGCCTTCTGCGCGATGCCGTGCACGGCGCGCAGCGCCGACTCCGAGCCGACCCCGCCCAGGACCTCCAGACCCCGGACCGCCTTGCGGTTCTGGCTCTGGCCCGGCCATTCGCGGATGCGCTCCGTCAGACGCCGCACCGCGTAGTCGTCGGCGAAGCGCCGCAACTGGTCCATCGCCCACGCGTCCTTCGACGGCGACCCGGCCGAGAGCCACAGTTCGAACAGTCCCCACGAGAACGCCGCGAGCGACTCCCGGTCGCACTCGGCCGTCAGCACGTCGACGCCCGGATACAGGCGCTCGGATTCGTCCATCGCCAGCGCGGTCATCAGGGTGCGCAGCGCCGCATCGGGAAGGGCCGCAGAGCGGTCCGCGAGGAGCACCTGCGGGAGCATGTCCGGATCGGCCCAGGCGCCCGGCTTGGGGATGCGCGGCACCTGCGGGTCGAGCGGGTCGGCGTCGAGCAGCGCGGCGACGGCCGCGGCGGCCGCCTCCCCATAGGACGCCGCCTGTTCGTCCACAACAGATCGATCGAGGTGACGGAGCGCATCCGTGGCGGCCTTGCGGAGCTTGGCGTCCTTGCCGACCGCGTCGGGGATGAGGAGCGCGGCGGCCTCGCTCGTGTGCCGGTCGAGCCAAGCCCGTCCGGTGGCGCGCTCATTGCGGGAGCGGGAGAGCCAGCCCGCGGCCAGCCGGGCGGCGTCGAGGTTCACGAAGGGCAGCAGGGCTTCACGATGGGAGGTCTTGCGTTTGAGCAGTGCCATCGCGTGCGCTTTGATTTCGCCGCCGTAGCGGGCGATGATCGCTTTGAGCGTCGTCGTCCCGAGCGATGCCGAAGTGCCGTCCCATTCCGCGAGCTTGGCGCGAGTGCGTTCGTCAGGAGCGTAGGCGATGAAGTGGTTGAAGGCCCAGTCCTTCGGGTCGTCCACATTGTTCCGATTCCAACGGTCGGGGTGGGACCAGTAGTCGTCAATGTATCCGTCAGTCTCGGACCACTCGTCCTGTTCGCCTGGGCCCCAGCGCAGGTCGTCGAGGTCGGGCGGTGCGAGCTCCAGGGCCGTCCGCTTGGAGGCGGGTTTCGCGTACGGAGTCCAAGGCGGCGTGGCGAAGACCTCCGGGACGGCCTCGGCGACGGGATGGCGCCGCTCCACCAGCGTCGTGATGCGCTCCCGTTCGGACTCGTTCAGGGCGTCGACCGATTCGAGGAGGCCGTTCGTGCGGATGAATCCGGCGAGGCGGACCCTGGTGGCGGCGTGGGCGTTCGGCGCGATCGAGGCGATCACGCGGAGCGTGCGGACCGGAAACCGACGCGCGGCCTGCACGGAGGCGGCTGCCGCGTGCGGGTTCGTGGGGTCGGTGAAGAGGTAGGAGACGGCCGCGTCGGAGGGCAGGCGGCCGATGGCGTCGAAGACCAGTTCGCGCAGATCGGCACCCGGCCGGTCTTCGCCCTCAATGGTGTTCACCAGGACGGGAAGCGCGTCGGTGCCGAGCCCGTCGACGAGCAGGGCGGTGCGCTCGACGAGGTCGCCGTAGTGCCCGAGCATCCGGGCGCTGCTGCGTTCGAGGTGTTCGGGGGTGGAGGCGATCGCCCAGACCAGGTCGTAGCCGCTTTGCCCCAAGCGAGATCCATGATGGAGGTCGCAGGCTTCGCGGACCCAGTCCTCCTGGTCGGGCATGAGCAGGGCTGCGGCGAACTTCTTCGCATCGGAGGTGCGATGCGCCGCGACCGCCTCGCGCACCTCCATGTACTCGCTTTCGGGAAGGGCGGCAAGGATTGAGCGCAGCGGCCCCACCCTGCGCAGGTAGTTGTTGAGGAGGGCGATCCGGTACACGGGAGGCTCGTCGATCCTCGGGAACCGCCGCTGTCGTCCTGAGCGCGACCAGTAATGCACCTGGTACCCGGTCATCTCGACCACGGCTCGGCAGGCGAAGGCGAGGCCGTGGAGACCGATCCAGGCATCTCGACCGCAGTCCTCGATGTCCTGGTGTGACTCCGGCGCGACCACCGCCAGGAAGGAGAGTGCGAGCGCCGCGCTGAGCGGGTCGGCCTCACCGGCCGCTCCTGCTCGGATCGTCGCCTCGTACGAGGGGTCCTCGAGGCCCTGGGCCACGAGTTCCAGTTCCTCGGCGTTCTCGGCATAGAGGGCCTTCAGCCGTTGCGGTGCATCGGGATCGACGGTGACTGATCGGGGCGTGCCGCGCCCGCGCCAGTCGAGGGTGTGCACGCGCCACTCTTCGGGGAAGTCCAAGCGGTCTTCGTCGGGGCGGGCGGGGATCGAGGGGTCAGTTTCATTCACGTTGAAGAGCATAGGATCCGAGTACGACATCGGTCTCGGGCTCAGGCCAGGGCGGCGTCGAGCAGGACTTCTGCGGCGGCACGGGCGTGGACGGCGGCTTCGGGCGTGCCCGCGATCGCGGCGGTGGTCTGGGCGCCTTCGGCGAGGATCGCGATCTGGGCCGCGAGCGTCTCGGTCCCGCCCGCGGCGCGAACGAGGTCCGCCACGTACCGCTGGAACGCGTCCTTCTGCGCGCGCACCGTGCGAGTCACGCCAGGGTTCCCGCCGTGCAGTTCGCCGTAGGCGTTGATGAAGGCGCAGCCGTTGAAGTCAGGCTCGCGGAACCAGGCGTCGAGGAAGTCGAAGACCGCCAGGATCTTCCCGCGCGCAGTCGACTCGCGCGCGGCACCGGCCGCGATCCCGGCGTTCCACTGGGCGCGGCGCCGCTCGAGCACGGCCACGATGAGCGCGTCCTTCGAGGGGAACAGGGCGTAGATGCGCTTGAGCGAGACGCCGGCCGCGGTCCGCACCGCGTCCATGCCGACCGCCTGCACGCCGTGTGCATAGAACAGCTGGTCAGCGGCCTCGACCACCTGCGTCCGGGCAACTGTGTCGTCGATCATAAAAGAACCCCTTGCCATGAGAACGATCGTTCTCTATCGTAGTCTACATCAGCAGAGAACGATCGTTCTCCATTAGGAAAGGACCGCTGTCATGGCCACCATCACCGTCGGCACCGAGAACAGCACCCCCGTCGAGCTCTACTACGAGGACCAGGGCTCCGGCCAGCCGGTCGTCCTCATCCACGGCTACCCGCTCAACGGACACAGCTGGGAGCGCCAGACCCGCGAGCTCCTCGCGGCCGGGTACCGCGTCATCACCTACGACCGCCGCGGTTTCGGCCAGTCGAGCAAGGTCGGCTCCGGCTACGACTACGACACGTTCGCCGCAGACCTGAACCAGGTGCTCGAAACCCTCGACCTGCGCGACGTCACCCTCGTCGGCTTCTCCATGGGCACCGGCGAACTCGCACGGTACGTGAAGAACCACGGCCACGAGCGGGTCGCCAAACTCGCCTTCCTCGCGTCGCTCGAGCCGTTCCTCGTGCAGCGCGACGACAACTCCGAAGGCGTGCCGCAGGCCGTCTTCGACGGGATCGCCACTGCCGCAAAGGAAGACCGCTACGCCTGGTTCACCCAGTTCTACAAGGACTTCTACAACCTCGACGAGACGTTGGGCGAGCGGATCAGCCAGGAGGTCGTGACGGCCAACTGGAACACCGCCACCGCCTCCGCGCCTGTCGCCGCCTATGCGGTCGTCTCCGCTTGGATCGAGGACTTCCGCGAGGACGTCGAAGCGGTCCGCGCTGCGGGCAAGCCGTCGCTCATCCTTCACGGGGACAAGGACAACATCCTCCCGATCGACGCCACCGGCCGCCGGTTCCACGCGGCGTTCCCCGAGGCCGACTACGTCGAAGTCGAGGGCGCGCCTCATGGTCTCCTGTGGACCCATGCTGAAGAGGTGAACGAGGCGCTGCTCAAGTTCCTCCGCGCCTAGAAGCCGCCGTGCACGAGGCCTCCTCCGCGAACGCGGAGGAGGCCTCGGCCCGTTGTCGTGCGTTCAGCAGCCGTCGTTGCCGACGAAGACGTACTTGACGCTGATCTGGTCGTCGTACCCGCTCTGCGCGCCGCCGTCCGGGGTTTGGACGGTGACCTCGCAGTTGTCGTAGGCGGGCCCTTCCTCGTCCCGGCGATCGCCTTGGGCCACAACGTTTGTGAAACCGGCAGAAGCGAGGATCCGCTTCGCGTCGGCGACGGATTCACCCACGATGTCGGGCACCTCGGCGGAGGCGTCGGCCGATTCCGAGGTCGGCATCCCGAGCGGTGTCGTAGTCGCGGACGGCGAAGGGCTCGGGGCCTCGGATTCACCGCCGCCCGATTCGTCCTCTTCGGATTGCGGTGATGCCGAGGTCGACGAATCCTCGGTCGTCGGCTCTGCGGATGGCTCAGGCGCCGGCTCAGCGGATCCCACCTCGCCGACAGCGTCCGAACTGGACGGCACGACCATGTCGGTGCCGAGTGATTCGTCGTCCGAGGCACCGCGGTTGAGCAACGCCACCCCGGCGAAGGCGACGACCGCGGTGACGACCACCATCGCCGTCACCAGCACGTCCGGGCTCGCCCGCAACCGGGTGAAGCCCGGGGCGGCGGGCTCCTCCCCGCGCTCGCTTCGGATCCGGGCGAGTCCAGCGAGCGCCGCGCCCTCGGCGATCACCAAGTCCGGCAGCTCGGGCCGCACGGGTTCGATGCCGAGGTGATGGCCGAGGACTGACGCGACCAGCGGCATCCGGCTCACCCCGCCGACCAGCAGCAGGCCCGCGATCGCATCGGTCTCGATCGCCGCGTCCCGCATCGCGTCCTCGACGAGGCCCACCGTCCGCAGGATCGCCGGGGTGAGGCACTGGTCCACGTCCTCGCGGGTCAGCCGCACGCCGCGTTCGAGCCCGGGCAGAACGACGTGGACCGACGGATGGTCGGACAGGTGCTCGCGGGCGCGCCGGACCTCGTCCAGGAGGCGCGCCTGGAGCGCGGTCTCGGCCGGATCGCCCGCCCGCGCCCAGAACTCGGGGTCGGCCGGGCGGTGCCGGCCGGCGAGGTGTTCGAGGAGCAGCCGGTCGAACTCGCGACCGCCGATGTCGTCGGCGCTCTTCGCGGCCTCGACCGTGAAGTCGTCGCCTTCGCGGCGCACGACGCCGATGTGGCACGAGCCCGCGCCGAGATTGCAGACGACGAGCGGTGCACCCGAATCCAGTTCGCGGCCTTGGGCTTCCGAGAATGCTCGCGCGGCAGCCTCGGGCTCGGACACCAGGAAGGACGCGTCGAAACCGGCGTTCGCCGCCGCTTCGGCGTGCGCCCGGCGCCGGGTGGTGCTCCAGGTGGCGGGGACGGCGAGCACCACGAGCACGGGCTCGTCCGCGTCCGGAAGGGAGACTTCGGCGTCGCCGGTCCGCGAGGCCGCGGAACGGGCGGTGCTCCGTTCGGACTCCTCGGAATCGGCCCGATGGTCGCTGCGACGGGTCGACACCGTCGTGGTGGACGACCCGAGGTCGACCCCCACGGCGACTGCTCGGGGTGAGGGTTGCATGCGACTGAGTCTATTGGGCCGAATCGAGCAGTTTCAATAGGCGCAGCCGATCACATTTTCCGGATCCTCTTGTCGCCCTAAGCGGTGCCGCGCCGATCGATGAGTCCCTCAAGGCCCGACAGGAACTGTTCGAGCCCGAATTCGAACGAGAAGTCGTGGTCGGCATCAGCGCCGGCGTCACGCCCGGCCTCCTCCGCCACCTTGCGGGCGTTGGGAAACCGTTCGATGTCGAGCACCAGGTGCAGGTAGGGCTCGTGAGCCTGCCAGAACTGCGCCTCGGTGCGACCGGTCCGCTCGTCGGCGCGCGCCCGGCTCTGGAACCGCGCCGCCCCGTAGACGAAGCTGGTCAAGGTCATGACCGCGGCGTTCAACTCCGCGGCGGTCAGGCCAGTGCCTTCAAGCGCGGTGAGATCCCGCTCGTACTTCGCGGTGATGTTGGGCCCGAACGCGGGCCGCGCCACCGGCAGCTCCAGCAGCCACGGATGACCGAGGTACCGGTCCCGGTCCAGCCTCGCGATGGAGCCAAGACGATCCCGCCACGTCCCTTGCGTCGCAAGACCATCCAGCGCGTCGGCGAAGACATGGTCGAGCATGAGCGCGTGCAGCTCGCCCTTGCCGGGCACGTGCGTGTACAGGGACATCGCGCCGACCCCGAGCCGCTCGGCGACGCTGCGCATGGTCACCGCGTCAAGCCCGTCGGCGTCCGCGATCGCGACGGCGGCGCCCACGATCGCGTCGATCGTCAGGCCGCTGCCGCGGCTCGGACGCTCCTTCGTGCGCCACAGCAGCGGCAGCGTGCTGGTCGGATCGGGCCATCGTTGCGCATTCACGCTTGCCATTCTACTGACGTACGACGTACGGTACAACGTACGACAGTGAAAGGACACCGAACGATGAGCACTCCCGAAACCCGAACCACCCCAACGAATCCGGCCCTGTACACCGGGCCCGACCTCGACACCCTCCTGGCCGAGTACGCGACCGAAGGCCGCGTCGACGACCAGGCCCCGACCCAGGCCGCGGGCGCGATCACCATCGAGGCCGAGCCGGAACAGGTCTGGGGACTCCTCGCCGACGTCACGCGGTGGCCCGAGATCCGGGCGGACATCCACGACGCCGAGACGAGCGGCCCGGCTGCGGCCGGTCGCGTCTTCACCTGGAGCGCCGGGCCGAACCGGGTCGAATCCAGCTTCGGCGCAGTGGAACCGGGCCGGCTCCTCACCTACGTGAGCGCCGCGCCGGGCGCCACGTTCGCCTCCGTCTACCGCTTCGAAGCGGAGGCCCCGGGCCGGACCCTCCTGACCTGCCGCGAATCCCTCGCGGGCCCGGTCGCGGCCGAGCTCGTCACGAGCGCGGTCCTCCAGCACGGCGTCGACACCTGGCTGGCCGGAATCAAAATGCTCGCCGAAGCGAGTTGACCGTGGCGGCGGCGGGCGTCCCGCTCGCCGCCGCACTCAATCCTCGGTCTCGGCTTCCATGCGCCGCACGATGGTGGCCCTGCCGGACCCAGGACCCGCGTTCCAGCGGACGAGCAGACTCTGGTGCGCACTCGTCAACGGGCGCAAGATCATCGCCATGAGAGCTCTGATCGTCTACGCGCACCCCGACGCCAACTCCCTGACCGGATCCCTGAAGGACCTCGCCGTCAGCGCCCTGCGCGCCGACGGCCACGAGGTCGTCGTCTCCGACCTGTACGCCATGAAATGGCAGTCGGCGGCCGACTACACCGACTTCGACGGCATCACCGGTCCGGATTTCATGCACGCCTCCGGAACCGCGTACGAATCCGGTCGCCTCAACGCGGACATCCGTTCCGAGCAGCAGAAGCTGCTCGACGCCGACCTGGTCGTCCTCTTGTTCCCGCTCTGGTGGTTCACCGTGCCCGCGATCCTCAAGGGATGGATCGACCGGGTGTTCACCTACGGCTTCGCCTACGGCGCCGACATCCCGCGCTACGGCGACGGCCCGCTCGCCGGGAAACGCGCCATGGTCGCCACCCTCACCGGCGGCAGAGCCGGCCACTACACCGCACGAGGAGTCAACGGCCCCACCGACGACCTGCTGTTCCCGCTCAACCACGGCCTCCTGCACTTCACCGGCTTCGACGTCCTCCCGCCGTTCGTCGAGCACAGCGCCGTCCACCTCGACGACCAGTCCTACAACGGCATCGCCGAACGGTTCCGGCAGCGACTCGACACCGCGTTCACCACCGAGCCCATCCCCTACCGCTCGGAAGCCGGCGGCGACTACACCGGCCTCACGCACCCGGACGGCTCCGAACTGATCCCCGGCCTCGAAACCCCCGGCACCAGCGGATTCGCCCTCCATGTCTCCGACCCGACCCGGAGTTGAGCCAAGTGGTCGCCGCTCAGCGAAGTACGGCCGCCAGCACGTCGGCCCCCAGGGCCGTCAGATCGGGCAGGTTGAGGGTGTAGCGGACGTAGCGACCGTGCCGCTGGGAGGTCAGCAGGCCCGCGCGGCGCAGGACGGCGAGGTGGCGGGAGACCTCCGGAGGCGACAGTTCCCAGGCGTGGGCCAGCTCGCCGGTGGTGTGCGGGCCGCGGGCCAGGGTGCGCAGCAGCCGCAGCCGCACCGGATGGGCCAGCGCCTCCAGCCGCAGCGAGACCGTCTCTAGCGATACCGGCTCCGATGGACTCGCCTCGGCTACCGGGTACTGGACCACCGGCGGCCACCCGGTCGCGGTGACCGCTACGAGGTGCGGGCGGCCGAAGACGCTGGGCAGGAAGGTGATCCCGGTGCCATGGGCGGCGATCGCCTTGTCCTGCAGCTTGTCCACGATGATGTGGTCGCCGTCGGGAGACAGGGCGACGGCGCTGGAGATCGACGCGAGTGCCGCACCGATGCCCTGGCGCTGCAGCAGGTGGTGCTTCAAACGCAGGTCGGTGGCGAGCGGCACGGCCGCGTTCGCCCAAGCGTCGTCGAAGAAGGCCTCGCCGCATTGTTCGAGGGTGTGCCGCACCCGCGCCCGCACGGCGGCGGGGTCCGCGAGCAGCCGTTCCGCGAAGGCCTCTTGGAGCGCGCCGCGGGCCTGGGCGAGGTCCAGGGCCCGGTCGCGCGCGGTCGCGTCGGCGAGCGGTGACGGCGCGCCGAAGTGGACCCGGTTGTTGCCGCATGTGGTGATGAGCGCGGCGGTCACGTACGTCTCGTCGTCGATCCGGTCCACATCATCCAGCTCTTCGGCGAGGGTCAGCCGGGGACGAGCGGGGACCAGGAAGCCGGCTCGTGAAGAGCGCCAGAGGAACTCCGCCTCCCGCAGCCGCTCGGCCAGCTCCGGCCGCATCCCTGCCCAGACGTCCGCGGCCCAGTCGGCGAACTGCGGGTGATGCCCGGGTTCGGCCAGCACGTGCAGCATCGCGGTCAGTTCGGCCAGCGGGGAGGCGGCGAACCGCAGTCGCTCGGACGGCAGCCCGCTGATGTCGATCTTCAGCGTCACCCCCACATCATCACGGACTTGCCGGCCGGCAACGGCGTCGGTTGACGGACATCGTCAACCGACGCGGTCGGCCCGGCGGCCGAACGCACCTTTGACGCCATGGCAACCACCACCAAGATCCGGCCGCGCGCGCTCGTCCGCGCTTCCGGAGGCCCCCGCTATGCCCTCGCCCTGGCCGTGGACGCGCTCGGCACCGGTTTGCTGCGGCCCTTTCTGCTGCTCTACGGAATGCTGGTGCTGCAGCTGTCCGCGCCGGTCACCGGCATCGCGATGACCGCGGGCATCGTCGCGGGCCTGGTGTGCATGCCCGCGGTGGGCCGCTGGCTGGACCGGGGCGCGCGGAGCACCGTGGTGGCGGCGTCGATGCTGGTGCGGGTGGCGGGCGTGGTGCTGCTGCTGGCCGCCCCGGCGGGGCACGTCTGGCTGTTCGCGGCGGCGGCGCTCTTCCTCGGGATCGGCAACCAGGCATGGCCGGCCGCGCATGCGGCGCTCGTGGCAACGGTCGCCCATGGCCGCGAACGCGACGCCGCTCTCGCGGCAGGCCGTGCCCTGCGCAACGCGGGCCTGGGCGCGGGTGCGCTCCTCGCCACAGCGTTCCTGGCAGGCGGTGCCACGGCGTTGCAGGTGCTGGCGGGCGTCACCGGGGTCGCGTATCTCGCGGCGGCGGCCTTGGCGTGGTCGGTCCGCGTGCGTGCCGATCCGGCCGCCACCGCGGCCGAGGTGGCCGAAGGGCCCGCGCCTCGGATGCGCATGCTGTTGGCCGCCAACGTGGTCTACGTCTTCTGCCTCAACGTCCCCGAGATCGCGCTCCCGTTGATCCTGGTGACCCAGTTGGACGCGTCCCCGATGTGGTCGTCTGCGATCTTCGTGGCCAACACGGTCCTGGTGGTCACCCTGCAAGTGCCCGTCACCATCCTGTTGTCGCGCTTCTCCCGGCGGGCCGTGCTGGCCCTCTCCGGCGTGGTGATCGCCGCGTCCTATCTCGGATTCCTGGCGGCCGCCTCACTGGGCCACGGCTGGGCCGCCCCGGCGATCGTCCTGATATCGGTGGTCTGCACGCTCGGCGAGATCAGCTACGCCGGCAGCGCCACCGCGCTCGTCGCCGCCCTCGCCCCGGCCCATGTCCTCGGACGCGCCCTCGCCCGCTTCCAACTCTCCGCCGGCTTCGGCCTCGCCGTCTCCCCGGCGGTCATCACCACCCTCGCCTCCCACGGACAAGCCGCCCTCTGGGGCTCCCTCGCCGCGGCGACACTCCTCTCCGCAGGCGCCGTCGCCACCGAGAAAGACCAAGGCCCGGCCCAGCAATCGCCGCCGCGCGAGTCACTCGAGCGGGAGGCGGATCGTCTCGAGGAAGTCGTCGTCTTCGTTCATCGACAGGAGCTCCGGCGGGCCGGAGACCTTGGTGCCCCATAGATCCCAGTCGGTGTAGACCAGCCAGGAGCGATCGATCGGCCACAGGTTCGCAGGGCTTCCCTGGTAGTCGAGCAGTTCCAGTTCCTCAGCATCGCGGAGTCGGCCCTGGTAGACCTCGAGGACGTTGAAATCGTCGGCGATGCACTGACACCAGTGCGCGAAAAGCTCTGTCTCCGCACCTGAATAGCTCCTCAGCACATCCATGAGCGCACGGAAACTCTCACGGTCGAGGCTGCCTTCGGTGGGCGGTTGGATCGATGTCGGCCATGAGCGGTTTCGTTTCACCGACGGGAACACGTGGTACGAGGGGTACCGGTGCTCCGGTTTCATGTGCATGGGCACCACCGGATCTCCGACACGATCCGAGAGCTCACGCCAACGCAGGCGACGCCATCCCGGCCCCGGGTCCCCTTCCCATCCCAGACCCCCACCAGGCACCGTCAGCCCAGGAGTATCAGTCTCGACCCAGTCCCCGACCCGCCACGGTTCCACTTCCCCCGAGTCGAGCATGCGCCGGTGCCGCTCGTCATGCGTCTCACCGCCGGCGGGTGTCTCCTGCTCATACATCGCATTCAAGATCCAGAGCGATCCTGGTGCGCCCCGCTCGACATCGAAGCCGGTGATCGAGCCCGGATCACGCTCGGCCAGCCAGAGGACCTCGCCGCCATCGACTCGGTTCCACTTGTCCGACACCACGACCACCTCCGAGAAGAACGCACCCAGTCTCACAGAAGACCCCCGCTCCTGCACCTGTAATCCGTGCGAGTCAGTCTCCTGAGGTCCCCCAGCAGCTCGACACGCGCAGCTTCCGAGAGCTCAAGGCTCTGCCCGAGGTCGATGTCATTGAGGTCGATTCCGGTGACGACCTCGCGCATGTCGACAATTGAGAGCGCCCCCGGGTAGCTGTTGCCGTACTTGGAGTTGCCCCATTCCTCCAGGGATTTCGGCTTGGGGTTCTCCTGGTCACCCGCTTCCCAAGGCCAGTAGAAGTTCCCCGAAGCAAAACTCGATGGTCTGCAGTCGATCAGGAACCGCTACTCCCGCCCTGTCATCACGCGACCGGCGGGAATCACACTTCCGTATGTAGCGGAGCATTTCCGACACAGATCAACTTACGCAATCTTGGAAGGGCAGCTCTGAAACGAAGCGTTGCCTAACTCAACAAATCCGATCTAAGATCGCAAGAGAGTGCCTGCACACGCCATGGCGCCGAGTATGACCAGAAATGACAACCACATCCAGAAACGCTTGGCTATGAGCGGCAAATTGATCTTGGTAATTCCTCGCCGGAGCCTTGAGCGACCACCGGACCCCACTCCTCTTCTTATGCAACGCGCAGAAAAGGTACCGCATGAGAATCCGCAGCCTCTCGATCAGGAATGTCAAGGCGATTCCGAGCCTTGACATCGACTTTACCCGACGCGTGTCGCTCCTCCATGGTGCCAACGGGATCGGAAAGTCCACTATTCTCGACTGCATAGCTCTTCTCGGTCATATCGCGACAATGGATCAGGTCGTAATCGAGGGCGATTCGGTCCGACTTCGCCCGCCAGCGGTGCATGCATTCCTCCGGTCTCATCCAAACCTGACCGAATCGGCCGCAGCCCGAATGGAGTCCATCGCAGCGTCCCCTCCCCCTCGACATGAGGCAATCAGAGCCGCGGTGGAGGCGAGGCCTTCCATCGACCACTGGTACGACGACCAGTATGTGCGCACCGATCGCATACGATACGTGTGCGATAGCGACACCACCGGATCCTTTACCATCATCGTGGCGTTCACCGGGAGCCCGGGCCTCACGATCTCACACATGTTGAATCGCACGCGGTGCGATGATCTCGACATGGCCGAGCATCTTGTGGTTATGTTCGACGGCGGCGAACTCTCGGTGGAGGAGTTCTTGTCATTCCAGTCGACCACGTCGACAAGCCTCGTCGCGGAGCCATCCGCAGAACCATCTGGACTTCGGGAGAACTTCACCGCGTTCCACCCCACGCCGGCCGCGCTGGAAGCAGAGGGCCACCGTGTTCAGGCGATCAACACAGATCTCGCCGACCTCGGAAAGCGCGACCAAATCCGTGAATCGGTCAAGGATCTGAGTCTCCACTTCACCGACGAGGTTGCGCGACTCAACCTGCCCTTCGACCAGCCCGTGAACACTGACGGGAGCAGGCTCAGGTTCAGATTCTTCAATGAGCTGCAGACGGTCATCTCACAGGTCATCACCGATCCGGCGGTGCGGCGAGGAGAAGGCCGGGAGCCGTTCCTGAAACTGATGAGCTGCGACCTGATCAATGGGCAGCCCCAAATCAGCTTCAAGCGGATCAGCGATGACGAGTCTCGCACCAACGACTTCATGAGCGCCGGGGAGAATGAGTGCTTCTTCATATTCCTGGCTCTGCTCGGAGTTCACAATATGAACGGCGTCATCATCTTGGACGAGCCCGAGCTGCACATCGCCGAGTATTGCCGACCGGCATTCTTCGAGAAGCTGTACGCCTTGGCCGAGGAACGCAACTGCCAGGTCATTGTAGCCACCCATAGCCTGTTCGCGCTGAGCGACCGCGAACCGGTGCAGTTCCTGGTGGTCGGACGCACGGTGGAGCGAGGAGGTCTGGTCGTGTACAAATGCGGTGAGAACCCCGAGTATTCGCTCTCTCTCTTCAAAGCGTATTGGCGCATCGGAACGCTATTCCTCAGCACTGCCGGTTCGATTCGGCCGTTCCGCTCGCTGGGAAGCGCCATTTACAACTCGCTCTCTCGCCTTGGAAACGAGAAGCCCATCCCCATGGCACTACTCATCGGGATCGTAACGACCGCTCTCGGCTCTCTGGTGAACGACCTGGTTGGCTTCCTGGACCTGCAAACCGGGACCGAGCACTTCGTCTTCATCCGGCTCATCCTCATCTACGGCTGCTTCAGCGCAATCGGGTGCGCAGTCCTGTTCTGGATGCGCAAGCGACGAACGAGATAACCCGGACTGCATCAACTGCTGAACATTCCGTCTTCAGCCGATCTGAGCGTCACAGGGTGTGCAGCAGTTCCTGAGCCGACCCCTGTCTTTCCCAACCTCTCGACGACCAGCTTCTCCGCAGCATCCGTCTTCCTGGACCAGACTTAGAAGCCGGTCGGCGCCTCGCCCCACGAGGCGAAGCGTTGCGCCGACGCCGAGCGGAGTCAGTCTCCTGAGTGCCCCCAGAAGACGACCAGCTCGGGCTCGCCATCTCCCCAGAGCACGAGGTGCCGGGCGCTGTCCGTGTCGGCCTCGTATTTCCAGAGATCTTCCGCCTTCACGCCACCGATGCGCTCCCAATCCTCAAGGGTGGGCGTCGCCGAGCCGAGCAACGCGACCAACTCCTCTGCGGTGAAGGCCAGACTCTGGCGGGGCAGCAGGTCGTCGAGTGCAACACCGGAGACGACCTCGCGGATATCCACGATCGAGTGCGCCCCGGGATAGTCGTTGCCGTACTTCGAACCGTCCCACTCCTCCAGCGATCGCGGCTTCGGGTTCTCCGGGTCCTCCTCATCCCAGCGCCAATACACGTCTCCCGACTCGAAGGCGTCGCGGCGCAGTTTCGTGAAGGTCGCCTCGATCGAGCCCTCCCACTTCACCGAGTAGTTCCAGCCAGATGCACCCATGTCTCGTCCAATCCAAGTTCAACGCCGAACGCATATGGAATCGCGTGAGGCAGGTTCGGAAACGTTATCGCAAAGGACCGACACCGCGGTTTTCGTCGCACCCGCAGCGCCCCCTGGCGGTATCAAACTGGTCCTCCACTGCTCCGACCCCGTCATTCCCGGCCGTCTCCTCCCCACCGGTAGGGTGCTGGGCATGCGTTTGTTGGTGGCACGGTGCCAGGTTGATTACACGGGGCGGCTCGCGGCCCATTTGCCCATGGCGACCCGCTTGATCATTTGGAAGGCGGACGGGAGAACCGCCAACACGAGCGCCTGAGAATGAGTCGCCCGCTTACGGCAGTCCCGGGTTCGCCAGCCAATTGAGATCACCCGTGAACCTCAGTGCCACACGCGACTGAGGCGCGTCGAAAGCCTCGACCTCACCCGAGCAGCAGGCGACGAGCACACCGTCGCCCCGCCACCATCTGTCGGTGATGCCCGCGACTACCTCGATGGGTTCGAGTTCGGTGAAATCGATGGTTTCCACACGGGTGCCGGTATATCGGGTGACCCGCTCGGCGTAGACGAAGGCATCGTGCGCCAGCGAGAGCGATTCAATCCATCCCTCAATCGTGCCGTGCAACGGCACCCACCGGCCCGTGTCGATCCCGAATGCACCCTCGGGCCCGATCATGAATCCGTACGGAACGGCGGTCCTCGAAGGCCCGACCTCGAACAGCCACTCGCCACTCTCGGAGCGCTCGAAACCCCCGACATCGAAGTACCTGGGACCGCCGTCGTAGAACGGACCCGGAGGCAGAACGAGGCCGCCCCAGAGCCTCTGGATCGCAACGGCTCGGTCCACCACTTCTACCGGAATACCGTGACCGATCCAGTCTTCCCGATATTGGTCCAGCAGCCGGGGCTCCGTCCGAACACCATGGGAGTAGACAAAGCCGCTCGCGCTCGGAGTCAGCCGGCCAAGCATCGCATCATCAGATCGAACATCCATCAGTAGAAAGCTCCCGAATCTCTCAGGTCGTGTGCCTCACGTCCGTAGGGATCGAGCGATCCTGGCGATTGCAGCGAGCGCTTCCGAAAACAGCACGGTATCGATCTCCTGGTTCGTAGCAGGCAGCGCCAACTCGACGTGATCCAGGGTGAGGTTGTCGTCCGGACGGTAGGACGGGTAGAAGGACGGCTCGGTCTCCATCGCGATGAAGCCGCCATCGGGGAACTCGAAGTAGACGCTACGCCGATTTCCCTTAGGATCGGGGTCGCCGTACTGCCAGCCGCGTTTGAGAAGCCCCATCAGAGGGCCGCCATCCACGACCCGGCCCTCGAATCGACTCAGCCGCCCGGACAGCCGCTCTTCCTCGGTCAGTACAAGCACAGGACGCGCGAGCTGATCGAACGGTTGGAGGATCTCGTAGTCGGCTAGGACCGCGGCCCACTGCTCGACCTCATCGCCCAAGGTGGCCGGGTGTGCGAGTTGGACGACGGCATCTTCAATCAGGACCATCGGCTCGTCTTCGAGATCAGCAAAAGTGCGGTCCTCTGCGAGACGGAACGAGGTCCGTCCTGAAGCAGAGTCGGCCCGCCAGACCAGGCGACTCGTGAGGTGCCTCAGCAGCGGATGGTCGACCATGTAGGTCTGGAACTCATCGCCGGTCCAGGTGCGGCCGTTGACCATCGCGGATTCGAGGCGCCGCACCTGCTCTACCGCGACCTTCTTGAGGTCCTTGCGCATCGCTGTGAATCGCTCATATGCCGGCTGGGCAAGCTCGAGGTCGTCCTTCGCACCGGGCTTCGGCAGGTTGGCGCGACGTTTCCCCGAGTCCTCGACCACGTAGGGCCGCAGCTGCTCGTCGAACTTGACGGTAAAGGAGCGGGGACCGTAATCGAGGATGGGCGGTGTATCCGCATCCAGGCCGAAGTCTGGGACGAAACGGTCGGCGAGCTGTTCGCGATCGAGGCCGAGCCGCTGCGCGATCGCGTCGATCTGATCGGCGGCCGCTTTCTTGAGCGCCTTGAACTTCGTCTCCTCCGCGATCCCCCGCACCGCCCAGAGCGCAGCCTCGGTCCCCGTGGCGCCGAGAACCTCGACGCCTCTGACGGCTTTGGCGCTCTGCCCCTGTCCGGGCCAGTCGCGGATCAGCGTGGCGAGGCGTCGCACCGTGTGCTCATCGGCGAACCTCGCCAACTGCGTCATGGCCCATACGTCCTTGGAGGGGCAGCCCGCGGCCGTCCACAGCTCGTACAAGGCCCACGAGAACGCGGTGAGTGAAGCCGCATCGCATTCGATAACAAGCACGTCGACACCCCCATAAGGCCCCTCGAGTCCATCGATCGCCAGCGCGAGCATCAGCGTCTTGACAGCATCCGCAGGCAACGCGGTAGCACCGCCCGCGAGCAGTACCTGCGGCAGCGAGTGCGGATCAGCCCATGTGCCGATACGCGGAAGGCTGTCGAGTTTCGGGTCGAACGGATCAGGCTCGATAAGCGCGCGAACCGCCTCCGCAGCAGGCTCGCCGTGCTGCTTCGCCTGGGTGTCCAGGACTTCCCGGCTTGGCTGGGCCAGGTACCGCAGCGCTCTGACAGCAGGTCCTCGCAACTTCGCGTCTGCACCGAGCGCGTCCGGGATGAGTAGCGCCGCCGCAGCGTCGGGATGCCGGTCGAGCCAGGCCAATGCGACGGCGCGGTCGCTTTGCGACCGCGTCATGCAGTCGGCTGCAGTCCTGGCCGCCTCGATGTTCACGATGGGAAGCATGGCCGGACGGAAGTCCTTCTTCGACCGGACGATCTGCATGACACGGTCGACGACGGCGTCCGAGTGCCGGGCGAGAATCGCCTTCACCGTGGAAACCGAGGCCGAGCTGGCCTGACCATCCCATTGGTCGAGAGCCGATCCGACCAGCTCCTCGGGGGCGTAAGCGAGGAACTCCGGGAACCACAAGTGATCGGTTCGCGGACCGTCCGGCATCGAACGTTCCCAGAACCCCTCGTGGGCGATGTAGTTCTCGTCATCGGCAAGGACCTGGAAGGCCTCCTGTTCGCCTTCGTTCCAACGCAGTTCATTCAGCGGGGGTGCAGAAAGTCCAGCGAGCGGAGTCGGTGCTGCTTGGTTCACGTAAGCCGCCCACGGCGGCGATGTGAAGCACGCTGGCAGTGTGGCTTTGCCAGCCACCGGAACCCCCGCAGACATTGCCTGGAGCTGCTCGATCGCCTGTCGATCGACTTCGTCGAGCATCGCGACCGCCTTCTGTATCAATGCATTCGACTGCGAGATTCCAGCGAGCCTGGACTTGGCAGGGCCGGTAGATGCCCCCGACACCGAGGCGATCGCCCGCAGGGTCCGGACCGGGAAGCGCTTCGCCGCTGCACGCGCCGCAGCCATCGGACGCGCTTCGCCACTGCGTTCGAGAAGGTATTCGATCGCCGGGTCAGAAGGCAGCATTCCGAGCGCGTCAACCATCGCCCGTGCTACCTCAGGACGCTTGACCGACCGGCTATCCAGGGACTTCACCAGGACCGGAAACGCCTCGACACCCAGCGCATCTACGAGGCGGGCTACCGTTCCCACTTCGCACTGATAGGCATCGATCATCGAAGCACCACTGACTTCGAGGTGTTCCCGCCTCGACACGAAGGACCACAGGGCATCCTTGCCGACGTTCAACGGGCCTTGCGACCCATGGAGCAGACAAGCTTCCTCGACCCAAGACTCCTGGTCAGGAAACAGCATGGCGCTGGCGAACCGTTTCGCATCATCCGATCGCATGCCACCGATCGAGGCAACCGCCTCGGCATACGCCGAGGAGTCAAGCGCAGCGAGCAACGACCGGATGGGGCTGATCCAGCTGGCGACTCCCCAAGTCCCTGCCAAGTGCGCGATATGCAGCGGCCCGATTCGGACCTGCTGCCGAGAAACGACCCGAGGATGCAGCCAGGAAACGCTGGTACTCAACAGCTCGACCGCGGCTTTAGCAGTAAAGCCGATTCCGTACTGTGCAATCCAGGCATCCCGGGCGAGCTCCCGGTTATCGCGAGAAGCATCCACCCAATCCAGCAGCTTCACTGCCAACGCAGCTCCGAGCGGGTCCGGTTCTCCTGCGATACCAGCGCGAATGGGTGCTTCGAGGGAGGGGTCGGGGAGCGCACGGAACGCGTACTCGAGATACCGGGCACTCTGTGTGAATCGTTTGTTGAGTTCGGCCGGGGCGTCTTGCTTGATCTCGACCGGCCGAGGCGCTCCACGGCCGGGCCGGTCGAAGGTGTGCTGCTGCCAGGATTTGGGCAGCTCAAGCAGGCTTTCATCGGGAAGTTGGCGAGGGGTCGAGGGGTTCACTCTCTTCATAGGAGTAAGGCTATGAGACAGGTGTGACACTCGTTCGCGACCCTGGACCTGTCACGCCGCACAGACGGATGCGTGGCGCGGTCTGTGCCGCAGCACGGCCGGTAGGGTCTTCTGCATGCGTTTGTTGGTGGCAAGGTGCCAGGTTGATTACACAGGTCGGCTTTCCGCCCATTTGCCCATGGCTACCCGTTTGCTAATATGGAAAGCGGACGGGAGCGTGCTGGTGCACGCCGACGGGGGGTCGTACAAGCCGCTCAACTGGATGACGCCGCCGTGCAGTGTCGTCGAGGGGGCCACCGAGTGGACCGTGACCTCGAAGAAGACCGGTGACCAGTTGAAGATCACCATTGAAGAGGTCTTCCACGATTCAAGTCATGAGCTGGGCGTCGACCCCGGGTTGCAGAAGGACGGGGTCGAGGCGCACCTGCAGGAGCTGCTCGCCGCCGACACGGGGCCGCTCGGGAAGGGCTGGTCGCTGGTGCGGCGCGAGTATCCGACCGCGATCGGGCCCGTGGACCTCATGTGCCGCAACGCCGACGGGAAGCACGTGGCCGTTGAGATCAAGCGGCGCGGGGAGATCGACGGCGTCGAGCAGTTGACCCGGTACCTGGAGCTGCTCAACCGCGACCCGCTGCTCGCGCCCGTCGACGGGGTCTTCGCCGCCCAGGCCATCAAGCCGCAGGCACGGGTCCTGGCGGAGGACCGCGGGATCCGGTGCGTGGTGCTGGACTACGACGACCTGCGCGGCGCGGTGGACGAGAGCCAGCCGCGACTGTTCTAAAAGAACGGCGAAGGGCCGCAGCGAAATCGCTGCGGCCCTGTCACGTTCAGGGGATTACTGGTCGAGCTCGAAGTCCTCGGCGTCGTCCCAGAGCTGCTGGCACTCTTCCTCGGTGCCGTAGCCGGAGTCGATGCAGTCCTGGATCGTTTCCTGCTCGATCTTGTCGGCCTCGCTCGAGAGCGTGTTGAACACGAAGACCGTCATCAGGATCGAGGCGATGATGGCCAGGAGGCCGGTGATCAGGCCGGTGCCACCGGTGCCCTTGCCCTTGCCGCCGCGCGAGCCGGCCTTGGCCAGGGCGACGATGCCGAAGATGACGGCCAGCAGGCCGATCGGGATCGCCGTGAAGAGGTTGATGCCCGGGATCCACGAGAAGATGATCAGGCCGACGAGCCCGAGGACGAGGGCGGTGACGCCGAAGCCGTTGCCCTGCTTGACGGGGGCGGGCTGCTGCATGGGGGCCGGGGCAGGCGGGTAAGCCACGGGGGTACTCCTAATAGATGTTGGTCGATCAGATTGTTCGGGCGGAACACGGTGGAGTCTAAGGCAGCAATGCAAACCCTCGAACGGGGGCCAACCGGGCAATATCAGAGATACCGCTCACCTCGACCCTCCGGACCAGCGTAATTACTCAGCGTATTTGTCCTATATGAACTAACTGAGTGGAGTTGTCATTCCACTCTGCGCAATCGCAGGATCGCCGAATCCCAATCCGACTTCTTCCAGCGCAGCGGCAGGCCGAGCGCGTTCAACGTCGCGCCCCAATGGGTCTCGCCCGTGTCCTCGTCAAGCCAGCGCGAATCCGCCGCGATCCCCTCGGGGCGCAGCGGTGCCAGCGGCCGGGCACAGTGCCACGGGGTCTTGAAGGCCAGCACCGCGATCTGGTCGCCGCGCACGTACTGCACGCCCGAGAGCGAGGAGGTCTCCGGATCGCCGAGCCGGAACTGCACGCCGTGCTGGACGACCGGCCTGAGCCGCTTGTATTGCGCCACATGCTCGGCGGCCTCCTCAAGCTCGGCCTCCGACCACTCGGTCAGGTTGCCGCCCACCGCGAGCACGCCCGCGCTCGCGACGTGGAAGCGGAACCGCAGCGAAGTGGTGCGCTGGTTGAACCCGGAGGGTTCGTCGGTGATCCAGGTGCCCATGGCGCGCGCCGGGTAGGCCTGGCCGAAGCCGTGCTGGATGTTGACGCGGTCGCCCGCGTCGGTGTTGTCCGAGGTCCACACCTGGTCGACGTAGCGGAGCATGCCCGGGTCGACGCGGCCGCCGCCGCCCGCGCAGCCTTCGATGCGCACGTCGGGGTGCGCCGCGCGCAAGCGTTCTTTAAGCGCGTAGACGGCTTCGATGTGCTCGAACCAGGCGCGGTCGGGGTCTTCGGAGTCGGGGCGGCCGGCTTCGGTGAAGGGCCGGTTGTGGTCCCATTTGATGTAGTCGATGTCGTTGTCGCTCAGGAGCTTGTCGAGCCAGGTCCAGGCCCATGCGGCGACTTCGGGGCGGCCGTAGTCGAGGACGAGTTGCTGCCGCAGCTCGGTGCGGTCGCGTCCGGCCTGGTGGAGCACCCAGTCGGGGTGGGCGCGGTGGAGGTCGGAGTCGGGGTTGACCATCTCGGGTTCGACCCAGATGCCGAACTTCATCCCGGCCTTGTGCACGGCGTCGGTCAAGCCCTTGAGGCCGTTCGGGAACCGGTCGGGGTTGGGCTGCCAGTCGCCGAGGCCGGCGTTGTCGTCGACGCGTTTGCCGAACCAGCCGTCGTCCACGACGAACTGCTCGCAGCCGATGCGGGCGGCGAGTTCGACCAGCGGCAGCTGCTTTTCTTCGGCCACATCGAAGAACACGGCCTCCCAGGAGTTGAACAGGACCGGCGCGTCCTCTTCGGCGGTGGGCATGACGTGGCGGCGCAGGTGCTCGTGCCAGGCGCGCGAGGCCCCGCCGAAGCCCGCGGTGGTGAACAGGCCGGAGTACACCGGGGTCGTCCAGGTCTCGCCTGCTCGGAGGGTCCAGCGCAGTCCCTCGTGGCCGGCGCCGCCGCTGATCGCCACGCGCCCGTTGGCGGCGCGGCGCAGCAGGACCCGCCAGGAGCCCGACCATGCGAGGTTCGCGGAGTAGACAGTGCCGTGGGTTTCGGTGGCGGTGCCGTCGTCCATCGCGATCCAGGGGTTGGCCTGGTGGCTGCTGTGGCCGCGGCGGGAGCCGATCGTGGTCTCGCCCACGGGGAGCGGGACGCGCCGCAGCTGCCACTCCGCGCCCCATTCGCCGCTCAGGTGCGAGAGCCGGTAGTCGCCCCAGTGCGGGAGGGTCCACGCGGCGGAGTCGAACCGGGAGACCTCCACGGGCGCGCCCGCTTCGATCGAGGCCCAGCGGTCGAGCACGCCGGTGTCCCACAGCCGGTAGTGCAACGTCAGGTGCAGGTCCCGGTCGGTGAAGCGGATCGCGAGGTGGTCGCCCTCAACAGCGCTTTCTTCAAGAGTGTGGTCGGCGTAGTGCCAGTCGAATCCCTTGGCGCCGTCGGGGTGCCGCAGCTGGAGGGACGGCGTGGTGAACTGGGGTCCGAGTTCGCCGAGGAGTTCGGCTCCGGTGTGGGCGCGGTCGTCGAAGGCGGTCTCCCAGGGCGGGTCGACGGCGAGCGAGGCGACGGCCTCGTCAGGGACCGCGGGGCCCCAGTGCAGCTGGCGGGGCAGGCCGTCTTTGACGCCGACGACGTAGGAGAGGCCGGGCCCGGTCAGGTGCCAGGTGAGGGCGGCTTCGTCGAAGCGGATGGACATGCAGACTCCTCGGGATCGCGTTCGGCTCCAGTCTGCCCCGCACTTCACCGCGGATAGAAACCGGTATCACAATCTGGGCGAAGCTTGCGAGCCCAGCGTTGGCGCAGCGGGCGAAGCTTGCGAGCACTGAGTTTGCAGAGCGAGAGCGGCATCGTTGCCCTGTTCTTCACCCGCCCGCAACGGCCGTGTCACTCCAGCGGCCCCGCCGCAGGCGGTGAACGGGCACGTGGGAGCGGCATGCAAGACTATTGGCATGCTTCACGCGGTGGTCCCCGCGGGCGGTTCCGGAACCCGGCTCTGGCCCTTGTCTCGCGCGCAACGACCCAAGTTCCTGCTGCCCTTGACCGGTACGGACTCGTCGCTGCTCCAAGCCACGGTCGATCGGGTCAGGCTGCTGTCGCGGCCCGACCACGTCTACGTCGTCACCGGCGCCGCCCATGCGGTCGACGTGGCCCGGCAGCTCCCCGAGGTCCCCGGCGACAACATCCTCGTCGAACCCTCTCCGCGCGACTCGGCGGCCGCGATCAGCCTGGCCGCCGCCGTCATCGCCGAGCGGGAGCCGACCGCGATCATGGGCTCCTTCGCCGCCGACCATCTGGTGATCGACGGCGGGGCCTTCGCCAAGACCGTCGAGAAGGCGATGGAGCTGGCCGCGACCGGCCTGCTCATGACGATCGGCATCAATCCCACCGGCCCCGACACCGGCTTCGGCTACCTGCGCCTCGGCGCACCGGTGGGCCCCGGCTACCAGCTCGAGGCGTTCGTCGAGAAGCCCGACCAGGTCTCGGCGGTCGAGTACGTCTCGGCCGGGAACTACCTGTGGAACGCCGGCATGTTCGTCTGGCGCGTCGACGTGTTCCTCGACCAGCTCAAGCGCCACCGCCCCGCCCTGCACGACGCGGTGCGCACCCTCGCCGCCGCGTGGGACTCCAACCGCCGCGAGGCCCTGTTCGCGCAGCTGTGGCCGACCCTGGAGAAGATCTCGATCGACTACGCCGTCATGGAACCCGCGGCCGCCGCGGGCAAGGTCGGCGTCGTCCCGGGCGACTTCGACTGGCACGACGTGGGCGACTACAACACGCTCGGCCAGGTGCTCAAGGCCAACGACAAGGTCGGCAACGTCATCGTTCGCGGCACCGGCGATGCGCTCCTGAGCGAGGCGAAGCGGAACGTGGTCGTCCCGGCCGCCGGTCGACTCGTGGCCGCCCTCGGCGTGGACGACCTCATCATCGTCGACACCCCCGACGCGCTCCTGGTGTGCCCCAGGGACCGCGCCCAAGAAGTCAAGGGCCTGGTCGAGGAACTGAAGCAGGCGAACCGAACCGATCTGGTCTAATGGCGCCCATGCAACTCGCGTCCCGTCCGCTCTCTTCTCGGCAGCGCACCGTCATCGCGGCGATCCTGCTGGCATGCGCCGTGGCCTTCATCCTGGTCGCCTTGTCCCAGTGGCTGTTCGGAGTCGGCCTCGACCCGCGTGACGACACCCTGCACCGCGCCGCCGGGATCGGCTTCACCGACGAGGCACGCGGCTCGCTCTTCTCGATCATTCCGGTCGCATTGCCCGCGCTCGCGGCGTTCCTCGCCCCCGACACGCGACCCGGACGGGTGACAGTCCGCCTTACCCGTCTCGTTTATGTCGCCTACCTCGTTATCGGTGTACTGCTGGCGCTGTCGGCAGCCCGGTACGGCATCGACACTGCCAGGCAGTTGGCTGAGGAAGGACAGGTCTTCATCGACACCCGCGCCGCCGTGGAGCGACTCGTGCTCGACGCGGTGTGGTTGACATTGGCCGTTATCGGCCTCGTCTCCGTGCGATGGAACGGAACTCGCGAGCGATCCTCCACTCCGGAACCTGTCAAGTTAAGTCCCCCACAAGCGTGAGTCTGAGGGGTCCTTCCATCATTCAGTTCACTGTGCGCTATCGTCTGATATCGAACCGTGACCGAATAGCGATGAGCACTCATCGTCCATAGCGACGAGTAATGGCGGTGCGGCCCCATCTACAGGCCGCCCGCGGGCACCGGGCTTCACCAGAAGCACAACCATGCAGGACAGACAAGAGCGGACGACCGGCTCGTCCGCTGATGGGCCGTACGCGTTTTCAGGGGAGGGGACGCGTCCAGCCACCAGTCCGCATCCCGGTGCCGCGCAAGTGATTGCAAGGGGGGAGCACCGGTTCTGCCGGTGCGCGAACGAGGAGGCGGACGTATATGGACGGCCGTGACTACTTGGCCGACCTGTTGGGTAACGTTCCGGAGTGGCAGGCTCGCGCATTGTGCGCGCAGACCGATCCGGAGGCGTTCTTCCCCGAAAAAGGGGGGTCCACGCGGGATGCGAAACGCATCTGCGCGCGGTGCGAGGTCAAAGAGAACTGTCTGCAGTACGCACTCGACCACGATGAGCGCTTTGGCATCTGGGGCGGGCTCTCCGAACGGGAGCGCCGCAAGATCAAACGCCAGGCTCGCGAGGCGGCACGTCGGCGCACCGAGCGCCTGCCCGTGGTGGTGTGTTTCCCGAGCCCGATGATCAACCCCGCGCTGACTTCGGAGGTCGTCTACGCGGCCGAGCAGCGCCACGCCGAACCCGTCCTGGTCAGGGGCGGCATCGGCGACCAGGTCGGCCTGCTGGAGGATCTGCTCGGGGCCCGCATGCCCGAGCCGATCGGTGAACTGGCAGAGGAACCGGTGGTGCAGGAGCGCATCCCGGTCGCCGCATAGCGAATCCCTACGAGCGAGCCGAGCAGGGGGCGGGACGCCGACGTCCCGCCCCTTCGCCGTTCAGAACTCCAAGTCCTCGGGCGGCAGGTTGAGCAGGGACGCGAGCTGCTCGGCCAGGACCGAGCGCACCAGCGCCCCGGTCTCGGCCTTGCCTTCGGCCCGCAGCTCGATCGGCCTGCGGTACAGCACGATCCGCGGCGAGGCCGCCACGGTGCCCGGCTGCGCCGGATAGAGCTTCGCGAGCGGTACCCCGCGATCCTCCACGATGTCGGCGTCGTAGTGCTGGGACTCCGGCGGCACCTCGTCCACCGCGAACTCGATGTGCCGCAGGTCGGTGAACTTCGAGCCCAACGTCTCGGAGAGACGGCGCTCGATCGCCGCCACCGAATCCATCACCAGAGTGTCGAACTGCTCGACGGGCGTGCGCCGCAGCGGCAGCGCCCGGGGTGCCAGCGGACCCCGCATCCCCCGTCCGTGTCGATCTCTGCGCATGGGGAAACCATAGCGTTCGCGTCCGACGAATTCGGGCCCCGCGATCGCGAACACCTCAATTCCATATGGGTCCACTGTTCAGCGCCGCTGAC
The DNA here is from genome assembly GCF_042647865.1 of Glycomyces rhizosphaerae. NCBI lineage: Bacteria > Bacillati > Actinomycetota > Actinomycetes > Glycomycetales > Glycomycetaceae > Glycomyces > Glycomyces rhizosphaerae. The sequence continues at coordinate 106,477 of NZ_JBHRWO010000022.1, forward strand.
TTTTCCACCGCGAGTGGTAGTTTCGTGGGGTGAGGTCGGATCGGCGTTGCTCCCGGAACGGCTGCCGCCAGCCTGCGGTGGCCACTTTGACATATATCTACTCGGATTCGACGGCTGTGGTCGGCCCGCTCTCCACTACGCGGGAACCCCACAGCTATGACCTGTGTGATGCGCATGCCCGGCGCCTCACCGTGCCCCATGGTTGGGAACTGGTCCGCCATCAAGGCGATTACACGGTGCCCATGCCCACCGACGACGACCTGGTCGCCCTGGCCAACGCCGTGCGGGAAGCCGCCGTGGGCGAAAGGCCCGAGCTCGAGCCGCCCGAAGCGGCCCCGATGACAGGGGGCCGGTACGACGGGGCCGATGCGTCTCCGCGCCAAGGGCTCCGCCCTTCCGCGCCCCAGGTCGGTGCCAGGCGTCACCTCCGGGTGGTGTCCGGCGACGAGGACCTACAGCGCTAGTCTCGTCTCGGGGAATCGGGTCGTGACGAAACTCGCGAGCCGTGTATGCGTCCAGCGGCGACGACGCCGCGACGCTCCCACACCGGACCCGCAACACCGGAAAGGCGGCAACTGAGTGGCTCCCAAACTCAGCGATTTCGTGAAGGCCTACGACGTGCGCGGACTTGTCGGTTCGCAACTCACGCCCGAGGTCATGGAGGCCATCGGCGCGGCGGCCGTGGCCGTCACCGGTGAGATGACGTGGGCGGTCGGCCACGACATGCGCGACTCGGGCCCCGGCTTCGCCGCCGCCTTCGCGCGCGGGGCGACCCGCGCCGGCGCGGACGTCATCGAGGCCGGTCTCTGCTCGACCGACATGCTCTACTTCATCGCCGGCCAGCGCAATGTCGCCGGCGCGATGTTCACCGCCAGCCACAACCCGGCCGAGTACAACGGCCTGAAGATGTGCCTGCCCGCGGCCCGCCCGATCGGCCTCGACACCGGTCTGGCCGACATCCGCGACAAGGCCCAGGCGATCCTCGACGGCGAGCCCGCCCCGGTGGCCGAGAAGCCGGGCACCGTGACGAGCGAGGACTTCCTCGCCTCCTACGCCGCGTACATGCGCGAGCTCGTGGACCTCTCCAAGATCCGCCCGCTCAAGATCGTCGTCGACGCGGGCAACGGCATGGGCGGCCACACCGTCCCCGCCGTCCTCGGCGACCAGCTCCTCGCCGGTCTCCCCCTCGAGATCGACCAGCTCTACTTCGAACTCGACGGCAGCTTCCCCAACCACGAGGCGAACCCGCTGGAGCCGGCGAACATCGTCGACCTCCAGGCCCGCGTCAGGGAGGTCGGCGCCGACCTCGGCCTGGCCTTCGACGGCGACGCCGACCGCTGCTTCGTCGTGGACGCCGACGGCGAGCCCGTCACCCCGTCCGCGATCACCGCGCTCATCGCCACCCGCGAGCTCGCCAAGCACCCCGGCTCCGCCGTGTGCCACAACCTGATCACCTCGAAAGCCGTCCCCGAGATCATCGCCGAGCACGGCGGCCGCCCGCTGCGCACCCGCGTCGGCCACTCCTACATCAAGGCCGTCATGGCCGAGGAGGACGCGGTCTTCGGCGGCGAGCACTCCGGGCACTACTACTTCCGCGACTTCTGGTTCGCCGACACCGGCATGCTCGCCGCGATGCACGTCCTGGCGGCCGTCGGCGAAGGCAACCGCAGCGCCTCCGATCTCGGAGACGAGTTCGTCCGCTACGTGCCCTCCGGCGAGATCAACTCCAAGGTCACGGACCCGCACGCGAAGATCGAAGAGGTCGCCGCGCAGTACGCCGCCCGCCAAGACGTCACGACCGACCGGCTCGACGGCCTCACCGTCTCGTTCGAAGACGGCTCTTGGGCCAACCTGCGCCCGTCCAACACCGAACCGCTGCTGCGCCTCAACGCCGAGGGCCCCGACCAGGCGTCAATGGAGCGGCTGCGGGACGACATCCTCCGCACCGTAAGGAACTAGCCCATGCCCGCCACCGCTCCCAAGCCAGTGCTCCTCGAACTGCTGCGCTGCCCCGAGCCCCACCACGCCCCGCTCTCCTACGACCGCGAGGCCAACGCCCTCACCTGCTCGGAGTGCGCCAAGGTCTTCCGGGTCGAGGACGGCATCCCCGTGATGCTCCTCGACGGCCCGGAGTAAACACATCAGGCGCGGCCCGCGGGCCGCGTCTGGGCTCACCGCGGCGAAGCTCGCGAGCCGCGAGTGAGCACCGCCCGGCAACTTAGCGAAACGCCCAGGGCCGCAGGCCAAGGAGGAGTACAGCATGGGTCTTGAGGACGACGGCCTCGCCGGGATCACCGGCGATCGGCTCCCCGACGAGCGCCGTATCGAAGGCGACCTGAGCGAGTCGATCCGGCCCGGCGGCGCCCTGTGGGCGCTCGCCTCGGCCGGGCCGCAGCTCCGCGAATCAGCCGCGCTCGCCGCCGACGCCGGCCTCGCCGCACTCGCCGAGGAGGGCCGCCCCCGGGCGGTCGTCGTCGCGGGCGTCGGCACCGCCGCCCGCACCGGCGACATCCTCGCCACCGTGGCCGGACCCCGTTGCCCCGTACCGATCCTCGGACACCGCTCCGCCGGCGTCCCCGGTTGGGTGGGCGCGGCCGACGTGGTCATCGCCGTCTCGGCCTCCGGCCGCAGCCCCGAGGCGCTCGCCGCCGCCGAGGCCGCCGCGCGCCGCGGCGCGCGCCTGGTCGCCATCGGCGCACCCGACTCCGAGCTGCAGGCCCTCGCCGAACGGGCCCGCGCCTCGTTCGTGGCCGTCCCGCGCCGCGCGCCCGCGCGACTGAGCCTGTGGGCGCTCGCCGTCCCGGTCCTCATCGCCGCCAGGGAACTCGGCCTCGTGAACCTCGTGGAGGCCGACATCGCCGAGGCCGCGAGGCGGCTCGACGAGGACGCCGAACGCTGCCGCCCCGACGCCGACGCCTACGTGAACCCGGCGAAGGAACTCGCGATGAACCTGGCCGGGTCGATTCCCGTGGTGTGGGGTTCGAGCCCGCTCGCGGGCGTGGCCGCCCGCCGCTTCGGCGACATGCTCGCCGCGAACTCCCGCTACCCGGTGGTCTCCGGCGAACTCGGCGAGGTCGGACGCGGCCGCGTGGGCCTCCTCGACGGCGTGTTCGGCTCGCTCGCCGAAGGCCAGACGGACATCTTCGCCGACCCCGAGGACTCGGAGCTGACGCGGCTGCGGATCGTGCTCATGCGCGACGACGGCCTCGACGGCGACGACACCGTCCCCAAGCCCGACGTCCGCCGCGCCGACGCCGTGGCCGACCTGGCCTCGCGCCGCGGCATCCGCTGCGACGTGCTCCCGGCCGAGGGCGGCTGCTCGCTCGAGCGCCTCGCCTCGCTCATCGCCGTGCCCGACTTCGCGTCGGTCTACCTGGCGCTCGCTCACGGCCTCGACCCGATGCGCGTCCCGGCCGTCTCGGAGATGAAGGACGCCATGCTCGGCTCGGAGTGACCGAACCTCAAGGCCTGCAAAGGATTCACGGCCGTGGACGGCGAGACCGTCCACGGCCTTCCGTTTCCCCCGCCCGCGCATACGTGAGGCGGGCCGGGGTCGCGGGGCGCGCGGGCCGAACCGTTAGAGTTGAGGCCTTCAACCCGAACAGTGAGGAGCGGCGGTGCAGGGGCTCTACGGTGTCATCCGCAACTACGCGTGGGGATCGCAAGTCGACATCGCCCGGCTGCAGGGCCGGGAGGTGCCCGCCGACCTCCCTGAGGCCGAAGAGTGGCTCGGGGCCCACCACAGCGCCCCCTCGACCCTCCACGACGGCCGCCCCCTCGACGACGCGATCGCCTCGGCCCCGGTCGAGATGCTCGGTCAGCGCGTCTACGACCGCTTCGGCGCGAAGCTGCCGTTCCTGCTGAAGCTGCTGGCCGCGGGCAAACCGCTGTCGCTCCAGGCGCACCCGAACTCCCGCCAGGCCCACTCGGGCCACCAGCGCGAACTGCGCATCGGCATCGACGCGGCCTACCGGAACTACGTCGACGACAACCACAAGCCCGAACTGCTGGTGGCGCTCACCGAGTTCCGCGCGATGTGCGGCTTCCGCGACCCGCTCGCGGCCGCCGCCGACATCGAGGCCCTCGGCGTCCCCGAGCTCGCGGCGCTGTGCGCCACGCTGCGGGACCCGAAGGCCGGCCTGCACCGGGCCGTGCCGGACCTGCTGGGCCTCAGCCGCAAGGAGTGTCGCGGGATCATCGACGCCGCCGCGAAGGCCGCCGCCGAACTCGACACCGAAGACGCGGCCGACCTTGTGAACCTGGCCCGCTCCTACCCCGACGACCCGGGCGTCCTGGTGAGCTTGCTGCTCAACCACATCACGCTCCAGCCCGGCGAGGGCGTCTACCTGCCTGCTGGGAATCTGCACGCCTACCTCAAGGGCTTCGGCGTGGAGATCATGGCCGCCAGCGACAACGTGCTGCGCGGCGGTCTCACCAACAAACGCGTCGATGTGCAGGAGTTGTTGCGGGTCTTGGACTTCCGCAAGATCGACGAGCCGCGGGCCATCATCGAGGACGCCGGTCCGGTGCGCTCGTGGCCGGTACCGATCGAGGACTTCGGACTCCGGCGCATCGAGCTCACGGGCGAGCCGCAGACCATCGACATCGACGGCCCCCGGATCTGCCTCAGCACCGGCGGCAGCGTCACCGTCGCCGACGACCGAGGCGAAGTGACCCTCTCCCCCGGCCGCGCGGCCTTCTCGGCGGGTACCGCCGGACCTATCGTCGCGAGCGGCGAAGGCGAACTGTTCATCGCCAGCGCGTAACCCCCACAAGCGAAAGACCGGCCCCGACGTAAGACGTCGGGGCCGGTTCCCATTGCAACGCGGGAACTCCTGAGTGTTTAGGAGAGCTTCTTCTGCACGTCGATGTCGCGACAGAGGCGCCGGTAGCCGACTGCCTCGTTGATCGCGATCATGTGGGTATTGACCTCGGCGTTCCAGGTGTGCACGTATCGGAGCTTCGGCCGGTATTCGCGCAGGAGGCGCTGGTTGGCGATCTTGAGGATGGTGCCGAGGCGCTTGCCGCGGTGGGCCGGGTCGACGATGGTGTCGTTCTGGCCCGCGTGGTCTTCGCTGCCGGGGAACACGAGGATGTCGGTGAGCCCGGCGACCTCGCCGGACTCGACGTGGCGGACCGCGGCGGCGAGCTGGAGTTCGCCGCGGTCGGCGCGCACGCGCTCCTCGTCGCGGACGCGCTCGACGTCGAAGACGGCAGGTCGGATGTCCAGCTCCTCGCCCATCGGCGGGTCGGTGTACATCCGGGCGCGCATGGCCGCGATGCCCTCGACGATGTCGTCGGGCGCGTGGTTCACCCACTGGATGAGCTCGTACCCGGCGGCCTTGTCCCAGGCGTCGACATAGAGACGGGCCAGGTCGTCGTCCTCGACCGCGAAGAGGTCGTTGCGGCGGTGGATCTCGTTGTCGACGCTGGCGTAGCCGCGGGCCTTGGCGAACTCGCGGCCCGCGTGGTCCATGGCGGGGGCGTCATCGACGGTCTCGGCGACGCCGGACAGCAGCGTGTCGCGGCCGAGTTCGGCGACGCGCTGCTCTAGGAATTCGAGCAGGCGGGTGCCGATGCCGCGGCGGCGGTGGTCGGGGTGGACTTCGAGTTCGAAGCTCGCGAGGTGCTGGTTGTCCTTGAGGAAGAGGACGAGCTCGAAGCCGCCCACGACCTTGCCTTCGACACGGGCGACATAGCGCTCGACGTCGACGGACGCGGGATAGAGGAGCAGGCGGAGCCGCTGGTGAGCGGGGCTGTAGGGGGCGTCGCCGGGCCGGTCGTGCGCGATGACGGCGTTCTGCATGGTGATCCACGCCCCGACGAGGTCGGCGTCGAGGGGATCGATCGGGAGAATGTCAATGTCGCTCATAGCCCCCGTACCGTCTCGCATTACGGGAAGGGGCGCAAGCGAATTAGGGAGCGGGCACAAAAATGTGCCGGGCGGCCACCCCAGACCGCCCGGCACTCCCCCCGGTTTGGTATTCCCGCGCGCCGCCGGTGATGGTTCAGGACCCTGTGGATCCCCCGCATCTCCGTGACGCTGCGTATTTGCAATATTACCCACAGCCTCAGCAGTGTCAAGCAGAAACACGCTTTGCTGGAAAATTTTTTTCCGTGGCGTCCGCCGCAGTGCTTCAGGCAACAGTGCTCCAGGCGTCGGCCCCAGTGGCGTTCTTCAGGGCGGCGAGGCGCGGCGCGTAGCATTTCTGCCATGACGAACACGCTGCGAGCCGACGACTACAAGGTTGCCGACCTCAAGCTGGCCGACTTCGGCCGACACGAGATCCGCCTGGCCGAACACGAGATGCCCGGCCTCATGGCCCTGCGCGAGCGTTACGGCGCGTCCCGCCCGCTGGAGGGTGCCCGGATCACCGGGTCCCTACACATGACGATCCAGACCGCCGTGCTCATCGAGACGCTGACCGCGCTCGGCGCGCGCGTCCGCTGGGCCTCGTGCAACATCTTCTCCACTCAGGACCACGCCGCCGCCGCGATCGCGGTCGGCCAGGGCACTCCTGATGCGCCGCAGGGCGTCCCGGTGTTCGCCTGGAAGGGCGAGACGCTGGAGGAGTACTGGTGGTGCACCGAGCGCGCCCTCGACTGGGGCGACGAGGAGCCGAACCTGATCCTCGACGACGGCGGCGACGCCACGATGCTCGTGGTCAACGGCGCCAAGTTCGAGGCCGCCGGGGCCGTGCCGGACAGCGCCACCGCCGAGAGCGAAGAGGAGGGCATCGTGCTCGCGGTGCTCGCCCGGAACCTCAAGGAGAACCCGAACCGCTTCTCGCGCAAGTCCGCCGCGATCAAGGGCGTCACCGAGGAGACCACCACCGGCGTGCACCGGCTCTACGAGCTGGAGCGCGAGGGCCGCCTGCCGTTCCCGGCGATCAACGTGAACGACTCGGTGACCAAGTCGAAGTTCGACAACAAGTACGGTGTGCGCCACTCGCTGCCGGACGGCATCAATCGCGCCACGGACGTGCTCATCGGCGGCAAGACCGTCGTGGTCTGCGGCTACGGCGACGTCGGCAAGGGCTCGGCGGAGGCGCTGCGGGGCCAGGGCGCACGCGTCATCGTCACCGAGGTCGACCCGATCTGCGCGCTGCAGGCGGCGATGGACGGCTACCAGGTGCTGACCCTTGAGGACGCGGTCGAGTACGCCGACATCTTCATCACCACCACCGGCAACCGCGACATCATCAACATCGACCACATGCGCCGGATGAAGCACCAGGCGATCGTCGGCAACATCGGCCACTTCGACAACGAGATCGACATGGCCGGCCTCGCCGCCGAGCCCGGCGTCAAGAAGCTCGAGGTCAAGCCGCAGGTCCACGAGTGGCAGTTCGCCGACGGGCACTCCATCATCGTGCTCAGCGAGGGCCGCCTGCTGAACCTGGGCAACGCGACCGGGCACCCGAGCTTCGTGATGAGCAACAGCTTCACGAACCAGGTGCTCGCGCAGATGGAGCTGCACACCAAGCTCGACGAGTACCCGATCGGCGTCTACACGCTGCCGAAGAAGCTCGACGAAGAGGTCGCGCGCCTGCACCTCGACGCGCTCGGCGTCAAGCTCACCGAGCTGAGCAAGAAGCAGGCCGACTACATCGGCGTGGAAGTCGACGGGCCTTACAAGCCCGACCACTACCGGTACTAGGCAAGAGGAAGCGGCCCGGACCTTTCGGTCCGGGCCGATTTTTTCGTGTCCTTAGAGCTCGGCCTTGTCGATGACCGAGCGGGTGATCTTGGCGATCTCCTTGACGATCGTGACGCCCGTGGACTCGTTCGGCGCCTTGCTGGTCAGGATCGCCATGCGAACGGAGGGCTGGTTCGGCACGTTGATGACCCCGCAGGAGTTGACGACCCAGAGCCCGCCGAGCGAGGTGCGGGTGTCCCAGCCGTTCTTGATCCAGACCTTCTCGCCGGTCTTCGCGGCGGCGCTGACGCCCCAGGCCTGGACGGCGGCGACGCCGCCCATGAGCCAGCGCGCGTGGTCCACTTCGTCCTTCGTGAGCCTGTTCCTGTAGAGCAGCTGGTTCATGATCTTCAGCTGGTCGGTGGCGTTCGTGGTGGTCAGGCCCCAGCGGCAGTCGGAGGAGGACTTCGTGTACTGCAGGCCGTAGCGGGTGTGGGCCGCCGAGAGCGCGCTGCAGCCGCCGAGGTGGTTGTACACCGTCGTGGTCGAGTCGTTGTTGGACCAGACGATCATCTGGCGCGCGTGCTCCTTGATGTCGGAGGGGATCGCCGAGACCCCGTTGTACTTCTCCAGCAGCATCAGGAGGATCTCCATCTTCACGATGGAGGCGGTGTCGTGGATCTGGGTCTTGTTGGCCGTGACGAGGCGGGAGCCGCGCTTGACGGCCACCGAGGCCTCGGTCTGGGTGCCCGTGGTGGCCAGGTAGGTCTTGACGCGGCTCGCGAGCTCGGTGGAGAGCTCCGCGTCGGTGGGTCCGGCCGCGAAGGCGACGGTGGCGCCGTAGACGGCGCTGCCTCCGGCGAGTGCGACCGCGGCGGGGATGCCGATGCGCAGCAGGGTGCGTCGGGAGGGGCGGCGGGGGTGTCGTTCGGGGGCTTGCTGAGTCATGTGGCTAGGTTATGAAATCGGCTCAAGTCCTGTGACGGCGGTCGCGTCCGTCCCATTGCGAATGGATGGGTGTCATTGGCGCGCAGGCCGAAGCGCGGCGCGGGCGCCCGGCTGGAGCCGGGCGCCCGCTGGTTTCGCTTGGGCCGCCGTAGAACCGGCGGTCGCTACTCGGTTTCGATGACCTCGCGGGCGATCTTGGCGATCTCCTCGACGATCGGGATGCCCTCCACGTCGTCGACTGCGCCGCTGGTGAGGACGACGAGCTTGACCGGGTCGTCGCCGTCGCCGCCGAGCACGCCGATCGAGTTGACGACCCAGAGGCCGTCGAGCTGCGACTCGACGTCCCAGCCGTTCTTGATCCAGACCGTCTCGCCTTCCTTGGCGGCGGCCGAGATCCCCCAGGACTGCTCTTCGACGACGCTGCCCATGAGCTCGCGGCCGAGGGCGACCTGCTCGTCGTCGAGGTAGCCCGCGTCGGTGTAGAGGTTGAGGTCGGTGATGACGAGCTGGTCCGGGGCGCTGGACCAGCCGACGCCCCAGCGGCCTTGTGCGTCGGGCGTCGTGTTCTGCAGCTTGTACCGCTCGTGCGCGGCCACGAGCGCTTCCACCCCGCCGAGGTAGTTGTAGAGCTCGGACGTCGCGTCGTTGTCGGACTCGGTGATCATGAGCTGCAGCAGTTCCCGGTGGTCCGCCGGAATCGCGTCGACCGAACCCCAGTACTCCTGGACCATCGCCAAGATCTCGGCCTTCACGATCGAAGCCGTGATGTGGGTCTGGTCGGGGTTGTAGTCGAGGCGCATGTCGCCGCGTTCGATGGCGACGGAGGCCTCGACCTTCGTGCCGGTACTGGCGAGGTATTCGTCGATCCGGGTCTTGAGATCGGCCTCGAGGTCCTCGCGGGAAGGGCCGAAGATCGAGCCGATCCCGTTCCCCGCGGCGTTCGCTGCGACCGTGGTGGCGACCCCGGCGCCCGCGAGCACGACGGCGGGCACGCCGAACCGCAGCAGATTGCGGCGGCTGGGGGTCAGGCGACGGAAGAGTGGTTCGCTTTTGCGGATCATCCTTGCGAGGGTACGGAACCGGTCAAGGTGCGGTCAATGCCCCAAGATCGGAAATCCTTGAGGAACAGGGTCCGAAATCTCATAACCGCCTGAGGCAACCATAAAGCGTGACAAAGGGCGTGCAGTCGGTGACCGCACGCCCTTCGTTGCTCTGGTTCTAGTAGGTCGGCAAGCTCGGGTCGACCTGGTTGATCCAGCCGAGCACGCCGCCTTGGACGTGGACGGCGTTCTTCAGGCCGGCGGCCTTCGCCGCGGCCAGGGCCTCGGCAGAGCGGACGCCCGCCTTGCAGTAGAAGACGGCCTGCTTCTCGGTCGGCAGCTGGCTCAGCGCGGCACCGGAGACGATGTCGCCCTTGGGGATCAGCCGGGAACCGGGGATGCGCACGATCTCGTACTCGGCGGGCTCGCGCACGTCGATGAGGTCGATGTCACGGCCTTCCTTGATCCACGTCTCGAGTTCACGGGCGGTGATGGTGGATCCGATGACGGCCTCCGCGGCTTCGTCGGTCACTGAACCGCAGAAGTCCTCGTAGTCGATGAGTTCGGTGACGGTGGCGTTCGGGCCGCAGACCGCGCAGTTGGGGTCCTTGCGGACCTTGATCTTGCGGTAGGTCATCTCGAGCGCGTCGTAGACCATGAGCGAGCCGACGAGCGGGTCGCCGATGCCGGTGAGGAGCTTGATGGCCTCGGTGACCTGGATCGAGCCGATCGAGGCGCAGAGGACGCCGAGCACGCCGCCCTCGGCGCAGCTCGGGACCATGCCGGGCGGCGGGGGCTCGGGGTAGAGGCAGCGGTAGCACGGGCCCTGGTCGGCCCAGAAGACCGAGGCCTGGCCGTCGAAGCGGTAGATCGAGCCCCACACGTACGGCTTGCCGAGCAGCACGGCCGCGTCGTTGACCATGTAGCGGGTGGCGAAGTTGTCGGTGCCGTCGACGATGAGGTCGTACTGCCCGAAGATCTCGAACACGTTGTCGTTGTCGAGCACCGTGTTGTGGATGACGACGTTGACGTACGGGTTGATCTCGCGGATCGAGGCGGCGGCGGACTCGGCCTTGGGGCGGCCGATGTCGGACTGGCCGTGGATGATCTGGCGCTGGAGGTTCGACTCGTCGACGGTATCGAACTCGGCGATGCCGATCGTGCCGACACCGGCGGCGGCCAGGTACATCAGGGCGGGAGACCCGAGGCCGCCCGCGCCCACACAGAGCACCTTGGCGTTCTTGAGTCGTTTCTGACCGTCCATGGCGACGTCGGGGATGATGAGGTGGCGCGAATAGCGGCGCACCTCGTCGACCGACAGCTCTGAGGCTGGTTCGACCAGCGGCGGCAAACTCATATTGTCAATAATGCATGTCCACGGGGTGGATATTCCACTGGGAAGCGCGATGTGCGGTTCTTCACCCGCATGAGACGGATCGTCTCATCATCCGGAACACCGGACGGTCGTTCAGCGGTCGATGAAGTCGTCCGGCGGGAGCTCGGGGCCGCTGTAGTCGCCGGCCGGCCCGGCGACGTAGGTCGAGCCGTCGGGGAAGGGCCAGGCGTTGCCGACGCAGCCGGCGAGCTGGTAGGTCTGCTGGGCCATCACCGGCGAGAGCTCGCCGTCGGAGGGGCAGACCTCGTGGCCGTGGCCGAGCCGGTGGCCGACCTCGTGGTTCACCGCGTACTGGCGGTAGGTGTCGAGGGTGCCGTCCCAGTGCTCGACACCGGTGATCCAGCGGGCCGAGTTGATGACGACGTTGTCGCCGTTGCGGCACGAGACCGTCGTGTTCTGGGAGCCGCACAGGATCGCGCGCTGCTCGGGGCTGGCGAGGTAGACCGTGAAGTCGGCGCCGCCGCCCTGGGGGACCTGCTGGAAGCGCCAAGCGCCCCCGGCGGTCCAGGAGCGGGCGTCGGCGAGGGTCGCGTTCACGAAGTCGCCGAACTCGGTCGCGTCGAGTTCGAGGCCGTTCTCGACGGCCACGTCGTACTTCAGGAGGGTGCCCGCGTTGCCGACGACGGCGTTGCTCACCGGGGTGGCATAGCTCCAGGTGCCCGTGCCGGAGAAGTACAGCGGCGTGGCCACGGTTTCGGCCTCGAGCTCGGATGCGGGGTCCTCTGCGGTGGACGGGTCGGCGACCGTGGTCGGCGCGACCCGGTCCTCGTCGAGCGCCTGCGGCGTCTCGGTGTCGCCGATGCCGAACGCGAAGTACAGGCCGGCGCCCGCCATGAGGATCAGGATCGCGAAGAACACGAATCGGCGCCGCTTGCGGAGCCTGCGATTGCGTTCCAGCCGTCCCTCTGCCACCTGCCGAGTCTAAGACAGACTGAGCCGCCGCGGGCCGACACCTGAGGTTGAAGTGGCGGCTCAGTGTTCACATTACGGACAAAGCATCATCTGTCGAGTCAGGTGCGGCCGCATGGGATTCCTCGAGCATCGCGACCATCGCGCGCGCCACGGCCTGCGGGCGCTCCATCATCGCCACATGCCCGGTCTGGTCCAGGATGAGCAGCCGCGAATCGGCGATGGCGAGCGCGGTCGGCGGGGCCTGGCGCACGTCGATCACCTTGTCCTGTTTGCCCCAGATGACGAGCGTCGGGCACTGGACGTCCTTGGCGAGCCGCCACAGCGAGTGCGTGCCGGGCACGAACGCCTGAAAGAACGAGGCCATCAGGCCCCGGTAGGTCTGGATGTACGCGCGCGAGTTCCAGGGGACGGCGAGGCGGCGGCGGGCCTCGGCGATCGCCTCGCGGCGGCGCTGCGGGTGGATCGTCGACGGGTCCTGCCAGGTGCCGAGGACGATGTCGTCCACGACCTGCTCCGGGGTGCGCGACCGCATGGCGCGGTCGGCGAACCAGGCCATGCGCGGGACCGCGAGCATCGGCACGAAGCGCGACTGGTGCGAACGGCGCGGGTTCGCGAACGGCATCGCCGGCGAGACCAGCGTCAGGGAGCGGACCAGCCCCGGGCGGGTGGCGGCCAGGTAGACCGAGACGGCGCCGCCGAGCGAGTGGCCCGCGAGGTGCACGGGGGCGCGGCCGGACTCGATGATCCAGGCCGCGACGTCCTGGGCCAGGAGCGGGATCGTGACGCGCGGGGCCGGGGCCGAATGCCCGAAACCGGGCAGATCGATCGCGTCGACCGCGAGGTGGTCCGAGAGCGCGTCGGCGAGGTCCGTCCAGTTCTGCGCGGAACCGCCGAGCCCGTGGACGAACACCGCGGGCTCGGCGCCGGGCGCGGTCGCCGGCGTGTGCCGGATGAAGAGGCGGCGGCGGCTGAGCTGGTGTTCCATACCCGGGAACGGCGGGTGGGGGCGGGTCGGATTGCGAACCCCGCCCGCCTCGGCCAGCCGTGCCCGTTTCATGGGACCTAGTGTGACACTTCGTCGGCCAGCGCGCCCAATGTAGCCGAAACCACCGCGCGGGACCGTTCGGCGGTGACCACCGCGGCCCCCGAGAGGCGGCGCACGGAACGGCCGTCGAGCCAGAGGATGACGACGACGGCGGTCTTCACCGGTCCAGTGGGGACGATCGAGGCGTGCTCGACCTCGACGCGGATGTCGCTCGCGCCGAGCCGGGGACGCAGGGCCTCGACCGTGGCCGCGGCGGCGGCGTGCTGGATGTGCCAGTCGATCGGCGGGACGGCCACCTTGCCGGTGGACTCGGCGTCGCCGAGCGCGAGCGTGACGCTGACCTCGGCTTCGAGCCCGGCGGACTCGATCTCGACGCGGCGCAGCTCGACCGGGCCGACCTTCGCCACGTCGATCTCGGACGAAGGCGACTCGACCTGGTCGTGGACCTCCGGCTCATCGGAGGACTGCGGCCCGGGCTCGACGGCGCGCTGCTCGTTGACGACGGCGGAGACCACCGCGTGGACTTCGTCGGGGTCCACGCCGTCCTCGAGTTCGAGGCGCAGGCTGGAAGCGCCGTCAGGGGCGGTCACGTGGAAGGCGTCGCGGACGCCGGGGACCTGGCGCACGGCGTCGACGAGTCTCGCGGATTCGGGGTCGTTCACGTCTTTTTCCACTGTCGCGGGAGGGGTGGGCTCGGCGAGCGGCGGGCGGTTCGCCGGGGGCGTGCGCAGCGGGGCCTGCTCGGTGACGGGCGGGCTGGGGACCGCTGCGGGCGACACCTCGGTGACCGGCGGCGCGGGCTGCACGATCGGGAACTGCTCGGTCTGCTGGTCGGCGCCCATCGGCGGCTGCGGGGCGGGCGCGCTCGTGGTGGGCGGCGGGGCCTGTTGCGGGACGGCGATCGGGCCGGTCTGCTGCTGCGGGTGCTGCTGCGCGGGAGTCGGCGCGGTTCCGGCCGGTTCCTGAGGCGCCTCCGGTGCCGCGGGCGGTGCCGGGGGCTCCTGCGGAGTGGCGGGCGCGGGCGGCACGCTGCGGTCGTGGGCTGGCGCGCTGTACTCCTGGGTCGCACCGGGGGTCGCGCCGTTGGCGCTGGGAGGCGCGATGAACTCCTGGTTCGCGCGGGGGGCGTTGAACTGCTGCGGCGCGGGCGAGGGGCTGAACTCCTGATTCGCGCCCGGCAGTTGCCCGGTGTACTCCTGGTTCACGCCTGGCGGCGCGCTGTACTCCTGGTTCACGCCCGGCGGCGCGCTGTACTCCTGGTTCACGCCTGGCGGCGCGCTGTACTCCTGGTTCACGCCCGGCGGCGCGCTGTACTCCTGGTTCACGCCCGGCGGCGCGCTGTACTCCTGGTTCACGCCCGGCGGCGCGAACTGCGGGTTGGCGGGCGGTGCGCTCGGCAGGGCCTGGTGCGGGGCGGAGTAGTACTGCTGCTGCGCGCCTTGGTCCTGGACGGGCGGCGCACTGAACTCCTGGTTCGCGGCCGGCGCCGCGCCGTTGGCGCTCGGCGGTGCGATGTATTCCTGGTTCGCACCTGGCGGCGCACTGTACTCATGGTTCGCACCTGGCGGTGCGAACTCCTGATTCGGTTGCGGCGGGCCCGGGTTGGGGTGCTGCTGGGGCGCGTAGTCGCCGGGCATGGGCGGGGCGCTGTAGCCCGGGTGCTGTTGCGGCGCACCGAAGTCCTGCTGGGGAGGCGCGCCGTGGTCCTGGTTCGGCGGCGACGCGGCGTTCATGGACGGCGGCGCGAACGGCGACTGCTGCTGTTGCTGCTCGCCCGAGAAGTTCTGGGGCGCTTGGGAATGCTGCGGGGCGGGCGGGATCGGCTCGAACTGCTCGCCGGGAGAAGGACGACGCGTGGCCGGGACCATCGGGCCGGTCTCGGCGATCTCGACCGGCACCTGGCCGGTCGGATCCTCGCTGTAGCGGTGGCGCCGTCCCCGGTCCGGGTCGAACCGGTACTGCTCCGGCGACTGCCCCATCCCCTGCCGCGCCTCTTCGGCGGGCTCGGGAGCCTCCTCGGCGGGCGGGCCCCACGACCTGCCGATGCGCCTGCGGGCGGGCCGGTCCTCCCCGCTCGGACGCTGCGGCTCATCCGGTCGGTTCTGGTCATACACCACTAGACAACTCCTTCATATTCCCGCCCTCAAGGTACCGTGGCGCGGCCAGTGACTCGAACCCGCGTTTGTCGCCCCCGTACGCTGGGAGACTGTATTCAGGTTTCCGTAAACTTCGTTCGGGTCGCAAGAGCGGGCGACTGACGGATGGGCGACATGAGCCGAGGAGAGGTGCCGGAGTGAACAGCGCTGGTGAGGGCCGGGTCCGACTGCCCAGAAGCGAACGCCGGGCGCAGCTGCTGCGGGCCGCCCAGGACGTCTTCGTCTCCAAGGGGTACCACAGCACCTCCATGGACGACATCGCCGAGAACGCCGGGGTCTCGAAACCCGTGCTGTACCAGCACTTCACGTCGAAACTGGAGCTGTACCTGGCACTGCTCGACGGGCGCGCGGCCGAACTGGTCGGGCAGGTGCGCCATGCCCTTGAGTCCACTGAGGATAATAAAGAGCGGGTCAACCGCGCCATGCGGGCCTACTTCGAATTCGTGGACGCGCAGGGCGAGGCGTTCCGGCTCGTCTTCGAGTCCGACCAGCGCAACGACCCCGAAGTGTCCGAGCGGGTCCTGAAGATGGAGGCCGACTGCGTGGCCGCGATGGCCGAGACCATCATGGGCGACACGCACGTCGACAAGGCCCGCGCCGAACTGCTCGCGACCGGCCTGCTGGGCATCGCCGAGATCTCGGCGCGCAAATGGATCGCCTCCGACCGCGCCATCCCCAAGGACGAGGCCGTACAGCTCATGAGCACCCTCGCTTGGCGGGGCATCTCGCACTTCCCGCGCGAAGGCGAAGCCGAGCACCAGTAGTCACGGCTCGTCGAAGCGATTCACGTGAGCCCTGCCACGTTCTGGGCCCGGCCCCGTTCGCTCTCGGCGCACTGCGCGGTGCCGGTCCCCCGCGAGCCCCGCGAGTAGTCTTGCAACCGTAGAGACGTCACAGTATTTCGATTGAGGAGGGCCCGTGGAGGTCAAGATCGGTGTCCAGTACGCCCCACGCGAACTGGTGTTGGAGAGCAAGCTGTCGCCGAAGGACCTGACCGAGACGATCGAGCAGGCCGTCTCGAACGGCGGCGTGCTCCATCTCGAGGACGACAAGGGCCGTCAGGTGTACATCCCCGTCGAGAAGATCGCCTACGTCGAGGTCGCCGCGACCAACGTGCGGTCCGTTGGCTTCACCGTCGACAAGTAGGGCAATAGCGCCGCAAAGGCCCGGAGCGATGCTCCGGGCCTTTCGCATCGCTACAGGACGGTGAACGGGGCGGTGCCGCCCACCGGCTCGCCCTCGTTGGTCACCTCGTTCGGGCCGGCATTGAAGACCCGCCACAGGGTCGAGTTCGCCACGATGATGACCGGCTCGCCGCGGCCGGGAACCGTGTTCTCCGGGGCCGCCGGGTTCGCCGCGATCTCCGTGATCTGCGGGAACGGCTCGGTCCCCGTCTGCGCCCTGGCCTGCGAATTGTCGATCGCGACCCGGAACAGCTTGTCGTCGTCCCGCTTCCCGGCCACCCACAGGAAGTTCTCAGAGCTCCAGGCCACGTCGGACACGTCCTCGATGTCCGGGCCGATCTGCCGCGCATCGCCCACCGTGAGGTTCCCGTCCGGGTCGAGGCCCAGCGGAACCACCCACGCGAGGCCGTCCTCGACGTACGCCAGGCGCCGCCCGTCCGCCGCGAGCGTCATCGCGGTCAGCTGGTCCCCCACGCCCAACTGCTGCGTCGCCCCGGTGGCCGGGACGACGAGCATCGGCACGCCGTCGACGATGACGAGCACTCGGTCCCCGTCGAGCCACTGCGGATCCTCGAGCTCACCGTTCAGGCCCGTGATGGAACGCATCGCCGAAGGGGAAGCGCCGATCTGCAGGACCTCGCCTCCCGATCCGGCCACGACCGCGGCGATCTTGTCGCCGGGACCGATCGCGACCTGCCGCAGGCCGGCGGCACTGAACCCGACCCACGGGTGGGCGGCGGACTCCGTGGTGACCTTCCCGTCGGTCGTGTACTCCCACACTTCGTCGTTCGCGATGAAGTAGGCGGTCTCGGGCAGGTCGGGCGGGATGGCGTTCCAGTTGCGCCATTGCGCCGCCTCGCCCTCGGCCCTGGTCTCGCCGTCGGTGGTGAGCTTGAATTCGCCGTCGACGCCGAGGCTCCAGACGAGCTGCGCGGCAATCGCCTGAGCGGTCTCGTCATCGATGGCCTCGCCGAGCGAGAGGTCGACTTCGACGTCTCCGTCCGAAGGGGTGATCTTGCCGTTCGTGCCGCTCGGGATCGCGTCGCTCCCCGACTGCCTGGCGAAATCCGAGGGCCCCAGGACCATCATCCACTCGAACAGCAGGCGCTGGCGGGTCTCGACGTCGAGCTCGGCGTAGATCCAGCGCAGGTCGGGGACGAGGAGTTCGGCCTGTCCGGCCTGGTAGTACATCGGGGCCTGCACGTAGGCCTCGCCGAAGTAGTCGTAGTCGAGCGCGACCTGGACGGGCAGGGTGCTCATCTCCCACGCGTCCTGGGTCTGCGCGCGCTGGAGGGTGAAGGTCTCGCTGTAGCCGCTGGGGCTCGGGTTCATGCGGACCGAGCCGTCTTCGTTGTACGTGCCGACGACCGAGCCCGTCACGGAGACCGTGGCCGAGTAGAGGTCGTTCGCGTCGACGGCGAAGGCGAGGCCGGCGACGAGGCGGATGCCCTCCTTGGCGCCGGAGAACTGCGCATCACCGCTCGCCGTGAAGCTGTTGAGGCGGTCGTTGGTGCTGGCCGGGTCGCCCGCGGCGGCCCTGAGGAAGTTCTCGACGGTCCCCGCGGCGTCGGTCGTCGGCGCGAACGTCTCCGGGTTGGCCCCCGTGGACGAGTCGAAGTCGGTGGGGGCGTCGCCGACGACCTCAGGCGACTTGTCGGTCGGGATGCCGCAAGCGGCCAGGGCCCAAGCGGCGCTCAACGCGGCTGCGGCGGCGAGGCTAGTCCTGCGTCGCATGCGGGGCCTCCTTCGTCCGCTCGAGTCGCAGCGGGATCGGCGAGTTGATGACCCGGTTCCCGGACTGCAGCGGGAGGGTGAGCACGAACAGGGTGCCCTCGCCCGCCTCGCCGGTGGCCTGGAGGGTGCCGGAGTGGAGCTTCGCGTCCTCGAGGCTGATGGCCAGGCCCAGACCGGTACCGCCGGTCTTGCGGTTGCGGGAGGGGTCGGCGCGCCAGAACCGGTCGAAGACGCGGTCGGCATGTCCGGGCTTGAGGCCCACCCCGTGGTCGCGCACGGCGACGGCCACCGCCGTCTCGCTCTCGGCGACGGTGATCGCGACGGGCCGGCCTTCGGCGTGCTCGATCGCGTTCGAGACGAGGTTGCGCAGGATGCGGTGGACGCGGCGCGGGTCGACCTCTGCGATCACGCGGCGGTCGGGCTTGGCGACGTCGACCTCGACGCCGCATTCGTCGGCGAGGCTGGCCAGTCCCTCCACGACGTCCTCGGCGATGCGGCCGACGTCCACGGCCTCCACTTCGAGCGAGGCGAACCCGGAGTCGAAGCGGGAGATCTCCAGCAGCTCCTGGAGCAGGTCCTCGAAGCGGTCGATCTCGTGCTGGAGGAGCTCGGCCGAGCGCTTCGTGACCGCGTCGAAGTCGTCGCGGTTGTCGTACAGCAGGTCGGCGGCCATGCGGATGGTGGTCAGCGGGGTGCGCAGTTCGTGCGAGACGTCGGAGGTGAAGCGCCGCTGCATCATCGACATCTCCTCGAGCCTGCGGATCTGGCTCTGGAGGTTCTCGGCCATGAGGTTGAACGAGCCGGCGAGACGGGCCAGGTCGTCGGACCCGCGCACCTCCATGCGCTCGTGGAGCAGCCCGGCGGCCAGGCGCTGCGACGTGCGGGCGGCCTCGCGCACGGGCGTGACCACGAGCCTCGTGACGAGCGCGGCGATGACGCCGAGGAGCAGCACGAGGGCGACCCCGGCGAGGGCCAGGTTGGTGCGGAGGAGGCTGATGGCCTCCTGCTGCGATTCGAGCGGGTAGAACGCGTAGATCTCGTACCCGAAGTTCAGGTCGATGTACGAGCCGACGACGAGGTACGGCATGGTCTCCTCGTCGCCGTCGATCGCGAACTCGCCGTACTGGGTCGCGACCTTGCCTTCGCCCACGGTCTCCTGGAGCGCCGCGCTCGGCTCGGCGCCGCCCGAGATCGGGTGCGTCTTGGTCACGTCCCCTTCGGCGGTGCGCAGCATGATGTACGGCGAGAAGACCGGGTCCTGGCCGAGCTCGTCCACGATCCGCTGCATGGTCGCGGGCAGCGTGTTGTCGGACGCGGAGGTGAAGGTGCCCAGTTGCGCGGCGGCGCGGTTGGCGGCGTTCTGCGTCTCTTCGATCGCCGTCTCCTGGCGTTCGTCGAGGAGGCCCGAGGTGACCGATCCGGCCACCACGAAGCTGAAGATGAGGACGAGGATCGTGGAGGCGATCAGGGTCGAGGAGACCACGCGCAGCTGCAGGGAGGCGCGGAAGCGGTCGACCAGCGGCCGGGAGACGCGGCCCGCGAAGCGGCCGGCGCCTTGGGCGAGACGCCGGAGCCAAGCCGGCCTCTCGCGAGTCCGGCTCCGATCCGATCCCACTAGCCCAATCCGGCCTTGTACCCGACGCCGCGCACGGTCTGGATGAGCTGGGGGCGCTCGGGGTCGGGCTCGATCTTGGCGCGCAGGCGCTGGACGTGGACGTTCACCAGGCGCGTGTCGGCCGAGTGCCGGTAGCCCCACACCTGCTCCAGGAGGACCTGGCGGGTGAAGACCTGGCGCGGCTTCCGGGCGAGCGCCACGAGCAGGTCGAACTCGAGCGGCGTGAGCTTGACTTCGGCGCCGTTGAGGGTGACCTGGTGGGCGGGCACGTCGATCTGGACCTGGAGGCCGGGCTTGCCGATCTCGAGGCGTTCGGGCGTGACGTCGTCGCCGCGGCGCAGGCGGGCGCGGATGCGGGCCACCAGCTCCTTGGGCTTGAACGGTTTGACTATGTAGTCGTCGGCGCCCGATTCGAGGCCGAGCACGATGTCGACCGTGTCGGACTTGGCGGTGAGCATGACGATGGGCACGCCGGACTCGCCGCGGATGGCCTTGGCGACGTCTATGCCGCTCATGCCCGGGAGCATGAGGTCGAGCAGCACGATGTCGGGTCGGTGCTCCTTGAACGCGGCGAGCGCCTTCTCCCCGTCGGTGACGAACGTGGGTGTGAAGCCTTCGGTCCGGAGGATGATGCCGAGCATCTCCGCCAGGGCCGGGTCGTCGTCTACGACGAGTACACGTGCTCTCATGGACACCAGTTTTCCACCTCGCTAAAGGCTAAAGCACCACGGGTGTCTACCCGTGGTGCTCTAACTGTAACGACTATCCGGCGGACTTGACGGCCCGTGCGGGGTCAGTGCCTGCGGCGATGGCTTCGAACGGCTCGCGGCCGGCCTGGATTTCACCGAGTTGGACCATTTCGCGCTTCGTGAAGAAGCCGACGATCCAGTCCGCGAGGACCCGGCCCTTGCGGCCGGTCCCGGGCACGCGCGACAGGTGGTAGCCGCGGTGCATGAGCCATGCGAGCAGGCCCTTGGCCTTGAAGCCGTAGGTGTTGGCGACGCCCTTGTACAGGCCGAGGCCGGCCACCGAGCCGATGTACTTGTGCTCGTACGGCTTGAGTTCGCGGCCGACGTGCTTGAAGTACACGTTGTCGGCCAGGATGCGGGCCTGGCGGACGGCGTGCTGCGCCGACGGCGTGCACCAGTCCATCGGGAAGTCCGAGGTGTCGGGGACCTGCGTGGAGTCACCGGCGCCCCAGGCGCCCTCGACGACCTCGCCGATGGTGTTCTTGCCGGCTTCGACACCGGTGGCGACCTGGAGGCGCGTGTTGCACTCGAGGTGGCCGCGCGGGCCGATCGGCAGGTCCGACTGCTTCAGGACCGGGTTCGGCATGACCCCGGCGGTCCAGATGATGGTGTCGGAGTCGAACTCCTCGCCGTCGGTGAGGACGACGTGGCCGCCCTCGCAGGACTTGAGGGTGGTGCCGAGGCGGATGTCGACGCCGCGCTTGGTGAGCTGGCGGGCGGCGTACGCGCCCATCTCCGGGCCCACCTCGGGCAGGATCTTGTTCGCGTACTCGACGAGGTACCACTTGATCTCGTCGGCGTCGAGCATCGGGTAGTTCTTGACGATGTTCGCCGTGAGGTCCTCGAGCTCGCCGAGGGTCTCGGCGCCGGCGAAGCCGCCGCCCACCGTGAGGAACGTCAGGGCCTTGCGGCGCACGTCCGGGTCTTCGGTCGTGGCGGCGATGTCGAAGCGCTGGAGCACGTGGTTGCGCAGCCAGATGGCCTCGCCCATCGACTTGATGCCGATGGCCGTGTCGGCCAGACCGGGGATGGGAAGGGGCCTGGAGACGGAGCCGGGGGCGACGATGACCTCGTCGTACTCGATCTCGCGGGCGGGGCCGACGAAAGGCTGCACGAGGAGCTTGCGCTCGGCGTGCTTGATCTCGGTGACCGCACCGGTGAGGATGGTGCAGAGCTTGAGGGCCTGTCGGAGCGGCACAACACCGTGTCGCGGGGAGATGGATCCAGCAGCCGCCTCGGGCAGGAACGGCTGGTAGGTCATGTGCTGGTTGGGGTCGATGACCATCAGTTCCACTTGACCGCGCTTGATGTCGCCCTTCAAGAGCTTGCTCAAGCGTTCGGCAACGTAAAAACCGACGTGACCGGCACCTATCACGACAATACGTTTCACGCGCTCAATTCTGGCCTTACTCAGGGGTTCTTGTGTAGTGAACGCGCGAGGACGTAGATCACTGTTACCGCTGCCACGATTCCGGCCCCGATGACGAGGCCGGCGGCCAGGCCGGTGAAATACGCGGTGAACAGGGCCAGGGTGCCGGCGACGACCACAGTCGACCCCAGGACGAGCCCCAGGTGGCGGGCCCAGGTGAGGATGATCTCACCGTCCATTGCGGTAGTCGTTCGGAATCGTTGCGTCACGGCCGCCGTGGCGTGGGCGATATACAGCAGGCAGGCGATGGCGGTGGTCGTCCACAGGGAAGCGTCGCCGTCCGCCATGGCACTGCTGAGGAGCCAGGCGGCGAGGACGAACAGGATCGCGGCGACCGGGGCGATCCCGGCCGGGAGCAGAGCCGCGGCAAGGGCGAAGAGCGCGGCGGCGGCGACGTAGCCTCCGGCGGCGGCCCACTCAGGCGGGACGGCCAGCTCGGCGGCGATGAACAGCGACAACGCGACAGCGAGGCGCAGCACGACCGGGGCGGGCGCGACGCGCCGGGCCCAGGAGACGCCGCCGGCCTTGCCGGCTTTGAGGCGCTCGCGGGCGCCGTCGGTGAGGGCCTGGACGAGGCCGCGGCTGGCGTCGCTCATTCATGACTCGCAAGCTTCGAGGGGCTCATTTATGACTCGCAAGCTTCGTCAAGGCGGGGCTCATCGGTAGCGCCTCCGGTTGAGTTCGGCGAGCACGTTGTCGAGCGACGCCGAACCCTGCCAGGGCTCGACCGCGACGCCGAGGTCGCGCAGCTCCATCACGGTGTTGGCGCGCGCGAGCCGCCACAGCCGCTCCGCGTAGGGCGTCCAATGTGTCCGGTCAGGCGGCGAGACGTGCGGCGGGAGGGTGTCGACGCAGAGCACGGGCCGGCCGGCGCGGGCGATCGCGGCGATGAGGGCGACCGAGCGGTCGGTCAAGAGCGGTGTGAACACCACGTTCAGGCTGCGCTGCCCGGCGAGCTGGCGACGCAGCATCTCGGGCGAGGGCGGGAGCGGGTCCGGCGGCATGTCGACCGAGGCGAGCCAGCGGAGCGTCGCGGCGGCGTGCCTCCTGCCGGCCCCGGCGCGCATACGGCGGCCGCGCGCGCCGAACTCGACGCAGGCAACGCGGTCGCCTTGGAGGGCGTAGTGGGAGGCCACGGCCCCGGCCGCGCGCACGGTGAGGTCCGCGATCGAGGCGGCGCCGTCCAGGCCGCCGGAGACCCCGGCCTCGACTTGGAGGTCGAGGACCAGGGTCACGTCCGTGTCGCGTTCGGACAGGGTGGCGTTGACGTAGAGGTCCTGGGTGCGCATCGAGGTGCGCCAGTCGATGCGGCGCAGGCGGTCGCCGGGCTGGTAGAGGCGGACTTCGGCGAGCTCGCCGGAGTCGCCGCCGCGCCGGGAGCGGTGCACGCCCGTGACGCCGTCGGCGAACGGCAGGGACTCGGCGGAGTCGAACCAGTCGGGGACCGGCAGGACCCAGACCGTCGCGCCCGGCAGGCGCTGCACGGTGGTCTCGAGCAGGCCCCCGCACGCGATCGAACGGACGTGGATCGGCCCGAGGTGGTGGCCGCCCCAGCGCCGGGCCCGCCCGGCGACGACCATGTCGCGGCCGGAGGAGGCGCCGATGCGTTCGGCGAAGTCGCCCTTGCCGGTGTGCAGGTCGATCCAGGGATCGGCGGCGGCCGTGACGAGCGTGGTGATCGGGACCGGCTCGGGGTTGACGACGGTGAGGCTCGCGGCCGCGGTCGCGCCTTCGGCGGTGGTCGCGTCGTCGTGCGGGACGAGCCTGGCCTCGGGCGGGTGCGTGGGCCGGCGCTGGAGGAGCAGCGCGGTGCCGATGGCGAAGGGCGTGGCGATGAGCACGAGGTCGATCCGGCCGAACGCGACCGCGACGAGCAGGCAGACGGCGACGAGCGCGACCGCCCGCGTCAGGGCCGGCGTGCGACGCCACGTGACGGGCGGCTCGGTCGGCGCCTTGCGGACCGTCTGCGGGTTGTCGGTGCGCAGGTTGAGCGCGGGATTCCCGGCGAGACTCATTGCGGAACTGTGTAAGTGGGGGCCTGAGCGGTCTGCGGCGCCTCCACGCCGTGGCAGATGTCGGCGACGACGGCGGCCGGATCGATGCGGCGCATCCAGAGCTCGGGCTTGAGGGTGATGCGGTGGGCCAGAGCCGCGCCAGCGACGCCCTTGACGTCGTCGGGGGTCACGAAGTCGCGTCCGGAGAGGACGGCCAGCGCGCGCGAGGCGAGCAGCAGGGCGAGCGACCCGCGGGGCGAGGCGCCGACCTGGACCTGGGCGTGGCCGCGGGTGGCGGCGGTGATGGCGACCATGTAGCGGCCGACGGAGTCCTCGACGGTGACGTTCTCCAGGGCCCGCTGCATGGCGACCAGGGTGGGGGCGTCGATGACCGGCGCGAGGTCCACGGTCTCGGCCCGGCGTGAGAGGCGGCGCTGCAGGACCTCCCACTCCTCGTCGGGGGTGGGGTAGCCGAAGGAGACGCGGAGCAGGAAGCGGTCGAGCTGCGCTTCGGGCAGCTGGTAGGTGCCCTCGAACTCGACGGGGTTGGAGGTGGCGAGGACGGTGAACGGGTTCGGCAGCAGGTGGGTCTCGCCTTCGACCGAGACCTGGCGCTCCTGCATGGCCTCGAGGAGGGCGGACTGGGTCTTGGGGGGCGTCCGGTTGATCTCGTCGGCGAGGAGGAGGTTGGTGTGGACGGGGCCCTTGCGGTAGACGAATTCGCCGCTCTTCTGGTTGTAGAGCAGCGAACCGGTGACGTCGGCGGGCAGCAGGTCGGGGGTGAACTGCAGGCGGCGGAAGTCGAGGCCGAGGCTCTGGGCGAAGCAGCGGGCCGTGAGCGTCTTGCCGAGGCCGGGGAGGTCTTCGAGGAGGATGTGGCCGCCGGCGAGGATCCCGGCGAGCACCAGTCTCAGCGGCTCGTCCTTGCCGACGATGACCGTCTGGACGGATTTGAGGACCGCGCTCGCGTGGTCGGCGACCTGGTCGAGGCTGATGGACGGGGCGTCAGACATTAAATCTCCTCGATGGCTTTCAGGTGTTCGCCGAGCTGCCGAGGGGTCGGGCAGTCGGGCGTGGGTTCGGTGAGGAACAGGAAGGCGGGCTCGCCGAGCAGGGCGCGGCACTGGTCCGGCTGGCCGGTGAGCGAGAGGCCGCGTCGCAGTCGGAGGCGCTCGGAGGCGACCTCGACGAGTTGCTGCTTCGCGTTGGTGGCTTCGAAGCGGCCGGGTTTGGCCTCGGCGAAGATGAGCCGGTCCTCCCAGCGGTTGACCTCGGAGAAGGGCCGCCAGCTGGGTTCGTTGACCGCGCGGGTGACGATCGGCGGGGCCTGCTCGGTGTCGGCGCGCATCCCGTTCACCACGGAGTTGGCGAGCAGGCCGGCCAGGGCGAGCAGGACCAGTTGCCAGATCGCGAAGTCGACGCCCGAGATCAGGGCGGCGGCCCAGAACAGGAAGGCCAGGGCGACGGCTCCGACCGCGGGCCACAGCTTGAGGGGCCCGAAGGGCGCGAGGAACTCGTTCATCGGGCCTGCCTGACGCCGAGCTGGGCCTGGAGCGCGATGAGCGCGTCGCGGGCTTGGTCGCGGTCGGCCTCGCCGACCTGGTGCGGGGAGTAGCGGGCCCGGAGGTAGGCCTCGGAGAGCCGGCGCAGCGCGCCGCCGTCGAGCTCGTGCCGGACCAGGAGTTTCCTGACGAGATCCGCTGGGGTGTCGGAGGATTCGCGTTCGATGCCGACGGCTTCGGAGGCGCGCTCGAAGTGCAGCCAGCAGGCCATGATGGCCGCCCGGGGGTCGGTGCCGAGGTTCATCTCGGCGAGCGCGGCGTTGACGGCCTCCTCGACGAGCGTGAAGTCCCGGTGCAGGTATTCGGGTTCGGGGTCGCCGATGCCGCTGCTCGGCGGCGCGTGGACCAGCCACTCGATGAGGCGGCGGGTGAGGAACAGCAGCAGGAAGAACGCGGGGACGCCCACGAGCAGGCCGAGTACCACCCAGGAGACCCAGGACGGCAGCGTGTAGCTCTCGCGCGGCTCGCCCGTTCCCAGCTCGGTGGGCAGCTCCGGTGTCGGCTCCTGTTGCGCCGGGGGCGATTCCCCCTCGCCCGTCGCCGCGGGAAGCTCCGCTTTCTCCCACTGCAGCCCGGCCCCCTGCGCGGCCAACCCGACCACCAGCAACGCGGCCACGACCACGACGATCGGCAGCCAGCGCCGCATCACCGCGGATCGACGCCGCTGCGTATCGGGTTGCGCCATACGGGACCTCAAGGGGTGCTCAACGGTCGGGGTTACGCGCCCCACCCTATGCCAACCACGCTGCAACCGCCTACCAGCCCAAAGCGCACAACGTGTCGGTGCGCGCAAATCCCGAATGCAAGGAACATAGCCGTGTAGCGTTGCGTTTATTGCGAATGATTCGTATAATTCATTTAGGAGGTGCAGCATGACTAGACCCCTGATAGTCAGCTCCGTACAGCCGGAAGAGGTAGATGCCGAGACGGTTCAGCGCGCCCTTCGGCGAATCAAGGACTTTCTCGTGAAGCAGCATGAGACCGAACTGGTCGAGATTCTCGTGGAGCACGGGCAGACTTCGCTGATCCTGCCACGACCGACGGTGACACTGTTTGCTCAGATCCTCACCCAGTTGGCCGACGGGCGAGGCGTATCGGTCATTCCTTCCGAAGCCGAACTGACAACACAGCAGGCCGCAGACCTTCTCGGGGTCTCCCGGCCGTACATGATCCGTCTCCTTGAGAAGGAGAAGATCCCACATCGCAAGATCGGAAGGCACCGACGGGTACCGCTGGCCGAGATCCTGGCCTATCAGCGGCGCGACGATGAACATCGTCGCAAAGCGGTCGACGAGCTCGGCGAGCTGGGCCAGGAGCTAGGGACCTGACTGTGCCGCTTCGGGCGATATACGACGCGAACGTTCTCTATCCGAATACGCTGCGCGACATTCTCATCCGTGTCGCCCAGGAGGGCCTTGTCCAGGCGCGATGGACCGATCGGATCCTCGATGAGATGCAAAATGCGCTCACGAGGACTCGGACATCCCGCCGGGGAAGCTCCTTCGGCTTCGGGAACTCGTGATCGCTTCCTTGCGGGACTGCCTGGTCGAAGGGTACGAACCGCTGATCGATGCGCTCAACCTCCCAGACAAGGATGACCGGCATGTACTCGCGGCGGCGATCGCCTGCCGCGCCAATACCATCGTCACTTTCAATCTGAAGGACTTCCCGTCTGAGTGCTTGGCTCCGTTCGGAATCGAAGCATGGAGTCCCGACGAATTCCTCCTGGAAATGATTGACCTCGACGCAAAACGCGTGTGGGGATGCCTGCAGCGCATTGCCGACTTGCGCCGCACGCCTCCTGCGACCATCGAAGACGTTCTCGGGCAACTCGAACAATCCGGCCTAATTGAAGCCGCCGCAGCTCTCCGTCTTAGTTGACCAGCCGAACGGCCCGGCACAGCGGGGGTAAGTCAGGCGAAGCGGGTGACGAAGCGGCGTTGCCAGGGGGTTTCCACTGCTTTCTGGGCGTAGTGCTCGCGGATGAAGGCGACCGCTTCGGTTGCGGGAACGCCGTCGAGGATGGCGAGGCAGGCGAGGGCGGTGCCGGTGCGGCCGTGGCCTCCGTGGCAGGCGAATTCGACGCGTTCGGTCGCGGCGCGGGCCCAGGCTTCGCGGAGGGCTTCGGCGAAGGCGGCCTTGTCGCTCGGGAGCCGGAAGTCCGGCCAGCGGATCCACTTGGATTCCCAAGCGACCGCGGGCGGTTCCTTGCCGAGGAGGTAGAGCGCGAACTGCGGCGTCGGTCCGTCCGGCAGGGGCCGGGCGAGTCCGCGGCCGCGGACGGTGCGCCCGGACGGCAGGCGCAGGACGCCGGGGGCCGCGGGATCCCAGGTTTGGTTCATCCTCAGGAATCTACTGCGCGGCAACGACTTGGAGATCGGCTGCAATGCATCACGTACCGGGCTGCTATTGCGAGGCCAGCAGCGAGTCTTCTTGGGGGATCTCCCGGAGTCTCCGCAGTGGTGTGCGCAGCAGCGGCAGGCACCCGGCGAAGAGCATCGCGGCCGCGATCAGGAGGGCGACGCGGGCGCTGAGCAGGTCGCCGGTGAGGCCGCCGACGATCGAACCGACCACCAGCCCGGCCCAGCAGATCACGCGCTGCGTCGCGCCGACCCGACCCTGCATGTCGTCCGGGGTCACCGCCTGTCGGTAGCTGATGACGTTCACGTTGAACACGACGATCGCCGCCACGTACACGACCTGCCCGGCGAAGGCCACCGCAGCGCCCCAGCCGGGGCCGGAGGCGGCCACGATCGCCATGCCCGGCCCTGAGATCGCCAGCGCCGCAATCGCGGTCGGGCCGACGCCCGCGCGCTTGGAGATGCGGCCGACCAGCATCGCACCGAGCACGCCGCCGACCCCGGAACCCGCGAGGACGAACCCGGCGACCTCGCTCGACTGGCCCGCTTCGCGGATGAGGAACACCATGAGCATGGCTTGGAAGGCGCCGATCGACAGGTTGCACCAGGCGCTCACGAGGGCGATGTTCCGCAGGATCGTGTCGCCGAAGATGAACTTGAAGCCCTGGACGATCTCGCCCCAGAGGTGCGGCTTCTCGGGCAGTTCCGGTTCGTCTTCGCGGTACTCGATCCGGGCGACGGAGAAGGCCGACACTGCGAACGACACCACCGCCACGATGATCGCGACCGGAGCGGTCAGCAGCGATACCAGCGGACCGGCGGCCAGCGGCCCGCCTGTGTCGGAGGCCGATCGAATCCCCTGGATCCGCGAGTTGCCGCCGGCGAGGCGCTTGTTGTCGATCAGCCTGGGCACGAAGCTGTTCTGCGCGACATCGAAGAACACCGAGGTCAGCCCGAGCAGGAACATCGCCGCGTAGACGTGCCAGACGGTCACCATGTCGAGCGCCCACGCGACCGGGACGCTCAACATCACCACCGCTCTGAGGATCTCGCTGACCACGATGATCGGCTTGTCCCGCATCCGGTCGACCCAGACGCCGACCAGCAGCCCGAACATGACCAGCGCGATCTGGTCCATCGCGTACAGAACCCCGATCTGGGTCTCGCTGAGGTCCAGGACGACGACCGCGATGATCGAGATCGAGAAGTACGCGACCTGCAGACCGATCTGGCTCGCTCCGACGGAGACGAAGATCTTCCGGTAGTCGGGGTTGCGGAACATGGATTTGGGACTGGGCTTGGAATCGGGTCGGGGTTCGGTCATCAGGGCGGACCTTCTCAACAGATGGCGGGCGGGGTCAGGCGCCGAACGCGACGAAGGGATGCCAGGGACGGTGCTCCCCCACGGCCGCAAGGGCTTCGGCCGGAGTCGCGCCTGCGGCGCAGCGGCGGTGGTAGTCGATCATCATCTCGGCGGCCATCTCGTCGGGGACTTTGGCGAGGCTCGACACCACGGTCGACGTGCCCGCATGCAGGAGCGCGGCAGTGAAGCCGAGCGTCTCGTTTCCGACCTCGACAGTGGAGCGGCCGAGATCGCACGCCGACAAGACCACCTGCGTGGGAGGCTGGTCGAGCCCGAGAAGCTCGTACGCGTTGAGTGGACCCAGCCCGAAATCCAAGCGAGAGAACAGGACGTTGTCCGGCTCATGGTGCCCGTGCGCGGCGAGGTGCGCGACCGAAGCGCCGTCGAGGGCCTTGAGCACCTCCTCGGGGTCGGATCGCTCAGCGCGGATCAACTTCGCGTCACGGTAGAGGCCACCGATCGACGCGATCTCGCTGTCCGCCCGGACGAGCCGAGGCCCGGCCGCGACGAGCGCGGGGCCGTTCGCGGCGGGACGATGAACCGCGCGCCACCAAACTTCGGCTGAGGGGACGACCGTCAGGGGGCGGCCCCGCAGCGGAGGAAGCAGCGGCCACGGCACCCACGCGAGTTTGCTGTGCGGGATCATGACGACCTGCCGGTCGCCGACATAGTCGGCGATCGGTGTCCAGATCCCTTCGGCCAGCGCGGCGGCATTTCGGCGCATGGAACCTTCGACGCTCTGCCGGAGGCGCTCCGGGTGGTGGAACGTCCGTCTGAGTGCATCGAGGTCGGCGCCGAGCCGTCGTTCGAGTTCAGTCGCATCGGCGAGCGGCATGAGCTGCACATGCCGCAGCGCCACACCACCGGCGAGGACCGCACGAACCATCCCGCCGACTTCGAATAGGCTCACCACAGCGGTTTCTCGAGACCTCGCCAGCTCGTGGATCTCTTCCGGCGCGATCCGCTCGGCCTGTTCTCTCGGACCGGGCTTGGCGCGGTCGTGGTCGCGGATCTCGGCTTCGAGTTCGCTGACATACGCGAGTATCTCGGCGGCATCCTTACCTTCGACCTGGAGATCCCAGAGTTCTTGACGTGCTTGCCGAAGGCGACCGAGCGCCTCGAGCGCGTCGGGGTGGGCGGACGACTTGACCGGCGGGATGCGCAGCGCCTGTGCGCGGCAGCGCTCCGCCCATCGCAGCATGTCGGCGGGGGTGCCGTGATTGGTCGTATGAGTCAGGCCCTTGCTCGACAACTGGACGCCGAGTGCCGAGACTCCCGCCTGGAACTCGACCGACCCGAACGTGGTCCGGTACTCGTCGAGGAGGTCGAGACCGGTCTGAAGCCCGGGCATGGGGTCGAGTCCGCGGGCGGTCGCGAGTTCCGCCGTCGCCAGGCAGCGCGCCAGGCCCTCGGACAGTACGTCGTATCCGGGACCGCCCGGCTCTTCCTGCAGCAGTTCCTCGATGCCGTCGAGGTCCCCCGCCCTGATCTTCGCGCGGATCGCCAGGATTTTCGCCTGTCCGAGTCTGAGCGTCCAATCGCGCTGCTCGAGCGCATCGCAAAGCCGCTGCACCTTGTCCGCGAAACCAGGCCCTTCGTTCTTCGAATCGAACTGCCCTTGGAGGATCAGGAGGCGTGCCAGAAACGCCATCGGTTCATTGCCCTGCTCGTATAGGGAGTTCATCGCACGGCGTGCCCATTGCTCGGCCACTTCGAAGTTGTCCCATTCGAATGCGGCCACCGCCCGCCAGAATTCGGAGATGGCGGCGCTGCTGCGGTCCCCGGCGAGCCGCTGTGTGGCGATCGCGGCCTCCCAGCGTTCCGCCGACTGCCGCCACAGACCGACGTGCAGCAGGGCGACGGCATACGACCCGTCGATGAAGGACTCGAGTTCCGGTGCGTACCTCCGGTACTGCTCGCGAACCTCGTCCAGGCCGCTCAAGGCCTTGTGGACTTCGCCGAGGTCGAGCCGGATCAGCGCCTCGATATGGATCGCCTTGGCCCGGTTGATGGGAATGTCGACTCGCTTGTAGACCTCGATTGCACGTTGAATGTCCTCGAGTGCCCGGTGCCGCTCGCCCAGGTCGCGCCAGAGCGAACCCCGGTTGTGGAAGAGGGCGGCGTGCATGTAGTCGGGGCCGTTCGCCGCCAGGTGCGGCTCGGCCTCCTCAAACCATCGCAAGGCGTCGGAGAGCCGGCCGCTCTGCCAGAGGTTGTAGGCGCGCTGGTGCAGCAGCACGCCTCGGTCGACCGGGGCGACGAACCCGTCCGCGAGGTCGAGCAGCCGCAACCCCTCCGCGGAATCTCCGAGGAGCGCCAGGTCGACCGACAGCACCATGATGATCTTCGCCGTCAGCCGTGCCCGTGCAGTGCCCGGTTCGGGAAGACGCGCAGGTTCCCAGTCGAGCAGGTCTAGCGCCTCTCTCAACACCGCGGCCGATTCGGCGATACGGCCTCGGCGGTTCAAGCGCTGGCCACGTGTGAACAGACGCCAAGCGCGATGAAGCATTCTTCACATGTTACAGACGAACGGCCGGTGTCACGACCACCGCTGGGAGCCCTTCCCTTTGCAGGACTTCGCCGGGACGAATCACGAGTTGGAACATCTCGTCATTGGGAAGGCCCTCGAGAACGAACCTTCCGCTCTCGTCAGTCGAAGCCCTCCGAGTCCCCTGCGGGCTTCTGAGCTCGACGGCATAGGTCCCCTCAGGGCCTATCCAGCCGTCGAGACGGATTTCCTGAACAGCGGAGGGCCGAGGTGTGACCATCACCGTGACTGTCTCGCAGTCGAAGGTGATCGAGGCGGGATCTCCCTGGTTCACCGTCATTTCGGTGTCCCCGCGCATCAGTGCCGTTTCAGCGGGGCGGAACACCGAAGCGACTTTGGCGTCCATCAATGCCTCGAGTTCAAGCACGAACTGCACTCGCTCATTCAGATCGTTCGGGATCGGATCGTCCCGATGGTGCAGTTCGTTGATGACCGACAGAATCCGCTCGTCGCAGGAGTCCATCGGTTCGAACTCTCCCTGGTTCCCAGTCTCAGGTTTCATCTGCATCCCGCTCCTCACCTGAAGCCCAGGACGGATCATCCATGAGCGTCTTCCTCAGTTTGTCCAAGCAGCGGCCCCGAGTGGGTCCGATGCTCCCCCTTTTCATCCCGAGTGCCTCGGAGATGTGGTCGTAATCGGGCCGGGCGACCGCCGCTATGAAGGCGAGCAGTCGCCGGCACCGTTCTGATTGGGCAAGAAACGCCCGGCGCACGGCCTCGCGCTCGGCATCGCGGACCATGCCGTCTTCGATGCCCTCGATGACCGGCTCCTGAATGTCGAGCGGGTCTGAGGCGACTTCGCGCTTCGCGTGTCCGGCGACCTTCCATGCCTCCCGGTTGACCGTGGTGAGCAGCCACTTGGTCAACGCGCGCGGCTGGTTCAGCCCGTTCTCGGTGCGCCACAGTCGGAGCCATGCGGTCTGCACCACGTCAGCGGCGCTGTCGCGGTCGAGGCCGGCGCGCCGGGCCGCCCGCCAGAGCAACTCGTTGAGTTCCTCGAACAGGATGCGCTGCGCGACACGGTCCCCGGCACGCGCAGCCGTGTAGAGCTGCGCGTGCCGTTCGTAGTCGACCGCTACCGAGTGAGCTGAAGTCGCGTTCATGAATTCAGGCTAGCGACTCTTCAGCCGCGTTAGCGCCGCGTGCGCGCGCTCGGCCGCCTTGACCGCATCTTGAACCTCTTCCACGCCGGACTCCGACATTGCATTCAGCAGGTACGCTGCTGCGACCGGGGCCGCGAACGAGGTGCCACTCCAGACCGCGTAACCGGAGGAGAAGTCGTCGAAGTCGTAGCTCTCGCGAAAGCGGTTCCGCATGGTGGACTTCGATCGGCGCTCGGGTTCCAGCGAACCCTCGGCCTCGCACGGGTACGTGCTCACCAACCCGGCCCCGGTGGCGTAGCACGAGACCCACGGGCCCTCGTTCGAAAACATCGCGATCTCCAAGTTGGGGTTCAGCGCCCCAACGCTCAGGATCGGCGCCGCGTTCTGGGGCTGCTCGTGCGCCGCATAAGCCGCGGGGTAGAACGGCCGGTCTGAGGACTGGTTACCGGCGGCAGCGACCACCGGGATGCCCAGTTTGGCCAGCCGGTCCACCGCACCACCCATCCAGCCGCCCGGGATGTCGTCGGCGGATTCGTCCACATAGCCTGTCGCGAGAACGACCGCGTCCACCGCGAAAGCCTCGGCGTCGCCCGCACGAGCTGCTTCGACCTGGTCCGCGACATGGTGGAGCGCGCCGATGATCTCGTGTTCGTAGGAGAGCCCGTCATTGTGGACCACCCGCAGCGAGTAGACCTGGACGTCCGGGGACATCTGACGCAGCAACCCGGTGATGAAGGTGCCGTGACCGAAGTGGCTGGCGACTTCGCCGATAAGGGTCGGCTCGTGGACCGGGCCGTCCCAAGGGTCGTCGAGGGGCGGCGCGGGCGAGTCGTTGTGCTCGCCGAGTCTGGTCTGGAAGGCGTGGTCGACGACCACGAAGGTGTCCTTGCTCTCCGTCCGGTCAGAGATGTCGAAGGCGGGGTGACCACTAGGGACACCCGTGTCCAACATGGCAACGCGGAGACGCCGGTCGAGCTTCCTCCGTTCGGGCATCGGGGCGACCATGTCGACTGGGACGCGGCCGAGCGAGAAGCGGTGGCCGCCACCGATCGGGGGCTCGCCGGTGCCGACACTGGGGCCGCCGCCTTTGGAGCAGATCATCAGGTGCTCCAAGCGGACCTTGGCGAGCAGGTCCTCCGGGAGGCTCTCATCGCTGGTGTCAGTCTTCAGCCGTTGGAGTAGGGACCAGGCGTCGACGCCGGCCTGATCGCCGTGAGTGCTCACGACCGGAACGCGGTACGGGCCCTGGCCGGTGACGATGGCGCTCGCGGCCTGGCTCTCCAGCGACATGCCCGACGGGCGGACGGCACCTTCGAGACGGCGGCGGGCCTCGTCGTCGTGGATGACCGACTCGTCCACGAGCAGACGGTCGTACCGGTAGATGGTCCCGACCGGGGCGGACTGGCCCGCAGTGCGGACGACCTGGCCGGGGGCCAGGACGCGGCCGCCGTGGCGGTCCAGCGTGGAGTAGGACAGCTCGGGCACGCCGCTCATGTGGTCGCGACGGGGGTTGGGCTTCAGATGGGGTTCGTGATCGGCGAACACCAATCGCATGGGAGCTCCTCTGCTTGTCTCGGGGGTCTATTCGGTTGTTCGGTGAGGAGGGGGATCCTTCGCGATCCATTCTCCTCGCCCATCGCCACGCGCAGGGTTCACGCGTAGCGCCGATAGGTCGGGAGGCACTCAAGCCCGGAATGCCGTGAACGCCACGGGCTGGACGGGTATCACGTCATTCACCAGGGAAGAGACCGCCGAGTCCGTTCGGATACTCGGACGCTCGGGGATTTTGAAGTTGGCACATCTACAACATGTATGAAAGCCGAACGACCGCGCGGGCGATCGAAAGCGCCGGCGCGGTCGTGAGGTCTCGGATTCGGTTGTGGCCCTGTGGATTACTTGTTCGCGGGCGCGTCTTCCTCATCGTCTTCGATGATCTCGACGATGGGCTCGTCGTCCCAGGTCTCGATGTCGAACTCGCCGTCGCGGACGCCGTCGACGAAGGCCTCCCACTCGGACGGGGTGTAGATGAGGATGTCGCCTTCGGGGTCCTCGGCCATGCGGAGGGCGACCAGGCCGTTGTCGGCGTAGCCGATCTCGAGCGCGGCGGGCGTCCCGTCCTCGTGGGTGGTGCGTTCCCAACGGGCGGTGGCAGTGTCGAATTCGCCCTTGAGCGGGTGCTCACGCTTCGTCATGGCCCAAGCATAAAAGGGCCCGAGCCGAGCGATCGAGGGCCCTCACCGCAGTCAGTGCAGCCCGAGCATTCGCCATCTCACTCGTATTCGCTCCAGTCCTCCGGTTCGAGGCCATCGCGAAGGGTTCCCTCCAGCAGGTCGGTTTCCCGTTGGAGATCCGCTCGCGCTTCGGGTGTACCCATCGTTGCCCGAACCTCGGACCAGAACGCCTCGGTTTCGGCGGTTTCGATTGCGCGCCTCAGGACCTCGACCATCGTGATGTGTTGGCGGCTTGCCAGGTTCACAATGCGGTCTCGCAGCTCGACCGGCACTTCGATAGTCACCATGACAGTCATTCCAAGAGCATTTCGCACCAACCGTCCTCGCGCAGACGAGGGGCCCGGACCGTTCGGTCCGGGCCCCTCGTCTGCGGTGGCGTCGGCCAGCCTCAGCGATGCCAATTCATGGCTCGCAAGCTTCGCCAAGAGTGCTTGCGAGCCGTCCGTCAGCCCTGGTGGGGGTAGCGGTAGTCGGTGGGCGGGAGGAAGTTCTCCTTGATGGAGCGCGGGCTGACCCAGCGGACGAGGTTCTGCCAGGAGCCGGCCTTGTCGTTGGTGCCCGAGCCGCGAGAACCGCCGAAGGGCTGCTGGCCAACGACGGCGCCGGTGGGCTTGTCGTTGATGTAGTAGTTGCCTGCGGCGTAACGGAGTTCCTCGCTGGCGCGGGCGATCGCGGCCCGGTCGGTGGCGAAGACCGCGCCGGTGAGGGCGTAGGGCGCGATGTCGGCGGCCTGGCGGACCACCGCGTCGAAGTCGTTGTCGTCGTAGACGTAGACGCCGTTGATCGGCCCGAAGTACTCGTCGGTGAACAGCTCGTGCGTCGGGTCGGTGGACTCGATGAGCGTGGGCTGCACGAAGAAGCCCTGCGAGTCGTCGGCGGTGCCGCCGGTGAGAACGGTGGCCTTCGCGTCGCCTTGCAGGCGTTCGAAGAGCGCGGTGTGCTTGGCGAAGGCTCGCCCGTCGATCACGGCGCCGCCGAAGTGCGAGAAGTCGGTGACGTCGCCGTAGCCGATGTCCTCGGTCATGCCGACCACCGCGTCGCGGAGGCCGTTCTTCCACAGCGAGGCCGGGACGTAGCTGCGCGAGAGCGCCGAACACTTCTGGCCCTGGTACTCGTACGCGCCGCGCACCATCGCCACGGCGAGCGACTGGAGGTCCGCGCTCGGGTGGGCGACGATGAAGTCCTTGCCGCCGGTCTCGCCGACCAGGCGCGGGTACGTGCGGTACCCGGCGATGTTCTGGCCGACCGTCTGCCACAGGTGCTGGAAGGTCCTGGTGGAGCCGGTGAAGTGGATGCCGCCGAGGTCGGGGTCGAGGAGCGCGGCCTCGCTGTGCTCGCCCACGCCGGTGACCATGTTGATCACGCCGTGGGGCAGGCCCGCCTCGAGGAGCACCTTCATGATGAAGTGCGCCGCGAACTGCTGGGTCGGCGAGGGCTTCCACACGACGGTGTTGCCCATGAGCGCCGGGGCCGTCGGGAGGTTCCCCGCGATGGCGGTGAAGTTGAACGGGGTGATCGCCAGGACGAACCCGTCGAGGGGCCGGTGGTCGGTGCGGTTCCACAGGCCCTTGGAGGAGTTCGGCTGCTGCCGGTAGATGCCCTCGGCGAAGCTGACGTTGAAGCGGAGGAAGTCGATGAGCTCGCACGCGGCGTCGATCTCGGCCTGCGTCGCGGTCTTCGACTGGCCCAGCATGGTCGCGCCGTTGAGCACGTCGCGGTACGGTCCGGCGATGAGCTCGGCGGCACGCAGGAAGATCGCGGCGCGGTCGGCGAAGTCGGTGCGGATCCAGTCGTGGCGGGCGGCCTTGGCCGCGGCGACCGCCTCGGACCACTCGCCGCGGGTGGCCTCGCGGGTGACGCCGAGGACGTGGGCGCGGTTGTGCGGCTGGACCACCTTGATCTCGGCACCCGTGCCGCGCCGCCACTCGCCGGAGAGGTTGAGGTCGAGTTCGAGCTGGGTGCCGGCGAGTTCGGCGAGCTTCTTCTGGAGGCTTTCGCGCTCAGGAGTGCCAGGTGCGTATGAATTGACCGGTTCGTTCTCCGGAGTGGGGACCGTAAACAAGGCGTCCATCGCGCCCTCCCAATGATTCGATGGCTACTTCGATTTAATGACTTTGATCAGTAGGCTACAAGATGTGCCGCTCTGCCGCCATCCTCGCACAGTTCGAGGCCCGCGACCTGCTGCGATACAAACAAAACCCGGTCCGACAGGGCACCGATTCGCGCAGCCCACACTCGCGGCTCCGCAGGAATGCCCCGGGAACGCAGTACGTACCCTGGGCGGGTGACTGAAACGCAGGGAGCACAGGCGCCAGAGCAGGAAACCGAAGCGGCGGCCGAGACCAGCGCCGCCCCGACCGAGGTCCGACCGGGCCGCGTCGCGCTCTGGGTGCTCGGCGTCGCCGCCGCCCTCTCGCTCGGCGGCGTCGTCTACTCGCTCTACCGCGCCACCGGCATGACCGACGGGCTCGACGACACCGGCATCGTGATCCTGGCGCACAGCCTGTTCAGCCCCATCATCATCGCCGCCTTCGCCGGCGCGGTCGCGGGCGTCGTCACGCCGCGGCTGCTCAAAGGGCCGAAGCGGGCCACCGCCGCGCTCGGCTTCACGATCGTCGGGCTCGCCGCCGCGGCCGTCGCCTACGCGAGCTTCGCCGTCGACGCCTCGATCGCGCTCATCCTGGCGCTCGTGCTGCTCGGCTCGGCGATCATCGGCGGGCTCTTCTCGCTGCCGAGGCGCGGCGTCACCGTCGTCGCCGGCCTGAACGCGACCCTGCTGCTCCTGGTGCTGATGTACGCGCGAGGCATCTTCGAGTCCTCCTCGGTGAGCCTCTTCTCGGACCCGCTCGACCAGTACGGCGCGCTCGGCAGGGCCATCCCGTTCATCGCCGGGCTCGCCTGCGGCATCTGCGCGTTCCTCTACCTGCGCAGGAAGCAGGCAGGAGTGAAGCTCCTCGGGCACCTGGTCGCCGGGGCGATCCCCGGCGGCATCTGGCTGGCCTCCACGGTCATCGCCCAGATCGGCGTCGAGGTGCTCCTCAACACGGGCCTGGACGAGGTCTCGCCGCTCGACTCGGCGTTCCTGGCCCTCAGCTTCCAGTGGCAGTACAACGGGTCGATGACCGCGATGTTCGCCGGAGCGTTCTGCGCCGTCCTCGCCTTCGGGCTGCTGATTCCCAAGGCCCCTAAGGCCAAGGCCGCCAAGAGCTCCTGAAGCTCCGAGGGCGCATACCAGTCGAGCACGTTCGACTCGATCGCCGCGAGGTCCGGCTCATCCGAGGCCAGCTCGGCGGCGATCTCCTCGGCGGCCGACGCGTCGTCCATGTGGATCGCCGCGGCCTTCTTCAGCTTCACGCTGCCGTCGAAATCGGCGGCGGTGCCCTCGGACTGCGCTGACACCAGGTCGTCGGGGACGTCAGCGGAGATCACCACGCGCCTCGCGGGCTGACCCGCGAGTAGCGCGACCGAAGTCATCGCCGCGTCCAAGAACGCCGTGTACTCCAGATCTTCAACATCGGCACCGGGCGCCTCGCGCTCGAGCCAGGCCGTCACCGTGTGGACGACCGACACCGGCTTCACCTCGCCGTCAGCGGCGAGGCGAGCCAGCATCTCCGCGTTCGCGGGTACGTAGATTCGCGTCATGCCCTTAGTTTGCGGCACCGGGCGCGCCGTGGCAGCGCTTGTACTTCTTGCCCGAACCGCACGGGCAGAGCTCGTTCGGCCCGACCTTCTCGGAATGACGCTGACCGGGATTGGCCTGCTGCGCGGGAGGCGCCGTCGAGGCCTTGCGCGGACCGCTGGAGCGGGCCGACTTCGGGGCGACCTTCGCCGCGCCCTTCGAACCCGCGCCCGGGGTGCGCTTCACCGCACGCTTCTGGCCCGGAACCGGCTTCGGCGGGCGCTTGAACACCGCACCGTCCTCGGTCGTCTGCTCCTGGTGCACCGCACCCGAACCGTCCGCGCCGTCGATCGACGGCGCCGACTGCAGCAGCATCTCCGGCTTCTTCAGCGGCTCCAGGCCCCGGATCTGAGCCTCCGGCTCCGCCTGTCCCTCGGTCTTCGGCTTCAGCTCGGCGTTCATGAGGAACCGGACCGACTCCTCCTTGATGCCGTCGAGCATCGTCTGGAACATGTCGAAGGCCTCGCGCTGGTACTCGATCACCGGGTCGCGCTGCGCGTACGCCCGCAGGCTGATGCCCTGCTTGAGGTAGTCCACTTCGTACAGGTGCTCGCGCCACTTCCGGTCGATCGTCTGCAGCAGCACGCGCCGCTCCAACTTGCGGAGGATCTCCTCGCCGAACTCCTCCTCGCGGGTGGCGTAGACGGCGTGCGCGTCCTCCTTCACCGCGGCCAGGAGCGTCTCGGCGTCGAGCTCGGAGCGACCGCCGGCCTTCTTCACGAGGTCCTTGTGGCTCAACTGGATCGGGTAGAGCTGCTTGAACGCGCTCCACAGCTCGTCCAGGTCCCAGTCCTCGGCGTAGCCGTCGGTCGTCGCACCCGCGACATAGGCCTCGAGCGTGTCGTCGATGAAGTGCCCGATCTGCTCGGAGACGTCCTCGCCGTTGAGCACCTTGCGCCGCTCGTCGTAGATGACGGTGCGCTGGTTGTTCATGACCTCGTCGTACTTGAGGACGTTCTTGCGGATCTCGCCGTTGTGGCCCTCGATCTGCGACTGCGCCGACTCGATCTGGCGGGACACGAGCTTCGAGACGATCGGGACGTCATCGGGCACGCGCAGCCGGTTCATCATGGCGCGCACCGCATCGGCGTTGAACCGCTTCATCAGGTCGTCGGAGAGCGACAGGTAGAACCGCGACTCTCCCGGGTCGCCCTGGCGCCCGGCGCGACCGCGCAGCTGGTTGTCGATGCGCCGCGACTCGTGCCGCTCGGTGCCCAGCACGTAGAGCCCGCCGGCGTCCTTGACGTCCTCGGCCTCGGCCTTGGTGGTCTCCTCGAACTTCTCGAGGGCCTCCGCCCAAGCGACCGAATAGGTCTCCTCGTCGGCCTCGTCGACCCCGCGCGCACGCAGGTCCGAAGCGGCCAGGTACTCGGGGTTGCCGCCGAGCATGATGTCGGTGCCGCGACCGGCCATGTTGGTGGCCACGGTGACGGCGCCGCGCTGACCCGCCTGGGCGATGATGTCGGCCTCGCGCGCGTGGTTCTTCGCGTTGAGCACGTTGTGCGGGATGCCGCGCTTCTTCAGGAAGTTCGCGAGCATCTCCGACTTCTCGACCGAGACGGTGCCGACGAGCACCGGCTGGCCGGTCTCGTGGCGCTCGGCGATGTCGTCCACGACCGCTTGGAACTTGGCTTCCTCGGTCTTGTAGATGACGTCCGACTGGTCCTTGCGGATCATCGGCCGGTTCGTCGGGATCGGGATGACGCCCATGCCGTAGACGTTGTTGAACTCGGCGGCCTCGGTCTGGGCCGTACCGGTGATCCCGCCGATCTTGTCGTACATGCGGAAGTAGTTCTGCAGGGTGGTGGTGGCGAAGGTCTGGTTCTCCTGCTTGATGTCCACCTTTTCCTTCGCCTCGATGGCCTGGTGGATGCCCTCGTTGAAGCGGCGGCCCGGCAGCACGCGGCCGGTGAACTCGTCGACGATGAGGACTTCCTTGTCCTCGGAGACGATGTACTCGCGGTTGCGCTCGAACAGCTCGTGCGCCTTGATCGCGTTGTTGAGGTAGCCGACCAGCGGGGTGTTCACCGAGTCGTAGAGGTTCTCGATGCCCAGGCGGTCCTCGACACGGGCCACGCCCGACTCTGTGATCGCGATGGTGCGCTTGCCCTCGTCGACCTCGTAGTGCTCGTCGCGCTTCATCGAGCGCACGATCTCCGCGAACTCCTTGTACCAGCGCGGGGTGTGCTCGGCGGGGCCGGAGATGATGATCGGGGTGCGGGCCTCGTCGACGAGGATCGAGTCCACTTCGTCGACGAGCGCGAAGTGGTGGCCGCGCTGCACGAGGTTGTCGGCCGAGCTGGTCATGTTGTCGCGCAGGTAGTCGAACGCCAGCTCGTTGTTCGTGGAGTACGTGATGTCGCAGTTGTAGGCCTCGCGGTGCTTCTCCGAGCCCTCGCCCGGGAGCACGACGCCGACGGTGAGGCCGAGGAAGCGGTGGATCTCGCCCATCCACTCCGCGTCGCGTCGCACCAGGTAGTCGTTGACGGTGACCTGGTGGACGCCCTTGCCGGTGAGCCCGTTGAGGTAGACCGGGAGCGTCGAGACGAGGGTCTTGCCCTCACCGGTCTTCATCTCGGCGATGTTGCCCTGGTGCAGGGCCGCGCCGCCCATGAGCTGCACGTGGTAGTGCCGCATCCCGCGGACGCGCTTGGCGGCCTCGCGGACGGTGGCGAACGCCTCGGGCAGGAGGTCGTCGGTGGTCTCCCCGTCCTTCAGGCGCTCCTTGTACTCGTCGGTGAGCGCGCGGAGCTCCGCGTCGGTCATCGACTCGTATTCATCTTCCAAGGAGTCGATCGCGTCGGCGATCGCATTGAGCCGCTTGAGCGCACGGCCCTCGCCGGCTCGCAGTACCTTCTCGAACAACGACACGGAAGATCAGCTCCCACAGCAACGTCTCGGCCAAATCGGGTGGATTTCCCGGTCAATAGTACGCGTCGTCGGCGGCTGGCCCCGATGCCCGTTGGTGGGGGCACAATCGGACCCTTTGACATCCTCCCCTCCCTAGAGGGAGGGGATTCCAACCATCGCTGGTTGAGGTTCACGGACGCTCACCCGATGCATCGGGGTCGCCCCTCCGACACCGGCTGATCGCCGGGAGCGAGGTGCCCCGCCCTGTCCTGTCCTGCCGCGATGTTGATAGCTGCGTTGATATCGGCGTTGCACTCGTACCCGCAGGAAACGCAGGAGAACTCGGCTTGGCTCTTGCGCGAGTCCTTCTCGATCCATCCGCAGTGAGAACAACGCAGACTGGTGTAGGGGGCAGGGACGTCCTCGACCCGGCCGGGGCCTTCTGCTCGGTGCGTCGCCGCAACCGGCCCCAGCCCTGAGCCAGGATTGCCCGGTTGAGACCAGCCTTGGCAGCGACGCTCCGGCCCGGCTCGACCGCTTTGCCTCTGGCCGAGCTGGTCATGTTCCTGATGTTCAGCTTCTCGAACCGAATCGTATCGAACTCGGTCGGGAGCATCGTCGAGGTCTTCTCAACCCAGTCGCGGCGCCGAGCCGCCTCTTTGGCCTTGATCTTCGCGGCCTTGGCCTCCGGCAGGCCCCGGCCCTTGGAAAAGCGGAACCGGACCTGACCACAGCCGGGCACATTCGCTCGATGAACGCGCAACTAGTGCACCTGCTGAAACGCGCGGTGTCCGACTACGAACGCGGTCAAGCACAGAAGGACTAGCAGCTTCGCTCCACTTCGCAGGGGCTCACATTCCCCCCTTCCAGGGGAGCGAAGTTCCCTGCGAGAATCGAGGGATGGAACCCGTCACCCTCCGCGCCGACGGCCTGCGACTCGTCGCGTGGGAGCAGCGGCACATGCCCGATCTGGCCCGGATCTACGCCGACCCGCTCATCGAGCGCTTCCTCGTGATGCCGCTGCCGTGGGCCGGCACGGCCCGCGAGCGCTTCGTGTGGCTGCAGGAGCGCCACTGGCAGGCGGGGAACCCCCGCTGGGCCGTCGAGGACGAGGACGGCTCGCTGGTCGGCTCGATGGCGCTCACGAAGTCCTTCCCCTATGAGTCGACGATCACCTACGTGACCGCGCCGTGGGCGCGGGGCCGCGGGGTCGCGCAGCGGGCGATCCGCGCGGCCGTGCAGTTCGGGTTCGACAACCTCGGCGCCAAGCGCATCGCCTGGGACGCGATCGTCGGCAACCACGCGTCGCGGCTCGCCGCGATCCGCACCGGCTTCACCGTCGAGGGCATCGCCCGCAACGGCGTCTACCAACGCGGGGAGTCGAAGGACTGCTGGGTCGGCGGCGTCCTGCCCGGCGAGGTCCGCGGGCGCGAGAACCCGCCCGGAGGCTACGAGATCCTCAAGAAGCAGGCCGGGTTCTTCATGGCCGAACGGCAGGAGCTCGAGACCGACGCGACCGGCCTGCGGCTGCGTCAGATCCGCGAGACGGACCTGGACGACCTCGCGGCGAGCTGCGCGGACGAACTCACGCAGCGGTGGGTGGACCTGCCGAAGCACTACGAGCGCGCGGACGCCGACTGGTGGTTCGGCATTTGCCGCCAGCGCTGGGAGCGCGGCGAGACCGTGCTCTTCGTGCTCGCGGACGATGCGGATCGGTATTGCGGTTCAGTCGAGCTGTCGCTGGGCGCGCTGGGCGAGGCCGAGCTGGCCTACTTCTGCTCGCCGTGGGCGCGCGGCCGAGGCTGGATGACTGCGGCGTCCCGGCGGCTGTGCCGACTCGGTTTCGAGGAGTTGGGCCTGGAGCGGATCGAGTGGCGCGCGGTCGTCGGCAACGAGGCCTCGCGGCGTGTCGCCGAGAAGGTCGGGTTCGCGATCGAGGGCACGCGCAGGCGGATCCCGCACGGCGCCGACGGCCGCCTCGACTCCTGGGTCGGCAGCCTCCTCCCCGAAGACTTGAGCTGAGGCCCGGGACCTGAATCGCATTCCGGGAACGGTTGACGGAACGGTGTCGTCCCTGCTTGTCTGATGGCGTGTATTTCTTCGAGCCCGTCGAGTCGGCGGCGTTCTCACTGCGCGCGGCGCCCGAGGACGCGAAAGTCGACTGCGGATTCGCGCCCGACGCGATCGCAGTGGGGCCCGAAGGCGAGGCGGTCTGGGGCGCGCTGGGCTTCGAGGGCACCGACGTCGTGAACGTCCGGTTCTGGGTCGCCCCCGAGCGCCGCGGCAAGCATCTGGCGGCGTTGATGCTGCGGGCGGCCGCGCCGGGGCTGTTCGCCTCCGGCGCGCGGCGCATCGAGGTGCGGCCGCCGGTGCGCGACCAGGCCGCGATCCGGTCGGCCATGCGCGCCGGGTTCCGGCCCGACGGCGGCGTGGCGCGCGGCGGGGCCTGGGACGGCACCGAGGGGCTGATGCTCGGGCTGCTGCCGATCGACGGGCCGGGTCCTACGCCGCGGGTGCTGCCGGACCTGCCGGGCGGGGTGCTGCAGGACGATCTGATCTCGCTGCGGCCCCTGGCCGTTGACGATTTCGAGGCGCATTTTCGGCACCGTTCCCGGCCGGACGTCTACGCGGGCGCGGTCCTACCGCTGCCGCCGAGCATCGTGGAGGCCCGCGAGGTCTGCGAGTGGCGGGCGGCGATCGACTGGCTGCGAGGGCGCAGCGCGCTCATGGTGATCGACGACGGATCCGGTTATCAGGGCACGATCGGGCTCTACGACGTGGCACGCGTGGTCGGCTCCGGGATGATCGGCTATGACCTTCGTCCCGAGACGCGCGGGCGCGGGTACGCGACACGCGCGGTGCGGCTGGTGCGCCGGTGGGCTTTCAGTGAGGTCGGTCTCGATCGCGTGTGGGCGGGGACCGATGTGCACAACACGGCTTCGCAGGCGGTGCTGCGCCGCGCGGGATTCCGCCTGGAAGGGGTCGAGCGGGGCGGTCTGCCCACGCTCGCGGGCCGCCGGAGGGACACATTGTTGTGGGCTTCACTAAGTAGCGATTGACGTGCAACCCAAGGGGTGGCGTCAGGCGTCGAGGATATAGTGATTGAGTCACTTCGCCTTGTGGAGGAACACCCTTTGAAGCTCATGCCCGTGCGCGCGTTGGCGGTGCTG
This sequence comes from Glycomyces rhizosphaerae, assembly GCF_042647865.1. Classification (NCBI taxonomy): domain Bacteria; kingdom Bacillati; phylum Actinomycetota; class Actinomycetes; order Glycomycetales; family Glycomycetaceae; genus Glycomyces; species Glycomyces rhizosphaerae. The sequence goes on from NZ_JBHRWO010000022.1 coordinate 151,184, forward strand.
ACCCTGCTGCTCATGGCGGGGGCCTGCGCCGCGCCCCAGACCGGGACGTTCACGCCGGCCCCGATCGTTCCCGAAGTCACAATGGACGCGCTTGCCGAGGCGCAGGATCCGGCCGCGCCGTTCACCCTTTCGGTGGTGGACGGCATCCTCGAAGAGGTCAATGTCACCTCTGACCGCTCCGAGACGATCAACGGCTCGTTCTCGGAGGATCTGACGACGTGGACCTCTGAGGGGATCCTCGACGCCGGTTCGACCCATACGGTCGTCGCGAAGGCCGTCAGCTCCGACGGCACCGTCACCGAGTTCGAGCAGCAGTTCACCACTGAGGCGAAGGAGAGCTCGGGCTTCGAGGTCGCCGACGTCACCCCGGTGGCCGAGGGCGAAGAGGTCGGCGTCGGCGCGCCGATCATCGTCACGTTCACCGAGGACGCCCCCGACCGGGCCGAAGTCGAGAAGCACCTCATCGTCGAGTCCGAGAAGGGCCACGAGGGCGCCTGGCGCTGGATCAGCGACAACCAGGTGATCTACCGCACCAAGGAGTACTGGGACGGCCACCAGACCGTCACGTTCACCGCCGACTTCGAGGGCGAGTTCCTCGGCGACGACACGTGGGGCGGCGAGGACTACACCGCCGAGATGGTCATCGGCGAGTCGCAGATCTCCTACGCCGACTTGGACACCCACACCATGACCGTCGAGGTCGACGGCGAGGTCGCCAAGGAGATGCCGATCAGCGGCGGTTCCGGCGAGGAGTTCGAGTACTACACCGCCACGGGCACCCACCTGGTGATGGAGAAGTTCGCGAAGAAGACCATGGTCTCCCCCGGCAAGGAAGAGGGCGACGAGGGCTACTACTCGACCGACGTCAACTGGGCTACCCGCATCAACGCCTCCGGCGAGTTCGTGCACGGCGCCCCGTGGAACGGCAGCCTGGGATCGGCGAACCTCTCGCACGGCTGCCTGAACGCCAGCGAGTCGGACGCCGAGTGGTTCTACAACATGGCCCAGCGCGGCGACCCGGTCGAGGTCGAGGGCTCCCCGCGCGAGATGCCGTGGGACAACGGCTGGGGCTACTGGGTGATGTCGTACGACGAGTGGAAGGAAGGCTCGGCTCTCTAGGCCGCGCGTTCCTTCACCAGAGTGAACATCGATCGAGGCCCCGGGCTTGCGCCCGGGGCCTCGTCTGGTCTGGATGCCACCCCTCAACAACATCCGGACCGAAGAGGAAAGTCCCCCCTCTTCATCGGCGCCGGTGTGTGCGGCGCCGAGGCGTTCCGGCTAGAGGTCGAGTCGCAGCAGGCCGTAGTCGAAGGCCCGGCGGCGGTAGACGACGGAGGGGCGTCCGCTCTCCTTGTCGTGGAACAGGTAGAAGTCGTGTCCGACCAGCTCCATGTTCTGGAGGGCGTCGTCGACGGTCATCGGCTCGCCGGGGTGGATCTTCTCGCGGACGATCCGGCCCGGGAGGTGGTCCTCGACGAGGCCGTCGAAGTGGTCGACGTCCTCGGAGATGAAGTGCGCGGCGGCGGCGTCCTTGACGGCGGGCTCGGCGAGCAGGGTGCCGCCGTTGAGCTTGCCGTTGCCGTTGCCGTTGGAGGTCGCCTCGGCGACCGACATCGGGGCCTTGGTCCCACCTCGGTGGACGCGCTTGCGGTCGGTGTTCTTGCGGAGCTGGTGCCCGAGCTTGGTCACAGCGAGTTCGAAAGCGGACCGGAAGTCTCCGGCGCAGGCCTCGGCGCGCATGACAGTCCCCTTAGGACGGCAGGTGATCTCCACTCGCTGAGCGTGGTCGGCCTGCCGGGGATTCGGCTCGTGATAGAGCTCGACGTCGATGTCGATCGCTTCCCCGTCGTAACGGGCGAGGTATTTGGCGATCTTGGATTCGATCTTTTCCTCGACGAGCTCGCGGTAGTGGTCGGGAACTTCCACGTTGCGGCCCTTGACGACGATGTCCACCTCTGAACCTCCCAGGTGCATCCCGCGCTACGCGGCGGCGATGCGGACGAAGTTGTGCGTGCTGGGTCCGGAGCCGATGGTCCGGTACGGCGGATGGAGCGACCTCCTCTCACGGGTGGGACGAACTGGGATTCCGCACCTCTGGAACTGGGGGCGTTCACCTTTGAGCCATCTGGCCTCTGTCGTCTCTTTACCGATCTGAGATTTCGAGACTATCCCTTAGCTCACCGAAAGTCGACCCTTCGGCTACCGGAATTCTCCAATGCGAATGGGCGCGCCCGCGCGAATATCGGCGGACCCGAGACAACTCTTCGCATTCACGGCCGAAGCGGCGTACTTCGGGTTGTCGCAGTCTCGGCGAAGCTTGCGAGCCGTAAATCGGTGGAGCGGACACCTGGAGGGGTACCCGCCGGTATCGCCACGTGAACCACATTGGCCCCTTTCATGCGGCGGCGACCGCGATCGCGGCGGGCACTCGGATGCCCGCCTCGCGCAGGAGCGCGGCCGCGGCGGCGAACGTGGCGCCGGTGGTCACGATGTCGTCCACGAGGACCACGGGGCGGGCGGTCGCCGCCAGCGCCGCAGTGCGGCGCGGGACGGCGTGGAGGCTCTTCCGGGCCGCGGCGGCGCGCTGGGCCGGGGTCAGGCCGACCGAGTCGGGGCGGGCCCTCGCACGCAGGCAGGAGCGCAGGTCCCCCAGGCCCGCGCACGCGGTCGCCACGTGGTCGAAGCCGCGGGAGCGGCGGGCGGCGCGGGTGGGCGGGATCGGGACGAGCAGGGCGTTCGGGACCTCGGCGGTGACGACCGCGAGCGCGCGTCCCAGGAGACCGCCGAGTGCGGGGGCGAGTTCGCGGCGGGACCGCTCCTTGTACTCGTTGAGGGCCTCGGCGAGCGCCCCGGCGTAGGGCCCGCCGGCGACCACTGGCGGCGCGGCGCGCACGGCCGGGGTGGCGAGGATCGGGCGGAGGGCGAGCAGGTCGGCGGCGCAGTCGGCGCACAGACCGGTGCCCGCCGCCGGCGCGCTCCGGCAGGAGGCGCAGGCGGCGGGCAGGAACAGGTTCCGGGCGTCCTCGGCGACGTTCACCGGGGACTAACGAGTCTCAGGCCCGGAGGGTGACCGCCGGCGGGATGCGGCTGGCGCGCCAGGCCGGGTAGACGCCGGCGACGACGCCGACGACGGCTCCGATGACGGGTCCGGCGCCGAACAGCATCGGGTCGACGACGATCTGCCAGTCCCGGTAGAGCGAGACGATCGCGGTGACGTTCACGCCCAGCACGGTGCCGAAGAGACCGCCGATGAGGCCGATGAGCGTCGACTCCCACACGAACTGCATGGCGACCGCCCGCCGGGCGGCGCCGACGGCTCGGCGCAGGCCGATCTCACTGCGGCGCTCCATGACCGAGACGAGCGCGGTGTTGGAGACGGAGACGGCGCCGATGACGAGCGAGACGCCCGCGAGGCCGAGCAGGAGGGCCTGCATCTCGTTCTCGACGCCCTTGCGGAAGCTGCGGAGGTCCGAGGGCTTGGAGACCGAGAGGTTCTCGGCGCCTTCGGGGAAGACCGCGGTCGGGGCGGTGTCGGCGACCTTGTCGGCCGCGCCGAGGTCGGTGCGGATGAAGACCTCGGCGGCGCCGTATTCGGGGTCGGCGGTCATGCAGGGGGTCGGCGGGATGATCACGGCGCCGGTGAGCTTGGCTTCGCCTTCAGGAGCGGTGTAGACGCCGATGAGGGCGTACTCCTCGCCGTCGAGGTAGACCATCGGTCCGCCTTCGAGCGAGGAGTAGCCGAGGTCGCGGGCGGCGGACTCGTCGATGACGGCGACCTTGTCGTCGCGCGACACGTGGCCGAGGTCGAAGGCCCCGCCTTGGCTGAACGTGAACCCGAACGCCTCCATCGCGCCCGGTTCCATGCCGAAGACCGGCACGTCCCGCACGTAGTCGGCGGACTCGGTGCGGGAGGCGGCCCGCTCTTCGCCTGAGGCGCAGAAGATCCCGGCGTTCTCGACGCCCGCGATGCTCCGCACCCGCTCGCTCGAATCCATTGTGGGCGCGAAGCCGGCGTCACGCATGTTGTTGGAGAACGAGACGGTGACCTGGGTGGCCTCGGTGGCGTCGAAGCGCTCGGCGATCGCCGCGGCCGAGGTGGACGAGAGGCCCACGGTGGCAACGGTGGCCGCGATGCCGAGGGCGATGCCGATCGCGGTCATCCAGGTGCGCATCGAGCGCCCGCGCAGGGACTGGAACGCCTCGTAGGCGATGCCCATGGTCAGGACCCCGAAGCGGCCCTGGCGTTTCGGTATCGCGGCCTTGACGGCCTTGCGTTCGGCCTTGTCCGCCTTCTTGGCGGCCCTGCGGCCCTTGCGCCCGAGCGGTTCGGCCGCGACCGATGCTTCGTCCCCTGTGGAGACGTACTCCAGGAGCTCGGTGTCGGTCTCGGGCTTGCGGCGCCTGCGGGCCATCAGCCGTTGCCTCGGTCGCGCCAGGCGATCACGACCTCGTCGTCCTTGGCGAGTTCGCCGTCGACGGGCTCGACCACTCCGCGGCCGTCGTGGCGCAGGCTGACGGCCACCTCGACGTGGCGCTCGGTCTGCTCCTCGCCCTCGAGGACGGTGAGCATGGTCTTGTCCTCGGCGTCGGTCCACAGGGCCGAGAGCGGGACGATGAGCGCGTCCTCGGCGGAGCGGGCGAGCACGAGCGTGAGCTCCTGCTCCTCGCCGGGGGCGAGGTCGTCGATGCCCTCGACCTTGTCGGCGTCGAACTCGAAGACCGCGAAGGTCTTCTCGACCGTGGGGGTCTCCCCCTCCTCGCCTTCGTACATGCCGCCGCCCTCGGTGTCCTCGACCTCGCGGTTCTCGAGCTCGAACGCGCCGACCTCCTGGCCCTCCATGGGGCCGTCGCCGAACTCGAGCTCGGCTTCGTCGCCGAGCTTGTTGAGCTCCGTGGCGGTCGCCTCGTCGAGCTCCGCCTCCAGCTTCCAGTCGCCGGAGGCGAGGGTCATGACGGTGCCGGTGACGGGCGCGGACTGCTTGGCCTCGATCTTGCCGACCTGCATGGGCAGCTCGGGCAGGAACACGACCTCCGCGGCGGGCATGGTCACGCGCTCCACAGTGGTGGTCTGGCCGCCGCCGGTGTTCTCCTCGCCCTCGGTGTCGCCTTCAGTCCCTTCGCCTTCGGTGTCGTCGCCCGCGGGGGGCTCCTCGACGGTCTCCTCGGAGGTCGTCGGGTGGTCGTACCCGGCGTGGTCGTAGAGCTTCTTGACGTCCGCGACGGTGCGGGCGTCGAACGTGCCGGTCTTGGGGGTGCCGTAGATCTGCTGGAGCGCCAGCTGGAGCTGCTCCACGTCCGGCCCGGAGTCGCCCTCCTTGAGGTCCCGGTAGGCGGGCACGTCCCCTTCCAGGGCGATCATCGGGCGGCCGGAGACTTCCAACAGCACCGTGCCGGCCTTCACCTCGTCACCGGTCTCCACCGGGATCTTCGAGGCCAGCGCGGTCTCGACCCCCTCGGGCGGGTTGGCCGGGGCCGTGACGGGGAAGTCCCCGGTGCGGTCGAGGACCGCGTCGAAATCGAGTGTGTCGATCAGCTGGTCCTGGTCGACCCGGACGGTGATCACACTGTCATCGGGTTCGGCCGTCTCCTCGGCGCGCTGCGCCGGAGTGCGCGCCTGCGCTGCGAAGTACCAGGCGGTACCGGTCGCACCGAGCAGCGCTAGGGCAAGAACCCCGCTGACGACATGGCTTTTCGTGAGCCGCATGTTTGTGTCCTCCTCCGCTGCCAAGACGCGTGGAGCGAAGGATCAAGTTGCGGCCAAATCATCTCGATTCGGTAACACCACTTGCGGAGCAGTCTCGGCTGCGGGGCCTCAGTTGTTCAGGCCGACCGATTTCATGCGGTCCTGGTGCGCCCGGGTGAGGCGCCGCAGGAGGGCGTCGAGGCTGCCGCCGTCGCCGACGATGATCGCGGTGAGGCGCTCGTTGGCGGCGGCCACGCCCTGGGCGCGGTTGATGCCCTCGCCGACGAGGCGGCGGGCCCACAGCGACAGGCGGCCGGTGACGGAGGCGTCGGCCTCGACGGCGGCCCGGATCTCCTCGGCGGCCAGGTCGGAGGCGCTGGTCTCGGCGAGCACGGTCTCGATGAGGGTGCGGTCGGCCTCGTCGAGGCCGGCGGAGACGACGCGGAAGAAGTCGTCGGCGACGGCGTCGCCGAGGTAGACCTTCACGAGCGCTTCGAGCCAGTCGCGGGGCGAGGTGGAGGCGTCGAAGGAGCGGAAGGCCTCTTTGAACGGCGCCATCGCCTCGCCGGGGTCGGCGCCGAGCTCGGTCAAGCGGTCGGCGAGGAGCCGGTAGTTGCGAATCTCACCTACCGCCGCTTCGGAGAGGGCGGCACGACGGCCGAGGTCGGGGGCCAGGCGGGCGTCGTAGACCATGCGCTCGAACGCGAGCAGTTCGCCGAGGGCAAGCAGCCCAAGCAGATCGATGACGGCTTCGCGGCTGGGGGCAACGGCGGCGGAGGCCGGGCCGTCGGTTTCCGCGGCGGGATCAGTTGTCTCGGACACGGGGGCAGGTTACCACTGGCCCGGAGTGGCCTTCGCCTTCACGGGCTTGTCGCGAACCGGACCGATATCCGCGTCTTCGCAGGTCGGCGCAGCCACGAACGGGTGAGTCCGCCCACGTTGGAGGCCTGACCGCAGCGGCGCACCGAGACGGAGGTGTCTCCGGGGCGTACGATGGACGGGAGCGACCGCGGCCACCAGGTGGCAGTCCCCTCGACGAAGCTCGCAATCCTCTAGTTGGCAATGCGAGCACGGCGATGCGAGAGCGGTCCTCGAATGCGGTTCTGGCGCCAGGCGCCGAGCCGCTCCTGCGAAGCGGCGACTTCCCGAATCCGGCGGTCGTCGCCGCTGTATGACGAGACTGAATGTGGCGCCGAGTTCCCCGGATCTGGTGACGTCCTCCGCCACGAGGTGAACAGAGTGAACGAAGTGAACAACGACCGGCCCAAGAACGAGGGGCCGACCTTCGCCCAGCTGGGCGTGAGGGAAGAGACCGTCGAAGCGCTTGCAGCGCTTGGGATCGAGCGGGCTTTCGCCATCCAGGAGTACGCGATTCCGATCGCCCTCCGCGGTTCCGACATCATCGGCCGCGCCCCTACCGGCACCGGCAAGACCTTCGGGTTCGGCCTGCCGATCATCGACCGGATCATCTCCGCAGAGGAGGGCGCCGACGGCAAACCGCAGGCGCTGATCCTGGTCCCCACCCGCGAGCTGGGCCTCCAGGTCTCGCGGGACCTCGAGGACGCGGGCAAGACCCGCGGCATCCGGGTCCTGCCGATCTACGGCGGCCGCGCTTACGAGCCGCAGGTCGACGCACTCAAGGCGGGCGTCGAGATCATCGTCGGCACCCCCGGCCGGCTCCTCGACCTCCACAAGTCCAAGCACATCAAGCTCGACCAGATCGCGCACTGCGTGCTCGACGAGGCCGACCGGATGCTCGACCTCGGGTTCTCCGAGGACGTCGAGAAGATCCTGAAGCTCCTCCCGACCGAGCGCCAGACGATGCTGTTCTCGGCGACGATGCCCGACACGATCATGTCGCTCTCGCGCCGCCACATGCACCGGCCGATGACCGTTGCCGCCGACGTGACCGGGCCCGACCAGGAAGCGGCCAACAACACCCGCCAGCTGGTCTACATGACCCACGCGCTCAACAAGGTCGAGGTCACGGCCAGGATCCTCCAGGCCCGCGGGCGCGGCCTGACGATCCTGTTCTGCCGCACCAAGCGTGCCGCGCAGAAGCTCGCCGACGAACTGGACTTCCGCGGCTTCGCGGTCGGCTCGGTCCACGGCGACCTGGGTCAGAACGCACGCGAGCGGGCCCTGCGGGCCTTCCGCGCCGGGAAGATCGACGTGCTGGTGGCGACCGACGTGGCCGCCCGCGGCATCGACGTCCCCGACATCACCCACGTGATCAACTACGACGCGCCCGAAGAGGCCGAGACGTACGTCCACCGCATCGGCCGCACCGGCCGCGCGGGTGCGACGGGCATCGCGGTCACCTTCCTGACCTGGGAGGACCTGCCGCGTTGGAAGATCATCGTCAAGGCCAACAACCTGGACCTCGGCGACCCGGTGGAGACCTACCACACCTCCGACCACCTCTACACGGACCTGGACATCCCCGAGGGCGCACCGTCGTCGCTGCCGAGCGACCAGCGCAAGCGGGACGGTCTCAGCGCCGAGCGCGAGGAGAACGTCGAGGGCGACAGCCGCAAGCCCTCTCGCGGCAAGGGCCGCGGCCGCGGTGACCGCGACCGTGGACGTGGCGGCAGCGACCGCCGCGGCGGCGGCCGTTCGGGCGGCGGACGCGACGAGCGTCCCGCTGCCACGAGCGAGCGCATCACGGTCGACGACAACGGCTCGGTCGTGAACGGTGCGGCGGACAGCGGCGAGGCCTCGGCCCCCCGCAGCCGCCAGCGCCGCCGCATCCGCACCGAAGGCGAAGGCGCCGAGGCGAAAGCCCCGCGTGAATCCAAGCCTGCCGCCGACAGCGCCCCGCGCGCCGAGTCCGACGCCGACGGCGAAGCCCCGGCAAGAAGGCGCCGCCGTCGCCGCCGCCCCACGGGAGGCAACGACCGCCCGGCAAGCGCCGAATAGGCAAAGCGAACGGCTCGGGCCGTTGGGACCGATTGGTCCCAACGGCCCGAGCCGTTTCCGTACCGGCGATCGTCACGACCCCACGGGGCGTCCTGTGTCGGGCGCTAGGCTTTTCCCATGAGCGACCGCAAGGATTACGACGGCCCGCCCGTCAACGTCCCGCCGCCTCCCGGCTGGCGGGTCGAGGCGGTGGCCCTGCCCAGTGAGCCCCGGCGGCTGCCGCACCAGGACCACGCCGCGATCGACGTGGCCGAGCAGCGCGCCCGCCTCGTCACCCAGTGGCTCACCCTCATCACCGTGGCGCTCATGTTCACCGCCCTCATCGTCGGCCTCCTCTCCGGCTGACCCGCGAACGCGAACGGCCCCGGCCGGGCATCCTTGGGTTCTAGGAGTCGTTGCAACACCTTGTTCTACAAGGGATTGCGATGGGTTTCGAGATCCGTGGG
>NZ_JBHRWO010000023.1:0-28869 GCF_042647865.1 Glycomyces rhizosphaerae
CGGTTCCCTCACAGCACCAGGCCGGGAGCTACCCGACACCAATCCTGCTGCAACCCACACTAATCGGCTTATGTCGTAGTCTGCTTACCACCATCTCGTTCACCTACACGGATTCCGTATCCCTGTACGTATCTCAATCATCCCTCTTCCCGAGAGCGGTCGCATCACCCACAAGAAGAGAAACATTTCATGTTTCCGGCCCGATCAGGCTGCACCCCAGGGGAAACTGGGCCCTGCAGTCGCTACCCGGCCCCCGCCCCACCATCCACTACTTCGTCGCTGACCGCTTGAAGCACAAGGCACCGCTGCCGGAAAACCGCCGGCTTCTCTGCCCAAGACCACCCGGAGCGCAGACCAAGACCAGACAGCCACACCCCAACCACAGTCCCGCGGCGCCCCGACTCTCGGGCGGGGCGCCGCGCTGAACCCGGGGAGCACGCGTCGGCGACTCCGATCGGTCAGGCACGCAGGTCGGCGAGGTCCTCCTCGCTGAGATCGAGATCGCCCGCCGCGACGTTCTCCTCGAGGTGGCCGAGGTCGCCGGTGCCGGGGATCGCGAGCGAGTTCGGCGACTGCGCGAGCAGCGCGGCCAGCGCGACCTGCTGAACGGTCGCGTCCAGTCGTGCGGCGACCTTGCCGAGCCGCTCGGTCTCGAGCGGGCTGATGCCGCCGCCGAGCGTGAAGAACGGCACGTACGCGATGCCGGCCGCCTCGCATTCCGCCAGCAGCGCAAGGTCTTCGGTGTGCCGGTTCTGAACCGCCGCGACGGGCGCGATCGCCCGGGCCTCGGATAGCTGAGCGGCGCTGACGTTGCTGACGCCGAGGTGCCGGATCACGCCCTCATCGCGGAGCTCGGCGAGCACCGCGAACCGGTCGGCGATCGAGGCCTCGTCGGGGCCGGTCATCCCGCCCACTCGCAGGTACACCAGGTCGAGTCGGTCCACGCCGAGGGCGTGCAGGTCCGCTTCGACCAGGCCGCGCAGTTGACCGGGCGTCGCTTCGCCGGTCGGCGCGCCGCCCGGTTCGCGCATCGGCCCGACCTTCGTCGCGATGACCAGGCCGTCCCGGTACGGCGCGAGCGCGGAGCGGATGAGCGCGTTGGCGTGGACGGCGCCTCTGCCGTAGAACGCGGCCGTGTCGATGTGGTTCACGCCGAGTTCGACGGCGCGGCGGAGCACCGCGATACCGGTCTCCGGAGGCCGCGGCGGACCGTCGAAGGTGCTCATCGCCAGACGCATCGCGCCGAAGCCGAGCCGGTTGACGGGCTGGTCGCCGCCGAGGGAAAAGGTCTGGTTCGTCATGAGGCCGATCCTGTCCGCCACCGCGGTTTCCGGCGAGCCGTTGGCAGCTTGCTGCCAGTCGGCGATTGCCGCGGGCCGAACCTGCTGGAAGACTGGGACGATGCGGAGTGAACCGGTGTTCTCAGTGCGGGGCGACGACGAGCTGATCTCGCGAGCCCGGCACCTCTTCGCGTCGGTGCGGACCGAGTTCGTGTGCGCCGCAAGAGACCTCAAGACTTGGGCGCAGCCGGAGGCCAGGGCCTCGATCCGGCATCGCATGCGGGACGCGGGCGGCGACGGTTTCACCGCTCGCAAGCTGCTCAGCCCGGTCGCGCTCGCCGATGAGGAGGACCGCGCGCATTTGCGTCTGGTGCGCGACAAAGGGGCGCTGGTCCGGATCAGCGGTTCGCCGCTGCCGCACGAGATCATCCTCATCGACCGGCGGGTGCTGATCCTCGCCGGGCGTGAGACGATCGGCGGCCGCGAGTACACCGTGACGACGCAGCAGACCCTGATCGACGGCGTCGAATCGCTGTTCCGCGCGGTGTGGGACGCCGCCGTCGATTTCGAGGACTACCTGCGCAGCGACGTGCCACACCTCGACGCCGACGGCCGCGTGATCCTCAACGCCCTCGGCTCGGGGCTCACCGACGAGTCGGCGGCCAGGCGGCTCGGCGTCTCACTACGCACGTACCGGCGGCGCGTGGCGGAGCTGATGGAGAAGCTCGAAGCCGGTTCCCGCTTCCAGGCCGGGCTGCGCGCGGGCGAACTGGGGCTGCCGCGGTAAGGGCGCGGTCTTGTCGGGCGCGGGTAGGATCGCCTGCGGCGCCCCTGCCCGGTGGGTGGGACGCCGGATCAGAAGGAGTCCACCGATCAATTCCGAGACCGACCGCCTGGTCGCTTTCAGCACCCAGCTTCGCAATGTCCACCAGCGCCTCCGCAAGGCGCTCGACCTCGCCCGCCGCTCGATCGACGGCGAATTCGACGAAACGGGCGGGCAGGATCTCCTCCTGTTCTGCCGCGGTTTCTGCTCGGCCCTCAGCGGTCATCACCGCAGCGAGGACGGCGGCCTCTTCCCGCAGGTCATCGCCGAACACCCCGAGCTCAAACCCGTGATCGCCAACCTCATGAGCGACCACAACATGCTCGAGCACCTCATCGGCCAGCTCACGGCCGCAATGGATTCGGACGCCGAGCCCGACGAGCTCCACCGCCACCTCGACGGCATCGGCGCGGTCATGGAGACCCACTTCAGGTATGAGGAGAACCAGCTCCTCGCCATCCTCGACACTCTGGCCCTTGAAGGCGAACCGACCCAACTGCTCGGCGAGCTCGCCTGAGTAGCTGAAAAGGCCGGTCGATCCGCAAGCGGATCGACCGGCTTTTGTGCTGTGTTGTTCTGCGCGATCGGGATTCAGGTGTTCTCGGGCTTGGCGACGAGTCGCAACGCCCGCTTGAGGATCCACGGGCACCACTCGTCGTTCTTCCAGGCTCCGAACCATTCTGGTGTGGGTTCGGTGTCGTCGAAGAACCGGCAGATGACCCGGGGACCGGCCCCGTCGTTGCATTCGATGCGGTATTCCGAGGCGGTCAACGGGTGGTCGGTGGCGATCTCGCGGAAGACCGAGAAGATGGCCGGCCCGCGATGGAAGGTGCCGAGCCAGCCGTCGGTGTCCGGATGCGGGTCAGGTTCGGGTTCGCTTGGGGAGCTTGTTGAGTCAGCCATCGCAGAAGCGCACCTTCCCGGGGTTCGGGCGGTCGTCGGCGTGGCCGTTGTAGAAGACCTTGAAGGCGGCGTCTTGGACCCACGCCTTCCACTCGGGTACGAAGGCTCGCCACTCCTGGCCCCATGTGGCATGGAGGTGACCGGAGTTGACGCCCGATACGACGAGCACGAGGTCAGCCGGGTTGTTGGTCAACGCGACCTGGAACGAGTCTGGTGCTGGGACGCTGGAGGTCCAGACGGTGAAGTTGGTCTGCTTGTCGGTGAAGGTCCCCCGAACGAGCGGGACACCTGGCCGCTGATCGCGGTTGGGATTGTCGGGTGAGTGCGCGACAATGGTCGAGGACACGGATCAACCTCCGATGTCTGTTAAGACCGGGGCGGGTGCAGGTTGGTAGCCAGGTCTCCCGCCCCGGTCGGCTTCTGTTGAGGGCACGAAATGTCCCACCTCGCGAACCCCATCCCTGGAATCCCAAGATGCACTCCTCGTGCCTGATTGGTATCATGGCACACATCATCGAGTCGGGCAATATTGCCTCACTCGATCCGGTCCAGAATTTTCTGTCGGTTCTCCGACAGAGGCTTGGAGTAGCGATGGCGATCATTACCGGACCCGGACCCTCTCTCCGTTCGCAGTGGCTTGGCGAGAAACTTCGAGAGCTGCGGACTGCCAAGAAGATGTCGCTGCGGGTAGCAGGCGAATACCTCCAGCGAGACGCAAGCACCATGAGCCGCTACGAGAACGGCGAATACCCGCTACGGCGAGCCGATTTGGTCGCACTCATGACCCTCTACGACGTAGCCGATCCCAAGCAGCGGGCCGATCTGGAGCAAATTTGCGAAGATGCATGGCAACGGGACTGGGGGGACAACCACAAGGCTGACTTCGGCAGGGACTTCATCGATGTGCCTTGGCTGGAAAGCCGTGCCAGCCACATCCGGGCTTACCAGCACTTCCTCATCTACGGTTTGTTTCAGACCCGTGACTACGCCGCGGCAGTCATTACTGAACTCAAGTTCGGGCATGAATCGGCCGAGCAGATCGCTCGGTGGGCCGATCTCAGAATTGATCGCCAGAAGATTCTCGTTGGAGACTCTGCGCCGCAGATCGATGCGATCTTCGAGGTCTCGGTTTTGAAGCGCATCACGGGCTCACGGAAGGTGACGCGCGCACAGCTCCGGCATCTGCTGGATCTCACCGAGCTGGGCAGCATCACGATCCGCTTCATTCCCGAGGAGTCGCGACCGCACAAGGGTTCCGAGGGAACCTTTACCCACTATCATCTGCCGCCGCCGTATCCGGCGGTAGCTCATATCGAAACCCGAGTTGGCGGGCTATATGTCGAGGAGCCCAAAGCGAGCGTTTTTGAGGATGTGTGGCAGGATCTTGACCGAGAAGCACTATCCGTGGAACGGTCGCGCGACCTGCTCGCCGATCGATTGAAGGAGATGCGATGAGCACCGAACAGCAGCTCTCGGTGGGCGAGTTTGCTGGAATCCGCTGGCGCAAGAGCACCCGCAGCACAAGCGGCAACGGACAGTGTGTGGAGGTTGGTCCCTTGGCTGATAGCTCTGGCCGGGTTGCGGTGCGTCACTCGCAGCACCCCGATGGCTCGGTCATCGTCTACACCCGCGCCGAGTGGGAAGCCTTCCTCGCCGGGGCCAAAGACGGCGAGTTCGACTTCACCGCCTAACCTTCCGTTCCGAAACTCGAACCCGGGGCGCTCCTATGGCTTCGCTCGATGCCCTCTCGGAGGCCATCCGATCGAGCCTTGACCTGGTTCGCCACCTTGCCACCAGCATTGCGGCGAGCAGAGATCAAGCTGCCGAGGTTCGAGATCGCCTTGCAGCCCTTGGTGTCGAACGCGGTTCGACTCAGATCCACACGAGCGTTCAGCGGATCGAGGAAGGCCAGGCCCAAGCCGGCGCCATCGCTGATCGACTTGCGTCCGCGCTCGCGGCAGTGGATGCCGCACGAGCCGGAGCAGGTGGAGCGTCCGGTGGCGGCGGGCAACCACCCAGCGCTCGGACGGCCGCTTCAGGACCTGCAGCTTCGACCGAACCTACCCGCGTCGGCAAACGCCACCTCTTGAACCGGATCGGCCTCAACAGCCCCGCCAAAGAGAAGAACACCGTGGTGCTCCCTCGCGTCGATACTGATCGCGATATCGCAGCGATCAAGTCCGGACACGCGCGGCACCTACGCGACAACCTCTACGAGGTCAACGACCGCATTTACGGCCTGGAGACTCCCTCCGGGACGGTCTACCCTGTCAAGGGCGATGGGTTCGTCGCAATGGACAAGCTTCAGTTCACCGCGCTTAAGGGCCTTGTGGCCTACAACGGCGATCGGGGTGCCGCCGAGCAGGATCCGAAGATCGCCCGGTTCCGTCGTCACATGACCGACGAAACTTGGGAGCACGCTCGTCGCGTGTTCGAGCAAGGACAAGGGAGAGCCTGATGCGTGACTACACCGTTGTGTTCATCGAACCGGTGGAGCTGGAGGCTCTGGTGCAGGCTGCTGTTGACGCATTCGCGATTCCTCGTGGCCAGATTGAGGTCTGGGATGGCCAAGAGTTCGCCGCCCCCGTCGTGGAGCCGGTCATCGCGCAAGTCGCGGTCGGCTCCGGGCCCGGGTCATTCGCCGAGTTCGTTGGTTTCGATGCCTTCGCCGAGCACACCGGCGCGCCCGACCACCTGACCGTTGCGGTCGCACTCGTCACCCAGGTCGAGAAGCGCGCGATCTTCGCCCCGGAATCCGCCGAGGACTACCGGTGGACACTGGTCGCCGCCGACGGCAGCCACGGCAAAATCGTCCTCGACAGCGACCAGCTCGACAACGGCACCATCGCGATTCTTGGAACCGTCGAACCGATCACCGGCGCGCCCGAACTGCCGCGCGTTCGCTAGGTCGATCCTTCCTCGATCCAGGCTGCTGATCGCCATGCTGGGGCAGGTCCAGCCCCGGGCATGAAACCGCACGGTCAGCCGTGGGCGGTGCCGAAGGCGGCCCAGATTATTGGGGAGTCTTCGACTCTTCCCTCGGATTCCCAGCGGGCGGCCTGTGCTCGCTGCCAGTCGCTCAGGGCCGCAACCGGGTCCGGTGACCGGTGGGCTTTATCCACAGCCAAGGCGACCTTGGGGATAACCGTGGTCTCCTTCGTCGCCTCGGGCGCGAAGCGGCGGATGCCCGCGTCCGTCGGCAGGAGCCAGCGGGTCGCAGTCACATACTGCGCGCCCGCGTGGAGGGCCGCGGCGACCAATCCAACCGGCTCCGCGAAGCGGACCTCGCCGCCGCTTTCACAAGCGACGAGCGCGACGCGGTTCGGCATCCTCCAGCCGCCGGGCGAATCAGGGCGATGCCCCAGCACGATGTCGGCTGCTGTCAGCGGGCGGTGCCCCGCGACGACCGCGGCTCGGCCGGTGGTGGTTGGGCCGCAACTCAAATGAAGGCGGGCGTCGAGGCCGTGCTCTGCGGTCGTCACGTGTCCTACATAGAGGAAGCGAGAAGCATCGGCGAGCAACGGTTGGAGGATGTCTCTGGTCTGGTCCGCGCGGCGGAAGTCCGATTCGTTGAGTCCAAGCGCCTTGGCCAGCGCCGCACCCTCTGGGCCGAGCACTGACCCGAGCGCGCTGCCGCCGCCCGGCACCTTCGGGTCGAGGACTGCCGCCACCTCACCATCGGGCCTCCACGGGGACACCCGGCGCTCAGGCGCGTTGCGTACCGTCGCGGGTGGGAGCACCGACATGTCGGCGTTCGTCACGAACCTCTCGCCGACATCCACATGCAGTGCCTCCCAAGGCACTTGGGCGGTCGCGTGGGAAGGCTGGATGCGCACGTGCGGGCGCAGTCCCTGCTCCAGGAACCCGTTCAGTTCCATCGCGAGTTGGTGGGGGATGAGTGCGTGCGCAAGCGCGTGCGTCAGCTCGATCTCCCGTTTGCGGTCCATGAACGCCCCGGTCAGTGAGCGTTCGAGCGCCTGGTCCACGGTCTCGCCAGGCAGCGGGGTCGGGAGTGCGGCGGCGAGCGCATCCAGGGCCGGCCGCACGGATTCCCCGGGCACCATGATGTTCTGGATCGCGCCGAGCTCGTGTTCCCAACGCCATGAGTAGAAGAGGTGGTCGGTGTCGACGAGCTTGAGCTGCACTGTCGGGCGTTCGGGTGTGTT
Organism: Glycomyces rhizosphaerae; assembly: GCF_042647865.1. Classification (NCBI taxonomy): domain Bacteria; kingdom Bacillati; phylum Actinomycetota; class Actinomycetes; order Glycomycetales; family Glycomycetaceae; genus Glycomyces; species Glycomyces rhizosphaerae. Next base: position 7,173 of record NZ_JBHRWO010000023.1, read on the forward strand.
CACCATGCGTCCACCACTTGGTCTGATCGGATGGCGAAGCCGTAGCGTCGTTCGGTCTCCGCGATCCATGGTTCCAATGCGGAGGGACGGTTCGGGTTGACCCGCAGCCGCGGCGGCAGTGCGAATCGCGCGGCCGGGAAGTCCTCCGAGATCCCGGTGACGAATGCGGAAGCGGCGTAAGACAACTCGTCGAGTTCGCTGCTCGGGAGCACCAGCTCGGGGAGCTCTGTGGCGGAACTTTCGGCGGCTCCGACGGTGTAGTTGGGAGCGTTGAGTGAAACCGTCCCGCTCATGTGCTCCAGGAGCTCAGAAATCAAAGCGCCATCGCGCAGCGCGGTCACCAGGTGCAACGCGTGCGCCATCGCGGGAATGGCGACCGTGGCCGCCCACTGCTCCCGGGCCCGGCCGGGCGTGTACTGGTGGCGGATCGCGTCGGTGGCCAGCGCTGACGGGAGCGAGAGGTCGAGCGCTTTGTGCAGCAGCCGTTGCTGTTTGAACGGATTCTTCGAGAGTTCGCACTGCGTCGAGACAGCGAAGGAACGCCGCATGTCGAGGCGCGCGAGGTGGTACCGCGCGCCGGTCGCCTCATACAGGGCGCGGGCTTCGAGGTAGGCGCGCTCGGCCGCCTTGAAGTCGGCCTCGGCCGCGAGCATGTCGCCGTGGAGGCTGAGGGCTTCGGCGAGCATCGTCACGTGGCCCGCGGTGCGCAGGGTCTCGATCGCCTGCGGCAGCAGTGAACCCGCGAGGCCGGAGTCGCCGCCTTGGAACGCGATGTGGGCGCGGCTGTAGCGGATCTCGGCGGCGTGCAGCGGCTGCTCGCCGTCGAGGAAGGCCCGCTCCGCGTTGGCGAGGAGCCGCCCGGCCGTTGCGAAGTCGCCTTGGCGGCTGGCGACGCGGCCCTGGTTCGCGACGGCGAGTGCGGCGAGCGCGCTGTCCCCGGAGGCCGAGTGGATCTGCTCGGCCAACCGCAGATACGACATGGCGGCGTGGTGATCGTTGTGGGCCTGGGCGATCAGGCCGAGGTTCACATACGGGTGCCCCGCGAGGCGCGGATCGTGGGTGGTCGCCAACTCGAGGGCTCGGCGGGCGGCGGCTTCGGCGTCTTCCAGGCGTTCGAGGCCGATGAGCAGCACGCTGCGGGTGTTGTGGAGCATGAACGCCAGCCAGCGATCGTCCCCGCCCGGATCCGCTTCGGCGGTGAGCATCAGGGCGGTGTCGAGGTCGGCGAGGGCGTCGTCGAGTCGGCCGAGCAGTTGGAAGGTCTGGGCCCGTTGGATGTGGGCGCTGGCCCGGACGGCCACCGTGCCGTACCGGTCGCCTGCTTCGCGCTCAGCGCTGTCGCAGGCGAGGAGCGCTGCTTCGGCGAGGCGCAGCGATTCGGCGGTGTCGCCGCGGTTTTCGGCCACGGTGGCGAGGTTGCCGAGTACCCGGGCGCGGCAGTCGAATCCGGCGGCGTCGAGGTCCTCGACCTGGGTCAGCAGGTAGGCCTCCTCGAACATCGCGGTCGCCTCGGTGACGCGGCCTTCGCCCACCAGGAGTGCTGCGGCGTTGTTCAGCTCGCGGAACCGGGCCCAGCGCGGGCCGGTGGTTGCTTTGCCGCGCAGGCCGATCAGGTTGTCGGGGATCTCGCTCATGGCGTGTCCAACGCGGCGGCGCGCTCGGCGAGGCCGGCGTCGGGGGCGGTGAGGCGTTCGCGGGCGAACTCGACGATTGCCGACCTCCAGGTCTCGGCGACTGGATCGGGCACGGCGGTGGCGGTCGCGAATGCGGGGGCGAAGACGTGCACTGCCCGGGCCGCGGCCGGGAGCATCAGGAACCCTTGCGGCGCTTCGACTTCACCGGTGAACATGCCGGTGTTCTCGTCGCGGTGCAGGCCGATCTCGGCGGTGGCGATCCGTGCGGTAAGCGCGGCCTCGTACGCCGCCGGTGCGGCCGGGACGCTGACGGTGAGGATCGAGAGGTCCGCGCGCTGCGCGAAGGTCCAGCTCGCGTCTGCTGCGGCGTCGACCAGGCCTTGTGGCACGAGGTCCCAGCTCACTGGCGCCGTGCCGCTGGCGACCACGAGGTCCTGGGCGTGGCTGCCGCCCGCTGCGAGCGTCCAGCCGCCGGGCTCGATCGGGGCCGGTTCCTCGGACGGTTCGACACCCGCGTCCTCCGCGAGGTCGAGCAGCATCGCCTTGAGCGCCAAGGCTTCCCCGCCGAGGAGCGGATGCGTTTCCAGTGCGGCCAATGCCCCGAAGTCGACCTCTTCGAGGACGCGAGTCATCGCGTCCTCGTCATCGAGGAGATGTTCGACGGCGGCGGTGCTGGCGGCGGCCTCGGCGCGGAGCACGCCTTGCGACAGGGCCGGGACGGCCGCCGCGTGCGAGGACGGCCACCACGCCTCGGCCCAGCACAAGTGAGCGAGCCGGCGGGCGGCGTCGAGGACCGGTGACGTCCATTCGGTGCTGATGGTGTCGGCTCCGGCGAGGATCGCTCCTGCCGCATCGGGTCCGAAGATTTCCCACAGCCAAGCGGCGGCCTGGTCGGAGTCGTAGATTTCGGCTGCCGGATGCGCTCGGCGTTCCAGTTGGTCCCAGTAGAGGAGTGCGCCGCGCGCCTCGACGAGCGCGACCCGCTCGGGATGCGGCCGGAAGGGGCCGACCGTGACCACTGCGCCGTTCTGCACGACCGCAAACTCGGTCATGCCTGTCCCCCTTCGCGTTCGAGCGCGCGCCGCAGCCGGTCGCGTTGGTCCATGACGACTGAGCGGAGCACGCCGTCGAGCAGGTCCCACACCTCGTCCGCCGCAGTGTTCTCGCTGCGCAATTCGCGGCCGTGGAGCCGAGCCCAGAGTCGGCGCAGGTAGGCCCGCCGCACGGTCCGCACCTCTTCGCGGAGGTCTTCGGGGATCCCGGCGGCCTCCGGGTCGGGAAGGCGCAGTGCGCGATGCACATAGGACTCGCGCTGCCAGCGCCGCTGCAGGCGTGCGTGGGCGTCGGATGCCGGAACGGCCGGTGCGGCGTTGCCGGGTGAACTGCCGTCGAGTACGGCGCTGGCCTCGCGTCCGAGTGCCATGGCCACGCGTCCGGGTTCGCCTGCGAGCTGCCAGGCGGCGGCGGAGCGGTGGATCTCGCCGACGACCATCGAAGGGATGTCGGCCATGGACTCTCGCTGGAAAACCGCGGTGAACGCGGCGAAGAGTCGTTCCATGATGGACCGGTCGAAGGGCCGGGGCAGCTGCCGTTTCGAGGCCCGGTCGCCCAGGGCTGGGGGCGTGGGCCGGTCGCGTTCGGTGAGGCCGAAGTCGCGTGCGACTCCGGGCCGGTCGAGTTCGGCGGCTGCGGCGGTGCCGATGCGGTTGTCCGCCAAGGTCTGCCAGAGGCGTTCGTCCGGTTTGGTCACGCAGCCGTCCAGGAATTCGGTGAGCCCGGGCGCTGGTGCAGGCTCGCGTGGTTCGGGTGCGCGGTCCTCCCACGCGGTGCGCAGGAGCCTGGCGAGTTCGACGGCGCGCGCTGGGTCGGTCATGAAGCGGCGCAGGCGATCCACGGTCAGTTCGCCGCGTTCGGCGTGCACGTCGGTCACGGTCTCGGCCGCGATGGCCTCGGCCCCGGGCTGGTCCCGTGGATGACCGTGCAGGTGGGCGAGTTCGAAGCAGCGCTGGAAATAGAGGTCTTGCGGGTGGCCCTCGGTGACTCCGGCGCGGCGCCGGGCCCGCTTCACCAGCTGGAACCATGCGGCGGTCGCGGCCAGCGCCGGGCCCGCGTCCTGGAGTGCCCGGCGCAGCTCGTCGACGTGCTCGACGCCGATGAGGCCGCCCGCGAAGCGGGGATTCTGGGTGGGGCGCAGCACGAGCGGGTCGAGGAGGAGCTTGACGGTGCGGGCGAGGGGTCGCCCGGAGGCGTTGCTCAAGGGCGCGACGGCATCGCCGAGCTGGGCCCACGCGTCCGCGATGAGCATGCCCCGTGGCACGGCCGCCGCGGCCGCGATGCCTTGCATCATGTCGCGAAGTGTAGTCGGATCGCACCGGCATCGTGACGCGCGAAGTTCGGCCGCTGAAACCTGTGACCGGTAGGGGCCGAGGGGAGGCGACGCTGACTGCGTCGCCCGCTCACCGCAAGAGGAGCCCCGTCATGAGCCACGTCCCCGGCTATTCGTCGGCCCGACCGTTCCCGAGCCACCAGCCGCCCGTGCGGTCCCCGTACGGGACCCCGGACCACCCGTTGACGCCGAAGAGGGCGCGCCGGTCCGGTGTTCTCGCGATTCTCGGGCTGATCGTGGTGCCGTCCTTGGGGATCGGGGCCGTCGCGATCGTGGGGGAGCACCTGTCGGCTCCCGACCCGCAGATCACCGTCCAGTCGGGTGTCGGCTTCGGCGCGTACGACGGGACGGAGCTCGCGCTCGTGCCCTACGACCGGGTCGGCAACGGGGGCTTGATCGAGTCGATGCAGAACGACATGTTCGAAGTGCGGCTCGCCGCCGTCGAGCTCGCCACGGGCGACACGGCCTGGGACGTGAAGCTCACGGATGAACTCGGTTGGAACGCGGCGGTCGTGGCGGCGGGGGAGCAGTACGCCTACCTCAACACGGACGACGGCCTGCAGATCCGCTCCCTCTCCGACGGCTCGGTCGCGGTCGAGGCCGGGGAGGTCACCGGACTGGAAGGGGCCCAAGCGGTCTCGGGCGCGGCCTACGCGTTCGATCCCGCGCTCGGCGCGGTTGTCGCGCTCGACGTCAACGGCGGTGTCCACGTCATCGCCCTCGACACACTCGAAGCGGTCCCGTCTGACGCCGACACTGCGGCGACCTGGTCCGGGCTGCTCTTCGCGGAAGGCCCCGTGCCCGACATCGGCGGGATGACCACCACAGAGGCGCTGCTCGCCGACGGCGAGAGCAGCCTGCGGATCGAGCCGACCGCCGACGGCGCGCTCGGCGGGAGCCTCGTCCTCGAAAGCCCCGACGGCGAGCGGGCGCTCGGCACCCGCGTGTTCTACGAGGCCGCGATCGTCCTCGACCAGGCGGCCGTCACGAGCACGTTCTCCGTGGACATCGATGTGGACGAACTGATCGAGGACTTCATGGAGGACGCGGCGGCCGCCGGACAAGACCTGTGGACCGGGCTCGGCGAGACCGCGGCCGGCGCAGCCTCGGGGCACGCGCTCATCGAACACAAGCCCGATCCGGCCGGTGAAGGCTATGCGCTGCACGTCATCTCGCTGGAGACCGGCCAGGTCACCGCATCGCTCAACACGGGCGACCACCTGGGCCGGGCCCTCACCGGCGCGAACGGCTACACGGCCGTGATCGCCGCGCCCGAAGGCGACACGTGGCACAGCGACCTGGTCCTCGTCGCCCCTGACGGCTCAATCGACCGCGTCGAGATCGGCGCGACCGACCTCTTCGGCGACCCGGCATAAGCCGGGCCTCCGCAACCTGTGACCGGTAGGGCCGGTCGCGACCCGACACTCAACCCACACCGCATCCGAAAGGAACACCTCATGTTCAAGGCACTCAACCTCCTCGTCATCGCCGCAGTCGGCGTCTGCGCCGTCATGTTCGTTCTCACCGGCCTCAACAGCGAGGGCCCCACCGCGTGGGTCAACGGCTGGATGATCGGCGGGATCATCGCGCTCTCGATCCTGCCGTTCTCGGCCACCATCGGCCGCGCGATCGAGCCCCTCCGGCAGATGCGCGGCCTCGTCCCCAAGGGCTTCGAGGGCGCCCCGATCGCCATGGGCACCATCGTGTCCGCCAACCGCACCGGCCTGACCATCAACGACCAGCCGCAGCTGGAGATCCTGTTCGACGTCGAGACCATGGACGGGCAGTCGTTCCGCGGGGTCGCGAAGGCGATCATCGACCTCACCGAGCTCGCGGCCGTCGTCCCCGGCGCGATCCTGCCCGTCCGCTACCGGCCCGGCAGCACCGACGGCCGGGTCGCCATCGCCGCCGACGCCCCGCAGGAGGAGCTGCAGGCCGTGCTCGACCGAGTGCGCGTCGCGAAGGGCCTCGTCACGCCCCGACAGCTCGAGATCTCGGAGCAGGGCATCGAAGCGAAGGCGGTCGTGTTGGCGCTCAACCCGACCGGCGAGATCCGCGGCGACCGCGCGGTGATGGACCTCCGGCTGCGCATCACCCGCCCCGACCAGACCCAGTTCGACCTCGACCAGCAGAAGCCGATCGACGCGAGCGCCGTCCCGCAGGTCCAGCCGGGCATGGTCGTGCGGGTCCGCTACCTGCCGCACGACGAGTCCGAGGTCGTGATCATCACGGCCCTCAACCCGTGAGCCGATGTCACTTCAGGAGGGCCTCGACCGCGTCCAGCACGAGGTCGAGGCCCGGGTCGAAATCGTCGGCGAACGCGTAACCCGGTTGCAGCAGATGGCCTTCGGCGAGCGCCGTCAAGTACGGGTAGGCCTCGGCGGCGGCGCCCATCGACAGGCCCACTTCGGGATCCGCGTCCGGTATCGCCGCCTCCTGGAGCACGAACCCGTACAGGTAGGCGTCGATCACGGTGTAGGCACGCGTTGCCATCGCCGGTGTGAAGCCGCTGTTCAGCAGCACGCCGGCCACCGCGTCGTGGTGGGCCATGGTCGCCGGGCCCGGACTCGACCGGGAGTCCATCAAGGTCAGCGCCCACGGGTGCCGCGCGAGCACCGCACGGACCGAGACGGATCGGGCGCGGAGCTCGGAACGCCACGGCCCCTTCGGATCCGGCCGGTCGATTTGCGCGAACACGAAGTCCACCATGCCGTCGAGCAGGTCCTCCTTGCCGCCGATGTGGTTGTAGAGCGACATCGGCTTCACCCCGAGGTCCGCCGCGAGCGAGCGCATCGTGAGCGAACTCAGGCCCTCGGCGGTCGCGAGGGCGGCGGCGGCCGCGATCACCCGATCGCGGTTCAAGGGCTTGGACCGCTTCGGTCTCGGTTCGGCTTCCGCCATGTCGGCACTCCTCGGCCCGCTTGACTCACTGACCACCACAGCGTAACGTACAAAGTAAGCTTACTAAGTATGTCTGGAGCACGTCATGACCCCTCTGATCGCCGGTCGCATCACCGGTTCCCTGTTCCTGGCCGCATTCGTGCTCTACGGCGGCGGCAGTGCGCTCGGCGCCGTCCCGGGCGGCATCGCGCTGATCTTCCTCAACTCGATTGCGGTGGCCGCCATCGGCTTCCTGGTGCGGGCCCGGTTGCGACCAGACGCTCCCGGCGCTGCCGAGGGCTACTTCTGGGCGCGTCAGACCGAGGCAGTGCTGCTCGCCGCCGGCGTCTGGTTCCTGCTCGCCGACAAGCCGGACACCAACGCCCTCCTGTACGCCGCCGCCATGTGCGCGCTCGCGGTCGGGAGCATCCCGATGCTCCTGGCGCTCAAGCGGCTCCGGTGGTTCCCGTCGTGGTTCACCGTCTGGGGCGCGATCGGCTACGCCCTCCTCGGCATCGGCGCCGTCATGGACTTCGCCGTGCCCGGATCGGGGATCTTCTTCTCCATCCCCGGCGGCCTGTTCGAGATCGCCTTCGGCGTCCTGCTCATCCGCGCCGGATTCCCCGCTCAGGCGGAATCGCCCGCAGCGAGCCGTTCCCGGTAAGGGCGAAGGAGTTCGAGCACCTTGTCGAGCGCACCGCCGTCGGCCCACAACTCGTGCCACTCGTTCTCCCGCGGGTCGGTGACCCGGTCGAAGACCCGCAGGGCCTCCAGCCGCAGCTCCCCGTCCGCCTCGAACGGGTGGGAGGCCAGCAGATCCACGGCCGAAGGGCTCCCAGGGTCCGCGCCGAGCCGCGCCGCGACCAGCACGGCCGCCGCCACCGCGGCGTCGGCCTCCGGGTTCTCGATGTACCCCTTGCTGTCGCTGACCTCCCGCATCGTCCCGAGCAGGCCGCTCCTGATCGCGTCCGGAGCGGCGTCGGAGAGGTCCCCTACGCAGTCCAGCGCGCCGTCGTTCTCGAATGGCCCGTAACCCCAAGCCCCCATGTGATGCTCCGTTCAAATGCGCCGTCGGACAGTGATGCCACAGTAGATCCAGGGTCCGACATCGGGATATCCTCGCGAAGCATCGCCCGCCCCCTTCCACCCTCCGCCCTTGAGTAGGTCCGCCTTGCAGACCCCTGTTCAACTTGCCGTCGATCTCGGCACCACGCACACCGTCGCCGTCGTCGGCCGCGCCGGTCAAGAACCGCGCTCGCTGCTCTTCGACGGCTCGCCGCTGCTCCCGTCCGGCGTGTTCCTCGACAACGAAGGGGAACTCCACACGGGACGGGACGCGCAGCGCCTCGCCACCGCCGAGCCCTCACGCTTCGAGCCGTATCCCAAGCGCCGCATCGATGACAGCTCGGTGCTCCTCGGCGACCGCGAAGTATCTGTCGAGGAACTCCTCGCCACCGGCCTGCGCCGCGTCGCCGAAGAGGCGGCGGCCTCCGGACAGCGCCCGACCGAGACCGTCCTGACCTACCCCGCCGACTGGGGCCCGGTGCGTCGCGCCGTCCTCGAACGCGCCGCTTCCCACGCGGGACTCGGCCGGGTCCGGCTGCTCGCCGAGCCGATCGCCGCCGCCACGTATTGCGCGGAGGTCCTCGGCCAGGAGATCCCGCGCGGCGGCACCGTCGCGATCTTCGACTTCGGCGGAGGCACTTTCGATGTGGCCGTGGTCCGCCGCGAAGCCGACGAGACCGGGCGCCTGCGGACCCTCGCCGTCGGCGGCCTCGACGACCTCGGCGGCCTCGACATCGACATGGCCCTCGCCGCCCACCTCGGCCGCGTCGTCGCCGGACGCGACCCCGAGCTCTGGCGGCGCCTCTTCGAGCCCGAGACGACCGCCGACCTGCGCGACCGCCTCGCCTTCTGGGGCGAAGTGCGCGCGGCCAAGGAGATGCTCTCGCGCACCTCCACCGCACCGGTCGCGCTCCCCGGCCACAACCCGATGGGCCTGCACCTCACCCGCGACGAGCTCACCAGCCTCGCCGACCCGCTCGTCGCCCGCGCCGTCGACGAGACCCGGCGGACCCTCGAACGCGCCGGGGTCGACCCGGTCGAACTCACCGCGCTGCTGCTCGTCGGCGGCTCCAGCCGGATGCCGCTCGTGGCGACTCGACTGCACGCGCGCCTCGGCATCGCCGCCTCGGTCCCCGAGCAGCCCGAACTGCCGGTCGCCTTCGGCGCGTTGCTGTTCGCCGTCACCGACCAGGCCGACCCGGCAGTGTCGAGCCCGCCTGCGACGCCCCCCGCGGGCGCGCCCGGCGCGCTGAACTACGCGCCGTACCCGGTGGTCGGGCCCCCGTCCCCGGCACCGAGCCCGGCCAGTGGGCACCCCTGGCCCGCGCCGTCGCCGCCCCCGACCCCGGCAAGCACGCTGCCGCCGCCGATGCAGACCCCGGCCGGGACGCTGCCGCCGCGCACCACCGTGCCGCCTCCGATGTCCTTCCGGGCCAGACCCCCCAAGATCGGTGAACTGCCGCCGCCATTCCGGCGGCACATCATGTCCGTTCTGGCGGGCTCGCTCGCGATCGTGGTCACCGTGGCCGTCGTGATCTCCCAGCTCGACTGGGACGGCGCCACCGGCAACCTCACCGACCGCCTGCTCGACGGCGTCGAATCCCTCGGCCAGGGCTCCACCGGCCCCGAACTCGTGTCCGTGTACGACCAGCAGCTCGGCGGCACCAGCCCGGGGGCCGTGGTCGCCACCGCGGACATGGCCGTCTTCGCCGAGATCAACGTGGGCCATACCATCGTCAGGGCCGTCGCGACCGACGGGACGTCACTGTGGACACAGGAGTACGAGCTCGAACCGGAAGACCTGTACCTCATGGTCGTCGGCGACCTGCTCATCCTGGACGCCATGTACTCCGCCACCGACGAGGGCCGCACCATGCGCGCCGCCGCCCTGCTCTCGACCGGCGAACTGCTGTGGAAGCAGCCGTGGGAGGAACGCAACGATGTCGCCTTCTACGGCACCGAAGTCATCGTCGAGCAACGCGACGGATTCGACGACAACGCCGCGATCCGCATCGACCTGGCCACCGGTGAGGAGTTGTGGAGCCAGAAGGGCCCCGAGAGCCTGTACACCATCGACGACCACCGCATCGGCGTCGCCACCGTCTGGGGCGTGAGCGACGGCCCCGGCGCGGTCCCGCCGAACTCCTACTCGCTCTTCGACAACCTCGCCGCCACAGAGCAAATCGTCGACCTCGACCCCGAAGCAGGAACCGCCGTCGTCCGCGACACCACCACGGGCAACGAGACCGCGAGCGGCGCACTCCCGATCGACGACGACTACTGGACGGTCTTCGACGGCTATGTGATCGCCCGGGCCTCGGAGGAGGCCTCCCCGGGTCGCGACACCCTCGTCGCCTACTCGCTCGACGACTTCAGCGCGGCCTGGAGCATCCCGATCGACGTCAACATCAGCATCTACGAGGTCAAAGCCTGTGGGGCCCAACTGGTCTGTGTCGCCCTCGACCACACCGACGCCGACAAGACCGTCGCCTACGACACCGCGACCGGCGACAAGGTCTGGGAAGCCGTGTTGGACTGGGCCGATGAAGCGCACTGGTACACCTCACCGGACGCACTGGTCCTCGGCGGCCAGACCTTCGACACCGTCGACACCGCACGGGTACTGGACTTCGCAGGCGGCGAGATCGTCGAAGGCGAGCTGTTCGTCTCGGCCCTGGCGGTCCAGGGCGGCCGGGCGGTGATGGACGGCTCCGACATGGGCGGGTGGGAGGTTTCCGTGCTGGACATGGCGACCGGCAAGACCTCGGCGGCGGCGGACGTCGGCGCGGACCTCGCCGAGCACGCCTCCCTCTCGGGCGACCTCCTCGCCGTCCTCACCGGCGACAACCGGGCCCTGGTCTTCACCGTCCCGGCCCTGGACTGACGCGCGAAGGGCCGGGCCCGCGTCGCGGACCCGGCCTTCTATCAGGGAATCGATCAGGTCAACTTGATGTAGTCCAGTTCGGCGTAGCCCGTGCCGCCGTTGAAGTTCGGCGCACCCTTCGCCAAGCGGATCACGTTGTAACCCGCTTTCAGGTTCACCGTGACGTTGACCGTGGAGAACTGGGCCCAGCCCGCGGTCGCCGGATAGGACACGGTGGAGAATGCGCCGCCGTTGTAGGCCAGGCCGTGGGTCGAGGTCGCCCCTGTCCCGTTGGCGTACCTGATGGCCATCGTGTACGAGCGGGCCGTCGGCACGTTCACCGTGAAGTCCACGAAGGAGTCCGAGCGCATGTCCGTGTTGTTGTCGATCCGGCCCACGTAGTAGCCGTTCGACGCGTTGCCCGAACCGAAGGTGTTGGCGTTCACCACGGTCTGGTTCTCCGCCTCGTAGACCTGCTGCCACGACGTGGTCGGTCCGCCCACCGGCGTCACCACGAGCTGGTAGGCAGCCTCGGCGTCCATGTTGTTGACCGGCACCGAGATCGCGCCGTTCGAGACGGTCATCGTCGTGGTCGAGATCGTCGTCGGCGCGGTCACGGCCGTGTGCCTGCCCGAACCCGGCGTCGAAAGCAACTGGACCTGCACCTGGGAACCGAGAGCCCCGAGCCCCGTGACCCGCACGGTGTTGTTCCCGTAATCGCCGCCGAAGACCGTGTTCACGATCTTGCGGGTCGAGTCGTAGGAGGCGACGCCGTCGAGCCAGCTGTCCGGTGTGGTCCTCACGATGTTGCCCGTCATCGCGCCGTACCAGCGGTACAGCCAGTACGAGGCGGTCGGCTGGTTCTGCAGCGTGAACAGGCCGTCGAACGTGCCCGCTTCGAACCAGTACGCCCGGTGCGCCTCGCGGGCGCCGTGCCGCTCGAACACCGCCATCCAGTGCAGCGCAACCGAAGGGATGTCCATCTGGTTGTAGCTGTTGTACTCGTTGATCGCGATGGGCCGGTCGGAGATCCCCAGCGAGTCCTCGATGGCGCGGTAGTCGGCCACGTGGTCGTCGAAGTTGTTCCAGTCCATGTCGGTCAGCTCGTGCCAGACCATCACGTCGGGCACGGTGTTCGTGTTCTTCGCGTGCGTCATGAACGAGAGCATCCGGTCGTGGTTGTACGACGCCCAGCTCGGGCCCACGATCGGCGTCACCGGGTCGAGCGAGTCCACGAGCTTGTACGTGCGCGCCCAGCCCTCGTTGAACGACCCCGCCTCCGAGGTCTGCCAGGTCCAGTCGGGCTCGTTCCACAGCTCCCAGCCGTGGATGTTGGTCATGTCGGTCTCGGCGAGACGGTCGTTGACCATCTTCGTGACCTTCGATTCCCAGTCGCCCCAACCCTGCCAGTCGTAGGGGAACGTCGGGTAGATGTCGGGCATGCGGATGAACTGCTGCGCGCCCGCCCGGACGATGTTGTCGCCCACGTCGAGCGAGTCGCAGCACGGTTCGGTCGCGCCGTTGCCGAGGTGGGTGGTGCCCGGCGCGGGCTGCGTGAAGCTCGTGGGGTTGAGCGGCTGCAGCATCGCGGTGGTCGGCTGCGAGTCCGAGCCGACGCCGTAGAGGCCGCCGGCGGCGACCTGCGTGGCCGGGCGGACGATGTTGCCGACGTCGACCGTGAGTGTCAGGCCCGCGGCTTGCGCCGGAACCTGACTCCCGGCGATGACGGCGCCGAGGGCGAACGCGATGACGCCTGCGCGCGTCGCGGCCCGTCTGAAGACGGATTTCATGAGTGCTCCTAGTCGATAAGTCGAACCGGTTCGACACTTCGATGAAGGTCTGACGGTAGTTTCGAACCGCGTTCGATGCAAGTTCTTCGATATAACAGAGTCATATACTCGGGAAACATCGCTTGCCTCAACTTGCGTCAGACGCATCACGGGGTTATGCTCCGAACCGGTTCGACGATTCTCGTCGGCTTTGAGGAGGCAGTTCAATGGTCAACATCGGCGACGTCGCCCGCGCCGCGGGCGTGGCCCGCTCGACCGCGTCGTACGCACTGACCGGCAAGCGCGCCGTCTCCGACGAGGTGCGCGCCCGGGTGCGCCAGGCCGCCATGGAACTGGGTTACACCCCGAACGCCGGCGCGCGGGCCCTCGCCACCTCCCGGTCCAATGTGATCGGGCTCCTCGCCCAGTTCCTGCCCGACGAGTTCGCGCCCGCGATGCTCCAGTACATCCAGGGCGTCACCGACACGGCCCGCGACCTCGGCTACGACATCCTGCTCAGCACCGACGCCGACGGCCCTGGCGCTCTCAAGCGCATCACCGACTCCCGCATGGTCGACGGCGTCGTGCTCCTCAACGTCGCCGACGAGGACGACCGCCTCCCCGTGCTCCGCGCCGCGGTCCAGCCCGGCGCGCTCGTCGGCCTGCCGCGCGACTGCAGTGGCGTCGACGTCTTCGACCTCGACTTCGAAGAGGCCGGCCGCGCCATGATCGAACACCTTGCGCGCCTTGGCCACCGCGAACTCATCCTTGTCTCCCAGCCCGAGCACGTGATCGAACGCGGCGGCGCCTACGTCTGGCGACTCCAGAACGCCGCCAAGGAGACCGCCGCCGCCAACGGCGTCACCCTCCGCACCGTGTTCGGCGCCGCGACCCAGCCTGACATCGGCCGCGACCTGCACGCCCTGCTCGACGCCCACCCCACCGCCACCGGCCTGCTCCTCAACAACGAGGCCGCCGCCGCGGCCCTCCCGACCGTCCTGCACTCGCGGCAACTGACCGCACCGGCCGACCTCTCGGTGATCGGCCGCTACTCCGACGAATTCGCCCGCACCTTCTCGCTGCCCTACTCCTCGATCGAAAGCGCCCCGGACCGCTTGGGACGCATGGCCGTACGCCAACTCGTGCGCCGCATCGAGAACCAGGTGAGGGAGGACGACCCCTACGTCGTGCGCTTCGTCGGCCCAGAACTCGTCGACCGGGGCAGTACTGCCCCTCCGGCGACCCGGCAGTAACCCATCCCTCAAAAGCGGTCGGCGCCGTCGACCGAAGCCCGTTCAAGGAGGAACCAGCTATGCAACCCACCAAACCCCTCGTCAGGACCGCGGCGGCAGGCCTCGCCTGCGCCGCCCTGGCGTTCGCCACCGCCTGCTCTTCAGGGGGCGGCACCACCGATCAGGACGCCGACACGTACACCTGGTGGGACCCGTACCCCCAGCACGCCGAAGACTCCGACTGGGCCAACCGCGTCGCCGCCTGCGGCGACGCGGCCGGGGTGACCATCGAACGCACCCCGTTCGACACCACCGCGCTCACCAACCAGGCGCTGCTCGCGGCCCAGGAGGGCACCAGCCCTGACGTCATCCTGCTGGACAACCCGGCCGTCTCCACCTTGGCCGACACCGGCATGTTGAGCACTGTGGACGACCTCGGCCTCGACGTCTCCGGCGTCGACGAGAACCTCCTCGCCGCCGGCGTGGTCGACGACGAGACCTACGGCATCCCGGTGGGCGCCAACACGCTCGCGCTCTACTACAACGCCGACGTGCTCACCGCCGCCGGAGTCGACCCGGCCACCGTCACCGACTGGGCCTCCCTCACCGCCGCGCTTGAGCAAGTTACCGGTAACGGCGCCAAGGGGATCACCTTCGCCGGCATCGGCACCGAAGAGGGCTCCTTCCAGTTCCTGCCCTGGTTCTGGGGCGCCGGCGCCGACCTGCGCCAGCTCGACTCGCCCGAAGCCGTTGCAGCCCTGGAACTCTGGACCGGATGGCTCGACGCGGGCTACGCGCCCGACTCGGTGATCACCAACTCCCAGAACACCACCTGGGAAGAGTTCCTCACCGGCGAATACGGCTTCGCCGTGAACGGCACCTGGCAGGTCAACAGCGCGCTCGACGCCGGATTCGCGACCGGCGTCATCCCGCTGCCCGCCCAGAACGGCGGCACCGCACCGGCGCCGACCGGCGGCGAGTTCATCGTCGCCCCCGTCCAGACCGACACCGAACGCTACGACGTCACCCGCCAGATCGTGGAGTGCATGACCACACCCGAAGGCTTCGTCGAGACCGCCACCACGTTCGCCTACTACATCCCGCCGACCGCCGACGGCCAGACCGCGCTGCTCGAAGCCCAGCCCGAGCTCCAGCCCTGGGTCGACGCCGTCCGCGGCGCCAAGGGCCGCACCAGCGACAACCTCGGCACCGACTACCCGATGATCTCCGAACAGCTCTGGACCGCCGTCCAGAACGCCCTCTCCGGCTCGGCCACTCCGGCCGACGCCCTGGCCCAAGCGCAGACCGACGCCGCCGCGGCCACCGAATAAAGACGGAGTTGCCATGACCACGACCTCGGTCTCCACGACCGGGCGTGCGTCCGGCACCGGTGCGGCGGGCTCCCGGCCCGCCGCACCCGCCCCGGGCGCGCGCCGACGCAAACTTCCAGGCAGCGCACAGCAGTGGACCGCCTTCGGATTCGCCGCGCCGCTGCTCGCCTACCTGCTCGTGTTCTACGCGTACCCCTTGTGGCGCAACGTCGAACTGAGCCTCCACGACTACACGGTGCGCGCCTTCGTCCAAGGCGACCCCGAGTTCGTCGGCCTCGACAAATACGCAGAAGTCTTCGGCTCCGGCTCCTTCGGCACCGCCGTCGTCAACACCGCCCTGTTCACGCTCGTCTCGATCGCGCTCCAATACTCGATCGGCCTGGCGCTGGCGGTGTTCTTCAGGAACAACTTCCGCCTCTCCGGCGTGCTGCGCGCCCTGTTCCTCGTGCCGTGGCTGCTGCCGCTCATCGTCTCGTCCTCCACCTGGGCTTGGATGCTCAACAGCGAGAACGGGATCGTCAACTCCGTGATCGAGGCCTTCGGCGGCCAGCAGATCAACTGGCTCACCTCCCCGGACACCGCGCTCACCGCCGTCATCATCGCCAACGTCTGGCTCGGCATCCCGTTCAACCTCGTGATCCTCTACTCAGGACTCCAGCAGATCCCGCCGGAGACCTACGAGGCCGCGTCGCTCGACGGCGCCAGCGCGCGAGAGCAGTTCTGGCACATCACGCTGCCCCTGCTGCGCCCCGTCTCGGCCATCACGCTCCTGCTCGGGTTCATCTACACGCTCAAGGTGGTCGACGTCATCTGGATCATGACCACCGGCGGCCCCGGCGACGCCTCCCTCACCCTCGCGGTGTGGTCGTACCGGGAGGCTTTCGGCACCGGCCAGCCCGACTTCTCGCCCGCCGCCGCCATCGGCAACCTGCTCATCGTCATCGCGCTCGTGTTCGGCTTCGCCCACCTGCGCATCCAGCGGAGCGGAGGCACGAAATGACATCCGCTCGACCCTGGTGGAAGACCATCCTCGGCGTCGTCTTCACCGCCGCGATGCTGTTCCCCGTCTACTGGATGGTGAACGTCTCCCTCACACCCGCGAACGAACTGCGCCAGACCAACTGGTTCCCGACCCACCCGACCCTCGAAGGCTTCGAAGCCGCGCTGGCCCAGCAGCTCCCGGCGCTCGGCACCAGCCTCGGCATCGGCGCCGGCTGCGTGGCGCTCACGATCCTCATCGCGGCCCCCGCGGGCTACGCCCTGTCGATCCTCAACATGCGGGGCGGCAAGACGCTGAACTTCCTGCTCCTCGTCGCGCAGATGGTCCCCGCGGTCGTCATGGCCATGGGCTTCTACGCGATCTACGTGCGCCTCGGCATGCTCAACACCGTGTGGGGCCTCATCATCGCGGACTCCACCATCGCCGTCCCCTTCGGAGTCCTGCTCTACACGACGTTCATGGCCGGGATCCCGCGCGAACTCATCCAGGCCGCGAACATCGACGGCGCCGGGCCCTGGGGCACCTTCACGAAGATCGTGCTTCCGGTGAGCCGCAACTCGACCCTCACGGTGTCGCTGTTCGCGTTCCTGTGGGCATGGTCTGACTTCATCTTCGCCTCGACCCTCAACCGCTCGGGCGAGTTCGTGCCGATCACCCTCGGGATCTACCAGTACATCGGCAACAACACCACACAGTGGAACGCGATCATGGCCACCGCCGTGGTGGCCTCGCTCCCCGCGGCGATCCTCCTGGTCGTCGCCCAACGATATGTGGCCGCCGGCGTGACCGCCGGGGCCGTGAAGGACTGAATCAGTGCGAGACAACATCGTGCCGGTCGACGCCCCGGGCCGACTGCGCGGCCTCGGCGTCGACGAATTCCAGCTGCACGGCGGATTCTGGGGCGACCTCCAGTCCACCAACACGGCCGCCACCCTCCGGCACTGTCTGGAGTGGATGGAGCGTCTCGGCTGGATCGCGAACTTCGACCGCGTCGCGGCAGGCGACCTGGACGGGGACCGGCCCGGCTGGCAGTTCTCCGACTCGGAGATCTACAAGCTGATGGAGGCACTGGCCTGGGAATACGGACGCACGAGTGAGGCCTGGGCCGACGAGACGTTCACTGCCCTCACTGAGCGGATCGCCGCCGCCCAGGACGATGACGGCTACCTGAACACCTGCTACGGCCATGCGGGACAGGCGGATCGTTACAGCGACCTCCCGTCCGGCCACGAGTTGTACTGCACCGGGCATCTGCTCCAGGCGGCCGTCGCGAGAGTGCGCACTGTGGGTGAGGACAAGCTGGTCGAGGTCGCGCGCCAGGCCGCGGACCAGGTGTGCCGGGAGTTCGGCGACGACGGGTCGAACGGCCTCTGCGGCCACCCCGAAATCGAAGTGGGCCTTGCCGAACTGGGCCGCGCCCTGAACGAGCCGCGCTACACCGAACAGGCCCGCCTGTTCATCGAACGCCGAGGCCGGGGCACCCTCAAACCCATCACGCTGCTGGACGCCTCCTACTTCCAGGACGACATCCCGATCCGGAAAGCCGACGCCTGGCGCGGCCACGCGGTGCGGGCGCTGTACCTGGCCGCCGGCGCGGTCGACGTCGCCGTCGACACCGACGACACCGATCTGGTCAATGCCATCGCGCGCCAATGGGATCGATCGGTGGAACGCCGCACGTACCTCACCGGCGGCATGGGCTCGCGGCACCAGGACGAGGGCTTCGGCGAGGACTGGGAGCTGCCGCCGGACCGCGCCTACTGCGAGACCTGCGCGGGCATCGCCTCGAACATGGTGTCGTGGCGCCTCTTTCTCGCGACCGGCGACGTCAAGTACGCCGACCTGATGGAACGCACCTTCTACAACGTCATCGCCGCGTCCCCGGCCGAGGACGGGCGGGCCTTCTTCTACGCCAACCCGCTCCACCAGCGAAGCGCCGCAGCGGATGTCCGCCCCGACGAGGTCAACCCCCGAGCCGAAGGCGGCGTGCGCGCCCCATGGTTCGACGTCTCGTGCTGCCCGACCAACCTGGCGCGGACCTTGGCGAGTTGGCAGGCCTACGCGGCGTCGGTCGAGGGCGACACGGTTTCGCTGCTTCAATACGCCAACGGCGACATGCGAATCGAGCTGGGCGACGGCGAGGAACTGGCCCTTCGGGTGACGACCGCATACCCGCACGAGGGCACCATCCGCATCGAAGTGCTCGAGGCCCCTGACCGCCCGATCACGCTGCGACTGCGGGTCCCGCACTGGGCGGACGGCGCGAGGCTCGCGAACGACACGGGAGCGCGTGCCGTGGAACCGGGCTGGGCGAGAGCGCACGACTCGCTTGAAAAGGGCGCGGTCGTCGTACTGAAACTGCCGGTGGAGCCCCGGTTCACCTGGCCTGACGAGCGAATCGACGCAGTACGGGGCTGCGTTGCGGTCGAACGCGGCCCGCTGGTCCTGTGCGCCGAATCGACCGACCTCCCCAATGCGGAGGCCATTGAAACGTTCCGGGTGGACCCGTCGATCCCCCCACTCGCCGAAGGAGATGGCGCGCTGGTTCAGGCGACCATGGCCGCCGCGACGAATACGCCCGGCGTTCTTCCTTACGGGCCCAACCCAAGGCGGATCGACGCCGCAGCGACGTTGGAACTGAGCCTGATCCCTTACCACCGCTGGGCACAACGAGGCAGCGCGACGATGCGCGTCTTCCTCCCCACCACCTGACCGGCTCTCGAACGCGGCCCTTGACCTGGAACCCCTCGGTCAAGGGCCGCTTCACGTTCCGGTCGGGCTCGCCGACTCCTGCTCGGCGTCCCAATGCGCCCGAGCGGTCGCGATGGCGTCCTTGTGCTCCCGCGACCAGTCCGCCAGGCCTTCGACCACACCCGCGAGGCTGCGACCGGTCGCAGTGAGCCGGTACTCGACCTGCGGGGGAATGGTCGGATGGACGGTGCGCTCGACCAGGCCGTCGCGCCAGAGACGCTTCGTCGTCACCGTCAACATGCGCTGCGAGATCCCGGGGATCGCCCGCTCCAGTTCCCGGAACCGGCGCACGCCCTTCGCGAGTTCGACGACGACCAGGACGGTCCACTTGTCGCCGATCCGGTCGAGCACGTCCCGGATCCCGCAGTCGTCATCGCCACAGGGGCCTTCGGGAATAGGGGTCGCGACCGGGGGACTTACCGCCGTGTTCGTGGCAGACACCAAAGTGCCTCCTTTCGGAGTCGGCAGTCTCGTGCCGATACTCGGACTGCATTCGAACCATACAACGCAAGGAGCGACCAAATGATTCTCGTGACCGGCACATCCGGCGCCCTCGGCGGCCTCATTCTCAACGGTCTCAACGGTATTGACGACTTCGAAGTCACGGCCGGCACCCGCGGCGGCGAGGGCACCGCCGCCCGCCGCATCGACTTCGACGACCCCGCGTCCCTCGCCTTGGGCTTCAAGGGCGTGGACGTCCTGGTGTTCATCTCGGCCGGATACGCCGAAGACGACGTGGTCATGGCCCGCCACGGGGCCGTCGCCGACGCGGCCGCTGCCGCCGGCGTCAAGCACGTGATCTACACGAGCCTCGCCGCCTCGGGCGAGCGCATGAGCATCGCGCTGGCCCACCGTTGGACTGAGAACCGCCTCGCCCAAGGACCGTTCGATGTCACGATCCTGCGCAACGGCCTCTACTCCGAGATCCCGGCAGGCCTCGCCGCCGCGGGCGCGGCAGCAGCCGCCGAAACCGGCGTATTCGCAGCCCCGTTCGGCGACGGCAGGGTCTCGGTGGTCGCCAAGGAAGACTTGGGTGACATCGCGGTTCGCGTCGCAGCCGAAACCGACCGCGACCTCACGGCAGGCGACCGAAGCCGCCACGCGGGCCAGACCTACGAGCTCGAAGGCGTCACCGCCATCGGCGGAACCGAAATCGCCGAAGCACTGACCGAATCACTCGCCCGTCCCGTCGCGTACCGCTCAATGTCCCTTTCAGACGCCCGAGAAGGCATGCAGGGCAGCGGCCTCCTGCCCTACCAGATCAACCACACACTCTCGATCTTCGCGAACATCAAGGCCGGATGGTCAGAAGCAACCCGCACCGACCTCAACACCCTCCTCCCGACCGAACCCCGGCCAGTGCGCGACAGCATCGCGGCGGCGGTGAAGGCGGGTCGCAGCTCCGCCGCCCCTATTACTCCGGTCGCATAACCGTGATCCCATGCGCCGCAACAATCTCGGGGGAACCGTCAGAGCACGAGTTTGAAACCATCATGACTGCGTGCAAAACCAAGCCCGGAATAGAAGCGGTGCGCATCCTCACGCTCCTTGTTGCTCGTCAGCTGGACAAGCCCACAGCCGCGCTCGCGGGCCCGGACGATCGCGCGCTCCATCAAGATCCTGCCCAGCCCGCTGCCTCGGCGGTCAGCGCGGATCCGCACCGCCTCGAACAGGACCCGCTCGGCACCCCCCTTGCCGAGTCCAGGGATGTAAGTCGCCTGCAGGCAGCCCACTACTGTCCTGCTTCCACCCTGATCGTCGGTGTCTTCGACGAGGACCAGCATCTCGTTGCGCGGATCAGCGGCAATAGCTGCAAAGGCGCGCTCGTAGGCCTCCGTTACCGTGACCGTCGACGGATCCACCACCTGATCTTCACCAGCGAGCAATGCAAGCACCGCAGTCAAGTCGGAGCGGTCTGCCGGGCGCAGCCGGAGAACGGGCATCGGGCCGGGACTATGAACATCAGCCATGAACCAGACGTTAACCGGCGCCATTTCAATGCGTCCATCGTGCGCAATGAGCAAGGTGCTCATATTCGGTGGATCCCTGGCAAGGGCCGCGGGTAGGCCTTGGTGAAGGAGTTTTTGTAGCTCAGCGCGCCGTATTGGGCGGGGTTCAGGCGCGGCGACAAAGGGGAAGGGGGCTCTCTTGGTTGTTGTTCGGTTTCGAGGTTGGTTGTGGTCGGGGTTCGGTCGGGCGGCGACAAAGGGGTGTGAGGTGTCTCGGTCGCACTGCGGCCGCCCGGTCCGAGCCGCCCGGCACCCCCTGCGCTGGCTGCCCGGGCCGTCTAGCGCGGGGTCGATTGTGGGCGCTGGCCGACACGCCCGACCCCGGGGGACAGTGCTATTGACCTGCCCAAACATCGATGATTCACCCGATTGAGTGATGACAGTCGACCCCTGCCCGATCTATGCTTGATACAGCACGAACAAGCGAAAACAACCAGATCATTCGAGAACAGCGGAAGGGAGGCGAGACCCCGATGAGCCACTGCACCACCACCCCAGTCACCGCCCCGGTCGCATCGGACCGCCGCTCCCAGGCCCAAGCCATCCGCTCCACCCTCGACCACGCCGCCGAGGCGATCAACTCCCACCACGCCCAGGTCCTGGCCGCGGTGATCGAGATGAAGACCTCCGGTTTGCATCGCTCGGAGTTCGGGTTCTCCGCCCTCCGGGACTTGTTGTTGTCGCAGTTCGACTTCACGTTCAACACCGCAGGATCCATCGCCGCCATCGCCAGGCTTGCAGGGAAGTTCCGTCTCCTCGCGGAAGCGGCGACGACAG
>NZ_JBHRWO010000024.1:0-2971 GCF_042647865.1 Glycomyces rhizosphaerae
CCGTCATCTACAGGGCGCCTCACCAGCTAACGCTGACAGAGATCTCATCTCGAAGCACGCTTCCCGCTTAGATGCTTTCAGCGGTTATCGCTCCCGAACGTAGCCAACCAGCCATGCCCCTGGCGGGACAACTGGCACACCAGCGGTTCGTCCATCCCGGTCCTCTCGTACTAGGGACAGCCCTTCATCAAATCTCTTACGCGCGCGGCGGATAGGGACCGAACTGTCTCACGACGTTCTAAACCCAGCTCGCGTGCCGCTTTAATGGGCGAACAGCCCAACCCTTGGGACCAACTCCAGCCCCAGGATGCGACGAGCCGACATCGAGGTGCCAAACCATCCCGTCGATATGGACTCTTGGGGAAGATCAGCCTGTTATCCCCGGGGTACCTTTTATCCGTTGAGCGACACCACATCCGTACGTCGGTGCCGGATCACTAGCCCCTGCTTTCGCACCTGCTCGACCCGTCGGTCTCACAGTCAAGCACCCTTCTACGCTTACACTCACCGACCGGTTTCCAACCGGCCCGAGGGTACCATTGGGCGCCTCCGTTACCATTTAGGAGGCAACCGCCCCAGTTAAACTACCCACCAGGCACTGTCCCCCGACCCGATCAGGGCCGCGGGTGAGACACACCATCAGATCAGAGCGGTATTTCACCAACACCTCCACCACGACTAGCGTCGCAGCTTCCCAGGCTCCCGCCTATCCTACACAAACCAAATAGTGCATCAATACCAAGCTATAGTAAAGGTCCCGGGGTCTTTCCGTCCTGCCGCGCGAAACGAGCATCTTTACTCGTACTGCAATTTCGCCGAGCATGTGGTTGAGACAGCGGGGAAGTCGTTACGCCATTCGTGCAGGTCGGAACTTACCCGACAAGGAATTTCGCTACCTTAGGATGGTTATAGTTACCACCGCCGTTTACTGGCGCTTCAATTCACCACTGCAGGCCAAAGCCTTGATGGATCCTCTTAACGTTCCAGCACCGGGCAGGCGTCAGTCCATATACCTCACCTCACGGCTTCGCATGGACCTGTGTTTTTAGTAAACAGTCGCTTCCCCCTGGCCTCTGCAACCCCCTCCAGCTTATGCACGCACGTGCCACCAGAAAGGGCCCTCCTTCTCCCGAAGTTACGGAGGCAATTTGCCGAGTTCCTTAACCACACATCACTCGAACGCCTCAGTATACTCTACCTGACCACCAGTGTCGGTTTAGGGTACTGGCCGACTACCACTCGCTAGAAGCTTTTCTCGACAGCACGGGATCACCAAATTCAGCCTAAAGGCCTATGCTTCAGCGCTCACCCTCCCACTCAAGGGGCGCCCCCGGATTTACCTAGGAACGCGGGCTACCACCTTACCCCGCCTAATCCACCAGACGGTATAGCTACCCCACTGTGTCACTCCATCACTACGCTACACACGGAAAGGACCCCAACCAGTCACTGACAAGTATCGACCCGAAGGTCAACGCCCGCCGGCTTCCAGCCGGTTAGCACAACCGCTATCACTCATACGCGGCACTCGGGTACCGGAATATCAACCGGTTATCCATCGACTACGCCTCTCGGCCTCGCCTTAGGCCCAGACTAACCCAGGGCGGAACAGCCGTCCCCTGGAACCCTTAGTCAATCGGCGCACAGGATTCTCACCTGTGTTTCGCTACTCATGCCTGCATTCTCACTCGTACAAAGTCCACCGGATGGATTACTCCCCAGCTTCACCCCAAGTACGACGCTCCCCTACCCAACCCACGGAGACGTATCTCCATGGCATTGCTACGGCTTCGGCGGTGCACTTCAGCCCCGCTACATTATCGGCGCAAAACCACTCGACCAGTGAGCTATTACGCACTCTTTCAAGGATGGCTGCTTCTAAGCCAACCTCCTGGCTGTCAACGCGACCCCACATCCTTTTCCACTCAGTGCACCCTTAGGGGCCTTAGCCGGTAATCTGGGCTGTTTCCCTCTCGACGACGGATCTTCTCACCCGCCGACTCACTGCCGCACTCAACACCATGGCATTCGAAGTTTAGCTGAGCTCAGTAACCGACACGGCCCATCACCCAACCAGCGCCCTACCACCACGGTGCAACACACGACGCTGCACCTAAATGCATTTCGGGGAGAACCAGCTATCACGGAGTTTGATTGGCCTTTCACCCCTACCCACACCTCATCCCCCCAGTTTGCAACCTAGGTGGGTTCGGGCCTCCACGACCTCTTACAGCCGCTTCACCCTGGACATGGGTAGATCACCCCGCTTCGGGTCTACAACACACAACTCAACGCCCTATTCAGACTCGCTTTCGCTCCGGCTCCACCACACGGCTTAACCTCGCTGCATACCATAACTCGCAGGCTCATTCTTCAAAAGGCACGCCATCACCCGCCTACAACACACGAATGTGTCGCCGGGCTCTGACGGTTTACAGGCACATGGTTTCAGGCACTATTTCACTCCCCTCCCGGGGTACTTTTCACCATTCCCTCACGGTACTCTCCACTATCGGTCACCGGACCTCTTTAGGCTTAGCAGACGGTCCTGCCAGATTCACACGAGCCTCCACGAAACCCGCGCTACTCGGGTGCGCCACCCGCCCACCGCTGTCATCCTTCATCTACGGGACTCTCACCCACTCCGGTCGGCTTTCCCACACCGTTCGACTAGACAACAACGCGTGAACCTAGCTTCGGCAGAAACTAACGGCAACGTCCCACAACCCCTGACCCGCAACGCCTGCCGGCTATCACACGAACCAGGTTTAGCCTCCTCCGCTTTCGCTCGCCGCTACTCACGGAATCACTCTTGTTTTCTCCACAGCAGGTACTGAGATGTTTCACTTCCCCGCCACACCACAACCCGCCCTATACATTCAGGCGAGCGCAACCGCCCATCAAGGCGGCTAGGTTACCCCATTCGGAAACCCTGGGATCACAGTCCAGTTGGCAACTCCCCCAGGCATAT
>NZ_JBHRWO010000025.1:0-890 GCF_042647865.1 Glycomyces rhizosphaerae
ATCGAAGGGCTACCACGAGCTGGCCGACTGGCTCGAGCGTTTCGCGGTCGATCAGGTCGCCATCGAGAACGCCCGCGGCCTGGGCCGGAACCTCGCCGCCTGGCTGGGCGGCCGCGGCTTCGCCATCACGGACGTGTCCACCAAGGAAGTCCGGGCACAGCGCTTGGCCCGCAAGGGTGGGCGCAACAAGAACGACACCGCCGACGCCCTGGCCACCGCCCTCGCGGCCGTGACCGGCGCCGGATACGCCTCCACCACCGACGAGACCGGTGAGATCGCGCGGCTGCTCACCGAGGAAAGAGAAGCGCTCAACACTGAGCTGACCGCCAAACGCAACCGCCTCCACGCCCTCTTCCGCGTCCTGCGGCCCGGCGGTGCCCCCACCGGCGCGAAGACCAGCGACTTCGCCAACCTCCTCAAGGGCGTCAAGGCCACCGGCCCGGTCATCGCCGAGACCAAGCGCCTCGCCCGCGGCCTCCTCGCCGAACTGCGTCGCCTGGCCCGCGCTCTAGAGGCCAACCACCAGCGCATGAACGACCTGACCGCCCAGACTCGGACCGGCTTGACCGAGATCGGCGGCATCGCCGCGGTCAGCGCCTGCGCCATCCTCGCCGCGATCGGCGACCCGGCCCGCTTCGCCAACCACCACCGCCTCGCCGCGTTCGCCGGCGCCGCCCCCAAACAGATCGCCTCGGGCAACCATGACCGCCACCGCCTCGACCGCAGGGGCAACCCCCAGCTCAAACGCGCCGTCCACCTTGCCGCAATGACCCAGGCCCGCATGAAAACCGGGCCCGGCCGCGCCTACTACCAACGCAAACGCGACGAAGGCAAAACCCACCGCGAAGCACTCCGCTGCCTCAAACGCCAGCTCATCAAGGTCATCTGGC
>NZ_JBHRWO010000026.1:0-1650 GCF_042647865.1 Glycomyces rhizosphaerae
GTACGGCTACCTTGTTACGACTTCGTCCTAATCGCCAGCCCCACCTTCGACCACTCCCTCCGGTAAACCGGTTAGGCCGCAGGCTTCGGGTGTTGCCAACTTTCATGACGTGACGGGCGGTGTGTACAAGGCCCGGGAACGCATTCACCGCAGCGTTGCTGATCTGCGATTACTAGCGACTCCACCTTCATCGAGTCGAGTTGCAGACTCGAATCCGAACCAAGACCGGCTTTACAGGGATTCGCTCCACCTCACGGTATCGCAACCCGCTGTACCGGCCAATGTAGCATGCGTGAAGCCCTAGACATAAGGGGCATGATGACTTGACCTCATCCCCACCTTCCTCCGAGTTAACCCCGGCAGTCTCCCGTGAGTCCCCAACTGAATGCTGGCAACACGGGATAAGGGTTGCGCTCGTTGCGGGACTTAACCCAACATCTCACGACACGAGCTGACGACAGCCATGCACCACCTGTCACCCAGTCCGAAGAGGCCTCTATCTCTAGAGGTTTCCGGGTGATGTCAAACCTAGGTAAGGTTCTTCGCGTTGCATCGAATTAATCCGCATGCTCCGCCGCTTGTGCGGGCCCCCGTCAATTCCTTTGAGTTTTAGCCTTGCGGCCGTACTCCCCAGGCGGGGCGCTTAATGCGTTAGCTACGGCACAGAATCAACCAACGTGACCCCACACCTAGCGCCCACCGTTTACAGCATGGACTACCAGGGTATCTAATCCTGTTCGCTCCCCACGCTTTCGCTCCTCAGCGTCAGAACAATCCCAGAGATCCGCCTTCGCCACCGGTGTTCCTCCACATATCTGCGCATTTCACCGCTACACGTAGAATTCCGATCTCCCCTAATTGCCTCAAGTCGACCCGTATCCACCGCAAAACCCCGGTTAAGCCGAGGCCTTTCACGGCGGACGCAATCAACCGCCTACGAGCCCTTTACGCCCAATAAATCCGGACAACGCTCGCGCCCTACGTCTTACCGCGGCTGCTGGCACGTAGTTAGCCGGCGCTTATTCAACCACTACCGTCAACCCCGCGAATACGGAGCCTTCGTGGTGGATAAAAGAGGTTTACAACCCGAAAGCCGTCATCCCTCACGCGGCGTCGCTGCATCAGGCTTCCGCCCATTGTGCAAAATTCCCCACTGCTGCCTCCCGTAGGAGTCTGGGCCGTATCTCAGTCCCAATGTGACCGACCGCCCTCTCAGGCCGGTTACCCGTCAAAGCCTTGGTGAGCTTTCACCTCACCAACAAGCTGATAGGCCGCGGGCCCCTCCCCAACCGCAAAAACTTTCCACCACCAAGCATGCACCTAGTGGTCGTATCCGGTATTAGCCGCCGTTTCCAACGGTTATCCCAGAGATGGGGGCAGGTTACCCACGTGTTACTCACCCGTTCGCCACTCGAGTACCCGCAAGCGGGCCTTTCCGTTCGACTTGCATGTGTGAAGCACGCCGCCAGCGTTCGTCCTGAGCCAGGATCAAACTCTCCAACAAAAACCTGTTGCGCACCATCCTCTTACGAGAACAGCGACTTTGGTATGTGTCGAAGCATGTCCTGACCGATTTTCTACGGGGCACCAAGCAAGTGCCCCAAGGAAAAGACAGTCAAAAACAGTACCAACCAGAAACCACCAGCACCT
>NZ_JBHRWO010000027.1:0-1101 GCF_042647865.1 Glycomyces rhizosphaerae
CGCCCGGTCATCTGGGTGAGTTGACCCGGGTCGTGCCGTTCGAGATGGTCGACGCGGTCATTGACCAATGCGGTCGGACCGAGCATCGGGTCCGTCTGATTCCGGCCCGGGTGACGGTGTATCTGCTGCTCGCGGCGGGGTTGTTCGCCTCGTGCGGGTGGAGCGCGGTCTGGCGCAAGCTCACCGGTGGGCTCGCGTTGACCGGTGAACCGGCCGCCTCGGCGTTGCACTACGCGCGCAAGCGTCTCGGCGCGAGCCCGATGCGGGCCCTGTTCGCGCTGCTCGCGACACCAACGAGCGCCGCGGCCAGGTGGCGAGGCCTCCTGGTCTGCGCGATCGACGGGACCCTGCTCGACGTCCCCGCCTCGAAGCAGAACCTGGCCGTCCACCGCTCCCAGGGCGATACCGCCTACCGTGGTTCGGGTTATCCGCAAGTGCGCCTGGTCGGTCTGATCGCGACCGGTTCCCGGTCGCTGCTGGGCGCGGTGTTCGGCCCGATCGACCAGGGAGAGACCACCATGGCCCGGCGGCTGCTGGACGCGATGGGCCCGGGCCGCCTGGTCCTGGCCGACCGCAACTTCGACGCAGCACCACTGCTCGAAGCGATCCTCGCCACCGGCGCCGACCTGCTGATCCGTGTGAACACCAATACCCGACCCAAAACACTGGCCCGGCTCGCCGACGGCTCGGTCCTGGTCCAGCGCGGCCGAGTCCGGCTGCGATTGATCGCAGCAACGATCACGATCGCCACCTCGGAGGGCACCCGTACCGGGCACTACCGGCTCGAGACCAGCCTGCTCGACCCCGACCGCTACCCGGCCGGCGCCATCGTCGCGCTTTACCACCAGCGGTGGGAGATCGAGACCGCCTACTGCGAGCTCAAGTCCGGTCTCCTGCGTCGCCGGGTCCTGCGCGCGGGCGACCCGGCCGGGCTCGACCAGGAAATCTGGGCGCTCCTGGTCCTCTACCAGGCCGTCCGCATCGCCATCGCCGACGCCCTGATCAGCACCGGACACACCGGCGTCCAAGCCAGCTTCTCCATCGCCGTTGAAGCCGCCCGCGACCAGATCACCCGCGCCGAGAACATCATCGACGACGAGA